>NZ_NSGL01000013.1:0-2431 GCF_002285155.1 Corynebacterium sp. NML 120412 | reverse complement strand
GAGCGCCGCCGCGGTGCCGCCGCCGGAGCCGCCCGGCACGCGCTCGGTGTCGTGCGGGTTGCGGGTGACCTTGTAGGCGGAGTTCTCGGTCGAGGAGCCCATGGCGAACTCGTCCAGGTTCGTCTTGCCCAGGATCGGGATGCCGGCCTCGCGCAAGTGCTTCACGACGGTCGCGTCATACGGGCTCATGTAGCCCTCAAGCATCTTCGACGCGGCGGTCGTCGGCGCGTCGGTGGTCACGAGCAGGTCCTTCAGCGCCAGCGGCACGCCGGCGAGCGGAGACGCGGGCTTCTCCCCCGCCTTGACCTGCGCGTCCACGGCGTCGGCCGCGGCGAGCGCCTCGTGCGCGCCCACGTGCAGGAACGCGCCGAGGGTCTCGTCGGTTTCGGCGATGCGGTCCAAGAACGCCTGGGTGACCTCGCGGGAGGTGACCTCGCCGGCCTGGATCATGCGCGCCAGCTCGTGGGCGGGCGTGGCGATGAGGCCGTCACTGGGCATGGTGAAGCTGGTGTTCTCGCTCATTTACTCGTCTCCCTCCCCGAGGATCTGCGGCACGACGAAGCGGTCGTCTTCCACCTCCGGCGCCTGGTCCAGCGCCTGCGCCTGCGTCAGTGTCTTCTTCTCAACGTCCGGTCGCATGCCCGCCTCGATGGAGTGCGGGTGACTCATCGGCTCAACGCCCTCGGTGTCCACGCTCTGCACCTTCGAGACAGCGTCGACGATCTGGTCGAGCTGTTGCGAAATCTGATCGAGCTCGTCGTCCTGCAGCGCAACGCGGGCGAGCCGGGCGATGCGGGCGACCTCCTCGCGTGAAATCTCAGCCAAAACGGTTCCAATCTTTTCGTGCTTGAGTTATCTAACGTTATCCAACAAGGTCAGTAAACCGACCCTCATCTTACGTCACGGCATTCGCTTGCTAACGAGCACCGCCCGCGCCACGCTAGTGCCGCGGGGTCAGCGTGACGGGCAGGCTCGCCCACCCGCCGACCGGGAACTGCTCGCGCCGGCCCGCGTCCGCGGCGACCTCGCCCACGCTAAACGCCCGCAGCAACTCCTCGGTGAGGCACTGCAGCTCCAGCATGGACAGGTACTTGCCCGGGCAGGCGTGGGGGCCGGCTCCCCACACCAGGTTGCTCGGGTGTTCCGGGTCCCGGTTCGCGGCGGTCCAGTGGATCCGCACGCGCTGCCCCTCGTCGAGCTCGACGCCGTCGAGATCCACCGGGCAGGTGGTCACGCGGCGGTTACTCACAAAGGGCGAGTCCTGGCGCAGGATCTCGTCGGCGATCGCGGTGAACTCGCGCTCGGACACTCCGCTGCGCAGACGGTCCTGCAGCGCCGCGTCGTTGCCCAGCGCGTAGAGCAGGACGCCGACGCAGTAGGCCATCGAGCTCAGGTCGCCCGCGGTCCAGTTGCGCAGGACGGAGACCAGCTCGTCGAATTCGAGGTGGCGGCCGATGCTCGTGTCGTTGAGCAACTGCAGGGTCACGCTCGGCTGGCCTGCCGCGTCTGCAGGCTTCGCAGTCTTCGACTCCTTCGCGGCATCGACGGCCTCGTGGATCATGGCGTCGAACGCCTCCGCCACCGCGGCGGTGCGCTCGAGCTGACCCGAGCGGGTGGCGGCGTTGTTCTCCGCGACCCAGTCGACCAGGCGATCCTCCATGCCTGCGGGCCAGCCAAGCCACGCGAGCATGGCGCGCACGGCGTAGCGAGCGCCGATCGTGGCCACCGCGTCCACCTCTCCCCCGTCAGCGTCCAACTGCGCCCCCTGGACGTCGGCGACGACGCTGCGCGCGGCCTCCCGGAACGCCGGGGCGTAGGGGGTGAGTGCGTCGGGGGTGAGGTAGGCGTCGATAAGCGCGCGGAAGCGCTCGTGCTCCTCCCCATCGAGGCCGTTGGGCAGCTGCATGAAGCGCGAGACCGCGGACGAGAAGCGGGCGGGGTCCTCCGCCACGGCGCGGGCCTGGGTGTTGCCGAGCACGACGACCTCGTTACCGCTGCGCACGATGCGCTCCCCGCGGCTGAGATGCGCGTCGCCGTACGCGCGCGGTTCGGTATTGGCGGTGGGGGCGTCTGGAAGCTCGCGTGCGTGCACGGTGCATGGTCCTTTCTGCGTAAAGATTCGCCAGCCTATCACCGTTTTCACGGTCAGTTGTACGGGCTGACTGATATAACTAGGTGCATGTCTTACCTTATTCGCGTCTCTCTCCCTGATGTCCCGGGCAGCCTTGGCGAGCTGGCCGCGGCGTTCGGCATGGTCGACGCAAATATCCAATCCGTGGACATCGTGGACAGCGTTGCCGCAGGCAAAACGGGGGATTCGGCGAGCAGTCACGTGACCGACGACATTGTCGTCGAGCTCCCCACCGGCACGATGGTGGACACGCTGATTACCGCCGCGGCCTCGGTGGAGGGCGCAGAGGTGGATTCGATC
>NZ_NSGL01000012.1:0-5506 GCF_002285155.1 Corynebacterium sp. NML 120412 | reverse complement strand
TGACGCCGCGCCGCACCCTGCCGGAGCAGGTCCGGGCGCTGGCGCAGTCCGCGCAGGACCGGCAGCGCGCCCTCGGCGAGCCGCTGGAGGTGCAGGTCAACGTGGTGGACGTGGTCGGCCCTGCGGCGGAGGTGGTCGAGCGCGTGGTCCGCGAGGGCTTAAGTAACGTGGTGCGCCACGCGCACGCCTCGAAAGCCGTCGTGACGGTGGATAAGCTGGGCGACACCGTTACCGTCGACGTCTTTGATAACGGCCGCGGCATGTCCGGCAAGGAGGGCTTCGGCCTGCGCGGCCTGCGCGCCCGCGTGGAGGAGGCCGGCGGCGAGCTCTCGGTGGAGGGCAACGTGCTCGCGGCAACGCTCCCGATCCAACGCAAGGAGGCACCATGATCAGGGTCATGCTTATCGACGACCACCCGGTCGTCCGCGCCGGACTCCGCGCCGTCCTCGACTCCTTCGGCGACATCGAGGTCGTCGCCGAGGGCGCGGACGGCACCGCCGAGGTCCCCGACGGCGTGGACGTCATCGTCTCCGACATCCAGATGCCCAACGTGGACGGCATCGAGGTCACCCGGCGCGCCGTCGCCGCGGGCGGCCCGCCCGTGCTCATCCTCACCACCTACGACACGCAGGCCGACGTGGTCGCCGCCGTGGAGGCGGGCGCGCTCGGCTACCTGCTCAAGGACGCGCCCGAGCAGGAGCTTCATGACGCCGTGCTCAAGGCCGCCAGGCGCGAGCGGGTCCTTTCCGCGCAGGTGGCGGGCGTGCTGGCGGAGCGCGTGATGCGCCCGGAGGAGGCGCTGTCGGCCCGCGAGATCGAGATCCTGAAAGCCCTGCAGACCGGCGCCTCCAACAAGCAGATGGCGGCCAGCCTGTTCATCTCGGAGGCGACGGTGAAGACCCACCTCATCCACATCTACTCCAAGCTGGGCGTGGACAACCGGACCGCGGCGGTAGAGAAGGCCCGCGAGCGGCGGATTATTTAGGCGGCGTCCTCGCTGAGCTCGTGGGTGGTGGTGAGCAGCAGCACCGCGGCGAGCGCCAGGCCGGCGCAGATGAGGGTGCCCAGGCCCATGGAGCTCATGTGGTTCGTGCCCAGCGCGACGAGCGGGGGCACCGCGCCGGCGACGAGGAACTGGAAGAAGCCGAGGGCGCCCGAGCCGGCGCCGGCGCCGATGTCTCGGACCTCCTCGATCGCCAGGGCGGAGGCGTTGGCCATGACGAACCCGCCCATGAAGGAGAGGACCGCCAGGAAGGGAAGTACCCACAGGGAGGGCGTGGTGAAGGCGAAGGTGAGGAGGATGAGGGCGGCGATGGCGTCGATAAGCAATGCCCCGATGAGCAGCGTGCGGGGGTGGTAGCGCTTGAGCATGCGCATGTTCATCGTGTTGGACACCGGGATGAGCAGGGCCATGCCGCCGAAGATGAGCGCGTAGGTGGTGGCGCCCAGGCCGAGCTGCGACTGGAGGACCAGCGGGGACGCGGAGATGTAGGCGAAGAGGGCGCCGAAGCCGAGGCCGCCGGCGAGCATGAAGCCGACGAAGGCGGGGCGGCGCAGGCACTGCCACATGCGGGGGAAAAGGCTGCGCAGGGTGCCGGAGGAGCGGCCCTCGGCGGGCAGGGTTTCCGGCATGCGGAACGCCATGATGGCCTGGACGACGTTGATGGCGGTGAGGACCCAGAAGAGGCCTCGCCAGCCGACGACCGGCAGGAGCGCACCGCCGAGGACCGGGGCGATCGCGGGGACAAAGCCGGTCAGCGCCATGAGGCCCGACAGGGCGCGGGCGGCCTGGCGGCCCTTGGACACGTCTGCGACCACGGCGCGCGAGACCGCCTCGAGCGAGCCAGCGGCCAGGCCCTGCACGAAGCGTGCGGCGACGAGCAGCCAGATGCTCGGGGACACCGCGCACAGGACGGAGGCTGCGAGGAAGACGGCCGCCGCGCCGACGATCTGGGGCTTGCGGCCCGTACCGTCCGAGATCGCGCCGAACAGGAGGTTGCCCACCGCCATGCCCAGCATGAACCCGGTGATGGTCAGCTGCGCCACCGCGGGCGACGCGCCGAGCTCGCTGGCCAGCGACGGCATGCCCGGCAGGTACATATCAATGCCGAAGGGGGCGACAGAGGAGAAGAACGCGAGGGCGACAAGCAGCCCGGGTGAAAGTTTTTGCACGCAGGTACCATACCTGTATGAGCACTGAGATGAGCAACGTAGTCGGCGCGTGGCGCTCCATCGAGGTACCGCAGGCGCCCGAGGCGCTGGGTGCCGCCGCCTCCGTCGAACTCTCCGACGGCGAGCTGCGCTACGGCGAGCTGGCCCTGCAATTTGCGGGGGCTGCTGGGGGCGCCGAGCCGTTTACCCCGGAGCCGTTCACGCTGCGCTCCGTGACTACCCGTGTCTCCGGGGAGGCGCGCGTGGTGGCCGGCTCCCTCTTCGGCCAGACCTCTCCCCTGCCCACCCCGGACTCGCTGGTCGCGGCGGTGCTCGCGCTCGAGCCTGGTGCGGAAGTCGCCTTCACCTGCGACGAGGCGTTGGAGTACGGCGTCGTCGCTTGCTCGGGCGGCATCGAGTACGACAACACCCCGGTCCCGGCCGGGTCCTGCGGCCGCACGCAGGCGGGCGCGTCCACCCACGCGGTGGCGAATACCTCGCAGGAGCGCGCGTACGCGGTGCTCCTCGGCGGCAACCCGGCGGACCGCGCTGGCGCAGCCCGTCCGTCCGAGTAAGTGCGCGGCACGCTCCCGCCGCCCGGCCCCGCGTGGGGCGGCAGCGTGATGGGCACCTCGCTGATGGCCACGCTCATGGTCACCAGCGGCTACCCGGCCGTGGCCTGGGTGTTCGCGGTGCTCGGCGCGCTGATCTTCCTGGTGCTGCTGGGCGGTTTCCTGGTCTACCGCAGCCCCCGCTTCCGCCAGGACCTCATGGCTCCGTGGGCGATGTGGTTCATCGGCACGATGGCGTTGGGCACCGCGTGGACCAAGCTGACCGGCGCCGAGTGGTGCATCTTGCTCGGGTTTTGGGTGGGCGCGCCGCTGTGCGTGGTGGCCTACGTCAACCAGCTGCGCAGGTTCTCCGGGGTGCCCAACTTTGCGTGGGGGCTGCCCCTGGTCGGGCCCATCATGGCGTCCAATACGGCGGGGACAATCAGCGCGCTGACGGGCAGTCGGTGGTACGCCGTGTTGGGCATTGTCTTCATGGCTATGTCGGTGCTCGCCGCCTACCCGGTCTTTGCCCGCGTGTACGTGGCCGCGCTGCGCGGGGAGGCAGACATCAGCGGTCCGAGCGCGGCGACGACGTGGATTCCGCTTGGGGTGGTGGGGCAGTCGACGTCGGCAATCGCCCTGCTCTTCGGCGCCCGCGCGGAGATACTCGTGGGCAGTGCGCTGGTGGCGCTGGCGGTGCCGATGATGCTGTTTGCCATGTGGCACTTCTACCCCGCCGTGGCCCGGTGGGTGGACTACTCGCCGGCGTGGTGGGCCTCCACCTTCCCCACGGGCGCGATCGGGGTGGGCGGCTACACGCTCGCGCAGGCGTGGGGCATCGACTGGATGAACGCGGTGGCGACGATGCTCCCCGCGCTGCTGGTGCTGCACTGGGGGTTGTGCGCGGCGCGCTTCGTGTCGTGGCGGTGCGGCCATTAGCGGGTAAGGGTGGCCGGGCCCACGTAAGGTGAAGAGCATGATCATCACAATGCTGTTCACCGTGGAGGGGTCCCAGCCCGAGATCAGCCGGTGTGTCAACGTGGAACCACACATTGATCTGAGCCGATTGGCGCAGATTATCGACGCATCACTCGGGTTTTCGGGGGTGGCCGGTCACTTGTTTATTCACCAGGAGGGGGAGCACTCCGCCGACAACGAGGTCTACGCCGAGAACCCGGGCGCCGGGGAGCGGTCCATGACCTCCATGACCGTGGGCGAGATGCCGCCGATGCTGTACGTCTACGACCCGGCCGCCAACTGGAACGTGCACGTCAGGCGGCTCGGCGAGTCGCAGCTGGAGGGGCCCACTCCCCTACTCATCCACGCGCAGGGGCCGGACGTGGTGGAGACCGCGAACGGGCCGGAGATGATGACGCGCTTCCACGAGGAGGCGCGGAACCTGGCCGCCGGGCTGCCGCCGAACATGGAGGTCACGCCCCTGCTGCTCAGCTACCTGCCGGTGATGACGCCGGAGCGGATGCTGGACCGGCTCAGCGTGGTCGACCCCGTGGCGGTGGCCACCCGCATGGGCTTTGTCAGCGAGGAGCTGGGCACCAACCTGGGTGGGCTCCCCGGTGGGCCGTTCGACGGCGACTCCTTCGACCCCGGTCCCTTTGATGACGCCTTCGAGCAGGGGTTCGCGGCGGGCTTCGGGGACGAGCCGGAGGCGACGCCAATGCGCGAGCTGATCCACAAGTTCCTCGACGACCGCCCGGACCTGCAGGAAATCCTGGAGACGGACCCGAACGCGCAGGACAACCCGGTGCTCGTGGAGGCGTTCTCGGAGTTTTTTGATCGCACGATCGCCGAGATGGGCGGCGTCGACGCGGCGATGGAGGCGTTCGGCGTGGAACGCGCTGAGGTCCCCGGCCCGCGCTCCGCGGACATGCACGCCCCGAAGGGGTTCTCGCCGGTGCTCGCGCAGTACCTGGAGGTGCTCGGGCCGGAGGCACCGCTCACGGTGCGCGGCAACCTCAAGGTCGCCGTGGTGCGCGAGCTCGTGCGCATGCTGGGGCTGCCGGTCTACCCCACCCAGCCGCGAGAAGACACGTGGGAGGCGGTCCAGCTGGGTCGCGTGCTGCTCGAGGAGCTCGGCCTCGTGGCCCAGGAGGGCTCCAACCTGGTGCGCACCGCGGCCGGCGAGCGGTTCCTCAACAATCCGTCCCTGGCCGGCCAAGAGGCAACGATCCACGCGCTGTTCGCCGAGTACTTCTCCCCGTTCGTCTGGCGGCAGACCGTCGAGGTGCTGCGCAGCACCGACTCGTCCGGGGCCTCACCGATGGCGGAGCACACGCTGGACACCCTCATGGTGCTAGGCGGGATCTACGCGATGGGCGACGTCAACGTGATCACGGAGGAGTTGCTCGCGGTGATTGACCCGGGGGCTCGCTAATCGACGCTCACGCAGCCGCCAGCACCACGTAAATCCCCAACCCGCCGAGCACGCACATGGCCAGCGTGGTTGCCGCGACGCCCACCGTGTTCGGCGCCGAGCGCTCGTTGGCCAGGTGGATCGCCTCGAGCCGGTACGCGCGGCGCTGCAGCAGCATCGTCACCGTGCCCATCACCGTGAGCAGGACGATGACGGTGAAGATGACCCCCGGGTAGGCGCTGGACCAGCGCAGCAGCACGGATGCGCAGACGAGCATGGCCAGGGCGGTGCGCCCCCAGCTCAAGGAGGTGCGCTCGGCCTGCAGCCCGGGGTCGGCGAGCGGGATCGGCCGCGTCTGCTGCCCCATCAGGTCAGGCTGACCAGGACGACGACGGCGGCGAGGAAGATGCCCACGCCGAGGACGGGCACGATC
>NZ_NSGL01000011.1:0-20425 GCF_002285155.1 Corynebacterium sp. NML 120412 | reverse complement strand
CTGCTGCAGGACGCCGTTGACGCGGTGAGCTAATCGGTGCCCCCAGTGGGACTCGAACCCACACTGAATCGATTTTAAGTCGACTGCCTCTGCCGATTGGGCTATAGGGGCAACAGGCAGTCATCGTACCCTGCACCCCCGACGCGCTAAGAATTGCCTACCCCTCCTGAGATTAAGAACATATTTTCGATTCCACCCTCTTGGTGTTGGCTCCAAAAGTAGACTCATTACCCCAAACGGTAAGCACTATATAAAGTAGGTCTCACGATGGAAAAACAACTCACCTCGGTAGAAATTTGTGCTGGAGCTGGCGGTCAAGCGCTCGGTCTTGAGCAGGCAGGCTTTCACCACCGAGCTGTAGTGGAAATTGATGATCACGCAGTGGCAACACTTCGCTCGAACCGTCCGGAGTGGAATGTAATTCACCACGATGTTTTAGAGTTTGATATTTCCCCTTACACAGACAACCTCGACCTCTTTGCAGGTGGTGTCCCCTGCCCGCCGTTCTCCATCGCGGGAAAGCAATTAGGTCAAGACGATGAACGCGATCTATTCCCTCGCGCGATCGAACTCATCGCTAGCTCAAACCCGAAGGCAGTATTGCTGGAGAACGTTAAGGGACTGGCGCAGCCTCGTTTTGCGGCCTACAGAGATAAACTCGTCAACCAACTCGCAGAGCTTGGCTACCAGTCGTACTGGGAACTCGTTACTGCTGCAGACTATCGAGTTCCCCAACTTCGGCCGCGATTCATTTTGGTTGCACTGAAAGAGGAGTATGCCGAGTATTTCGCCTGGCCAACGCCATACGAGAACCGCCTCACGGTAGGGCAGGCTCTCGAACCGCTTATGGGTGCAAACGGCTGGCCAGGCGCAAAACGGTGGGCGCTACAGGCAAACGCCATTGGGCCGACTCTCGTCGGCGGATCTAAGAAACACGGCGGACCAGATGTCGGTCCAACCCGAGCCCGAGAAGCTTGGAAGAAATTAGGCGTCCGTGGCACAAGTATCGCAGAAGAGCCTCCTCACCCGGATTTTCCAACCGATCTCTCTGAAAATTTACCTCGCCTCACCGTGAAGATGGGCGCCGTAATCCAGGGTTTTCCTCCAGAGTGGAAATGGGAGGGGGGCAAGACTGCGGCGTGGAAACAGGTGGGGAACGCGTTCCCACCACCTGTGGCCCACGCGATCGGTGTTCGAATTGCATCTGCACTACGAAAGGAGCCTCTGCAGGGCCTCTCCCCGGCCACAGCGATCATCCCTAACGCACCGTTACTCGAGGAGCTATCATCATGAAACCGCGTCCAGCTTTAATTACATCATCGCGCCGCGCCTTACATCAGCAACTTGTTGAATCAGGCACCCTTTCCATCGCGGAGACACCACTTGGCAAGATCGCATCAAACGCTGACAAGAGTCAGTCATCGTCCCGGGCGCTTTCTCTCCACGTCGCGGAACAGCTCCATGCACACACTGCCAAGAAAAAGCCTGGACAGAGCGCTGGAGCGGGCTTCGAACACATCATTGCTGAATTCCTGGAAGCAACGTTCCCCTATATGCAATCTGTGCGCCCGGGCGATTGGTCCATCCTCAATGTGGGCAGCTCACGCCGTAGAGACCATCTCGCAGTGTATGAGCCATATACGCACCTTGCGAGTTTGGCAGAAGCAATCCGCCTTAACCCCGACTTAGGCGCGTCCCTGGGCAACAACTATGTCATATCCCCGGATATTTTGGTTCTCCGAAATGCAATCTCAGACGACGTGCTAAATCAAGACCGTGTCATCGTCGATGAACACACTGGAACCCTCTCCCCTGTACGCGCTGCAAACCGCGCGGCTCCCACCGCGCATGTGCACGCTGTCATCTCCTGCAAATGGACAATGAGGAGCGACCGATCTCAGAATACGCGTGCGGAAGCGCTCAATCTGATTAGAAACCGAAAAGGTCGGTCTCCGCATATTATCGCTGTCACAAATGAACCAACGATGAGCAGGATAGCTAGTCTTGCTCTGGGCACTGGCGACGTCGACATGGTGTACCACGTTGCGTTGAATGAGCTTATGATCGCGATTGAAGAGAAGGGAAGCGACGACGCCAAGGAATTAATGCATACCTTGGTAGACGGTGACCGCCTGCGTGACATCGCTGACCTTCCACTTGATCTTTCGGTCTAATTAAATGCTCAGTAGCCCTGCGTCCACTTTCCCTGTACCCATCGGCGCAGCATTCGGTCTCACATTTCATAGTGGAGGCGCTCGTGGTTAGTCGCAATCCGCTATTCGCGGGCACCTGCTGCTGAACTGACTGCCGTCATGCAAGAGGCGGGCTGGCGCCAACGCTTGCAGCCCTCGTATTCAGGGCATCGTCGAGGGGCGCATCCACCGCAACCTGGTTCCACTCCGCCTGCGCCCGTTCGGTGCGAACTCCTGCGTCACGAAAGGCAGTCGTCACGGCTCGACGTTCTGGCACAGTCGAGACGCGCATGGCACTACTCCTGCCACGAAGCGAACGGGCGGTTCTTTTCCCCGGTCACCACCGGCCCCAATGCGGAGCATTTTCTTGGTGCCCATCTCCCCGAATCGGCTGCTTACTCGCTGACTGAGATGACCTTCTTCTTGCCCTTCTTGCCCTTCCCTCCGGCGGGCTTGGGGCCGTTGACGTCAATCTCCTCGACATCGAACATGCTGGACAGGAAGTCGGCTACCCACTGGACGAGTTCCACGTCGCGCAGGTTCGGGCTGTTGATGGCCTTCGACTCGCGCGGCATCGGCACCTGGAGCGTCTTCGCGGCGGCGCGGTAGTTCGCCCCCGAGTACAGGCGCTTGAGCCGCACCTGCTTGGAGTCCGGCAGCTCCACCGGGTGGAACTTGATGCGCGTGCCCTGCACCAGGATGTCGGAGACCCCGGCCTTGCGCGCCTGGTGGCGCAGCCGCGCCACGGCCATCAGGCGCGACACCTCGACCGGCATCGGCCCGAAGCGGTCCACCATTTCCTCGGCGACGCGCGCGAGGTCCTGTTCTTCGCGCGCCTCGGCGAGCTTGCGGTAGATCTCCAGGCGTAGGCGTTCGGCGTTGACGTAGGTTTCCGGGATGTGGGCGTCGACAGGCAAATCGACCCGGATCTCCTTGGGGCCCTGGTCGGTGCCGTCGACGGTGCCGCCGTCCATCATGGCCTTAAACGTTTCGACCGCCTCGCCGACGAGCCGGACGTACATGTCAAAGCCGACACCGGCGATGTGGCCGGACTGCTCGGCGCCCAGCACGTTGCCGGCGCCGCGCATCTCCAAGTCCTTCTGCGCCACCGCGATGCCCGCGCCCAGGTCGTTGTGCTGGGCGATCGTGGCCAGGCGGTCATAGGAGGTCTCTGTAAGCGTCTTTTCCTTCGGGTAGAGGAAGTAGGCGTAGCCGCGCTCGCGGGAGCGCCCCACGCGCCCGCGCAGCTGGTGCAGCTGCGACAGGCCCATGTTCTGGGCATTTTCCACGATGAGCGTGTTCGCGTTGGCGATGTCCAGGCCGGTCTCCACGATGGTGGTGCACACCAGCACGTCGTACTCGCGGTCCCAGAAGCCCTGCACGGTCTGCTCGAGCACCTGCTCGCTCATCTGCCCGTGAGCCACCACCACGCGCGCCTCCGGCACGAGCTGGCGCAGGGAGCGGGCGGTCTTCTCAATGTCGGAGACCTTGTTGTGGATGTAGAAGACCTGGCCGTCGCGCAGCAGCTCGCGTCGGATCGCCGCGGCAACCTGCTTGTCCTCTTGCGGGCCCACGTAGGTGAGCACCGGGTGGCGGTCCTCCGGCGGCGTGGTGATGCTGGTCATCTCGCGGATGCCGGTCAAGCTCATCTCCAGGGTGCGCGGGATCGGCGTCGCCGTCATGGTGAGCACGTCCACGTGGGATTTGAGGGCCTTGATGTGCTCCTTGTGTTCCACGCCGAAGCGCTGCTCCTCGTCCACGATGATCAGGCCGAGGTTCTTCCACTGCACGCCGGTGGTGAGCAGGCGGTGGGTGCCAATGACTACGTCCACGGAGCCGTCGGCAAGCCCGCCCGTGATCTCCTTCGCCTCCTTGGCTGAGGTGAAGCGGGACAGCTCACGGACCGTCACCCCGAAGCCGTCCATGCGGCCGGCGAAGGTGTTGTAGTGCTGCTGGGCCAGCAACGTCGTCGGCACGAGTACCGCGACCTGCTTGCCGTCCTGCACGGCCTTGAACGCGGCGCGGACGGCTACCTCGGTCTTGCCAAACCCGACGTCGCCGACGATGACGCGGTCCATCGGCGTCGGCTTCTCCATGTCGTCCTTGACCGCGTCGATGGCCGCCATCTGGTCCTCCGTCTCCACGAACGGGAACGCGTCTTCCATCTCCTGCTGCCAGGGGGTATCCGGGGCGAAGGCGTGGCCCGGCGCGGCCTGGCGCTTGGCGTAGAGCTCGATGAGCTCGCCGGCGATCTCGCGCACGGCCGCGCGGGCCTTGCGCTTCGTGTTCTTCCAGTCCGAGCCGCCCATCTTGCTCACGCGCGGGGCCTCGCCGCCGGTGTACTTGCTCAGCAGGTCCAGCGATTCCATGGGGACCCACAGCTGGTCGCCGGGCTGGCCGCGCTTGGCGGGCTGGTACTCCAGCACGATGTACTCGCGCCGCGAGTCCTCATCGCCCGTCTTGATGGTGCGCTCGGCCATCTTCACAAACTTGCCAATGCCGTGTGTGTCGTGGACGACAAAGTCGCCCGGCGTGAGCGCGAGCGGGTCGACGCGGTTGCGGCGGCGCGGGGCGCGGCGTTTGGCGCCGGCGATGTCGCCGACCCTGTTGCCGGTCACATCCGTCTCGGTCACCACAACCAGGTTCGGGCCCGGGAACACCATGCCCGCGTGGCTGAGCGCCTGGTAGAGGGTCACGGCGCCGTCGACGGGCTCGAGCCCCGGCGTGGCGATGCGCGCGGACACGCCGTGCTCGCGCAGGCGCTCCGCGGTGCGCTCCACGGAGCCCTTCGCCGGGGCGACGAAGGCGACCTTGCCGTGGTTCTGCTGCACGTGCAGCTTCAGGGTGGCGTAGAGCTTCTCAATCTTCTTCGGGTCGCCCTTCGGCGCGGGCGCGGGGTCGAACTCGAGCGGGAGCGTCTCCGTGTCGTCCGCGGCGAACATGCCGGGCGGTGCGAAGGTCCACCACGCCGCCCCCGCGTTGCGCGCGGAAACCTCCAGCGACTCGTAGGAACGGAAGGAGGATGCGGACAAGTCGAGGCCCTCCACGGCGACGGGTCCCTCAGCGCCCATGGCGGCGGCCTCCCAGCCGGCCTCGAGGAATTCGTGGTCAGTCGCCTCCAGATCGGCGATGCGGGTGCGCACCTTCTCCGGGGAGGTCACCATCACGATCGCGCCGGACGGCATCAGCTCCGGCAGCGCCGCGTACTTCTGCTCGGTGAGCGCGGGGATGAGCGCCTCCATGCCGTCGGCGTGGATGCCCTCGGACACGCGGGTGAGCAGCTGCACCAGGGTCGGGTTGGACGGGAACTTCCTGGCAAGCTCGTCGGCTTTGGCGGACACGGTGGCGTCGATAAGCAACTGCCTGGCGGGGAACACCTCGACGGCCGCGACCTCGTCGATGGTGCGCTGGTCCGCGACGGAGAAGCTGCGCAGGTCGGTGACCTCATCGCCCCAGAACTCGATGCGGACGGCCTGCTCGGCGGTGGTGGGGAAAATGTCGATGAGGCCGCCGCGGGTGGCAAACTCGCCGCGCTTAGCCACCATGTCCACGTGTTCGTAGCCGAACAAGGAAATCCGCTCGGTGAGCTGGGAAAAGTCGTACTCGCGGTCGGCTTCGATCCGGATCGGCTCCGGCGCGGGGAGGACGGGCTGGCACGCGGCGCGCGCGGCGGCCACGATCACCCGCGGCATCTCCCACAGCACCTTCGAGCGCCGCCCCACCACGTCCGGCGCGGGCGAGAGCCGCTCGTGCGGCAGCGTCTCGTAGGCGGGGAAATGCCCCACCTTCGCCTCGCCGAGCAGCGCCTTGAGCTCCGCAGCGAGGTCCTCCGCCTCGTGCCCCGTGGCGGTAATGAGCAGCAGCGGCACCTCGCGCGCGATCGCCCCGGCCGCCCAGGCGCGCGCCTGGTCCAGCCCCGTCACATGCAGCGAATCCATCCCTACGTTGGCCACCAGCCCCTTGAGCTTGGGGTCGGTCATGGCCATGGTGAGCAGCCCGCCAAGCGCGGGCACGGTGTCCTGTGTCATTCGTCCTTCTCCCCATCCGTGGGCTTGTAGTGCTTGTCGACGCCACCTTCTCCGCCCCCACCCGAAGCCGAAAGTTCATACGGCACGATGTGGGGCTGCGCTTCCAGGCCGCGGAGCCCGTTCCAGCACATGTTGGCGATATGGGCGGCGGTGGTGTACTTGTCCGGCTGGCGCTCGTCCAGCCACCACAGCGCGGTGTTGGACACCGTGCCGACCAGCGCCTGACCGTACAACGCCGCAACCGAGTCATCTAATCCACGCTGGCGGAACGCCTGCGCTAACAGCGCGGAGACCTGCGAGGTGACGCGGCTGAGCAGTGTGGTGTAAGTGGGCTCCTCCCCCGGCGCTTGGCCGCGGACGATAATGATGAACCCGTCGGTTTCCTCCTCGACGTACTCCAGCACCGCGACCACCCCCTTCTCGATGCGCTCGCGCCACCGCCCATCCTGGATCACCGCGGAGATCCGCGTTTCCAGCTTCTGCATCTCCACGTCGATGACGGCGCGGTAGAGCCCCTCCTTGCCGCCGAAGTGCTCGTAGATGACCGGCTTGGACACTTCAGCCCGGCTGGCGAGCTCCTCCACCGAGATGCCGTCGAGGCCGCGCTCCGCGAAGGCGGCGCAGCCCACGGCAATGAGTTGGTCCCGGCGCTGTTTGCCGGTCATTCGCTGACGAGCCATGCGTACTACTTTACGTCCGCGCGGCCCGCACCCGTCGAGGCCTCACCGCTGGAGACATTTTATGGAATCGCGCGCAATACGCTAGACTATCTTCTTGTCATTCCCCATGGTGTAATCGGCAACACTACGGTTTTTGGTACCGTCATTCTAGGTTCGAGTCCTGGTGGGGAAGCTTTTTATGCAGCGGGTTCGCGTGGCTCAAATAGTAAATTTAATCCTTTTCCGACTACACTGCCATTGTTTTAACAGCTAGTCGGAAGGCCTCCCCTATGCCGCGCCCAATTCACGGCTCAACCCGGTATGTCCCTGCGCTCGACGGGCTCCGCTCGATCGCGGTGCTGTTGGTCATTGCGTACCACCTGAACCTCCCGGGCTTTGGCGGTGGGCTACTCGGCGTCGGCGTCTTTTTCACGCTCTCCGGCTACCTCATCACGCTCAACCTGATGAACGGCCACCTGCGCGACAACTCGCTGCACCTGGGCACCTTCTGGCTCCGCCGGTTCCGTCGTCTCGCGCCGGCGATGTTGGCCACCGTCCTGACGGTCCTGCTCCTCTCGGTCGCCTTCGACGCCGAGCACCTGCGCGACCGCGCCTTCGAGGCCATCAGCTCGGTGTTCTACGTGAACAACTGGCACAACATCGCCACCGGGACGTCCTATTTTGACCAGTTCAACGGGCCCGGCCCGCTCGACCACATGTGGTCGCTTGCCATCGAGGAGCAGTTCTACCTCCTGTGGCCGCTCCTGCTCTGGGTCCTGCTCAAGGTGCTGCGCCGCCCCTGGTTCGTCGCCACCGCCACCGTCCTCCTCGCCGCCGCCTCCTTCGGGTGGATGTGGGCACTGGCCACACCCGACGTGGACCCGACCCGCATTTACGAGGGCACCGACACCCGCGCCGGCGGCCTGCTGTTGGGCGCGGCGCTCGCCATCATCGTCGCTGCGCGCCGCAACGCCGGGAAGCAGGTGGCTGCTTCACCGGTGGCCGGCACGCTCGTCGGCGCAGTCGGCTTTGCCGGCATCATCGCGCTGAGCATGGTGGTCGCCCAGGAGAACATGTTCCTGTACAAGGGTGGCATCCTCCTGCTCAACGCGGCGACTGTCCTGGCCATCTACGCCGTTTTGGGCACGCGCGGCCCCTGGCCCGCGATCCTCGGCTGGGAGCCGCTGCGCTGGATCGGCGAACGCTCCTACGGCATCTACCTGTGGCACATGCCGGTCATCTACTTCATGCCGGATACGTGGCTGCAGGAGCACCTGTTCTGGGCCTCCGTGCTCACCGTCGGTTTGTCTGTGGCGCTCGCAGCGCTCAGCTGGACCCTGTTTGAAAACCCGATCCGCCGCCACGGTGTGTTCGGCCCACTCAAGGCGTACAAGACGAAGCCGCTGCAGGCGCTGCGCCCAGTATCGCTGGGGTCCACGGTGACGTTGATCAGCGTGATCGCCATCGGCATCCCCGCCCTGTTCGCCACGGACACCGGCAGCCCCGCGAAGCCGGCGATGGCGCTGCCCAACTCCGCGAAGAGCAGCGGTCACAGGGAACAGGAGGCCGAGGAAACGACCGAATCTATGACTACCACTGAGCAGGCGGCGTCGTGGAGCGACCAGGCCGCAGACGTCACCACCGCCTGCGGCCAGGTCATCCACGTGGGCGATTCGACCTCAATCGGCATGTTCGACCCCGGCCAGCTCCCCGAGGGCGCGGAAACCGCGATCGACCGCTACCTGGACGCCGGGGCGGACAGCGTCGAGACGAGCGTCTTCGGCGCTCGCGCCACCAACCAAGGGTTTAGCGGCAACGGCGAAAACTATCCGTCTGCCATCGAGTCCGTCCAGCAGCTCCAAAACATGGGCGTGCCCGGTGAGGACACCTGCTGGGTGATCGCCACCGGCGTCAATGACGCGGCCAACGCGGACGCCGCCCGCTCCTACGGCTACGACACCACCGGCGAGATCGAGACCAACATTCGCACGATGCTCGAGCTTCTCGACGGCTACCGCGTCATGTGGCCGACCGCCGCCACCGGCAACCCGAGCAACGGCTTCTACTCCAACGAGAACATGCAGGAGTTCAACGACGCACTCCGCAAGGTCGCGGCAGAGCGTCGCGACGTCGTGGTCTACGACTGGGCGTCCGAGGCCCGCGGCCACCTGGATTGGTTCCTGGCCGGAGACGAGGTGCACTACAACGCCACGGGCAACGACGCGCGCGGGAAGCACTTCGCCTCAGCACTGTCCCACGCATTCCCACAAGGCATCGAGACCAGCGACATCCCGAAGGACGCGGAGGTTACTGCGGACGGTCCAAAATCTTAAACTGGCCCATCATCCCCTCGTCCTCGTGGAACAGCATGTGGCAGTGGTACATGAAGGCGTACTCGGGGTTGGGGAGGAACGGGATGTCCACGTAGAGGCGGACCGTGGCCAGCGGCGGGATGTAGACGGTGTCGTGCCAGCCGTCCGTGAACGCTAACTCGCCGCCTTCCACGCCGAGCACGCGGAAGCGCGCGTTGTGGATGTGGAAGTTGTGGGGCCAATCCGCGTTCTCGTTGGTCACGGTCCACACCTCCGGCCCCTCCTTATCAATGACAAAGTCGATCCGGTCCATGTCCATGGACTGCTCGTTGATCTGGAACCCGTTGAGGCGGAACTCTCGCTCCACCGCTGCCTGGACATCGTCGGAGCTCACCTCCGGCGCCGCAGCGAGCGAGGACGGCAGGTCCCCACTGCTCCCGGACGCAGGCCCCGTGATTTCCAGCAGGTCGAACGTGTCGCCCAGCCCGAAGCCGTTGGCCACCTCCTCGTCCGGGAGTCCGCCGCCGTCCGGTACCCCGATGCTGCGCAGCTTCGCGGTCTTGCCCGCCTCAAGGTCCAGGATGACCTCGGCGCGCTCGCCCGGGCTGAGCAGGATCGAATCCACCTCGACGGGGCGCTCCAGCAAGCCCTGGTCCGTAGCGATGACGTGGACCGGCGTGCCAAAGCTGAGGTTGTGGAACCGCATGGTGGTCCCGTTGAGCAGGCGCAGCCGCAGCCGCGACGCTCGGGCCTCCAGCTTCGGCTTCGTAATGCCGTTGATCAGCGGGGTGTCCCCGAGCAGGCCGTAGGTCGGGTCGATCGTCTCGTCCAGCTGGCCGTCGTCGGTGAACTTGGCATCCGTGATCACCACCGGGATGTCGTCCACGCCGTAGGTACTGGGAAGGCCGAGGGCGTCCGCGTCGTCGTCGGCAATCACGATGCCTCCGGCGAGGCCGCGGTACGCGTGCAGCGCGGACACCCCGTGCGGGTGCGGGTGGTACCAGAGGGTGGCGGCGTCCTGTCGCACGGTCCACTCCGGCTGCCACTGCTCCCCCGGCGCGAAGGCGAGCGCGGGGCCGCCGTCCGCATCAGCGGGAAGGTGCATGCCGTGCCAGTGCACGACGGTGGGTTCGCTCACCTGGTTGCGCACCGTCATCCGCACGGTCTCGCCGTTGCGCATGTACAGGGTCGGGCCGAGGAAATCGCCGTTGAAGCCCCAGGTCTTGGTGCGCACCCCGGGCAGGATCTCAGCGTGCCCCTCCTGCGCGGTCAGCTCGAACTCGCGCGCTCCCCCGACCAACCGGCCCTGGTCCAACGGAGGGATAGGCAGGGGCCGTGCCTCCTCTTTCGCCCCGCGCGGGGTGGGTTGCCCGCTCGCGCAAGCGGCGAGTACCGCCGCACTCGAGAGGACGATGCCCCGGAAAAAGGTCCGCCGATTGATACCGCGTGCCACGGTCAAAGCCTCCTGCTCAGCCGAAAAGTTTGGTGCGCCTCATTCTGCGCACGCCACCCCTCAACTCTACTATTCCCCACATGAGCAACAGCCCGAAACCACATCAGGAGTACAACGCGCGCAGGTTCATCTGGTCGAACGGCCTGCAAGGCATCGGCGACCAGATCGTCGCGCCCAAAACGGTCCTGCCCTGGCTCTTCACGGCGGCGGGCGTGCCGCACGTCTTCACCTCCTTCCTCGTCCCGATCCGCGAGTCCGGCTCGATGCTCCCCCAGGCCGCGCTCAGCCCGTGGGTCACCTCGCAGGCGCAGCGCAAACGCGCCTGGCTCATCGGCTCGTGGGGCCAGGCGATCTCCGCAGGCTTGATCGCGCTCAGTGCAATGCTTATCGACGGCACCGCCCTCGGCGCCGCAGTCGTCGTCCTCCTCGCAGCGCAAGCGGTGTTCCGCGCGCTGTGCTCCATCGCGGGCAAGGACGTGCAGGGGCGCACCATTGAGAAGGGGCGCCGCGGCCGGATCACGGGCCGCGCCGCCGCGCTGTCCGGCGGCTTCACCCTCGCCGTCGGCCTTCTCCTCTCTTTTCTCCCCAACGACTTGCCCCGGTGGGTGATCGTGGCGCTGCTGGCTGGCGGCGCGTCCACGTGGGCGTTCGCCTCGCTGGTCTTTGGCACGATCAAGGAGCCCGCCGAGGAGCCGACTCCTGCGTCCAACACCAACTGGGCGAAGGCCACCTACGACCTGGTCAAGGGCGACCGCCAGCTGCAGAAGTTCCTCGTCGTGCGCTCGCTGATGTTGGTCACCGCCCTGTCCACCCCCTTTATCGTGGTGCTGGCGCAATCGGAGGGCGCGAACCTCTCCAACCTGGGCTCGTTCATCATTGCCTCTGGCGGCGCGGCGCTCATTGGTGGGCGCATCTCCGGCATCTGGTCCGATAAGTCGTCGAAGACGACGATGGCTTGGGCGGCGGCGGTGGCGTCGATAAGCCTGCTCCTGCTCGTCGCGAGCGCAAACCTGCTGCCCGCGGCCGCCAACGCGTGGATCATGCCGCTGGGCTTCTTCGTGGTCAACCTGGCGCACACCGCCGTGCGCGTGAGCCGCAAGACGTACCTGGTGGACATGGCGGACGGCGACCGCCGCACGATGATCACGGGGGCCGCGAACACCGTGATGGGCGTGGTGTTGCTAGTGGTCGGCGCGATCTCCTCGGCGATCTCGGTGCTCGGACCGCAGACCACGCTGGTGTTCCTGGCCCTCGTCGGCTTCGTTGGTGTGTTCTCCGCCGCGAACCTGAAGGATGTCTCTGCCCGCAACGCGTAGGCGTTATGCGTTAACGTAAACAGGACGATAGTTACTCAACTCAAAGCCATACATAAGGAGCCAAGAGTGCCAAACCACTCCCAGTGCGCCGTCGTTGTGCTCGCCGCAGGCGCCGGTACCCGCATGAAGTCGACGAAGCAGAAGACGCTGCACGAGATCGGTGGGCGCAGCCTGCTCTCCCACTCGCTGCATGCCGCAGCCTCCGTGCACCCGGAGCACGTCGTCGCCGTCGTCGGCCACCAGCGCGACCAAGTGTCTCCGGCGGTGGACGAGATTGCCCAGGAGATGGACACCACCATCCTCCAGGCGGTGCAGAAGGAGCAGAACGGCACCGGCCACGCGGTCCAGTGCGGCCTGACCGCCATCCCCGACTTCGACGGCACAGTCGTGGTCACCAACGGCGACGTCCCGCTCCTGCAGCCGGAGACCATCGAGGCGCTCATCAGCGAGCACGAGCGGGCGCAGGCCGCCGTGACGGTGCTCTCCCTGGAATTCCAGAACCCCACCGGCTACGGCCGCATCATCCGCGACGAGTCCGGCGACGTGCGCGAGATCGTCGAGGAGAAGGACGCTAACGACGAACAGAAGGCCGTCAAGGAGGTCAACTCCGGCGTCTTTGCGTTCGACGGCGCCGTGCTGCGCGACGCGCTGACCCGCATCAACTCGGACAACGCACAGGGCGAGCTGTACATCACCGACGTGCTCGGTATCGCCCGCGGCGACGGCAAGACCGTCGCGGCCTTTGTGGCGCCCGACGCCCGCGAGCTGGCCGGCGTGAACGACCGCGTGCAGCTGGCTGCCGCCGGCAAGGAGCTGAACCGCCGCCAGGTGGAGAAGGCGATGCGCGGGGGCGCCACCGTGGTCGACCCGGCGACCACCTGGATCGGCGTAGACGTGGAGATCGGCCAGGACGTGATCATCTACCCCAACACGCAGCTGTGGGGTGCCACCTCGATCGGCGACCGCGCCGAGATCGGCCCGGACACCACGCTGACCGACATGGAGGTGCACGCCGGCGCCAAGGTCGTGCGCACCCAGGGCGAGCTGGGCGTGATCGGCGAGGACGCAACCGTCGGCCCGTTCACCTACATCCGCCCCGGCACCGAGCTGGGCGCGCGCGGCAAGCTCGGCGGGTTCGTCGAGTCCAAGAACGCGAAGATCGGCGAGGGCTCCAAGGTCCCGCACCTCACCTACATCGGCGACGCCACCGTCGGCCGCGAGTCCAACATCGGCGCCTCCTCCGTCTTTGCCAACTACGACGGCGTGAACAAGCACCACACCACGATTGGCGACTACTGCCGCACCGGGTCCGACACCATGTTTGTCGCCCCGGTGAACATCGGTGATGGCGCCTACACCGGCGCGGGTACAGTGGTAACGGAAGATGTGCCTGCAGGCGCACTCGCCATCAAGGAAGGCCGCCAGCGCAACATCGAGGGATGGGTGGAAAAGCGCCGCCCGGACACCGATGCTGCGAAGGCTGCCAAGAACGCACGCGAGAGCTAAAGGATCGCAATGACTGGATACTCAACCGAAAGCCACAAGGACCTCAAGGTCTTTTCGGGCCGCGCCCACCCGGCGCTGGCGAACCAGGTGGCCAACGAGCTCGGTATTGACCTCGTTCCCACCACCGCCCGCGACTTTGCAAACGGGGAGATCTTCATCCGTTTCGAGGAGTCCGTCCGCGGCGCCGACTGCTTTGTCATGCAGTCGCACGCGCAGCCGCTGAACAAGTGGCTGATGGAACAGCTCATTATGATCGACGCGCTCAAGCGCGGCTCCGCGAAGCGCATCACCGCGATCCTGCCGTTCTACCCCTACGCCCGCCAGGACAAGAAGCACCGCGGCCGCGAGCCGATCTCCGCTCGCCTCATCGCGGACCTGCTCACCACCGCCGGCGCCGACCGCATTGTCTCCGTGGACCTGCACACCGACCAGATCCAGGGCTTCTTCGACGGCCCGGTCGACCACATGCACGCCCAGCCCATCCTGGTGGACTACATCAAGTCCAAGTACCCGATGGACAACCTGGTCGTGGTTTCCCCCGACGCAGGCCGCGTGAAGACCGCGGAGAAGTGGGCGAACGCGATGGGCGACGCCCCGATGGCGTTCGTGCACAAGACCCGCGACATCGACGCCGCGAACAAGGTCGTGTCCAACCGCGTCGTCGGCGACGTCAAGGGCAAGGATTGCATCCTCATGGACGACATGATTGACACCGGCGGCACCATCGCCGGCGCCGTCGGCGTGCTGAAGGAGGCGGGCGCGAAGTCCGTCGTCATCGCCTGCACCCACGGCGTGTTCTCCGACCCGGCACGCGAGCGCTTGAGCCAGTGCGGCGCCGAGGAGGTCATCACCACCGACACCCTGCCGCAGTCCACGGAAGGCTGGAAGAACCTCACGGTGCTGTCCATTGCCCCGCTGCTGGCCAAGACGATCCGCGAGATCTTTGAAAACGGCTCGGTGACCACCCTCTTCGAGGGCCAGGCGTAGTAGCCCACCGCCGTACTTTCCCATAAGCCCCCGTGACCGCACGCCGGTACGGGGGCCGCAATGAATTGTGAGGAGTCCCGTGTCCGACGTAGCAACACCGCCAGAAAGCGATGGTGGCCTGCAGCGCGGCGTGAAGCAGCGCCACATGCAGATGATCGCCTTTGGCTCATCGATCGGCACCGGCCTGTTCCTCGGCTCCGCCGAGTCCATCAACTACGCCGGCCCCGCGGTCCTGCTCGCGTTCCTCATCGTCGGCGCGATCGTCTACCTGCTCATGCGCATGCTGGGCGAGATGGCGGTCGCCCACCCGGTCTCCGGCTCGTTCGCCGCCTACGCCCGCGAGTTCATCGGCCCGCGCGCCGGCTTCATCGCGGGCTGGAACTGGTGGTTCACCACCATCGTGGTGGGCATGATCGAGCTGACCGCCATGGGCACGTTCCTCGACTTCTGGTTCCCATCCATCCCCCACTGGCTCACCGCCCTGGTCACGCTCCTGGTCGTGGTGACCATCAACGCGGCGCGCGTGAGCGTATTCGCGGAGGCCGAGTACTGGCTCAGCCTGATCAAGGTCATCGCGCTCACCCTCATGATTGTGCTGGGCATCGTGCTCGTCTTGGGACTGGGACCAGAGCCCGCGGTGGGCACCGACAACCTGTTCATCCACGGCGGGTTCTTCCCCAACGGCGCCACCGGCGTCCTGTTCTCCCTGGTCGCGGTGACGTTTACATTCGGCGGCATCATGTCCATCGGCACGGCCGCGGGCGAGGCGCAGGACCCGTCGAAGTCCATTCCGCGCGCCGTCAACTCGGTCATCTGGCGCATCCTCCTGTTCTACCTGGGCGGCATGAGCGTCATCTTGCTCCTCGCCCCGTGGGACGAGCAAGGCTCCTCCGCCAGCCCGTTCATCCGCGTGCTCACGGCAGTCGGCGTCGACGGCGCAGCGCACCTGCTCAACCTGGTGATCCTGGTGGCGGTGGCCTCGGTGTGCAACACCATGACGTACTCCGGCAGCCGTATGCTCCGCGACCTCTCCCGCAACGGCCAGGCCCCCGCCTGGTTCTCCGCCACCACCAAGAAGGGCTTGCCGCTTCGGGCACTGCTTTTCGACGCCACGCTGATGGGCGTCGTTGTCATCCTGAACTACTTCTTCGAGGGGAAGGTCTTCGCGGTGTTGCTTGCCATCATCGTGGGTTCGGAGCTGATCACGTGGGCGTCGATAAGCTTTGCCCACCTCCGCTTCCGGGCGGGCGGCGGGCAGACTTCCTTCCGCGCGCCGTTCTACCCCGTTGCCAACTGGCTCTGCGCCGGGTTCTACGCGCTGGTGCTCGTGCTCATGGCGTGCCTGCCGGATTACCGCGTGGGGCTGCTCGCGCTCATTGCCTGGATCGT
Organism: Corynebacterium sp. NML 120412; assembly: GCF_002285155.1. Lineage (NCBI taxonomy): Bacteria > Bacillati > Actinomycetota > Actinomycetes > Mycobacteriales > Corynebacteriaceae > Corynebacterium > Corynebacterium sp. NML 120412. Next base: position 4,583 of record NZ_NSGL01000011.1, on the reverse strand, counting down.
CGCACTGAGCGTAATAAGTGCCCTCCGGAAGCACGATGAGGTCCTAAACTAGTCAGGCATGATCCGCCACGATCTCTCATCCCTTCCCGCATACGTCCCCGGCGCGCGCGAACTCGCGCCCGGCACCGTCAAGCTCTCCTCCAACGAGTCCGCGGAAGGACCGCTGCCCACCGTGGTGGAGGCGATGACGAAAGCGCTGGACGGCACGAACCGCTACCCCGACATGGGCGCGGTGGAGCTGCGCGAAGCCCTGGCCGCGCACCTTGGCGTCGACGTTGACCAGGTCGCTGTGGGCACCGGCTCCTCGGCGCTATGCCAGCAGCTGGTCACCGCCACTGCGCAGCCCGGCGACGAGGTAATCTTTCCCTGGCGATCGTTCGAGGCCTACCCCATCTTCGCGCAGGTCGCGGGGGCGACGCCGCGCCCGATTCCGCTGGACGCGCAGCACCGCGTCGACCTCGCCGCGATGGCCGGGGCGATCACCGACGCCACCCGCCTCATCTTCGTGTGCAACCCGAACAACCCGAGCGGCACCACCATCACGACCGCGGAGTGGGAGTCATTCATGGCCGCGGTTCCGCCGCGCGTGACGGTCGCGCTGGACGAGGCCTACTTTGAATACAACCGCGCCGCCGACACCCCGGTGGCCACCGAGGAAATCACGAAGTACCCCAACGTGGTGGGCCTGCGCACGTTCTCCAAGGCGTACGGCCTGGCCGGCGTGCGCGTGGGCTACGCCTTCGGCGCCCCCAGCATCATCGAGGCCCTGAACAAGGTGGCGGTGCCATTTTCTGTCAGCTCCGTCGCGCAGGCGGGGGCGCTCGCGTGCCTGAGCGCGGGCGCGGAGCTGAAGGCTCGTGTGGACGAGACGTGTGCTCAGCGGACCAGGCTGGTCGAGGCGCTGTCGCGCTTCGGCACGCCGGAGTCGCAGACCAACTTCGTCTGGATTCCGGGTGCCCCACAGGATTTCGCCGAGCGCATGGCCGCGCACGGCGTGCTTGTGCGCGCGTTTCCAGAGGGCGTGCGCATCACAGTCACGAACGAACACGAGACAGACGCCTGCCTGCGCGTCCTTCACCAGATATTGGAATAGACGTTCGCCTCGCTCCGTACGCTCGCGGGCATGGAGTGCAACCTCGACACCGTCGACGCCGTCCTTGCAGACCTGCGCAGCCCGGCCGCCTCGGGCCGATGCACGACGACGCTGCTCAGCCCCAGCACTGGACCCCCGAGCAGCGCGAGCGCCTGTACCTGCACACCGAAATAAAGGAGCTCGAGGCGGAAACGGTGGCGTACCTCGTCTGCTCGCGCCCGGCCATCCGCTCCTCCAAGAGTTTGGATTGATGTCGCTGGTGGGTTACACTTTCCACGTCTCGGCGAGGGCTGTATAGCCGTTATCGGCGCGATATGCATCCAGACTTTTTCTCATGCTCGAGTGAGCAGTGATGAGCAAGCCTGCGATCACTCGACGAGCACCTGTTCCGTTCAGTGGTCGCAGGCTTTTCCTGTGGCCCGAAACTATAAAGGAGTCACATCATGGCTGTTACCCCGACCGTCATCAAGGTTGAAAAGCGCGAAGAGTTTGGCAAGGGCGCTGCCCGCCGCCTGCGTCGCGAGGGTCGTATCCCGGGCGTCCTCTACGAGTCCGGCATCGACAACATCCACTTCTCCGTGGACCGCATCGAGATCTCCGCGATCATCCGTAACGAGGGCGTGAACGCTATTCTCGAGCTCGACCTCGACGGCGAGAAGCTGCTCTGCATGGTCAAGCACATCGACCAGAACGTCATCTCCATGGACATCGACCACATCGACGTGCTTGGCATCAAGCGCGGCGAGAAGGTCAACGTCGAGGTCCCGGTCATCACCACCGGCGAGGCTCACCCGGACGCCGTCGTCCTGGTGGAGAACGACGTCATCGAGATCGAGATCGACGCCCTGAGCATCCCGGACGAGCTCGAGGTGTCCGTCGAGGGCAAGGAGATCGGCGACCAGATCACCGCTGGCGACGTCACCCTGCCGGAGGGCGCTACCCTGCTGTCCGACCCGGAGGACCTCCTGGTCAACGTCACCTACGAGCAGGTTGACGAGGAGCTCGAGGAAGCCGCCGCTGAGGCCGAGGAGGGCGGCGCCGAGGCTGGCGCTGAGTCCACCGAGGACGAGGCTGAGTCTGGCGACTCTGAGGAGTAAACACGATATGCTGAGGGGCCGTGTCTACTTCTGATTCGCCCCTCCTCGTTGTGGGGCTGGGAAATCCCGGCCCCACCTACGCCGGCACGCGCCACAACGCGGGCATCGCGCTTATCGACGAGCTCTGCTCCCGCGCCACACCGATGCCGGCCCAACTTGCCGTGCACAAACGCACGAACACCGAGGTCGCCGAGCTTGCCGCCGGCCGCCTCCTGCCCGACCGCCAGGTCATCCTGGCGCGCACCCGGGCCTTCATGAACGTCTCGGGCGGGCCGATCAAGGCGCTCGCGGACTACTTCCGCGTTCCCCCGTCCAACCTTTACGTCGCCTACGACGAGCTGGATCTCGAGCTCGGCCAGGTCAAGCTCCGCACCGGCGGCGGGGACCACGGGCACAACGGGCTGAAGTCCGTCACCAAATCCCTGGGCGGCAAGCCCTACCACAAGCTGGCGCTCGGCATTGGTCGCCCGCCAGGCCGCATGGCCCCGGCGGACTACGTGCTCAAGCCGTTTTCTTCCCGGGAGCAGGTCGAGATCTCCATCGCCGCGGCCGATGCGGCAGATTTGTGGCGCCATTCCGTATAAATTTGTGGCATGCGCTTAGTCACCCTGAGAGTCCCCGGCCATGACCTGACCGTCGCCGCCCGCCTCGAGTCCGACACCACCGCGGTCACCTACCCAGGTTTCCCGGACGTCGGCGCGCTCCTCCAGTCGGATTCCTGGCAGGAGGGCGAACGTGTCTCGTTTTCCCACGACCAGCTAGCGCCCGTGATTCCGAGCCCAAGCAAGATCATCTGCGTCGGGCTCAACTACGCCAAGCACATCGAGGAGATGGGGCACGAGCGCCCCGACGTCCCCACCCTCTTCATCAAGTTCCCCGAGGCCCTCATCGGCCCTTACGATGACGCGGAGATCCCCGACTTCAACGCGGATACGCTCGACTTCGAGGGCGAGCTCGCTGTGGTGGTAGGAAAGTACGCCCGGCACGTGCGGGAAACGGATGCGCACGCACACATCGCCGGCTACGCGGTGATCAATGACTACACCCAGCGCCACATCCAGAAGCGCACCAAGCAGTGGCACCAGGGAAAATCATTAGAAAAGACCGCGGGGTTCGGCCCGTGGCTGGACACCGAGTGGCAGCCCGGCCCCACCCTGACCACCACCGTCAACGGCGAGATGATGCAGCAGGCCCCCACCGACGATCTCATCTTCTCCCCCGCCAAGCTCATCGAGTTCATCTCCCACCTCTACCCGCTCAACCCTGGTGACGTGATCGCCACTGGCACTCCGGCGGGCGTGGGCCACGCGCGCGACCCCAAGCGCTACCTCGCAGACGGTGACACGGTCCGCGTGGAGATCGACGGCCTCGGCGCGATCGAGAACACCACCCGCATCCTGCGGCGACAGCACGCCATGCTCACCAGCGCGTTCCCGCCCTCCGAGTACCTCTACGAACCAGAGTCGGACGAGAGCGACATCGCGATGATGCTCTGCCACGGCTGGAGCGCCGCCGAAATCACCGCGCATTACGAGGACGAGGACAACGTCGACGCCCTTTCGCTTCTCGACGACATCCGCGCCGAATACGCCCGCCGCATCCCCTCCCCCTCCGAGGACGCCACAAAACTCGAGGCCTTCAGCGACGCGCTCGCCGACCGCGGTCTCTCCTTCTCCTTCGACGAGGGCTGGACCAAGGCCGAAGCCGCGGACGAGGGCGCGGATCGGGCCACACGCGAGGGCCGCCGCGGTTACGCCTACTGCACCACGCAGGACGTGGACGGCCTCATCCACACCGGCAAGCTCTATTTCGGGTTTGCCTCGCTGGATGCGCCGAACACCGACGCCGACGACGCCGTCGGCCAGGAGGTCGTCGACGCGCTCAGGGACGTCGGCTTCGCGCCCGAGTGGGAAGGCACCCGCGCCGCGCGGATCACCTGCAGCGGCCTCGTGTTCGAGCTGGCGCTGAGCGACTAACGTTCGCCCAGCAGGTAGCGCTCGATCTCCTTCGCCGGCGCCTCCATCAGCTCCCCGCGGTCCTTGCCCACCAGGCAGTAATCCTGATCCTTCGTCATCGGGCGCAGGTACGGGTAGATCGGCGGCATGTCGCGGTAGCGCTTGGTCATCTCGTTTTCCAGGCCGCGCGCCCACCGGCCGGAAAACGCCTTGCTCACCACGGTTCTCCGGTCGGTGCGCAGCAGCTCGCGGTTACGCTGGCTGGTACCGGCTTCATCGGCCATGAGGAAGGCGGTGCCGCACGCAATGGTCGACGCGCCCAGATCCCGCAGCCGTGCCACATCCTCCGGCCCCCGCACCCCGCCCGCGGCGATGAACGGCGCACCGAAGTCCGCCACCTCTTCGACGATGGTGTCCAGGTAGCGGGTGTCCGGAACC
>NZ_NSGL01000010.1:0-55492 GCF_002285155.1 Corynebacterium sp. NML 120412 | reverse complement strand
CTTGCCGGGATCGCGCAGTCAACGTTTTATCACCACCAGGGCAAACACCAACGCAGTGTGGCAAAACGCAAGGCACGCCGCGACAAGTACAAAGTACTCATCCGCCAGGCAGTCGATGAGTGCGGGCAAAGCTACGGCTACCGGCGCATCCACGCGTGGCTTGTTCGCGGTGGGCATCGCATATCGGAAAAAATTGTGCGTGAGCTGATGGACACACTCGGCTGCCACCCACCAGCAAAAGCATCCACGAAGTACTCCTCATACACCGGCGAGACCGCGCACCGCCCGGCAAACCTGCTGCTCATTGGCGATAACGAGCGCCCTGCTAATGAGACACATACCCTTGCCCGCCCTGAGGTGGCGCACTCGCAGTATTTCACCCGGTATGCGCACAGTAAGGGGTTGACCCATGATTTTCACGCGGATCAACCTTGGCAGAAAATTGGTACCGATGTCAGCGAAATCCGCTGCAGTGACGGCAGGCTCTACTTGTCAGCAGCCATCGACTTCTTCGACGGGATGCCCATTGCTGTGACCATGTCACAAACGCCAAACCATGAGCTGGTTGCCGGGATGATTGAACGGATCGACGCGGTAAAACCTGCTGATGCGCAACCGATCCTGCACTCGGATCGTGGAGGGCTCTACCGCAGCACACGCTGGGTCAACCTGATTACCGACCACGCCCACAACATCACCGGGTGCAAGGCATGCGCCACAGGGGAATGGTGCCAGAGGCGGTGGCGATACATCCCGTCACTGTCACGGAAAAGAACAAGTGGTGATAACGCGCGCACCGAGGGGTTCTTCGGCACGATGAAACAAGAACTGCTCAAAGGCAGACCCGCCACCAAAAAGATGACGGTGGCACAAATGCGAGACTATATTGACAACTACATCGACTTCTACACCCACACCAGGCTGAAGTCGACGCTAGGCAACGGCTATGCCACCATCGCCGAACACCGCCAAGCACTTGGAGTCTAAACAACAACACACAAGCCCCCGGGGCACTCCAACAAAACATCCGCAGGCCCGAGTCCCGTGAACTCGTCATCCCCTTCTCGTCAAACACACAGCACCCGCCCAAGACCCGAAACCACACCTCGCCGGACAAACAACTCGCCGCCGCACCCGCACGAGGAGAAGCTCAGAGCCCCGACGCGGCACCATCCCCACCTGAAAGTAGGGCTGAGGTATCCGCGGCCGGGGGGGGGATCCAGCCGATTCTCGCTTGCATGGATTGCGCGCTACGTCCACTGGTACCCACCCACAACATTGGTAGTGTGGCAACGCACTGAATCGATTCAGACGTGATTTGTCTCGCACACGTTTGGCGCCCTTAGTAAATTGACAATTGACAGTCAGTCAACAATGCGATTGTCGGAAACCAGCACTCGTCCTCTACACATTGGAGTTTTAGACCATGTTGAACAAGCGTTTCGCGGCCAGCGTTGTTGCTGGCTGCATGATTACCGCGGGGGTCGTCGCGCCTTCGGCCAATGCGGTATCCGTCAAGGTGAGCGGCGGTACCTGCCACTTCACCTTCACTGCTAAGGAGCAAGAGCGGTTCATGATGCCAAGCTCGGACACAACCACGCCGCAGGAGGCGAAGAAGGCCATCAAGGAGACAAAGGCAGCGCAAGCGCAGGAGCGAAAAGCTATTGCGGAGCTGAAGAAGACCGATCCCGCCGCCGCGGCAGAGCGCGAGAAGTTGTTCAAGGTTGGGGTTGAGGCCTACGAGAAGACCTTCCTTCCAGCTTTTCAAAAGTGCGCGGGCAGCGGTAGCTCCAATGCGCCGCAAAAGCCGAAACCCAAGCCGAAGCCCAACCCGAAGCCAAAGCCGGGGACTCCGGGCGCCGATGGCGGTTCCAGCTCTCAGGACGGCGGTAAGCCCGGAGATGCCGAGGGAAAGAACGCGCTGAGCGATGAGGACGGCAAGCTCAACGGGGCGGGGATCGGAGTCGTCTCGGCCGGTGTGATCCTGTTGGTGCTGGGCGGCGTTGCAGCCGCGCTTCCTTCGCTGAAGCCGATGCTGCCCGCTGAGATTGCGGCGATGCTGCCGTAGTGAGGTTCGCCTCGCCTGGAGTAGGGGCTCAGTAGAAGGCCGCGAGCTCGTGAGGGTTCGCGGCCTTTGGTGTGGCGGTGGCGTCGATAAGCACTTCGCCCCTGGCGGTGTCCGAGAGCAACAGACCCTATAATGAGTTGAACGCGAAAGAAAGGGCATTGATGTCGGAAAACGATAACCGGTCGTATAAGCGTGGTGGCCAGAATGGCCGTGGTGGCAAGCCGTATGGTGGCAAGCCGAAGCGTGGCCGCGATGACAAGCGTCGCGGTGGCCGCGGCGACAGGTTTGAGAAAAAGGTCCGGCATGATCGGTCGAACCCGTCACGGCAGGGGTTCCGCGAGGACCGGATGGCGCAGAAGATTTCCGAGCCGGATCTGCCGGATGGCATCGACATCAATGAGCTTGATCGTTCCGTGCTGCAGGACCTGCGCGTGCTGTCCAAGGACAACGCTAACCGCGTAGCGCAGCACATGGTGATGGCGATCGAGATGCTGGAGGACGACCCCAAGCTCGCGCTGCGCCACGCGCGTGCCGCGAAGAACCGCGCAGGCCGCGTGGGCGTGGTGCGCGAGACCAACGGAATCGTGGCCTACCACGCCGGTGAATGGAAGGAAGCGCTTTCCGAGCTGCGGGCGGCACGCCGCATGAGCGGCGGCCCCGGCCTGTTGGCCGTCATGGCAGACGCGGAGCGCGGCCTTGGCCGCCCCGAAAAGGCACTCGAGCTGGGGCGGACGCCGGAGGCTCGGCAGCTGGAGCCGGAAGACCGCGTCGAGCTGGCCATCGTGCTCGCAGGTGCGCGCCACGATCTTGGGCAGCACGACTCCGCACTGGCAACGCTGTCTCGCCTTGACCCGACGCTGCATCCTGAAACCTTCTCCGAGCTGCGTTTGGCCTACGCGTACGCAGATGCGCTGCTCTCCGTGCAGCGAGAGAACGAGGCCAAGGAGTGGTTCGCCGCTGTGGCCAAGGCAGACGAAGACGGCATCACGGACGCGGACGAGCGTGTCCGCGAGCTGAGCTAGAACGAGCGCGACGACACATGGACGGAAACACGACGCTACAAGCGCAGCACGACGCGCTTCTGCTGGACCTGGACGGCACGGTCTGGGAGGGCGGCCGGGCGATCCCGCACGCCGTCGAAGCGATCAACGCCTCCGGGTGCAAGGCAATCTACATCACGAACAACGCCTCCCGTGCGGCGAGCAGGGTCGCAGCGATGCTGCAAGACATTGGGCTCAACGCCGCCGAGGCCGACGTCCTCACCTCGGCCCAGGCCGCGCTCGGGCTGGCGGAGGGCGTGCTCGAACCGGGGGATCCGGTCCTCGTGCTCGGCGCGCAGCCGTTCAAGGATCTCGTCCGTGATGCGGGGTACCAGGTCACGGATTCCGCCGACGACGCACCGAAGGCTGTGCTCCACGGGCACAACCCGGACACCGGGTGGGCGGAGCTGTCCGAAGCCGCGCTGGCCATCCGCGCCGGCGCCGTCTACCTCGCGTCCAACATGGACACGACGCTGCCGATGGAGCGGGGCCTGATGGTAGGCAACGGATCGATGATCGCTGCGGTCACCTCAGCCACCGGCGTGACGCCACGGTCGGCGGGCAAGCCCGAGCCCGCGATGTTCCACCAGGCGGCAGAGCGCTTCGGGGCCAAGTCGCCGCTGGGCATCGGCGACCGCCTGGACACCGACCTGGCTGGCGGCGTCGCGGCGGGGATGCCCACGCTCCACGTGCTCACCGGCGTCTCCGGGCCGCTCGCGCTGCTCCAGGCCCCGCCGCAGCAGCGCCCGACGTACATCGGCGAAGATATGCGCGCGCTGGCGGCGGATCCCGCCACGCTGCAGCCCGGTGCGCAGGGCGGCTTCCAGGCGCGGATGGAGGGCGACGAGCTGGTCGTGGATGGGGGCGAGGAGGCGTCGACAAGCGTTCAGGCGCTGCGTACCGCCCTCGAGGTCGCCTGGGCGCAGCCCACCGGGCCGAGGAATGTGCGGGCGGCGTCCACGGAGGCCGAGGCCGCGCTGGCGAAGTGGTGGTAGCGTGCCCGCGCCGAAGCCACACGACCCGCGCACGACGCAGCACAGCCCCGCCGAAGTCACGCAGCGCGTGCAGGAGATTCTCGCCGAGCCCGTGCAATCGCTTGTCGACGAAGCGTCGCAGCTCACCCGCGCCCACGACGTCTTAAGCGACGCCCTACGCAACCAGTAGAAGGAGACTCAGACGTGGCACCTGGACGGAGGCGACTCGACGCCGAACTCGTCCGCCGCAAAATCGCGCGCTCGCGCGAGCAGGCGCAGACGTGGATCAAGGAAGGCAAAGTCATCGTCGGCGGCTTCCCCGCGACGAAGCCCGCCACCGTGGTGGAACCCGACGTTTCCATCAAGGTGGATGTGGCGGAGGAGGACGAGTGGGCGTCGCGAGGCGCGCACAAGCTCCTGTCCGCGCTGGAGGCGTTCGGACCGCAGGGGCTCGACGTGGCGGGCAAAGTGGCGCTCGACGCGGGCGCGTCGACCGGCGGCTTCACCGACGTGCTGCTCAAGCGCGGGGCGCGGGAAGTCATCGCCGTGGACGTGGGGTACGGGCAGTTGATCTGGCGGCTGCAGAATGATCCGCGCGTGCGGGTGCTGGACCGGACGAACATCCGCAACCTGACGCTCGAGCAGATCGGGCAACCCGCCGACCTCATGGTGGGCGATCTTTCCTTCATCTCCCTCAATCTGGTGCTGCCCGCGATCGCGGCCTGCCTGGCGCCGGGGGCCGACCTGCTTCCCATGGTGAAACCGCAGTTCGAGGTGGGCAAGGACCGGCTCGGCCATGGCGGTGTCGTGCGCTCGAACGAGCTGCGCGCCGAGGTGACCGCGGACGTGGCCGCGTACGCGCAGTCGCTGGGGCTCAGCGTGAAAGGCGTCACCGCTTCTGGTCTTCCCGGCCCGAGCGGCAACGTAGAATACTTCCTATGGCTGGTCAAAGACGGCGGCGCCGGAGCACTGGATGCTGCGGCGCTGCGGGCCATGGTGGACACAGCAGTTGAGGAAGGACCGACACACACGTGACTGAGACCGCGCACCGGACAATCCTGCTCGTCCCGCACTACTACCGGCCCGAAAACATCTCTTCCGCTGCGGTCGCGGCGCGCCTGCTCACCGCCGCCGGCATCGGGGTTCGGCTGCTCACGTTGCGGGAGGACAGCCCCGTCGATGAGGACGCGGTGCTGCGCGACTTGGACCACGTCCAGCCCGGGCCAGACGCCGCGAAAGGCTGTGAGCTTGTCCTCGTCCTCGGCGGCGACGGCACCTTCCTCCGCGCCGCGAGCTTCGCGCACGCGCAGGACATCCCAGTGCTGGGCATCAACCTGGGCCACGTCGGATTCCTCGCAGAGGGCGAGTCGGAGAGCCTCGAGGCGGTGATCCAGCACGTCATTGACAAGACCTACCGCGTCGAAGAGCGCATGACTATCGACGTCATGGTGCGCGACGCAGACGACAACGAGCTGGGGCGCAGCTGGGCACTCAACGAGTGCAGCATCGAAAACGCGAACCGCACGCAGGTGCTCGACGCCACGTTGGAGATCGACTTCCGCCCCGTGTCCTCGTTTGGCTGCGACGGTGTGCTCATCTCCACCCCGACCGGCTCGACCGCGTACGCCTTCTCCGCGGGCGGTCCCGTCATGTGGCCCGCGCTGGACGCCATCCTCGTCGTGCCGAACAACGCGCACGCGCTGTTTGCTAAGCCACTGGTGGTCTCGCCGCGGTCCACGGTTGCCGTCGAATCCGAACCGACGACGAGCGACGCCGTGGTAGTCATGGACGGCTTCCGCTCGATTGCAATGCCCCCGGGCTCGCGCGTGGAAGTGATCCGCGGCGCGCGCCCGGTACGGTGGGTGCGTATCGACGACCGCCCGTTCACCGACCGGCTGGTGAACAAGTTCCAGCTGCCGGTGTCTGGCTGGCGCGGCCCGCGCTACTCGTAGCCGCGGCTGCACGGGACGGATGTGAGGAAAGGGAGAAGCCATGCTGGCAGAGATTGCCATTAGCAACCTGGGCGTGATCTCGCACGCCTCTGCGGAACTGGCTCCGGGGCTCACGGTGCTCACCGGTGAGACCGGCGCCGGTAAGACCATGGTGGTCACCGGTCTGCGGCTCCTCACCGGAGGCCGCGCGGACGCGTCCCGCGTGCGCACCGGCGCCAAGGAGGCCGTGGTCGAGGGCGCGTTCAGCACCGACGGGCTTCCGGAGGACGTCCGCGTGCGCATCGCGGAGATCGCGGAGGGGGCCGGCGCGGCCGCCGACGAGAACGACGAGTACGTCGTCTCCCGCTCAGTGAAGGCGACCGGGCGGTCGAAGGCGCACCTCGGCGGCCGGACGGTGCCCGCGGCAACGCTGGGCGAGCTTTCCAATGAGCTGCTCACCATCCACGGGCAAAACGACCAGCTGCGCCTCATGTCGCCAGATCAGCAGCTCGCGGCGGTGGACCGGTTCGACCCGAAAATCGCCGGCAAGCTGGAGACCTACCGCACCGCGTACACGGCGTGGCGCAAGGCGGCGAGCGAACTCCGCGAGCGCACGGAGCGGCGACAGGAGCTGGCCCAGGAGCTGGACCGGCTGCAGTTCGCCATCTCGGAGATCGACGAGGTCGCCCCGCAGGACGGCGAGGATACAGACCTCGTCGACACCATTAATCGCCTCCAGGACGTCGACGCGCTGCGCGAGGCGTCGCACGCCGCGCTCGTAGCCATCGACGGCGCCGAGGCGGCTGGCGGGTACGGCGACGACGAGGAAGCTGCCTCCACGCTCGTCGGCCGCGCGGCGACCGCGCTGGACGGCGCGAGTGACAAGACGCTGCAGGAGCTCGGCGCCAGGTTGCACGAGGTGGCGAGCATGCTTGGCGACGTCTCCGCGGAACTTGGCAGCTACGTCGCGGAGCTCCCGAGTGACCCGGACGAGCTTGAGCGGCTCCTCCAGCGCCAGCAGCAGCTCAAGGGGTTGACCAGGAAATACGCCCCCGACATTGCTGGCGTCCTGGCCTGGCGCGCCAAGGCTGCGAAGCGGCTCGAACGCATCGACACCTCCGACGAGGCCATCGAGCAGCTGAAGAAGCAGGTCGCGGAGGCGGAAGCCCAGATGCGCACCTGCGCCACCGCGTTGTCGAAAGCGCGGGCCAAGGCCGCCGCGGCGCTGGGCAAGGCCGTGACCGAAGAACTCCACGGCCTGGCGATGCCGAAGGCGCAGCTGACCGTATCCATTGACAGCACCGACTTCGGCCCGCGCGGCGCCGATGCGGCGGAGATTCGGCTTGCCCCGAACAGCGCGCTCGAGCCGAAGCCGCTGGCGACGAGCGCGTCCGGCGGTGAGCTCTCGCGCGTCATGCTCGCCCTCGAGGTGGTGTTGTCCGGCACCAGCGGGGGAGCGACGATGGTGTTCGACGAGGTCGACGCCGGCGTCGGCGGGCGCGCAGCGGTGGAGATCGGCCGCCGCCTTGCCCGGCTCGCCGCGCGCAACCAGGTCATCGTGGTCACCCACCTCCCGCAGGTCGCGGCCTACGCGGATACCCACCTGCACGTGGCAAAGGATGTCAGCGACGAGGCCGTCACCTCGGGCGTGCTGAGCCTGAGCTCCGCCGAGCGGATCGACGAGCTGGCCCGCATGATGGCCGGCCTGGACGACTCCGATACCGGCAAAGCCCACGCGAAGGAGCTGTTCGCACGGGCGCAGCGCGAAGTGGAGGAATTGCGCCAGTAACGCTCCCGCGCGCCTACCAGGTTCGGGCAGGTCACGCGTGCACAATATGACGCATGACTGTTGCTTCCCGGAACTCCGAATCCGCGCAGCCCGCGCTGACGGGCACGTTGCGTGACTGCAGGCCGAAAGGCAAGGGGCCGTCCCGCATGAGCGAGGGCGACATCGCGCTGGTTGATTCGGCGGACATGACTCGCCGCCAGGCTGAGGCGCTGCTCGCGCACCGGCCGAGCGCCGTGATCAACCTGTCCCGCTTTTCCACCGGCGCCATGCCCAACTACGGCCCGCATTTGCTTCTCGACGCCAACGTCACCCTCCTCGAAGCAACCGGAGGCGACGGCGCCCTGCGCGACGGCAAGAAGGTCCGCCTCGGCAAGGACGGCAGCATCACCGTGGGCAAGAAGCCCGCGGGGACCGCAGTGCCTGTGACGCGCGGCGACCTCGACGCCACGTTCGCCGAGGCGCAGCGCAACCTGGTCGAGCAGATGGAGGCCTACTTTGGCAACACCATCGAGTTCGTGCACGCGGAAGCCCCGTTGCTCATCGACGGCCTCGGCGCCCCGGACCTTGGCGAGTCCATGGCGGAGCGAAAGGTCGTGGTGGTGTCGCCCTGCCCGGACCTCCGCGATCGGCTGAAGGGGATCAAGAATTTCATGTCCGAGTTCACCCCGGTGATCGTGGGCGTTGGTCAGGCGTCGGACGTCCTCGTGGAGCTCGGTTTCGAACCTGACTACATTGTCGGAGATCCGACTGACGTGGCGTCGGAAAGCTTGCGCAGCGGCGCGCGCGTCATCCTCCCCGCCGAGCCGGACGGTTTTGCTCCGGGGCTGGAGCGCATCCAGGATCTGGGCGTGGGGGCGATGACCTTTCCGGCGGCGACGGAATCCCCGACGGACCTGGCGATCCTGTTGGCGGTGTTCCACGACGCGGAGATGATCGTGACCGTTGGTCAGGGCGTGGAGCTTGACCAGATTTTCGCCGCGCCCGAGTCGACGCCGCCCGAGGCGCTGCTCACCCGCATGAAGGCGGGACGCAGGCTGGTTGATTCCACGGTGGTGGAGCAGCTGTACGCGGTGCCGTCGAGTGGCGGGGTCGCGTGGGCGTGGGCGATCCTGGGGATCCTGGTGGCGATCGCGACCATCGTCCTCGTCGTCGGCCTGTATGGGCCGGGGGACTTCTCTGACAACCTGGTCAATACCTGGAACAGCATTGCGCTGTCCTTCCAGGACCTGATCGACCGCCTGACCAAGTAAAGGAGCCTGAACATGTCTGATGGAGGACGCACAAGCGGGCTCGTGGTGACCGGCCTGGGGTGGGGCATTGCGCTCGGCGTGGCCGCCGGCGCGCTGCTCATCGCGCCCGCGATGCATAACGACGGCCAGCCGCTTGGCCAGGACAACTCCGCGACCTCGAAGGAGGCGCAGCGCGCGGAGGCGTACGCCGATAACTCGGATACGCTGCTCGGTGAGCAGTCGGCGGCAATTGTGAAAGACGCGCTGAAAGATAAGCACGTGACGGTGATCCGCACCGAGGGCGCCTCCGATGAGGACGTGAAGGCGGTGCGCTGGCTGCTGGGAAAGGCGGGCGCCAAGGATTCCGGCGAGCTTGAGTTGGCATCAAAGTTCACGGATCAGGACTCGGCGGACGCGCTGTCGTCACTGATCGCAAACACCCTGCCCGCCGGGGCACAGCTGTCGGTGGAAGATCGACGGCCAGGCGTCCACGCCGGTGAATCGCTGTCCGCGGCACTGTTGGTTGATGCGGAGACGGGGGAGCCGCTCGCGCCCGCGGGCGACCGGCAGTTCGTCCTCGATGCGCTCAAGCAGGCGGGGTTTGTGCACTACAGCGGCGACCTTGTGCCCGCTGACGCGATCGTGATCGTGACCGGGGCCGCCGGAGACGACACCGACGAGGAAGGCGGCGTGGGCGCAGGCAAGGGTGCCCCGGACGAATTCGGCCAACAGCTGCTTGCAGACTTCGCCGACGCACTGGGCAAGACTGAGCCGACCGTGTTAGGCGTGCGCGAAATTGACGCGTGGCACGCACCGGAGCTCCAGCACGCGACCTTTGTGCAGGCCGTGGAGACGGAGGCGGGCCGCATCCGCGCGACGCTTGGTGCGGCAGGCTCGGCAACGTCCTAGGCTTACACCTATGGCTGAACAGATGGAACACACTTCGCCGCACGCGCACGAGTTCACGGTCGTTGACTCGGAACTGCTGCAGGAATCGCCCATCTTGGCGATGCGCCGAGACGCGGTCACGATGCCCGGCGGGGCGCAGGCGTCGCGCGAGGTCGTCGAGCACTTCGGCGCAGTCGCCGTCGTTGCGCTGAACGATCGCAACGAGGTGGCCGTGGTGAAGCAGTACCGGCACGCTGTGCGCCACCGCCTGCTCGAGCTCCCCGCCGGGCTGCTCGACGTCGCCGGCGAGGACGAGCTGACCGGCGCCAAGCGCGAGCTTGTCGAGGAAGCCGGGCTCGAGGCCGCCAACTGGTCAGTGCTTGTGGACCTGGTGACCTCGCCCGGCTTCGCCGAAGAGGCCGTCCGGGTCTTCCTCGCCCGCGAGCTCCGCGAGGTCCCTCGCCCGCCCGCCGAGGAGGAAGAGGCGGATATGGCGCTGACCTGGATGCCGCTGGAACACGCGCGCGAGGCGGTGCTTCGCGGTGAGATCGTCAACTCCATCGCGATCGCGGGCGTGCTCGCAGCAAGCGAGGTGCAAGCCGGTCGCGCGACACCGCGCAGCACCGACGCACCGTTCGAGCTGCGCCCGACCTCGCTGGCAAAGCGCCGCGTCGCCGCAGGGATCACCCCGGACATGAAGCGCATCTAGTGCAGGCTCGCACCCTCGCCGAGCGCTGGTTGACCCACCTCATCGTCGAGCGCGGCGTGTCCACGCACACGGAGAGCAATTATCGACGCGACGTCAACCGCTACCTCACCTGGCTGGAGCGCGCCGGCATCACCGATCTCGCGGCAGTCAGCGCGCTGGACGTCGAGGCGTACGTGGCCGACCTCCGCCGCGGCGTCGACGGGACGAAGCCGCTGGCCACCTCCTCGGTAGCGCGGGCCCTGGTCGTGGCTCGGGGGCTGCACAAGTTCGGCGTGGCGGAGGGGGTCCTGCCGCGCGACGTGGCCGCCGAGGTGGCCCCGCCGCAGCAGGGCGAGCAGCTGCCGGACACGCTTTCTGTCGCGGAGGTCGAGTCGCTGCTTGACTCGTGCGCGGGCGCCACCCCGGTTGGCGTGCGCGACCGTGCGTTGTTGGAGCTGCTCTACGCCACGGGCGCCCGCGTCTCCGAGGTGCTTGCACTCAACGTCGACGACGCGTCCGAGCTCGAGCACGGCGCAGGGGTTCTCACCGTCACCGGCAAGGGCAATAAGCAGCGGCTGGTGCCGGTGGGCAGTCACGCGCAGGACGCGCTGCAGGCATACCTTGTGCGGGTGCGCCCGTCGTTTGCCACCGGAAAGTCTCACGCCCTGTTCCTGAACACCCGCGGCGGAGCTCTGTCGCGCCAAAGCGCGTGGACGGCGATCAAGCAGGCCGCCGAGCGGGCGGGCGTGCACAAAGACATCTCCCCGCACACGCTGCGCCACTCGTTTGCCACGCACCTCCTCGAGGGAGGGGCGGATGTGCGGACGGTGCAGGAGCTGCTGGGACACGCGTCGGTGACCACGACGCAGATTTACACCCACGTCACGGCGGAGAATCTGCGCGAGGTGTGGCGGCAGGCCCATCCGCGTGCGTGAGTCCGGGAGCGGAGCTCATCGTTGCCTGTGGATGCAGTGGCAGTGATTGCCAGCATGACCGTGTAGATTGAGCGTTTTGCACGATACTCAAGGAGGTCCACGACCCGTGAATCTAGCTCGCCGTACATTTGCCGCGTGTGGCGTCGCCACGCTCTGCGCCGTTGGTGCGCCGCTCGCGTCAGCGCAGCTTCCCGAGGGCATCGACCCTGCGGAGGTGCAATCGATGATCCCGTCCGAGGTCACTGTCCGCGCCGGCGAGACCACCACCGTGGACCTCGGCGTGCCCGTGGATGCGAATTACTCCGGCGGCGGATGGACCGTCACTTCCAACGGCACTCAGGTCTCGGTCACCGCACCCGATGACCCTGGCGCCACTGCGAGCGTGCCCGCCAGCTCTGGAGGGATGAACGCGACCGTCAATCTGGTCGCCGTGGGCGATGACGAGGAAGCAATTGCCGACGACGCGTCGTCGGCAGGCGGCGCAGCCAGCGCCGGCGATGATGCTTCCGGCAGCGAAGGCGGCAGCGGTGCGCGCGAGTCTGGCAGGTCCGGCGAGGATGGGGACGGCGAAAGCGCTGGGGATGCTGGGGATACGGAGGACTCAGGAGACTCAGGGGATTCAGCAGGCAGCGCCGGTAGCGGGCACAGCAGGAACGGCGGCGGCAGCGGCAAGTCCGGCGGCGCGGCCGGCAGCGTGTCCCATCCGGACCGCACGAAGGCGGAGGAGGTGGACACTTCGGGCGCCAAGCGCTTCGAGTTCGACGGCGAGATTGACGGCAACACGCTCGTGGTGAAGGTGCCGTTGTCGCGCGCTGCGGACCTGATGAAGTACACCAAGACCGATACCGAGGGCGCAACGCTGCGCTACCTGGACGTCAACGGCCAGGTGATCAAGGGGGTCAAGCGCGACGTCGACGTGGCGAAGCGCACGCTGACCCTGACGTACCCGGAAGGCGAGACACCGGACAACCCGTTCATTATGGAGGTAGTGCGGGACGGCAAGGCCGAGTTCGTCGCCGTGATCACCGCGACCAATGCGCCCACGGAAGAGGCGAGCGGGGACGGGGAGAGTCCGTATGGGGAGGCGTCGGCAAGCGGTCAAGGCCCCAACACTGACTCGAACGGTGGCGGCTCGATTGTTCCGCTGATTATCGGCGGGGTTGCGCTGCTGGCGGCGATTGCGTTGATCATTGTGTTCTTTGTACGGCGGCGCGCGCGGGCCTAAACGGCGAAACAACAGTGTTGTAAGATGGGCGCGTCAAGCGTTACGGCGTGACGGGCTCGATTGGCGCAGAGACGGTGCCAGGCGACGGAAAGGCACGGAGAGGACCGACAATGGCAGACGACGCACTGTTCGACGCTTCCGAGGAGAAGACCTTCCTCACGGGGCGTCCGTTCCGCGAGTTTGCGGACCCGGCTCCGCTGGACAAGCACGGCCCGGCCACAGTGCTGTCCATGGTCAACCAGAAGGGTGGCGTGGGGAAGACGACCTCCACCATTAACCTGGGTGCGTGCCTGGCGGAGCAGGGCCGCAAGGTGCTGCTGGTGGACCTCGACCCGCAGGGCGCCCTGTCCGCGGGGCTCGGGGTATCGCACGACGAGGAGCAGGTCACCGTCTACGACCTGCTCTTTGACAACACCACGAGCATCCACAGCGCCATTCGCCATTCCAACGTCAGCGGGCTCGATCTCGTGCCGGCAAACATCGACCTCTCGGCCGCGGAAATCCAGCTGGTCAATGAGGTGGGGCGCGAGCACACGCTCGCGCGAGCGCTGCGCCCGGTGCGCAACGAGTACGACATCATCATCATCGACTGCGGCCCGTCCCTTGGCCTGCTCACGGTCAACGCCTTGGCCTGCTCGCAGGGGGTCATCATCCCGATGGAATGCGAGTACTTCTCGCTGCGCGGACTGGCCCTGCTGACGGACACGGTGGAGAAGGTGCGCGACCGCATCAACTTCGACCTGGACATCGTGGGCATCCTGGTTACCATGTTTGACCGGCGCACGACGCACGCCCGCGAGGTGATGGATCGCGTCGTGGAGGTCTTCGGGGACCGCGTTTTTGACACCGTGATTACGCGGACCGTCCGGTTCCCGGAGACCTCGGTCGCCGGTGAGCCGATCATCACGTGGGCGCCGCGCTCGCAGGGAGCGGAGCAGTACCGCAACCTGGCCAAGGAGCTGCTGGAGCGCACCGAAACCAGGACCTCGTAGGCCGGCGTGAGCGACCCGCACACCGGGGCAGAAGCGCGCGACGGAGCGCAAGCGAGTGGGCAGGCGGGCGAGCAGCCCGAGATCACCGGGTTCCGCCTCGTGCTCAACAACTTTGAGGGCCCCTTCGACCTGCTGCTCAACCTGATTAGCTCGAAGAAGCTGGACGTCACCGAGGTGGCGCTTGCAGAGGTGACCGATGAGTTCATCGCGTACACGCGGGCGCTTGGAGAGACCGCCGACCTGGACGAGATCACGGAGTTCATCCTCGTCGCGGCCACGCTCCTGGACCTCAAAGCGGCGCGCCTGGTGCCGCGTGGCGACGCCGACGAGATCGAGGACCTCGAACTGCTGGAGTCGCGCGACCTCCTCTTCGCCCGCCTGCTGCAGTACCGCGCGTACCAGCAGGTCGCCGACCAGTTTGCGCAGTGGCAGAAGCATGCCAGGCGCCGGTACCCGCGCGCGGTGTCCATGGAGCCACAGTTCGTGGACCTGCTGCCGCCCGTGCGCCTGGGACATACCCCGGCCAGTTTTGCGGAACTCGCCGCCAGCGTCTTCCGGCCGAAGCCACCCGAGGAGGTCGGCGTTGACCACCTGCACGCCGTGCAGGTCTCCGTGCCGGAGCAGGCCGGGCGGATTCTGGAAACGCTGAAGCTGGTCGGGGCGACGCAGTGGCTTTCTTTCGCGTCGCTGACCAAGGATTGCGCGCTGTCCATGGAGATCGTCGGCCGGTTCCTCGCGCTGCTCGAGCTGTACAAGGCGCGCGCCGTGGAGACGAAGCAGGAGGAGGCGCTGGGGCCGCTGGAGGTGTCGTGGACCGGGCTCGACGTGGACCCCGCGGTGGTCGCGGCAAGCAACTGGAGCTAGGCGGTGCTAGGTAGTGCGCGATTGGTGGGGGCGGGGAGGCGTCGATAAGCACTCGGCCCCTTACAATGTGCGACATGGACATGCCGATGGTCTCACAGCTGCGCTCGCGCGTGGAATCGATCCTGCTTGTGGTGGACAATCCCGTCGAGGCGGAGGACCTGGCGGGGGTGCTGGACGCGACGCGGGAAGACGTGGACGCGGTCCTGCGCGAGTGGGCCGGCGAGCTTGACGCGCGGGGCAGCGGGATCGAGCTGCGCGAAACGCAGGAGGGGTGGCGGCTCTACACGCGGCCGCACAACGCCGATGCGGTCGAGGCGTTCGTGCTCGACGGTACGCAAACGAAGCTGAGTCGCGCCGCACTCGAGACGCTCGCAGTGGTGGCGTACCGCCAGCCGGTGACCCGCGCGCAGGTCGCTGGCGTGCGCGGTGTCAACGTGGACGGGGTGATGCGCACGCTGACGCTGCGCGGGTTGATTGCGGAGGTCGACCCCGATGACGCCACTGGCGCGCACCGCTACGTCACCACGGAACTGTTCCTGGAGCTGCTGGGAATCGACTCGCTGTCGCGCCTGCCGGACCTGGCGCCGCTGTTGCCAGAGGTAGACGCGATCGAGGATGCGTGGTAGAACACCAAGTCCTGGTAGACTCTGCCACGAACTTGGGCGCACCGTTTTCGGTGGCCCGCACAACCCCAATACGTTTGCAAAGGATTCAGCATGACTCCTCCCGCTCGCCGAGACGGCACACCGGACAAGGGGAAGGACGAAACGTTCTACCCTTCGTACGCAAAGCCGGCGAAGAAGCAGCACGTCCGACTGGACAAGCGGCGCGAGAACGCCCGCAAGAACGAGCCCCACCCGCTGGAAGATAACTGGTGGGACGACGATGACAAGGGTGCCACGGGTGCCAAGAAGGCCCGGAAGCAGAAGTCCGAAGGCATTCGCCTGCAAAAAGTGCTCGCGCAGGCCGGCGTGGCGTCGCGCCGCCACGCGGAGGTGATGATTGACCAAGGCCGCGTGGAGGTCAACGGCAAGATCATCACCGTCCAGGGCACGCGCGTGAACCCCAATGTGGACATCATCCGCGTCGACGGCACCCGCATCAACGTCAACGAGGAGTTGGAGTACGTCGCGTTTAATAAGCCGCGCGGGGTGCACACCACGATGCGCGACGAGATGGACCGCATCTCCGTCGGCTCCTACCTGTCCGAGCGCACCGCGGCCGGGCAGCGCCTGTTCCACGTGGGCCGCCTCGACGCCGACACCGAGGGGCTCCTCCTGTTGACCAACGACGGCGAGCTGGCCAACCGCCTCACGCACCCGAAGTACAAGGTGACCAAGACCTACTTGGCAACGGTGCTGGGCGAGGCCAAGGGCGACCTGGTGAAGAAGCTGAAGGAGGGCGTCGTGCTTGACGACGGCACCGTGACCGTAGACTACGCGCAGATCGTCGACGTGCACAACGGCCAGTCCATCGTCCGCGTGGAGTTGCACGAGGGCCGCAAGCACATCGTGCGCCGCATGCTCAAGGAGTGCGGCTTCCCGGTGCAGCGCCTGGTGCGCACCAAGGTGCACACCGTTCAGCTGGGAGACATGAAGCCCGGTTCCATGCGCGTGCTGAACTCTGCCGAGCTGGCCTCCCTGTACAAGGTGGTGGATATGTAATGGCTGACGCAACGCAGCTTTCGAACATGCCGGACGGCGGGCTCATTCTCGCCGTCGACGGCCCTTCCGGGACCGGCAAGTCCACCACCTGCCGCGCGCTGGCGAAGTCGCTGGGCGCGAAGTACGTGGATACGGGCGCGATGTACCGCGTGGCCACGCTTGCGGTGCTCCGCGCCGGAGTCGACCCGGCCGACACCGACGCGGTGGTGGCGGCGACCGCCGATCTGCCGCTCGAAGTCTCCGACGACCCAGATTCCAAGCAGGTGCTCCTCGGCGGCGAGGACGTCTCGGGCGAGATCCGCGGCCCGGAGGTCACCCGCAACGTCTCCGCCGTCTCCGCCATTCCACAAGTCCGCGTGAACTTGGTCGAGCTGCAGCGCAAGCTGGCCCGCGAGGCCCACCGCGCCATCGTAGAGGGGCGCGACATCGGGACGGTGGTGCTTGCCGACGCCCCCGCGAAGGCCTTCATGACCGCCTCGGCCCAGGTGCGAGCGCAGCGCCGCTACGACCAGGACATCGCCGCGGGACGCAACGCCGACTTTGACACCGTGCTCGCGGACGTGCAGCGCCGCGACGAGCTCGACTCGTCCCGTGCGACCAGCCCGCTGAAGCCCGCGGAGGACGCGGAGGTCATCGACACCTCCGAGATGACCCCCGAGCAGGTGCTTGACGCCCTGACCGGGCTGATTGAAAGGAGCGCGAAATGACACACCGCGAGGAACCGGAAACCCAGTTCATTCAGCCTGGGATCGACGCGTCCGGCTACGAGGACCTGGACCCCGCCGATGTAGGTGCCGACGACGCGGAGTTCTACGACGCCGACTTTGACGTCAATGATTTCGACGACGCCGATTTCGCAGCCCCCGATTACGGCGAGGACAGCGAGGGCCCTGAAAACACGGACGACTACACCGACGAGGACTGGGCCGAGGTCGAAGAGGCCTTCGGCATCATGCGCCCGAACGTGGTGGAGGAGAACTTGCCCACCGTGGCCATCGTCGGCCGTCCGAACGTGGGCAAGTCCAGCCTGGTCAACCGCTTCCTCGGCCGCCGCGAGGCCGTGGTGGAGGACCACCCGGGTGTGACTCGTGACCGCGTGAGCTACCTGGCCGACTGGGGCGGGCGCCGCTTCTGGGTGCAAGACACCGGCGGCTGGGACCCGAACGCCCGCGGCATCCACGGCGCGATCGCCCGCCAGGCGGAGGCCGCGATGGAAACGGCCGATGTGATCGTCATGGTGGTGGACGCGCAGACCGCCATCACGGAGACGGATTCCGTGATGGCGCGCAACCTGCAGCGCTCTCCGGTCCCGGTGATCCTGGTGGCGAACAAGTTTGAATCAGAATCCCAGTGGGGCGACGCCGCCGAGTTCTACGGGCTCGGCTTGGGCGACCTGTGGCCCGTCTCCGCGCTGCACGGCCGCGGAGGCGCCGACGTGTTGGACGAGATTCTGCGCCTCTTCCCGGACGAGCCGCGCGCGAAATCCTCCATCACGGACGGTCCACGCCGAGTCGCGCTGGTGGGCCGCCCGAACGTGGGCAAGTCCAGCCTGCTGAACAAGCTGTCCAAGTCGCACCGCTCGGTGGTAGACAACGTCGCTGGCACCACGGTGGACCCGGTGGATGAGATGATCCAGCTGGATGAGCACCTGTGGAAGTTCATCGACACCGCTGGCCTGCGCAAGAAGGTGAAGAACGCGCAGGGGCACGAGTACTACGCCAGCCTGCGCACCCGCGGCACGATCGACGCGGCGGAGGTCTGCGTGGTGCTCATCGACGCCTCCGAAGAGATCTCCGAGCAGGACCAGCGCGTCATCTCCATGGTGCTGGAGGCCGGCAAGGCGATGGTCATCTGCTTTAACAAGTGGGACCTCATGGACGAGGACCGCCGCTACTACTTTGACCGCGAGTTCGACGAGATGATGGGGCACCTCCCGTGGGTGACCAAGCTCAACATCTCCGCGGACACCGGCCGTGGCCTGCACCGCCTCGAGCCGGCGATGGCGCAGGCGCTGGAGAACTGGGACAAGCGCGTCTCCACCGGCCAGCTGAACAACTGGCTGCGCGAGGCGATCGCGGCGAACCCGCCGCCAATGAAGAACAACCGCCTGCCCAAGCTGCTCTTCGCCACGATGGCGACCACCCGCCCGCCGACACTGGTGCTGTTTACCACCGGCTTCCTGGACGCCGGTTACCGCCGCTACCTGGAGCGTAAGTTCCGCGAGCAGTTCGGCTACCACGGCACGCCGGTGCGCATCGCCGTGCGCGTGCGCGAGCGCAACCCTCGCCGCCGCAAGTAGGGGCCGCTGGCTTATCGACGCCCCCGCTCACCCCTCCTTCCCGTACACAAACGCGTCCGCGCGGTAGGGAAGGGGGATGCGCTGGCCGCGCTCGAAGCCGAGGCGGTCATGCAGGTACCAGTCCAGGTTGGCCACCATCTTCGCGCGCGTCTTCTCGTTGGCGCGCAGCCAGTACGAGCGCGAGGCCATGAGTGCGAAGCACTGGTCCGTAGTGACAATCTGCGCCCAGGTGTCGCGCACCTCGCCCTCCAGCGTCCACGGGGTTGCTACGTCGGGGTAGAACCCGGCGCGCTGGACGTCGCCGGAGTGCATGATGCGGCTTAAGCGCAGCACCCACGGGTGGTTGACGGCAAGGGTGTTCCAGCACAGCAGGAGCTTGCCGCCCGGGCTCGTGATGCGCGCGGCCTCCGCGCTCGCCGTCGCGGTGTCCACCCAGTGCCAGGTTTGCGCGCAAGTGACGGCGTCGACTGCGCCGTCGGCCAGCCCGGTTGCTTCGGCCGTCGCCCGCCAGGTGGGGACGTTGGGGAGCTTGTCCCGCAGGACGCGGACCATGTCCGCGGACGGGTCGCAGGCGAGGACCCGGCGCGTGGATTCGGAGTCGGCCCCAGCGCCGAGGAGCTCGGTGAGCTTGCCGGTGCCGGCGCCGACGTCCAGGATGCGGGTGCCGCCGGCGCGCTGGGGAAGGTCCGCGATGAGGGCTGGGACTGAGGGCGGGTAGGAGGGCCGGATGGCGTCGTAAAGCACTGCACCGCTGTTGAACGCACTGGCTGAGCTGCTGCGATGCTGTGCGTCGCGGAACGCTGGCTGCTGCTTCCCACTCGGCTTCATAATGGACTAATCTACCGATACGAATCTGGATGGAGGAACTATGGCAGCACGGCGCCTCGTGACGCTGCTCGTTGCGGCGGGCCTGGCGCTGAGCAGCGCTGGTTGTGGGGGCGGCGAGCAGCTGGACGCCGCCGACGCTGACCTGATCGCGCCCTCCACTCCGCGGGACGAGGTTGCCGAGGTGCAGCCGTGGAGCAAGCCGGAGACGCAGCGGCGCACCATTAAGGTGGGCCAGCGAGACCGGAGCTTCCTCTTGAGCCTGCCGGCGGGCGCGCGGGAGCGCTCGCGGCTCCCACTGATCTTTGCGTTCCACGGGTATGGGGAGGACGCGGCGTCGATGCGGAAGTACTCGCAGCTCGATGGGGCGGACGCGATCGTCGCGTACATGGATGGCGTGGATCGGGCGTGGGCGCCCGCCCCGTACGCCAGGACGACCGGCGGGGACGACCTGGCGTTCGTGGATGCCGTGCGCGAGCAGGTGACAGGCGAATTCTCGGTGGACAAGGCGCGAGTGTTTGCCACGGGGCTGTCCAACGGGGGCGGGTTCGCCTCCTACGTGGGCTGCCAGCGCCCGCAGGATTTTACTGCGGTGGCGTCGGTGTCGGCGGCGTTCTACCAGCGCGTCTCGCAGGGGTGTTCCTCTATCCCGATTAAGCACGTGGACTTTCACGGCACGAACGACTCCGTGATGAGCTACTTCGGCGGCCAGCGCCACGACACGGCGTACGAGTCCGTCGAGGCAATGCTGGCGGAGGCGGCGGAGCGCAACCACTGCGACGCGGAGTACGTGGAAAAGCCGCTTTCAGACACCGTGACGGAGCTGCGGTGGGACGGCTGCGACGCGCCGCTGGTGCACTACCGCGTGGACGGCGGCCCGCACATTTGGCAGGGCGGCACGGTGGATTCGTCGCGGACGACCTCCGCGGGATTTGCCACACGAACGCAGCTGGCGTTTTTCGGCGTGCCGTTTGGCTCAGTGTCGGACCCGTAATGTGCGCCAGGTGCCCTATGCTTGGGCATTGTGATGCAGAACTCTGACGACGCGACCAGGACGGCCATTGTGGTGTACAACCCGGTCAAGATCGATGAGACGACGCTGCGCTCTCAGGTCGAGCGCTACGCGCCGGACGGCTGGCACATCGAGTGGGTGCGCACCACACCGGACGATTCCGGCGAGGCGGAGGTGGCCGCGGCGCACCACCCGGACGTCGAGCTTGTACTGGTGGCCGGCGGCGACGGGACGGTGCGCGAGATCGCCACGTCGCTTGCGGGATCCGGCATCGCGCTGGGCATCGTGCCGACCGGTACCGGCAACTTGCTTGCGCGCAACCTGCGCCTCGACCTTGGCCTCGAGGAGTCCGTGCGGCGGGCGTTTCGCGGGGAGCACAAGCTTATCGACGTCTGCCGCGCCAAACTTTCACGCCCCGACGGCTCCAACGAGCGCCTCGGCTTCGTGGTGATGGCCGGCGTCGGCCTGGACGCGCAGATGATCGAGTACACCGACGAGAGGCTCAAGAAGAAGATCGGCCCGTTGGCGTACGTCTCCGGGATTGCGAAGTCGCTGCGCGGCGGCAACCGGATCAAGGCGTCCTTCGTGGTGGACGGGGACCATACTCACTCGCAGCGGTTGCACACGCTGATCTTTGGCAACTGCGGAGAGCTGATCAATCAGCTCCCGTTGCTGCCTGAGGCCAGGCCGGACGACGGCGTCCTCGATGCCGTCGGCATGGCGCCGCGCGGGCCCGTCGGGTGGGCGAAGATCGGCCTCAACCTTGTGGTCAACAAGGCGGCGAAACTCCGCGGGCGGAAGCCTGATCCCGCGGTGGTGGAATTTGCGGACCTGCTGTACTCGCGGGGCAGCTACGCGCGGGCCTCGTTTGCAGAGCCGGAAATCTTCGAAGTGGACGGGGACCCCGTGGGTGAGGTGACGGCGGTGGAGATCTCCGTCGACGCGGGCGCGCTGAAGGTGTGCGTGTAGCCGGCTGCCATTGTGGCGCGGTGCTTTGATCACGGGGGCGTGACGGAGTCTGCGTGTCCCGGTGAGGTTTCTCTGGCGTGCCGTTTTACCTTGGAGGCATAACGCTTTACCCGCCTACAAGGAGGCACGCCCGCATGAGCACTGCGGAACTCAATCAGTCCGTCGTGTGGAATACCGCAGATAGATTCTTGCGGTCCATCGTCGAGCCGGAAGACTACGGCGACTACATCCTGCCTATGACGGTCCTGCGTCGTCTCGAGTGCATCCTCGCACCAACAAAAGACAAAGTCCTCGACCTTGTCTGGAGCCTCCAGGAAGAGGAGGTTAGCGACGAGATGATTGCGTGGGAGGTCCAAACCCGATTCGGTCTGTCCTTCTACAACACCTCCCGGTTGGACCTGACCTCCATCGCCAAACTCGACGACCATGTCTTCGACGCGCTAATGGGGTACGTCGATGCGTTCTCGGGCTCCGTTCGCGACATCTGGGATGCCTTCGACTTCGAGGTGAAGATGAAAACGCTCGACGCCGCGAACCGTCTGTGGCCTGTAGTGAAGCACTTCGCCACCATCGACATGAGCATGGAGTCGTTGCCAGACGCGCAGATGGGCGACCTCTTCGAACACGTCATGTACAAGGCGTTCAACACCAAAGGCAAGGCCGCAGGTGCCTTCTACACTCCGCGCGACGCCATCCGGCTCATGGTGGACATCCTGTTCGCCTCCGACGATGTGGGCCTGACCAGGGACGGTGCTTCGCGTACCGTTTACGATCCCACGGCAGGTACCGGCGGCATGCTGCTCGTTGCCGAGCGGGCACTGAAGGAGCTCAACCCCGACATCGAGGTCGTGCTTGCCGGCCAGGAACTCATGTCGACTGGGTACGCGATTGGCAAGGCGGACCTGCTCATCCAGGGCGGTGAACCAGACGCAATCCGCCACGGCGACACTTTGCTCACCGACCTCTACGAGGGCGAACAGTTCGAGTACATCCTGTCCAACCCACCATTCGGCACGGACTGGCAGGTACAGCAGAAGTCAGTAAAAGAGCAGGCCAAGGTGCCGGGATCGCGATTTAGCCACGGTCTTCCCTCGAAGGACGACGGGCAAATGCTGTTCCTTTCCCACGTTGCTTCCAAACTCATGCCTGCTGGTGCGAACGGCTCTGGTGGCCGCGGTGCCGTTGTCTCCAACGGGTCGCCGCTGTTTACCGGCGGCCCTGGTTCCGGTCCCGACCGGATCCGGGCGTGGCTGCTGGAAAGCGACCTGGTAGACGCAATTATTCAGCTGCCCACCAATATGTTTTACGGGACGGGAATTTCGACCTACGTCTGGATTCTCGACACAAACAAGGAAGTCCACCGCAAGGGCTTCGTGCAGCTCATCGACGCTTCCGAGTGCTGGTCTGCCCCCGATAAGGGATTGGGCGATAAGCGCCGCGAGATGAAGGAGGCCGACCGCAAGCAGGTACTCCGGGCGTACGCGGCGTTCGAGGACTCCGCGATGTCGAGGGTGCTCACGCCGAACGACCTGGGTTTCAGGGACGTGAAGGTTACTAAGCAGGCCCGGCTGCGCGTCGAGGTCACCCCGGAGGCGGTGGCGACGGTGCTCGCGCACAAGTCCGCGGTCCCGGAGCACGCCGACGTCCTGGACGACGTGAAGAACGTGGCGTTTAACGACTTGCCAGAGGCAATGAAGGTGGCCGCGAAAAACCGCGGAGTGAAAATGCCCGCCGGTGTTATCGACACCGCGTTGAAGGCGGTCGGTGTGCCGGACGAGACCGCCGAGCCCGCGGTGGACCGCAAGGGTAACCCGTGGGTAGACCCGGCGTTTACGATGACCGAGCGTATCCCGCTGACCGAGGACGTAGACGAGCACATGCAACGCGAGGTCCTCCCGTTCGCACCCGATGTGACCTGGGACGAGGCCGCGTCCAAGGTCGGCTACGAGATTCCGTTTAAGCGCGTGTTCTACACCCCGGAGCCGGTTCGTCCCTTGGAGGAGATTGACGCTGATGTGTCTGTGGTGATGGGGCGTCTGGCCGAGAAGTTTGCGGAGGTGCGAGAGTGAGCACGACTAAGGCCAGAACGGTCCCAATATCACTTCTCGGCGAGGTCACGCTCGGGAAGATGGTGCAACCCACTAGGAAGAATGAGATCGACGAACTTCGCCCGTATCTTCGTGCGGCTCACCTGCCCGCCCCAGGCACCCTCTCACTCGATGTGAGTGAACAGCAGATGTACTTTTCGCCTGCCGAACTGGACCGTCTCGACCTCCAAAAGGGCGACGTGGTGATTGTTGAAGGCGGGGCGGGTTATGGTCGTTCTGCTTACATGGACGATGACCTGGACGGATGGGGGTTCCAAAACTCTATCGTCCGTGTTCGCCCATATCCAGATGTGTCGGTGGGGAGGTACGTCTACTACGCCCTCCAGCAGGCCCAAGCAGACCGACAAATTGAACTGGAGGTAAGCACAGCGACGTTGCCCCACTTCACCGCCGAAAAGGTGGGCCGCTTTCGGCTCCCGTTGCCCCCGCTCGAAACCCAGCGCGCCATCGCGGATTACCTCGACCGCGAGACCGCGGAGGTCGACGCCATGAGCGCCGACCTGGACGAGATGGAGGCGCTGCTGACGGAGCGACGCGGGTCCATCATTCGCGCCCATCTTCTACCGGAGGACGGCGAATACACAAGGGTAAAACTCGTTGCGAACGTGTCCCTCGGTAAGACTGTGCAGAGCGCAAGAAAACGACCGGATGAGGTGCAGAGGAACTACGTACGAGCGGCACATATCCAACCGCATGGACGCCTTGTACTCGATGAACAGGCTATGTGGTTCACCCCGCAAGAGTTGGAGCAACTCACACTGCGGGAGAATGACGTGCTCGTTGTAGAGGGCGGCGCGGGGTACGGTCGCTCCGTCGTACTCCACGAGGACATGCCCGATTGGGGATTCCAGAATCACGTTATTCGAGTGCGCCCAAACGTCGGTGTGGTCGG
Source organism: Corynebacterium sp. NML 120412 (assembly GCF_002285155.1). Taxonomy (NCBI): domain Bacteria; kingdom Bacillati; phylum Actinomycetota; class Actinomycetes; order Mycobacteriales; family Corynebacteriaceae; genus Corynebacterium; species Corynebacterium sp. NML 120412. The sequence goes on along the minus strand of NZ_NSGL01000010.1, from coordinate 31,100 downwards.
GGAGTTTGTGCATTACACGTTCCTCGCACACTACAGCGCGGGCTTAATCGACCTCCACGCCGATGGGGCAACTATTCCGGCGCTTTCGTCCGACAAGGCCCGCGAACTCCCGATTCTCTCGGTTGATACCGACGAGCAACGGCACATCGCCCGAACGGTGTCCCGCGAGACCGCCGAGATTGACGCCATGCTCGCCGACATCACCGAACTGCGCGACCTCCTCGCCGAGCGCCGCGCCGCCGTCATCACTGCCGCCGTGACCGGCCAAATCGACGTCCCCACCACCCAGGAGACCACCAATGGTTAAGCCAAGTATCACCAGCGAACACGCCCACGAAAACGCCATCTGTACCGCGCTATCCGAGCGGGGCTGGACCTACGAGGAGGACAAAAAGGACGAGGGGTGGGACCGCAGGCTCGCTCTCTACCCGGCAGACGTCCTGGAATGGCTATCCACCCAGTACCCGGACGAGTACGAAAAGGCGGTCCCGGCAGACGCAACGGGTCAGACCCGAGCAACAGCCGAGCGCAAACTCCTAGAGCACATCGCCGGCCGTCTGGAAACGAAGACCCGCAAGGACCCGCAGACGGGACGAACCCTCGGCGGTCTGCTCGGTACCCTGCGCGAGGGGTTCAAGTACGCCCAGGTGGGAGCGCGCTCCGCGTCCTTCGGCCCAATGGTGGCGTTCCCGCCAGCGAACCCGCTGGTGAAAACGGCGACCGAACGAGCCGAGAAGAATATCCTGCGCGTCCTCCGCCAGGTGCATTTCGACCCAAAGACGAACGAAACCCTCGACCTTGTGCTTACCGTCAACGGTATCCCCGTGGTGACGATGGAACTGAAAACCGACCACACGCAGTCGGTCGCGCAGGCGCGCAAGCAGTACCGCGAGGACCGTATCCCCAGTACCGCGCGCCGTCTGTTACTGCCGGGACGCTGCCTTGTCCACTTCGCCATCTCCAACGCCGAGGTCTACATGACCACCGCACTCAAGGGCGCAGACACCTACTTCCTGCCGTTCAACCGCGGCGTCGACGGCGGCGCGGGAAACCCGCCAATTCCGGGCAAGTCGGAGACCTCCTACCTGTGGGAAAACGTGCTGGAGCGCGAAACCTTCCTGCGTATCCTGCGCGACTTCGCCGTGTGGGAGCCCGACGCCAAGCCGAAGCGGGGAACGCCTGGCGGCAAACTCATTTTCCCTCGCTACCACCAACTCCGCGCCGTCGAGCGCGTCACCAGGGACGTGACGCAGCGGGGACCCGGTGGGCGCTATCTCATCGAGCACTCGGCTGGCTCCGGCAAGACCAAGACAATCGCCTGGCTCGCGCACCGGCTTATCCGGCATGTGGGAACCGATGGCGAGAAAACGTTTGACTCGGTCATCGTGATTACCGACCGCACGGCGCTCGATACCAATATCCGCCAGGACATGCAGATGATGGACGCCTCGCTGGGGCTGGTGGTCTCGGTCGGTGAGCACTCCGGCGCAAAATCGCCCCAACTGCGCAAGGCGATTGAGGACGGCGACCACATCATCACCTGCACCCTGCAAACATTCCCGCATGTGCTGAAACTGCTCGATGAAAGCGACGAACTCTCCGGTCGTCGGTGGTGCGTTATTGCAGATGAAGCGCACTCCTCGCAGACCGGGTCGAGCGCGTCCGCCTTGCGAGAGTTGCTCACCGACGTCGAACTCGACGAGGACGAGGAGTACACCGCGGACGACCTTTTGGAACTGCGCCAGGAGGCTATCGCGGTCGCGGCCAACATGACGTTCATCGCTCTCACGGCGACGCCAAAGGGCAAGACGCTGCGTCTGTTCGGCACCGAAACCCCGGACGGCCACTACGTCGCGTTCGACACCTACCCGATGGGTCAGGCCATCGAGGAGGGCTTCATTCTCGACGTGCTCGGCAACTACTCGACCTATCAAATGTGGGCCGAGGTGCGCGACGAGTTGGGACGAACCGAGGAGGTGGACCAGTCGGCCGCTGTGACCGATATGGTGCGCTTCGTGCGGCTCCACCCAACCTCGATTGCGCAAAAGGTTGAGGTGGTCATTGAGCACTTCCGCCGCAATGTTGCGCACCATCTCGGTGGGGAGGCGCGCGCGATGGTCGTGACCTCCTCTCGCAAGGCCGCGGTGCGGTGGTCCGACGAGATGAACAAGTACATCGCACACAAGGGCTACGACTTCCGCTCGCTGGTTGCGTTCTCTGACGCGGTGCGCGTCGACGAGGATGCCGAGCCGGTCACCGAGGTCCAACTCAACGGCGTCTCGGACGTTGAGCAGGCGTTTAAGAACGATGACTTCGCCTACCGTGTCATCATCGTCGCCAACAAATTCCAGACCGGTTTCAACGAGCCACGGCTGTGTGCGATGTACGTGGACAAGCAACTCTCCGGTGTCACCACCGTGCAGACGCTCTCGCGCCTCAACCGTATTTTCCCGGGTAAACCCACGCCGATGGTGGTTGATTTTGTCAACGACCCGCAGTTAATCGTCAAAGACTTCAAGAGATACTACGAGGGCGCGGAGATTGACACCGACATCGACCCGAACTCCCTTCACACGCTTGGGGACGAACTCGACACCGCCGGGTTCTACACGCCCGAGGAGATGGAGAAGGTCGCCCAGGCGTACATGGCAGGCTCCGATTCAGAGGCGTTGAGGGGCGCCGCAGGCGAGATCATCAGGCGGTGGCGCACCCGGCGCGACTCGGGCAAGGAGGGGCGCGTGGCCGCGCGGGACTTCAAAACCAACGCCGAAAAGTACCGCCACGCATATGAGTTTCTATCCCAGATTGTCGCCTACGCGGACGCGGAGGTTTCCAAGCGAGCCATGCTCGCGGCGGTGCTGGAGCGCAATCTCCACCTCTCCGAGCACGACGATGAGGACGAGGACTTCATCACCGGAATCTCACTGGCGGGTGTGGCGATTACACGGGGCGAGGCAGAGGTCGACCGCTCGCTGACCGATGGAGGAGGAGAGGCACTGAAGGTGCCCACCTTTGAGGTCGCCCTCGGCGGCGATTCGACTCCACTTCGTGCGGCGTTCGATGAGGCGGTTGAAAAGGTCAACGACATCTTCTCGCTGGCTGGAGTTGATGTGTCTTCTGGAGAAACCGCACAGATGATTGTCGCGGCCTGGGGCACGTTGTCACAGCAGCCGGAGGCCCGCAAGCTGGGGCGGACCAACAATAAGGAGCAGTTGAAGCGCTCCAAGCGCTTCCAAGGCGAGGCGACCAAGGCGATTTTCTCCGGAATCGAGGAACGTAAACAGCGCGACGCTCTGCTGTCGAGCGATCGCGACGTGCTGCGTGGCGTCGTCGGTGCGCTGGCGGAACTCATGTCCGCCGCGAAGGAGATGGGCGAGTTGGACGAGTAGATGACGTAGTGTCTGGGCCGATCACGACCCAATTGCCCCAAACAAAAAAGTGGTCGGACTGACAGGATTTGAACCTGCGACCCCCACACCCCCAGTGTGGTGCGCTACCAAACTGCGCCACAGCCCGTCCGTTACTGCATTCGCGGTAACTCGGCTAGATTACAACACTGTCACTCGAAACGGAAAATTGCCAGGTCAGCGGGCAAACCTTGCTACCGTACATCGCCGTCCAGGTAGACCCACGCGCCGTCCTCGCGGACGAAGCGCGAGACCTCGCGCTGCACGCCGGCGGGGGAGTAGGCTGCGAACTCGACCACGCCCTCGGAATCGAAGAGTGAGCCGCCCTGGGTGCGCACAATCTGCAGGCGATTGAACGCAAGGCCCTCGGTGGGAAGCTCCGACAACGCCGGGCGCGTTGCCCGCGCCCAGGTGGAGTGGAGGTAGTCCGCGAGGCCGCCCACGAAGGCGGTGTAGCGCGAGCGCATCAACGCCTCGGCGGTCGGTGCCTTGGCGCCCCGGTGGAGCGCGCCGCAGCACGCCGCGTAGGGCTTACCGGTGCCGCAGGGGCACGGTTGCATGTCCGCGATGCGCGGCTGTTGCCGCCTGACGCCCGCCACGTTAGCGCTGCTTGTCGCGCTCGCGGCGCTGCTCGACGGTGGCGGTATCTACCGTGGTCGTGATGTCGCCTGCGGCAATGTAACCGTCGACGGTGGACGCGGCGCCGGCGGCGCGCAGCGTCTGGACCTGCTCGTCGGTGAGGTCGCCGTAGAGCGTGATGTGGCGGGTGAAGGTGGTGTCGGCGTCGTGGGTGACTTCCACGCGGACGTCGTCAAGCTTCATGCCCTTGGCCGCGCTCCTGATGGCCTGCGAGCACGAGGCCGCCAGCGCGGACATGAACAGGCCGGTGGACGTGACGCCCTGGCCCTTGCCGCCGGCGTTCTTGGCGCGGTCCGTGGTGATCTCGCGGTTAGAAGTGCGCACCACATCGCCGTACTTGGTGCCGCGGGCGGAGTAGGAGATCGCGTTGGAATCGCCCGTCGGCTCCGGGGTGAACTCCGGCACGATGTACTGCTGGGCCCACGAGCCGATGATGTCGGCGGCGCGCTGCGCGGTGCCCTGGCGCGTGAGCAGGTGATCGGCCTTGTCCAGTGCCATGAGCGACTTGGGGTAGCGGGTGAGCTGGAAGATGGACTGGGCGTTGTCGATGCCCACGGTGACGTCGATAGGCGAGTGCACCAGCAGCAGCGGTTTACGGATCTTGCCCAGGTACTCCTCCGGGTTGGTCTCCGCGAGGTCCTCGAGGAAGCGGCGCGAGATGACCAGGTCGCGGCCGCCCAGCGTGACGTGCACCGAGCCGTTGCGATCCGCCTCGCCGATCTTGTCGGCGTAGTGCAACACGGAGTGGGCAGGATCGAAGGGCGCGCCGACGGTGGCCACCATCTTGAGCATCTTCTTCAGCTCCGGGCGCGTCGCGGCCTTGAGCGTTGCCGCGCCGCCGAGCGAGTGACCCATAATCAGCTGCGGGGCGGTGTAGTTCTCCTCCATCCACTGCGCCACGGCCACGATGTCATCAACATTTTGATTAAACGAGGTCTCGGCGAACTCGCCCTTGGACTGCCCCAGGCCGGGGAAGTCGAAGCGCACGGTGGCAATCCCGTGCTCCGTCAGGCGCTTGGAAATACGCGATGCGCCGGGGGTGTGGCGCGAGCCCGCGAAGCAGTGCGCGAAAATGGCGTACGCCTTCGCCGGGCCGTCCGGGCGGTCCATCGTTGCGGCAAGCTCCACGCCCGTGGAGGACGGAATTTTCAGGTTGAGAGATTTCATTTCGCGGACTTCCCTTGTGTGTGGTTGATTCGCGCTGCTGCGAGACTGGCTTCAATACAATCTAAGGCACAAATAAGCTAGCAACAACAGCCCTCCCGCTACCTGCATCGCGGGGGTAAAACCGCTGCGCCTAGACTTTGAGGCAATACTGCGGCGACAGAGCGATGCCGAGCGATACAGTGCAATACAGTGCGATACAGTGCGACGAGGGAGGACGGTCAAGCGCATGGGAGCATTCGACTGGTTCTGGAAGGCCATGGGCTCAACATCTGAGCGCAACAACAAGAAATCCAAGGGCATCGTTGCCGGCGCCCACGAGCTGATCCCGAGCATTGAGCAGCTTGACGACGCCGCGCTGGCCGCCGCCATCCGAGACACCGTCTCCGGCGGCGCGATCAAGGACAAACAGCGCTTCCTTGCCATCCTGTCGGTCGCCTCCAAACGCACGCTCGGCTTGCTGCCGTTCGACGTGCAGAACCAGGCGGTCCTGCGTCTGCTCGAGGGCGACGTCATCCAGATGGCCACCGGTGAGGGCAAGACGCTTGTCGGCGCGATGGCGGCCACGGGGTTCGGGCTGACCGGCAAGCGCGTCCACGTCATCACCGTGAACAATTACCTGGCGGACCGCGATGCGGAATGGATGCGCCCGCTCGTCGAATTCTTCGGCCTGCGCGTCGCCTCCGTGACGGAGAACAGCTCCCGCGAGGAGCGCACCGCCGCCTACCGCAGCGACATCGTCTACGCGCCCGTTACTGAAATCGGCTTCGACCACCTGCGGGACAACCAGATCACCTCGCGCGCTCAGACCGTCCAGGCCCCGGCGGACGTCGCCCTGGTCGACGAGGCGGACAGCGTGCTTGTCGACGAAGCCCTCGTCCCCCTCGTCCTCGCCGGCTCCGAAGGAGCGATCCAGACCACCGGGCGCATCACCGAGGCCGTCTCCCACTTGCGCGAGGGCAAGGACTACGCGATCGACGCCGAGGGGCGCAACGTCTTCCTCACCGACGAAGGCGCCGAGCACGTAGAACGCCTGCTGGGCATCGACTCGCTCTACGGCGACGGGCAGATTGGCGACACCCTCGTGCGCGTCAACCTCGCCCTGCACGCGAAGGCGCTACTGATCCGCGACGTCCACTACATCGTGGAGGACGGCAAGGTCGCGCTTGTCGACGCCTCCCGCGGCCGCGTCGCCGAACTGCAGCGCTGGCCGGACGGCCTGCAGGCGGCCGTGGAAGCCAAGGAAGGCCTCACCGTCTCTGAGGGCGGCCGGATCCTGGACTCCATTACGCTCCAAGCGCTGATGCGTCGCTACCCAACCGTGTGCGGGATGACCGGCACCGCGGTCGAAGCTACCGACCAGCTCCGCTCGTTCTACGACCTCCACGTCGCTGTGATTGACCGGGCCAACGAGCTGCAGCGCTTCGACGAGGCGGACCGAATCTACGCCACGATGGAGGAGAAGAACAAGGCCATCGTCGACGAGGTTGCACACCTGAACTCGACCCGCCAGCCGGTGCTCGTGGGCACCCACGATGTCGCAGAATCCGAGGCGCTCGCCGAGGCGCTGGAGGCCCGCGGCGTGTCCGTGAACGTGCTCAACGCGAAAAACGACGCAGAGGAGGCCCGCATCATCGCAGAGGCGGGCGACCTCGGCCGCGTGACCGTCTCGACGCAGATGGCTGGCCGCGGCACCGACATCCGCCTCGGCGGTGCGGACGAGGCGGATCACGACAAGGTCGCGGCGCTCGGGGGCCTGGCGGTCATCGGTACAGCGCGCCACCGCTCCGCGCGCCTGGACAACCAGCTCCGCGGGCGCGCAGGCCGCCAGGGCGACCCGGGCCTGAGCCTGTTCTTCGTCTCGCTGGAGGATGACGTCGTGGCCACGGGCGGCGCGGACGAACAGGTCACCGCCCACCCGGACGAGACCGGCCGGATCGAATCCAACCGCATCCAGCAGTTTGTCGAGCACTGCCAGCGCGTCACTGAAGGCCAGCTGCTGGAGATCCATTCCCAGACCTGGAAGTACAACAAGCTGCTCGCCGACCACCGCGACATCCTTGACCAGCGCCGCGCGGTCCTCCTGGACACCGACACCGCGTGGCGCGAGCTCGCCGAGCGTAGCCCGCAGCGCGCCGCGGAGCTGGAGCATCTGCCGCAGGAGGTCCGGGAGCAGGCGGCCCGCGACATCATGCTCTACCACCTCGACACCGAGTGGTCGGAGTACCTCGGACTCATGGACGACGTGCGCGAGTCCATCCACCTGCGCGCCATCGCCCGAGAAACCCCGATCACTGAGTACCATCGCATCGCCGTCCGTGAGTTCAAGGAGCTGGCCAACCGGGCCGTCGACCAGGCAGTCGACACGTTCGAGCAGGTGCCTATCGACGCCAACGGCGCCCACCTCGCCGACGCCGGCTGGAAGCGGCCCAGCGCCACCTGGACTTACATGGTCTCGGATAACCCGCTGGCCGGGTCGGGCAACAGCGTGATCTCCGGCATCGGCAATATTTTCCGGTAGGCGAGAGGTGGGGAAATCCTGTGGAGTGGTGGCAAACACCCCCGCGGGAGCCTCGAGCCGGTAGTATGACAGGCAGCTAACTGAAAACCTCGACATTGGTGCGCCTCGCTGGCCCGTGCACGCGGGGTGCGCCGATTTCACACATAGTCAGGAGTAAGTGATGAGCGATAACACCGGTAACCCGCAGAACCAGGTGGAAACGACGTCGGTGTTCCGTGCGGACCTGCTGAAGGAGATGGAGTCTGGCGCGTCCGCCTCCAAGGACGGCATCACCGGCGCGGAAAACCTCCCCGAGGGCGCGGCACTGCTGGTAGTTAAGCGCGGCCCGAACGCCGGCGCTCGCTTCCTGCTGGACCAGGACTCGACCACCGCGGGCCGCCACCCGGAGGCAGACATCTTCCTCGATGACGTCACCGTGTCCCGCCGCCACGCAGAGTTCCGCCGCACCGAAGACTCCTTCGAGGTCGTCGATGTGGGATCGCTCAACGGCACCTACGTCAACCGCGAGCCGCGCAACTCCCAGACGCTGTCCACGGGCGACGAGATCCAGATCGGCAAGTTCCGCCTCGTCTTTATCGCGGACGAGAAGTAGACTCGCTCCGACCAGAGCCCCCACGTACCCGCGCCCCTGACAACGGGGCGCTCTTTACGCAACGAAAGATCCACCACCAGTGAGCGCACTCCGCAAAACTTCCCCGCTGAAGCCGACGGGCACGACCCAGCAGGCGAAAACCATGTCGATCGGCGTGGTCCTTGAACGCCTCCGCGAGGAGTTCCCGGACGTGACCGTCTCCAAGATTCGCTACCTGGAGTCCGAGGGGCTCATCACCCCGCAGCGCACCGCGTCCGGCTACCGCCGCTTCACCGACGCGGACGTGGAGCGCCTCCGCTACATCCTGGTCACCCAGCGCGACAACTACCTGCCGCTGAAGGTGATCCGCGAGCAGCTCGAGGCGATGGATTCGGGCGAGGTCGCCGCCCTGATGGCGCCCGACGCGGAAAGCGGCGCGCCGATGGTGTCGCCGGAGAACTTCCGGGCGCCCGCATCCACCAAGCTCACCGATACCGACGTGGCCGCGCAGGCCGAGACCGACGCGGCAACCGTCGCCGAGCTGACCAAAGCCGGGCTGATTAGCCCGGACGCGGCCGGCTACTACACGGCCGACGACGTCCAGGTGGTCTCGACCGCGCTCTCCCTCGGCGAGTTCGGCGTGGACATCCGCCACCTGAAGACGCTGCGCACCGCCGCCGCGCGCCAGGTGGACCTCATCGCCCGCGTCGCGGAGCCGATTGCGAAGTCCGGCAAGGACACCGCGCAGCAGCAGGCCGAGGAGACCGGTCAGCAGATGTCCGCGCTCGTCGTTTCGCTGCACGCGTCGCTGGTGAAGAATCAGCTCCGCCACCGCCTGGGCCACTAGCGCTTCACGACGCCACCGCCCCCGCCCGCCTCCATCCAGGTGCGCAGCGGGGGCGTTCCTGTGTGTTACCCGATTTTGGGGGAGGGGCGTGGCTCGGCCCGCGTGCGGACGCGGAATCCGCACGCCACGCGACTGCTGCGGCTGGTGGGGCGCATGTGGTTGGTGGGGCGAGGGGAGTCTCAACGTGAAGTTGAGGGTTAGAGTTCGGCGTGTTGCGCGAGCAAAGGTTGACCGAAAGCCTATGCTTGGCATTTAATAAAGCACATAGGCACTACGCCAAACTTCATGGGAGTAATTACGTGACTACACACAACGGACACGGCACTACCGGCGACGCCCCCATCCAGGAGTCGCTCTTTGACATCGGACCGTCGGATGAGGTGGGGTACCGCGTGCCCATCGCCTGCCAGGTTGCCGGCATTACGTACCGCCAGCTCGACTACTGGGCGCGCACCGAGCTCGTCCGCCCGTCGATCCGCGGCGCAAAAGGCTCCGGCTCCCAGCGCCTTTACTCGTTCAAGGACGTGCTGGTGCTGAAGATTGTGAAGCGCCTGCTTGACACTGGCATCTCGCTGCAGAACATCCGCCTCGCGGTGGAGAAGCTGCGCGACCGCGGTGTGAACGACATCGCGGAGATCACCCTGGTCTCGGACGGCGCAACGGTCTACGAATGCCGCAGCAACGAGGAGATCATCGACCTTCTCGGCGGCGGTCAGGGCGTGTTCGGCATCGCCGTGCCGCAGATTATGAAGGAGCTTTCGGGCACCATCTCCGCGTTCCCGTCGGAGCGCGTGATCACCGAGGATGACGCACCGGTCGCAGAGGTCACCGGGATTGACGAGCTCGCCGCGCGCCGTCGCCGCAAGTCCTCCTAGCCGGTTCTGCTCCACTCCCACCATCGCGCCCCGCACTGATCGGGGCGCGATTTTTTACGCCCGAGGGCGTCCCCGCGCCTACTTCACGCCGGCGGCCGACTTCACGGCGTCGGTAAGCCCCTCGGCACCATCGACGTGCTGGTCGGACGACGCGACATTGCGCAGCCCCTGGTCCTGCGGCTCGCCGCCGACGTGCACCACCGTGACGTCGACGCCCTGGTCGTTGAACGGCCTGACCGCGTTGGCAAACTCCTCGTCGTTTCCGGCGTCAGCGGTGCCGGAGGTCAGCACGACGATCCGCACTGGCTCGCCCCACTGCGCAGCGGCGCCCGCCGCGGCGAGGACCGCCTCGCGGGTCTGCGGAACGCCGCCGGTGAGGAAGCGGTGCACCGCCTGGTCGACGTCGCCCGCGTTGCCCGTCAGGGCGACGTTGTCGCGGTAACCGCGGGTCACGCCCGGGTTGAGCGGCGAGGAGTAGTTCCACAGGCCGACCATCTTGCCCCGCTCGCCGACCGCACCTGCTGCTGCGCCGACCGCGTCCTTCGCCGGCTCGATGTACGGTGCCATGCCATCCGACGTGTCGAGCAGGAACAGCGTGTTCTGCACCTGGCCGGCCGCGGAATCGGACTCCGGAGCGTCCTTCTTCGCGCTCGCCTTCGCGTCGCTGTGGGCGGCGTCGGCGCCGTCGTTTGCGGTGCCGTCGGTAAGCGCGGCCCCACCCTCGGGGAGCGCCGCCGCCCAGACCATCTCAGCGATCACGGGCTGCTGCGGGTCCTGCCCATCGAACTTGTCGGCCGAGAAGCGCGCCAAGTCTTGACCCGCCCGCGACTGGTCCTCGGTCACGTCGCCGGCCGCGTTGAGCGGGATCGCCGCGTAGGACACGGCGGCATCGATCGGGGTGAACGTGAGGCCCTCGGGGACGGCGTTCTCGGACGTCGCGAGGAAAGTGTCGTCAGCACCGTCGAAGCCGTCGAGCGAGTCGACGCGCTGATCAGTCAGCGCCTTCACCGCCGCCTGGTCGTCGCCCTTCGCCAGCGTCCCGGCGACGACGGCTGACGCCGACGGCTCGTCGCTCGCTGCGAAGCGCACCTTGTCCAATCCGACCTGGTCAAGCTTCGCCTCGGCCTTTCCGGACAGGCCGACCGGCTGGTTGGCCACGATCGCCGGCTCCGACACGGCAGCGGTGCGCTTCGCGTTCGCCAGCTGCTGCTGCGTGACCGGCGTGTTCGGCGCGAGGTAGACCGCCGCATCCGCAACGTTGTCCACCAGCTGCGGCTTGACGCAGTGGTCACGGACCACGGGCGCGCTCTCCTGGTAAGTCTTCATCAGCTGCTCGGCGACCGCGTGGTCCGACGCTGCGACCGGGAGCGGGACGTCGCCGGCGACGCACTCGCCGCCGCCCTGCGCCTCGTCGGCGTCGGTACCGCGACCGAAGATGAACCACAGCAGCCCGGCGATGAGCAGCAGGACCACGAGCAGCGCAATCAACGCCTCGCCGGACAGCCTGTAGTTGTTCTTACCGTTGGAATGCCGTGCCATGTATACCGCCTTGTCAGCCGAGTCTGCTTGGATGCGCAGCGCGCAGGTAGCGCCTTGCCGCAATCTTATCCGTGCCGCACGCGTTCTAAGAGCGCGACAAGCCGATGACGCAGTGGCGCGGCGTCTTCCGCCAATTTCCGCTGCCGGCGGACGTACTCCGCCTTGCCTTCAGCTGTCTCGATCGGCACGACTCCAAACCCGAGCTCGCGGCAGTCGTACGGCGAGGCCTCCATGTCCAGCCTCCGCGCCTCGCGCGCGAGCGCGAACGTGTCCAGCAACAGCTCGCCGGGGACGAGCGGGCCGAGCTTGGTCGCCCACTTGTACAGGTCCATCGCCACGTGCACGCAGCCTGCCTGGTCGTTCGCCGCCTGCCCCTCGCGCGTGAGCACGGTCAGGTTCAGCGGGCGCGCCGGCGGCGTGAAAAATCGGTACGCGTCAAAGTGCGTGCACTTGAGCTGATGCGCCTCAACCACAGCATCGGTCCCGGCGCGCCCCAGTCGCAGCGGCAACGCGTGGCGCGGGGTGTCCGTTCGGTAGACCATTGCCCATTCGTGCAGGCCGAAGCAGTCAAAGTGCGCGGGACGCTTCTCGACGCCCCCGAGCACCCGCCCAACCGCCTCCACGTCCCTCCCGCGGTGGGCGACAAACGCCCCGACGTCCACGCCAACCGTGCCATCGGCGTTGACGCGGTAATCGCGCCAGGTCGCGTGGGGGAGGGCGGTGGCGTCGGCAAGCGTGCGCCCCACACCCGGGTGCCAACGGCGCAGGTGGGCGGGGCGGAGCGGGTAGTACTCGAAGAGGAAGTCCCACACCGGGTGCGCGACGCCGTGCGTGCGGCGCTCCAGGTGCGGGGTGATCCACTGGTCCGCGCGGGCCTCGTGCGCCGCGATGAGCGCCTCGTACTCGCGCGGCTGGAGCACCTCCGGGCTACTCGTCCTCATGCGTCCAGTCTGCGACGGTGCCCACGTACTCCTCGATGAGGTCCTCGAGCGCCAGCACGCCGACCAGCTCGCCGTTGTCCCGGACCTGTGCCATGTGGGCGGAGCGCCGGTGGAGGGAGGTGAGGGCGTCGTCAAGCGTCTGCGCACCGTCGACGATGGAGAGGGGGCGGATGCGCTTCTTGGGCACCAAGGGATCGGCGTCGTCGGACTCCATGAGGTCCAAGATGTCCTTGACGTGGATGTAGCCGACCAGCACGCCCGGCTCCGTCTGGACGGGGAAGCGGGAGTACCCCGTATCGCGCACCGCTTCCTCCACGGCGGAGAGGCGGATGCCGGACGGCTGCAGCGTGATAGTCTTCAGATCCGGCAGGCGGATCATCACTTCCTTCAGATTGCGGGTCTCGGAACGCAGGGCCTTGGCCAGGCGGGCGGTCTCCTCGGCGTCGAGCAGGCCCTCCTCGCGCGACTCCTGGATCATGTTGGCGAGCTGCTCCTGGTCGACCGTGGAATCCAGTTCGTCGCGCTGCACGATGCCGAACGCCGCAAGCGTCTTGCGGGCGATCCAGTTGAGCAGCTCAATGACCGGGCGCGTGAGCTTGATCCACACCGTCATTGCGCCGGTGAGCCACATCGCCGTGGTTTCGGGGCCGGCGATTGCGATGTTTTTTGGCACCATCTCTCCAAGCAGGATGTGCAGGTAGGAGATGATCACCAGCGCGATGGCGAAGCTCACCGGGTGCAGCAGGTTCTCGGGCAGGTTGAGCGCCAGGAACGGCACCTCGATGTAGTGCGCGATCGCCGGCTCGGCGACCTTACCCAACACCAGCGAGGCGATCGTGATGCCGAACTGCGCGCCCGCCAGGTAGATCGACAGGTGCTCGGTGGCGTCGAGCACGCCCTTTGCGTCCTTCCTTCCCTGGGCGAGTAAGTTTTCAAGGCGGTCGCGGCGCGACGACACCAGCGCAAACTCGGCGCCGACAAAGAACGCGTTGGCCGCGAGGAGGAAAATGATCAGCAGAATTGCGACCCAAATGCTCATCGACGCTCACCTCCAGCAACTTCCTCAGCCTGCGCGGGGGAGACGGGGCTGAGCAGCACCCGGTCCACGCGGCGGTCATCCATGGCGGACACGCGCCCGACCCACGTTCCGGCGCCGCCGGATTCGAACCCCTCCTGGAAGTTCTCCGCGGCGTTGGGCAGCACGACCTTGTCGCCCAGCTTGGGGATCCGCCCCAGCACGGACATGATCAGGCCGCCGAGGGTTTCGTACGGGCCTTCCGGCGCGGTGTAGCCGGTGGTGGCGGTGACGTCGTCAAGCCTCACGAGCCCCGAAACCTCCCACGAGGTGCCGATGCGCTGGAAGTCGCGTTCCTGCTCCTTGTCGTCGTACTCGTCGTAGACCTCGCCGAGGATCTCCTCCACGACGTCCTCGATGGTGACCAAGCCCTGCGTGCCTCCGAACTCGTCGGCGACGAGGACGACCTGCGACCCGGCCTGGCGGACCCGGTTGAGCACCGAATCGCCGTCGAGCGTGCCCGGCACGAACGGCACCTCGCGGGCGAGAGAAGCCAGCTTCGTGGTGGCGCGGTCGGCCTTGTCCACCGAGAACGCGTCTTTGATGTGCACCACGCCGACGGTGTCATCCAGGTCGCCGCGGCGCACCGGGAAGCGCGAGTGGCCGGACTGGCGCGCCAAGGCGATGAGGTCGGCAACGGTGTCGTCGGCATCGAGCGCGTCGATGGTGGAGCGCGGCGTCATGACCTCCTCGGCGGTGGTGTCGCCGAACTGCAGCGAGCGGTCGATCACCGCGGCGGTCTCGGCGTCCAGGCCGCCCGCCTCGGCTGAGCTGCGCACCATCGCGGTCAGCTCCTGGCCGGAGCGCGCCGACGCCAGCTCATCGGCCGGCTCCATACCGAGCTTGCGCACGACGAAGTTCGCCGACCTGTTCAGGAAATTGATGAAGCCGCGGAAAAAGCGGTTGAACGCGTTGACCGGCGGGACCACGAACCGGGCGGTGCCCAGCGGGTTGGTGATCGCGATGTTCTTGGGCACAAGCTCGCCGAACACCATGGATAGCAGCGTCGCGACGATTAGCGCGAGCACCATCGCCACGACGCCGGATGCGTCCTTGTCCAAGCCCACCAGCTCAAGCAGCGGGGCGAAGTACTTGCCCAGCACCGGCTCCGCGAGGAAGCCGGATGCAAGGGTGGTGAGCGTGATGCCGAGCTGCGCGCCCGAGAGCGCGAACGAGAGGTTGGCGTGGTCGCGCGCGACGGCTTTGGCGCGCTTGTCGCCCTTTTCCCTCACGTGCGCGTCGACCGCCGAGCGCTCCAGCCCGGTCATAGCGAACTCGATCGCCACGAACAGGCCCGTTGAGGCGGTGAGCAATATGAATCCCGCAAGGGAGAGGATGGATATGAGTATGTCCATTATTGTTGCGCGTTAGCGCCCGTGACTCCTTCGTGTTCGACTCCCGCGCCGCTTGTTGCGGCCGGAGGGCTTCGCTTGTCGACGCCCACGCGCAGGTTGTCCGGGCGGCGGCAGGGGAGCGCCCTCCGGCTTGCGTGCACCCGTGATCTTAACTAACGCTTCCGACATCGGGGTGACGCGGACCTCGCGCGCGTCTACACCCGCCTTCTTGAGCAGCTTGTCCACTTCCTGGCGTTGGTCGTCCATGACGAGCGTAACGACGGTGCCGGACGTGCCCGCGCGGGCGGTGCGCCCGGCGCGGTGCAGGTACGCCTTGTGCTCGGCGGGCGGGTCGACGTGGACGACGAGCGAGACGTCGTTGATGTCGATGCCGCGCGCCGCGATGTCTGTGGCCACGAGCACGGGCGTGGAACCGTCGCCGAAGCCCTCGATCGCCCGCGTGCGCGCGCCCTGGCCCTTGTCGCCGTGCAGGCCCTGCGCGTTGATGCCGACGCGGCGCAGCTTCTTCACCTGGCGGTCCACGCCGTGCTTCGTGCGCATGAACATGATCGTTTTGCCGTCGCGAGCGGCGATCTGGAGGACGATCTCGTTGCGCTCCTCGCGGCCGCCGACGAGCAGCCGGACGTGCTCCATCGTGTCCACCGCCGCCTCGACAGGCGCGGTCGAGTGCGTCACCGGGTCGTGCATGTAGCGGGCCACGAGCTTCTCGACGTCCCCGTCAAGCGTCGCCGAGAACAGCAGCCGCTGCCCGTTCTCGGGCGTGCGGTCGAGCAGCTTGCGTACCTGGGGGAGGAAGCCCATGTCGGCCATCTGGTCGGCCTCGTCGAGCGCTGTGATTTCCACCGCGTCGAGGGAGAGCTTCTTCTGGTCGATGAGGTCCTGCGCGCGCCCCGGCGTGGCCACGAGCAGGTCGACGGGGGCGGCAAGTGCGCGGATGTGCTTGTTCACGTTGACGCCGCCCACGACTTCGAGGATGCGGAGGCCGAGGGCTGCGGCGGCGTCGTCAAGCCTTTCGCGGATCTGCGCGGCGAGCTCTCGGGTGGGCGCGAGCACGAGGCCGCGTGGGTGGCCCGGGCGGCTGGGAGCGCCGGCGAGGCGGGCGAGGATGGGCAGGCCGAACGTGAATGTTTTGCCGGATCCGGTGGGGCCGCGGCCGAGGACATCGCGGCCGGCGAGCGCGTCCGGGATCGCCGCCTCCTGGATGGGGAACGGGTGCTCGATGCCCTGGTGCGTGAGCACTGTGACCACGGGTTGTGGCAGGCCGAGTTCGGCGAAAGTTGTGGGAGACGGTGTCGACGATGTCATTGCGACCACTTTAGCGCGCGAAAACCCCAAACCCTATTAGACGCACGCGGCGGGCCTGCGGTTCCCTCCGCGTCAGGTTTTGGAAGACTTCTCACACTTTGCCGTTTACGCTGGTCAGCGCGTTGTGGTGCGGCTATGCTCTGGGGCATGACGCTTATCGACGCCCTCATCCACCACGACCGCAACGGCATTGCCATCATCGCCGATGCGGCGGAGTCGAGCGTCGACGCGCTGGTCGACCGCGGGATGGAGCGCGATCGCGCCGAACAACTGGTGGGCGCGGCCGAGGTCTACTTCGGGCAGGTGCGCAACCGCCGGGCGCAGGACGCGTGCGTCGCGGCGGCGCGCGAAAATCAGCACCGGTTGGAGACGCTGGCGTTTATTGCGCGGTCGTCGAGAAGCTTGGAGACAGACGCGGACCGGTGGAAATACCGCACCAAGTTGTGCGAAACGCGCGGCGACCTCCGCGCGATCACACGGCGGGCCAGGGCGTTGAAGAAGGAACTGCAGCCGGCGCGGCCGCGGGAGCCGAAGGCGACCATCACGTTCCACGACCAGGGCTGGTCCACCATGCACCTCACCGCGCGCACCAGCGACGTGCTGCCGCTGTTTGAGGCGGCGAAGGGCGACCCGGCGGGCTGGGCGAAGGGCGGAGGCGCGACCGCGGCCCCCGCGGCGGCGTTGACCACGGTGCTCAACATGGACATCGGCGACTTTGCGCAGTGGCGCAAGCACCCCGAGCGCACCGACGAGATCGAGGTGCAGCTCACCAACGGCGAATGGCTCACCGGCGCGGAGCTGATCAACCGGAAGCTGCGGGAGTCTGGGTACATCGCGTTGATCTCGCCAACCGACGGGCCGATCAACCTCTACGGCACCACGCTGCGCCACGCTTCCCGCGAGCTGCGCCTCCTCATGAGCGCGGATGCGCCCACCTGCGCGTGGAAAGACTGCAACCAGCCCGCGGACTTCTCGGAGGCGCACCACATCCACGAGTGGTCGAAAGGCGGGACGACGACGATTGACAATCTCTGCTGGTTGTGCACGTACCACAATCGGCAAAACGGCCGCCCGCACCGCGGCCGGATGGAGCGCGTCGACGGGCAGATCGTATGGCAAAGCCCCGGAGGCTACGTCACGCCCCGGGGCAGAAACCACGGCGATCCGTGGGTGCGCGCAAAACGGTTGGCCACCACAGCGGCTACCGGCCCGCCCGATAAGTAGGTTTTTGCTTACGCGTCGATTTCTTCGCGGCTTCCCGACCACGTGGTGTGGTAGGTGCCGTCCATGTCGACGCGCTTGTAGGTGTGCGCGCCGAAGAAGTCGCGCTGGCCCTGGATCAGCGCTGCCGGGAGGCGGTTCGAGCGCAGCGAGTCGTAGTACGACAGCGACGACGCGAAGACCGGGACCGGCAGGCCGAGTTGGGTGGCGGTGATGACGACGCGGCGCCAGGCGTCGATAAGCCCGCCCTCGAGCTCCTGCTTGAAGTACGGGTCGAGCAGCAGGGAGGGCAGCTTGGGGTCGTTCTCGTAGGCCTCGGTGATGCGGTTGAGGAACTTCGCGCGGATGATGCAGCCGCCGCGCCAGATGCGCGCGAGCGCGCCCGGCTCGAGATCCCAGCCGTACTCCTGCGAACCGGCGTTGATCTCGTCGAAACCCTGCGCGTACGCGACGAGCTTGGAGGCGTAGAGCGCGCGGCGCACGTCCTCGACGAAGGCGTCCTTGTCCACGCCGAGGTCATCGAGCGTGGTCACCTCGCCAGCGGGCAGCCCGATGCGCTGGGCGGCCTCGCGCTGGGCAATTGCCGACGACAACGCGCGCGCAAACACCGCCTCGCCGATCCCCGTGACCGGCACACCGAGGTCGAGCGCCTCCTTGACGGTCCAGCGGCCGGTGCCCTTTTGGCCGGCGGCGTCCAGGATGACGTCGATGAACGGCTTGCCCGTCTTCGCGTCGGTCTGACGCAGCACCTCGGCGGTGATCTCGATGAGGTAGGAGTCCAGGTCGCCCTCGTTCCAGGTGCTGAAGATGTCCGCAAGCTCGGCGGGCGTGAGGCCGGCGCCGTAGCGGAGGAGATGGTAGGCCTCGCCGATCACCTGCATGTCGGCGTACTCGATGCCGTTGTGGACCATCTTGACAAAGTGGCCGGCGCCGTCGGGGCCGATGTGGGTGACGCACGGGGAGCCGTCGACCTTCGCGGAAATGTCCTCGAGCAGGGGACCGAGCGTCTCCCAGGATTCCTTCGGGCCGCCGGGCATAATCGACGGGCCGCGCAGCGCTCCCTCCTCGCCGCCGGAGATGCCGGCGCCGACGAAGTGGCGGCCGCGCGCGGCGACCTCCTTCTCGCGGCGGATCGTGTCGGTGAACAGAGAGTTGCCGCCATCGATAATGATGTCTCCGTCATCCATCGCGGTTGCGAGCTGGTCGATCACCGTATCGGTCGCGGCGCCAGCCTGGACCATGATGATGGCCTTGCGCGGGCGCTCGAGGGAAGCCACGAAATCTTCGATGGTCTCCGAGGGGACGAAATTCCCTTCGGCGCCGTGCTCAGCCATGACGGCGCGCGTCTTTTCCGGCGAGCGGTTATAGATGGCCACCGTGTGGCCCTTGGAGGCGAAGTTGCGGGCGAGGTTGGAGCCCATGACGGCCATGCCAACGACGCCGATCTGGGCGAGTCCGGTAGCGGGGGATGCATCAGTCATGCGCTCGATTCTACGCGCCGCGTTCGGGCGGGCGGTACAGTGTGCACATGGAGACGCACGATTACCGCAGCCGCTTTGCCAGAGAGCCGCTGGTCGAGCCGCTGAGCGCGGACGAGCTGCGCGACCTCAACGCGCACGACATCGGGTTCGGCCCGCACATCGGGCTCGTCATCACCGCGTGTTCGGCGGAGCGCACCGAGGGCTACGTCGAAGTGGGGCCGCAGCACTTGCAGCTCACGGGTGTGGTGAATGGGGGCGTGTATGCGTCGATAGGCGAAACGATCGGCTCGATGGCGGCGATCGCGGCGGCGGGCCGCCCGGCGCTAGGGATGAGTAACTACACCGACCTGCTGGGCGGCGTTTCCGGCGGGCGGATCGAAGCGGTCGCGCGCCCGGTGCACACCGGTAAGCGCACGCACCTGTGGCGCGTGGAGCAGCGAAACGGCGACAAGCTGGTTGCGGTGACGAACCTTAAGCTCATGCTTGTCGACGCCACGTAACACCTACAGCCAGTTATTTCGCCTAAACCACCAGTACATGATGGCCATCGACGCAAACATGACGATGAGCACGACCGGATAGCCGTACGCCCAGCTCAGCTCGGGCATGTTCTCAAAGTTCATGCCGTAGATGCCGGCGATCATGGTCGGGGCGGCGGCCATACCGACGACGGCGGAGATGGTGCGCATGTCGCTGTTTTGCTGCATGCTGACTTTGGCCACGGAGGCGTCGAGAAGCGACGAGAGGCGCTCGTCGAAGCCGAAGAGGTGGTCGCTGGCGATGGTCGCGTTGTCGACGACGTCGCGGAAGTACGAACGCAGCGTTTTGCGGAGCAAGTCCTTGTGACTGACAAGGCTGTTTTTCAGCGCCGGCGCGAGCGGGTCAATGGCGTGCCGCATCTCCAAAACCTCACGCTTGTACATGTAAATCTTGTCGATGTTGATGTCGCGCCGCGGAGTGAACACCTCGTTTTCCAGGTCGTCGACGTCGATGCTCAGCGCCTGGGCGACGCGCAGGTGGTTGTCCACCGCGTAGTCGGAGACCTTCCACGCCACGGCCGCGGGGCCGAGGATG
Source organism: Corynebacterium sp. NML 120412 (assembly GCF_002285155.1). Classification (NCBI taxonomy): domain Bacteria; kingdom Bacillati; phylum Actinomycetota; class Actinomycetes; order Mycobacteriales; family Corynebacteriaceae; genus Corynebacterium; species Corynebacterium sp. NML 120412. Next base: position 11,085 of record NZ_NSGL01000010.1, on the reverse strand, counting down.
GCAAGCTCCTCGTCCTCCTCCAGCTGGCCGGTCAGGTCGGGGAGGGGCGCGTTGTGGCGGATCGTGATGGCGAAGTTGGGGCCGACCACGATCTGCACCTCGCCGGTGGAAATGATCTCGCGGGCGTCGGAGACCTCTTCGTCGTCGCGGTAGTAGACGGTGCGGATGACCAGGAAGAGCTGGTCGTCGTAGCGCTCCACTTTAGGGCGCTGGTGGGCGTCGATGACGTCATCGACGATGAGGTCGTGCAGGTCGAAGAGCTCCGCGATGCGCTCCATCTGCGTCGTCGTGGGCTCCTTGAGCGACAGCCACACGAAGGCGTTGTCATGCTGGTTAACGCGCTCGAGCGCCTGCGCCACCCGCGCGTTGCCGGGCTGGCGCTTGCCGTCGACGAAGATGCGGCAGAAATCAATCGAGCGTTCTATCGGCACCGGGACGTGTTGAGCAACTGGTGCGAAGTTCTTCTTCGGCCGTTGACGTGGAAGTGGAATCCGAGGCGGCATAGCAGCCTCCCTTCGTGTGACGAACCGGCCGGGCCGGTTGCAACGGGCAGATCGTGGCTTGGCCGAAGCGAAGCCCTTAAAAAATACTACGCCCTCCGCGCAAGCGCGAACTCGCGGCGGAGGGGAAGACGTGGCGTCGATAAGCGACGAGCCCGGGGCGCTAGTGAACCTCGAGGCCGCGCGAGCGGAAGATGTCGCGGATGTGCTCGACGTGCTCGGGCGACGGCGGAGTGACGTCGTCGAGCTCGTACGGCATACCGATCTTCTTCCACTTGTCGGCGCCCATGTTGTGGAAGGGGAGGACCTCGACGCGCTCGACGTTGTTGGTCCAGCGGGCGACGATGTCGGCGACGTTGTTCACGTTCTCCTCGGAGTCCGTGTAGCCGGGCACGACGACGAAGCGGATCCAGACGCGCTTGCCCTTCTCACTGAGGCGGTCGCCGAAGTCGATGGTGGGCTGCAGCTGGCGCTTGGTCACGCGCTGGTACGTCTCCTCGTCGCCGGACTTCACGTCGAGGAGGAACAGGTCGATGTTGTCCAGGTCCTCGTCGCGCAGACGCGCGCCCAGGTAGCCGGAGGTGTCGATCGTGGTGTGGATGCCCGCGGAGTGCACCATCTTCAGCAGGCGGCGCGTGAACGCGATCTGGAACAGCGGCTCGCCGCCGGAGAGGGTGAGGCCGCCGCCGGTGGCGTCGAAGATGCGCTTGTAGCGCTTCACGCGGTTCGCCACAGACTCGACGGATTCGAGGGTGCCTTCCTTCATCTCCATCGTGTCGGGGTTGTGGCAGTACAGGCAGCGCAGGGGGCAGCCGGACAGGAAGATGGTCATGCGGGTGCCGGGGCCGTCGACGGCGGTGACGAGCTCCCACGAGTGGACGAGCCCGATGTCGCCGGTGCGCCGCGCCTCGAGCAGCTCGGGTCGGGTGATTTCCATGTCGGCGTCGGCGGTGCCGCCAAGGCCCGCGGCGACGCCTCTGATGCGTTCGCCCTGCTGGGGTTCGAGTGTGACTACGCCGGTTGTGCCATCTTGCGCCATGGCTGGCCTCCTGTGCTGTGTGCTTATCGACGCGCCCCACCGCCCACCCCGAAGGGCGAGTCAGTGGGGCGCTACGTCCTGGTTACGCCGCTGGTTATGCGCCGCGGTGGAAGGTGCGCGAGATCACGTCGCGCTGCTGCTCCTTGGTGAGCTTGACAAAGTTCACCGCGTAGCCGGACACGCGAACCGTCAGGTTCGGGTAGTTCTCCGGGTGCTCCATCGCGTCCTCGAGGGTGTTCTGGTCCAGCACGTTGATGTTGGCGTGGTACAGACCGGAGTTCATGTTGTTGGCCTCGCGGGAGGCCTTCATGGACGCCATACGGTCTTCGAAGGTGTGGGTAGACATTGTGGTGTGCTCCTTTTCGGGGAAGTGGTGATTGGTGGGGTATTGAGTTGTCCGTTGCCGGTCGGCGGGTGGGCCGACCGGGCGGGCCCGGGTTATGCCGGGTGGATCTCTGCGTCCGCGTTGTCCATGATGAAGCCCGCGTCGAGGACGCCGACCAGGTTCTTGACCTGCTCGTCCTTGTTGCGGCCGAGGCCGGACGGGGTGATCGTGTTGGTCAGCGAGATGCCGTCCAGCGCGTCGTTGTAGTCGAGCTTACCCACGGACAGCATGGAGGCGACCATGCCGTGGTTGTCGGCGCCGTTCTCCGGGTTTGCGCCCGGTGCGAACGGGGTGCCGGCCTTGTGCCCGGACGGGAACGAACCGGTGGCCTTGCCGTAGACCACGTTGGAAGTGATGGTCAGGACGGACTGGGTCGGGATCGCGTCGCGGTACATCGGGATCTCTTTGATCTTCTGCATCACGGTGTGGACCACGGTGGCGGCGATGTCGTCAGCGCGGTCGTCGTCGTTGCCGTAGAACGGGAACTCGCCCTCGGTCTTGTAGTCGACGACCAGGCCGGATTCGTCGCGAATCGGCGTGACCTTCGCGTACTTGATGGCGGACAGCGAGTCGGCGACGATGGACAGGCCGGCGATGCCGCAGCCCATGGTGCGAACGATGTCGGAGTCGTGCAGCGCCATCTCGACGGCCTCGTACGCGTACTTGTCGTGGCAGTAGTGGATGATGTTCAGGGCCTCGACGTAGGTGCCGACAACCCAATCCAGCATCTCCTCGTACTTCTGCCAGACCTCGTCGAAGTCCAGCGGGCCGTCGCCGGTGATCGGGGTGTGGCCCTCGGTGACCTGCTTGCCGGTGACCTCGTCGCGGCCGCCGTTGATGGCGTACAGGAGGGACTTCGCCGCGTTGACGCGGGCGCCGAAGAACTGCATCTGCTTGCCCACCGGCATCGGGGAGACGCAGCATGCGATGGCGGCGTCGTCGCCCCACTGGTCACGAATCTGCTTGTCAGACTCGTACTGGATGGAGGAGGTCTCGATGGAGATGGCGGAGCAGAACTCCTTGTAGCCCTCCGGAAGCGCCGGGTCCCAGAAGATGGTGATGTTCGGCTCCGGTGCCGGGCCCAGGTTGCGCAGGGTCTGCAGGAGGCGGAACGAGGTCTTGGTGACCTGGTGGCGGCCGTCGGAGGAGAAGCCAGCGTCGGACCAGGTTGCCCAGTACGGGTCGCCGGAGAAGATCTGGTCGTAGTCCTCGGTGCGCAGGAAGCGGACGATGCGGAGCTTGAGCACCAGGGCGTCAATAATCTCCTGTGCGTCTTCCTCGGTCAGCGTGCCGTTGGCCAGGTCGCGCTCGAAGTAGATGTCGAAGAAGGGGGAGAGGCGGCCGATGGACATTGCGGCACCGTCCTGGCTCTTCACGGAGGCGAGGTAGCCGAAGTAGGTCCACTGCACGGCCTCGTGAGCGTTGGTCGCCGGGCCGGAGATGTCGAAGCCGTAATCGGCTGCCATCTTCTTCAACTTCTTCAGCGCCTTGATCTGCTCAGCGTGCTCCTCGCGGTAGCGTGCCCAGTGCTCGGAGAAGCCCTTGTCCAGGGAAGCGTCCTTGGCGGCGAGCTTGTCCTCGATGAGCTTGTCCACGCCGTAGAGAGCGACGCGGCGGTAGTCACCGATGATGCGGCCGCGGCCGTATGCGTCGGGCAGACCGGTGACGATGTGGGAGGAGCGAGCTGCGCGGATGCGCGGGGTGTAGATGTCAAAGACAGCGTCGTTGTGGGTCTTGCGGTAGGAGGTGAAGATCTTCTTCACGTCCGGGTTGACCTCTTTGCCGGCCTCCTTGATGGCCTGCTCGACCATGCGCCAGCCACCGTTCGGCATCATCGCGCGCTTGGTCGGGACGTCGGTCTGCAGGCCGACGATCACGTTGTCGTCTTCAGAGATGTAGCCGGCGGGGAAGGCGTCGATGTCTGCCGGGGTCTCGGTGTCAACGTCGAAGACGCGACGCTCGCGCTCGACGGAGAGGTACTTCTTGTCCAGCGTGTCCCAAACGCGGAGGGTCTTTTCCGTCGGGCCGGCGAGGAACGATGCATCGCCGTCGAAGGGGGTGTAGTTGCGCTGGACGAAATCGCGAACATTGATCTCGTCGGTCCACGGGCCTTCGGCAAAGCCGTCCCATGCGGTGTTCTGCGATGCAGCAGTTGTAGCAGTCACTTTGAAAAACGATCCTTCTAGTCTCGAGGGTTTTCCACGATGGGGACGCGCTAGCACTTTCCCAGGTTCCCGTTCAACATCTGCCACCGGAAGTCGTTCCGGCCGATGATTTGAAGCGCTACCATCGTTGTGTCCCAATTATAAGGTGAGACCATTGCGAACCCGTTACTTTCAACCGTGTGACCTTGGCCACCGGGGGTGAATTACCCCCGCCGACACAGCAAAAGGCCCGGTCGTGTGGACCGGGCCTCGAATCGCGGGTGTAGGCGGGGGTACGCTACTGCACCCGACGGGGGGAGTGCTTAGTTTTCGCCGTTGGTATCGCGAACCTCTTCAAAGGTGTCCTCAGCGCCGTCGACGTTGGCGCGCAGCTTGTCCAGCGCGTTGCGGCCGTGCTGCTGCTGCAGCGTGGTGGCGAGGTTGTAGCGGTTCGGGGTGAGCGCGTTGTTGGTCCAGGTGTACATGGACACCAGGCGGTTGCGCACGCCGACGAGGAAGGAGACGTGGACTGCCAGCCACATCATCCAGCCGAGGAAGCCTGCGACCTCGACCTTGCCCATCTTTACCACGGCGTTGTAGCGGGAGACGATCGCCATAGAGCCCTTGTCAAAGTACTCGAACTCGTCGCGGGCGGTCGGCGCAACGTCGTGCTCGACCTGCTCCTTGATGATCCGACCGACGTACTCGCCGGACTGAATCGCCACCTGAGCAACGCCGGGGAGGCGGTTGCGGTTCATCATGTCGCCGATGATGAACACGTTGTCCTTGTCGCCCACGGTGAGGTCCGCGTTGACCGGAACCTTGCCGTTGCGCTCTGCCTCGACGCCGACCTGCTCGGCGATCTGCTTGCCCAGCGGGGACGCCTGCACGCCTGCGGACCAGATCTTGGTCGCCGCGCGCAGCGTCGTCTCCTCGCCGGAATTGGTGTCCTTGTAGGTGACGCTGCCGGCATCCACGTTGGAAACCAGGGCGTTGAGGACGACGGTGACGCCCTTGCGCTCCAGCTCGCGCTGCGCCTTCTTGCCCAGGCGCTTCCCAAATGGCGGGAGGACCTGCGGCATGCCGTCGATAAGCACGATCTTTGCTTGCGACGGAACGAAGTTCTTGAACTGGCCCTTGAAGGAGCGGTGGGCCATCTCGGCTACCTGGCCAGCCAGCTCGACGCCGGTCGGGCCTGCGCCGACGATGACGAAGGTGAGCAGCTCATTGCGCTCTTCCTCGGTCTCGGCGAGCTCTGCGCGCTCGAAGGCGGAGACGAGGCGGGCGCGGATCTCGAGGGCGTTGTCCACGGTCTTCAGGCCGGGAGCGAACTCGGCGAACTGGTCGTTGCCAAAGTAGGACTGGCCGGCGCCCGCGGCGACGACGAGGGAGTCGTACGCGTAGGTGCTGGTGAACGCGCCCTCGTTGGCGGTAACGGTCTGGCCCTCAACGTTGACGTCGGTGACGTCGCCACGTACGACGCTCACGTTGTCCTGGCCCGCGAGGATCTGGCGGACCGAGGTGGCAATCTCACCGCTGGAAAGCAGGCCGGTTGCCACCTGGTAGAGCAGCGGGGCGAAGAGGTGGTAGTTCGTGCGGTTGATCAGCGTAATGTCCACGTCCGCATCCGCGAGCTCACGGGCGGCGAACAGGCCACCGAAACCAGCGCCAATAATGACGACGTGGTGGCGGTTGCCTGCGGGACGGTACGGCGCTTCTGTCATAGGTAAGACTCCTTGTACCTAATTTAAAGACAAGTCTGGAAATTTCCCCTGCACATACTACGCCGAATTCCCTGAAGCTCCACAGGCGGGTGCCGACGTGGCATCGCCGGGATCCGGCGCGCACCCGCTACCATCAGCCGAGTGACCTCCCCACACGACATGAACGCGTCCAGCGTACCCGAGCATTTGGCAATTATCGACGCCACCGCGTGGCCAAGCGTGGCCGCAGTCCCCGGAGGGCGACTCGATAGGTGGCGGGCGGGCCGGGCGGAGGCGCGCTTTGCGGCGGCGTGCGCCAACGCCGGCATCCGCGTCGACGGGGCTGCCCCGGACGTCGTGGTGGATTACGCCGAGGTGTTCCAGCGCGTCGCCGCCAACGGGTGGGTCGGGCTGGCCGAGGGGTACTTGGCCGGGGAGTGGCACACGCCGGACTCTGAGCGGCTCGTGCAGGTGCTGCGCAAGCTCGTCCAGTCCGGCTACGTGCCGTCTACGCTGCGCGTCGCGCCGGCGAGGTCGCACGAGAGCGGGGAAGTGCCGCCCAGCCTGATTCAGCACTACGCGGGCGACGGCGTGAGCCCGTTCCAGGGCCACTTCGCCACCGGCGTGCCGACGCGGGAGCGGGTGCGCGTGAAGTCGTACGCGCGTGGCGCGGGGCATGGCAACGAGCCTGCGCGACACTTCGTGGACGTGACCGAGATCGCCGCGCCCCAGGACGAGGGGACGACCCGCTCGGATTTGGCGGACGCGCAGGCGCGATCCGTAGCAATGCTCCTGCAGGCGGCGGGCGTGCGCGACCTGTCCCGCGTGCTGGAGTATCCGGCGTCCGGGCCTGCGGTCACGCTGGCGGCCGGGGCCAAGGTCGAGTGCGTGACCAATTCGCCGGAGTCCGCGGACGCGCTGCGCGAGCAGTTCACGTTCGCGGGCGTACCGGGTCAGGTCAGGGTCAAGCGGCTCGGGCGCGGGTACGACGCGGCGGTGTCGCTCGAGCACCTCGAGACGCTGAGCGACGACGACAAAGCCGAGTTTCTCACGCAGCTCGGGTCTGCGGTTGCGCCGGGTGGCAAGGTGGCGATCCAGACGATCGTGGCAGGGCCGGAGATGAATAAGGCGGCGCGGGCGGCGTTGGCTTCGTTGAGGGCGTACGTGTGGCCGGGCCTGAGCTACGTATCCACGGAGACGTTGGCGCGGATCGTGGACCGCAAGACCGGGCTGCGCATCATCGCGGAGACGCACGCGCCACAGCACCTGGCGACGTCGCTGGGGTTGCAGCGTGCGACCTTCGATTCGCACCTGCGCGACGCAGCCGCGGACGGGTTCGATCCGGTGTATCGGCGGCTGTGGGTGTGGCAGCTCGCGCTGCGCCAGGCGCTCGCGGAGCTGCGGATGATTGATCTCACGCAACTGACGCTCACGGCGCGGAACCGGCGGGGGCGGCGGTAGATGGAGGGGCGTGGTGGCGTCGAGAAGCGTGGGCCCGCGCGTTAGTTGACATAATGTACATTATCGGACAAATACGCATATATATTACGTCAAGTGACGTAATATAGGACGGCTACTGGTGCATGTTGAGGCGGATGTTGACCTCGCCCTGCTCGTCAATCTTGGCCGCCACGAACTCCGGCGACTCGACGCCGTAATCCGCCCGGTTGATCGGGACATCGCCCGCGACGATCAGCGACGAGCCGGAGCGCGCGACGTCGAACTCGTGCGTCACCGTGTTTGTCTCGCCGTGGATGGTCATCTCGCCGGTGAGCTCCACCTTGGCCACGGAGCCGTCATCCGGCACCTGGGATACGTCCGCCGGCTCCGTGACGCGGAACGTCGCCTCCGGGAACTGGTCCGTGTGTAGGATCTTGCGGCGGACGTTGGAATCGCGGACGTCGCTATCGCTCGTCAGGTTGGTCATGTCGACGGTGATCTCGCCGGCAGTGAGCGTGCCGGCCTCAATGTCCGCCGAGCCGCTCACGCCCTCCGTCGAGCCCGAGGTGACCTTCTCTTGGCCCGGGAGGATCTCAAAGAACGTAAAGCCCGCCGACGAGCCGTTTGGGCCCGGGCGTGACGAGACTTCCCAGTGGCCGTCGAGAGGCGTATCGGCGGCTTTGAGGCGCGACTCATCAATACCTTCGGTCTTCACGCCGTTTCCAAATAGCCCCCCGAGCGCGAGTGGGACGAACGCGACCGCAAGCAGGATGACCACGATGATCGACCCGGCGACGATGAGCAGCGTCCGCCGTCGCTTGAGCGCGGCCTCGTCGAAACCTTTGCCAGCTTCAGTGCCGTTGTGCATGCCTGTTACCTTAACCTCTCGATACTGTGGGACAGATTCACCATTTCGTCACACAAGTGACGTAATTCCTCTGGGGTCGCGCCCTCGCTTGCTGCGGTCTGGACGTCCTCCGCCGCGCACCGCAGCTGGTATAGCTGATCGCGCAGGTCCGCAACCTTTTTCGGCGAGAGGATGACTGCGTCCGCAGGGATTTGGGTGCCGGAGAGCGAGTGCCGCTGCTCGTACGCGCGCTGCTTGCACGAGGCGCTACAGAACTTCCTCCGGCGGCCCCTACCCTGCTGCTCGGGCATCTGCCCTCCGCACCACGCGCACGTGGGCGCCTGCTTTCCTTCGCTAGCCACACGGCAAGCCTAATACACGCGCCGCGCCAAACCCCATCCGCGGGAACAATGCGGGCAGGTTGACCGTTATACTGTATCGACTGGGAATGCTTGCAATGGCTTGCAGTGACTCGCAATGAAGGGATTGATACAGCATGGCTGATCGTGTGCTCCGTGGAAGCCGCATGGGTGCAGTGAGCTACGAAACCGACAGGGACCACGACCTGGCCCCGCGCCAGATGGCAAAGTACCGTACCCCCGACGGGGAGGTTTTTGAGGTCCCCTTCGCTGATGATGCGGAGATCCCCGAGGAGTGGATGTGCAAGAACGGCCAGCTCGGCACGCTGATTGAGGGCGAGGGCGTGGAGTCCAAGCCGGCCAAGCCGCCGCGCACCCACTGGGACATGCTGCGCGAGCGCCGCAGCATCGAGGAGCTTGACGTCCTGCTCGAGGAGCGCCTCGAGCACCTGCGCAAGCGCCGCCGCGCCGCCGCGCGACTGGCAAAGGAGCAGCAGGGCGAGAAGTAAGCCCCGAACATACGCAACGGCCCGGCACAGTGAGTCCACTGTGGTCCGGGCCGTTGGTCGTTGGTGCTTAGCGCTGCTTCTTGGTCGCCTCGTAGCGCACGAGACCGAGGCCCTCGCTGATCATCTCAGTCGCCTGGCTCACCATGTCGGTGACCTTGCCCGGTACCTTGCGCAGGGGGCTGTTGTTCAGCTCGTAGTTGCCCAGCTTCGCGCCCTCGGCGATCATGTTGACCACCTGCTCCGGCAGCTGGTCGGCCTTCGCGCCGAGGCGGGAGAGCTTCGAGTTATCAAACTCGTACTGAAGCAGCTTGCCGCCCTCCTTGGCCATCTCGCTGACCTTCCAGGACTTCTCCTTCACGCCCCACTTCGTCACCTCGACGAGGGACTGGCCGGCGAAGCTCGCGTCCAGCTTGGACTCGCCCAGCGTGCGGTCCTCAAAAGTAATGGGTACCTCGCGCACGTCGAAGCCGGCGTCGATGACCTTGTGCGCCAGGTCCACCTGGAAGATGTAGCCCTTGTTGGACAGCGCGTCCAGGTCGATGGCCTCGAGGACCTCGCGGCGGAACGCGCGGTAGCCGGCGGTCATATCGGCGACGTCGTCACCGAGCGCCAGCGAGATGTACTGGTTGCCCAGCTTGGACAGCAGGTAGCGCTGGCGGGGCCAGTTCTTCGCCTCGCCGCCCTCGACGTAGCGGGAGCCGATCACCAGGTCGCCGCCGCGCTCAATCGCGGTGAGCAGTCGCGGCAGCTCCTCCGGCTTGTGGGAGCCGTCCGCGTCCATCTGGCACAGCACGGCGTAGTCACGCTCCAAGCCCCAGCGGAAGCCGGCGCGGTAGGCGGCGAGCAGGCCCTCCTTGCCAGCGCGGTGCAGGACGTGGACCTCATCGTGCTTCGCCGCCAGCTCATCAGCCTTGTCGCCGGTGCCGTCCGGAGAGTTATCGTCCACGATCAGTAGGTCGACCTCCGGGTTCGCCGTCAGTACGCGCTCCGTAATCAGCGGGATGTTCTCCAGCTCGTTGTAGGTGGGGATGATCACCAGCGTTGCGTTCGCCATGGGCGATTGACTCCTTTTGCAGATACGTCTTGTTGGGTATTCGTTTCGGTTCGCGGAAGTGGGTGCGGGCCTGTGGTGGGGCCGCGTGGGCGTCGCTAAGCCATGCGCTCCTTCTCCGCGGGACTCTTAGCAGCATACTCGCGCTTCGGGCGCGCCACGGCACCGAGCGCGACCGCGGCACCGCCGAGTACTAACAGCCACTCTAGCCACTGGCCGAACCGCACGGCTGGGGTGATGGAGTCCTTGAGCGGGAGCTCCTCCTGCAGGTGCGCGGCCTGGAAAATCTCGCTTTGTTGGGAGACGGAACCGTTTGGGTGCACGATCGCAGAGACCCCGGAGGTCGCGGCGACGACCACGGCGCGGTCGGTCTCGATCGCGCGCATGCGGCTCATGGCCAGCTGCTGGTAGGTCATGTCGGTGAAGCCGAAGGTCGCGTTGTTCGTCGGGGTGGCCAGCAGCTGCGCGCCGTTGCGCACCGCCATGCGGTAAGCCGGGTCCTCCGCGACCTCGTAGCACGTGGCCACGCCGACGACCGTCGTTCCCATCCGGACCACGCCCGGGCCATCGCCGGGCTTGAAGTCCCCGGCCAGATCCACCATGTCGGAGAAGTTGCGGAAGAAGTCGCGCATGGGCATGTACTCGCCAAACGGCTGGAGGAAGCGTTTGTTGTGCCGCTCGCCCACCGAGCCGTCCGGGTTGATGACCACCATGGTGTTGCGCTCCCCCACCTGGTCGCGCGTGAGCGTGCCCACCAGGACGGGGACGCCGACGGCCGCAGCGGCCTCCTTGACCAGCGCGCCCGCTTCCGGGTCCGTAAACGGGTTGACGTCCGAGGCGTTCTCCGGCCAGATCACCAGGTCAAGCGGCTGTCCTTGATCCTTCGCGTCCTGCGCCAGCCGCTTGGTCTCCTCCACGTGATTGCTCAGCACCGCGCGGCGCTGCGCGTTGAAATCCAGCCCGAGCCGCGGGACGTTGCCCTGCACTGTCGCCGCGCGGGCCGTCCCAACCTCGTGGGCTGGCGTGTTGACCGCAGCCGACGCCGCCAGCCCCAAGACCAGCGGCGCCACGACCGCGACTCCGCCCGCAGCGCGTGCGCGCCCGCGGG
>NZ_NSGL01000009.1:0-56232 GCF_002285155.1 Corynebacterium sp. NML 120412 | reverse complement strand
GATATGGATGCGCTGCCTGATGACCCTGCAGAGTTAAAGAAACTCCTCGCCCAGGAACGCGAACGCCAAGCGGTCAAAGACGCGATCATTGAAGTGCTCATGGGCGGCAGCGAACACACCCAGGGCTGCGGTGATGCATCGGGAAAAGCCCTCGTCCGTGATGGTGCATTGTCTATAGCTGCGAAAGCTGCTGTGGTCTGCGCCCTTACGGACACCCACCACATCAGTATCGCCAAAGCATGCGCGCTTGCCGGGATCGCGCAGTCAACGTTTTATCACCACCAGGGCAAACACCAACGCAGTGTGGCAAAACGCAAGGCACGCCGCGACAAGTACAAAGTACTCATCCGCCAGGCAGTCGATGAGTGCGGGCAAAGCTACGGCTACCGGCGCATCCACGCGTGGCTTGTTCGCGGTGGGCATCGCATATCGGAAAAAATTGTGCGTGAGCTGATGGACACACTCGGCTGCCACCCACCAGCAAAAGCATCCACGAAGTACTCCTCATACACCGGCGAGACCGCGCACCGCCCGGCAAACCTGCTGCTCATTGGCGATAACGAGCGCCCTGCTAATGAGACACATACCCTTGCCCGCCCTGAGGTGGCGCACTCGCAGTATTTCACCCGGTATGCGCACAGTAAGGGGTTGACCCATGATTTTCACGCGGATCAACCTTGGCAGAAAATTGGTACCGATGTCAGCGAAATCCGCTGCAGTGACGGCAGGCTCTACTTGTCAGCAGCCATCGACTTCTTCGACGGGATGCCCATTGCTGTGACCATGTCACAAACGCCAAACCATGAGCTGGTTGCCGGGATGATTGAACGGATCGACGCGGTAAAACCTGCTGATGCGCAACCGATCCTGCACTCGGATCGTGGAGGGCTCTACCGCAGCACACGCTGGGTCAACCTGATTACCGACCACGCCCACAACATCACCGGGTGCAAGGCATGCGCCACAGGGGAATGGTGCCAGAGGCGGTGGCGATACATCCCGTCACTGTCACGGAAAGGCACAAGTGGTGATAACGCGCGCACCGAGGGGTTCTTCGGCACGATGAAACAAGAACTGCTCAAAGGCAGACCCGCCACCAAAAAGATGACGGTGGCACAAATGCGAGACTATATTGACAACTACATCGACTTCTACACCCACACCAGGCTGAAGTCGACGCTAGGCAACGGCTATGCCACCATCGCCGAACACCGCCAAGCACTTGGAGTCTAAACAACAACACACAAGCCCCCGGGGCACTCCAACAAAACATCCGCAGGCCCGCTAGTCGCATCTTCGTCATGGCCGTCTCGTCATCCTTCAGGAGCCGCATCAGTATGGTCGGCGCCCCGCCTCGCCGCGGCCACACCCGCCACACCGGCAACCGCGACCGCACCCGCAACGCCCAGCGCCACGCGGCTGCGCGCCAGCTTGCGCAGCGGCCGGTACTCGCGCACCGCCCACCCGGCTGCGCGGGCGTGGCGGCGCAGCGCCCGGTCCGGGTTCACCGCCACCGGCACCCCGACCATGCCGAGCATGGGCAGGTCATTGATGCTGTCCGAATAGGCCGTGCATTTGTCCAGGTCAAGGCGCTGGATCGCGGCAAGCGCCGCCACCGCGTGCTTCTTGCCGGGGCCGTGCAGGATGTCGCCGACCAGCCGCCCCGTGAACACCCCGTCCTGCTCCTCCGCGACGGTGCCCAGCGCGCCGGTGAAGCCGAGCCGCTTCGCCAGCGCCTGGCCGATTTGCACGGGCGTGGCGGAGACCAGCCACACCTGCTGGCCCGCGGCGATGTGCATGCTGGCCAGCTCGATCGTGTCCTGGTACGCCTTGTCCAGCATCTGGCGCTCCACGATCTCCTGGCACAGCGCCTTAAGCTCGTCGACGCGCTTGCCTTTCACAATCCCCAGCGCCTGCTCGCGCCCCGCGGCGATGTCCGAGTGGCTCTCCGCACCGCGCAGCCGGTACCGGATCTGCTTGAGCAGGGCCGGGAACAGCTCGCCGGCGGTGATGAAGCGCCGTCTCGCCAGCCCCTCGGCGAGCAGGATGAGCGAGGAGCCCTGGATGAGGGTGTTGTCCACGTCAAAGAACGCGGCGGCCTCGGTGTCCTGCGGCACGTCCGGGTCCGGCGGGGTGATGGTGGGGGTGCCGGCGGTGTTGAAGGCGCCGCCGACGGAGTCGATGCCGAGCGAGAAATCGTCGATAGTCAGCCCGAACGTTTCCTCGATGGCGGCCGCCGCGGCGGCTTCGCCGGCAGTGCGTTGGGCGGAGGCGTCGAGCGGGGGCAGGGCGAGTTCCTCCAGGAAGCGCCGGAAGTTTCCGTGGGAGACGGACCAGTACGCGAGCAGATCGCGGTGTTCGGTCATGTCCTGCCTTTCGCGGTCGGGGGTGCGCGTGAGATAGCTTGGAACTTTGGAATATCGTACCGCTTGGGTTTCCGTGGAGAGGGAGTGACCAAACGTGAAGAGGGTCGAGCTCATGGTGCGCGAGGGCTGCGGGTCGTGCGACCGCGTCGCCGCGCAAATCCGCCCGCTCGTGGCAGAGTGCGGCGCGGAGCTTTCGCTTATCGACGTCGACGCCAACCCCGACAACTCCGCCGAGTACGGTGACCGCGTCCCCGTCGTGGTGATCGACGGCGAGGAGTTCGCCTGCTGGGAGGTAGACTCGGACGACCTCGTCGCGGAACTCAGGTCGTAGCGGGGTATCCTTTAGTTTGATTTTTTCTGGATTTGGCTGGATTGCTGGAGTGATTGTGTGAGTGTGCTCGTCGTAGGGATGTCGCACCGTTCTGCGCCGGTGGCGCTGCTGGAGCGGCTGAGTATGGACGAGACGGTGCAGCACGACACGGCGACGGCGCTGGTGTCCCGGCCCGCACTGACGGAAGCGATGATCATCTCCACCTGCAACCGTCTCGAGGTCTACACCGTGGCGACCGCCTTCCACGCCGGGGTCGAGGACGTGCTGCACGTGCTCGCGGACGTCTCAGGCGTGCCCGAGGCGGAGCTGCGCGGCTACCTCTATGTGCGCTACGCCGACGCCGCCGCGGAGCACATGTTTACCGTGGCTGCGGGGCTGGACTCCATGGTGGTGGGGGAGCAGCAGATCATCGGCCAGGTGCGCTCCGCCTACTCGGACGCCGCCGAGCGCGGCACCGTCGGCCCGGCCCTGCACTCGCTGGCACAGACCGCGCTGCACACCGGCAAACGCGTGCACAGCGAGACTGCGATTGATGATTCCGGCGCGTCCATGGTCACGCTCGGCCTGGACCAGGCCATGCGCGAGATGGAACGAGAGGACTTCTCCGGCACCACCGCCCTGGTCCTGGGGGCGGGCGCGATGAGCTCGCTGGCCGCCACCCACCTGGGCAAGCGCGGCGTGGACAAGCTGATCATTGCGAACCGGACGCGCTCGCGCGCCGAGCGCGTGGCCGAGCACGCCCGGGAGGCGGGCGTTGCCGCGGAGGTCGTGGACTTCAACGCCCGCGCCGGCGCCATCGGTCGGGCGGACATCACCGTCTCCGCCACGGCGTCGGACGACTTCACCATCACCCCCGAGGACCTGTCCGGCCCGACCGTGCTGGTGGACCTTTCCCTGCCGCGCGACATCGATGACGCCGTCACCGAGCGCGACGGCGTGCGTCTGATCAACATCGAGTCACTGCACGCGACGTTGCGCGACAACGACAGCGAGGATTCCCGCGCGCTGCAGCAGGCGGAGGCCATCGTGCGCGAGGAGGTCGAGGAGTTCAGCTCGGAGCAGCGCGTCCGCGACGTCGCGCCGGCGGTGACGCGGCTGCGCAAGACGGCCGCGGAGGTGCAGGCGCAGGAGCTCGAACGGCTGCGCACGCGCCTGCCCAACCTCTCCGAGGAGGAGTTTGACCAGGTTGGTAGGGCGGTGAAGCGTGTCGTCGATAAGCTTCTGCACACGCCGACGGTGAAGATTAAGGAGCTCGCCGCATCCTCCGAGACGGTGAGTGTAGAAATGGCGATCGAGGAGCTGTTCGGGCTCGGGCGATCCTCGGTGGCGGTGGACGCGCAGCGCCTGCCGCGGCCGGACGAACTGCAGGCGAAGGAGAACTGATGCTCAAGATTGGTACACGCGGGTCCCACCTGGCCACCACGCAGGCTGGCCACGTGCGCGACGCGCTGATCGCGGGCGGCGCTGAGGCGGAACTGCATATCGTGACCACCGCCGGCGACCTGAATATGTCGCCCGTCGAGCGCATCGGCGTCGGCGTGTTCACCACCGCGCTTCGCGACGCCCTCGCGTCCGGCGAAGTGGACGTGGCCGTCCACTCGTTCAAGGACCTCCCCACGGCTGGCGACGCCCGCCTCCACCTCGTCACCCCGGAGCGCGAGGACAACCGCGAAGCGCTCATCGCGCGCGATGGGCTGACGCTCGCGCAGCTGCCACAGGGCGCCAAGGTGGGCACCTCGGCGCCGCGGCGCGTCTCGCAGCTGCGGTCGCTGCGCCCCGACCTGGACATTCGCCCGCTCCGCGGCAACATTGAGACCCGCATGAGCTACGTCGAGCGCGGCGAGCTGGACGCGATCATCCTCGCCTACGCGGGGCTGTGCCGCGGCGGGTACGCCGAGCGCGCCACCGAGGTGTTCGGCCCGGCCACACTCATGCCTGCCCCGGCGCAGGGTGCGCTGGCCGTGGAGTGCCGGGCGGACGACGCGGCGACGCGCGCAGCGCTCGACGCACTTGTCAGTGCGGAGGCGACCGCGTGCGCCGCCGCCGAGCGCCAGGTGCTGGCCACCCTCGAGGCGGGCTGCACCGCCCCGGTCGCGGCGTACGCGAAACTGGGGGAGAACGGCGCGCTGACGCTCCACGCTGGCGTCTTCGCCGTGGACGGCTCCGCGCAGCTGGTGGAGACGTTGACCGGCACCGATGCCGCGGCGCTGGGGCGCGAGGCCGCCGAGAAGCTGCTCGAGCGCGGGGCCGCGGACATCATGGAGTAAGACGCGGGTTTGGTTTTCGGGCCGCTTCCATCTTAAGGTGTAACTACCATACGTCGGATTGCCCCGGCGCAACTGGGTCCCATGGGGAGGGCGCGCCTTGCTGCGCGCAGCCCGCACTGAGCGTCCTGTTGCGCCGAGGCTACTGTTTTGCGCCTTAGAAAAGATCGTTCTATGACATTGCCCTCGCTTACGCCCCCACCGGGGAAGGTCATCTTCGTCGGTGCAGGCCCGGGCAACCCTGATCTGCTTACCGTCCGCGCACGCGAGGTGATGGAAACTAATTCTATCGCCCTCGTTGATCCGGACGTCGCTCAGGGTGCCCGAGACGTCGTCGCCGCTAAACTGCCTGTTCCCAAGGCTAAAATGCAGGCCGCCGACGAGGCGTACGCGCGCATGGTCGCGGAAGCGAAGGAAGCGGGTGCGCGCCGAAAGCCGCCGCGCCCGGACGACCCGACCGCGGCCGAGGTAGAGGAGCTCGCGCTGTCCGCCGACACCATCGTGGAGGCCGTGCAGCGCGCCCTAGGTGAGGCCGCAGCGTCCATCGAGCGCGGCGAGGCCGGCGACGGCGACGTGGTCCGCCTGGTCCGCGGCAACCCGCTGACCCGCGACGCGGTGATGGAGGAGATCTCCGCCGTCGCCGCCGCGGGCATCGAGTTCCAGGTCGTGCCGGGCATGAGCCTGCCGTCCACGGTGCCGTCGTTTGCGGGCATCGCGCTCGGCTCCACCTACACCGAGGCGGACCTGACCTCCGGTATCGAAGGCATCGATTTTGACCAGCTGGCGTCCGCGCCGCAGCCGCTGGTGCTGCAGGCGGAGCAGGAGCAGCTGGCCGAGATCGCCGACGCGCTCATGGAACGCGGCTTCGGACCGTCCACGCCGGTCGCGGTGACGACCCACGGCACGACGCGCCTGCAGCGCACCGTCGACGCCACCCTGGAAACCCTGGGCAAGCTGGACGCCGACCTGCCCGGATCCCTCGTGGTCACGCTCGGCGCGGTGGCGGATGACCGCTCGAAGTACTCGTGGTGGGAGAACCGCCCCCTCTACGGCTGGCGCGTCCTCGTGCCGCGCGCGAAGGAGCAGGCCGGGCCGATGAACGCCCGCTTGAGCTCCTACGGCGCGATCCCGCAGTCCGTCCCCACCATTTCTATGGAGCCGCCGCGCAACCCGGCGCAGATGGACCGCGCGATCAAGGGCATCGTGGAGGGCCGCTACCAGTGGGTCCTCTTCACCTCCGTCAACGCCGTGAACGCGGTGTGGAAGAAGTTTGCGCAGCTGGGCCTGGACGCCCGCTCCTTCGCCGGAGTCCACCTGGGCGCGGTGGGACAGAAGACGGCGGACGCGCTGCGCGCCCGCGGTATGTTCCCCGAGCTGGTGCCGCACCGCACGAAGCAGAACGCGGCCGGGATGGTGGAGATCTTCCCCGAGTACGTCGAGGACATCGACCCCGTCAGCCGCGTGCTGCTGCCGCGCGCCGACCTCGGCTCCGACCTGCTCGTCGACGGCCTGAAGGAGAAGGGCTGGGAGGTCGACGACGTGGTGGCGTACCGCACGGTGCGTGCCGCCCCGCCGGCGCCCGAGACCCGCGACATGATTAAGACGGGCGGCTTCGACGCCGTCTGCTTCACCTCCGCGTCCACGGTGAAGAACCTCGTGGGCATCGCGGGCAAGCCGCACCAGCGCACCATCATCGCCTGCATTGGCCCGAGCACCGCGGCCGAGGCGAAAGAGCAGGGGCTGCGCGTGGATGTGGTGCCCGAGGTGGCGGACGTGCCTTCGCTTATCGACGCCCTCGCGAACCACGTCGCCAACCTGCGTGCCGCCGGCCAGCTCCCGCCCCCGCGGAAGAAGCGCCGCACCCGCCGCAAGCCCGTGGCCAAAGCGTCCGGCGAGTAGGTACGCACGGCCGCGGGGCCTATGATGGTGGCCATGTCTACCTACGATTTGCCCCGCCGTCCCCGCCGCCTCCGCCAAAACGCCGCGATGCGCGCGTTGGCTGCGGAGACGCGCTTGCACCCAGCGGACTTCATTCTCCCGATGTTTGTGGCCGACGGCATCGAGGAAAAGCGCGAGATTACGTCCATGCCGGGCGTGTACCAGCACACCACGGACTCCCTCAAGGCGCTGTGCCACGAGGCGCTCGAGGCCGGCGTGAAGTGCATCGACCTGTTCGGCGTTCCCCTGGACGAGGACAAGGACGCCACTGGCTCCGTCGCCTGGGACCCGGAGGGCGTGCTCAACCGCAACCTGCGCGCGCTGCGCGAGGAGTTTGGCAACGACCTGCTCATCATGGCGGATACCTGCCTGGACGAGTTCACCGACCACGGCCACTGCGGCGCCCTGAGCACCGACCGCTACGGCAACCAGTTCGTGGACAATGACGCCACGCTGCCGCTCTACGCCCAGATGGCTGTCTCCCAGGCGGAGGCGGGCGCGCACATCGTGAGCCCGTCCGGGATGATGGACGGCCAGATCGCCGTCATCCGCGAGGCCCTCGACCAGGCCGGCCACCAGGACGTGGCCATCATGGCGTACTCCGCCAAGTACGCGTCGAAGTTCTTCGGCCCGTTCCGCGACGCCGTCGGCTCCTCCCTCCAGGGCGACCGCCGCACCTACCAGCAGGACCCGGCCAACATCCGCGAGTCGCTGCTGGAGACGGAGCTGGACCTCGACGAGGGCGCGGACTTTGTCATGGTGAAGCCGGCCCTGCCGTACCTGGACGTACTGAGCCAGGTCGCCGAGATTTCCCCGGTGCCGGTGGCCGCCTACCAGGTCTCCGGCGAGTACGCGATGATGGTCGCCGCCGGCCGCAACGGCTGGATCGACTTCGAGGAAACGATGATGGAGTCGCTAATGTCCATCAAGCGCGCCGGCGCGGACCAGATTCTGACCTACTACGCCATCGAGGCAGCAAAGGAACTGAAGTAGCGTTTATGGTTAGCCTTCCCCCGACGCCCCAGCGGGCACCGGAGCAGCGCCCGATGCCGGGCGGAGGAGCGTCGTCAAGCACTTCGATGCCCGAGGCCGTGCGCCTCATGCTCGCGTGCTGGGCGGTGATGATCGGCGGCGAGCTGATTCACCAGATCCTCACCGTGGTCATGACCGTGCTGGACCCCGCCCCGCTGCGCGAGAGCGCCAAGGAGGCGGCGAAGGGCCAGGATCTCAGCGACACCATGCTCAACCTCGGCATCTACGGCTCGGTTGTGCTCATGGCGCTGATCCAGCTACTCATCCTGGCCGGGTTCGTCGTCGCGCTGCGCATGGTGGCGAACCGGGGGAAGCGCGCGGCGGCGGCGCGACGCCTCCTGCAGATCTTTGCCACCTTCTTCGCGCTGCGCATGGTCACGCTGTACATGATGTCGCCGGGGTCCACGGCGGTGCCGATCGCGCTGTACGGGGCGGACGGCGTCGTGCAAATCATCCTCGGCGTGGCGGGCGCGATGGGACTGTTCTACGCTTCGCAGAAGGACTCGGGGGACTGGGTAGAGCCGCCGGCGCACCAATCTCCGCAACAGCCACAGCACGACGATCCCGCGGGTAAACAGTAAAGGAGCAACCGATGGCCGGAATGTTTCCCACCTTCGTTGCAGACCCGAACGACCCCAACCGCCGCTACACCGGCAAGGTCGGCGAGGCCTGGCCCGGCCAGTTGCGCGCCGGGTACTACACAGCGCTGGCCGGCGCCGTGCTGCTGCTGTTGTTCGGCATGCTCATGCTGGCCAGCGGCGCGCCGAAGGACGCGGACGCCGAGTTCGCGGACGCGTTTGCGCGCAACATGCGCATCGTCGCCTGGTGCAACATCGTCCTCGCCCTGGTGATCGCGGGGTGCGCCTCCTACTTTGCGCGCGGCTCCAAGACAGCGCGGCGCGTGTTTGCCATCGCCGCCGCCGTGGCGATCTTCCTCAACCTGGCCGGGTTCTTCCTCAACGTGGCGGGTTGGGGCGTGTTCGCGGTAGTGATCCTGCTGGTCGCCGCGCTGTTCTTCGCGTTCCGCCCCGCCGCGAACGCGTTTGTGGACGAGCGCAGCGGCTCCCCCTGGCGGGGCGTGGACTAGCGCGAGGGATTCAGCATGTCAGAGCAGACTCAGCAACAGACGGCTGCGCTCGAGCAGACCATTGTGGCCGCCCGCGAGGCGGCGAAGGAATGCGGCGTGGACCTGGACTCGCCCCGGATCGGGGCGGATGGCAACCCGCAGTACCCGAACACCTCTTTCGCCTTCGAGCTCGACGGGCTCGAGGACGGACCACAGCTCAAAGACATCGAGGCGGCGCTGGAGGAGCTGGACGGCGTCGCCGCGCGCCTGGTGTACTCGACCAAGACGGCGTGGATCACCGCGCCGAGCACCACGCCGATCGCGGACCTCGAGGCCGTGTTCGCGCGCTTCGGTGTGAGCGCCCGGCTTACGGATTCCACGCTGTGCGGGGGCTGAGCGGGAGGCGTCGAAAGTTGCGCCACGACGAGCTGGTCAGCTTGCGCCGCGCCCGCGCGCAGGGGTTCGTGGACTCGGCGTCGCGCGCCGCGCGCGCCCGGGAGAACGAGGACGTCCTGTTCACCGCCCGCGACCTAGTCACACCGGTGCGGATGTGGTTAGCAATCGTGCTGACGCTCCCGGTGCTGCTCCTCACGTACGTCTCCGACCTGCAGTTTGACGGCTGGCAGTGGGCGTGCTTCGCGCTGACCACCCCGGTCGCACTGTGGTGCGCGTTCCCCTTCCACCGCGCGATGGCGGGCGGCGTGCGCCGCGGCATCTCGGCGCTGGACGGAGCAAGTTCCATCGCCATCCTCGCCGCCTACTTCTGGTCCGCCGCCGTGCTGCTGTTCACGCCGGCGGGGGAGCTCAACTGGCGCAACTACGGCAGCTGGGTCCCGCTCACCATGGTGGAGGAGCCCGGCCTGTTTTTCGAGGTCGCCTGCACCATCACCTCGCTCCTCCTCGTCGGCCGCTTCTTCAGCATGCGCGTGCGCCCGCACCTGCAGGAGGACCTCTCCGGCCGTGTCCCCGACGCGGAGTCGACCTACACGGTCCGCCGCCGCTCGCGCACGGGCAAGGTCATCGAGGAGCCGCTGCCCGCCGCCGAGATCAACCGGGGCGACGACATTGTCATCCTCCCGGGCGCGATCATCCCCGCCGACGGCGAGGTGGTCGGCGGTTGCGGAACGCTCGAGCAGGAGCTTATCGACGCCCACGAGTCCCCCACCCTCAAAGTGGGCAGCCACGTCTACGCGGGATCGGTGCTGCGCAAGGGGAAGGTGAAGATCCGCGTCTCCCGGGTCGGCCACGCGACCCGGCTGGCCTCGGTCAACCGCTGGCTGGAGCGCGCCTCGGCGCACCAGAACGCGACGACGATGGTGTCCACCCGCGCCGCGGGCATGCTCATCCCGGTGGCGTACGTGCTGGCGGTGCTGGACTTCGGCCTGTGGCTGCTGTTCACGGGGAACCTCAACGCGGCGTTTTCCACAGCGCTGGCGATCCTGGCGGTGGTCGCACCGGTGGCGCTGGCGATCTCGACCGCGCTGGCCATCCGCCTGGGCATCGAGTCGGCGGCGCGCAATGGCATCCTAGTCCGCGACGGCTCCACCTTCCGCACCCTGGAGGCTACCGACGTGGCCGTGTTCAACCGGGTGGGCACCCTGGTGGAGCCGAAGATGAAGGTGGAGACGGTCACCGCGGAGATCGGCGAGGACCCGGCTTTGGTGCTGGGGATCGCGGGCGCGCTGTCGGTGGAGTCGGATCACCCGGCGTCGCGCGCGATTGTGAAGGCCGCGCGCGAGGCCCGCGACAAGCGCGACAAGGACGCGGGCGGGCCGACCTGGTTCGAGCTGGCCAACGAGGACACGACCCCGGACGGCTCGGTGCGCGGCCGCGTCACGCTGACCTACGAGGACCAGCGGACAGAAAACCTGGACGCCATCTTGTGGCGGCCCACGAACCTGTCGCAGCTGCAAGGCCGGCTCTCCTTGGCCGCCACGGCCGGCGGCACCCCCGTCGTCGTGCGCTGGAAGGGCCGCGACCGCGGCGTCATCACCCTGTACGACCCGCCGAAGGCAGACGCCACCAGCGCGATTGACCGGCTGGAATCCATCGGCGTGGAGACCATCATGCTCACGCGCGATACGTACCCGGTGGCGCGCCGCTTCGCCGACTTCCTCGGCATGTCCCGCGTGCTCGCGGGCATCACCGCCCCCGACAAACCGCACGCGGTGCGCGCGCTGCACACCAAGGGCGCGACCGTCGCCATGGTGGGCGACCACAGCGCGGTGCGCACCCTGCGCGTCGCGGACGTGAGCATCCTGTACGCCGACGATGCCCTGCTGGGCGCGAACACGGGCAAGGTGGAGGAGAAGTGCAACGTGCTCCTCCTGCGCCGGGACGTCACGGCGGTGCCACAGCTGGTGGAGCTCGCGCGCCGGGTGTGCCGCACCATCGACTCGAACATGGTGATCGCCTGGACCTATAACGCGGTCGCGATCCTGCTGGCCATCGCCGGTGTGCTGCCCCCGGTCGGGGCCACGCTGCTCATGCTGGGCAGCTCCCTGGTCATCGAGTTGCGCTCGGTGCGCGTGCGCCATTTCCCGGCCTGATTTCTACCGCGTAGGCTGGGAAACCATGACCAGACGCGACCTTTCCTCCGCCCCGCTCATCGAGGCCGCCAATGGCCGCACCCCGTCGCGCACCCCGGTGTGGTTCATGCGCCAGGCGGGCCGTTCACTGCCCGAGTACCGGAAGGTGCGCGAGGGTATCCCGATGCTGGACTCTTGCTTCATGCCGGAGCTGCTCGCTGAGATCACGCTGCAGCCGGTGCGCCGCCACGACGTGGACGCGGCGATCCTCTTTTCCGACATTGTCGTCCCGCTCAAGGCGGCGGGCGTGGGCGTGGAGATCGTTCCGGGCCGCGGCCCGGTGATGGACGCGCCGGTGCGCTCGCTGGCGGACGTGCAGCACCTGCCGATCCTGGACCACACGGTGGACGAGGTCGCCGAGGGCATCCGCATCATCCTGGACGAGCTCACCGATACCCAGGCGCTCATCGGCTTCGTCGGCGCACCGTTCACCCTGGCCAGCTACCTCATCGAGGGCGGACCGAGCAAGAACCACGAGACCACGAAGGCGATGATGCACGCCGAGCCGGAGACGTGGCACGCGCTCATGCGCCGCCTGGTGCCCACCATCATCACGTTCCTGCGCACCCAGGTCGAGGCGGGGATCGACGCCATGCAGCTGTTCGACTCGTGGGCCGGCTTCCTCACGGAGCGCGACTACCGCGAGTTCGTCCTGCCGTACTCCACGGAGATCCTGGAATCAGTCGCGGGGGAGATCCCGCGCATCCACTTCGGCGTCTCCACCGGCGAGCTCCTCGGCGCGATGAGCGAGGCCGGCAGCGAGGTTATGGGCGTGGATTGGCGCGTCCCCCTCGACCGCGCCGCCACGCGCTTCGCCTCCCCCCGCGTCCTGCAGGGCAATTTGGACCCGGCGATGCTCTTCGCCGGCGAGGAGGTCGTCGCCCGCGAGGTCGCCCGCATTAAGGGCGAGGCGGAGCAGGCGCTTATCGACGGCCACGCTACCGGCCACATCTTCAACCTCGGCCACGGCGTCCTGCCCACCACGGACCCGGACGCCATCACCAACGCCGTACGGCTTATTCACGACACTCACAGCACGGAGGCTTAAATGCACATCGCCATCATCGGCGCCGGACTCGCCGGCCTGACCTGCGCCTACGAACTGCGCGGCAGCGGGCACGAGGTGGACGTCTACGAGGCCACCGACCGCATCGGCGGCAAGCTCTACACCGTCGCGTTTGAGGGCGGCCCCACCGACATGGGCGCCGAGGCGTTCCTGTCGCGCCGGGTCGACGCGGTTGAGTTCTTCACCGAGCTGGGGGTGGGGGACTCGCTCGTCGCGCCGTCCGGCCTCGGTTCGCTGGTGTACGTGGACGGCGAGGCGCGCCCGCTTCCGCGGGGCGGTGTGATGGGGATCCCGGCGGCGTCGGCAAGCGTTGCCCACCTTGTGAGCGAGGAGACCGCCGCGCGTATCGACGCCGAAGGCGACGCCCCCGGCTTCGAGTGGGAGATCGGCGGCGACGTGAGCGTGGGCGCGCTGGTGCGCGAGCGCTACGGCGACGAGGTGGTGGACCACATCGTGACGTCGCTGCTCGGCGGGGTGTACTCGTGCAGCGCCGACGACCTGGGCGTGCGCGCGACCATCCCGCAGCTGGCCGAGGAGCTGGACCGCCTGGCCGAGGCGGGCCCGGTGCACCTGTCGGAGGCCGTGCGCAACCTGGAGCAGGCGCGCAAGGAGCTGCCGACCGGCCAGGGCCCCGTCTTCAGCGCGTTCCGCGAGGGCTACCAGGAGGCGTACGAGGCGCTGGCGGAGCAGTCCGGCGCGAAGATCTACATCGACGCATTCATCTCCGCGATCACGCGCGAGGGCGAGGGCTACTGCCTCAAGGGCGGCGAGGACGCGGTGTACGACCGCGTGGTGCTCGCCGTGCCCGCGC
The DNA here is from genome assembly GCF_002285155.1 of Corynebacterium sp. NML 120412. Taxonomy (NCBI): domain Bacteria; kingdom Bacillati; phylum Actinomycetota; class Actinomycetes; order Mycobacteriales; family Corynebacteriaceae; genus Corynebacterium; species Corynebacterium sp. NML 120412. Next base: position 42,770 of record NZ_NSGL01000009.1, on the reverse strand, counting down.
CGACGGCCGCGATGCTGCTGAAGCAGGTGGAGCCGGAGGTGGCGGCCACGCTCGCGCCGATCAAGCTGGCCAACTCGGCGGTGGTGGGCATGCGCTTTGCTACCGACGACGGCCTGCCCCAAAATTCGGGCGTCCTGGTTGCCGCGGGCGCGGAGGATGTGCACGCGAAGGCGTTCACGCTCTCCTCGCGCAAATGGCCGCACCTGGCCGAGCGCGGCGGGGCGCTCGTGCGCGCCAGCTTCGGCCGCTTCGGCGACGACGTGGCGATCCGCGCCTCCGAGGACGACCTGGTGGACTGGGCGCTCGATGACCTGCAGACTGTCACCGGCTTCGACGGGCGCGCGGCTGGCCTGGAGGAGATCTTTGTCCAGCGCTGGTTCGGCGGGCTGCCGCGTTACGACGAGCACCACCTCGCCACCGTGGACAAGGCGCTGGCGCAGCTGCGCGAGTCCGGCTCCGGCATTGCCGTCACCGGCGCGTGGGTCGGCGGCGTGGGCGTGCCCGCCGTGATCGCGAACGCGCGCGAAACTGCGCGGGGTCTGGGGAAAGACTGCTAGCCTGCTGGGTATGCAGAAAACTCTTGGACTTGTGCTGGCCGCGAGCTGTTCGGCGGCGTTGGTTGTTGCGCCTCCGGCGCTGGCTGAGGACGCGGCGTCGGTGTCGCAGGAGCGCTGTGTCGCGCTGCGCACCGCTGTACACGACGCGACCGACGCGCTGCGCTCCGCCGAAGCGCGCGACCACGAGGCGCAGCAGGCGCTGGACGCGGCGCAGCGCGATGTCGACGCTGCGGAGCAGGAGCGCACGGCGAGCGCGAACCTGGTCAAGGATGCGCAGCGTGCCCTCGACAGCGCGACCCAGGACCGCGACGCCGCGCAGACCGCGGTGCCGGGAGGCGTGACGGTCGACTCCGCCGAGGCGGCACTCACGCAGGCAAAGGCGCGCGCCGAGGAGGCCCGCGCTGCGCTGGAGGCGAGCAAGGCCGAGGCGCGGGCCCAGTTCGACCGGGGCTCGCTCGGATTCTTCGAAGCGATGGGGGCCGACGACGCCGTCGCGGAGCTGCACACGGACTACCGCTTTGACAAGGTCGATGAGGTGACCGGGCAGACCGGGTACCGCATCGCGGACGACACGCGCATCGGCGCCAAAGGTGACGCGACGCACCTGGACAACATGAAGGCGGCAATCGAGTGGCTGCCGGAGGCGAACGAGCTCCGCGAAAGCGAGGGCCGTGACGCGCTGCCCGTCACGGATGCGTTGATGGCGCAGGCGCAGGTGAACATCAACTGGTCGCAGCAGCTGCCGCGCGGCCACTCTCACAACGGGTGGGATAACTTGTCGTGGAACGCGGAGAACCCGTTCGACGGGTGGTTCCACGAGGAGCGCCCTAAGTACTTCGAGGCGAAGGAGCAGGGGCGCGACCCCTTCGCCGCGGGCGCCGGCCACTACATGGCCTTGGTGAACCCACAGATGCGCGCGACCGGTTTCGCGGTGAACACGGAGGAGTTCCTCTACCACGGCTTTACGTGGCGCGTCGCGCACGCGCAGACGTTCGCTCACCTCACAGTGGAGGGGCCGACGTATTCGGTAGAGGAGTACACCGAGCGCTTCAACACCTACTACGACGAGCTCGTCAGCGCCGTCGAGCAGGGTGATGCCCGGAAGCGGGAGATGCTTGAGCAGCGCGAGGCTGCCGTGGCCCAAGCGGAGGACACGCTTGCGGCGGCGCGGGCGCTGCGTGCCGCCGAACAGGCCGTGGCGAAGCGCGCGCAGGAACTCGAGGCAGCGAAGCAGGAGCAGTCGGCGCGCCAGGCCGCGGCCGACGAGGCCCTGGCGGCTGCGAAGCGCTCGCTGGGCGAGGCGACGCAGGCCGCCGAGGCCGCACAGGTGGCCGTCAAGGAGGCCCGCGCGAACGCCGCGGAGGCCACGGCCGAGTACGAGCCCATGAAGGGGGAGTGCGCGCCGGCGGCCGGTGAGCAGAAGGATGGCTCGTCGACGGGCGGCATCATCGCCGCGGTGGTGCTTGGCCTGCTGGCAGTCGTGGGAATTGCGGTGGCGTCGAACCCTGCGCTGCTGAATATGTTGTAACTCGGTAGACTTCACGTCTATGTCGAGTGAGGACGCGGACGGCGAGGGCAAAGTCCAACAGCACACCCCGGAATCGGAACCGGAGTGGTGGGATCAGCCAGGCATGCCCTGGAACGAAAAGCCCACCAAGGCGGACTACTGGTGCCTGGGCTGGTTCGGCTTCATCGGTATTTTCGGCCTCGCGCTCATTCCGTTCCGCGCCTGGCTGCTGGGCCTGGACCCGCCGATCATGCTGGCGTTGACGGGCTCGAGGATTGGCGCGGCGTCGACAGGCGCCCTGGCCTCGGTGGGCGAGGCGCAGCACTGGCTGCTGTACCTGCTCACCGGCTCGATCGTGGCGATTAAGTTCGACTGGGTGTACTGGTGGGCCGGTAAGCTGTGGGGGCGCGGCATCCTGGACGTGCAGGCGCAGAATTCCAAGCGCGCGGCGAAGAACATCGCGCGCGTGGAGCGGTGGGGGATGAAGCTGGGCTGGCTGGGCATTTTCCTGGCGTACGTGCCCATCCCGCTGCCGATCGCGTTCGTGGTCTTCGTGCTCATGGGCATGACTGAGATGCCGCTGTGGAAGTTCATGCTCCTGGACTTCGTGTCCAAGACGCTCTGGTCGCTGGGCTACGTCGCGCTCGGCTGGTGGATCGGCGAGCCCGTGGTGTACGTGCTGGAGCAGTACGCGCGCGTGGCCAATTGGATCGCGATCGGCCTGCTCGTGGTCATCTTCGTCGGGGCGATGCGCCGGAAGGGTAAGTAGGCGTTCGCCCCCATCGCCTAGGATGGGCAACTATGACAACTTCGGCCAAGTACCCAACGTCCGCACACACGTCCCGCTCCGCCGAGCTGTGGCAGCGCGCGCAGCAGGCCACGCCCGGCGGCGTGAACTCGCCGGTGCGCGCCTTCGGCTCGGTCGGCGGCCAGACGCGCTTCATCGAGAGCGCGCACGGGAGCACGCTTATCGACGTCGACGGGAACGCCTACGTCGACCTCATCAATTCCTGGGGCCCGATGATCCACGGCAACGCACACCCAGAGATCCTCGAGGCAGTGCAGAAGGCGATGCGTGACGGCCTGAGCTTCGGTGCGCCCACCGAGGCGGAGGTGCAGATCGCGGAGATGATCGTGGGCCGTACCTCGGTGGAGGAAGTGCGCATGGTCAACTCGGGCACCGAGGCGACGATGTCCGCGGTCCGCCTGGCGCGCGGCTACACCGGCCGCCCCAAAATCATCAAGTTTGACGGCTGCTACCACGGCCACGTCGACGCGCTCCTCGCCGCAGCAGGCTCCGGGCTGGCCACATTCTCCCTGCCGGACTCGCCGGGTGTGACGGGCGCGCAGGCGGCGGACACCATCGTGGTGCCCTACAACGACATCGAGGCCGTGAAGGCCGCGTTCGCGGAAAACGAGGGCGAGATCGCCGCCGTGATCGCCGAGGCAGCCGCCGGCAATATGGGCACGGTTGCGCCGCAGGACAACTTCAACGCCAAGCTCAAGGAGGTCGCGCACGCCAACGGCGCGCTGCTGATCCTGGACGAGGTGATGACGGGCTTCCGCACCTCGTATGCGGGCTGGTACGGCGTGGACCACGTGGCGGGAGACCTGACCACTTTTGGCAAGGTCATCTCCGGCGGCCTCCCGGCCGCGGCCTTCGGCGGACGCAAGGAGATTATGGAGCGTCTCGCGCCGACTGGGCCGGTGTACCAGGCGGGTACCCTTTCGGGCAATCCGGTCGCGATGGCGGCGGGTATGGCGTCGTTAAGCTTGGCCTCGGAGGACATCTACCCGGTGCTGGAGCGCAACGCCAGCACCCTGGCCAAGCTGGTGTCCGACGCGCTGAAGCGCGAGGGCGTGGCGCACAACGTGCAGCGCGCCGCGACGATGCTGTCGTTCCGCTTCGCCGAGGGCGAGGGCCACAACTTTGCTGATATGAAGGCGGCGGACACCTTCCGCTACGCGCCGTTCTTCCACGCGCTGCTGGACAACGGCGTGTTCGCCCCGCCGAGCCCGTTCGAGACCTGGTTCGTCTCCACCGCACTCACCGACGAGGACTTCGGCCGGATCGAGGAGGCCCTGGTGCCCGCGGCGAAGGCTGCGGCGCAGGCGGTGGCGCCCGAGTGACGCGCACGACTGTGCACCTCGTGCGGCACGGCGAGGTCTACAACCCGAAGAAGGTGCTCTACGGGCGCATGCCCGGCTACCACCTGAGCTCCCGCGGCCGGTCCATGGCGGCGGTGACCTCGCAGTTCTTCGAGGGGCGCGACGTGACGTATCTGGCGGCGAGCCCGCTCGAGCGCGCGCAGGAAACGGCGGAGCCGATCGCGGAGGTGACCGGCTGCGAGGTGCACACCCGCACCGACATCATCGAGGCCGGCAACACCTTTGAGGGGCTGCGCACCAAGGGCTGGCGCAGCCAGCTGGTCAACCCGATCCGGTGGCGGCATATGACGAACCCGTTGGAGCCGAGCTGGGGCGAGTCTTACGAGGCGATCCGCGCGCGGATGTGCGACGCCGTGGACAGCGCCCGCGCCGAGGCGGAGGGCCACGAGGCGGTGCTGGTGAGCCACCAGCTGCCCATCGTCATGGTGCAGCGCTACGTGCAGGGCAAACGCCTCGCGCACGCGAGCCGCGAGTGCGACCTGGCCAGCGTGACGTCACTTGTGTTTGACGGCGACGTTGTTGTTGACTGGTCCTACGACACTCCGGCCGAACGCATCTAGCCCGCTCTGCTGGGCCAGCGTGCCGGAGTTTTTGAACAGATGAATTGAGAGGTGCCCATGTCCCGACGGACCGCGCTGAGCGCGATCGCAGCGCCGATGGCCGCGTTGCTCCTGCTCACCGGCTGCGCCAGCTCTGGTGGGGGAGACAACTTTGCGTTCCATTCCCCGGGCGGGCAGACCGAGATCTTCTACGAGGAATCCGAGCGCAAGCCGGTGGAGCACTTCAGCGGTGAATCGCTCACCGAGCCGGGCACCACGGTGAACCTGCACGACTTTGACGGCAAGATCGTCGTCCTCAACGCCTGGGGCCAGTGGTGCGCGCCCTGCCGTGCGGAGGTGGATGACTTGCAGGAGGTGCAGGAGCACCTGAACGCGGACGGCACCGGCACGGTCCTGGGCATCAACGTGCGCGACCCGCAGCCGGAAATCGCCCGCGACTTCGTCGCCGACAACGGCGTGACCTACCCGTCGATATACGACCCGCCGTTCAAGACCGCTTCCTTCCTCGGCGGCGTGCCCAGCTCCGTGATCCCCACGACGATCGTGCTGGATAAGCAGCACCGCCCGGCCGCGGTGTTCCTGCGCGAGGTGACCGCCCAGGACGTGCTTGAGGTGACCGACAAGCTGGCGCAAGAGGGGCAGAGCTAGCGTGGGCGAGGCGTTCTCAGAGGTTGTGGCCACCGGGCCGCTCCTGCTCGGCATGTTGGCCGCCGCGCTGGCTGGCCTGGTGTCCTTCGCGTCCCCGTGTGTGGTCCCGCTCGTGCCCGGCTACATGTCGTACCTGACCAGCGTGGTCGGCGGCGAGATGACCGTGGACCAGGACGGCGTGCGCGTGAAGTCGCGCCGCTGGGCCGTCGCCGGTGCCGCCGGCCTGTTCGTGGCCGGCTTCACCGTGGTGTTCCTGCTGGCCACCGTCTCCGTGTTCGGCGCGATCAGCCTGATCACCCTCAACGCCGAGGTGCTCATGCGCGTCGGCGGCGTGATCACCATCGCGATGGGCGTGGTGTTCCTGGGCGCGGTGCCTGCGCTGCAGCAGGACCGGCGCTTGCAGCCGCGGCGCTGGGCCAACGTGCTCGGTGCCCCGCTGCTCGGCGGCGTGTTCGCGCTGGGGTGGACGCCCTGCCTCGGGCCGACGCTGGCGGCGATCATGTCGGTCTCCGTCGGCACCGAAGGGATGACCGCGGCGCGCGGCGTCCTGCTGGTAGTGGCGTACTGCCTGGGCCTCGGCCTGCCGTTTGTGGTGGTGGCGCTGGGGTCCGCGCAGGCGGTGCGCAGCGTCGAGTTCCTGCGCCGCCACTCCCACACCATCAAGGTGATCGGCGGCGTGCTGATGATCCTCGTCGGCGTGCTCCTTGTCACCGGCGCGTGGAACGTGTTCGTCGGCTGGATCCGACAGTGGACCTTGCAATATGGAGCGACGGTGATCTGAGATGCAACTCGTATCGGCGGCAACGACCTGGCTGCGCAAGACGTGGCACTGGCTGACGAGCATGCGCACCGCGCTCGTCCTGCTCTTCCTCCTCTCGCTCGCCTCCATCCCAGGCGCCCTGCTCCCGCAGCGCAACGTGAGCGAGTCGCTCGTGCAGGACTACCTGGACGCCAACCCGACGATGGGTCCGATTTATGACAGGTTGCAGCTTTTCGACGTCTTCAGCTCCTCCTGGTTCGTCGCCATCGTCACCCTGCTGATGATCTCCCTGGTCGGCTGCATTATCCCGCGTTCCATGGACCACTGGCGCGCCTACCGTGCCACCCCTACGCGCGCGCCGCGCTACCTCTCGCGCATGCCCATGCACGCGCAAGCCACGGTGGACGTCGGCCAGGACGAGGTGGAGGCGAAGGTCCGCCGCCTGCTCAAGCGCTGGCACGTGGCCGCCTACTCGCCGGAGGAAGACCGCGCCGGGACATTCTCCCTGGCCGCCGAGCGCGGCTACACCCGCGAGCTGATGAACCTGCTCTTCCACGTGGGCATCGTCGGCATGATCGTCGCCTTCGCCGCCGGCCGCATGGTCTTCTACGAGGGCCAGGTCATCGTAGTGACCAACTCCGAGTCCCAGTACGCCGTGCCGGTGGAGCAGTCCACCGAGTTCTGCAATACGTCCCCCGCCAACTTTGACGTGTTCCGCGCGGGGCCGCTTTTCGACGGCACCGGGCTCACCCCCTTCTGCATCGATGCACACAACTTCCGCGCCGAATACTTAAACAGCGGCCAGGCGAACGGCTTCTGGTCCGACGTGTCCTACACCGACGACCTGACCGCGCCGAAGGACAGCTGGCAGGAGACCACCCTGGCGGTCAACCACCCGCTGCGCATCCACGGCGACCGCGTCTACCTGCAAGGCCACGGGTTCGCCCCGCAGGTCACGGTGACGTGGCCCAACGGCGAGACCCGCACCCAGATGATGCAGTTCCGCCCCACGGACACGCAGACGTTCCTGTCCTCGGGCGTGATGCGCTTCGACCCGCCCGCCGGCATGTTCCCGGACCTGGCGGACCGCCGCCAGAACCAGATCGCCCTGGAGGGAAACTTCGCGCCGACGGCCCAGTGGGGCGGCCAGGACGGGGAGACGCTGCAGTCGTCGTTCCCGTCGATGGATGACCCGGCGCTGTCCATGGACATCTACCGCGGCGACGCTGGCTTGGACTCGGGCCGCCCGCAGAACATCTTCGTGCTCGACCAGATGCTCATCGCGGAAGGCCAGCTGCAGAAGCTGGAGCGCGTCAACCTCACCCCGGGCGAGGAGATCACCGTGGACGGCGGGATCAAGGTGCGCTTCGACGGCGCGGCCGAGTACGCCAACTACCAGATCTCCCGCGACCCGACGCAGGTGTGGGCACTGGTGACCACAGTGATCATGCTCGCCGCGCTCGCCGGCTCGCTGACCATCAAGCGCCGCCGCGTCTGGGTCCGCCTCGCCCCGGTCGCCGGCGGCGGGACCGCGGTGGAGATCGCGGGCCTGGCGCGCACGGACCGCGCCGGGTGGGGCCCGGAGTTTTCCGAGCTCGTCGAGGAGATCCTGGGGGAGCACCCGGATGATGACGGGGACGATGACGAGCTGGATGACCTTGGATAATGGCCCGCTGATGGAGTAGATTGAGCACCATGCTTGTCAACACCACCATGGCGGAATTGTCCGATCTGACCTTCCGCACCGCGTTCATCATCTACATCGTGGCGCTGCTCATGGCGTGCGTGTACTACGGCCGCGTTCTCGCGGTCGTGGACGTGCGGCGCGAGCGCCGCGCGGCGCAGCAGGAGCGCGCCGCGGAGAAGGTGGCGGTTGGGGCTGGGGGGCCGGTGGTCGTCGAAAAGCAACTGCCCCCGGAGCCCGAGCTTGACGGCGCTTACGAGAAGCGGGTGGCCGCCGCCCGCAAGTGGGCGGGCATGACGCAGGCCCTGGTGTGGGTCGGCGTGGCGCTGCACATCGTCGCGTTTGTCACGCGCGGCATCGCGGCGCGGCGCTTCCCGCTGGGCAACCTGTACGAGTACATCCTGTTCATGACCGCGGTGATCATGGTGGCCGCCGCGATCGTGATCGGGCGGAAGGGCTGGCACACGGTGTGGCCGTGGCTGCTGTTCCCCATGGTCATCGCGATGTTCCTCAACTCCACGGTGTTCCACATGCAGGCCGCCCCGGTGGTGCCGGCGCTGCAGTCCTACTGGCTGCCGGTGCACGTGTCCTCGGTGTCGGTCGGCGCGTCGATTGGCATGGTTTCCGGCATCTTCGCGCTGCTGTACCTGCTGCGCATGTGGCAGCCGAAGGGCAAGGAGCACGGCTTCTTTGGCAAGATTGCCCGCCCGCTCCCGGCGGCGAAGACGCTGGACCAGATCACCTACAAGACGGCGATCATTACGCTGCCGCTGTTTGGCATCGGCATCGTGTTCGGCGCGATCTGGGCCGAGGTGGCGTGGGGCCGACCGTGGAACTGGGACGCGAAGGAAACCGTGTCCATGATCACCTGGATCCTGTACGCCGCCTACCTGCACGCCCGCGCCACCGCCGGCTGGAAGAACGCGAAGGCCGCGTGGATTAACGTGCTGGCGCTGTGCATGACCATCTTCAACATGACGTACGTGAACACGGTGATTGCGGGTCTGCACTCGTACGCGGGCCTGAACTAGCTGCGTTAGACTCACAGGTTATGAAGGTTCTTATCACTGGCGGGGCCGGCTTTATCGGCTCCACGATCGCTTCCTGCTGCGCCGACAACGGAATTACCCCGGTGATTCTGGACGATTACTCCACCGGCCTGCGCGCCTTCGCCGAGCGTTTCGACCACTACGAGGGCGACATCGCCGACGTGGCGCTGCTGCACCGCATCCTGGACGAGCACCCGGACATCGAGGCGGTCGTCCACTGCGCCGCGAAGATCGTCGTGCCGGAGTCCGTCTCGCGCCCGCTGTACTACTACGAGAACAACGTGGGCAAGGCCACGACCTGCGTGCGCACCCTGTCCGAGCGTGGTGTGAAGCGCGTCCTGCTCAGCTCCACCGCCGCCATGTACGTCCCCGGTGAGGACCTGATGGTCACCGAGCAGAGCACGGCAGACCCGTCGAGCCCCTACGCCGCCTCGAAGTGGATGCTGGAGCGAGTGCTTGCCGACGCCGCCTCGGCCGGCCTCATCCGCGCCATCTCACTGCGCTACTTCAACCCCATCGGGGCGGACCCGCAGCTGCGCACCGGCCTGCAGAACCCGGCCCCGTCCCACGCGCTGGGCAAGATGATCTCCGCCTACCAGGCCGACGAGCCGTTCACCGTCACCGGCGTGGACTGGCCCACCCGCGACGGCTCGGGCCTGCGCGACTACGTCCACGTGTGGGACCTGGCCCGCGCGCACGTCGCCGCGCTGAAGGCCGAGGCGTCAGCGCTGGCGGACTACGAGGTGATCAACCTGGGCACCGGCCAGGGCACCACCGTCTTCGAGCTGGCCGACGCCGTCGGCGAGGCCACCGGCAAGCCCCTCGAGGTGCGCACCGCCCCGCCGCGCGATGGCGATGTGGTCGGCTGCGCCACCCGCACCGAGAAGGCCGAGCAGTTGCTCGGCTGGCGCGCGGAGTACACCGTGGCGGACGGCGTGCGCCACTCGCTCGCCTGGGCGGAGAAGCTGCCCGAGGTGCTGGAACAGCGCTAGTTCCGGCTAGCTGCCCTCCCCGTCGCGGCGCTTGCGGCGCTCCTCCTCTTCGCGCCGCTTGCGCTCCGCCTCCTCGCGGGCGCGCCGCTCCTTGAAGCGGTTCTTCTCAATGTTCCAGAGGAACTCCTCATCATCGTCGGGCCCCTTGATCTGCGGCCGCTCCGGCGCCTGCTCGACCTGCTTGTTCGAGCCGGGCCCGAAGGCGCGCCACATCAGGTACACGGCGAGGACGATGAGTACGAGGAGTAGTAGCCTTCCCATGACTTCCAACATACTTGGTGGCCGTCTAGGGTTAGGCATATGCAACAACAACCGCCGGAAGTTGATCCCGCCGCCCGCTCGCGCGCCAATAAGGCCGCCGCGATCTACGGGCTGTGCAGGCTCGTGCTGTTCATCGCACTCACCGTGGTGATCCAGGGCGCGGCCATGCTCATCGGCGCCCCCGTGCCGCTGATCATCTCCGCGCTCCTCGCCCTGATCGTGGCGTTCCCGCTGTCCATGCTGGTGTTCAAGCGCCAGCGGATCGAGGCCACAGAGGCCGTGGCGCACTGGCGCGAGCAGCGCAAGCTGCGCAAGGAGTGGATCTCCAGCGAGCTGAGCGAGCGCTAGCGCCTACCCGAATAGGGCGGCGATGGCGAGCATGGCGGGCAGCGAGAGGAACGTGGTGAGGAAGACGGTGTCGCGCGAGACCGTCTGGCCGACCTGGTAGGTGGCGGCGTAGTTGTACACGTTTTGCGCGGTGGGCAGCGCCGCGAGGATGAGCGCCGCGTAGAGCTCGGTGCCGTCGAGGCCCAGGGCGTACCCGACGCCGAGGGCGATGGCGGGCATGCCGACGAGCTTGAGGAGGGTGGCGGTGAGCGTCGGTAAGCGATCATGCGTGAGCACGGCATCCCCTTTCAGCGAGGCGCCGAAGCTCATGAGGATGAGCGGGATGGACGCGCCGCCGAGGATCTCCAGCGGCGCGAGCACGGGCTCGGGGACCTCCCAGCCGGAGGCGGAGACGGCGAAACCCGCGAAGGCGGCGAGCACGACCGGCGCCGTTATGCCCGCGACGATGGAGCCGCCGATCGAGCGCAGGCTCGCCCCGCCCGCGTTGAGGCCGGCGATGATGACGGGGGAGAGCACCGCCATTTGCAGCACGAGCGCGGGGACGACGTAGGTGGCGTCGCCGATCACGTAGGTGGCGATGGGCAGCCCGATATTGACCGAGTTGTAGTAGCTTGACGCGGCCGCGCCCGCCATCGTCTCGGCGAAGCTGCGGCGGAACAGCAGGGCGCTGAGCAGCCAGTACAGGAGCATGGTGGCTACCGACGCCACCGCGATCACCCCCACGACCGGCGACAGAAACGCGGACGTGTCCGAGGTGGACACGCTGGAGAAGATGAGCGCCGGGGTGCACGCCCAGAACGCGATGCGGTTGAGCTGCAGGCGCGCCTCGCCCTGCCCGATCACGCCTCTGTGCGCCAGCAGGAACCCCACCGCGATGACGGTGAGGATGATGGCGAAACCAGTCAGGACGTCGAGCATCCGCGGTTCCCTCCTTCTGTAATCTTGGTCGAGGTAGTGGCACCAAGTATGACACCTGGGAGGAATCGTGATGGGACCGCGGTGGCGGATGTTGGTAGTTTACGTGGTGGCGTCGACAGGCTTGCTCCTCGTCTCGTCGATCTTCGGGCCGATGGGCTGGGCCGTTCCGCTCTTGGTGCTCAACCCGCTGCTCGTCGCGGTGCTGGCGTGGCGCGACACGGCCCGCCGCGGCGCGACCTGGTGGTGGTTCGCCGTCCCCGTTTTGGCGGGAGCCTTGCAGGCGCTCGTCCTCATGAACGCATCCGCGCTCCCGTTCGTCGCGCTCCTGCTGGTTGGCGCGGGCATCGGCACCCTGGTTGGCCGCGCGCGGAATTGACGGACTTTCCCAGGCGGGCGGCCAGCGCTACGTAATAGTTGCCGCCTACGTTGGTTCGGGCAATTGCAGCCTATCGACGAAAGGCCCAACGTGAGCAGGACCGCATCCGTCATCGCAGTGGTGTGCGCTTCCGCAGCGGCGCTGACTGCCTGCGGCAACTACGTCAACGTGGACGTCATCGGCGCCGCCGGGTTTTCCCACGACGAGGAGGGCCACATCATCGCGCACGTGAACACCTGCGGCGAGGAGATGAGCGAGCTCGAGGTCGCCTCCGACCGCATCGGTCTCGCCGAAGACGAGGAAAACCGGGTGCTGGCCAAGTTCACCGCCGCCGAACCACAGACCGGCCACGTGCAGGTGCCGCTTGATGGGCCGAGCTCTGGCACGTGGGCCGCGGAAGCACCGCTCGACGCCTCCTATCCCGAGGATCGCACCCTCTTGCTTAACCCGGCGCCGGACGACAGGGGCGGGCAGGGGCCCTTCAGCAAGGAGAGGTCCTTCACTCCCGCCAGCGCCGCCAAGCAGCAGATCCTGGAACAGCCCGCCGGCACCATTGTGTCCGTGAACCCCTACGACGGCTCGACAGACACGTGGAGCCCCGCGGATTTCGATGCCGCGTGCGGGGAGTAGCTGCCGTCTACTCTGCGGCGGCAGAGTAGAAATCGTTTCGCTCGCTGTCACAGGAGTGCGGTTTTACCCCATTGCAAACAAAACAGACATATCCCTTGAGGTCGAACAATAGTGTGGGTACAGCTGATGGCAATGAACTACTTTACTACTCACTAGCTCCGCCCTGCGAAGATCTGGGAACGCAACGGGCATATCCACTACCGTTTTGCTGACGGTTCCCGCTACACCGCCTACAACCGCGCCCACCCCGTCCGCGAACCGGCCCCGCTCACTCATCGAACCGGCAGCACTGATTCGTGCGCATGCGAATGCTCGGAGCACTGCACAGACTGCGCTTCCCGCGTTGATGATGACCCGTGTACTGAGTGCCCCATTTACAACCATCTGCGGGCGAACCGTTCGTTCGTGAACGCCGGATCCGCACCCGATTCAGCGCCACCAGGGTGCAGCAAGCAATAGCGCAGACATGAAAAACCGCCCCGGTCTCCCTGTACAGCAAGGAGTTTCGGGGCAGGTCGAGACATGGAACTGGCAAATGCAGTGCAGCTCACTCAGCAGGCGACTACTGCACTGCCGTGTACGGTACCGCTTCACCTCCACCCCAAATTGGGAACCCGAGGGCAGTAAACGCAACGGCGGTGAGCACGGACCAGATCAGCATGGCCCGACCATTGATACCCAGCACAGGGATGAGGTCTTTGCCCTTTGCCTGGTCGCGCTGCACTTTCAGAATGGAGGAAACGGCAAACGGCAAAGCAGCGAAACCGAGGAGCGCGAGCGAGTTACCAAGCAGCAGGGAGACGACAAATGGCGTCAACGTCAGCACAGTAAACAGGCGACGAGCCCTCACCTCGCCGATGCGCACAGCAAGGGTGTGTTTGCCGGCCGCGGCGTCGGTGTCAATATCGCGGATATTGTTTGCCAGGTTCACGGACGCGGAAATCGCGCCCACACCGATGGCCACCAACCACCCCTCGGCAGTCAGCCATCCTGACTGTGTGTACTGCGTACCTAGCACAGCGACCAGCCCGAAGAAGATGAACACGGCCAGCTCGCCGAATCCGTAATAGCCGTACGGCTTCGTCCCGCCGGTGTAAAACCACGCTGCCGCGATGCAAGCCGCACCGACCAGGATGAGCCACCACGCACTCATGACCGCAAGGATCACGCCAAGAACGGCAGCGACGAAGAAGGAAGCGAATGCTGCGAGCTTCACATCCTGCGGCCGCGCCAGCCCGGACGCGGTGATGCGGCTAGGGCCTGTCCGTTCGTCGTCAGTGCCGCGCACACCGTCGGAGTAGTCGTTGGCGAAATTCACGCCGATAATCAGTGCCCACGCAACGCCGAGTGCGAGCAGCGCCTTGCCAAGGTGCATGCCACCAATGTGTGCAGCCAGGCCGGTGCCGGCGATCACTGGGGCGAACGCGTTCGGCCACGTGTGCGGTCGCGCCGCCTGCCACCAGTCGTGGAACGTTGCCGAACTGCCAGTGTCGGCCCGTTCTGTAGTGTTCGCTGTCTGCTGGTTGTCAGTTCCATTACCGCTCGTGTCAGTCATGTCTCCCATCATGCCCCGATTTGGTCAAGTCGGCTAAAGTTTTGGCTCATGTGGATTGACTACGCGCTTCGGCAAGCACTCGGTGGGGCTGGTGCACTTTTGCGCGCGCCTCAGCTGCGGGTGGTGGCGCGGAAATCTCCGGCTAGGTTCCCACAGGAGGGCGACACCGTTATTTCGCTGACCTCCCATGGGCCCCGGCTGAAGTCGGCGGTGGTGGCGATTTCCTCGCTGCTCGTCGGCACGACACGCCTGCCGGTGTATCTGTGGCTGGATAAGGAGGACTACGAGGGTGAGTGGCCGAAAGGTCTGCACACCCTTGTGGAGCGCGGCCTGCAGGTGTGCTGTTCGGACGGCCACTATGGTCCGCACACCAAGTATTACGGCACGTTTCAACGGTTTGCCGGTACTGGCACCCGCGTCATCACCGTTGATGACGACATGATGTACCCCAAGTGGTTCGCCAAAAAGCTCCTCAACGCCTCGGACGCCGATCCGAACAACGTGGTGGCGTACCGCGCTCACGAGATCGTGCTCCAGGACGGCAAGTTGGCGCCGTACAAGCAGTGGAAGTCTGTGCAGGATACGGATCCGGACCCGCGCCACTTCGCCACCGGCGTCTCCGGTGTTGCGTACCCGCCGGCGATGGTCGATGCAGTTGCCGCGCAGGGCAAGGCGTTCCAGGACTGCGCCCCACACGCCGACGACATCTGGCTGAACCGTTGCGCACTTCGCACGGGCCACTTCGTGCGCCAGGTCTTCCCGCACCCGCGCGAGTTCTCGATGGTGCCGGCGTCGCAAGGCGTGGCGCTCGTGCGCGGCAATCTCCGCGGGGGCAATGATGCCCAGCTGCGCGCCACCTATGCGCAAGAAGAGCTGGGCATGCTTATCGACGCCGCGCTGTCCCTCAACGAACCAGCACGGTAATCCCCGGCGTATCGGAAGCGGTGCGCAACCGTAACTACCTGCAGATCTGGTTGAAGCTGAAACCCGGGTGTGAGCAGGGGTGTTTGACATGCGCCGCAGGAAGCATCAATCTAAACGTGTGTTTTAAGCTTCCCTAAAGTGCTCGGGTAGCGCCCTTAACTGCATTTTTGTAGTCACCTAAAGTTCATTTGGGTTTTCCGAATTGGAAATTTGCTGGATTTATGATGTGTGGCGGTTGAACAACCATCCACTTTTTTTGGCTTTTCATGTGAAGGAACCCCACATGCGTATTCCGTTTAGAACACTGACCGCCGTGGTCAGCGCTTCCGCGCTGGCCCTGGCGAGTCTCCCCACAGCCTCTGCCGCACCGGCGGAGCAGAACTTTAACGGCAAAGAGTCCTGTGTGACCCTTGACGCCGAAGGCAACTTGGTGAACGTCCCACAGCCGGGGGATTGCACCCAGTTTGGCAAGGGCGGGCAGGGCAACACCGACGCCCAGGCCCGCAACGTGATCTTCATCCTGGGCGATGGAATGGGCCACCAGGAGATCACCGCAGCGCGTAACTACCTCAAGGGCGCGAACGGTCGCTTCGAGGGCCTGGACGAGCTGACGGCCTCAGGTGCTTACACCACCTTCGCCGTCTCCCAGGAGGGCAAGCGCCAGTACGTGACCGACTCGGCGGCTTCTGCCACCGGCTGGTCCACCGGCACGAAGACCTACAACGGTGCGCTCTCTGTCGACGTGGCGGGCACACCGCACGAGAACCTGATCGAGATGGCGAAGAACGCCGGCATGCGCACCGGCAACGTCTCCACCGCCGAGATCCAGGACGCCACCCCGGGCGCGCTGCACTCGCACATTTCTCAGCGCGGCTACTACGCGCCGTCGGGCGACAAGAAGGTCGTGCAGGGCAAGGAGGCGCGTGAGAACGGCGGCCTGGGCTCGATCTCCGAGCAGATCATCGACACCCGCGCGGACCTCACCCTTGGTGGCGGCCGCAAGTACTTCGACACCGAGGTGCAGGCGGGCGGCGAGAACCGTAACCCATTCCTCACCGAGAAGCACGACGGCGGCGCGGAGTGGGAAGCCGGCAAGACTGTGCGCGAGAACGCAGAGGCTAAGGGCTACACCATCGTCGATGACGAGGCTGGCCTCGACGCGGTCACCGTGGCTAACCAGGACGCGCCGGTCCTCGGCCTGTTCAACGACGGCAACATGACCCGCCGCTACGAGCAGACCGTCCCGGGCAACGCCACCGACAAGGAGCCGGAGACCTGCACCCCGCAGGACACCGGCAACGAGCCGACCGCGGCGGAGATGACGAAGAAGGCAATCGAGCTTCTCGACGACCCCTCGTCCGACAAGGGCTTCTTCCTCCAGGTGGAGTCCGCCTCTATCGACAAGGCGGACCACGCCGCTGACGCCTGCGGCATGATCGGTGAGACCGAGCAGATCGACGAGGTCATCAAGGAAGCCCTCGACTTTGCTAAGAAGGACAAGGACACCCTCATCGTGGTCACGGCTGACCACGCACACACCGCAGAGATCGTGCCGGACGGCCGTCCGTCGGTATCCGCAGTGACCCGTCTGAAGTCGCAGAAGGACGGCGGCGCGGTGATGTCCGTCGGCTTCGGCACCCAGCCGTGGTCCATCAATGAAAGTGGCGAGCTGGAAACCAAGTCGATGATGCACACCGGCACCCAGGTGCGCATCGCTGGCTTCGGCCCGGGCTCCGAGAACGTCAACGGTCAGCTCGACCAGACTGACGCTTTCTACGTCATGGCGAACGCGCTCGGCCTCAACGGCGGCACCGAGGGCGGTCAGGATCCGTGGGAGATCAACAAGGGCAACAAGGTCATGTCGCTGGCTACCCGCTCCAAGGCGAAGCCGGGCGACCAACTGTGCTACCTCGTCTCTGAAGGTGCCGCTCCGAAGGTCGGCGACTGCGCCCAGTTCGGCACCGCCGGCCAGGGCATTGATAACGCGAAGGCGAAGAACGTCGTGCTGCTGATTGGCGACGGCACGGGCGACTCCGAAATCACCGCTGCCCGCAACTACCTGAAGGGCTCCGCGGGCCGCTTCGACGGCCTGGACAACCTGGACTACACCGGCTACCTGACCACCTTCTCCCTGGACAAGGAGACCGGCCTGCCGAACTACGTCCCGGATTCCGCCGCGACCGGCACCGCCTGGAACTCTGGCGTGAAGGCCTACAACGGCGCGATTGGCGTCGATAGCAAGGGCAAGCCGGTTGCCACCCTCGGCGAGCTGGCCAAGGCGAAGGGCATGAAGATCGGTAACGTCTCCACTGCGGAGATCCAGGACGCCACCCCGGCGGCCTTTGCCGCACACGCGCTTGACCGCTCCTACTACGCGCCTTCCGGCGATAAGAAGGCGGCGCAGGGCGAGCAGCTACGCGAGAACGGCGGCCTCGGCTCCATCTCGGAGCAGATCGTCGACCTGCGCGCCGACGTCACCCTCGGCGGCGGCATGAAGTACTTCAACACCGAGGTCGTTCAGGGCGGTCAGTGGGGCGAGAACGGCAATACCTGGACCGCAGGCAAGACGGTGCTGGAGAACGCGAAGGACAACGGCTACCAGGTCGCGACCAATCTTTCCGAGCTCAACGCCGTTGACAAGGCGGACGCAGAAAAGCCGGTGCTGGGCCTGTTCTCCGAGGGCAACATGCCGCGTACGCTGAACCAGTCCATCCCCACCATCGACGGCGGCGACATGGATCCGGCGACGTGTGTAGCTAACCCGGAGTTCACCGCGGAGACCCCGCGTCTGGCGGACATGACCACCAAGGCGCTTGAGCTGCTGCAAAACGACAAGGGCTTCCTTCTCCAGGTGGAGTCCGCCTCCCCGGATAAGGCCGACCACGACGCAGACGCCTGCGGCCTGATCGGCGAGGTCGGCCAGCTCGACGAGGCCGTCCAGGCCGTGCAGCAGTGGGCGGACAAGACCGGTGAGGAAACCCTCATCGTCGCTACTGCGGACCACGCGCACACCGCGCAGATCACCTACGAGGACAGCAACACCGCTGGCCGCGTGACCCAGCTGACCACGGTCGAAGGCTCCACCATGGCGGTCAACTTCGCCACCTCTAAGACCAACGAGGACGAGGACGCCCTCGGCGGCCAGCAGCACACCGGTGCCCAGCTGCGCGTCGCAGCTTCCGGCCCGGGTGCGGCCAACCTGACCGGCCAGATCGACCAGACTGACCTCTTCTTCGCCAGCCTTAACGCGCTCGGCATCGACCCGATCAACCACGACCTCACCTTCGAGAACAAGATGAAGCAGGTCGACGAGCAGCCGGGTACCACCACTGGCTCCTCTGCAGAGTCTCCGTGGCTGATCGCCGTGCTGACCATCGCGGGCCTGGCGGGCCTGCTGTCCCTGATCGCCCTGCTGCTGCCGCAGCAGGTAGATAAGGCGCTCGGCCCGATCGCCAAGCTCTAAGCGCTACTTACTTGCCCACCATCGGCAGCTTCAGTCCGAGCTGTGGCAGGGCAAGCAGCCCGAGCAGCGCCAACAGCGCTGCGACGACCCCACCGATGATGGCTGGAACGTTCAGATCTGGCTTCGCGGTGGGGTAATCCACATTCGCCTGGGGGCCCTTGGCGCAGGCTGCGGCAGCGGCCACGTCGGCGTCGCTAAGCTGCACCTGCTTCACAGCGACCTTCCCGGCAGGCGTGGTGGACCAGGCGTCGTACAGTGCGGCGTCGCTCTTTGCGACTGCGAATGGCAGCTCGACGGGCTTCGTGTCGGAGCCGACGTGCCAGGAGTCCGTGTTGATGTCCTCGAGCGTGCGCTCTGTCGTCGGGTGGGTCTCCTTCAGCGTCTTCTGCGCGCTCGCGTACTGCCCGGCGAGCTGGGCGGGCAGCACCTTGGTCAGGTCTGCCTCCTCGCCCTTGAGCGTCTTCTCGTTTTCCGCGATGACGCCGGGGTAGACCGACTCAACTGCGGCGATGAAATCGCGGGCTTGCTCGTGCTCACCGATGGCCTTGGACTCGTCGAAAAGCGTGGAGATGAACTGCTTCTCGCCGGCAGTGAGGCTGACCGCACAGGTGCCTTCCTTGTCCTTCTGGGCGACGGTTGCGGCGTGGGCGGGTGCGGCGAGTGCGGAAAGCGCGATCGCGGTTGCGGCGACGCAAGCGGTGAGACGATGCATGGTGTCCTCCTTGTTTGAGGGATGGGTATGTACAACCCAAAGTGTGAAGGACACCGTGTTGCGAGAGCGTAAACGTTGAAGGCTAGTTCCCGCCAAACATTTCCGCCACCGCAGCCCGGTCGACTTTGCCGGGGCCGAGTTGGGGGAGGGCGGGCACGGGGCGTAGTTCCTTCGGCACCTGCCAGCGGGGCAGGTCTTCAAAACTGTCCATCAAATCGGCGACCTCGGCGGAGCCGGTGTAGGCGGCGCAGATGCGCTGGCCAAAGCGCTCGTCGGCAACGCCTACGACGCAGGCGGCGGTTACGCCCGGTTGGGTGAGCAGGAAACGCTCGAGTACTTCCGGCTGCAGCTTGAAGCCGCCGGTGGAGATCACGTTGTCCAGGCGGCCCTCGACGGTGAGTACGCCGTCGGTGATGTGGCCCGCGTCCGAGGTGGTGAACCAGCGCTGCCCGGAGTCATCGGTGGAAAACGGGTCGGGCTCCACAGGCCCCCTGTAGCCCTTGGCCACCATCGGGCCTCCAAGCACGATGCGGTTTCCTTCGAGTCGTGCCCGCGCGCCTGCGATGGGCACGCCGTCGTAGACGCAGCCGCCCGAGGTCTCGGAGGAGCCGTAGGTGGTCACGACGTTGATGCGCAGCTTCTTTGCGGAGTCGAGGAGGCGGGGGTTGGTGGCGGCGCCGCCGACGAGGATGGCGGTGAAGCGTCGTAAAGCATCGATGCCCTGCATGGTGGAGGTGGCTTTGGCCAGCTGATGGGGCGAGAGCGCGGTGTAGCAGCGCTCGCCGGTGGCCGCGAGTTCCTCGGCGCGCTCGGCGAACTCGTTGATACTGAAGCCGTGGGAGAGGTCCAGGGCGGCGGGCTCGACGCCGGCGACCATGCTGCGCACCAGCACCTGGATGCCCGCGATGTAGGCGGCCGGCATGGCGAGCAGCCACTGGCCCTGGCCGCCGAGCGCCTGGTGGGTCGCGTCCGCGCTGGAGATGAGGTTGGCGGCGGTGAGCATCGCACCCTTGGGGCGGCCCGTGGAGCCGGAGGTGGCGACGACGAGGGCGACGTTGGCGTCGATAAGCTGCCCGACGCCCTGCGTATTGCGGAGCAGGTTGGCGCGGGTCGGGTCGTTGGTGGGCACCGGCAGGAGGGCGCGTTGGCCGGTGAGCGCCTCCTCGAGCGCGGGCATGATGGCCAGCGGGTTCGCGGGGTCGACGGGGAGGATCTCTAGGCGGTTGTTCACGGAGCTAGCCTAGCAAGCCGTATGAGTCTTTATGATTCGGCGATTCATAAACAGGTATAAAGGGGGCATGCAGCCAAGCCCGTACACCCCAGGCGAAATTACGCCGGAAGTCTTCGGCCGCGAGCAGATCCTCGAGGACATCCGCCGCGACCTCGCCTTCATCATCGTCGAGCCGCGCTTTGTCGGCCGCATCCAGGTCTTCGCCGGCCCGCGCGGCGTGGGCAAAACGAGCCTACTGCGCGCCGCGCAAACCGACGCCGCGGCCAAGGGATTCGACACCCTCTGGGTCACTGCGGGCGACGGTCCGCTGCTCGCCTCGCTCGTCGAGGCGCTCGAGGAGGTCTCCAGCACCTGGCAGGGCTCGCTTGTCGACGCCCTCCGCTCCCTCATCTCCACCGCAAAAGTTGAGGTCGCGGGCATCTCGGTCAGCGGGGCGGCCCCGCGCAAGGGGACAGAAGCGGGCAGCCAGGGCCGCCGGCTCCAACGGCTGCTCGCCGCAGCGGGTCGCGCGGCGCGGGAACGCTCGCGGGGACTCGTCCTGTTTATCGACGAGATCCAGAGCGCCGACGCCGACGGCATCAAAGCGCTCGCCTACGCCTGGCAGCACATGCAGTCCGAGCAGCGCGACCTGCCCATGGCCGCCTACACCGCGGGACTCAGCCACACTCAGGACGTGGTCACGGACGCGGTGAGCTTCGCCGAGCGCTTCGCCTACCAGCACCTGCACAACCTCACTCGCCCGCAGGCCGCGGACGCGCTGCGCAGCCTCGCCGCAGCGAAGGGGGTGCGCTGGTCCGACGACGCGCTCGAGGCCGCGCTCGGGTTCGCGGGCGGCTACCCCTACTTCATGCAGGTGATCGGCGACGAGACGTGGCGCGCCGCCGGCTTCCCGGGACCGGGCACGGTGCTGGAGGTGCCGCAGGTTGCGGCCGCCGGGGAGGGCTTCAACCAGATGCGCCAGACCTTCTTCCGCGCCCGGTGGAAGAAAGCCACGCCCGCGGAGGCGCGGATGCTGCGCGCGATGGCGGCAGCGGGCGAGCCCGAGGGCGACGCCCCGGTGAAGCGCAGCGCCATCGCCGAGGCGATGGGGCGCGACTCCAACGACCTGAGCATGGCGCGGCGATCCCTACTGGACAAGGGGCTCATCGACACCTCCAGCCACGGCTACCTGGAGTTCACCGCGCCGGGCTTCGCCGAGTTCGTCCGGGGGCTGTAGGCGGTGAGGATGCGTACGGTCGACCTGGTCCTCGCCGGCCTCGCTGCGGTGCTGGCGCTGGTGTACACCGCCGGCGCGTGCGCGGACCCGAGTGACGCGTTCGGGTGGGTGCAGGCCCTGTTGTCCTGGGGGTTCGTGGCGGCGTTCGGGGTGGTGACTTTGCGGGCGAAGTGGGCGTCGATAAGCATGATTGCCCTGAATGCAGCCTGGTCCGCGGTGTGGATCCTTGCGCCGATCAACCTGGGCTACACCCTCTGGGTGCTGGCGGTGCCCGTGGCGGTGTTCGTGGCGCGCAGGTTCGTGGGCGGGCGCTTCGGCGCGGGTGTGCTTGCCGCGGCGATGGTGTGGGCGCTGGCCTCGCCGTTTATGTGGACGTGGGACGAGCGCTTCGTCCTGTTCTACCGCTCAGGGGTGGACGCGGTACTCGCGCTCGCTGCGCACTGGGCGGTGCTCGCCGTGGCGTACCTGCTGGGCGCGAACCTGGCGCGGGAGGAGGCAGGAAGGCGCGAGCGGCTGCGCGTGGCGCGCGAGCAGGAGCGGCTAGCCATCGCCGGCGACATTCACGACCTGCTCGGGCACACGCTCACGCTGATCCGGGTGCAGGCGAATGCGGGGCTCGCGGCCGGCGACGAGCGCGCGGCGCTGAAACAGATCAGCGCGGAGGCGGGCGAGGCGCTCACGGACATCCGCCGGCTCGTGCGCGGCCTGCGCGACGGTGGCAGCGGGGTGGAGCCAACTGCGGGTGCGGAGGAGCTGCCTGAGCTGGTGCGGCGCTTCCGGGACGCGGGGGTGCGCGTCAGGTACGAGGGCGGCGCGCTGCCGCAGGTGCCCGCCGTGAGCAGCCTGGCCGCCCACCGCATCGTCGCCGAGGCCGTGGCCAACGCCGCGCGCCACCAGGAGGACCCGGACGTGCGCGTGCGGGTGGAGGCGGCAGACCGGCTCGCCGTGACCGTCGCGTCGACCGGGCCGATCCGCCCCCGCCCCGGCGCGGGCACCGGACTGGAGGGCTGTCGCGAGCGCGCCGCCAGCGCGGGCGGCACGCTGTCGACCGAGCAGCGCGGGGACACCTTTATCGTGCGCGCGGAGCTGGGCCGATGATTCGCATTTTGCTTGCCGACGACCAACCGCTCCTCCTTTCCGCCCTGTCCACCATCCTCGCGGCGCAGCCGGACTTGGAGGTCGTGGCCACCGCGAAGGACGGGGCGCAGGCGGTGGAGCGGGCGCGGGCGCACCGCATCGACGTGGCGGTGCTGGACATCCGCATGCCGGTGCTCGACGGCATCGCCGCCGCCGCGCAGATCCTCCCGCTCGGCGCGCGGGTGATCATGCTCACCACGTTTGACGACGACGCCTTAATCCAGTCCGCCATCGACGCCGGCGTCCACGGCTTCCTGCTCAAGGACGCGGACCCGGACGTGCTCGCGGACGCGGTGCGCACCGTCGCGCGCGGCGAGTCCGTCCTGGCCAGCGGGGTGACGGGGCGCGTCATGGAGTGGGTGCGTGGCGGCACCCCGCAGGACCGGTCGGTGCTCGAGGGGCTCACGGCGCGCGAGCTGGACGTGCTCGCCGAGGTCGGCCGCGGGGCCACCAACGCCGAGATCGCGCAGCGGCTCTTCATCGCCGAAACCACCGTGAAAACGCACGTGTCCAGCCTGCTGTCCAAGCTGGGCGCGCGCGACCGGATCGCGCTCGTGCTCATCGCGCAGCGCGCCGGGATCTCCTGATCTCCTCCCACGGGAGGAGCGCAGTTCCGCCCGCGGGGCGATGTGGCGCGCCGGGCTGGTGGCGAGGATTGGGGTATGACTTCACCACAGCTGGCCTGCGAGGGCGTAACCGTGTCTTACGGCGCCAACCGCGTGCTCACCGACGTCTCCCTGCACACCACCCCCGGCCGCGTCCACGCGCTGCTCGGGCCCAACGGGGCTGGCAAGTCCACACTCATGAAGGTCCTGCTCGGGCTCCTTGTTCCAGAGGCCGGCGAGGTCACGCTCATGGGTCAGCCCTTTGCGCGGGCGAATCTGCGCCACGTAGGCGCCTCTATCAACGACCCCGCCTTCTATAGCCACCTAAGCGCCCGCAACAACTTGCGCGTGCACGCCACGCTGCTCGGCCTGCCGGATTCCGAGGTGGATCGCGTCCTCCAACTCGTGGGGCTCCAGGACGCGGGCAAGAAGAAAGCGGGCGCGTTTTCCACCGGCATGAAGGGCCGGTTGGCGCTCGCGCAGGCCCTGCTCGGCGAGCCCGAGGTGCTCATTCTCGACGAACCCCAGAACGGACTCGACCCCGAGGGCATCGCCCACCTGCGCGCGTATCTGCGCGAATACGCCTCCGCGGGGCGCACTGTGCTGGTCAGCTCCCACCAGCTTGGCGAGGTCGTGCACATGGCTGATGACGCCACCGTCATCGCCGGCGGCAGCGTGCGCTTCGCCGGTCAGCTTGCGCAGCTGGGGCCGAACCTGGAGGAGTCCTTCTTCCGGCTCACCACCGGCGGGAACGGGGGAGCGCAGTGAATTACCTGCACGCTGAATGGATCCGCTCGCGCGGCTCGACCCTGTGGTGGCTCGCCGGGGCGGGCCTGCTGGTCGGGTGCGTGTTCGCGGCGTTCTCGCTCGTCGGCCGGGTAGAGACGGCACGCGACCTGATGAACTGGCAGGGGATCCTCGTCACCGCCCTCGCAGCACCCATTGCGGCCCTGTTCGCCGGAGTAGCTGAGACCCGCGAGCGTGTGTCGCGCTCGGGCGGGACCGACTGGCGGCCGGTGGACCCCCGCCGCGTGCGGGCAGCCCGCCTCGCTGTGGTGTGGGTCGCGCTCGGTGCGTTCTGCCTCGCGGACTTTGGCGTGAACTGGCTGGCCGCAGTCGTTTTTAGGCTCGACGGTGCGGACGAGGTGCTCGCCGTCGGCGCTGCCGCCTGGATCGGCATGTGCGGTGTGGCGGGCGTGGCCGCCGCGCTGGTGCGTCGGGTCGGGATGCTACCCACATTGGTGGCGGCGATGGCGTACCAGGTCGAGCTCGGCTACTTCTGCGACCGCGCCTGGTGGTGGGCCAACCCCGCCGCCTGGCCGCTGCGTCTCGAGCTTCCGCTCATGGGGCTGCAATTCAACCTGCTGCCGTTGGAACCCGGCTCGGCCCTGGACCGGCAGTCGCCGTGGGCGCCGCTCGCGCTGTGCCTTTTGCTTGCCGCCTTCGGTGCGGCGTGCGCGGTGTGGACGGAGCCGCGCCGGGAGCGCCGGCCCCGGCGGGCCCGCCGGCGGCGGCGGCGGGGGCGCGGCGCGGCCCGCGCGGTGTGCGCTCCGCGGCGGGGGGGGGGCCGGGGGGGGGGTGGCGGGGGGGGGGGGCGCGGGGGGCGGGGGGGGGGGGGCGCGGGGGGGCGGGGGGGGGGGGGGCGCGGGCGACCGCGGGGGGGGGGGCTGGGGTGTTGCCCGGCGGCGGGGGGGTGACCGGCGGGGCGTGGGGGTGTAGGAGGGGGGCCGGCGGGTGGAGCAGGGTCGCTTGGGATTCGTTGCGGCGCTGCGGGGTGTGTATGGGGCGGGGCGGGTGGCGTCGCTAAGCGTGCTGCTCCTGCTCACCGCGCTGGTGATGCTGGTGGCGATGCGCTACCCCGTCGATGTGCGGCGCGCGCTGGAGACCTACCTCATTCTGCCGGTCGGCGCGGGGGTGCTGCCCACCCTGGTGTGGCCGAGGCTGCGGCCCGCGTGGCAGCTCATGCGAGTCGAGCACCCGGGCGTGGGCGCCGCGCTGCGGGTGTGGACGTGCGGCGTGGTCGCGCTCGTGGTGGTGTTCGGGGCGCTGACCAGCGGGGTTGGGGGAGTTGGGTGTGCTATCGCACTGCTGACGACGAGTACGCTCGCGCTGACCGCGCTGCATATTACTGTGCGGTTCGGCGTCGCGTGGACGCTCGCGGCGACGCTGGTGTGGACCGTGTTGTCCGTGACGATTGGTGGCGACGTACTAGCGGGCAGCTGGTTGTGGGTGCTCGCCGTGCCGGCCTGGGCGGAGACCGCGACGACCCCGCTGCGCGCGGCGGTGGCGCTGGGCGGTGGGGTGCTGCTGGCGACGGGGGCGTGGGCTGCGGCGGGGAGGGCGTTGGCGGGTCCCGCTCGGCGTGACTCGGCTGGATGACGAGAAGGGGGCGACGAACTCGTTGATTTCTCCGCGTCCTCGTCATCCTCATCTCGTCATCTGGGGCGGCAGCGCCGTCTAGCCAGCAACGAGCAGCAAAGCGCCCCTAGTAGTAAAACGGGAACTCGTCCCAACGCGGCGGGCGCTTCTCCAAGAAGGAGTCGCGGCCCTCGACGGCCTCGTCGGTCATGTACGCCAGGCGAGTCGCCTCGCCGGCGAAGACCTGCTGTCCCATGAGCCCGTCGTCGGTGAGGTTGAACGCGAATTTGAGCATGCGCTGCGCGGTGGGGGACTTGCCGTTGATCTCGCGCGCGGCCTGGATAGCCTCATCTTCCAGGGCTTCATGCGAAGCCACGATGTTCACCGCGCCCATGCGCTGCATGTCCTCGGCGGAGTAGGTACGGCCGAGGAAGAAGATCTCACGGGCAAACTTCTGGCCCACCATCTTGGCCAGGTAGGCCGAGCCGTAGCCGGCGTCGAAGGAGCCGACGTCCGCGTCGGTCTGCTTGAAGCGGGCCTCCTCGCGCGAGGCGATGGTGAGGTCGCAGACCACGTGCAGCGAGTGCCCGCCGCCGGCCGCCCAGCCGCCCACCACCGCGATGACCACCTTGGGCATCGTGCGGATCAGGCGCTGGACCTCCAGGATGTGCAGGCGCCCGCCCTCTGCCTTCACTCGCGCGGTGTCGACGGTCTCGGCCGTGTCGCCGCCGGCGTACTGGTATCCGGAACGACCGCGGATGCGTTGGTCGCCGCCCGAGCAGAACGCCCAGCCGCCGTCCTTTTCGGAGGGGCCGTTGCCGGTGAGCAGCACCACACCGACGTCAGGTGAGCGGCGGGCGTGGTCGAGTGCTTGGTAGAGCTCGTCAACTGTGTGCGGCCGGAACGCGTTGCGCACTTCCGGGCGGTCAAACGCGATGCGCACGATTCCGTCGGCGCGGGACTCGCCGACGTGGCGGTGGTAGGTGATGTCGGTGAAGTCGAAGCCCTCGACGCTGCGCCACTGGGCGGGGTCGAACGGCTGGGCGGTGGAGTAACTCATGGGACTGCATCCTACCTACCTGCGCGTGCACTCCCGCAGGCAAATTACAGTAGCAAGAACATGACGATGTACGGAAGGGAGAACAGTTTGCTGCCCACCGCCGACGAGATCCTGCAGCGCGCGCACGTCGTGACGCTGCCCATGGCCGTGCGATTCCGCGGTATCACCACCCGCGAGGCCCTGCTCATCGACGGCCCCGCTGGCTGGGGCGAGTTCGCGCCCTTCCTCGAGTACGGGCCGGAGGAGTCCGCAGCGTGGCTGCGCGCCGGGATCGAAGCCGCCTTCGAGGGCCTCCCCGCAGCTGAGGGCGAGGTCGAGGTCAACGGCACCGTTCCCGCCGTGCCCGCCGACCAGGTCGAGCGCGTGCTTGCCCGCTACCCGGAGGGGATCAACACGTTCAAGGTCAAGGTCGCGGAGAAGGGGCAGTCGCTTGCCGACGACACCGCCCGCCTCGCCCGCGTCCACACCCTCCGCCCCGACGCGCGCCTGCGCGTGGACGCCAACCGGGCCTGGAGCGTGGACGAGGCCTGCGAGGCGATCGCCGCGCTCGAGCGCGTGGCCGAGCTCGAGTACGTGGAGCAGCCCTGTGTCAGCGCCGAGGAGCTCGCGGAGGTGCGCCGCCGCGTCGCCTCTCCGATCGCCGCGGACGAGTCGATCCGCAAGGCGAGCGACCCCTACCGCGTCGCCGAGCTGGGCGCGGCGGACGTCGCCGTGTGCAAGGTCGCCCCGCTGGGCGGGGTGCGCCCGCTGGTGCGGATCTCGCGCGAGCTGGGCCTGGGCGTGACCGTGGCCAGCGCGCTGGACACTGCGGTGGGCATGGACGCTGGGCTGGTCGCCGCGCAGCTCACGGGCTCACGCGCGGCGGGCCTGGCCACCCAAAACCTGTTCGCGGAGGACGTGGCGGCGCCGCGCGAGATTGTGGGCGGCCGCCTCCGCATCAGCCGCACCGTGCCCGATCCGGAGCGGCTCCACGGCCTGCGTGCGGGCGTCGAACGCGAAAACTGGTGGTTCCAACGGGTGCGCGACTGCCTCCCCTACATACGGGGGTAGTGTGCCCGGGAGGGCCCTACGGAAGGCCAACGGAATGTCCGGTTTTCCACCCGGTGCACTAAACTTTTTTACAGGTGATTGTGAAAAAGAATACCAATCATGCTGTGGAAACAGTACTGAACACGTTGGAAAGTAGGTGGGGCAATGTCTACCCCCGTTGTGCATGACTCATCCGCGCTGTCGGATGGCGATCTCGCCAAAGCCCCAGAACCAGGCGAGTGGCGCCGCCAGCTGATCGGCCTGATCCTCGGCGTCGCACTCGCGGCGCTCATCTGGTTCATTTTCCCCGCGAGCGCCCCGGACACGGTGTCGCAATCCGCAGGTGCGAAGCCAGACGTGGAGTACACCGCGCAGGCGATGCGCGTCGTCGCCGCCACCACGGTGCTCATGGCGGTGTGGTGGATGACGGAGGCGATCCCGTTGGCCGCGACCGCGCTGCTGCCCATCGCCATCTTTCCCGTCATGGGGGTGGCCGAGTTTTCCAAGGTGTCGTCCCCGTACGCCTCCGCCACCATCTTCCTGTTCATGGGCGGCTTCCTCATGGCGCTGGGCCTGCAGCGCTGGAACCTGCACCGGCGCCTCGCGCTCGTGGTGGTCAAGCTGGTGGGGACGAGCCCGAAGCGCATCATCCTGGGCTTCATGATCGCCACGGGCTTCATGTCCATGTGGGTTTCCAACACCGCGACCGCCGTGGTCATGCTGCCCATCGGCACCTCCGTGCTCATGCTCACCGCGGACACCGTGGGCGGCATGCAGAACCAGAAGAAGTTCGGGACCGCGCTGATGCTGGCGATCGCGTACTCGGCGTCGATAGGCTCACTCGGCACGCTCATCGGCACCCCGCCGAACGCGCTGCTGCAGGGCTACATGAAGGAGGCGCACGGCATCACCATCGGCTTCGGTCAGTGGATGCTGGTTGGCATGCCGGTGGCCATCGCGTTCACCTTCATCGCTTGGTGGGTGCTCATCACCGTGTTCAAGCCGGAGATTGACCACATTCCGGGCGGCAAGGAGCTCATCGAGGCGGAGATCCGCAAGCTCGGTCCGTGGACCTTCCCGCAGATTGCCGCGGGCATCATCTTCCTCCTCGCGGCGCTGGCCTGGATCTTCATCCCGCTGGGCATCAAGCAGTTCGGCTGGGACTTCCCGTACGACGACGCCATCGTGGGCATCATCGCCGGCCTGCTCATGTTCATCATCCCGGGCAAGAAAAACGGCAAGCGCCTGCTTGACTGGGAGACGGCGAACGAGATGCCGTGGGACGTCCTCCTCCTCTTCGGCGGCGGGCTGTCGCTCTCCGCCATGTTCACCGCCACGGGCCTGTCGCTCTGGATCGGCGAGGCCGCCAAGGGCCTGGCCGTCCTGCCGGTCTTCCTGCTCATCTTCGCCATCGCCGCCCTCGTGCTCGGTCTGACGGAGCTGACCTCCAACACCGCAACAGCAGCGACGTTCCTGCCCATCATGGGTGGTGTGGCAGTGGGCATCGGGCTTACTGACGCCAGCGAGATGAACGTCCTCATCCTCGCCATCCCCGTGGCGCTGTCCGCCACCTGCGCGTTCATGCTCCCGGTGGCCACCCCGCCGAACGCCATCGCGTACTCCTCGGGCTACGTCACCATGGGCGAGATGATCAAGGGCGGCATCTGGCTCAACGCGATCGCGCTGGTCCTTATCGCCCTGGCCACCTACTTCCTCGCCGTCCCCGTGTTCGGGTTAGTGCTCTAGATACCGCCCTGCTGTCACTGGCGCGTTAGGCTATCCGCATGGATAACCAGACGCGCCAGTTTGGCGTTCCGGAGGAACCACCGCACCGTCCCCGCCCCAAGCAGTACTTCCCCGACCCTGCTGAACAGGAACGCTCGCGCTACCAGGAGCCCCCGCGCTACGAGCAACCCCGTTACGAGCAGCCGCAGTACACCCAGCCGGCGCCGCCGGAGCCCGAGCCGCGCTACTACGAGGAGCCGGAGGAGCGCTCCAACACACTCGCCATGGTGCTGGGCGTGCTGCTCGCCATTGCGCTGGCGGCGGGCGTGGTGTTCTTCTTCCTTTGGCGCGGCGCGTCCGCAGAGGCCTCGAAGCCGCCGGTGACCGTGACCAACACGCAGACCGAGACCGTCACATCGACGGAGACGACCACGAAGCGCCCGTCGCTGTTCGGCGACCGCGACAGGGATTCCCGTGAGCCGGAGCCGACAGCGCAGACAGCGCCGACGGAGTCCGAGCTGCCCGACCTCCCGGAGGCGCCCGACGTGCAGGTCCCCGACGAGGTGCGCACCGGTGCAGAGGACCTCCTAGACGAGCTGCGCCGCGGCGCGGACGACATTCTTCAGAACCAGTAGCCACCGCTAGACTGGGCACTCATGGAAACGCTCCCTGAATCGCTTGCCGTTGCCCGCGTGATTGCCCAGCGCCTGGCTGACAACGTCACCGACGTGGTCATGAGCCCGGGTTCGCGCAATTCGCCCCTGGCCTATGCGCTCATGGCCCGCAGGGACCTCCGCGTGCACATGCGTATCGACGAGCGCTCGGCCGCCTTCACCGCGCTCGGCCTCGCGCGCGTTCAACGCCGGCACGTGGGCGTCGTCATGACCTCGGGCACAGCGGTGGCGAACGCGCTGCCCGCGATGGTGGAGGCGCACATGTCGCACACCCCACTGGCCGTCGTGAGTGCGGACCGCCCGGCCCGGCTGGTGGGCACGGGGGCATCGCAAACCATTTGGCAAGACGGCATCTTCGGCCGCTACGCCGCCACCCAGCAGGTGGCCACGGAGGCGGACGCCGCCGCCGTGTCCTTCGCAGCGGACCAGGTCCACATCAACGTCGCCCTGGACACCCCGCTCGTGCCCGACACGCTCCCGGCGCCGGAGGGCGAGCCGCGTCGGGTCGGCCCGGGCCGCCTGAGCACGCCGCCGACCTGGGTGGACCACGGCGCCGTGGACGTGGACCTGACCCGCGACACCCTCGTCATCGCGGGCGACGAGGCCTGGGACGTCCCCGGCCTCGAGCACGTGCCCACCATCGCGGAGCCGACCGCGCCCGCCCCCTTCCACCAGGTGCACCCGCTGGCGGCGCGCTTCTTTGCCAAGAGCGAGGTCGCCATCTCTCACGACGGCGGCGACTTCTCCGCGGAAACCAAGCCGGATCAGCTCATCGTGGTGGGGCACCCCACCCTGCACCGCGACGTCATGGCGCTCATGGCGGACCCGGACATCGAGGTCATCGGCATCTCGCGCACCGACACGTTCACCGGCCACCCGGACCGGCGCGGCTCCCGCGTCAACGCCACCGGACAGTCCACGGACACCTGGATCAAGATCTGCGAGGCCGCGGGCGAGGTTGGCGCCCAGACTGTGCGCGACGCACTCACCGAGGACGAGTTCGGGCTGACCGGCATGCACGTCGCCGCCGCCGTGTGCGACACCCTCGGCGTGGGCGACACGCTCGTCGTCGGCTCCTCCAACCCGGTGCGCGACGTGAGCATGGTGGGCATGCCTTTCGACGGCGTGACCACCATCTCCGCGCGCGGGGCCGCGGGTATCGACGGCACCGTCTCCCAGGCCGTCGGCGTGGCCCTGGCGACGCAGGCCCTGCACCCCGACGAGATCCGGGCCCCGCGCACCGTCGCCCTCATGGGCGACCTGACCTTCCTGCACGACGTAAACGGCCTGCTCATCGGCCCCGACGAGCCGCGCCCCGGGAACCTCACCATCGTGGTGGCCAACGACGACGGCGGCGGGATCTTCCACACGCTCGAGGCCGGGGCGGAGAGCGTGGAGCGCGACTTTGAGCGGGTGTTCGGGACGGGGCATCACGTGGGCGTCGAGAAGCTTGCCCAGGCATATGGCGCCGACTACGAGCACGCCGGCAGCCTGCAGGAACTCCTGCAGACCCTGATCCGGCTCGAGGCGGAGCCGAACCCGATCACCGTGGTGGAGGTCGACACGACGCGGGCGACCCGGCGGGCACTGGCGCAGAGGCTCGCCCGGTGATCAATTGGTGGCGGCGCGGGCAGCAGGCGCTGCTGGCGCTCTACCTGGCCGCGCTGCTGGGGGCGGTGGCGATGGTCGGGGGAGCAGCGATGAACGACGCCCGCATCATGGCCGACCCCGGACGCGGCATGGCCACGGTGACCGGAGTGAGCGCGGTGCGCACCTCTGTGGAATACCAAGACGAGGAGGGGCGGCACTTCTCGCCCCCGAGCGGGCTGCTTTACCCCTCCGGGCTGGGGGAGGGGCAGCAGGTCTGGGTGACCTACGCCAAGAGCAACCCGGACCTGGTGAAGGTTGAGGGGCGCGGGTGGGTGCTCTCGCTCATCCCCGCGGGCTCGGTGGCGGTCGTGGCCACCGGTGTGTTCGCGCTGGCGTGGACGTGGGTGCGTCGATCAGCGCCCAAACGTTCACGTTGAGTTAGAACAAAGTTTGATCACTCGTAGAGTCTCGTTTGCATGCACATGGGAAGGTTCGAAAGTATGCGAGTCGGAATTATCGCGGAATCATTCCTCCCGAACATCAACGGAGTCACCAACTCGGTACTCCGCGTCCTGGAGTACCTGAAGGCGGAGGGCCACGAGGCGCTCGTCGTCGCGCCGGGTGCTCGCGACTTCCAGGAAGAGGTCGCGGACTACCTGGGCTTTCCTATCGTGCGCGTGCCCACGATGCGCGTGCCGCTGGTGGATTCGCTGCCCATCGGCGTGCCCACCACCACCGTGACCGCGGCGCTGGCGGAGTTCGAGCCGGACATCATTCACCTGGCCAGCCCGTTCGTGCTCGGCGGCGCGGGCGTGTTCTCCGCGATGCAGCTCGGCGTGCCGGCCGTGGGCCTGTACCAGACCGACGTGGCCGGCTTTGCCACCAAATACCAGCTTTCCGCCGTGGCCGCGCTGGCCTGGGACTGGACCCGCAACATCCACAACCGCTGCCAGCTCAACCTCGCCCCGTCATCGGAGGCGATCCGGGAGCTGGAGTCGCACGGCATCAAGAACGTGAAGCGCTGGGGTCGCGGCGTGAACGCGGAGCTGTTCAACCCGTCGAAGCGCTCCGACATGCTGCGCTACCAGTGGGATCCCACCGGCACGAAGAAGGTCGTCGGCTTTGTCGGCCGCCTGGCCAGCGAGAAGAGCGTGTGCCGCCTGGCCGTGCTTGAGCAGGACCCGGACATCCAGCTCGTGATCGTGGGCGACGGCCCGGAGCGCGACGCGCTCCAGGAGCTCATGCCCTCCGCTGTGTTTACCGGCGCGCTGTCCGGCGAGCAGCTCGCGCGCGCCTACGCGTCGCTGGACCTGTTCGTGCACACCGGCGAGTTCGAGACCTTCTGCCAGGCCATCCAGGAGGCGCAGGCCTCCGGCGTACCCACCATTGGCCCGAAGGCTGGTGGCCCCATCGACCTGATCCAGGATGGGGAAAACGGCCTGCTGCTGGAGGTAGAGACCTTCAGCGAGGAGCTTCCTGACGCGGCGCGCTATCTGCTTGACGACGCCCGCTTGCCCGAACTCAAACGCAACGCGCGCGAATCGGTGGCGGACAAGACTTGGGACGCCCTGTGCGAGCAGCTGATGGGCTACTACGAGGAAGCACGCAAGGGCTACCGCAACAACGTGGTCAGTCTCTTCGGGCGCGACATCACCCTGCCACGGTGGGCGGGGAGGCGTCGCAAGTCGCGCGGGGCTTAAAGCCGGGTAGACTGGCCCACTATGTCAGTCTCGGACCTGTCTGCAAGCACCCAGGATTACCTCAAGGCGATCTGGGAGCTTGAAGAGTGGTCGGACCAGCCCGCTACCACCTCGATGATCGCGAAGGCGCTGGGTGTGAAGCAGTCGACGGTGTCTGACACCGTGCGCAAGCTGGCTGACCAAGAGCTGGTCTCGCACAAACGCTACGGCTCCGTGCAGCTGACGGAGCAGGGGAGGGCATACGCAGTGCAGATGGTGCGTCGCCACCGGCTGATCGAGACTTTCCTGGTGCAAGTACTCGACTATTCCTGGGACGAGGTTCACGATGAAGCCGAACAGCTCGAGCACGCCGTCTCCGACCTTTTAGTGGAGCGGGTGGCGGCGCTGCTGCACCACCCGACGCGCGACCCCCACGGCGACCCGATCCCCGCCGCCGATGGCTCGATACACGCCCCCGACGCAGTCACCCTGAGCACGGTGGAACCAGGCAGCGACGTAGTCATCGAGCGAATTTCCGACGATGACCCGGAGCTGCTGCGCTTCCTGCACGCCCACGGCCTGAACGTCGGCTCGCACCTCCACGTGGCCGAAGGCGCGCCCTTTTCCGGGGCAGTGGAAGTGCAAAACGCGGCCGACGGCGTGATTATCCCGCTGGGGCGTGCTGCGACTGACGCGGTGTACGTGAGCGCGCCCGGGCACGCACCAGCCCCCGCGGCCCAAAAAGATACACGAGCGTAAACACGCACGCCTGCGCGAGCACCATCATCGCCCCCGTGGCGGTGTCCAGGTAGTAGCTGCAGTACAGGCCCACCACCGCGCAGGCCGCGGCCATGGCAGGTGCGATAAGCAGCATCTTCCCAAAGGAATCGGTGAGCAGGTACGCCGTCGCGCCGGGAATGATCAGCATGGCAACAACCAGGATTACGCCCACGACCTGCAGCGCCACCACAGTCGTCAGTGCGAGCAGGGCGAGCAACCCGGCACCGAGCGCGCGCGGGCTGAGCCCGATCGCGTGCGCGTGGATGGGGTCGAAGGCGTAGAGCGTCAGATCCCGCCGCTTGATGAGCAGCGCGCCAAACACGAGCACGGCAAGACCGATTACTTGCAGCATCTCCGCGCGGGACACGCCCAAAAGGTTGCCAAAGATGATGTGGTTTAGATCCGTGTGCGAGGGTGTGACCGAGATGAGCACCAGCCCGAAGGAGAAGAGCGAGGTAAACACGATGCCGATCGCGGCGTCCTCTTTGACCCGCGAGGTGTTGCGTACCAGGCCGATCAAGGCGACCGCGAGGAAGCCGAAGAGTACGGCGCCCACGGCGAAAGGCGCGCCCACGATGTAGGAGAGCACCACGCCTGGCAGGACCGCGTGGGAGACCGCATCGCCCATCAGCGACCAGCCCACCAGCACGAGCCAGCAGGACAGCATCGCGCAGACGATGGAAGCAGTCAGCGCGGTGGCCAGCGCCCGGCTCATGAAGCCGTAGTTCAGTGGATCCAACAAGAGTGACATCATGCGTGTGCCTCCGTTTGCGTCGGGGTCATGCCGAAGGCGCGTGCGAGGTTCTCCGGCCGCAGCACATCCTCGGTTGGGGCGTGCATGAGCACGCGCTTTTGCAGCAGGACGGATTCGTCCGCGAGCGCGGGTAGCGCGGCGAAGTCGTGCGTGGAGACGAACAGCGTGGCACCGTCGGCGACGAGTTCGCGCAGCAGTGAGGTGATTGTCGCTTCGGATTGCTTATCGACGCCCGCGAACGGCTCGTCGAGAAGCATAATGCTCGCGCCCTGCGCAATGCCGCGGGCGACGAAGGCGCGTTTCTTCTGTCCCCCTGAAAGCTGGCCGATCTGGCGGTCGGCGAAGCGGGTCAGGTGCGTGCGCTCGAGGGCCTCATCGACGGCGGCCTCGTCGCGGCGGCGCGGGCGGCGCGTCAACCTCATGTGGCCGTAGCGGCCGGTCATGACGACCTCGCGCACGGTGATCGGGAACTGCCAGTCCACCTCTTCGCTCTGCGGGACGTAAGCGACTACCTGGGCCTTGCGAGCGGCGGCGGGGTCCGCGCCGTTGATCTGCACTGTGCCCGCGTCGGGCTTGACCAGGCCCATGATCGCCTTGAACAGGGTGGATTTGCCAGAGCCATTCATGCCGACGAGCCCGCAGGCTCGGCCCGGGGCGATGGCGACGCTGGCCTCGCGCAGGGCCTCGACGTCGCCGTAGCGTACGGTCACGCCTTCGACGCTGATCGCGGGCGTCATGATGCCTGCCCCGTAAGGCCCTCGATGATGGCGGAAGAGTCGTGCTTGATCAGGTCCAGGTAGGTGGGCACGGGGCCGTCCTCGGGTGAAAGGGAGTCGACGTAGAGGGTGTCGCCGAGCTGGGAACCCGTGGCGTCGACAACCTGCTGCATGGCCGCGTTGGAGACAGTCGACTCGCAGAAGACGGCGGGTACCTCGTTGTGCTTGACAAACTCGATGGTGCGGGCGATCTGCTGCGGGGTCGCCTCGTTTTCTGCGTTGACCGGCCAGATGTACTGCTCCTGCAGCCCGGCGTCGCGGGCGAGGTAGGAAAACGCGCCCTCGCAGGTCACCAGCGCGCGCTGCTGCTCGGGGAGCGCCGAAAGTTCGCGCGTCATCTCGTCCTGGATTTCCTGCAGCTGCGCCTTGTAGCTCGCCCCGTTTTCCGCGTACTGCTCGGCGTGCTCCGGGTCGAGCTCACTGAAGGCGTCGACGATGTTGTCCACGTAGGTCTGCACATTTTTCGGGCTCATCCAGGCGTGCGGGTTGGGTTTGCCGGCGTAGGCGTCCTCGGTGATGTCGATCGGGTCGATGCCTTCGGAAACGACCGTGTGCGGCACATCGGTCTCTTCCACGAACTGGGCGAACCAGTTTTCCAGGTTGAGACCGTTATCCAGGATGAGATCCGCCTCTGAGGCCTTGGCGATGTCACCCGGGGTGGGCTCGTACCCGTGGATCTCGGCACCAGGTTTGGTGATGGATTCCACTCGCAGGTGTTCGCCGGCGACGTTGGCGGCGATGTCTTGGATGACGGTGAAAGTGGTCAAAACGACCGGTTCATCGCCGGAGGAGGGGGTGTTTGTGCAGCTTGTCGTGCCGCAGGCGAGGAGGAGGGTGGCGCAGACGCCGAGTGCCCGTCGGATCATAGTGTGTCTTTCTCTTTCGATGTGTCTTGGTGGATAGAAGTATAAACTTCGATGCATCGAAGTTACAAGAGGAGTTCCGGCGAATACCCACTGAAGAGGGGTGGAGCCGTACAATGCATTCCTATGGCCAAGGCAGATCTGGAGAAAAAGCCCTTCGACGTCGCCGGCATGTTTGACGGCGTGGGCGAGAAGTACGACATCACCAACACCATCCTGTCTTTTGGGCTGGATAAGTACTGGCGGCGTCGTACGCGCAAGCGCCTCCAGCTCAAACCGGGGGAGAAGGTGCTTGACCTCGCCGCCGGCACCGCGGTGTCTACCGTTGAGCTGGCCAAGTCGGGTGCCTGGGTGGTGGCCTGTGACTTCTCCCAAGGCATGCTCGCCGCGGGCCGCGATCGCGACGTGCC
The DNA here is from genome assembly GCF_002285155.1 of Corynebacterium sp. NML 120412. Lineage (NCBI taxonomy): Bacteria > Bacillati > Actinomycetota > Actinomycetes > Mycobacteriales > Corynebacteriaceae > Corynebacterium > Corynebacterium sp. NML 120412. Next base: position 5,770 of record NZ_NSGL01000009.1, on the reverse strand, counting down.
CAAGGCGGTGGGCGATGCGATGCACCTGCCGTTTGCGGATGCCACCTTCGACGCTGTGACCATCTCCTACGGGCTTCGCAACGTCTACGACTTCGAGGCGGGGCTGCGCGAGATGGCGCGCGTGACCAAGCCGGGTGGGCGCCTTGTAGTCAACGAGTTTTCCACCCCGGTCGTGCCCGGTTTCCGCACCGTGTACAAGGAGTACCTGCCGGTCGCGCTGCCGCTTTTGGCCAAGGTCTTTTCCTCCAATGCGGAGGCCTACGAGTACCTGGCAGAGTCCATCCGCGCCTGGCCGGATCAGGAGGCACTTGCCGCAGCGATCAACCGTAATGGCTGGCAGGACGCAGGCTGGCAGGATTTAAGCGCGGGCATTGTGGCGCTGCACAGCGCGACGAAGCCTGCCTAGCCCCGCACACGCGTTAGCGTGGGTCCCACAGCGCCTCACCACGTGGGGCGAGGCGCCCGGCGGCGCGCCACGCGCGTGCGATGAGGTCCGTGTCTTCCTCGGTGACCAGGTTGCCCATCAGTCGTGCCGCCGCCGGCATGAGGTAGCGCCCGCCTAATCCTCGCAGCGCGAGCGGGCCGGCGGCGGGAAGGAACTGCGGGTAGGTCAGCAGGAGCGCCGCGGTGCGCGCGAGCGCGAACGCGTCGCCGTAGGCGCGGCGCAGCGCGTACGGCCACGCAAGGGTGAGGTCCTTGCCCTCGCCAAGGAGCTCCACGGCCATTACGGCCGTTTCCATGCCGTAGTCGATGCCCTCGCCGTTGAGGGGGTTGACGCAGGCGGCGGCGTCGCCAATCAGCGCCCAGTTCGGGCCCGCCACGTTGGACACCGCGCCTCCCATCGGCAGCAGCGCCGAGGTCACGTGTTGCGGCTCGCCCAGGTCCCAGTTGTCGCGCTGCTGGCGGGCGTAGTGCGCGAGCAGCTTCTTCGTGTTCACCTTCGCAGGGCGCGCCTGGGTGGACAGGGCGCCGCAGCCGAGGTTTACGGTGCCGTCGCCAAGCGGGAAGATCCAGCCGTAGCCGGGCTGGATCTCGCCCGCGTCGTCGCGCAGCTCTACGTGCGAGTGCATCCAGGGCTCGGTGCTCAGCGACGTCGTGCAGTAGGACCTCGCGGCAATCCCGTACACCTGGTCCTTGTGCCAGGCCCGCCCGAGCGACTTGCCAAAGGGGGAGCGTACCCCGTCGGCAACGATGACCCAGCGGGTGCGCACCGGGCCACGGTCCGTGTGGACGGCGGTGATGGCGCCGTGGGCGTCGAAGTCCGCCCCGGTCGCCGCGCAGCCGTGCCAGACGGTGGCTCCGGAGGCGGCGGCCTGGTCGGCCAGGGTGGCGTCGAAAAGCGAGCGGGGGCTCGCGGAGCCTTGCGTGCCGTAGCGGCCGGTGGGCCAGGGTGCGGTGACGCTGCCGCCGTAGCCGTGGAGCTTAAGGCCGCGGTTGCGGTAGGCGGGGAGTGCTGATTCGAGGCCGAGCGTGCGCAGCGTGTGGACGGCGCGCGGGGTGAGGCCGTCGCCGCAGGTTTTGTCGCGGCGGTGCGGTTGGGCGTCGAGAAGCAGGGTGCTCAGGCCCGCGCGCTGGGCGGCGATCGCCGCGATCGAGCCGGAGGGGCCAGCGCCAACAACAACGCAATCAACAACATCCATCACGGACAACATTGTGCCAGAGGCGTTGACAGCCCCCGCTGGTACACCCGGTGGCCAGCTTGCACTACGGTTGAGTGCGATAATTGTGCGCCGCAAAGCGCTGCCCGGGAACCGGGTGGCGCCGCGGCCGTCTCGCCCAACCTGCAAGGATGGTACCGATGGCCAACATCAACCACCCGTCGCCGCGCCATGGATACGACATGGACCTCGGCGACGACGCCCTGAACGCCCGCATTGCGCAGGGGATGGGCGAGGTTGAACGCGTGCTGCTCGAGCGGCTCTCGCAGGGCGAGGAGTTCATCACGGACAAGGTCACGCACCTGGCCGTGGCCGGGGGCAAGCGCTTCCGCCCGCTGATGGCGCTGTTGTGCAGCGAGTTCGGGCCCGACACCGCGTCGGAGAACGTGGTGAAGTCCGCCGTCATTACAGAGATGGTCCACCTGGCCACCCTCTACCACGACGACGTGATGGATGAGGCGGAGCGGCGCCGCGGCGTCGACTCGGCCAACTCGCGCTGGGACAACACCGTGGCCATCCTGGCCGGCGACGTACTGTTCGCCCACGCGTCGCGCATCATGAGCGAGATCGACACCGCCACGGTCGCGCACTTCGCCGACACCTTCCAGGAACTGGTCACGGGGCAGATGCTGGAGTCACTCGGCGCGCGCGGCGGCGACCCTGTCGAGCATTACATGAAGGTGATCGAGGGCAAGACGGGCGTGCTTATCGCGTCCGCCGCGTACCTGGGCGCCACCCACGCCGGCGCGAGCCAGGAGGTGGTGGCGAGCTGCCAGCGCCTCGGCGCCGCCGTCGGCATGGTCTTCCAGATCGTGGACGACATCATCGACATCTTCTCCGACCCCGCGCAGTCCGGCAAGACCCCCGGCACGGACCTTCGCGAGGGCGTGTTCACCCTCCCGGTCCTCTACGCCATGCAGGAGGACTCGGAGGCGGGCCGCGAGCTGCGCGCGATGCTCACGGGCCCGCTGCAGACGGATGAGGAGGTGCAGCGGGCGCTCCAGTTGATCGGCCAGACCAACGGGCGGGAGCGAGCGCTTGACGACGTCAACGCCTACCTCGCCGCCGTCAACCGCGAACTCGAGACGCTCCCGGCGGGGCCCGCCAACGACGCGCTGCGCCAGCTGTCCCGCTACACCGTCGACCGCGTGGGATAGCGCCTTTGGCGCTGCTGACCAGCCGATTTGCAAAGGGCTGGCGGTAGTGTTGTAAAGTATTCAACGCACTTAAGGTGCACGCCAGGTTGCCCGAGCGGCCAAAGGGAGCGGACTGTAAATCCGCCGGCATTGCCTTCAGAAGTTCGAATCTTCTACCTGGCACACTCACCCACCACCACGTACGCGAGTACGGGGCGGTGGGTTTTTCGTGCGTGGGGGCGGGGCTTGGGCGGGCTTGGGCGGGATGACGAGAACGGCCTGTTTGAGGGTTAAGCGACAAAATGTGTGCTTTTCTCGGCGTGTCGACTTAAGCGACAAAATGTGTGCTTTTTTGGGGGTGGGATGGGTGGTTTTTGGGTGTGTTGTGCTGGGGTTATGTTCGTCCTGCCCAGCCGTGTCGGATGGCCCAGGAGGGGTTGAAGTCGGTGTCGATGCCGGTGTCGTAGACTTTCGGCCGGCCGTCGGGTGAGTTGGCTTGGTCGCGTTGGCGCATGTGTGCCTGGCGGGCGCGTGCGTAGCCGACGTGGCCGAAGTTTTGCTCGATTGCTAGTGCCAGCGGGTCATCGTGGTGCTGGGTGTGCAGGTAGAGCCACCAGTCCATGATGATTCGTTGGTGTTCGTCAAATGTGCCGCGGTGGGCTCGGGCAAGGTGTTTAAGTTGTGCGTTGACCCCACCTTCCAGGCTGTTTGTGGTGGTTTTCAGTCCGGTTGCGGTGTCGTTTGGTGGGGTGAGCCAGACGAAGAGGTGGCCTTGTTGGTAGAGGCGTTCGAATCGGCGGTAGGCTCTGCGGGCTCTGGGGTGGGTGTACCACCATTGCTGGTTGTCGCGAACGTGTTTTGGGATCTCTTTGTCGCTGACTTGGTCGCGGTAGGTGCGGTCTTTGAGCCAATCGCCGTAGAGGTCATGGAAACGGTTGAGGCGAAGTGCCCAGTCAATTGCCTGTTCACGGGTGGTGATGTGGGTCAGTTGGTTGCCGAGGCGAAGGAGTGCTTTGTGGGCGGTCAGTGTTGGTTGGCGTGTGGTGTCTTTGATGGTGTCGCGTCGCACGTGGACGAGGCAGCGTTGGATAGAGGCGTTTGGCCAGCATTGTTTGATGGCTTTGTGCGCGCCACCGGAGCCGTCTGTGGTGACGACGAGGGGTTCGGCGATCAGGTCGAAGAGTTTGGCGTAGTCATAGGCGGTTTCTCGTGTGCACCAGTGCCAGGCGACGACGTGATCGCTGGTTGCGGCGACAAGCAGGCATTTTTTGTGGAAGTAGGTGCCGTCTATAAAAAGTTGGTCGTAGACGCGGTACGGGTCTGGTTTGCACGGGACGATGATGAACCAGAAGTAGGTAAACCAGCGGATAAGTGTGCGCCTGGAGACGTTGTGGGCTGCAGCGACAGCATCGAGGGGGCGCTGGCCGGTAATCCAGTCGATGAAGATGGCAAACCGGTATGCGTTGGTCTTTGCCGCGTTGGGGTTGGTGAAGGTGTGTCCGCAGTGTGTGCAGCGCCATCGCTGTGTTCCGCTGGAGGTGGTGCCCATTTTTATGGTGGTGTGCTGGCATGCCGGGCACAGGGGTCTGTTGTGTTTTCTCTTTCTGTGTTGAGTTGGCATGCAGGCTGGTTTAACAGCCAGTGCCAGTAGCACATCTCATGGCTGGAGTGGTGGACCTTCATGTTGCAAGCCAGGAATCCCGATTCGACGAGCACTTTCCCGCCGTAGCCGGAGGTAAGACCGGGAATCTATAGCTCAAAAAGCACACATTTTGTCGCTTAACCCCTGTTTGACGAGATCAGGATGACGAGGGTGCGGGGATTTGGGCCTGCGGATGTTTTGTTGGAGTGCCCCGGGGGCTTGTGTGTTGTTGTTTAGACTCCAAGTGCTTGGCGGTGTTCGGCGATGGTGGCATAGCCGTTGCCTAGCGTCGACTTCAGCCTGGTGTGGGTGTAGAAGTCGATGTAGTTGTCAATATAGTCTCGCATTTGTGCCACCGTCATCTTTTTGGTGGCGGGTCTGCCTTTGAGCAGTTCTTGTTTCATCGTGCCGAAGAACCCCTCGGTGCGCGCGTTATCACCACTTGTGCCTTTCCGTGACAGTGACGGGATGTATCGCCACCGCCTCTGGCACCATTCCCCTGTGGCGCATGCCTTGCACCCGGTGATGTTGTGGGCGTGGTCGGTAATCAGGTTGACCCAGCGTGTGCTGCGGTAGAGCCCTCCACGATCCGAGTGCAGGATCGGTTGCGCATCAGCAGGTTTTACCGCGTCGATCCGTTCAATCATCCCGGCAACCAGCTCATGGTTTGGCGTTTGTGACATGGTCACAGCAATGGGCATCCCGTCGAAGAAGTCGATGGCTGCTGACAAGTAGAGCCTGCCGTCACTGCAGCGGATTTCGCTGACATCGGTACCAATTTTCTGCCAAGGTTGATCCGCGTGAAAATCATGGGTCAACCCCTTACTGTGCGCATACCGGGTGAAATACTGCGAGTGCGCCACCTCAGGGCGGGCAAGGGTATGTGTCTCATTAGCAGGGCGCTCGTTATCGCCAATGAGCAGCAGGTTTGCCGGGCGGTGCGCGGTCTCGCCGGTGTATGAGGAGTACTTCGTGGATGCTTTTGCTGGTGGGTGGCAGCCGAGTGTGTCCATCAGCTCACGCACAATTTTTTCCGATATGCGATGCCCACCGCGAACAAGCCACGCGTGGATGCGCCGGTAGCCGTAGCTTTGCCCGCACTCATCGACTGCCTGGCGGATGAGTACTTTGTACTTGTCGCGGCGTGCCTTGCGTTTTGCCACACTGCGTTGGTGTTTGCCCTGGTGGTGATAAAACGTTGACTGCGCGATCCCGGCAAGCGCGCATGCTTTGGCGATACTGATGTGGTGGTGTTCGGGGCGCTGACCACGTGCAGCTTTCGCAGCTATAGACAATGCACCATCACGGACGAGGGCTTTTCCCGATGCATCACC
>NZ_NSGL01000008.1:0-58043 GCF_002285155.1 Corynebacterium sp. NML 120412 | reverse complement strand
GGGACAGGACCTGGGCCTGGCAACCAGGAATCTACCGGTGCCGGACGGGTTGCGGCGTTGTGCTTATCAGCGATGCGCTGTTGCTGTTTGGTGCGTTTGTTTCTGCGATCTTTGCTCACACGTTCCATTGTGATCGCGTAGACCTCGTCGAACGGCAGCGACGCGGCAGCGGCAACCTCTTGCGCGTCGGGCCAGTACCGCGAAGTCCATTTCCGCACTGACCCACTGGCGACGCCAACTTGGTCGCCGATAATTGCAAACGACTGTGTTGAGGTCACACGACGTGCAACCGCATCAGCGACTGTTTCCGGGGCATGCATACCCGGCTGCGGGCTAAGAGGGCGACCGTGACGTCTTTGCCTGACCCATAACCCGACCGTTGACCGAGAAGGGCGTTGGCCATAGCTTTCTTCCAGCCAATCGCCGATGCGCTTGTACGGCATGCCTTCAAGAAACTTATCAACTGCTTGCTCCCGGATCTCACGGGGAAAATGCGCGGACATCAGAAACCCTCTCCGCCCCCGGGGACACTCCAACTATTTGTCCGCGGTCCCTTTTCGTCGTATCCTCGTCATCCAGGTCTCGCCATTTGGGCGTCGAGAGCGCTGTTGCCGCCGTCGCCGCGGGCTGGCCGCCCTGTTTCCCGACGAGAGCGAGCGCGGGCGCCCCTCCCTACAGCCCTACACCCCTACAGCGAGGACTCGCCGCGGCGCTCGTCGCGCCAGTCGAACAGCTTGCCCTGCAGCTTCTGGATGCCAAAGCCGACGAGCGAGCCGAGCAGCACGCCGACAATCATGCCGAGCAGCGGGACATCCGAGAACAGCGCGCCGCCGGCGTAGCCGATGCCCACGGAGAGGATGGCCCAGACGATGACGCCGACCGTGTCGTAGATGACGAAGGCGAACCAGTTAAAGCGCACCGAGCCGAGCACGATCGTGGCTACCCAGCGGGCCCAGGGGATGAAGCGGGCGACGATGATGGTGGCGCCCGCGCCGCGGTTCATGTTGCGCCGCACCCAGAGGATCGCCTGGCCGGCCTTGGACTCCGCGTCGAGCCGCTCGACAAAACCGATGAGGCGGCCGCCGAGGGCGAAGCAGATGTTGTCGCCGATAATGCCGCCAATGATCGCGGCGACGATCACGGCCGTCGCATCGGGCACGCCTTGCGAGCCGGCGAACGCCCCGGCCAGGTTCAGCACGGACTCGGACGGGACGATCGGCGCGAGGGCGTCGGCAACGATGAGCACCGTGACGAGGGGGTAGAACAATGGGGTGCCCATGAGCATGTGGAGGAAGTTGATGAACGGGTCGAACATCTCCATGGGGTTCCTCCTCTCAAACGCCTGGTCACGGGCTTGCCGCAGCGGCGCGATGGGCGCGGTGCTGCCGTATGCTCCCCGCTACGATACGCCCATGCGCCGGGGACTGCGAGATCTCGGGTCTGCTACAAATGTTGGTGTTTGAGATTCGGCGTTTAGGCGCGCCCGCCGGGTGTATGCATATACTGCGAGAAAGCGCATGTATCGCATCAGTACATATATATAGGTGCGAATCGAGTAAATAGAGCGAGGTGTCACAAAGCGTGGCGGGAAACGGCAAAACCCTGGTCATCGTGGAGTCGGCGACGAAGGCGAAGAAGATCCAGAAGTACCTGGGCAACGACTACATCGTCGAGGCGTCCGTCGGCCACATCCGTGACCTGCCGGGCCGCGCCGCCGACATCCCCGCGAAGTACAAGAAGGAGCCGTGGGCGAAGCTGGGCGTGAACCCGGAGGCCGGATTCTCGCCGATCTACGTGGTCAGCCCGGACAAGAAGAAGAAAGTGTCTGACCTGCGCGCCAAGCTCAAGGAGTCGGACAAGCTGCTGCTCGCCACAGACCCCGACCGCGAGGGCGAGGCGATCGCGTGGCACCTGCTGGAGACGCTGAAGCCGAAGGTGCCGGTGGAGCGCATGGTGTTCAACGAGATCACCGAGTCCGCGATCCGCGAGGCCGCCGAAAACACCCGCGAGCTGGACATGGACTTGGTGGAGGCACAGGAGACCCGCCGCATCCTGGACCGCCTGTACGGCTACGAGGTCTCGCCGGTGCTGTGGAAGAAGGTCATGCCGCGCCTGTCCGCCGGCCGTGTCCAGTCCGTGGCCACCCGCGTCATCGTGGAGCGCGAGCGCGAGCGCATGGCGTTCATCGCCGCCGAGTACTGGGACATCACCGCGTCGCTCCTGCCGCAGCAGGGCGAGAAGACCGAGTTTGACGCGAAGCTGGCCACGCTCGACGGCCAGCGCGTGGCGCAGGGCCGCGATTTTGATGATCGGGGGCGGCTGAAGGGCGAGGCGGTGGTCGTCGATAAGCAAAAGGCCAATTCGCTTGCCGACGGCCTCCGTGACCGCCCCATGCGCGTCACCGCAGTGGAGGAAAAGCCGTACACCCGGCGTCCGCACGCGCCGTTTATGACCTCGACCCTGCAGCAAGAGGCGGGGCGCAAGCTGCACTTCACGTCCGCGCGCACCATGCGTATTGCGCAGCGGCTGTACGAAAACGGCCACATTACGTATATGCGTACGGACTCGACCTCCCTGTCCAAGCAAGGCCTGCAGGCCGCGCGCTCCGCGGCCACCGAACTGTACGGCGACAGCTTCGTGTCCAAGTCCCCGCGCACCTACGACCGCAAGGTGAAGAACTCGCAGGAGGCGCACGAGGCGATCCGCCCCGCCGGCGAGCGCTTCGCCACCCCCGGCCAGCTCGGCGGGTCGCTGGACGCGGAGGAGTTCAAGCTCTACGAGATGATCTGGCAGCGCACCGTGGCCTCGCAGATGGCGGACGCGCGCGGCAACTCCACCAAGGTCACCGTCGCCGGCGAGGCGGCAAGTGGCGAGCGCGCCGAGTTCACCGCCACCGGCCGCACCATTACCTTCCCGGGCTGGCTGCGCGCGTACTCCGACACCAACGACAAGGAGACGCACCTGCCGCAGCTGGCCAAGGGCGACGCGCTGGACGCGACGAAGCTGAGTGCCGACGAGCACACCACCAACCCGCCGTCGCGCTACAACGAGGCCAGCCTGGTCAAAAAGATGGAGGACCTGGGCATCGGCCGCCCGTCTACCTACGCCAGCATCATCAAGACCATCCAGGACCGCGGTTACGTGGTCACCCGTGGCAACGCGCTCGTGCCCACCTGGGTGGCGTTCTCCGTCATCGGGCTCATGGAGAACAACTTCGACGCGCTGGTGGACTACGACTTCACCTCCTCCATGGAGGACGAGCTGGACGAGATCGCGCACGGCAACGAGGACCGCACCGAGTGGCTCACCGGCTTCTACTTCGGCGATGCCGATGCGGACGAGAACATGGCCGAGGCAGTCGCGCGCCGCGGCGGGCTCAAGCACATCATCGAGGCCAACCTGGAAAGCATCGACGCACGCCAGGTCAACTCGCTGAAACTCTTCGAGGACGCCGAGGGACGCGACATTAACGTGCGCGTCGGCCGCTACGGCCCCTACATTGAGCGCCAGGTGGGCGTGACCGCCGACGGCGAGCCGGACTACCAGCGCGCCAACCTGCCGGAGGCCTCCACCCCGGACGGCATCACGCTCGAGATGGCCGAGAAGCTCTTCGCCACCCCACAGTCCGGCCGCGAGCTGGGGGAGAACCCGGCGAACGGCCGCACCGTGGTGGCCAAGGAGGGCCGCTACGGCCCGTACGTCACCGAGCTCGTGCGTGATGACGAACGCGCCACCGCCGAGGCCCACGCCGAGGAAGTCATCGCGGCCGAGCGCGCCGAGGAGGACGCCCAGCGCGCCGAGGAGGGCAAGCGCAAGAAGAACTGGGAGACCAAGACGGCGGCGAAGCAGAAGGAAAAGCGCCTGGCCGAGTTGGTGGACGAGCAGCTCAAGCCGGCCACGGCGTCCCTGTTCCAGGACATGGAGCCGGCCTCGGTCACGCTCGAGGACGCGCTGAAGCTGCTGAGCCTCCCTCGCGAGGTGGGCACCGACCCGGCCGACGGCGAGGTCATTACCGCGCAGAACGGTCGCTACGGCCCGTACCTGAAGAAGGGGACGGATTCGCGTTCCCTGGCCAGCGAGGACCAGATCTTCAACATCACGCTCGACGAGGCCCGCCGCATATACGCGGAGCCGAAGCGTCGCGGTCGCGCCGCCGCGAAGCCGCCGCTGAAGATGCTGGGCGACAACGATGTCTCCGGCAAGCCGATGACCATCAAGGACGGTCGCTTCGGCCCGTACGTCACCGACGGTGAGACCAACGCGTCGCTGCAGCGTGGCGATACTCCGGAGACAGTCACCGACCAGCGCGCGAACGAGCTGCTCTCCGCCCGTCGCGCCCGCGAGGCCGAGGAGGGCCCGAAGAAGGCCACCAAGAAGAAGGCCACGAAGAAAAAGGCGACCAAGAAGAAGGCGACTAAGCGCGCGAAGAAGACGGTGAAGAAACCCACGCAGACCACCAAGCGCGTGGTCAAGGCCGGCTCCAGGAAGAAGTAGATGCTCACCCGCACGCTCCGGGGCGCCGAGGCGCTTATCGACGCCCTGCTTCCCCACTCCAACCCCACCCCAGCCCGCCTCGCGTGGGCCGGGTGCGCGGACGCCGCCGGCATCGCCCACCTCGCCGATTCGCGGGCCTCCCGGCGTGGCTTGGCGAGCGCGGCACGCGCGCCGCGGTCTCCTGGGCGGGGTCGATCGGCCAGCTGCTGCTCGTCCACGGGCTCACTGCGCCGGACCGACAGTGACAGATTTCCTTGGCGCGGGGGTGCCGGGAGGGCGCGACCTGGGTGAATAGGGTTGGGCGCGGGAAATTTTACGCACTCTCGTCATTTGGGAGGCCACGGAGGCCCCAAGCAACAACCTGCCTAGTACCGGTCCGCCATGGTGGAGCGCACTGGGCGCGCCAGCTGCGTCATCTTGTTACGGCCGCGCAGCTCGACCGACTTCATGAGGGTCCAGCGCTGCTGCTCGACCTCGTTGGCGGCGCGCAGGGTCGATGCGTTGGTGAGCACCCGGCCCTGGACGCCCTTGGCTAGCTCGGTGAGGCGGGCGGCGGCGTTGACGGCGTCGCCGATCACGGTGTACTCGAAGCGGTCGTGGCCGCCGATGTGGCCCGCCACGACGTGCCCGGAGGCGACGCCCACGCCGGCTTCGAGCTCCAGCCCGCCGAGCTCCTGGCGGAGTTCCCGGGCTGCTTGGAGGGCGTGCGAGGTGGCGTCGTGAAGCGAAACTGGGGCCCCGAAGACGGCGAGCGCCGCATCGCCCTGAAACTTGTTGATCACGCCCTTGTTGCGGTGGACGACCTCGACGACGATTTCGAAGAACTTGTTCAGCGCCGCGACGACCTCCTCCGGGGTGTGGTCGACGGCGAAGGTGGTGGAGCCGACGACGTCGACAAACACGACGGCAACCTTGCGGTCCTCGCCGCCTAGTTCCGGCTTTTCCTCGAGCGCCTTCTGGGCGACCTCGCTGCCCACGTAGCGGCCGAAGATGTCGCGGACGCGCTGGCGTTCGCGCAGGCCGCGCATCATTTCGTTGAACCCGGCCTGGAGAACGCCGATTTCGGAGCCGTCGTAGATGTCCACCTGCGTATTTGTCTCGCCGCGGCGCACGCGGTTGATGGCGTCCTGCAGCTCCTTGATCGGGTCGACCACGCTCATGATCACAAACGCGGTGCCGAACGCACCCGTGACCAGGGCGGAGATGGCGAGCGCGAAGACGGCTGGCCCGAGCTCGCCCGGGGTATCGGTGAAGAAGCCGCGCGCCTGCGCGACAAAGAGCAGCACGATGCCCAGGATTGGCACCGCGGAGGTGGTGAACCACGTCATGTACAGGCGCTGCTTGATCGGCGGCTCCAGCGTGGAGTCCTCGAAGCGGCGCGCGAGCGCGGTGGCGGCGATCGGCCGCACGAGGCGCTCAGCCTGCAGGTAGGTGAGCACGGCGGTCACGAAGCAGGCCATGGAGGTCGCGATGAAAATGACCAGCGCAAACGGGCCACTCGTGCGCGCGGTGATTACGGCGAGGATGGCGATACCGATGAGCCACACCACCACCACGATCATCGTCTGCAACACCGGCAGACGAAGCACCAGGTGGCGCACCATGTTGGGGTCGTGGTCCTCGGGGCTTCGCTGCCACTCCAGCACGGGCCGGAAGAGGAAGAACGTGACCACCATGCCCACGATCACGGCGAACACCACGTACAACAGCCCGATCAGGCCGAGCGTGGAGCTGTGCAGCGCCAGTTCATCGGTCTCCGGCATGGGGATGAAGTACCTGATGAACAGCATGATTGCGGCGGCGCCGAGCACGTTGGTGCCAAGCACGGTTGCGGCGTACAGGGGCCATGAGGTGCCCCACACCCAACGCAGTCCGTGCCAGAATCTCTCCATGACCTATCACCTTAGCGTTCATCGTGGTTGTGGGGGCGAACTAGTAGGCTAGAGCAGCGTGACTCAGCCAGCCAATCCACGCAGTGTCGCAGAGCGCCTCGCCGACGCACCCCACGTGCGCGACGTCATCTTGTCCGCCGCGGCGTCTGCGCGCGAGCAGTTGCTTATCGACGCCCCCGCGGACCAATACGCAATGACCCACTCCTGGCTGTTCACGGGCCCGCCGGGCTCAGGGCGCTCGCAGGCCGCGATGGCGTTCGCCGCGGCACTGGTGTGTACGGACCCGCACGAGGTGGGCTGCGGCCGCTGCGCCGGGTGCCGCGACGCGCTGGCGGACCAGCACGCCGACGTGGTGCACGTGGTGCCCAAGGAACTGATCATCAAAACCGAGTACATCCGGGACATCGTCGCGCAGGCGGCCCGGATGCCCACGGTGGCCGCGCACCGCGTCCTGATCATTGAGAACGCGGATCGCCTCCACCCGGCCGCCGCGGACGCCCTGCTCAAGACGGTGGAGGAGCCGCCGGAGCGCACCGTGATCATCATGCTCGCGCCGTCGACGGACCCCGAGGACTTCTCGCAAACCCTGCGCTCTCGTTGCAGGCACCTCTATATCCCGTCGCCGTCCGAGTCGGAGCTCGTGCGCATCCTTATGGACGAGGAGGGCGCGAGCGAGCACGACGCGCGCCTGGCCGCGGCGACCTCGCTGCGCCACGTGGGCCGCGCGCGCCTGCTGGTGCGCAACCCGGACATCCAGCAGCGCCGCGCCCGCGCGATCAACCTGGCCGAGCTGATTTTCCACGGTGCGCAGGCGTTCCAAGCGGTGGGGGCGCTGGTCAAGGCGACGGAGAAAGAGGCTGTCGACGCTTACGCGGAGGAAGATGCCGCCGAGCGCGCCAAACTCGAGCAGGCCCTGGGCATGGGCGCGAAAGGGAAGGGCGCGGCGAAGGCGCTGCGCGGGGCGGCCAGCTCCATCAAGGAGCTTGAGTCGCGGCAAAAAGCGCGCGGTACCCGGCGTAAGCGCGACGTCTTCGACCTGGTCCTGGTGGACCTCGCCGGCGTGTACCGGGATGCGCTGGTGGTGCAGTCGGGTGCCGACGTCCCGCTGACGCACCCCGACTTCGAGCCACTTGCCCGCGCGGTAGCGGACCGCGTGCCCGCCGCCGGCTTGGTCGCCTGCCAGGACGCGATCGCGCAGTGTCGCGCCCGCCTGCACCAGTCGGTGACGCCGACCGTGGCGTTCAACGGCATGATCGGTCACCTGCGCATCGCCTGCGGCGTGCGCTGACCTGCTGGTTTATTATTTGCTGGTTTCTGCACTACAATCGTGTTCCGGTACAGCGTCGCTATGTGCGTTGTCCGGCCGCCTTAGCTCAGTCGGCAGAGCGTTTCACTCGTAATGAAAAGGTCGCGAGTTCGATTCTCGCAGGCGGCTCCACCAAAAGCCCAGCTAGAACACCGTTTTGGCTGGGGTTTCGGCGTGGGTCTGGCGCGCCGAGTTGTCCCAGGTTATGGTGGACACCCCCGGGATGAATTCAGGGAGAAATATGATCTATGTGGTCTTTGGCGCAGCGGTCGCGCTATTCATCTCCTTATGCATCATGGCAATGGGGTACCTCGTCCACCTTTCAGTGAAGCGAAAGGTGCTTTCTCCATTCCGTTTCTTAGTCGTGATGGTTTTACTAGCCCCGGTTTTCCTGATCTACGACATACTCAACGATGAGATGTGTAGCGGACTTTTCAATTATGCGGTCAGCGGTTACTTAGTTACCGCAGTCGTTATCGGATCTCTAGGGCGCATCATCGCGGATGGCTCCAGTGAAGCGCGGGAATAGGAGCGACTCCTGGGCAAGAGAACGCCTGCAGTACCGGATACACGGAACTACGGTGTGGCCATGACAGTCTCGGTTGAATGCGTCGTGGACTCACCTGACCCCAAACGTCTCATCAACACCTAACTCGGCAGGAACAACATGAGTTCATATAAAGACATCACGACCTTCTCTGCCTCCATGCTTGTCAAGTCTTTGAATGTGTTGCAGATTTCTGCGGGAGAGGACAACGGCGAGTGGGGTGCCCAATTTCCGCAAGGTGTTGCCATCTTCGTTCCCGAGGGTGAATATTTCAGTGTCCGCATTGAGTCCTCTCGAACAATCCCGTCAGACGAACAGCTAGTGGCAATGAACGCCATCAATGCGACGAACGACAACCTCGCTTTCGGCAAAGTGGTTCCTAATCTCATCGAGGGACGCAGGACGGTTGTCTTTCGCAATCACTTCAACTTCACCCAAGGTGTGTCCCAATTCCAGCTGGACACGCTTATCGACGCCAGCTTGCAGGTCGGGTTCGACGCGCTGGGAAAGATCGAAGCTCTTTTTGAAGGAGCGGAGTAAGGCCATGGGATTGTTTGGAAAGAAGAAGCCGGCGTTGCGTGAAGCATCCGTCGAATCTATTGGGGAGGCACTCTCCTCTCAGGGGCTTAGCTGCTCGCAGCTGTCGACTGGTGGGTTGCTTACTAAAGTCAATGGGGTTCCTATCTACATCGTTGATCAGGACACGAACATTGGTATTGGTGGGATGGTCCAGGCGCGTCAGCCTAAAGCAGCGGACCTCAATTGGATCAGCGACTTTAATAATCGTGCGCTGTGGCCGGTTGTCTTCCGCGTAGACCAGGAGACTGCGAGTGTTATCCACGCTGAGCATCGAATCATCAAGGGCGTTGAGTACTCCGAAGCACAGCTGCGTGACGAAGCTGAGCTTGGAGTCTTGATTGTTGCGGATACTTTGCTGCGTTACAGCGAGGAGCATCCGCAGTAGGCCACTACCCAATAAGACTCTCGGTATGCGCAAGCGAGTTCGGACAGGCACCCACGGTATCCTACGCAGTCGATTTGAATGATCCGCAGGAACAGGAACGCGTCAATCCATATGGATTGTTTCCGTAGACATTCAGATTCAAAGCTCGTTCCGACCGCCCGCATATTTCTACATCTGAAGGACCTAGGGCTGCCAGTGTCCACGGATGGTGGGATCAGGTTTCTGGCCCCGCAAGAACTGCTACGGTACGTATTGAGCTTTGGGCGAAAGGACCCCATGACCAGGGGTTCCGAAGCGTAGGGACGGGTACAAAAAATCCAATCCTGGTGGGGGCGGTCGCGGAAATAGGGCTACCGCACGTGCTGTCTGCAAGAATCACGATCAAACGGTATTTCGAGGCAACGTCGATGTGGACATCAATGATTACGCTGATGCCCCTGGCATGGTTCGGGGCGTAGAAGTGACGCTACCCTGCTTCAGTGTGACCTACACCGTGTACGAGGACAATTACATCATTCTTGAGGCTTCTGCCCCAGCCGGCGCGGAAGTAGATTTAGACCTACTTTTTGATCGCTTTAGGTGGGCAGAGTTATCGCTTGGCTTCGCCAGCACCGGGAGTTCCTTGAACGAGGAGGTCTCTTCGGGTCTCTGGGAACTCAATGACGTCACACGCAACATGAACAAAGAGCTACAAGCTATCCAAGTACATGTGAATGTCCGCTCTGTGGAGGGCCGATTGCCCCTTCGACAGCTCTTCGCTGTGTGGGACTTGGCGCTCCCCGTAGCTATCATTTCGAACCTTCGGTCGGTCGCCATGAAGAGAGTTTCACGTCCTGGAATCTCTCCAGTACAGAGGGATCCCTTTCCTGACTTCTATTCGCGGCATTGCCTTGAAGATATGGGCAAGGAATCATGGGCAAGCGCTGTAGCCCTAATCGATCATGTCGTAGTTCGGCACCGCACACCTGAGCAAGGGAAAATCGCGTTGAGTGTTGGAGGGGAGAAGACTAAAGAAGCAACGTTCTATGCAGAAGGATTCCGCCCCACAGTAGTTTCCAGCGATTTTGAATCGATCTTAGGTGGTCTTTCTCTGGAGGGAGAATGGTCTATCGCAGCTCAGCTATCCGGATATGAGTAGGGGTAATGATTCTCGGCACTAGCGACGCGATTCATCACACGCGAATCCGTGGGACTGCATTGTCCAAACGTAGCTAGCTCCATTTGCATCCAGTCACGCTGTAAAACCCCGGGTCGCCGTCTCCCGCATCGGCCAAACGGAGCTAGCTCCATCTAGGACGTCACGCCCAGGACACCACACCGACGAAACCTCAACTCCCAACAACCCCGCGCACCAGGTACCCGCGGCGAATCTGCGCGGCGCGGATGAGCGCGGAGCACCCGGCCAGCGCGGCGAGCACCACGAACGGCAGGCTCGGCCCGACGCGCGGCGTGATCCACGCGATCAGCGGCGAGATCCCAAACCCGATGTAGGTGGCCACGTAGTACAGCCCGATGACGCGGCCGCGTTTTTCGGGTGGGGTGTACTCGTCGACGTCGAGAAGCCCCTCGCGCAGGCACAGCCCGTACGCCAGCCCGAGCAGCGCGGTCGCCGCCACAAACACCCAAGCAGACGGCCGTGCCCCACCAACCGCGATGAGCGCCATGCCGCCGGTCGCGCCGAGTGCCCCGACCACACCCGCGCGCGGTCCCCACTGCCCGCGCCTGGCGAGCGCCTGCACGGCCAGCGCCACGCTAAAGCCCAGTACCGCGGCCACACCAGGCATGAACGCGGCGCCGATGGCAAAGTCGGTGCGCCCAGCCAGCACCACCATCGCGGTCGTGATCGAGGCGAAGACCCATATCCCCATCGGCACCGCAGTCGCGAGCGCCTTGACCTCGCTGTGGCCCGGGCGAGTCTCAGCAGTCTTCGTCACCGTTGGCGCGCCATCGTCGCGCATGCGTATCGACGCCACCATCACCCCCACAGCCATCACAATCGGCACCACGAACGGGACCTTCACCGCGTCGGCGGCCAGGTGGGCGACCACACCGGAGGAGACCGGGCCGAGCATGAACCCGGTGGTCAGCGCGATGCCCGCGAGCGTGGACCCGCCCGCGCCGCGGAGCCTGCCCGCCCAGGTAGTACCGGCGCTGACCACCAGCCCCACCCCGAGCCCGACGACGAAGCGGCCGAGGAGCAACCCGTGCCCGGGGATACCCAGCATGAGGTAGACATTGCCCGCGGCCGCGATGACTGTGCCCGCAACGACGGCGGGGCGCGAACCGAAGCGGTCGGCGACCCACCCGCCGATGAGCAGGCTGGGGAAGAGCCCAACCGCGTAGATGCCGTAAGCGCTGTTGGCTAACACTGCGGAGATGTCGTGGTCGCGGCGCAGGAGAACCAGCACCGACGCGAAGTGGTTCGCCGACCACCCGGCGGTGATGAGGAACGCGAGGGCGAGGAGGAATGGCGCGCGGGCGTTGTCGCGTGTGCCGGGGGCAGCGGCTCCCATGGGGTTCCTTCCTCCCGGGGATAAGAGCTGGCGCCCTGGTCCTCGGGACTTATGTGTCGCGGCGGCTTTCCGGCAGGAGGCGGGGGACAACCTTGCCCGTCGCGTTGCGCGGAAGCTTGTCCACGAAGTTTACGTCGCGGGGGATGGAGTGGTCAGCCAAATGGGCTCGGACCCAGTCGCGAATTGCCTGGGGAGTCAGGCGAGCGCCGGCGTCGGAGCGTTCGCGCACGACCCACACCGCGATGCGCTTGAAGGTGTCGGGGTCATCGACGCCGCCGGAGTGGAGCTCGTCCACTCCGGGCATCTTCTCCAGGACCTCGGTGACGGACTGCGGGTGCACGTTCTCGCCGCCGACGATGATCATGTCGTCGTTGCGGCTTAAGACGTGGAGGTAGCCGTGCTCGTCGAAGTAGCCGAGGTCGCCCATCTCGACGAGGCCGTCGATGGTGACCAGCGGGGTGTCCGGGTTGGTGTAGCCGCGCAGGGCCGTTTCGTTGTTGAGGAAGATGCGGCCGACTTCGCCTTGGGGGACTTCCTGGTCGTTGGCGTCGTAAAGCTTGAGCACCGTGCCCGGCGGGACGCGGCCGGCGACGGAGAAGTCGCTGGCCAGCAGTTCCGGGTCGGCGGCCGCGGCGAGGGCGAGTTCGGTGGAGCCGTAGATATTGGCCAGGATGGGGCCGAAGCGGTCGTGCATGCGCTCAATGATGGCGGGGGTGAGCGCGTTGCCGGCCGAGCCGATGAACTTCAGGTGCGAGGTGTCGTAGCGCTCGTTGCCGGGGACGTCCAGCATCTGTTTGAAGAAGACGGGGGAGGAGACGAGCCCGTCACAGCGGAAGTTCTGGATCTGGCGGAACACGTTCTCGGGATCGAAGACGCGCTGGGTCACTACGGTGCCGCGCACGCCGAGCGTGATGTTGAGTGCGGACCACCCCCAGGTGTGGAAGATGGACGCCGTCATCTGGATGGTGTGGCCGGAGCGGAACGGCATGGCTTCGAGGTAGCCGGCTGCCACGATCGGCAGCTTCGGCTCGGGGCGGAGGATGCCTTTGGGGATGCCGGAGGTGCCCGATGACATGAGCACCATGTCGCCGTGCGCGGGGAAGGTGGGGAGTGCGGGGAGGTCGCGGGTGCCGCGGGCGATGATGCCGGCCTGGGTCAGCTCGTCGCCGTGGTCGCGGGAAGTGTGCGCCCACACCGTGGTGACGTGGTCGATCCCCTCGGGGATGCGGTCGGCGAACTCGTCGTCGATGAACAGGATGTTGATGTCGTTTTCCGCGATGATGCCGGCCAGCTGCTCGGGGGAGGAACCGATGTTGAGCAGGAAGATCGTGCCGCCGGTGTAGCCCTTCGCCGCGAGGGGCAGGATGATGCCACGGCCGTTGCGCGCCATCACGCCGATGCGCAGCGCGTCGAGGGCCTGCGTGCGCTGGACGTCAAGCATCCAGCGGCCGAGGGCGCGCGAGTGGTCGCGGAGCTGGCGGTAGGTGAGGAGGCCGTCGTCGTCGATAAGCGCGGTGCGCTCGGGCACTGCCGCGGCGCCCTGCTCGACCTCGCGCGCGGTGGTGAAGTGGTAGCGCGCGAGCGCGGGCGCGAGGGTGAACAGGGCTTTCGGCCCGCCTTCGGCGCTGATGAAGCCGGCGCGGGTGGCGGCGCGGAGGAAGCGGACCGCGGAGCGCGCGGTGAACGCGGCGCGGCCCACGGGAGAGAGTGCGGGGTGCGGCATGGCGCGAGGTCCTTCTTTCCCTGAAAAGCTGGCAGACACAGCATATCTGCTTAGTTACACAAAAAGAGTTGGGATGTTAATTCAGTAAACGTATGTGACTTATGTTGTGGTGAAAGTATGGCACGGGTAACGTTTGTCCACGACTTGGGGATACACATCCTGTACATAATGCCGCCACAAGGAGCATACGGAACATGACGCGCACTTCACTTCGTACCAAGGTTGCCGCCACCTGCGCAGCGGTCCTGGCCACCATCGGCTCCGTCGGGGCTGCCGGCACGGCCGTCGCACCGGCCGCGCAGGCGCAGGAGCGAAACCTGGTCATCCTCGGCGACTCCGTTATCGCGGACCCGAGCGGCCCGCAGTGGGCGGCGGGCAAGCTCGGGCTGGACCCGCGCGGTTCCTCTTCCGTGACCACGTGGTGCCCGACCTCGCCAACCAGCTGGGGCAAGCAGGCGGCCGGCCGACTCGGGCTGCCCGCCTGGGACTACTCCTGCACGGGCACGGTTTCCATCCAGAAGGGGCCGCAGTTCGCCTCCCAGGTCACCCGCGCCGTCAACGAGGGCGGCCTGACCCCCAGCACGGCCCGCGTGATCATCTCCACCGGTTTCAACGACACTTACCACAACGACGGGCGCGATCGAGCCGCTTTTCGACGCGACTTTGTCGCCGCCATGGTGCCGCAGATCAACCGCATTCGCGCCGCCGCCCCTAATGCGCGCATCCAGATCGTCGGCTACCCCAAGATCACGCAGGGTGATCGCGTCTGCCTCTTCCATGTAGCGCCGAACGTGTCGGACTACACCCCGTTCGCGGCGGTGCAGGAGTGGGAGGACTCCGCGCAGTGGGCGCAGGTTGACCTTGCGCGCGCGACCGGTGTGGAGTTCCTGGACATGAAGCCGTCCACCTGGAACAACAACATGTGCTCGCCGGATAACCAGCGCATGTGGGCCGGCCTGGTGGACTTCTACGGCGGGCCGGGCAACCTGCCCATCCACGTCAACCAGCGTGGCCATGCCCACGTCGCGGCTAGGATCGCCGCATCTTAAACCACAATTGGATCGCCGCGGCGCCGGAGCATAACGCGGCAAATCCGAACAAACCGACGCCGACCATGTTTGGCCCGTCCTCGCTGGAGTAGTTGAGCGCCATGTTGGCGAGCGTGAGCAAGAATACGCCGGCGTTGATGTTGGCTGCGCGCTGCAGCTTGCGCTTCGGGCGCGACGGGAGGCTGTGCGCATAGCGCTTCGCGTCACCGAATTCTTCCTCCACCGTCGTGCCGTTTTCCTCGGCGAACGCGTGGGCCTCCGCAAGCACTTCGCGGATCTCGCGCTCGCGGTACTCACCACGGGCGCGTAACTCCCCGGCGACCGTGCTGTCCCAATCGCCGGCGGCAGGAGTGGTGTATGTGGCGTCGTCGGGCGTCTGCTTCTTTCACGGCAAGAAGAACGCCGCGGCCGACATGATAAGCGCGAGGATCAGGCTCCACCCGTTGCCAAACGGCAGCGAGATCGCGTCCAGCGCCATGATGGCCCACGCGCCGAGGAGGCTGAGCGCCACGAGCGGGACGGTCGCGATGGCAGCAGCTTTCCACTTCGCCATGCGGGTATAGAGCCTCCAGTAGGTGGCGAGCGTGAAGCTCAGCCCGAGCGCGAGGACCGCCGGGGTGATCGCCATGCCAAGGGTGACGTCTTCGTTCCAGGTGGCGACGGTGAGTCCGATGGCGAAGCCTGCCGTGGCGACGAAGAAGATCCAGGCCAGGCGCGGTGGGCGCGCCAGTCCCTGACTCATGAATGGGTCCGTGCCACCGTGTGCCAGGTCGTCGCGGACCTCGGCGGCGTGGGATTCTGCCCACTCGTCGGCCTTGCCAAAGGCGGCCTCGGGCGTGAGCCCGTCGGCGTCTGCGTGCGCTGCGGCATCGGCGGCGGCTTGCTCGGCCGCGTCGCGGGAAAAGCCGTGGTTGAGGGTGAGGACGAGGGTTGCGCGGTCGGTCCAGAAGCTCATTTCGTGTCCTTTCGGGGGGTAGTGGGGTTCGCGGAATTGGTGGGGTCGGTGCGCGCCGGGCCGTCGCGTAGCGCCGTTCTGAGCTGATCGAGCTGGGTGCCGTAGTCGAAGAGCTCGGCCTTGCCCTTGCTGGTGATGGAGTAGGTCTTGCGGCCGGGCCCGCTTTCGCTGGGGGCCCAGTGGGCTTCGATGAGGTCGGCGTCCTCGAGCTTGCCCAGGACGGGGTAGAGGGAGCCGCCCTTTGGTCTGCCGAAGCCGAGGGGCTCGAGCGATTGCGCAATGGCGTAGCCGTGCGCGGGCCCGTCGGCGAGGCATCGGAGGACCGCAGCCGGCATGAACGCGCGTATCCAAGGTTGGGGGAATGTCATGTACCTAAGTATGAAACGTATCTAGGTATGTGTCAAGATTTTGGTTGGTGTGAGGGGTGCAGTGCTTGGATCAATGCTCGGATAAGTGACAGATCTCCAAAATCCGGTACGGTAGGGCCCTATGAGTATTCAAAAGGTCCAAGGTGTCATCGCCCGCGAAAAAGGTGCAGACGTTGAAGTCACCACCATCGTCATCCCGGAGCCGGGCCCCAACGATGTCGTGGTGAAAGTCCAGGCCACCGGTGTGTGCCACACCGACCTGGCATACCGTGACGGCGACATCGAGGACGCCTTCCCCTTCCTCCTCGGCCACGAGACCGCTGGCGTGGTCGACACTGTCGGCGAGGACGTCACCCACGTGGCGCCCGGCGATTTTGTCGTGCTGAACTGGCGCGCAGTCTGTGGCGAGTGCCGCGCCTGCCGCAAGGGCGACACGAAGAACTGCTTTAACACCCACAACGCCTCCAAGGGCATGACCTTGGAGGACGGCACCGAGCTCACCCCGGCGCTGGGCATCGGCTCGTTCGCGGAGAAGACCCTGGTCCACGAGCTGCAGTGCACCAAGGTGAACCCGGACGAGGATCCGGCGGCCGCGGGCCTGCTCGGCTGCGGCATCATGGCCGGCCTCGGTGCGGCCGTGAACACCGGCGACATCCAGCGCGGCGATTCCGTCGCCGTCTTCGGCCTGGGCGGCGTTGGCCTGGCCGCAGTGGCGGGTGCTGCACTCGCGGGCGCATCGAAGATCATCGCGGTGGACATTGACCAGCGCAAGTGCGACGCCGCCACAGAGACCTTCGGCGCCACCCACGCCGTGTGCGCGAAGGACCTCAGCGAGCAGGAGGTCATTGATAAGGTCCGCGAGCTCACCGACGGCTTCGGCACCGACGTCGCCATCGACGCCGTGGGTATCCAGCCCACCTGGCGCCAGGCCTTCTACTCGCGCGACCTGGCCGGCCGCATGGTCATGGTGGGCGTGCCCAACCAGACCGACCACATCGACGTGCCGGCTATCGACGTCTACGGTCGCGGCGGCTCCATCAAGCCGGCCTGGTACGGCGACTGCCTGCCGGAGCGCGACTTCCCCACCTACGTGGACCTGCACCTGCAGGGCCGCTTCCCGCTCGGCGAGTTCGTCTCCGAGCGTATCGGCGTAGGCGACGTGGAGGACGCCCTTGCCAAGATGAAGCGTGGCGACGTGCTGCGCAGCGTCGTCGAGTTCTAGTCAGACCGAGCCCGAAAGGACCACCATGACATTCCGCGTAGAAAACGTTGTCACCTCCGGCCTGTTCAAGCTGGACGGCGGCGAGTGGGAGGTGGACAACAACGTCTGGATCGTCGGCGACGACAGTGAGGTCTACATCATCGACGCCGCCCACGACGCCAACGCCATCGCCGCCGCGGTGGGCGACCGCCGCGTCAAGGGCATCATCGCCACCCACGGGCACTCGGACCACATCGACGCCGCACCAGAGCTCTCTCGCCTGGTCAACGCGCCGGTGTACCTGCACCCCACCGACGGTTTCCTGTGGCAGCGCGAGAACCCCAACGCGCAGTATGAGCAGCTTGTCGACGGCACCACGTTCCAGATCGCCGGCACCGACCTCAAGGTGCTGTCCACCCCGGGCCACTCGCCCGGCTCCGTGGTCGTCTACGCGCAGGAGGCCGGCGAGCTGTTCTCGGGCGACACCCTGTTCCAGGGCGGCCCGGGCGCTACAGGTCGCTCGTTCTCGTCCTTTGACACCATCATCCACTCCCTGCAGACGTCCGTACTGGACCTGCCCGCGGAGACGGTGGTGCGCACCGGCCACGGCGACCACACCACCATCGGTGCGGAGGCCCCGCACCTGGAGGAGTGGATCCGCCGCGGCTTCTAGCCCGGCGAGCCCGGGTTAGGCGTCGGCCTTCTCCAGCTCGGCGTCGATGACCTCGGCGAACTTCTCAAAAGGTAGCGCGCCCTCGAGCACCTGGCCGTTGATGATAAAGGTCGGGGTGGCGGTGACCTCGGACTGCTGGGCGAGCGTGTTCGCCTCCGAAAGCGCCTGGTCGTACTTGTCACTTTCCGCGTCCGAGCGGAACTGCTCAAGGTCCGGCACGCCGGCCTCCTTGGCAAAGCCGGCGAGCTCGTCGAGGGAGAAGTCCGGGTGGCCCTCTACCTTGGAGGCAGCCGCGACGTAGGCCTCCTGGAACTCGAAGAACTTGCCCTGGTCCGCGGCGGCGCGGCCGGCGCGCGCCCCGTTGAGGGCGCCTTGTCCGTTGATGACAAAGTCGTTCATCTCGAAGCGGACCTTGCCGGTGTCCACGTACTGCTTCACAATCTCCGGCATCGTTTGCGCGGCGAAGCGCATGCAGTAGGGGCAGGCCCAGTCGGAGAACTCGGAGATGACGACGGGGGCGTCGACGTCGCCAAGCGCCATGGCGTCGTCGGACTCGCGGCGAGCAACATCCACCTTCGGGGCCTCTGCCTGGGTAGACTGCTGAGCGGTCTCCGTCGCGGCGGGCGGCGTCGCGGTCTGGTTGCCAATGAGATATCCGCCCACGCCGGTGCCGATGGCGAGCACGGCCGTAAAGGCCCACATCAGGGGTGGGATCTTCGTATCGCTCACGGTAAAAATACTCCTATTCAGGTTGCGATGCTTGAGTCGCTGCGCCGTACGGATCTTCCGGGCGCACCGCATTCTGTAAGGCTACCGCGCGGGCCAAGCGGGCATAACGCAGCTCCTGTTCGCGGAACCGGGTCCACGTGGAGATGGTGGTGAAGAAGAACGCGAAGATGAGCGCGTACAGCATGAGATCTGTGCCGCGAGACACCCCGAGCCAGTTGGCCAGCACCGTGACGTCGTCGGGGCGCAGGATCGCCCAGATTGCCGCGAAGACGAGCACCACGAAACCGAGTTTGACCCACGCCTTCGCGTTCGCCTTCTTGCGGTGAGTGAAGAAGTAGATGACCAGCACCAGGGTCGCCAGGATGAGGAACAGCTGGATCATGGGAGCCTCCTTGCCACAATGCCGTCCGCGAGGATGTTCACACCGTTGATCAGGGACTGGCCCTTGCTCATGGAGTACTCGGTGTACAGGATGTCCACCGGCTCCTCAGCCACGCGCCACCCCTGCGCATCAATCATGCTGACAATTTCGGAGGCGTGCGACATCCCATTCATACGGATGTTCATCTCGTGTGCCACTTTGGCATTGAAGGCGCGCAGGCCGTTGTGCGCGTCGGTCAGCCCAAGTCTGCGGGTGCGAGGAGAGAGGAGCACCACCGTTCTCAGCACGAGGCGCTTGATCCACGGCACCTGCGTCTCCTCCTGGCCTGCGAAGCGGGTGCCCACGACGATGTCAATCGGCTCGGTGCGCAGCCGGTGGATCATGCGCTTCACGTCTTTGACCTGGTGCTGGCCGTCGGCGTCGAAGGTAACAAAGTACTTCGCGCCAGGCTGAGTACGCGCGTACTCAACACCCGTCTGGATCGCGGCGCCCTGGCCAAGATTCACCGGGTGGTTGACCAGGTGCGCGCCCGCGGCGTGGATCGACTCGGCGGAGTTGTCGTGCGAGCCGTCATTGACCGCCACGATATTGGGAAACGTTTCCCGCGCGTGCTCCAACACGTCCTGGATGACCTGACCCTCGTTGTAGCAGGGGACGATGAGCCAGGTGTCGGTGAAAGACTCGTGCGCGCCCTGTTCGCGCCCTAGGTATTGCGCCGAATGCTTATCGACGCCGCGAGATTGGTTCATAGCGCTCAATACGTTACCGGTCTCGATGGAAAAGTAGGGCGTACACGCGCGTGAGCAGTCTGTGAGGAATAGTCAGCGAAAACGGTGTTCACTTACTTCGATGGAACAGCACGCCATATGCGCGCTGCATGAGGTGTAGTGGGAGCGCGCGGTAGAGGTTTCGGAGGACGAAGTTGAGGCGCGCGCGCACCGGCGAGACTAGGCCATACTGAACCAGCGCGGTTTGAAGTTCTCTTTCAGCCTCGCGTACGTTGTTCGCGGAACGGCGTCTGAACTGGTCTTGATCCACTCGAAAATATGTTAGAGGTTCTGGGAGATTATAAAGTTTCTTCCCCTGCGAGATCATGCGTGCCCATAAATCGTAGTCCTCCATGCCACGTAGATCGCGGTAACCTCCTACGGCAAGTACGTCGGCGGTGCGAAACATTACCGAAGGGTGGTTCATTGGGGAGTTGAGTCGGACGTATTTTGCAATCGCCGAGGGAGATTCCGGCAGTTTTCTAATATTGCCGTGACCCGCTTCGTTGAACTCCCTCATCGAGGAGCCGACTACCGAGATGTCAGGGTGCTTATTGAGGAAACTGAGCTGAGTCTCAATGCGGTGTGGGAAAGCGGCATCGTCCGAGTCAAGGCGTGCGACAAATTCGGTGTCGACTGCACGAAGTCCAGCTGCCAGAGCTTTCCCGAGGCCAACATTTTCTTCCAACGGTAGCGTATCGACGTTGTTGAGAAGCGAATGGACGTCCTGGGCGATTGGGCCGTCGAGAACTACGAGAATGCGTTCGGGCGGCCGAGTCTGTGCTTGTAGGCTCTTCAGGGCGAAGGCGAGATCTTCAGCTTTCGTATTTGCGTATACGGACATGAGTACTGTGACTTCGCCTACGCGCAATGACTTGACCTGCTTTTCTTCGAATTGTGAACGTGTGATCTCAGGGCAAATTTCTCTGAAGCCCTGAGATTTCACATCTGGCTAGTTCAAGGTTTTTAAAATACCATTCCCCGACCATGTGTGGCGGAATTGAACTAATTTTGTAGCACAAAGTAGGGTAAAAAAGTATATTGCGGAGTGTCTCCTAGTCCCGCGCTGCGTCCAACAAGTAGCGCCCGTAACCCGATTTCAGCGTGGCGCGGCCGAGGGCCTCGAGCGCGTCGCGGGAGATGAATCCCTCCCGGTAGGCGGCCACCTCGGGCGAGCCGATGATGGTACCGGTGCGCTTCTGCATGACCTCCACGTACGCGCTGGCCTCGCTCATGGAATCAATGGTGCCGGTGTCTAGCCACACGTCCCCGCGGTGCAGCCGGTGGACCTTCAGCGCGCCCTCGCGCAGGTAGGCCTCATTCACGCTGGTGATTTCCAGCTCGCCGCGCGCGCTCGGAGTGATCTGTTTGGCAATCTCCACCACCTTGCTGTCGTAGAAGTACAGGCCCACGACGGCGAAGTTGGACTTCGGTGTTTCCGGCTTTTCCTCGATGGACAGGGCGGTGCCTGCCGCATCGAACTCGACGACACCGTAGCGCTGCGGGTCCGAGACCTCGTAGGCGAAGATGGCACCGCCGTCCACGTCGCGGGTCTCGCCAAGAATCCGGGTGAGCTGCGTGCCCTCGAAAATGTTGTCCCCCAACACGAGTGCGACCGAGTCCTCGCCGATGAAGTCTTCCCCGATGATGAAGGCCTGCGCGAGCCCATCCGGGGAGGGTTGGACTGCGTAGTTGAGCATGACTCCGAAGCGTGAGCCGTCGCCAAGCAAACGCTTGAACGCGCCCGCGTCCTCCGGGGTGGTGATGATGAGGATGTCGCGGATGCCTGCGCTGATCAGCGTGGTCAGCGGGTAGTAGATCATCGGCTTGTCATAAATGGGCATGAGCTGCTTCGAAATGCCCTGCGTGATCGGGTACAGGCGCGTGCCGGACCCGCCGGCCAGAATGATGCCTCGCATGCGTCCCAGACTAGCCGGTCACACGACGCCCGCCCGCGCTGATGCCGCGCTTACTCCTGTGCCATTTCCTTCATGAAGTCTTCGAAGGTGTAGCGGCCGGCGGCGATCTCGCGCACATCAAACTTCACTGCCAGGCCCAGCACCGTGGTGAGCACGCCCAGCACGAGCAGCGCGATCTGCGGCTTGCTGATCTTGGAGAAATCGCCGCTGGACATCGCTTGCAGGATGTCCGGGGCGGAGGGCGCGGCCGACGACGTGGTGGTGGTCGGCGTGACCGTGGGGGTGGTGGTGACCGTGACCGTCGGGGTTGTCACGGCGGTGGGACTCGGGGTGGCGGTCGGCGTTGCCGTTGCAGTGGTGGTCCCGGTTGCCGTGGCCGTCGGAGTGGCAGACGTCGTCCCCGTCTGCCCTGTCTGCCCCGTCTGCGCAGCGTGCGCCGGGACCACGAGGCCTGCGGCCCCTAGGACGGCGACGGTGGCTAACGCGACGGACTGCGTGCGAGGCATCTGCGTGCGAGACATGGTGGAGCTCCTTTTACGGTTTCCTCAGGCAAAGCAAGTTCAGCGTCTAAACCTACTGCATCGCAAGGTACAGGGCGAGTGCTGCTCGCCAATTGGTTGGCGTGAATCCGGTCGCCTTGATTTTGTCCAGGCTCAGGGTGGACTCCGCCGGGCGCAGCGCCTCCGGTCCGTTGAGCTCGGCGTACTGCGCTGTGGTCACCGGGTGTACCTCGGAGGGGTCGTGCCCCACGCCGATGAACACGGCCATGGCGATCTCGTCGCGGCCCACCGCGTCCCCGTCCGAGGTCAGGTTGTATACCCCGTACTCAGCTCGGGTGCGAAGCAGGTGCGCGATGCCCTTGGCCAGGTCCTCGGCGTACGTGGGGCGGCCGCGCTGGTCCATGATCACCTTCGGCTCCACACCGCGCGCAGCCAGCCCTGCCATGGTGGACATGAAGTTGTTGCCGTCGCCAAAGACCCAGGCGGTGCGCACCACGTAGTGCTTGCGCGCCACCTGCGCCGCGGTATCGCCCGCGGCCTTCGACGCCCCGTAGGCCGACAGCGGGGAGGGGGTCTCCGCCTCGTCGTGGACCTCGCGGGTGCCGTCGAAGATGTAGTCGCTGGACACGTGCACCAGCGTCAGATCGTGGGCATTGCTTATCCGCGCCAACTGTGCCGGCGCCTCAGCGTTGACCGTCCAGGCGGTGGCACGGTCGTCCTCGGCACCGTTGACGTCGTTGTATGCGGCGCAGTTGATCACGGCCCAGTACTGGGAGAAGTCCAGGTCGGGCATGTCGGTGAGGTCGAACTCGTCGTGGGTGAAAAAGTCGGCCTCATCTTCGCCGTACACCTGCCTGAGCGCCCGGCCTAGCTGGCCGTTCGCGCCGGTGACGAGGATTTTGCGGGGTGGGACTGGCGTGGCGTCGGCAAGCATCGGGTGCTTCGTGTCTGCCTCCGAAAGCTCGGTGGGCTCGAGCGGCCACTCGACCTCCTTGTACGAGCAAAACGCGTACGCTCCGTCCGGGGTGTAGCGCTGATTGACCAGGTAGATGTAGGTCGTGGCGTCCTCGAGCGCCTGGAAGCCGTTGGCCACGCCGCGCGGGACAAACACCGCGATGTCCGGGGTGATCTCCAACCCAAACGTTTTGCCGTAGGTGAGCGAGCCCTCGCGCATGTCCACCCACGCGGCGTAGACGCGGCCCGTGGCCACCGAGATCCACTTGTCCCACGGCTCGGCGTGCATCCCGCGGGTGGCGCCGCGCCGGGCGTTGAAGCTCACGTTCTGCTGCGCGGGCACGAGCGCCTGGCCGGCCCAATTCTCCTTGAACCAGCCGCGATTGTCCTTGTGGACGGTCAGCCGTTCAATCTGCAGGCCTTGAATCGGGGTCTCACACATGCTGGCCAGTCTAGAGCCTGCCTATTGGCCGCGCGCCGCGTAGCCCGCCTCCACCGCGTCCTTGCCCGCGGCCCACCAGGACTCGTGATCGCGGTACCAGGCAATCGTCTGCTCCAGGCCCGCGCGCAGATCCGTGTAGCGCGGCTGCCAGCCCAGCTCGCGGCGCAGCTTCGTCGCGTCCATGGTGTAGCGCTGGTCGTGGCCGGGGCGGTCCGCGACGTGCTCGTAGGTGCCGCCCATCAGCTCGCAGATGTCCTCGATGACCTGCTTGTTGGTCACGTGCGCGCCGCCGGCCCCGATGTTGTAGGTCTGGCCCAGCTCGCCGCGCTCCAGGATGGTGAGCACCGCGTCGTTGTGGTCGTCCACGTGGATCCAGTCGCGCACCTGCGCGCCCGTTCCGTACAGTTTCGCGGGCTCGCCGCGCAACAGGTTGGTGATCTGCCGGGGGATGAACTTCTCCACGTGCTGGTAGGGGCCGTAATTGTTAGAGCAGTTGGAGATGGTCGCCGGGATGCCAAAGGAGCGGACCCACGCGCGCACCAGGTGGTCCGATCCCGCTTTTGTTGCCGAGTAGGGCGAGGACGGGTTGTACGGCGTTGTCTCCGTAAACGCGTCCGTGCCGCCGAGGGCGAGGTCGCCGAAGACCTCGTCGGTGGAAATGTGGTGCAGCCGCGCGCCGTGCTCGCGCACCGCCTCGAGCAGCGTGTACGTGCCCACCAGGTTCGTCTGGATGAACGCCGAGGGGTCGCGCAGCGAGTTGTCGTTGTGCGATTCCGCGGCGAAGTGCACCACGGTGTCGGCGCGTGCGACGAGGCGGTTGACCAGTGGGGCGTCGGCGACGTCGCCACGCACGAGCTCCACGTCGCACCCGGCGAGGCTGTCCCGATTGCCCGCGTAGGTGAGCTTGTCCAGCACCACAATCTTGTCCACCCTGCTGAGCGCCGTGCGCACGAAGTTGGACCCGATGAACCCGGCACCGCCGGTGACCAGCATTGTTCCCATAGGGAACTACCTTAGCGCGCGCCGCAGCCCCGCCACATGCACCAGCGCGCCGGCCAGGGGGCCTGCGAAGAGGGCAATGCTTATCGACGCCACCGTGCCCCCACCCTCAGCACCCACCGGCGCCGCGAACAAAATCCCAAACGCCACCGCCGTGGCCGTGAGCCACCCGGCGACGTACCAGCCGTGGCGCTCCAGGGCGAGCACCGCAACACCGGTGATCATGAGCGCGCCCACGAACGCGGACGCGAAGGTGAGCACGCCGAGCGACACCCCGCCCATCGCGTACTCCGGCGAGAACGCGACGCGCAGGATGAGCGGGCCGACCGCCCACGCGGCGACGAACCCCACCGCGCCGAGCCCCAGGACCGCGCCAATCGGCATGGCCAGTGCCGTGTAGATCCGGTCGCGGTGCTCCACAAACCGGACCACCAGGGCCGACTGGAAACGCTGCAGCGGCACGAGCACGGGCGCCCTGGTAAGGATCACGGCGTTGATCACCGCCGCCACCGGCGCGCCGGGAAACGCCGCGTTGATCACGGCAGGGAAGCCGGTGATCAGCGCCGCCGACGCCCCGGAGGCCACCATGGCGGTGACCATGCGGCGTACGAACAGGCCGCGGTCCACGTCCACCGGTACCCGCAGGTGCTCCCGGCGCAGCAGGGTGAGCCAGCTCGCCGCGCCGATCACGGTGATGAGCAGGAAGACCGGCAGGCCCCACCCGGCGGCCCACGCCACCACGGCGAGGACCAGGCGCACGCCCGAGTCCAGGGCGAAGAGTGCGGCGTAGCGGTCCCACAGGTGCGAGCCGGACAGGACGCCCGCCAGTACGGCCTGGAACACGTAGCTGATCAGGCCGATGGTGAGCAGGGCAGTGGCGGTGCCCGGGGACTGCGGTACGACGGTGCCCATGAGCAGGGCGCCGCCGACCGCGACGACGACGAGGACCAGCGCCGCGAGCCGGGCGCCGATGCGCCACGGGTTGGCCGCGCCGCGCTTGCCGGTCTCGGCGGCGGAGGCGACGGCGCGGGTGGTTTCGTGCGTGATGCCGTCGACAAGCCCGGCGCCCGCGAAGAAGACGCTCCAGAACGCGGCGAAGTACCGGTAGCCCGTCTCCGGGTCCAGGGCGCGGGCGGCGACCCAGAGCACGACGAAGCCGCTGATGGCCGCGAAGATGGTGGCCAGCGTCAGGTTCTTCACTGCGTGCGCTCCGCCGTTGCTGTGTCGCCGATCTGGCGTTCCAGCCAGGTGTAGATCATGGCCTCCACGCGCGCCACCTGCTCGTTGTCGGCCGCGCCCGCGTGCCCGCCGGCGGTGTTTTCAAAGTAGTCGACCGGCTGGCCGGCTTCCCACAGCGCGAGCGCGAAGGTGCGCGCGTGGGCGGGGTGGACGCGGTCGTCGCGGGTGGACGTGGTCACCAGGGCCGGCGGGTAGGCGGGGGCGCTGGCCACGTTGTGCAGCGGCGACCACGTCTCAATAAAGGCGCGCTCGGCAGGGTCGTCCGGGTCCCCGTACTCCGCCATCCACGACGCCCCGGCGGAGAGCGTGTGGTAGCGCAGCATGTCCGTGAGCGGGACCTGCACCACGGCGGCGCCGAAGCGGTCCGGGTACTGGGTGAGCGCACCGGAGGTGAGCAGCCCGCCGTTCGAGCCGCCGCGGATGGCAATGCGCTCGGGCGTGGCGTAGCCGCGAGCGACGATGTCTTCCAGCACCGCGCGGTGGTCCTCCCACACCTTGTGGCGGTTCGCCTTCACCGCCTGCGAGTGCCAGCTGGGGCCGAACTCGCCGCCGCCGCGCAGGTTGGGCTGTACGTAGAAGTTGCCCTTGGACAGCCAGGCGATGCCGCGCACGTTGGAAAACGACGGCGTAAGCGAGACCTCGAAGCCGCCGTAGCCGCCCACCAGCGTCGGGCGCGGGCCGCGCGAGAAGTCGCCGGTGATGTAGTAGGGGATCCGGGTGCCGTCGGCGGAGGTCGCCCAGTGCTGGCGGGTTTCCAGCCCTGCGGTGTCCGAAAGGTCAAAGAGGGCGGGGGCGTGCTTGGCCGCGTTGGGGTGATCGGGCGCGGTGGCGTCGAGAAGCGAAAGCGTGCTCGGCGTGGTGAAGCTGGAGGTGTTGAGCCATACCTCATCGCCGTCGAGCGGGCTGGTGGCCACGATGTGCGCGGCCGAGGCCGGCGGGAGCGGGACGTCGGTGCGCTCCCAGGTGCCGAGGGCGATGCGCTCGATGCGGGTGGACACGTTGTCGAGCGTGGTGACGAAGGCGTAGTTGGCGGTCAGCGAGAGGTCTTCAACCGCGCCTGAGTCGGACAAGTCGGACAGGACGCGGAAGTCGCGCTCGCCCGCGAGGAAGCGCTCCAGGTCGGTGACGGCGAGCGCGCCGGCCGGGATTGTTTCGCTTGCTGGCTGGTAGTCGGTGCGCGGGATGATGAACAGCCACTGCTTGTAGGGCACCGCGCTGCAGTCCAGCGGCAGGTCCAGCTCGTGGCCGTCGACCCAGGTCCGGGACGTGTAGAAATCCAGGGCGCGGGTGATCACGGTGCGCTCGTAGCCGGGAGTGGGGTCGTAGGAGGCGCCGACGGCGACGTCGCTCGCCTCGCCGCGGAAGATCTCCTCCGCCTGCGCGAGCAGCGTGCCGCGGTGCCAGCGGCGAACCTGCGCGGGGTAGCCGGAGTGGGTGAGCGAGTCCTCACCCAGGTCCGTGCCCACCAGGAGCGTGTCGCGGTCGACCCAGCTCACATCGGTCTTGGCCTCATCGATGCGGAAACCGTCGGCGACAAAGGCGCGGGTGTGCAGGTCAAACTCGCGGATGGTCACCGCGTCGGCGCCGCCCCGCGACAGCCGCAGCAGCGCTCGGTCCTGCGTCAGCGGCAGCACGGTCGCGCCCTTCCAGACCCAGTCCTCGCCCTCTGCGCGGGCAAGCGTATCCACGCTCACCAGTTCCTCCCACTCCGTTTCCGGAGCCAGGAACTCGGGCAAGGTGGTGCGGCGCCACACGCCGCGGGGGCGCGAGGCGTCGCGCCAGAAGTTGTAGAGGAAATCGCCGCGGCGCAGCACGTAGGGGATGCGCGCGTCGGTGTCCAGGGCGGCGCGGATGTCGCTGCGGAGGCGCGCAGCCTCCTCGGTGAGCGGGCTGCCGGGCGCGGTCAGCGAGGCCTCGGTGTCGGCGGACCACGCGTTGGCCCACGCCAGCGCCTCATCTCCGGTGATCTGGTCGAGCAGCGCCGGGTCGATCGCTCTGCTGCGGGGCTGATTGCTCTGCTTGCTCTGCGGGTGCATCTACTACATCCCAAACGCAGGGGCGATGGTGGTGAACCATGCCTGCTGGATGTCGTCCTGCCAGTATCCCCAGGAGTGCGTGCCAGCGTTGCGGAACTCGTAGTGCGCCGGGATGTTCAGCCCGTCGAGCTTTGCGCGCAGGTCGTGGTTGCACTGGTTGATGGCGGCCTCGATCGCGCCACCCTCGACCTGCAACGTGGTGGCGGCGACACCCGCCGCGATCTCCGGCACGCCGGCCTCGCCCACCAGGTAGCTGACCTGGTCCTTCCGGCCAGCCAGGCCGGTGGAGGAGGAGATGTAGAGCTTGGTGCCGCGCAGGCGCTCGGCGTTGGCCAGCCCGTCGTTCCACACATTGTTCGGGCTGCCCATCGGGCCCCACATTTGCTCCGGGGTGATCTCCTGGAAGTTCGGGATGTTCGCCGCGCGGTTGACGGTCACGCGCCCGTAGTTGTATCCGTGCGGGGAGGCGGTGGCGGCGCAGCCGGAGAACGAGGCGGCGGCGTCGTAAAAGCCAGGGCGGTGCTCCGGCAGCACGAGCGCGCTCGTGCCGGACATTGAGAAGCCGACGATGGCGCGGCGGTTGTCCGCGTTGAGCGTGCGCTCCATCGGGCCGGGCAGCTCCTGGGTGAGGAACGTCTCCCACTTCTGCGGCCCGCGGACGTATCGCCCCTGCGGGTTTTGGTCTACCCAGTCGGTGTAGTACGAGAACGCGCCCGCCTGCGGGATGACCACGTTGACGCCCTTGCCTGCAAAGAACTCGCGGCTGGTAAAGGACTTCAGCCAATCCTGATCCTGCTCCGCGCCCCCTGCGCCGTTGAGCAGGTAAATGATCGGTGCGTTGGGCACGCGCTGCCCGGCGGAATTGGTTGCCGGGATCACCGCGACCGGGATGTCACGCCGCATGGAAGGCGAGTACACCTGGTACGACAGCACGTTCTTGTGGTCTACCTGCTGGGTCCACGACTGCGGGCGGTTGGTGTTCAGCGCCAGCGGCGGGTTGGACCGCGCGTCCCACGCCTTCACAGTGCCCACCGGGGTTTGCCCCGCGACCTGGGCGGCGGTGACGGTGGCGGCGTCCGCCGCCGGGGTCATACCGCAGGCCAGAGCGATTGTCGACGCCGCGGCAACCACGGCTCCCTTCAAGTTCATCAGTCCTGCATTCCTTTTCCAGGTTGTCTTGGGAGTAACAGAGAGAAGCGGGAGTGCCCACTGTTTCAGATATTGCCGAGTGCTCATCTTACGTTACTCATGGGGCAATTGAGGTTACAGTGTGCGACAATAGGCCGCACAGTTTGTAACAGCGGTGACAGAAAACGAGGTTTTTCACATGAACGGATTGGAAACCATCCAGGTCCAGATCAACGAGGCGCTCGGCCAGATCCTCAACTTTGGCTCGTCGACCTCCTCCACCATCGCCTACGGTCTGGGGCTGTTCTAAGCCGCACGTTTGTGGCCCAATAGTTTGAGGGCTGGCTTGCACTCGGTGCAAGCCAGCCCTCGAGGCGTTTCCGGCGGGCGACTAGTTGGCGTCGGCCGCGGTGGTCTCCGTCGGCGCTGTGGTTTCAGTGGTTTCCGTGGTTTCCGTTGCCTCATCCGTCGCGGTGGCGGCGGCGGACTCGGAAGACTCGGCGGCAGTGGTCGTTTCAGTCGGCTCGGTTGGGAGCGTCGGCAGGGCCGGTGCTTCCGGTGCGGCGGTCCCGGTCGGCTTCTCGGGGGCCGCCGGGGTATCCTTCTCGGTCGTGGTCTCCGGCTCGTCCGGGAGCAGCGCCGGGCGGATCACGGTTGCCCAGGACTCGCGCATGTCCTCCAGCCAGGACGGCCAGGAGTGGGTGCCGGTGGCGCGGAAGTTGTAGTGCGCCGGGATGCCCTTGGCGTCCAGCTTGGCGCGCAGGTCGTGGGTGCAGGCGTTCATCGCGCCCTCGATCACGCCGCCCTCGACCAGGAGGGTGAGGTGGTTAGAAAAGGCGCGGCTGGATTCCAGGTTGCGCTGGTTCTTCAGGTAGCCGATGGTGTCGGTCTCGCTGACCAGGCCGGTGCCGCTAGAAATGTACAGGTCAGTGCCCTTGAGGTACTCCGCCATGACGAGCGCGTCGTTGTAGCGGTTGTACTCGGAGCCCATCGGGCCCCACAGCTCATCCGGGGTCAGGCCGCCGCCGCGGTTCACCGTCAGGCCGACGAAGAACCAAGGGAGCGGGCGGGAGGTCGCGGCGCAGCCGGAGAAGGAGCCGACCGCCTTGTAGAAGCCCGGGTTGTGCTCAGCGAGCAGGAGCGAGGAGGTGGCGGACATGGAGAAACCGGAGACCGCGCGGCGGTCGTTGGTGGTGTCCATGTACGGCTCGATTGCCTGCGGCAGTTCCTTGGCTAGGAAGGTGGACCACAGCTGCTTGCCGTTCATGTAACGGTTCTTGTCCGGCTCGGTGAGCCAGTCCACGTAGTAGGAGAAGGCTCCCTCCATCGGGATGACCACGTTGACGGGCTCGTGGCCCAGGGTGCGGTCGAGGGTGCCGCCGGCCTGGGCGATCCAGTCCGTGTCCTGCTCGGAGCCGCCGGCGCCGTTGAGCAGGTAGTAGGTCGGCGCGTCTTTGATGTAGTTGCCCTGGTCGTCGGTCGCGCGGATGATCGCGACCGGGATGTCGCGCTCCATGGAGGGGGAGTAGACCTCGACGGCCTCGCCACCGTCGAAAAGCTTGATCTTGTCCACCCATTCCTGCGTGCCGCCGGTGGCGGCGGGCAGGGAGCGGGTGAGCGGCTTGACGGTACCGGCGGAAGTAGCGCGCTCCTCCTGCATGTTGTTCAGCTTGTCGGGGTCGGTTTCGGGGCCGGACAGGACATCGTCGATAAGCGCGCCGACCTCGCCCTCGTCCCCGGTCGGGTTGGAAGCGCCGCCGCCGTTGGCGTCGGTGAGCTCGCTGTCGGAGTCCTCGGCGTCCGAAGTTGGCTCGCTCGGCGCAGAGGACGCAGACGACTCAGAAGACTCAGTGGTCTCTGCCGGCTCAGAAGATGCGGTGGATTCCGTCGTCTCCGGCACGGTCGCGGAGGTGGTGGATTGTGCGGCGGCGATCTGCGCGGGCTGGGTGCCTTCCTCGCTGTCGGCGCTGAGGTGGATACCTGCCGGGACCGCGGCTGCGGCGATGGCAACTGCGGCGACGGCGGCGAGTGCGGGGCGCGTGAACTTCACGGTGGCTCGCTTTCCTAGTTAGCTGTGTAAACGGTGTGAACAAACGGGAGGGCTCGTCGTTGCTTCCGTATATATTGCCAGACGGCCGTCACGTTACAGGAGCGAAACCGGAGTACAGGGTGTTTCGGGGTGCTCGGTACCCACATTCGGGCGCTGTACGGCACTCGCGGAAGCGCGATGTGGGGGAATGCATACCCAAAGTTGGGGAATGCACGTATCCTGTGTGGCGTGAGTAAAGAACATTTTGACGTTGTTGTCCTCGGCGCGGGCCCCGGTGGGTACGTTGCCGCCATCCGTGCAGCTCAGCTGGGTAAGAAGGTTGCAGTTGTAGAGAAGCAGTACTGGGGCGGTGTCTGCCTCAACGTGGGCTGCATCCCGTCCAAGGCGTTGATTAAGAACGCTGAGGTTGCAGAGATTTTCAACCACGATGCCAAGACGTTCGGCATTAAGGGTGACGTGGAGTTCGATTACTCGGACGCCCACAAGCGCTCCCGCCAGGTCTCGAAGAAGATCGTTGGTGGCGTGCACTACCTGATGAAGAAGAACAAGATCACCGAGATCAATGGCCTTGGTTCCTTCACCGACGCGAACACGATCGAGATCACCGAGGGCGACGACAAGGGCACGACCGTCACCTTCGACGACTGCATTATCGCCACTGGCTCCGTTGTGCGCACGCTCCCGGGCATTGAGCTGTCCGAGAATGTTGTCTCCTACGAGGAGCAGATCCTCAACCCCGAGGCCCCGAAGAAGATGGTCATCGTGGGCGCCGGCGCGATCGGCATGGAGTTCGCCTACGTGCTGTCCAACTACGGCGTCGACGTGACGGTTGTGGAGTACATGGACCGCGTCCTGCCCAACGAGGACAAGGACGTGTCCAAGGAGATTGCGAAGAAGTACAAGAAGCTCGGCGTGAAGCTGCTGACCGGCCACGCCACCACCGCTGTGCGCGACAACGGCTCCGAGGTCGAGGTGGACATTCAGAAGAATGGCACCGACAAGACTGAGACGCTCACCGTGGATCGCGTGATGATCTCCGTCGGCTTCGCCCCGCGCACCGAGGGCTACGGCCTGGAGAACACGGGTGTCGAGCTGACCGAGCGTGGCGCCATTGCTATCGACGATCGCATGCGCACCAACGTCGAGCACATCTACGCCATCGGCGACGTCACCGCGAAGCTGCAGCTTGCCCACGTCGCGGAGGCTCAGGGCATCATCGCCGCGGAGACGATCGCTGGCGCGGAGACCCTGGAGATCGAGGACTACATGATGACCCCGCGCGCGACCTTCTGTAACCCGCAGGTCGCGTCCATGGGCTACACCGAGGAGCAGGCGAAGGAGAAGTGGCCGGACCGCGAGATCAAGGTTGCGACTTTCCCGTTCTCCGCGAACGGCAAGGCTGTCGGCCTGGCCGAGACCGCCGGCTTTGGCAAGCTCATCGCCGACGCCGAGTTCGGCGAGATCCTCGGCGCGCACCTGGTCGGCCCGCACGTCTCCGAGCTCCTGCCGGAGATCACTCTGGCCCAGCGCTTCGACCTCACCGCCGGTGAGATCGCCCGCAGCATCCACATTCACCCGACGCTGTCCGAGGTGCTCAAGGAAGTTGCCCACGGCGTCGAAGGTCACATGATCAACCTGTAGGCAGTTGCTTGTCGACGCCACCGTCGACCCACCCCAAGCGCTCCGGTTATCGCCGGGGCGCTTTTTGCGTGCCACGGGGGGGCGTCGAAAAGCGAAGGCTCAACCTGGAGTTGAAACTAAGGGCGAACTTACCAACGAAAGGTTGACACATTAAGGGGTGCGGGCAGGGGGATCATGAACAAAATGCGGCGAGAGTGTGCAAGGTCACAAATTACCGTAGGGTGGGCTGGGAACGTTGAAAGTTGCTGGGAGCGGGCGCGCTCTGGGGGTCAAGCGAGAAAGGTATTCCCATTATTCGAGGTGGGAGGGGGTGTGGGAGCGCGGAAGTGGCGCGAATAAATAGGTGGGGTGCCCAAAGGTTGCCTACAGTAGTAGCGACACTGGAGGTGCCATGACTGTACAAAACGCAGACCGTGAAGCCATTCGTCACGGTAAAATCACTGAAAAGCCGCTGCGCGAGCGGCCGTCCTACCCAACGTGGGCTTTGAAGCTGACCATGGCCGTCACCGGCCTCATTTTCGGTCTTTTTGTGCTCGGCCACATGGTGGGCAACCTGAAGATCTTTATGCCGCTCCACGCCAACGGGCAAGCGCCGATTGATGAATACGGCCGCTTCCTGCGCGAGATCGGCGAG
This sequence comes from Corynebacterium sp. NML 120412, assembly GCF_002285155.1. Classification (NCBI taxonomy): domain Bacteria; kingdom Bacillati; phylum Actinomycetota; class Actinomycetes; order Mycobacteriales; family Corynebacteriaceae; genus Corynebacterium; species Corynebacterium sp. NML 120412. The sequence goes on along the minus strand of NZ_NSGL01000008.1, from coordinate 24,938 downwards.
CCGCTGCTCCCGCACGAGGGCTTCCTCTGGATCGCCCGCATCGTGCTGCTCGTCTGCCTGGTGCTGCACGTCTGGGGTGCGTTCACGCTGAAGGCGCGCTCGTCCCAGTCGCGCGGCAAGTTCAAGCGCACGGGCCTGATGGGTGGTTGGCAGTCCACCGCGACCCGCTGGATGCTCATCACCGGCGTAATCCTGCTGCTCTTCGTCATCTTCCACCTGCTGGATCTGACCACGGGCCAGGTCGTCGCCTCTGACCAGTTCGTCCACGGCGAGGTGCGCAACAACATGCTCGCCACCTTCGCGCCGGGCCGCTGGTGGGTCACCCTGATCTACGTCGTGGCCAACCTCGCGCTGCTGATGCACCTGACCCACGGCATCTACCTCGCTGTCTCCGACCTCGGTTGGCTCGGCGAGCGCGGCCGCGGCCTGATGGTCCTGCTGGCGTACGTCCTCCCGTTCATCGTGGTCATCGGCAACGTCGTGATGCCGATTGCCATCGCGTGCGGCTTCGTCCCCGACTTTTCCCGGTAACGGCTGATAGAGGAGAAACACACTATGACTACCGCATACAACCCCAATAAGGGTGCTCAGGGCGGCGCAGCCGACACCACCGCTACCGGCGCAGTGGGCGCCCAGGGTGCTGCCGGCCAGGAGACGTCCGGCGGCTTCCGCCAGCCCGAGTCCGCCGCTCCCGGCGTGACCCCGGGGCACATTCTGGACGCCGCGGAGCCCAACCGCGACGAGGTCCGCATGAAGGACATGTGGGGCTACCAGAAGGACCACATGAACCTGGTCTCCCCGCTGAACCGCCGCAAGTTCACCGTCCTCGTGGTGGGCACCGGCCTGTCCGGCGGCGCTGCCGCCGCGGCGCTGGGCGAGCTGGGCTACAACGTGAAGGCCTTCACCTACCACGACGCACCGCGCCGTGCGCACTCCATCGCCGCGCAGGGTGGCGTGAACTCCGCCCGCGGCAAGAAGGTGGACAACGACAGCGCGTACCGCCACACCAAGGACACCGTCAAGGGCGGCGACTACCGCTGCCGCGAGTCCGACTGCTGGCGCCTGGCTATCGAGTCCGTCCGCGTCATCGACCACATGAACGCCATCGGCGCCCCGTTCGCCCGCGAGTACGGCGGCACCCTGGCCACCCGCTCCTTTGGTGGCGTGCAGGTCTCCCGCACCTACTACACCCGTGGCCAAACGGGCCAGCAGCTGCAGCTGTCCACCGCGTCGGCGCTGCAGCGCCAGATCCACCTGGGTAACGTGGAAATCTTCACCCACAACGACCTGATGGACCTGGTCATCACGGAAAAGGATGGCAAGAAGCACTGCGAGGGTATTGTCACCCGCAACCTGATCACCGGCGAGATCGTGCCGTTCACCGGCCACGCCGTGATCCTGGCCACCGGCGGCTACGGCAACGTCTACCACAAGACGACGCTGGCCAAGAACTCCAACTCGTCTGCCATGATGCGCGCGTACGAGCACGGCGCGTACCTCGCCTCCCCGGCGTTCATCCAGTTCCACCCGACGGGCCTCCCGGTCAACGCGAAGTGGCAGGCGAAGACGACGCTGATGTCCGAGTCGCTGCGTAATGACGGCCGCATCTGGACCCCGAAGGAAAAGGGCGACGACCGCGACCCGAAGGACATCCCGGAGGAGGAGCGCGACTACTTCCTCGAGCGCCGCTACCCGGCGTTTGGCAACCTGGTGCCGCGCGACGTGGCCTCCCGCGCCATCTCCCAGCAGCTCAACGCCGGCTACGGCGTTGGCCCGCTGCACAACTCCGCGTACCTGGACTTCACCGACGCCATCGAGCGCCTCGGCGAGGACACCATCCGCGAGCGCTACTCCAACCTGTTCGAGATGTACGAGGATTCCATCGGCGATGACCCGTACAAGGTCCCGATGCGCATCGCTCCGACCGTCCACTTCACCATGGGCGGCCTGTGGACCGACTTCAACGAGATGACCTCCATCGACGGCCTCTTCGCCGCCGGCGAGTGCTCCTGGACCTACCACGGTGCGAACCGCCTGGGTGCGAACTCGCTGCTCTCCGCGTCCGTTGACGGCTGGTTCACCCTCCCGTTCACCGTGCCGAACTACCTGGCCAACCACCTCGGCGAGGAAGTGCTGCCGGAGGACGCGCCGGAGGTCACCGAGGCCGTCAACCGCGCCAAGGACACCATCGAGCAGATCATGTCCGTTAACGGCACCGAACCGCACGGCCCGGAGTTCTACCACGAGCAGCTCGGCGACATCCTCTACGAGCACTGCGGCGTCTCCCGCACGGTCGAGGGCCTGCAGGAAGGCATCCAGAAGATCCGCGCGCTTCGCGACGATTTCCGTGCCAACATCTCTATTCCGGGTTCCCCGAACGAGATGAACCAGACCCTCGAGGCGGCACTGCGCCTGGCCGACTACATCAACCTCGGCGAGCTCATGTGCATCGACGCCCTGGACCGCGACGAGTCGTGCGGTGCGCACTACCGCATGGACCACCTCACCGAGGACGGCGAGGCAGAGCGAGACGACGAGAACTGGTGCTTCGTCTCCGCGTGGGAGCCGGCCGGCGAGGGCGAGTTCATCCGCCACGCAGAACCCCTGTACTTTGATTCGATCCCGCTGATGACAAGGAACTACAAGTAATGAAACTGACACTTGAGATCTGGCGTCAGGCCGGACCCGACACTGAAGGGCACTTCGAGACCGTCCAGGTGGACGACGCCGTCGAGCAGATGTCCATCCTGGAGCTCCTTGACCACGTGAACAACAACCTGGTCGAGGAAGGCAAGGAGCCGTTCGTCTTCGCCTCCGACTGCCGCGAGGGCATCTGCGGCACCTGTGGCCTGAACGTGAACGGCCGCCCGCACGGCGCGGACACCAACACCACCGCCTGCCTGCAGCGCCTGTACAACTACAAGGACGGCGACACCCTGAAGATTGAGCCGTTCCGCTCCGGCGCGTTCCCGGTGATCAAGGACCTCGCCGTGGACCGCTCCGCGCTGGACCGCGTGATGCAGCAGGGTGGCTACGTCTCCATCAACGCCGGTACCGCACCGGACGCCGACACCCTCGCCGTGAACCACCACGACGCGGAGACCGCGCTGGACTACGCGGCCTGCATCGGCTGCGGCGCCTGCGTCGCCGCCTGCCCGAACGGTGCTGCGCACCTGTTCACCGGCGCGAAGCTCAAGCACCTGAAGCTGCTGCCGCTGGGCAAGCAGGAGCGCGGCCGCCGCGCCCGCAACATGGTCGACGAGCTGGAGACCAACTTCGGCCACTGCTCGCTCTACGGCGAGTGCGCGGACGTCTGCCCGGCGGGTATCCCGCTGGACGCGGTCGGTGCAATCAACGCCGAGCGCGCACGTGCAGCCTTCCGTGGTGGCGACGACTAGGCCGCCGTATACTATCTACCGAGTATTTGAAGCAGGACGAGAGAAAAGAGTCATCATGGCTTCCGAGCACGCAGTTGCAGACATCAGCAGCGAGTCTTTCCCGACGTACAAGTCGGCACTCGCGGACACCTACATCGAGGGCTACGACCCGGTTTCCCTGGGTGCTCCGCACTCCTCGCTGAACCGATTCTCCACCTGGATCGCGATGGCCCTGATCCTGGCGTCCCTCTCCGGCTTCGGCTTCGCCGTCTGGGGCGGCTCCGCCATGATCGCCGGCTTCGGCGCACAAGAGAATGACTACAGCCAGATCCTGCTCATCCTCGGCCTGATCGTCGTCGCCGCGACCCTGATTCTCGGCGCGATTCTGATCGCCGTAGGCCGCAAGGACTACAAGGCGTACAGCAAGGCCACCGGCCGCGTGAACTAGCGCCGCACGCCCTGCGCCACTTCCCCCGACTGCGGAATTTTCCCGCGGTCGGGGGATTTTTGGTGCACGGGGGCGTCGCTAAGCAACTCGAACTGCGCGGGGCCGGGCTGCCATAATCAAGGTATGTCTCAGCACGCGATGATGCCCGCGCCCTCGAACGAGGCAGAGCGGCGGCGGATCCTCCGGAATCACAAGATCTTTGTCACGAGCCTGCTCGGGCTCATGGCGGTGATCTTCCTGTCCTGCTCGTGGTGGCAATCGCACGGCGCGCCCACCTGGGTGGGCTATGTGCGTGCCGCGGCGGAAGCCGGCATGGTGGGCGGGCTGGCGGACTGGTTCGCCGTCACCGCGCTGTTCCGCTATCCCATGGGCCTGCCAATCCCGCACACGGCGATTATCCCCAACAAGAAGGACCAGGTCGCCGACGCGCTCAGCGAGTTCGTCAGCGAGAACTTCCTCAACGCCCGCACCATCACGCAGAAGGTGATGGAGGCGAACCTGCCGCAGCGCGTCGGCACGTGGCTCACCCGCCCCGCCAGCGCCGAGCGGGTCAGCCAGGAGGTCGGCGACTTTACGGTCCGCGTCGTGCGCGGCATCGATCCTGCCGACGCAGAGGCGTTCATCAACACCCAGCTCATCGACCGACTCGCTGAGCCCACGTGGGGCCCGCCCGTCGGCCGCGCGCTCGAGGGCTTCATCGCCGACGGCAAAGCGGAGCCCATCGTCGAGGACATCCTCGCCTGGTCGCGCGCGAAGCTGGAAGGGATGGAGCAGAGCATCGTCACGCTTATCGATGACCGCATGCCCCGCTGGGCACCGAAGTTTGCCAAGGACCTGGTGGGGGAGAAGGTGTATACCGAGCTGGTGAAGTTCATGGCGGAGGTGGACCGCGACCCGAACCACGAGGCGCGCCGCGCCATCCGCCGGCAGCTGTCCCAGTTCGCGCAGGACCTGCAGTTTGATAGCCAGATGATTACGCGCGTCGAGGCGCTCAAGGGCGACGTGATGGGCTCCACCGCCGTCACCTCCGCGGCAAGCAGCATGTGGGAGCAGCTCGCGGACACGGTCGTGGCCAACGCCACCGACCCGCAGAGCATGCTGCGCCGCAAGGTGGCGGACGCTGCGGCGGAGTGGGGCAGGAAGCTGGCGAACGACCCGGAGGTGCGCGCGTCGGCGGAGCAGAAGCTGGAAAAGGTGGTGCACTTCGCCGCTGAGAACGGCGCGGACCAGATCGTGGGCATCATCGCGGAGACCATCCAGCGCTGGGACGGGGCGGAGGCCTCGGACAAGATCGAGCTTATGGTGGGCAAGGATCTGCAGTTCATCCGCCTCAACGGCACGATCGTGGGTGCACTCGCCGGGCTGGTTATTTACACTGTGTCTCAGCTGCTCTTCTACTAGCTCACGCAACCACCACCCAGCAAGACACTGCAAGACACTGCAAGACACTGCAAGACACTGAAAGGTTTTCTAACATGGCTGACAATTCTTTCGACTCCGCATCCAACCCCTCCGAGTCCGGCGATCTGCGGGCCAACCTGCGCGACGCGGGCCAGGCGATCGTTGCCGCCGGCTCCTCCCTCGGCGCGATGATCAGCAAGCACGCCGGCAAGTACACGGAGGACCTGCCGGAGAAGCTGAAGTCCGCTACCGCCAGCGCCCGCGAGCGCCTGGACCAGGCCGATAGCGAGGGCGAGATCCGCGCGGCGGCCTCCAACTTCGTCGCTGAGGCAGAGAAGCAGTTTAAGGCGTTTCAGCAGCGCGACCTGGAGTTCTCCGACGACGTGAAGGGCTCGCTGCAGAAGGCCGTGGAAGACGCGCGCGGCCTGTTCAACGAGAAGATCGGCGAGCTGCGCGGTGGCGGTGCCGGCACCGCCACGGGCCAAGACGCGGACAGCGTGTTCGATGACGTGCGCGAGCGACTCGAGTCCCTGTTTGCCCGCGTGCAGGAGCAGTTTGGCGGCGCGAACCAGCGCCCCGATATTATCGATGGCGAAATTGTCGCCGACGAGGATAAGTAACGTATGACCCCGACTCTTGCGAACCTGAGCACCGTCACGATCATCATGAGCATCCCGACGATGCTCAGCGCCCTCTTCTTCTTCGCGGTGGCGATCGCGGGCTTCGCCGGGGTGTACTTTGCGCTGTCCACCCGCGCGGATGCGTTTGACGCGGCGGACCGGCAGAACAAGAACACGTGGGCGCTCATCCTGGGTGGCTCCGCCCTGGTCTGCCTGCTCCACCTGCCGTTCATCATGTGGTTCGGCGCGGTGGCGATCGGCGTGTACTGGCTGGACGTGAAGCCCCAGCTGGATAACATTCTGCGCGGCAACTACGGGTACTAGCGGCGCATGGACGACTACGAGTGGCTGGCCACCCGCCGGGGCACGTTCCTGGCCGGTGGCCCGTTTGCTGCCCCGGATGACCGGGGGAGCGCGGGCCTTGTCGTCGAGCCGACCCAGATCCCGCAGGTGCTCCGCCGCAGTCTTCCCGCCATCGCCGTCGTGGGCTGGCCCACCGGCCGCCACCACAGCGTGATCAAGGCGGCGGAGGCGCGCCTGGCGGCCGAGTCAGGCGCCGACGAGATCTGGCTCGCGCTCGACCCCGATGCCGCGCAGGGTGCCGCGCTTGCCGACGCCATCGCGGTCCACCAGTCACTCACCGTCCCAGTGGGCATCGTCTGCCCCGCAGGCGCGACGGATACCGTGCTGCGGGTCGCGGAGCAGCTCGGCGCGTCCTGCCTAGCTGTCCCGGCCGCCGCCGGAGTGCCCGACACGTCTGTCGACGTCGCCGTCTACGGCGCCGATCCGGGCGAGGAGGCCGCGATCACGTGGCTGGAAGTCGGCGCGACCCGGGTCTTCGCCCGTTCCGGAGCACAGTCGGACTAGGCCGCGGCGCCGTACTGGCCCTGCGCGTTCTGCATCTCTGCAAAGTTCACGTTCTCGCCGGTCATGGTGACGCGCACGCCGCCGGGCACGACGCTGAACTCCTGGATGTTCATGCCGCCGGCGCTCTGTTCCTCCATGCCCTGGCTCATGGCGTCGCTCAGCGCGCTCGCGGCCTCCTCGGGCAGGTCCATGCCGAACAGCTGGGTGCCGGTGGCCTCGAAGCGCATCTGGCCCTGCTCGGTGATGGGCTTGAGGTCCAGCGCGGCCACCCCGCCGGTGAACTCGATGTGGACGGTGCCGGCGTCGGGGTCGGTGTTCACGTCGGAGACGTTGATCAGGCCGCTGAGGAAGGAGTCCTCGCCCATCTGCTGCTGCAACTGCTGGTTGAGCATCGCACGGATGAGGTCATTGGTGAGCTCGGTGTCTACGCGGAAGGACTCGGCGACGGGGTCGCCGGAGTCGTAGCGGATGTTGTCCATGACGATGTGCGAGGCGGGGTCGCCGGTCACCTGGTCGCCGTTGACCACCAGGGTGGAGGGGGTGTCCAGGTCGATGTGGGGCAGCTTGCCAGACACCAGGCCGAAGATTACCGGTTGCGGGCCGAAGGAGACGTCGGGCTCCGCGTCGTCACCGCCGCCCTGGGCGGACGAGGTCTCGGCGTTCTTGTTGAACTCCGAGGTGATCTGGTTTGCCATGAACATGCGGATCCCGCCCTCGGCGATAAGGAGCAGGACAAGCAGTGCGGCAAGGATGCCAACGATGACTTTCCACGCTGTTTTCATGCGGCCTAGTGTACGGCAGGGTCCACCGCCGCCCAGTCCACGGTGAGCACGTTGTCGCGCAGGGGTCGCCGCACCGGGTGGATGGGCCACCCCTTGGACACGAGTTCTTTGCGGGCCTCGCGCCAGCGCACGCGGGGCCCGTATGGGTCGAAGGGGGCGGCGTGGGCGTAGGCCGCGTTGGCGTCGGCAAGCAGCGCGTGGATCTTCTCGCCAGGGACGTTGCGGTGGATGAGGGCCTTGGGCAGGCGCTCGGCCACGTCACCCGGTTCGGCGACGTCGAAGGGGTCCCAAGCGAGGGTGAGGGAGCGGGGGCCGGTGGCGTCGAGAAGCACCCAGGTGGCGCGGCGGCCGATCTCGTCGCAGGTGCCTTCGATGAACATGCCGCCGAGGGCGAGGCGCTCGCAGACGGTCCGCCAGGCCTCATCCACCTCGGCGACGTCGTATTGGCGCAGCACGTTGAAGGCGCGCACGAGGTGGGGGCGGTAGCCGGCGAGCTCGAAACCGCCAAGCTCGAAGCGAACGCCGTCGCGTGGCGGCAGCACCCGGTCGGGGTGGATCTCCAGACCCACGACCTGGGTAGACGGATTGACGCGCCGCAGCCAGCGGGACCACTCGACGGTGGTGGTGTGCGAGGCGCCGTAGCCCACGTCCAGCGCGAGCGGCTCCCGCGCGCCGCGCAGCAGGGAGCGGATCGCGGGGTTGTAAAAGGCCCAGCGATCACAACGGCGCAGGCGGTTGTACCCGGTGGTGCCGCGGGTGATTACTCCGTACGGCTTGCCGGGGCCGGCCTGCGCCCTGAGGTTGTGGTGGTGCGGGGAGATTTACAGGTTCTCCGCGATCCACTGTTCGGTGAGCTTGGCTTCGTTTTCCACGATCTCCTCGAGCGCCTCGGCCACCTTCGGCTCGAGCGCTGCGCCCATGAACGGGATGTCTACCTTGGCCTCGTTGTCGTAGGCGAGGGTGGTGGTGTCGCCCTCGCCGGTCATGGTGATCTCGCCGGAGAAGTCGACCGGGGTGCCCTTCACGTCACCGGTGAAGGTGTGGTTGGCGGTTGCGCCGTCGAGCTTGCCAATGTTGACCACGCGCTTGAGCTTGAGGTCCTGGCTGATCATGGCCTGCGCGGCCTCGGGCAGGATGGACTTGGGCAGCACCTCAAACAGGGTGGCGGTCTCACCGGTGAACTCGTGCAGCTGGCCCGGCTCCGGGGAGAGCTTCTCCGCGATGAACTCCCAGTACGCCTGGGTGGCGTAGGCCTCGGCGACCTTCTCGGCCGGCTGGTTGATGGTGACGGTGGTTTCACTACGTGCAGTCATGCCCAACAGACTACCGTTGGTGGGGTGTCTGATTCATCTTTCGCCTCCCTGACCACGCTGCGCGTCGGCGGCACCCCCGCTGACCTGATCCGTTGCACGACCGCCGAGGAGCTCGCGGCCACCGTCGCGCGCCTGGACGCCGCGGGCACGCCACTGCTGCTCGTGGGTGGCGGTTCGAACCTGCTCGTTGCCGAAGGAGAGCTGGACCTCGTTGCGGTGGTTGCGGCGAACGAGGGCATCACGCTTGTCGACGCCCCCTCGTCCCCCTCCTCCCGCACCACCCTGCGCATCGGCGCGGGCACGGTGTGGGACGACGTGGTGGCCTACGCGGTCGAGCGCGGCCTGGGCGGTATCGAGGCCCTCTCCGGGATCCCGGGCTCCGCGGGCGCCACCCCGGTGCAAAACGTCGGCGCGTACGGCGCGGAGATCGCCGAGGTGCTCACCCGCGTGCGCCTGTGGAACCGCGAGACCAACAACGATGAGTGGGTGCCCGCAAGCGACCTGGACCTGGCCTACCGGTACTCCAACCTGAAGTTCACGCACCGCGCGGTCGTGCTCGAGCTGGAGATCGAGCTGGAGCGCCGCGAGCTCTCCGCCCCGCTGCGCCACCTGGGCGGCGAGCAGGTCCCGCTGGCGCAGGCGCGCGCCTCCGTGCTGGCCACGCGCCGGAAGAAGGGCATGGTGCTGGACCCGGAGGATCATGACACGTGGTCGGCCGGCTCCTTCTTTACCAACCCCGTCGTGGACCCGTCGGTTGCGGACACGATCGAGCGCGAGGTCGGCGAGGAGGGCATGCCGCGCTTCCCGCAGCCTGATGGCAAGGAGAAACTGTCGGCGGCCTGGCTCATCGAGCGCGCCGGGTTCCCGCGCGGTTTCCCGGGCGAGGAGGCGCCGGCCCGCTTGTCCACGAAGCACACGCTGGCCCTCACGAACCGCGGCCATGCGAGCGCGGATGATATTGCGGAGTTGGCTCGGCGGGTGCAGCGTGGCGTCGAGAAGCGCTTTGGCGTGGCCCTGGTGCCCGAGCCTGTGTGGGTCGGGCTCTCACCGCTTAGCTGAGCATGTTGAGCAAGTCGTCGCGCACCTCGCGGCGGCGGATCTTGCCCATCTGGTCGCGGGCGAGCTCCTCGAAGTGGTAGAAGGTGCGCGGCACCTTGTAGCGGGTGAGGTTCTCGCGGGCGAAGTCCTTGAGCCCCTCCGGGTCGAGCGCGGCGCCGTCGCGCAGCGTGACGCAGGCGACGACGTCCTCGGAGCCGTCCTCGCGGGGGCGCCCCACCACCGCAACATCGATAACGTCGCGGTGCTTGCGCATGACTTCCTCGACCTCGGCCGGGTAGACGTTAAAGCCGCCGGTGATGATGAGCTCCTTGATGCGCGAGACCAGCTTGATAAAGCCGTCTTCCTCCATCACGCCCATGTCGCCGGTGCGGAACCAGCCGTTGTGGAAGGCCTTCTCGGTGGCTTCCTCATTGTTGAAGTAGCCGCCGAAGACCTGCGGGCCCTTCACCAGGATCTCGCCGGGTTCACCAAAGGGCATGTCCTCGTCCAGGTTGTCCTCGTTGGCGATGCGGATCTGCGTATCCGGGAACGGGATGCCGATGTAGCCCGGGCGGCGGTCCTTGGTGCGCGGGTTGCCCACGATGATCGGGGAGGTTTCGGTGAGCCCGTAGCCCTCGACCAGGTGGCCGCCGGTGAGCGACTCCCATTCCTCGATGACCTCGACGGGCAGCGAGGATGCGCCGGAGAAACCGACCTGCACCTTGGACATGTCGACGTGCTTCTCGCGGGCCGTCTTCACAATGCGTTCGAAGACGGTGGGCACGCCCGGAATGAATGTCGGCGGGCGCTTCTTCAGAGAGTTCATGATGAGGTTCATCTTCGGCGCCGGCAGCAGGTTGAGCTCGCTGCCCACCAGCATCATGAGGGTGAGGGAGAAGGTGAGGCCGTAGGCGTGGAAGAAGGGGAGGGTGGCCAGCATGCGCTGGCCCGGCTCCTGCAGCTCCTTGACCCAGGCGCGACCCTGCACCGGGTTGGCGTGCAGGTTTTTGTGCGAGAGCACCGCGCCCTTCGGCGCGCCGGTGGTGCCGGAGGTGTACAGGATCACGGCCGGCGAGTCCGGGGTGAGCGCCTCCGGGATGTCAATGTCCGCGCCCTCGCCGCCGATGGCGGAGCCGGTGAGCGCCTCGAAGGGGACGGTGTTGGTGCACGGACCGGTGAGCTGTGCGCGCGCCTCGCGCACCTTGGGCAGTGGGATGCGCAGCGCCAGGCGCGTCTTGCGCGGCATCGCGCGCGTCATGTCCACGCTGATCACCGTCTCCAGCGGCGTGTCCGGGCGTAGCTTCTCCAGCGTGTCCGCGGTCTTGTCCCACACGATGGCGATGCGCGCGCCGTGGTCGGCGAACTGCGGGCGCAGCTCGTTGGCGGTGTAGAGCGGGTTGTGCTCAACGACGACCGCGCCAAGCAGCTGCACCGCGTAGAAGGCGACGATGTGCTGCGGGCAGTTGGGCAGCATGATGGCCACGCGGTCGCCCTCGCGCACGCCGAAGGCTTTGAGCCCGGCGGCGGCGCGGCGGACGTCGCGGTCCAGCTCCGCGAAGGTGAGCGTGCGGCCGAAGAAGGTGGCCGCCGGCTTGTTCGCGTTTTTCTCCAGGTTCTGCAGGTACATCTCCGGCAGGGTCGTGGTGCCGTATTCCAGGGAGTGGTCGGTCCACTCCGGGTAGTACTGCAGCCAGGGCTTTTCCTGGTTCGGGTCAAAGGCGGAACCGGAGTTGCCGGCGGCGGAGGTATGCACTGTGGAAGACATGCCCCACACCTTACGCTTCCGTAGCTTTCTCTACCGTAGCGGGCGATGTGGGGCTTCTGTGAACTTCTGCGCCTCGTTGCTGCCTCGTTGCTGCCCGATATGCGCCGTCCTCTTCCAACATCCGGATGAGCGTGCGCTGCACGTCCCGGCGCCGGATCTTGCCGGTCTGGTCTCGGTCCAACTCTTCGAAGTGGTAGAAGGTGCGCGGCACCTTGTACCGGGTGAGGCGCTCGCGCGCGAACTTTTTCAGCCCCTCCGGGTCGAGCGCCGCGCCGTCGCGAAGGGTGACGCAGGCGACGACGTCCTCGGATCCGTCCGCGCGGGGCCGGCCCACCGCGGCGATGTCGGTGACGTCCGGGTGCTGCCGGATCGCCTGTTCGACCTCGTCGGGGTAGACGTTGAAGCCGCCGGTGATAATGAGCTCCTTGATGCGCGCGACCAGCTTGATCCACCCGTCCGGCTCCATCACGGCCATGTCGCCGGTGCGGAACCAGTCCAGGTAGAAGGTCTTCTCGGTGGCCTCGGGGTTGTTGAGGTAGCCGGAGAACACCTGGGGGCCGCGCGCGAGGAGCTCGCCGGGCTCGCCGTCCGGCACGGTCTCCGCCGGGTTGTCCGGGTTGGCAATGCGGATCTCCGTGTTGGGGAAGGGGAGGCCGATGTAGCCGGGGCGGCGGGTGCCGTCGAGCGTGTTGCCCGCCAGAATTGGCGAGGTCTCCGTGAGCCCGTAGCCCTCGATGAGCCGGCCGCCGGTGGCCTGCTCCCACCGTTCGATGGTGTGGGCCGGGAGTGTGGACGCGCCGGAGATGGAGGTGTGGATAGAGGAGAGGTCCGCGTGGGATTCGACGGCCCAGTCGATGATCCGGTCGTACAGGGTGGGCACGCCCGGCAGGACGGTGGGCCGCGTCTTCAGGATGGCCTTCTGGTACAGCTCCGGCTTGGGCGCCGGCAGCAGCACCATCTGCGCGCCGCAGGTGAGCGGCAGCGCGTAGTTCAGCGTAAGGCCGTAGACGTGGAACATGGGCAGGATGCCCAGCACTTTTTCCTCTACCGCGCCCCAGTTTTCCAGCCAGGACACGCCCGCGGTGAGCACGGAAGTGATGTTGCGGTGGGTGAGCGGCACGCCCTTCGGCGCGCCGGTCGTGCCTGAGGTGTACAGGATCACCGCCGGGTCGTCGGCGCTGATCGGCGGCTCGCCGGCCGGTACCCCGCCGCGGCTGGCAACGTGCGCGCCGCCGCGCCCCTCCAGGAGGTCCTTCATATCGATCGTGCCGGGCGCCGGGCCGGTGAGCTGCGCGCGCTTGTCTCGGATTGGGCCGACTGGCACGGAGAGCGCGGCGCGCGTGGCCCAGGGCATCTCGTCGATCATGTTCACGGAGACGACGGTCTCAAGCGGGGTGTCTTCGGTGAGTGTGGTGAAGGTGTCCGCCTGCTTGTCAAAGACGATGGCCACCTTCGCCCCGTGGTCGATGAACTGGTCGCGCAGCTCGTAGGCGGTGTAGAGCGGGTTGTGTTCCACCACGGTTGCGCCCAGCCGTAGTACGGCGGTCAGCGCCACGACGTGCTGCGGGCAGTTCGGCAGCGCGAGCGCGACGCGGTCGCCGCGGCGCACGCCGAGCCCGGCAAGCGCGTTGGCCAGCCGGGTGACCTTCTCGTTGAGCTGCGCGTACGTCAGTGCCTTGCCCATGAACCACGTGGCGTCGCGTTGCGGGGTGGCGGCCACGTTGGCATTGAACATGCTGACCAGGGTGTCGCTGCCCAGCCTAGGGTGCGGGTCCGTCCACTCCGCGTACTGCTGGATCCAGGCCTTCTCGTCGGATGCGCTCACCGTCACTCCTTAGTTATAGTGAAATAAGTAGATGCGAGTATAACCTACGCAACCGTAACTTTGGAAAGTTTTTCGCTTGGAACATCCTCCGAAACGCATTCGCGTTGCACGCTTCCCCCAGCTGCCTTAGGCTTGGTGCCCACACGTTCAGGGGGAACAATTCAAGGGGGATTTCTGTGACCACGCTCAGTGACGGCCCAATCGAGCTCGTCCCGCCACAAGCGCTCGACCACTCCAACCTGGTCGATCCCGTCAAAGCGCCGCCAAAACGCGGCTGGCGCAAACTCGTCCACACCGCCACGCGCGGCCGGATCAACCCCGGCGGCTCGCACAAGGAGCTCGAGCACGAGCAGCTTATCGACGCCATCCGCGCACCCCTCCGCGGCGACTACCGCATCGCCGTGATGAGCCTCAAGGGCGGCGTGGGCAAGACCACGACGACCGTGGCCCTCGGCGGCATCTTCGCCGAGACCCGCGGCGACCGCGTCATTGCCATCGACGCCAACCCGGACCTGGGCACGCTCGCCCAGCGCGCCGCGGCGACCACCCCGGCGACCATCCGCGACCTGCTCGCCGCGCCCGACACCTCGCGCTACCCGCAGGTGCGCGCTTACACCAACCAGTCCAGCTCCCGGCTCGAGGTGATCGGCTCCGAGCGCGACCCCGCCGTCTCCGAGGCGTTCTCCGAGCTGGACTACCGCCGCTCCATCGACATCCTGCAACACCACTACAACGTCATCCTCACCGACTGCGGCACCGGCCTGATGCACTCCGCCATGGCGGGCGTGCTGGACCTGGCCAACGCGCTCGTGCTGGTCACCTCGCCGGCGCTCGACGGCGCCCAGTCCGCCGCCGCCACGCTGGACTGGCTCAATCTCCACGGCTACGACCAACTCGCGGCCAACTCCACCGTGGTCATCTCCGCGGCCGCGCCGGGCAAGCCCACCATTGATACGGACAAGCTCGCTGCGCACTTCGCGTCGCGCACCCGCGCCGTGCATGCAATCCCGTACGACCGGCACCTCGCCGAGGGGGCAGTGGTGGACCTGGACCGACTGGCGGCGCCCACCAAGCGCGCCTACCAGTACCTCGCGGCCGACGTGGCCAGCGACTTCAGCGCCTGGCACAAGCACGCCGCCTACTAGGTACGCGCGCTGCATTACCCTGGGGCGCTATGGATGCAGATGCACTGCGCGTGGGAATGATCTCCATGCACACCTCGCCCCTGGAACAGCCCGGCGTGGGCGATGCCGGCGGCATGAACGTGTACACCTTTAACGTGGCAAAGGGGCTCGCGCGCCAGGGCGTCCAGGTGGACGTGTACACCCGCGCGACCCGCCCCAGCCAGGGGGAGGTGGTGCAGGTGTGCGAGAACTTCCGGGTGATCAACATCGTCGCCGGCCCCTACGAGGGGTTGCACAAGGAGGAACTGCCCACCCAGCTCGCCGCGTTCGCGGGCGGTGTCGTCCAGTTCACGCGCGCCCACGACCTGCGCTACGACCTCATCCATTCCCATTACTGGCTCTCGGGCCAGGTCGGCTGGCTGCTCGCAGACTTGGCCGGCATCCCGCTCGTGCACACGGGGCACACGTGGGCGGCGGTGAAAAACGCGGCGTCGAATAGCAGCTCCGAGGGCGAGGCCCGGCGCATCTGCGAGCAGCAGCTCGTGGACAACGCGGACACCCTCGTGGTGAACACCCGCGACGAGATTGACGAGCTCTCCCGGCACTACGACGTGGACCCCTGCAAAATCAGCGTGGTCACCCCGGGCGCGGATACCGAACTGTTCACGCCGGGCACGAACCGCAACACGGAGCTGGCGCGCCGCCAGCTGGGCATCCCGCTGCACGCCAAGGTCGTCGCGTTCGTGGGGCGCCTGCAGGACTTCAAGGGGCCGCAGGTGCTCATCCGGGCGCTGGGCCAGCTCCACCGCGAGCAGCCGGGCCTGCCGGTGCGCGCGATTGTGTGCGGCGGGGCGTCGGGAAGCGGTGCGAGCGTGGACCACTACCGGCAGCTCGCGCGCGACGAGGGCGTTGGACACCTCGTGCGCTTCCTGGGGCCCAGGCCGCCGGAGGAGCTGGTGTCCATCTACCAGGCGGCAGACGTCGTCGCCGTGCCCAGCTACAACGAGTCGTTCGGCCTGGTCGCGGTCGAGGCGCAGGCCACCGGCACTCCCGTCGTCGCCGCGCGCGTGGGCGGGCTGCCGCTCGCGGTGGCGGAGGGGGAGACCGGGGTGCTCGTGGATGGTCACGAGCCCGCCAGCTGGGCCGAGGCGCTCGGGGCATTGCTTGACGACGACCCCCTGCGCATCCCTATGGGCGAAGCCGCCGTCGCGCACGCCGCCACCTTTAGCTGGCAGGAGAGCGCGAAGGCGCTGGTCGGCGTCTACGAGCGGACGATCGCCGAGTTTGAGCCCGGGCTGGACGACCGCCGCGCCATCGGCGGCTAGTGCGGGCTAGTGCGGGCGGCCCTGCCCGAGGACGTCGTTGAGCAGGTAGTTCGCCCCAGTGACCGCGAGCTGCTGGGAGTGGTGGTCAGCCGCCGCGCCGGCCATGTTTGCCACTTCCTGCGCGCCCTCCACGGAGTTCACCTGGCTCGCGCGCTGCGCCAGGGTGTTGGCGTCCTGCTGCGCGACGGCGACCGACTTGTCCCAGGCCTCCTTCGGCGTGGAGATCTCCACCTCCGGGTTCTCCTCTTGGATTGTGTTCATGACCTGGTCGAACTCCTGATTCAGCGAGGTGTACTCCGCGTGCGGGGCCGTCGACTGCTCCAGCGTGAACTCCTCGTTGACGTGTCCGTCGGGCACGCCGTAGGCGTCCTCGATGATGCGGTCCGCCGGCTGGGCCTTGCCCAGCGGGCCGATGCCCATGGAGGTGACGCCGATGACGGCGCCGTCGTTCGGGTCGTAGTTGATGCCGCCGGAGTCGCCGCCCTGGTAGTTCAGGCCCCAGGAGTAGACGCCGTTGCGGCTGCGGCCGATCTGCGTCCCGCAGGAGCGGCCGGACGTCGCGCCGTCCTTACAGATGGGCTGGCCGAAGTTGTCCGTGCTGAACTGGTTCACCGGCAGGGTGGGGTAGTCGCGGATGCTGCGCAGCTGCACGGGGGCACTCACCGGGGCGCCGGCCGCGTTGCTGGACTGGGAGATGCTGGTGGCGGGCACGGAATCGTCGATAAGCACGACGCCCCAGTCGTCGGTGTTGACGGTGTCCCAGAAGAACTCGTGCGGCCAGAAGGTGTGCTCGTACTCGGTGGGCTTGTGGGCGGCTTTGCGCTCGCCGATGCGCGGGTATTTGCCGGCGACGGGGACGGTGGCCTCGGTGCTAAACGTCGGGGTTTCGTTGTCCTGGAGCACGCAGTGGCCGGCGATAAGGAGGACGCGCTCGCCGCGGATCGTGCCGCTCGGGCCCTGGGAGCAGGACGCCACGCTGGCCTCAGGTGGGATGGTGATGTGCCCGTTGGCCGCACCCTCGAGGGGCATCTCGGTCTGCGGCTCCTGCGGGAAGACGCGGAACGCGCCGCCGGGGGCTACCAGCGCGGGCTCCTGCGCCGTGGCGGGGGTGGCGAAAGTTGCGGCGAGTGCTGCGGCGGAAAGCGCTACGGCCACGACTTTACGGGTGCGGGCGAGCTTCACAAGTCCTCCTCGAATGGTGGTTTAAAAGGTCTGCCTATGAGAGTACGTGAACGCATGCTGAACGGAATCGTGGCATGCTGGGAACCATGAGCAACGGAAAGCTAATTCTTGTCCGTCACGGGCAAAGCGAGTGGAACAAGTCCAATCAATTCACCGGCTGGGTCGACGTGAACCTGACCGAGCAGGGTGAGCAGGAAGCAATTAATGCAGGCAAGCTCATGGCCGAGCAGAGCGTGCTGCCCGACATGGTGTTCACCTCTCTGTTGCGCCGCGCGATCCGCACCGCAAACCTGGCGCTCAACGCGGCTGACCGTCACTGGATCCCGGTGGAGCGCAACTGGCGCCTCAACGAGCGCCACTACGGCAAGCTGCAGGGCCTGAACAAGGCGGAGATCCGCGACGAGTACGGCGAGGAGCAGTTCATGACCTGGCGCCGCTCCTACGGCACCCCGCCGCCGGAGATCGACCCGGAGAACGAGTACTCCCAGACCCACGACCCGCGCTACGCCTTCCTCCCGGAGGTGCCGCGCACCGAGTGCCTCAAGGACGTTGTCGAGCGCTTCCTGCCGTACTACGTCGACGTCATCCTGCCGCAGGTGCTCGAAGGTAAGACCGTGATGATCGCCGCGCACGGCAACTCCCTGCGCGCGCTGGTCAAGTACCTGGACAACATTTCGGACGACGACATTGCCGGGCTAAACATCCCGACCGGCATGCCGCTGGTCTACGAGATTGACGCGGACGGCAAGGTCCTGAACCCGGGCGGCACATACCTGGACCCGGAGGCCGCCGCTGCCGGCGCCGCTGCCGTGGCAAACCAGGGGCAGAAGTAAGACCCTAAAGTTGTCTGCATGACCCCACTTATCGCCTTTTTCCTGGGCATCGCAGTCGCCGCGCTCGCCGCTCCAATCCTGCGGCGGGCGCTGCGTTGGCGCGAGCGCAACCGGGAGTACACGGCGGAGTCGGAGCCGCAGGCAAGCTCGATCAGCCAGATGTATCACCTGGCTATTCAGGGCTCCCCCACGGGTATCGCCGTCATGGAGCGCTCGGGACACGTCACGCTTTCCAACGCTCGCGCCCACGACATGTCCGTCGTGCACGACGGCACCGTGAACCCCGAGGTGTGGGCGGTGGCCGAGGAGGTCTTCGACGACCAAGAGGAGCACATCCTCGCCCTCGCCCTCCCGCAGCGCGCAACGGGCAGCCGGATTCGGAACGTGCGCGCCGTGATTAAGCCGCTCACGCTCACCCAGAACTCGTACGCCGTGGTCTACGTCACCGACGAATCCGAGAACGTGCGGATGGAAAACGCGCGCCGCGACTTCGTGGCCAACGTCTCCCACGAGCTGAAAACGCCGGTCGGCGGCATGGCGCTGCTTGCAGAGGCGCTCATGGAAGACCCCACGGACGCGGACATGGTCACCTACTTTGGCGCGAAGCTGCAAAAGGAAGCCCACCGGATGGGGGAGATGATCACAGACCTGATCTCCCTGTCCAAGCTGCAGGGCGCGGAGGCGCTCCCGGACATGAGCCCGGTGCGGGTGGACGAGATTATTGATGACGCAATCGAGCGCAACCACGTCGGCGCGGAAAACCGCTCGATCGAGCTCATCCGCGGGGAACGCACCGGGCTGCGCGTGATGGGGGACCGCCCCCTGCTCACCGCGGCCGTGTCCAACCTCGTTTCCAACGCGGTGAACTACTCGCCCGACGGCAAGCCGGTGAGCATCACCCAGAAGGTGGTGCGCGGCAACGTCCTGTACCTGCGCGTGACCGACCGCGGTATCGGCATCGCCCCCGAGGACCAGAAGCGCGTCTTCGAGCGCTTTTACCGGGTGGACAAGGCCCGTTCGCGCTCCACGGGCGGGACCGGCCTGGGCTTGGCCATTGTGAAGCACGTGGTGGCAAACCACGGGGGTAACATCAAACTATGGTCCCGGCCCGGAACGGGGTCGACGTTCACCATAGAGCTGCCGATCTTCGACCCGGAGCAGGCCGCGGAGCGCGCGGAGCTCGAGCGCGCGGCCGCCGAATCGGAAGCGGCGGGCGAGCCAGCAGTGACGGCCAAGGGGCAGCCGAAGTCGGGCACGAACACCCCGGTGCGTAACGTCATGCGCCGAGTGAAAGCCAATAAGTAGGAAAGGGAAGACCTGTGACAACCATCCTGATCGTTGAAGACGAAGAATCTTTGGCTGATCCCCTGGCCTACCTCCTGCAAAAGGAAGGCTTTGACACGCTCGTGGCACAGGACGGGCCCAGCGCACTCGACCAGTTCGGCGACAACGACGTGGACCTGGTCCTCCTGGACCTCATGCTGCCGGGCATGTCCGGCACCGAGGTGTGCAAGTCGCTGCGCTCCGTCTCCTCGGTCCCGATCATCATGGTCACCGCCCGCGACACGGAGATTGACAAGGTCGTGGGCCTGGAGCTCGGCGCCGACGACTACGTGACCAAGCCGTACTCAACCCGCGAGCTCATCGCCCGCATCCGCGCCGTGCTGCGCCGCGGTGGCGAGACGGAGGAGGCGAAGCCGGCCGAGCAGGAGGTCCTCGTTGGCGGCCGCGTCAAGATGGACATTGAGCGGCACACAGTGCTTATCGACGGCACGCCCGTCCCCATGCCACTCAAGGAGTTCGACCTCCTGGAGTACCTGATGCGTAACGCCGGCCGCGTCCTCACTCGCGGCCAGCTCATCGACCGGATCTGGGGCGCGGACTACGTCGGCGACACGAAGACGCTCGACGTCCACGTCAAGCGCCTGCGCACCAAGATCGAGGCGGAGCCGTCCAAGCCGAAGCTGCTGGTCACGGTCCGCGGCCTGGGCTACAAGTTCGAGGGCTAAGCCTGCTTCCGGGCCGCCGGGTGAACCGCTTTCGCCTCGGCGGGTAGCGCCGCGCGCGCCGCGCAGTGCGCCGCCACGATCTCGTAGGGCTTCTCGCCGATCAGCGCGGTGAGCTCGTCCTTCATGGACTGCCACACCGGCGTCGCCGAGCCGCTGCCGGTGGGGGTGTGGCAGCTGGGGGCGCTGGTGCACCACCAGTCGAAGTCCTCGCCGCCCCCGCCCCACTGGCGCCGGTCGTACTCGCCGATGGTGGTGCGTAGAATCTCCTCGCCGTCGGAGCGCTCTTCGTACTCGTCCTCGCGCGAAAACGGCACCTGCCAGCACACTTCCGGTTTGGAGCCGATGATGTTGCGGCCCTCCGCCATCGCCCACTGGTGCAGGGCGCACCCCGGCCCCGTCCCCTCCTTTGAACGGTTGGCAAAGATGCACGCGCCGTCGACCACGCGGGTCTTAATGTGCGGCCCGTCGTCCTCTTCCTCAGTGTCGTCCCATTCCAGCCACGGCTCCAGGATGGTCGGGTCGGCGTTGGCGATGTAGGAGTCGGTCTCAGCGGGCCGCAGCTGCCAGTACTTCGCCGGCATTTCCGCAACGGCGTTGTAGAGGTCGTCGCGGTCCGACTCGTCCGAGAGGTACGCGCCGTGGATGCAGCAGCCGACCACGGGGAAGCTCTCATCAATACCCAGGCACTCGGGCGTGCCAAAGCGGCACGACCAGGTGGATTCCAGCCAGGTCAGGTCGAGGCTGAAGTAGTGGGTGGGGTCGTCGGGGTGGACGAACTCGAACCATTCGTGCGGGAAGTCTGGGCGGGTTTCGCGCCCGGCCAGGATGGACTTTCCGGCCGGCGAGTCTGCGGGGAAACCGAGAAAAACTTGGTTCGAAGCTGGCTGATTCACACCTCAACACGGTAGACCCATTACCCTAGTGGTGTGCGATTAGGTGTATTAGATGTTGGCAGCAATACCGTCCACCTCGTGGCGGTAGATGCCCACTCCGGCGGCCGCCCGACCCCGATGAGCGATTGGAAGCAGCCCCTGCGACTTGTGGAGCAGCTGGACGCGGACGGCAATATCGAGGACAAGGGCGTGAGCAAGCTTATCGACGCCGTGCAAGAGGCCAAGGACCTCTCCGACAAGCTCAAGTGCGATGAGTTGCTCGCGTTTGCCACCTCGGCGGTGCGTTCGGCGACGAACTCAGACGCGGTGCTGAAGAAGGTGGAGAAGAAGACCGGCGTGCAGCTGCGGGTCATCTCCGGCGAGGAAGAGGCGCGTTCCACCTTCCAGGCGGTCCGCCGCTGGTACGGCTGGTCCGCCGGTCGCATCACCAACCTGGACATCGGCGGCGGCTCCCTTGAGCTGTCCACCGGCACCGAAGAGGTGCCGGACTTGGCCGTGTCGCTCAACCTGGGTGCCGGCCGCCTGACCCACGAGTGGTTCGACACCGACCCGCCGGAGCGCAAGAAGATTAATGCGCTGCGCGATTTTATCGACGCCGAGCTCGCCGGCCCGGCCGATGAGTTCCGCGCGCTTGGCGAGGCCGGCCTGGCCGTCGGCACCTCCAAGACGTTCCGCTCCCTGGCCCGCCTCACGGGCGCCGCGCCCTCCTCGGCCGGGCCGTACGTGCAGCGCACACTCACCGCCCCGGGGCTGCGCCAGCTCATTGCCTTTATTTCCCGCATGACCGCGGCGGACCGCGCGGAGCTCGAGGGCATCAACTCGGACCGCTCCCACCAGATCGTCGCGGGTGCCCTGGTGGCCGAAGCCGCGATGCGTGCACTTAATCTTGATAAGTTAGAGATCTGTCCTTGGGCGTTGCGCGAAGGCGTCATTCTGAAGCGGATTGACCAGGGACTTGCCCCAGGAGATGACGAAGGAGACAACGCCTAATGTCTGAGGAACGGCAGCTGACCGTTGCGGAGCTTCTTGCCCGGGCCCAGCAGGACAACCCCGAGGCAGGCAAGCGCCGTCGGCGTCGCCGCAGCTTGGAAGACGGCGGCGTGTCTGTCGCGGAGCTCACCGGGTCCCTGAAGAAGGTCGAGGCGCGCCCGCCGGAGTCGAAGCACTCCAACGTGCCTATCGACGCACCCCCGCAGCCCCCCAAGGACGCGAAGCCGACCGGCGCTTCCGCCCCCGTCGAGGTGGTGAAGGTTTCGCCGGAGCCGGCGGAGCCGAAGCAGCCTGCGGAGCCGAAGCAGCCCGCGGAGCCGAAGGCGCCGTCCGCGGGCGACACCGCCGTCCTGCGGAAGGTCCCCGACGCGTCCGCCCCGAAGGCTGCGCCCAGGGCTGAGCCGAAAACTGAGTCTCAGACTGCTGGCGCGTCGCGTCCGGTGCGTACCGAAGACACGTCGCAGATCCCGGTCGTCGCGCCGGAGCCGTCGGCAACCGCGCCCGTCGAGCCGCGCGAGGAGCGCCCCGTCGAGCCGGCAGCGCCTGTCCAGCCGCCGGAAGCAGCGGAGGCAGCGGAGATGGACGAGCCGGTTGACGAGGGCGTCAACCCCATCGTCCTGGTCCTGCTGGTGTTCGTCGGCGTCCTGCTCGGCGTGCTCGGCTTCCTCGCCTTCCAGTGGATCTGGGCGCACATGTCCACCATCGTCGCCGCGATCCTGGGCGTGGTCGCCGTCCTCGCCGTCATCTTCGGCGTGCGCGCGATGCGCACCGGCAAGGACGCGCTGACCGTCACGATGGCGGGCATCGCCGCCGTGGTCATGGCATTTGGGCCGGCGCTGATCTAAACGCCCCCGCAGTACAAACCCTCCACTGAGCCCTCCACTGAGCGCAATTGCCGGTGGAGGGTTTAGTCTGTCCACCATGGAATCCACGACTGCACCCACGTTCCAGGGCAAGATTGCCATCCTCGGCGCCGGCAGCATCGGCGAGGCCCTGCTGTCCGGCCTGGTGGCCAGCGGCATCGACCCCAAACAGATCACGGCCACGAACCGCACGGCGGCGCGCCGCGACGAGCTCGCCGACCGCTACGGCGTCAACGTCACCGACGACAACAACGGCGCCGTCTCCGAATCGCAGGTGGCGTTCCTGTGCGTGAAGCCGGGCCAGATCCTCGGCCTCATCGAGGACATCAGCACCGACATCGCCGATTCCGACTCCGCTACGGTGCTGGTCTCCATGGCCGCGGGCATCTCGCTGCAGGCGATGGAGGAGGCCGTCTCGGCCGCGGGCACCCCGATCGTGCGCGTGATGCCCAACACCCCGATGCTGGTGGGCAAGGGCGTGCTCGCCGCGGCGTTCGGCCGCTTCGTTGATGACGAGCAGCACGCCGCGATCAGCGAGCTGCTCTCCGCGGCCGGCAAGCTCGTCGAGGTCAAGGAGAAGCAAATGGATGCGGTCACCGCGCTCTCGGGCTCCGGCCCCGCCTATTTCTTCCTGGTCGCAGAGGCGCTTGTCGACGCCGGCGTGTCCCTCGGCCTGCCCCGCGACCTCGCCACCGAGCTCGCCTCCGCCACGGCCGCCGGCGCCGGCGCGATGCTGGAGGGGGAGCAGACGCCGACCGAGCTGCGGGCCGGGGTGTCCTCGCCGGCCGGGACGACGGTGGCGGCGATCCGGGAGCTCGAGGAGTCCGGGCTGCGCGGCGCGTTCTACCGGGCGACGGAGGCCTGCGCGAACCGTTCCGCGGAGATCGGGTGATGGTGTGTGGGGGTGGGTGTGGCGTCGATAGGCACTCTGCGCCCCACTCTTCACATCAATGATGCGGTGTCTCTGGGGACTCACAGAAAAATTTTGGCACTCAGGTCGCATTCGGCCCTGGTTTCACGATAGTCTGGTTCAGGCACGTGCGTGTTCGTCCTGTGGGAGGGGAAGCCTACAGCGCGACCGTGCTGAAGGGTTAAGTATTTTATGGCAAACGAAGACAAAGGTAAGTTCCTGACAGTCGCAGAGGTCGCAGAGATCATGCGCGTCTCCAAGATGACGGTGTACCGCCTCGTGCACTCCGGCGAGCTGCCGGCCGTGCGCGTGGGTCGGTCGTTCCGTGTGAACGAGGGCGCGGTGAATGAGTACCTGGAGTCCTCCGTCTACGACGTGGGATAACGCCCTTGCGTTGCAACCGGCGCCGCTCGCTTCCAGTCAAGGCGGGTGGCGCCGGATTTTTTGGTCGGACACGCGGCGGGCTGTATGCTGTCAACCATTGATGTCGGCGCACGCCCTGCGGAGTGTGCACCTCACGCCGGCCCGTTCGCCCCGCTTGGCGGGGTGGCGGTCGCGCTGACAGGCACTGTACGTACACCAAGGAAACGAGGAAGCCCCATGGGTTCTGTGATCAAGAAGCGCCGCAAGCGCATGTCCAAGAAGAAGCACCGCAAGATGCTGCGCCGCACCCGCGTTCAGCGTCGTAAGCTGGGCAAGTAGGCCCTGTCGGCCCGCACCCGTTCCCGTTGGGGCGGGTGCTTTTTCGTGCCCGCGCACCTGTGCCGGGTGGGGTGCGGCCTAGCTGACGAAGACCGGATGACGAAGATGCGAGAGGCTGGGACCGCGGACAAATAGTTGGAGTGTCCCCGGGGGCGGAGAGGGTTTCTGATGTCCGCGCATTTTCCCCGTGAGATCCGGGAGCAAGCAGTTGATAAGTTTCTTGAAGGCATGCCGTACAAGCGCATCGGCGATTGGCTGGAAGAAAGCTATGGCCAACGCCCTTCTCGGTCAACGGTCGGGTTATGGGTCAGGCAAAGACGTCACGGTCGCCCTCTTAGCCCGCAGCCGGGTATGCATGCCCCGGAAACAGTCGCTGATGCGGTTGCACGTCGTGTGACCTCAACACAGTCGTTTGCAATTATCGGCGACCAAGTTGGCGTCGCCAGTGGGTCAGTGCGGAAATGGACTTCGCGGTACTGGCCCGACGCGCAAGAGGTTGCCGCTGCCGCGTCGCTGCCGTTCGACGAGGTCTACGCGATCACAATGGAACGTGTGAGCAAAGATCGCAGAAACAAACGCACCAAACAGCAACAGCGCATCGCTGATAAGCACAACGCCGCAACCCGTCCGGCACCGGTAGATTCCTGGTTGCCAGGCCCAGGTCCTGTCCC
>NZ_NSGL01000007.1:58581-85804 GCF_002285155.1 Corynebacterium sp. NML 120412 | reverse complement strand
TCCAGCGGCCGGGCTGGCACGCGGCGCGCGCGACGGCGCTGGCCGCGGGCGTCGACCCGGCGCCGTTGCTCGGCGCGCGCTAGCTAGCCGTCGCGTTCCTCGGCGTCGCGCTCCTCCTCGAACCAGTCGTCCCAGTCCAGCGAGTCGAGCGGGTCCGCGGGCTGCAGCTGTTCGTCCGTCTCGCGCAGGCTCTTGATGCGCCCCGGCCCCGTCGAGCGGGTTTCAAAGCGGACGGTCACCCACCCCTTGCCCGCGCCCTGCACCCATCCGTGGCCGTACTCGGGGTGGAACACGTCCTGCGTGGCCTGCCAGATTCCCTGCTGGTGCCCGGCCTGCGTGTCCACCTCGATCTGCTCCTGAGTCACGTGGTCGCTCACCCCGGTCTCGTAGTCTGTCTCCGCCGAGGCGGGCTTCACAATCGCCTGGTCTAGCTCCGGGAAGAGCACGTCCTGGAGCGAGTGCTCGAGGCCCGAGTAGGAGACGCCGACGAGCCGTATCGGCCCGACCTCGTCCGGGTAGCGCACCAGCTTGAAGGCCGTGGCGAGCAAGGTGCCAGCGTCATCGGTGGCGTACGGAAGCGTGGCTGAGCGCGACTCGATGCGGAAATCCGCCATGCGCAGCTTGACCGTGACGGTGCGCGCCCCGCGACCGGCGCGGACCAGGCGTCGGTGCGAGCCCGCTGCCGCCCGCTCGAGCGCAGCGTCCACCTCCGCCTGCGTGGTGAGGTCCTGCGGGTAGGTGTGCTCCGACGAAATCTGCTTGGATTTCGCCCGCTGCGCGACCGGCCGGTCATCGATGCCGCGCGCCAGCGTCCACAGCTGCTTCGCCACGACGCCGCCGAGTGAGATGTCCACTTCCTTCTCGCTCAACGCGGCGAAGTCTCCAATCGTCTCGATGCCGGCCGCCGCGAGTTTCCCCTCCGTGACCGGGCCGACGCCCCACAGCTGGCTCACCGGGAGCGGGTGCAAGATGTCCAACTGCTCGTCGTGCGGGATGACAAAAACGCCGTCCGGTTTGGCCAAGCCGGAACCGATCTTGGCGTACTGCTTCCCGCTGCCGGCCCCGATGGAGCTGGGCAAACCGGTCTCTTGCTTGATCGCGTCGCGCAGGTCGTTGGCCCACGCGCGGACGTGGTCCGGCGTGGCGTCGACAAGCTCCTCTGGCTCTAAGAACGCTTCGTCGATGGAGAGCTGCTCCATCACGTCCACGCGGCGGCGGATGATGTCAAAGACGCGTCGCGACGCCGCGCTATAGACCGGGCGACGCGGCGTGACCAGCACCGCCTGCGGGCCGATGAGGCGGGCGGCACGGTGGGTGGGCATGGCCGAGCGCGCGCCGAACTTGCGCGCCTCGTAGCTGGCGCCGGCGACCACGCCGCGCCCGGTGACCCCGGCGACCAGGACCGGGCGGCCTTTGAGGGTGGGCCGGGTGAGCTGCTCGCAGGACGCGAAGAAGGCGTCCATGTCGATGTGCAGCACCCAGCGAGTCATGCCCCAAGTCTGCCAATCATCGCTCACAAGTTCCAACTAGCAGGTTGGGGGCCACGGCGGTACGGGCAGGCGAGGGCTAGGCGTTCTTGCGCACCTGCGCCGTCACGCCGTCGATCACCTCGTGCACCGTCTGCTCGCCGGACAGCGCGTCGGTGGTGACGGAGAAGTCGGTGGCCAGGGTCTCGCCGGCGATGTGCTCGGCGTGGCGCTTGGCCCACCCCTCCTTCTCCGCCGGCACGGAGAGCACCACGGCGATGCGGTCGGAGACCTCAAAGCCCTCGCGCTTACGTGCGTCCTGCAGACCGCGGATCACATCGGCGGCCCAGCCCTCAGCCTCCAGTTCCTCGGTGACCTCGGTGTCCAGGACGACCAGGCCGGCGACGCCGTCGTTGGCGTCCACGCGCGCGGTGCTCTCCGGGTTCTCGGCCACGAGTCGCTCCGTGTAGAGCTCCGGGGTAAGCACGATGTCGCCGTCGACCACCACGTCGTCGCCGCGGCGCTCGTAGTTGCCCGCCTTCACGTTCTTGATGGCACGCTGCACGTCCTTGCCCAGCTTCGGGCCAGCGACCTTCGCGTTCACGACGACCTCGAAGGAACCCGCCGAATCCACGTCCTCGGTCAGCTCGACGGACTTGACGTTGACCTCGTCGCGGATGACCGGGGCGAAGTCGGCCAGGTCATTCGCGTTCGGCAGCGCCACGGTGAGCTTGGGCAGCGGCAGGCGGTTGCGCAGCTTGCGGGACTTGCGCACCGAGGAAGCCGCGGAGCACACCGCACGGGTGGCGTCCATCGTGGCCACGAGTGCGTCATCAGACGGGATGGTGTCCGCCTTCGGGTAGTCCGTGAGGTGCACGGAGCGACCGCCGGTCAGGCCACGCCAGATGACCTCGGAAATGTACGGCAGCAGCGGCGCGGCAACACGGGTGAGGATCTCCAGCACCGTGTACAGGGTGTTGAAGGCCTCCGGGTGCGCCTCCTGGCCCTCCCAGAACCGGTCGCGGGAGCGGCGCACGTACCAGTTGGTCAGGGTGTCGGCGAAGCGGCGAACCTCGTCGCAGGCGTCGGCGATGCGGGTGTCTGCAAGCGCGGCGTCGACAGCCGCGACCATGTCGTGCGTCTTGGCCAGGATGTAGCGGTCGAGCACGTCGGTGGAGTCCAGCGACCAGGTCGCCTCGTGCGAGCTGTAGAGCTGCAGGAACGAGTACGCGTTCCAGATCGGCAGGAGCGCCTGGCGCACGCCATCGCGGATGCCCTGCTCGGTGACGATGAGGTTGCCGCCGCGCAGGATGGCGCTGGACATGAGGAACCAGCGCATCGCGTCCGAGCCGTCGCGGTCAAAGACCTCGTTGACGTCCGGGTAGTTGCCCTTGGACTTGGACATCTTCAGGCCGTCGTCGCCGAGCACGATGCCGTGGGCGACAACCTTCTTAAACGCCGGGCGGTCGAACAGCGCGGTGGACATCACGTGCTGGAGGTAGAACCAGCCGCGAGTCTGGCCGGAGTACTCCACGATGAAGTCGGCCGGCTGGCGGGTTTCAAACTCCTCCACGTTTTCAAACGGGTAGTGGTACTGGGCGAACGGCATCGAGCCGGACTCGAACCAGCAGTCCAGCACGTCCGGCACGCGGCGCATCATGGACTTGCCCGTCGGATCGTCCGGGTTGGGGCGCACCAGCTCGTCGATGTGCGGGCGGTGCAGCGATTCGGGGCGCCGGCCGAAGTCGCGCTCGAGCTCGTCGAGGGAGCCGTACACGTCGACGCGCGGGTACTCCGGGTTGTCCGACACCCACGCCGGCACCGGGGAGCCCCAGTAGCGGGTACGCGAGATGTTCCAGTCGCGCGCGCCCTCCAGCCACTTGCCAAACTGGCCGTCGCGGATGTGCGACGGGATCCAGTCAATCTGCTGGTTCAGCTCAACCATGCGGTCGCGGAACTCGGTGACCTTGACAAACCATGCCGGCAGCGCCATGTAGATGAGCGGTTCGCCGGAGCGCCACGAGTGCGGGTAGGAGTGGACGATGGTCTGGTCGCGCACCACGCGGTCGGCGGCCTTGAGCTCGCGGATGATGTCGCGGTTCGCGTCAAACACCAGCTTGCCCTCGTACTCGGGGACGAGGCTGGTGAACTTGCCGTCGGCGTCGACCGGTATGACCAGGTCGATGTCGTACTTTTCGGTGGTGAGCATATCGTCCTCACCAAAGGCGGGCGCCTGGTGGACCACACCGGTACCGTCCTCGGTGGTGACGTAGTCCGCCAGCAGGATCATGAACGCGTTCTTCGTGTCCTTGAAGTAGTCGAAGACCGGCTCGTACTCCAGACCCTCCAGCTGCGCGCCACGGAAGGTGGCAACGACCTCCGGGTCCGTGCCCAGCTCCTTGGCGTAGGCGCCCATGAGGTCGGTGGCCAACAGCAGCTTCGCTCCGGCAAAGCCCTCGACACCGTCCTCGGCAACGCGGACCAGCGAGTACTCCACCTCCGGGTGGACCGCCAGGGCCAGGTTGGACGGGAGGGTCCACGGGGTGGTGGTCCAGGCGATCGCGGCGGCGTCGTGAAGCTCTGGGTGCTCCTCCCACGTGGTTGCGGCGGCGAAGCCCTCACGGCCACCGGTGAACGGCATGGTCACCGTCACCGTGGGGTCCTGGCGCTCGCGGTAGGAATCGTCCAGGCGAGTCTCCTGGTTGGACAGCGGCGTGTGCTCCGCCCACGAGTACGGCAGGACGCGGAAGCCCTGGTAGATCAAGCCCTTGTCGTAGAGCTCCTTGAACGCCCACATGACAGACTCCATGAACTCCGGGTCCATCGTCTTGTAGCCGTTTTCAAAGTCCACCCAGCGCGCCTGGCGCGTGACGTAGTTTTCCCACTCGTCCGCGTAGTGCATGACGGACTTTGCGCAGTACTCGTTGAAGCGCTCGAGGCCCATGTCCTCGATCTCCGCTTTGTCCTTGATGCCCAGCTGCTTCTCCGCCTCCAGCTCGGCGGGCAGGCCGTGGCAGTCCCAGCCGAACACGCGCGGCACGTGGTAGCCGGACATCGCGCGGTAGCGCGGGACGATGTCCTTGACGTAGCCGGTGAGCAGGTGGCCGTAGTGCGGCAGGCCGTTGGCAAAGGGCGGGCCGTCATTGAACACGTACTCTTCGGCGTCTTCACGGTTTTTCAGCGAGGCCTGAAAGGTCCCGTCGCTGTTCCAGTAGTCCAGCACGACCCGTTCCATGTCCGGGAACCGGCTGCTGCCACCAGTCATGTCTACCTTGGGGTAGACGCCACCTACCTCGGTCATCATTCCTCCACGCACGTTGCGGTTCTCGTGCAGGGACGCGGAAAGTCGCGCGGTACCACCCTGCTTGAAGCCAACCAAAGAGCCAGCTCCCGCTTCATTTGTGGTGAAGGAAGTGACGTCTCCCCTTGTTCACGTCCGGTTCTACTTGCCGCGGCCCTGCAGCCGCGGGGTTCTTCCGAAAACGCTCCCCGGTGATGGCCGGATCAGCACGTGCGCTGTTGAAGTGCCCCGCCAGTATAACGCACTCCTGGCCGGTGCGGTGCGGAGCATGCTTATCGACGCCAACGCCCCGCCCACGAACCTCATCCCAGGTCCGTGCGCGGGGCGTTGTGAGCGCGTGCTCTGCTACTTCGCGCCGGCGTCGCCGCTCGGTGCGGAGGTGCCGCGGGTCTCCAGCTCCTCAAGCTGGGACTGCAGCAGGGTCTTCAGGCGAGTGCGGTACTCGCGCTCGAAGGTGCGGAGCTCGGCAATACGGTTCTCCAACGCGTTCTGCTGCTGCTTGACCGTGTTCATGATCTCCGTGTGCTTGCGCTCTGCATCGGCCTGCAGCTTGTGCGCCTGCTCCTCGGCCTGACGGATCTGCGCCTCGGCACGGAAGTTTGCGTCGCTGGTGGTCTCCTGCGCCTTCTTCTCGGCGTCCGCCACGAGCTGCTTCGCGCGGGTCTCCGCGGTCGTGGTGGTCTCGGCCGCGCGCTTCTTCGCGTCCTCGAGCTGGGTGTGGGAGCGGGACTCCGCATCGGCGAGCTGCTTCTTCGCCTTGGTGTCTGCGTCCGCAAGCTGGCGCGCGGCGGCACCGCGGGCCTCATCCAGCATGGAGCGGGCCTCAGCCTGCGCGTCGCTGGTCAGACGGTCCGCCATCTCCTGTGCCAGGCCAAGGACCTTGGCGGCCTGGACGTGGGTATCGGCGGAGGCAGCCTCAGCGGATGCCCCGGCAGCCGCAGCTGCGGCAGGCGCGGCGATGGAGGAGCCCTGCGTGGTGCTCTTGGCTGCGGACTCTGCGGAGCGCTTCGCCTCAGCAACACGCTTGTCGGCGTCCTGCTTTGCGGCCTCGGCCTGCTTGCGGGCCTTTTCCGCCTCGCTCTTCGCGGTGCGGGCCTCGGCCTCTGCCTTGTCCGTGGCAGTCTTCGCGTCACGCAGCTTCTTCTCGTACTCAGCACGGAGCTCCTGCTCGACCTGCTTGCGCACAGCCGCCTCGTCGACTGCAGAGGACTGCGACGCGGACGCGGCTGCAGCACCGCCGGTCGCGGCGCCGCCAGCGGCAACCTCGTCCACGCGGGCGCGCAGATCATCGTTCTCGTCCTGCAGTTGGGCGAGCGTGTCCTCAACGAGGTCCAGGAACTGGTCGACCTCATCCTCGTTGTAGCCCCGCTTGCCAATCGGAGGCTTACTGAAAGCGACATTGTGCACGTCTGCTGGAGTCAGCGGCATGGGCGTTCCCTTCGAAGTCAGTGACGTACCCGGCTACCCGGGCACAGGATTTCCTCCCACGTTACGGGAAAGCAATCCGTGTTTCTAATAATTTGTAACGCTTTTACCCGACGATTCTAGCCGATACGGAGAGCTCCGCCACGTCGAGTCAATCTATTTATACACGTGAACACGCGGTCTGTGTCGAGTGAAGCGCAAAAAGCGGGGTAAAATCGCACTTATTCAAGGATCTCTACCTCCGGTTGAGCTGCAGGTTTCCACTCTCAGACAAACGGAGTAATGAGGGTGGCGCGAATTACCATCTGCACCACGACGAGGACGACAAACAGCACGATCACGCTGAGGTCAAAACCGATGCCGTTGGACATCCGCAACGGCGGGATCATCCTCCGCAGTGCCTTCACCGGGGGATCCGTCACCACAAAGATCGCCTCCCCAGCAACCATGAACCAGTGGGGCGGGTCGAAGTGCCGGGAAAAGCTTTCCACCATTTCAATAATGACGCGGACGATCACCACGAACGAATAGAGGCCAACGAGGGCGTACAGTATTGCTCCGAAAATTGCCACGTGAGCCACCATACCTATAGCAAAACGCGCGGGGTGCAACCGCTACCCCGCGCGTGTCACGTCCTACCGGCTAGACACCTACCGGCTAGACACCGGCTAGACCAGGTGCGCTCGACGCTGCAAGTCCTGCTCATCGACGTCGACCCCATCGGGCACGATGGCGAAGACGCGACGGTCGACGTCAAGACGCGACGTCAGGTTGTGCATCGTGCCCCGCAGCGCCATGCACAGGCCGGAGGAGAAGTCGATGAACGCCTTCGCCTGCACCTTGCTCAGGCTGGTCAGGTCCATGATCACAATGTTGCCATCGCGGAACGGCTCGCCCACCTGCTTTGCGTCCTGGTACGAGTGCAGCATCGGGATTACGACCTGGGCGTCGCGGCGCACGCGGGCCTCGGCATAATCGCGGCCGGTTGCGGAGGAGTAACGGTGCGCACGCGACGGCTCAACATCACGGACGTCCCGGACCTCATGCGCAGCGTGGGCCGACTGAGCACGGCGATCACCGCGATCGTCGCGCATGTCCGTGCCAACACGGTCATCACGGTCATCACGGTCGTATGCGTCGTCGTAGTAGGCGTCGTCCTCGCCGTAGGGGCCGAGGCCGAGGAATTCCTTCGCGCTGTCAAAAATAGACATTGATCGTGCTCCTTGATTGCGGTGCTTAAAGTGCCCCTTGTACTGCCCAATGCTGCTCAGATCGAGGCCAAACCGGGACAAAGACCGGACAAATACCGGGCGTGTTATTTGTAAGGTTCGCGCTTAGCCTACGGGCCGCGGACCAACCACAGCTGTTCCGACACGCACCACGTCTGAGCCGTGCGCAATAGCGAGCTCGAAGTCGCCGGACATCCCGGCCGACATCCGCAGCGTGCGCCCCAGCTTGGCCGACCACTCGTCCGTCAGCTGGCGGACGAGCGCGAACACTTCGCCTGGTTCGGCGTCCAGCGGCGGCACGACCATGAAACCGTCAAAGACGAGGTGTTCCGCGTCCTCGACGGCCCCGACAACGTCCGAGACCGTCTCCTCCGCAGCGACGCCGCCGAATGACGCGCCATCCAGCGCGACGCCGCCGCGGCTGGTGTCGCCGTCGGCGGACACCTGCACCAAGCAGCGCAGCACGTCTCCGGCGCCGTCCCGGCGGTCGCCGCGCTCGATCGCGAGCGCCATCCCGCGGTCCAGCCCCCGGGCGAGCTTGACGGAGTCCACCGAGTGGACCTCGGACGCCCATCGGGCCACGGCGTTAGCCTTCTTGGATTGGATTTGGCCGATCATGACTATCCCACAGTCCACGCCGTCGGTGGCGAGCGTTTCCGCCTTCGCGCGCGCCTCCTGCTCACGGTTCTCCCCCACCAGGCGGACCCCGGCGGCGGCGAGCGCTTCGACTGTTCCAGCACCGTGGAACTTGGTCACCGGCAGGAGCGCCACGCTTCCCGGCTCGCGGTTGGCTGCGCGTTCCGCAGCGCGGATCCGCTCTCGCACCGCCTCGAGGTTCTCGCGCAGCTGCGCCGCGCTGAGGTCGCCGTGCTGTTGCTCGGCATGTTGCCCGGCGAGTTGCTCAGTCATTTATTTCGCCCCCGTCAGCCAAATCACGCCGGCCTGACGCCCCGTCGTGCCCTCGCGGCGGTGAGAGAAGAAGGACTCGTCCGTAATGGTGTCGCGCGGGTCGGCGTCGATGTGCGTCACGCCCAGCGAGAGCAGTTGGCGCACGATACCGGCACGGATGTCCAGGCCCGCCGTCCCCTTGCTCGTGGCGCAACGGGCGCCCGGCAGGTGCGCTTCCACGTCGTCCGCCATCTCCGCGGGGACCTCGTAGGACTCGCCCGCCGCGGCCGGTCCCAAAAGAGCTTGGATATTGGCCGGCTTCGCCCCCAGCTCCACCATCTGCTGCACGGTGCGTGCCACGATGCCATTGCGCGCGCCCAACCGGCCCGCGTGGACGGCGGCGATGACGCCGGCGTCGTGGTCCGAAAGCAGCACCGGAGTACAGTCCGCGACCAGCACGCACAACGCCAGTCCGGTCTGGGTGGTGACGAGAGCGTCGGTCGCTTCGACGGGGTCGGCCTGGGGGCCGTCGACCACGGTGACGGAGTTGGTGTGGAGCTGTTCCATCCACACGAAGTGCTCTTCGGGGAGGTCGAGGATGGTGGCGAGGCGGCGTCGATTAGCATGCACCTGCGCTTCGTCGTCCCCGACGTGGAGCGCGAGGTTGAAGCTGTCGTACGGGGACGCAGAAGCCCCGCCGGCACGGGAGGTAAACACCATGCGGACGGGGCGGGTTGTCAGGTTTTCCATGCCAACCAGGCTACCCGGCTCACGCGGCCGGGCGAGCGCTGGTGGTTAGCGCAGGAAATCGGGGACGTCGAGATCGAAATCGTCGTCGCCGCGGTTGTCGCGATCGTCGCGACGGGCCTCGCCGCGGTCGCTGTAGCTACGGTCGGAGCTGGTGAACAGGCCGCCTCGCTGCGAATCGTAGCTGTGGCGCGGCTGGCGGTCCTCGTAGCCACGCTGGCTGGGCTCGGGCTGGTTGGTCTCCACCGCGCGGTCGTCGAATAGCGAGCCGCGGGACGGGGCCGGGGTGGCCGAGGAGGCGCCGTCGATCTGTGCCGCGCTGGAGCCGGACTGCGCCTGGGCGGTCTGGATCTGCGGCTCGCCCTGGCGGGTGGCCTCGGCACGCACGTTGGCCTTCTCGTCAAAGCCGGTGGCGATGATGGTCACGCGGACCTCGTCGCCCAGGTTGTCGTCGATGATCGTGCCGAAGATAATGTTCGCGTCCTCGTCGGCCTTGCCCTCGACGATGGAAGCCGCGTTGTTCACCTCCATCAGGCCGAGGTCCGAGCCGCCGGCGACGGAGATCAGCACGCCCTTAGCGCCCTCCATGGTGGCCTCGAGCAGCGGGGAGTTGATGGCCTGCTCGGTCGCGGTCATCACGCGGTTGTCGCCGCGCGCGGAGCCGACGCCCATGAGCGCGGAGCCGGCGTCGGCCATGACAGAGCGCACGTCGGCGAAGTCGACGTTGATCATGCCTGGGATGGTGATCAGGTTGGTAATACCCTGCACACCGTTGTAGAGCACCTCATCGGCGGCGCGGAACGCGTCCATCATGGACAGCTCCGCCTCGCCCAGCTGCAGCAGGCGGTCGTTCGGGATGACGATGACGGTGTCGCAGACCTCCTTGAGCGCCTCGATGCCCTCGAGTGCCTGGCGGGTGCGGCGCTTGCCCTCAAAGGTGAACGGGCGGGTGACCACGCCGATGGTCAGGGCGCCCATCTTCTTGGCAATGCCGGCGACGACCGGGGCCGCACCGGTGCCGGTGCCGCCGCCCTCGCCGGCGGTCACGAACACCATGTCGGAGCCCTTCAGCGACTCCTCGATCTCCTGCTTGTGGTCCTCCGCGGAAGTACGGCCAACCTCCGGGTTCGCACCCGCGCCGAGGCCACGAGTGGCTTCGCGGCCGATGTCCAGCTTCGTATCGGCATCCGTAAACAGCAGCGCCTGCGAGTCGGTGTTAATGGCGACGAATTCGACGCCCTTCAGGCCTTCTTCGATCATGCGGTTGACGGCGTTGACGCCACCGCCGCCGACACCGACAACGCGGATCATGGCGAGGTAGTTCGCGGGAGAGGTCATGGTGTGGTGACTCGCCTTTCAAACAGTGAGGAGTGGTTTCTTTCTAACGCGTTCCATCATGAATGACGCAACGGAGATTTTTGTTTTCTCCCCCGGCGTGTCACGACCCTCAACCTCTACTTTAGAGTTTTGACCTGGGGTTTTACCGCGACGTGACGAGTTCCGGGTTCGAGATATTGAACTCCGTGCCCTCCAGTTGCAGCACGGTCTCAAGCGCGAGCGCCTTATTTATGTTGTCCTCCGCAGCACCCCACGTCACTTGCCGCCCGCCGGCTACGTGCAGCACGTACTCGTACGGCCCGCGCGCCTCCAAAGACTCGACCTCGCCACGGGCTTTATCGCTTATCGACGCCGCGATCTCCACCGCGTGCCGCTTCCCCTCCTCATCACCGATTCCGGGCCCAACCAGCTCCATCGCGCCCGCCGGGGGCTCGGCGACAATGAAGTCCTTGCCTTCGTCGTCGATCAAGTGCGCGCCGTCATCCTCGGTGACAAACGCGACCGGCTTGTGCTCGTCCACCACGACATCGATGGCGCTCGGCCAGTCGCGCTTGACCGTCACGGAGCTCACCCACGGGTTCCCGGCGACGCGCTGCGCGGCACCCTGCACGTCCACCCGGCCCATCGGCGTCTCCGGCTCGATCCCCGTGAGGTCCTGGACTTCGCCGACGCTGAGGTTCTGGGTGCCGTCCACGTTGATCCCGTGGACCGGCATCATCGGGGTAAACGGCATGATCGCGCCCACGACGCCGATGACCACAACGGCGAGGCCCACGGAGCCAACGGCGCGACGACGCCTCCGCATGCGCTTGGCGCGCGACGCCGCGTCGTCGACCGGTGCCGGCGGCTCCTCGGCTGCCGCTTCGGCGCGCGGCGCAGCGGTCGTCTCTTGGGCACGCGCGTGTACGTGGCTGGATGTCTCACCCGGCTCGGGCTCCGGCTCCGGCTCGGTCTCGTCCCACTCCTCCGGGTCGAGCTCACCCTCGTCCGCGGGGTCAACGTCGCCGTCGACCTCCGGGATCTGCGGCTCCTCGCGCGAGTCGTCTGAATCTTGCGAGTCTTGCGGATCTTGGGCATCTTGAGTGTCTTGGGGCTCCTCCGGGTCCGGGGTGCCGGAACTGCCGATCACGGTGGACATTTAGGCCTCCGCGCCCGGCGTCGCGTTTCCCGAGAGCTCGCGGAGGATCTCCGGCGCGAGCAGCGTCACGCTGCCCGCACCCATCGTCAGCACGAGGTCGCCCGGCTTCGTCAGGGACGCCACCGTCCGCGGCGCCGCAGAGAAGTCGGGCTCCAAGCGGACCTCGGTCCCGTCCGCGATGCGGTCGGTGATGATCCGCGAGGTTACACCCTCCACGGGGGTTTCTCGGGCTCCGTAGATGTCGAGGACGACGCAGGCGTCGGCAAGCGAAAGGGCCTGGGCAAACTCCTCGGCGAAGGCTTCGGTGCGGGAGTAGAGGTGCGGCTGGAAGCAGACGATGACGCGCGCGCCGTTGCCCTCGGTGGTCACCTTGTCGCGCGCGGCGGTGAGCACCGCGTTGACCTCGGTCGGGTGGTGGGCGTAGTCATCGTAGACGCGCACGCCGTCGAAGTCGCCGCCCTCGACCTGGCCGCGGAACTCGAAGCGGCGGCGCACGCCGGAAAAGTCGGTGAGCCCCTCCCCCAGCTTCTCCGGGTCGGCGCCGGCAAGCACGCCAGCGAGCAGCGCGGCCGCGGAGTTGAGCACCATGTGGCGGCCCGGGACACTGAGCTGATAGCGCACCGTGGCGGTGTGTTCGGGCACGTTCAGCTCCACAGTCGTCGTGACGTAGGAGCCTTCCACCGTTTCCTCGGTGATCACGGCGCCGGCGGGGACGTCGGGGTGGGCCGCGACGGCCTCCGCGGTGCCGTAGCCAAGCACGTTCACGCCCCGGGCGGCGGCGCGCTCACCGCACTCGGCTGCGTGCGGGTCGTCCAGGCAGACCACGAGGTGGCCGCCGGGCTGGACGCGGTCGGCGAAGTCGTCGAAGACCTGGAAGTACGCCTCGTGGGTTTTGAAGAAGTCGAGGTGGTCGGGCTCGATGTTGGTAATCACCGCGACGTTCGGCTTGTAGCGAAGCAGCGACGCGTCCGACTCGTCCGCCTCGGCCACGAACACGTCGCCGGCTCCGTGGTGGGCGTTCGTGCCGGCGCGGTTGAGCTGACCGCCAATGGCGAAGGAGGGGTCCACCCCGGCCGCCTGCAGCGCCACCACCGCCATGGACGTGGTGGACGTCTTGCCGTGCGTCCCGGCGAGGAGCACCTGGGTGTAGCCCTCCATGAGCTCGCCAAGCAGGTCGGAGCGGCGGATCACCGGGATTCCCTCCTCTGCGGCGCGCACCAACTCCGGGTTGTCCTTGGGGATCGCGGCGAAGCTGGTCACCACGACGGTCGGGAGCTCAGCGGAAAGCTCGAGGTTTTCGCGCGCGTGGCCGATGGCCACCTCCGCGCCCTGCAGGCGCAGCGCGCGGACCGGGCGCGACTCCTTCACGTCCGAACCGGTGACCACGGAGCCGCGGTCGAGCAGGATGTGGGCCACGCCGGACATGCCGGCGCCGCCGATGCCGATGAGGTGGACGCGGGAGAGGTCGATTGGGGTCTCGGCCGGGTCGGAAGCGCCCGGGGTAGTCGTCGGCGTCATTGGGGGTCTCCTTCTAATCGGGTGAGTCGGCGGGGCTATTGGTGCGCGCTGCGGGCGGCGGCCTTGGTGATGCGCCGCGCGAGTTCTTCAGCCACGTTGCCAGCGCCCGAGGTTTCGAGGGCGCTGCGCATCTCTTGGTAGCGGTCCGGGCTGCCCAGGATGCCCAGGACTTCTTCGGCGAGTACGTCGGGGGTGAGCGACGCGTCGTCGATACGCACTGCGGCCCCGGTGGCAACAAGGTGCGCGGAGTTGAGTCCCTGCTCGCCGTTGCCGTGCGGCAGCGGGATGTAGATCGCGGGCAGTCCTGCGGCGGAGTTTTCAGCCACGGTCATTGCGCCGGAACGGCAGACCACGAGGTCCGCGACAGCGTACGCGGCCTCCATATCGTCGATGTACGGCACGGCCGTGTAGCCATCCATGGTCGCGGGGGCGTCGTTCTTCCGGCCGTACGCGTGCAGGACCTGGAACCCAGCGCCGGTGATCCGCTCCACCGCGCCGGCAAGCGCGCGGTTAATGTTCACCGCGCCCTGGGAACCGCCGGTGACCAGGACCGTCTTCGTGTTGGGGTCCAGGTCCCACATCTTGTATCCGCGCCCGGCCTTCGCCCCGTCCGGGTCGTCTCCCACGCCCGGGCGCACGGGGATCCCGACGACGTCGCCGGCCATGCCCGAGTTCGGCACGGCGTTGAGCCCAATGCCGCCGAGTCGCACGCCGAGCTTGTTCGCCATACCGGCCAGCGCGTTGGTCTCCAGGACAAAGAACGGCAGACGCAGCTGGCGCGCGGCCAGGTACGCGGGACCGGCGACGTATCCGCCGGTGCCGAAGACCACGTCCGCGCCGCTCTCCTTCATGATGTCCGCGGTTTGACGCACTGCGCGGCGCAGCTTCAGCGGGATGCCCGCCCACTTCAGCGGCTGCTTGCGGGGCATCGGCACCGGGTCAATGAGCTCGAGCTCGAATCCTCGCGCGGGCACAATGGTCGTCTCCAACCCCTTCTCCGTGCCCAGAGCGACGACGCGCGCGCCATAGGTGTCGCGCAGGACCTCGCCGACCGCGAGGGCGGGCTCGATGTGGCCCGCAGTGCCGCCGCCGGCTACCACCACATTGAGCTGGGTACCGTCTCCGTCGTGCGTTTCAGCCATTGCCGTATTTCCGCCTTTCACGTCGCTGACCGGCAGCGTTAGCCGGCCCGGCGCTCGCCCCTGCGAGCGCTGTTTCGTGGTTCATCGTAGCGCGCCTGCTCGCGGCGCCTGCTCGGGCGACCTCGTTCGTCGTCGGTGCGGCGACCGGACCCCGCCGCGCCGCGCGCCGTGACGGGTGTGCCGAAGCGCGCGTCGCGCTGGTTCGGTCGAACGACGCGCCCCGAGCGCGACCCTTCGCGCTTGCGCGATGTGGTTTTCGGGCGCGGGGTGCCTTGCTTATCGACGGGCCGCGGCTCCCCAATCAACAACAGTTGGTCAAAGAGCGGACGCCCGTAGTTCTGCATCGCGGAAACCGCATCCGGCTCGTGGCGCGCCACCGAGGCGAGCACGCCCATGGCGCCGAACGTGATCACCGCGGACGTGCCACCCGCGGAGAGCATCGGCAGCTGGATGCCGGTCACGGGCAGGAGGCCGACGACGTAGCCGATGTTAATGAACGCCTGGGAGACCACAGCGGCCGCCAGCGAGGCAGCCATGAGCCGCTGCTCCTGCGTCTGCGCGCGGCGCGCGGCCCGCAGGCCGAAGTAGCCGAGCATGGCGAACAGGCAGATCACCAGCGCGCCGCCCCACAAGCCAAGCTCCTCACCGATGACGGCGAAGATGAAGTCATTTTGCGCCTCCGGGAGGTAGAACCACTTGGCGCGAGATTGGCCGAGTCCGACGCCGAAGAGGGCACCGTCGGCAAGCGAAAGAAAGCCCTGGTGCGACTGGAACGCGATGCCGCGCGTGTCCTCGAAGTGACCGAGGAGCGCGTCGAAGTAGACGTGGAAGCGGTTGGAACGGAAGCCGCCCGCCGCGAACTGACTGAAGAGGAAGATCGCGCCGATGCCGGCAAAGATGCCGATCGTGCGCCACGAGATGCCCGCGAAGAGCAGGATGAACGCGACAACGAGCGCGAACGAGACCGCCATGCCGAAGTCGCCCTGCGCCGCGATCAGCGCTAGGCAGGTGACCGAGACGACGGTGAAACGCAGCGTTCCGGTTCCGGCCTGCAGCGGGCGCGTCGCGTCCTTGTTGGCCACCTCTTGTGCGCCCCAGATTGCAATGGCGATGCGGGCGAGCTCCGAGGGCTGCAAGCGCAGCGGCCCGAGCTCGAGCCAGGACTGCGAGCCCACCGATTCCTTACCCGTGCCCAGCGGCGTAAGCACCGCGATGAGCAGGAGAACCGCCAACCACATGAGCACGACGCTGAGCTTGTGCAAACGGGACGGCGGGATCTTCAGCGCGGCCCAAAAAGCGATCAGGCCGCCGATGACCATGAGGAGCTGGCGCAGTGCGATGCTCCACGGCGCCTGGTTGTTCGCCACCGACATGGCCATGGATGAGCTGAGCACCATCACGACGCCGAGGCCGGCGAGGACGAGCACCACAGTGCGGATCATGGTGTAATCCAGCAGGGGGCGCGAATCCATGAACTCGCCCAGGCGACGCGAGGCGTTGCCAAGTCGGGACTCCTGTCGGACCGCGGCGCTGGAGCGCTCGGCGGGGCGGCGCCCGCGAGTCGCCCCGGCCGGGCGCTCCGACCTCCTGTGATTGTCTGGTTTCAGCGTCATCGAATGCGTCCTGTGGCCTTTCGTCGTTTCAACCAGCGTGGTTCGTGTTACTCGTGTTAGCAGTGTCTCATTGCTGCGGCGCGAAATTCGTCGCCACGCGCTGACATTCCGGAATACATATCCAAACTTGCAGCAGCCGGGGCTAATAACACGGAATCCCCAGGCTGCGCTACGGAAGCTGCGAACTCAACCACGTTGTCCATCGCTTCGGCCGGGTCGGTGCTCTCCGTGACAAATATGGGCACCTGCGGGGCGAGCCGCTGCAGCGCGTCGCGCAGGATTTCGCGGTCTGTCCCCATGAGCGCCACAGCGCGGAACTGTGCGGAGTGCTCGTGGATGAGCTCGTCCACGCTTGCGCCCTTGAGCTGTCCGCCCGCGACCCACACGACGGTGCCCGCGCCCGACAGCGCGGAGTGGGCGGCGTGCGGGTTGGTGGCCTTGGAGTTGTCCACCCAATCCACGCCCCCACCACTGTGGACGACGGCGCCGCGGTGGTCGGCCACGCGGTACGCGTCCAACCCGTCCTGGATGTGGGCGGGCGTCGCACCCTGGGTGAGCGCCACCGCCGCCGCGGCGGCGGCGTCGAGCACGCCCGCGGCCCCCGGGGGCTGGATGCGCGTGGCGGAAGCGAGGTCCGCGGGATCGTCGCTCTTCCAGCGAGAGACCAGCCGACCGCCCTCCACGCCGACCTGCCCGGGCTCGGGGGCACGCAGCGTGAAGCCGATGACGTCGTCTCGGCCGGTTGCCGCCACCAGTTTGGTCACTTCCGGGTCGTCTGCGCCGGCGACTGCGCTGGGCGCGCGCAGCACTTTCGCCTTGTCGGACGCGTAGTTGGCAAAGGATCCGTGCCAATCCAGGTGGTCGTCCGCGAGGTTGAGCAGCACGCCCGCATCGGGGACGAGCTGGCTGGACCAGTGCAGCTGGAAGCTGGAGAGCTCCGCCACCAGCACGTCGACGCGTTCCTCGGCCAGCAGCGCGTCTGCGACGGCCACGCCGATGTTGCCGCAGGCCTGCGCACGCTTGCCGGTGTCTCTCCCGCACTGCGTCATGATGGAGGCGAGCATGCCGGTGGTGGTGGTCTTGCCGTTCGTGCCAGTGACCACCAGCCAATCGCGCGGTGCGCCGA
Organism: Corynebacterium sp. NML 120412; assembly: GCF_002285155.1. Classification (NCBI taxonomy): domain Bacteria; kingdom Bacillati; phylum Actinomycetota; class Actinomycetes; order Mycobacteriales; family Corynebacteriaceae; genus Corynebacterium; species Corynebacterium sp. NML 120412. The sequence continues at coordinate 68,873 of NZ_NSGL01000007.1, read as the reverse complement.
ACGCGCCCGCGCGGTCGAGCCGGAAGCACAGTTCCACGTCCCCGATGACCTCGAGGCCGGCCTGAGCGGCCTCCACAAGGAGCGGGGTGTCCGGGCGCCAGCCGGGGGACGTCACCACGGTGGCAAAGTTGGCGAAGCGCTCGGCCGCCTCCGCGGTCGTGATGACGGGAGCGCCGGTGGCATCGCGGACCGCGTCGCGGCCAGCCGCGCTGTCATCCGCGACCGTGTACTCCACCCCAAGGGCGGAGAGCATGCGGGCCGCGCCGAGGCCGGAGACGCCGGCTCCGGCGACGAGCACGGGGGCGTCGATAAGCATGTGCCCCTGCATCTGGGAGGCCATTTACGCGCTCACCCCGTCTTGCGTGAGCCACTCGCCGTAGAACAGCGCGAGACCGAGCGCGACGGCCATAGCGGAGATGATCCAGAAGCGAACCACCACGGTGGTCTCGGCCCAACCGCCGTTTTCAAAGTGGTGGTGGAACGGCGCCATGCGGAACACGCGCTTGCCGGTCGTCTTGTACGACGCGACCTGGATGACCACAGAGCCTGCCTCCATGACAAACAGCGCGCCAACCACGATCATGAGCAGCTCGGTGCGAGAGGCCACGGAGAGCCCCGCAACCAGTCCGCCGAGCGCGAGCGATCCGGTGTCACCCATGAAGATCTTGGCCGGCGCCGCGTTCCACCACAGGAAGCCGATGCAGGCACCAAAGCCGGCGGCGGCGAGGATGGCCAGGTCGAGCGGGTCGCGGACCGCGTAGCAGCCGGGGGTTGCGGACAGCGAGCAGGAGTTACGGAACTGCCAGAACGTGATGGCCACGTACGCGGACATCACCAGTGCGGTCGTGCCCGAGGCGAGACCGTCGAGGCCGTCGGTGAGGTTGACCGCGTTGGACCAGGCCGCGAGCAGGATGTAGATGAACACGAGGAAGACAAGCGTGCCGAGGACGCCGCCGCCGACCGCCAGGTCGATCGTTTCAATGTCTCGCACGAAGCTCAGCGCGGTTGAGCCGGGGGTCAGCCCCTCGTTGTCCGGGAACTGCAAGATGAGAATGCCAAAGGTGAGCGCGATGGCCAGCTGCGCTACCAGCTTCGCGGTCTTGTTCAGGCCCAGGTTGCGGTGCATGAACAGCTTGATGCCGTCGTCCGCAAACCCAACGAGGCCGAGCGACAGGGTCAGTCCAAGCACGATGAGGCCGCTGGCGGTGAACGCCTCGTGCCCGGTAAACAGCGCGATCAGCGAGCTGAGAATGTAGCTGACGGTAATGGCAACGAGGATCGCGATACCGCCCATCGTCGGCGTGCCGCGCTTGCGCGCGTGGGACTGCGGGCCGTCCTCACGGATCTCCTGCCCCATGGCCCGCCGGTGGAAATACCGAATGAGCACGGGCGTCAGGAAAATGGCCACGAGGAAGCTGATAATCCCTGCGCTTAAGACTTGAACCATTGAAGTGCAACCTTGCTAGAAATTTTTACTGTTGAGTTGTTGAGCGCTGGACGCATGCTTATCGACGCCCACCCGCCACCTACGGCGACGAAGACAGATCAGCTACGAGGATAATTGCGTTGGTCGTCCCTTAAGCGATGACCCGCCAGAAGTTCCTCGGCGACCCTCCACAGCTTGACCGCGTTGGAGGCCTTCACCAGCACCACGTCGCGATCGGCGCGGTGTTCCCAGCCCGACTCGCCCGGCGGCGCGGCGGACAGCAGCCGTCGCACGGCGGCGGTGGCCTCCTGCGCATCCGCGACCTGTTGGGCCTGGATGCCGTGTTGTTGCGACCCGAGCAGCAGCGCCTCAATCGGCGCGGTATGTCCGACGGCGATGAGGTGGGTGACGTGGTAGCGCCCGAGTTCCTCGGCGAGGGCGGCGTGGGCGGCGACCGCGTCGTTGCCCAGCTCCCCCATCTCGCCGAGCACCGCGACGGAGCGCACCCCGGGGCGGGCGGCAGCGGTGTAGCCCAGCGCCGCGATGCCGGCGCGCATGGATTCTGGGTTGGCGTTGTAGGCGTCGTTGATCACGGTGACGCCGTCATCGCGCGTGTTCACGTCCATGCGGTTGACCGACACGGAGCGGGCGGCGCTGAGTGCCTCGGCCACCTGGGCCGCGTCGAGCCCGGCCTGGACGCCGACCGCCGCGGCGGCCAGCGCGTTGGACACCTGGTGGGCACCGAAGACCCCGAGCGAGACGCGCTGGGGTTCCGCGTCCGGGCAGTGCAGGACGAAGGACGCGCGAGCGATGGCGTCCAGGGTGATGTCGGTGGCGTAGAAATCGCCGCCACGCGGGCGCGTGGAAAAAGTGACGACTCGCGCGTTGGTGCGCGACGCCATGGCGGAGACAAGGTCGTCGTCCGCGTTAAGGACCGCCACGCCGCCTTCTTCCGCCGACGGCAGCGCCTCCACGAGCTCGCCCTTGGCCAGGGCGATGTTCTCGCGCGATCCGAACTCGCCAATGTGGGCGGAGCCGACGTTGAGCACCACGCCGATCTGTGGCGGGGCGATCTTGGCCAGGTGGGCGATGTGCCCGATGCCGCGTGCGGACATCTCCGCGACCAAAAAGTCCGTGTCTTCAGTGCAGCGCAGCACCGTGTAGGGGTGACCGATCTCATTATTAAACGACCCCGGGGGCGCTACCGTCTCTCCAGCGCGCGTGAGCAGCGTGGCCATGAGGTCCTTGGTCGACGTCTTTCCGGCGGAACCGGTCACCCCGGCGATGGTCAGGTTGTGGGTCGCGCTCAGCTCCCGCGCCACGTAGGCGGCGAGCTTGCTCATGCCCTGGACGACGCCCGCGGTGGATCCGTCCGGGTCGCCGGCAGCCAAGTCGGAGTTGTCACCTTCGCGGGGCGGGACCTTCGGCACGATGATGGCGGGGACGCCAACCTCGCGCGCGGTGAGTGCGGCGACCGCACCGTCGCGCACCGCCGCCTCGGCGAAGTCGTGGCCGTCCACCCGCGCGCCCCGGAGCGCAACGAACAGGCCGCCGGGGACTAGCTTGCGCGAGTCGAACTCCACGTTGCCGGTGACCACCGCGTCCGGGTCGGCCTCCGGGCTCAGCGTCCCGCCGGTGATCTCAGCGATTGTTGCCAGGCTCAGCGGTATCATGCGTGCTCCTTCTCGGCTCCCGCCGCGTAGCCGTGCTCGGCCAGCGCGCGGCGCATCTCTTCTCTGTCATCAAAGTGGTGGGTCGTGGTTCCCACGATCTGGCCGACCTCGTGGCCCTTGCCAACCACCACGATCGCGTCGCCGGGCTGCGCCCAGGCGACCAGCTCGTCAATGGCACCGGCGCGCGAGTCGTTCTCCCGGATCTCGGTGTCTGCTCCTGCGGCGTCCTCCGCGCCCTTGCGCACCGCCGCGCGAATCGTGGCGGGATCTTCCGTGCGCGGGTTATCGTCCGCCACCACGACAAAGTCCGCGCCGCGGGCGGCCTCCGCGCCCATAATCGCGCGCTTAGACGAGTCGCGGTCGCCGCCCGCGCCAACGACAATGCCCACGCGGCCGTCAACTTGCTTGCGCAGTGTCTGCAGCACCGCGGCGATCGCGGCTGGCTTGTGCGCGTAGTCCACGACCGCGACAAAGTCCTGGCCGGCGTCGATGCGTTCCATACGGCCGGGCACCGCGGCGTTGGCGAGCCCCTGGATGAACGGCTCGGCGGCCACGCCGCAGGTGGTGGCCATCCCCACCGCCAGCGCGGCGTTGGCCACGTTGAACGCGCCCGGCATGGGCAGCCGGAACTCGTAGTCGTGTCCGTCGTGGGTCAGCGCGATGTGTTGCGCGCCGCTCTCCTCCACGGAGACCTGGTGGGCCTGCACGTCGAGGCCTTCCTGGCCGTGGGTCCCCACGGTGACGGGGTGCGCGGCGCGCTGGGCCATCCGCTCGCCCCACTCGTCATCCACGCACACCACGCTCTTCTTGGCTGCAAACGGAGATTGCGGGTCGAAGAACAACGCCTTCGCCTCGAAGTAGTCCTCCATCGTCGGGTGGAAGTCGAGGTGATCCTGGCTCAGGTTGGTAAACCCGGCGACGTCGAAATCAGTGCCGCCGACTCGGCCGAGCATCAGCGCGTGCGAGGACACCTCCATCACCACGTGGGTCACACCTTCGTCCCGCATCCGCGCAAACAGCGCCTGCAGCGCCGGCGCTTCCGGGGTGGTCAGCTTCGACGGGACGTCGCGCCCCGCAATCCGCGTGCCCGTCGTGCCGATCAGCCCCACCTTGTGCCCCGCAGCGGTCAGCCCGCGCTCGAGCAAATACGTCGTTGTCGTCTTGCCGGAGGTCCCGGTCACGCCGAGCAGGAGCATGCTTTTCGACGGCCACCCGTAGACCTCTGCCGACACCTCGCCGAGCACGGCGCGGACGTCCTCGACGACCAGCACGGGCCGCTCGTCTCCGGTGGCGGCGATGATGTCCAGGCCGGCGGCGTCGGTAAGCATTGCCCCCGCCTGCGAGCCCTCGGCGAACGACGCGCCGTGGACGCGGGCGCCGGGCAGCGCCGCGAACAGCCCGCCCGGCTCGATCGCGGTGGAGTCGAGGCTGATCGAGGCGATCTGCGTGTCGTCGGCGGGCGGGTTGACCACGCGCGCCCCGGCGATCTGCGCGAGGTGCTGCAGCGTGGGTGCTTCGGTGTTCATGTGGCCTCCTTGTGTTGGCGGTTGCTGCTGGCTATTAAGTTGTGTCGTGACCGGGCGCTGGGCACTAGGCGTTGGGCACTGCACCACGCACCTTACTGCTGCTGCAGCACATACGGCTTCGCCTCCGGGCTCGGCGGGATGTTCTCGTGGTTGAGCAGCCAGGCGGCGATGTCCTTGAACACCGGCGCGGCGGACTGGCCGCCGGCGCCGCCTTCGAGGGGGCCGCGCGTCGGCTCATCAAGCATGATGGCGACAACGAAGCGCGGATCGTCGGCAGGCGCGATGCCCGCGAACGTGATCCAGTACTGACTCTGTGAGTACGCGCCCGTGTCCGGGTCGACCTTCTGCGCAGTGCCGGTCTTGCCGGAGAGCTGGTAGCCCTCGATCTCGTTGCCCTGGGCGGTACCGTTCTGTACACCGGCCGGGTCGGACTGGAAGGTGGACCGGAACATATCGACGACGGTGCGCGCGGTTTCTTCGCTGACCACGCGGTTGGTCGCTGGTGCGGGCTGCTCGATCTGCTCGCCGTCCGGGCCGGTGACTTGCTTGATCACGCGCGGTTCGACGCGCTCGCCGCCGTTGGCCAGGGTCTGGAACACGCTGGCCATCTGCAGCGCGGTCCAGCTCATTCCCTGGCCGATCGGGAGGTTGGCAAAGGTGCCGCCGGACCACTGTTCCAGGACGGGGACGATGCCTGCGGACTCGTTGGGCAGCTCGACGCCCGTGGTCTTGCCCAGGCCGAAGCGCTGCAGGTAGTCCCAGTAGCGCTCCTCGCCGAGGCGCTGCGCAAGCTGCAGGGTGCCCACGTTGGAGGACTTACCAAAGATGCCGGCGGTGGTGTACGGCATGACGTCGTGCTGCCAAGCGTCTGCGACCGTCACCCCGGCCATGTCGATGGAGCCCGGGACCTGGTGGACCTCCTCCGGGTTGGTCGTACCCTCCTCGATCGAGGCAGCAGCGGTGATGATCTTGGCCACCGAGCCCGGCTCGAACGGGTGCGAGACCGCGTTGTTTTCAAAGTCGCGGCCCTCCTTGAGCTGCTTGTTCAAGTCGCCGTTCGGGTCGATCGTGTCGGTGTTGGCCATCGCCAGGACCTCGCCGGTGTGGGCGTCGAGCACGACCGCCTGCGCGTCCTTTGCCTCGGAGTTGCGCTTCGCCTGCTCGAGGGTCTGCTGCACGTAGGTCTGCAGGTCCAGATCCACGGTGAGCTCGACGCGTGCGCCGTCGACGGCGGGGACGACGTCTCGCAACGTGCCCGGGATCGCGGTGCCGCCGGCGGCGACATCCTCCGTGGAGCGGCCATTGATGCCGGTCAGCGCGGCATCGCTCGATGCCTCGAGGCCGAACTGACCCTGGCCGTCCATGGAGACCTTGCCAATAATGTTCTCGCCGATCGCGCCGTTCGGGTATTGGCGGATGTCCTGGTTGTCCGCGGCAAGGCCGTGGAACGTGCGGGCCAGCGCGCCGGCAACGTCTGGGTCGACGTTGCGGACGAGCACTTCGTAGTTGGAGTCCGAGTGCAGCTTGTCCAGGATGTCCTTCGGCTTGACCGAACTTTCTTGGGCATCCGGCCCCGCGTTTTCGGCAGCATTCTGGTTCCCCGCCTTTGCGCTGGGCTTCGCGCCGCTGGACTTGGGCAGCTCGAGGCCGTCCAGGTCGCTCAGCACGTCGAGCGAGTCCTCTCCCTCCTCCGGCTCGCGGAGCACGACGCGGTGCTCAATGGCCAGTGGGATCGAGTTCGCCATCTGGCGCAGGCGGTCCTCGACGCGAGCGTCGAGCTGCTGCTCGATGTCGGATTCGGAGACGTCGTCCTGGCGCATCTTGTACGTCTCCAACTCCGCCAGCTCCTGGCGCAGCACGACCGGAGACACCGTCAGGGAGCGCGCCTGCATGGTGTACGCGAGTTGGTTGCCCTCGCGATCAACGACGTCACCGCGGCGGGCCGGGTCGACGTAGACGCGGGCGCGCTGTGTCTGCGCCTGCTCGCGCAGCTCCGGGCCCCACATGAGCTGAACCCACGCGAGACGAGCGACCAGCACGGCCGCGACGATAAGGAATACGGCCACCACGAAACTGACGCGGGCGTTGGTCAGCTTGCGCTGATCCATCGCGCTCCGCGGCAGCTTCACGCTTCCCCCTCCCCGGCGCTTGCCGGGGCCCTTTCGCTGAGGCTGTCGAGCAGCTGAGCCACGTGGCCGTCGCGACCCCGATTCCACCACGTGTCCTCCTTGTGTTTGCAGAGCCCTCCTGGCTCTCCGGCGTTGTTACCGATGAGCTGGCCGGTGCAGGTACCTCATCTTAGAAGTTTGATGCGACGTTTGGTTGGTACGGCGCGACGTTATCAATCTGCGCGTGGGCCGGGGGCGCCGACTGTCCTGCCTGCCCCTGCTGTGCCGGTGCCGCCGGCGAGCGCTGGCCGGCGTTGCGGCTGCCACCCGGGGTTGCGGTGAGCGCGTCGCTGATCTCTGCGGTGGCCTTCTTGTCACTGGAAGCGCGGCCAGCGGGTGCGTTCTCGCTGTTGACGTCGATGACCTTCGCGTTCTTCTCCGGGTCGAACTCGCGGCGGGTGTTGGCCTTGCCGTCCGCCGCGACGTCGACAATGCCCGGCTCTGAGGCGACGAGCATGCCCTGATCCGCCGCGTTTTGCGCCAGCTCAGCGGAGGAGCGACGCTGCTCGAGGTCGCGGTTCAGGGTTTCCACCGAGCTCTTCAGATCGCGCTCCTGCGACTGCAGCTTCTCAATGACAAAGGACTGACTGGTGGCCAGGCCGGACAGCACCATCGCGATGATGACGCCGACGATGAGCAGCGGCAGCCCCACCGAAGACACGACAGAGAAGCGGCGCTTCGCTGCGTCGGCCGGCGCCGCGACGCGGCGGCCGCGCACTGTGACCACCTGCTGCGAGCCGAGGCGGCCGCGCGACTTGGTGTGCGGCACGTGCGGCTTGACCGGGTGCCCGGTACGGGTGGGGCGCTTCGTGGTCGTGCGCGCTGCGGAGCGCCCGCTCGGCTTCACGCGCGATCCCGCTCGTCCTCGCGCGACGGATTCGCCGGCGCGGCTTGGTCGTTCAAGCGTGTCGGTCGATCCTGTTGCGGTGAAGTCTCGTGCTCCCATGTTCTGATTCCTTTTCGGCCTTGTCCAGTCGAGTCAGCTACTGGTTGGGAAGTTGTTGGGTGGGAAGTTGGTGTGCGGGGCGTTGCAGTGACGGTTCCTGCGGTGCTGAATCGTTCGGTGCGGAGACAGGTGCGGCGTTGTCCGCACACAGTCTCTCTATTCCTCGCACTCGAACGGGAGCGGCGCGCGGGTTACGCTCGATTTCTTCTTTGGAAGCCTTCTCCGCACCGTGGGTAATCGGTGCGAACTCCGCGGCGGTGCCAGGCAAATCCATCGGCAGCCCGGGCGGGGTTTTCGAAGTGGTCAAATCACGGAACGCAGCTTTGATGATCTTGTCCTCGTGGGACTGGTAGCTCATAAACACCACGCGTCCGCCAGGCGCGAGCAGGTCCGTGACCACGGGGATCACGCCGCGGATCGCGTCCAGCTCTCCGTTGACCTCGACGCGAAGCGCCTGGAAGGTGCGCTTTGCCGGGTGGCCACCGGTGCGCCGGGTCGCCGCCGGAATCGTGTTGTACAGCAACTCCACCAGTCGGGCGCTGGTGGTGAACGGCTCCCGCTCACGCTCCTTGAGCACCGCGGAGGCGATCTTGCCCGCGAAGCGCTCGTCCCCGTAGGTCTTGAGCACCCGCGCCAGGTCACCGTGGCTGTACGTGTTCAGCACGTCAGCGGCAGTAATGCCGTGCGAGGGGTCCATCCGCATATCCAGCGGCGCGTCCACGCGGTACGCAAACCCGCGCTCCTCCTGGTCCAGCTGCATCGATGACACGCCCAGGTCAAAGAGGGCCCCGGCCACGCCGACCTCACGGACGAGGTCGAAGGCGGGGCCTGCAGCGCCAGCGATTGCCGCACCCATGTCGTCGAAGCGCGCCTGCACGGGGGCGAAGCGATCACCGAACGGGGCGAGCCGCTCCGACGCCTGCGCCAGCGCGTTCGGGTCACGGTCCACGCCGATCACGTGCGCATCAGGGAACGTGCGGAGGAAATGTTCGGTGTGTCCGCCGGCGCCGAGTGTGGCGTCGATAAGCACTGCCTTCGCACCAAGCTTCTCGACGCCCGGCGCCAGCAGTTCGGCCATACGATCGCGCATCACCGGCACATGCCCGTGATTAGCCGCGACGGAGTAATCCATCGCCGAAAGGTTGTCATTCATCCGAGGATCCTCCCTCCGTCTCGCTTGCCGCTTTCGTATCGCCCAAATCCCACGAATGGGGAGCGCATAGAGCCCTGCCCGGGGCGGCAGTTCTGATGTCGGGGAAGTACACCAGAACGCTTCACGCCCCGGACAGAGTCCGTACACGCTCTCCGTCAGTAGTCACACGCCCACTGCCGGGTAGTCAGCCCTACAGCAGACCGGAGAGAATGTCGTCATCGTCCGCCGCCGAGAAGGCGGCTTCAGTCTCTTCTTGGTACTGAGCCCAAGACTCAGCGTCCCAAATCTCGAGAAAATCCACCGAGCCGATGACCACGCACTCCTTCGTCAGGGAGGCGTACTCCCGGTGCGCCGGCGACAACGTGATGCGACCGGAACCGTCGAGCGTCTGCTCATCCGCGCTGGCAGCCAGGTTACGAATGAACGCGCGCGCCTTCGGGTTCGTCCGGGACGCCGCCGCAGCCTTTCTGGCCCTGGCGGTGAACTCCTCCCGCGGATACACCGCGAGCGAATGATCCTGCCCCTTGGTCACCATCAACCCGTCCGCGAGCCCCTCTCGGAACTTCGCGGGCAGCGTCAGGCGCCCCTTGTCGTCCAGCTTGGGAGTGTAGGTTCCCAGAAACATCCGGCGACCCACCTCTCCTTCACCTTCGGAATCGGCTCTGAAATTTTCTCTGCGCCAATTCGTGCCGCACACGTAGTCAAGATGCACGCCACGCCTTCACGCATGGCCCACTTTAACCCACTTTCCCCCACTAACGCCACACCACACGGGAAAATTCTTTTCACGTCGCGCATTTCTCCTGCACAACGGGCACGTTTAGCGGTGGGGCGCGGTCCCCTTCCCGTTGGGGCTCGGCGCCACATGGGTCGCTTTTTGACGCCCCTACCTCACCATCACCACACGCCCCTCCAGCCCCTCCACGCGCCCGAAGTGCAAAAGCCCAGGAAAATCGCTGAGCCGGGGTGCACGCAGCCGCCGCGAACGGCGTCTGTAGTGGGGGCAAGTGGCGGAGTGGGAGAAAGTGGGGCGTCCTGGTGGGGCGAAGTGGGTGGCCCCCAGAGCACGCGGGAACACCGGTAATGCGCCACCGGGGCAGAAGTCTGGCCGACCCAGGGCGTTGCCGGGGTGAGGTCGGGCCTGTTTGACGAGATCACCATGACGAAGATGCGAGGATTTGGGACCGCGGACAAATAGTTGGAGTGTCCCCGGGGGCGGAGAGGGTTTCTGATGTCCGCGCATTTTCCCCGTGAGATCCGGGAGCAAGCAGTTGATAAGTTTCTTGAAGGCATGCCGTACAAGCGCATCGGCGATTGGCTGGAAGAAAGCTATGGCCAACGCCCTTCTCGGTCAACGGTCGGGTTATGGGTCAGGCAAAGACGTCACGGTCGCCCTCTTA
>NZ_NSGL01000007.1:0-58366 GCF_002285155.1 Corynebacterium sp. NML 120412 | reverse complement strand
GATATGGATGCGCTGCCTGATGACCCTGCAGAGTTAAAGAAACTCCTCGCCCAGGAACGCGAACGCCAAGCGGTCAAAGACGCGATCATTGAAGTGCTCATGGGCGGCAGCGAACACACCCAGGGCAGTGGTGATGCATCGGGAAAAGCCCTCGTCCGTGATGGTGCATTGTCTATAGCTGCGAAAGCTGCTGTGGTCTGCGCCCTTACGGACACCCACCACATCAGTATCGCCAAAGCATGCGCGCTCGCCGCGGATCGTGCAGTCAACGTTTTATCACCACCAGGGCAAACACCAACGCAGTGTGGCAAAACGCAAGGCACGCCGCGACAAGTACAAAGTACTCATCCGCCAGGCAGTCGATGAGTGCGGGCAAAGCTACGGCTACCGGCGCATCCACGCGTGGCTTGTTCGCGGTGGGCATCGCATATCGGAAAAAATTGTGCGTGAGCTGATGGACACACTCGGCTGCCACCCACCAGCAAAAGCATCCACGAAGTACTCCTCATACACCGGCGAGACCGCGCACCGCCCGGCAAACCTGCTGCTCATTGGCGATAACGAGCGCCCTGCTAATGAGACACATACCCTTGCCCGCCCTGAGGTGGCGCACTCGCAGTATTTCACCCGGTATGCGCACAGTAAGGGGTTGACCCATGATTTTCACGCGGATCAACCTTGGCAGAAAATTGGTACCGATGTCAGCGAAATCCGCTGCAGTGACGGCAGGCTCTACTTGTCAGCAGCCATCGACTTCTTCGACGGGATGCCCATTGCTGTGACCATGTCACAAACGCCAAACCATGAGCTGGTTGCCGGGATGATTGAACGGATCGACGCGGTAAAACCTGCTGATGCGCAACCGATCCTGCACTCGGATCGTGGAGGGCTCTACCGCAGCACACGCTGGGTCAACCTGATTACCGACCACGCCCACAACATCACCGGGTGCAAGGCATGCGCCACAGGGGAATGGTGCCAGAGGCGGTGGCGATACATCCCGTCACTGTCACGGAAAGGCACAAGTGGTGATAACGCGCGCACCGAGGGGTTCTTCGGCACGATGAAACAAGAACTGCTCAAAGGCAGACCCGCCACCAAAAAGATGACGGTGGCACAAATGCGAGACTATATTGACAACTACATCGACTTCTACACCCACACCAGGCTGAAGTCGACGCTAGGCAACGGCTATGCCACCATCGCCGAACACCGCCAAGCACTTGGAGTCTAAACAACAACACACAAGCCCCCGGGGCACTCCAACAAAACATCCGCAGGCCCTTTTCCTACGACTTCGTCACGGCGATCTCGTCACCTGGGTGTCGATAGCGTTGTCAGAGCGGATGACGCGTCCTGACTCATGGCCGCCCGGGGCCGGAAAGAGCCTGAGCACCCGAAGAGAGTGCGGACATGAAAACACGCACCCCAGAACGGGATGCGCTGAGTAAATCTGCGGGGCAACAACTTCCCCGGGCAGTACCTACCGGCGGTCTACTGCCGATCCTCGAAACGGCGGCGGAAACTCTCCTCCATCGACGCGCCACGGCGCGACTGCGGCGCCGCGTTCGCCTGCTGCGGACGGAGGTGCGGGGACGGGGTTGCGGGCGTACGCAACGCCATGACACCACCGAACATCATCACGCCGAAGCCCACGATGCTGATGAGCACCATCCACACACTGACGGTTGCGAGCGCGACACCGCCGAGCAGGAGCACAAGACCCAAGACCATCAGCGCGACGCTACGGAGGGTGATCTTGCCGGACGGCTGACGGCCTGCGTAGTCAGCGTCTTGCGCGACCGAGCTCCCGAACTGCGGGTCCTCAGCGAGAAGCGACTGCTCGATCTCTCGGAGGGCGCGCTGTTCCTGTTCAGAAAGAGACAATGGCTTCACTCCCCAGCTATACGGCGTGTTGACCGCACTCAATCGGTGGTTGAATCGCCTCGGCGGCGAATCATCTTATGGGTACAACGGTCATCCTACTCAGATTGTTCCCGCCGGAGAATCGGTTCAGCGAACTGTACTGATTTGCCATTCGCCCACAGCGCACCCCGCCTCCATGCCGCCGTACTAGGCCACCAGTGGAGGTTCCGCGCCAAACTCCGGCAGGGACGCCAGATAGAACTGCTCCGCCTCGTCCAGCAGGGCCGTCACCTTGTCCATCTCTGGGCGCTGCTGGATGCCAGAGGCAACGCGGCCACGCAGCGCCGAGTAACCACGAAACGTCGCCGCCCACCGCTTGCCGTCCGGACCGGTGAGCGCCAGCTTGTCCCACGCGCTACTCGGCAGCCGCTTTCGCCGGCGTATCTCCGGCGCGGTGGCACACACCGCTCCCGCAGTACGCAGCGCAGCCAGGTACGCCTGCTCAAGAGCGAGCGCCTCATCCCCCGCTTCAAGCTCCTCGTGAGCCTGCGCCAAGAAGGCGTCCGCGGCGGCAAGGAAGCGGTCGCGCTTGGCGGTGGAGGACGCGGAGCGGGTAGTTGCGGAAATCACGCTGGCAGTAGTGGTGTTCATCGGGCTGTCCTTTCCTATTGGGATGTCGTTGGTGTTGACCTTAAGGTGCGGGGCGAACACGGTGGCGTCGATAATCGCTCAAATGTTCGAAGTTGTGGCTTTTTCCACGGCGCGAGTACCGGCATGGTTCGATGGAGACGTGACCGTAGACATTCGCCCCCTGAGCAAGGCTGAATTCGCGTACCTTGCACCGCAGCTCGTGGACATTTACCTCGACGCGATGGAGTACCCGCGCTCGATCCGCCCCGAGCGGATCCGCGTTTGGCGCGGCGAAGTCACCACCCCCGGGTTCGTTGCCTTCGCCGCCGTCAGCGGCGAGCACGTTCTTGGCGTGGCCTACGGATTCCTGGGCAGCCGCGAGCGCTGGTGGGACCGACAGCTCGTCCGCGCGATGCGAGAAAACGGCGGGCCGACCGACCACGACCGCGCAATCCTGCGCAACTACTTCGAGGTTGCGGAGGTCCACGTCTCCCCCAGCGCCCAGGGGCACGGCATCGGCGCGCAACTCCTGCGCGCGCTCCTCCAGGCGACACCTGCGCCCCACGCGCTGCTGTCCACCCCGGAGGTCGAGCAGGAGGCCAACGCCGCCTTCCGGCTCTACCGCAGGTTTGGGTTCACCGACGTCGCCCGCGGCTTCTACTACTCGGGGGACCCGCGCCCGTTCGCAATCTTGGGACGCACCCTGCCGCTGCCGTCCGACGGGTAGGTAATCTTGCGGTAGCACGACGCCCCCACACTCATGAGATATAAGGAGTTCACACCGTGGCCGATAGGAGCACCCCGCTAGACCAGATCCCCGCGGCCGTGGAAGCACAACTCCGCCAATTCTTTGACCAGCAGCGCGAACCGGTCGCCCGCATCGGCGAGCCCGTCACCAACGCGGTAGCGCACCTGGAGCGATTCGTCCTGGGCGGCGGAAAGCGCATCCGCCCGCTCTATGGTTGGGCCGGCTTCGTTGGCGGCGGCGGGCTGGAGCGTAAAGGGGCCGGAAGCGCCGAGGACCCGGAGGCAGTCCTGCGCGCCGTCAGCGCGCTCGAGTTCATCCAGGCCTGTGCCCTCGTCCACGACGACATCATTGACGCCTCCGACACCCGGCGTGGCAACCCGACCGTCCACCGCGCCGTGGAGGCCGAACACCTCGCGGCCGGCAGGCGCGGCGACGCCGCCACCTTCGGCGAACACGCCGCCATCCTCATCGGAGACCTCGCCCTGGTGTGGGCCGAGGACATGTGGCGCTACTCCGGCCTGAGCGACGCCGCCCTCGAGCGCGCCGCAGCGCCCTGGCGAGGGATGCGCACCGAGGTCATCGGCGGCCAGCTGCTCGACATCATGCTCGAGGCGCAGGGCAGCGAGTCCATCGAACTTGCGGATCGCGTCAACCGGTTCAAGACCGCCGCGTACACCATCGAACGCCCGCTGCACCTCGGCGCAGCGATCGCGGGCGCGCCTGCGGATACCATCGAAGCCTTCCGCGGCTACGGCCACGACATCGGCATCGCCTACCAGCTCCGCGACGACGTCCTCGGCGTCTTCGGGGACTCCGCCGTCACCGGCAAGCCGGCCGGCGACGACCTCCGCGAGGGCAAGCGCACCGTCCTCTTCGCCACCGCGCTCCAGCTGCTCGACGAGTCCGACCCGTCCGCCGCGGCCGAGCTACGCGCCGGCATCGGCACCGCCACGGCGCCTGAGGATCTGGCCCGGCTGGCGGAGCTGATTGCGGAAAGTGGGGCGCTGGAGGGCGTCGAAAAGCGAATTGAGGCACTCACGACCTCGGGGCTCGCGCACCTGGAGACCGCCAATATCGACGACGCCGTGGCCGACAACCTGCGGCAACTGGCCATCAAGTCCACGGAACGGCGTGCCTGATGCAACGCACGCTCTGGCTTGGCGTCGCCGCCAGCGTGTGCATCGCGCTTGGCTCCTACGGTGCGGGCGCAACGCGCAACCGCAGCGGGCTGATGCGGGAACTCGGCCTCAACGCGCTGACCTACGGCCACGGCCGCGGACTCATGGACGGCCTGCTCACCGTGGGCATCCTGGGTCTTGTCGTGGCCTGGCTGCTGCTCGGCCGCGCCCGCCCCGGCCTACGCGCGACGCGACTGGCCACCTGCGCCTGGACCGCACCGCTCGTGCTCAGCGGGCCGGTGCTGTCGCGCGACGTCTACTCCTACCTCATGCAGGGGGCAATGCTTCGCGACGGCTACGACCCCTACACCGAGGGCGCAGCCGTCAACCCGGGGCCGTACCTCTGGGAGGTCAGCCACGACTGGCGCAACACCACCACCCCGTACGGCCCGTTACACCTCGGGCTGGGCAAGGCGATTACCTCGGTCATCGGCGACGACGTCACCGCCGGGTTGGTGGCGTACAAGCTCATCTCGCTCGCCGGCTTCGCCCTCATCGTGTGGGCGGTACCGCGGATCGCCCGCGAGCTCGGCGGCGACCCGGAGTTCGCCCTCTGGATCGGCGCCACAAACCCGGTCATGCTGCTGCACCTCGTCGGCGGCATGCACAACGAATCCGTCATGGTCGGCCTCGTTTCCGCCGGCCTGCTCGCGTGCATCGCGCCGGAGCGACGCCGTTTTGCCTGGTCCACCGCAGGCATCGCGCTCATCGCGCTCGCCGTCTCCTTGAAGGCCACCGCGGCGATCGCGCTCCCCTTCGTCGTCTGGATCCTGCTCGCGCGCGACAACGGCGGCGCGCACGCCAGCTGGCCGCGCCGCGTGGGCGTGTTCATCGGCAGCGGTGCGTGGACCGTCGCCGTCACGGCCGCGGTGGTCAATCTCGTCACCGTGCTTTCCGGATCGTCGTGGGGCTGGGTCGAGGAGATCTCCGGAAACTCCAAGGTGGTCAACCCGCTGGCCGGGCCGACGCTGCTCGCCGAGCTCATCGCGCCGATCGCGCAGCTGATCAACGAGGACTTCCACTACAACAGCGCCCTCGCCGCCACCCGCGCGGCCAGCGGGATCCTCATGCTCGCCGGGCTCGTCGTCGTGTGGTGGTTCTTCCGCCCCAAGGACAGGGCGCTTGCCGACGCCACCGCTGTCGCCGGCACCGCCGCCGCCTACGCCGTCGCATTCGTCGCCAACTCGGTGACGCTGCCTTGGTATTACGCGTCGCTCATCTCACTGGTGGGCACGTTCCGTGCCCCGGCGTGGGTCGAGCGGGTCGCGGTGGGCGGCTCCGTCGTCATCGCGCTCGCGTTCACGGGCAGCGGCAACCACCGCTTCTACGACCCGTGGTTCCTCGTGCTCGCGCCGTTCGCGGCGCTTCTGTCGGTCGTGTTGGTGTGGCCGCGCGGTGGCGTCGATAAGCAGGTCGGCGCTAGAACGCCATCGCCTGCGCGCGCCTAATCACCTCGCGCGCGCCGTGGCCGTGCAGGGCGTCGATCGGACGGCCCGGGAGCGAATCGTCCGGGGTAAACAGGTATGCGAGGATCTCTTCCTCGGTAAATCCGCCGTCGTAGAGCACCGTGATCGCGCCGGTGATGAACTTGCTCATCTCGCCGTCGCTGAACAGCACGGCCGGGATGCACTTCTTGCCGTCCTTGCGGTAGACCACGAGCTTCTTGCCGTTCACGTAGTCGTGCACCTTGGTCACGGGGATGCCGAGCATCTCCGCAACATCAGGCATGGTGAGCAGTTCTTCGCCAGCGAGAAGATCATCAAGAGTATTCACGGAACCGTAGTTTAGCGCCGAGCGACGGGTGTGCACCATACTGGTCAGCATGCGTGTAGGAGACTACCTGGACAACCGGTACGTGATCGACAGGCCGATCGCGCGTGGCGGCATGGCCACCGTGTACCGCTGCGTGGATACCCGACTCGGGCGCGAGGTCGCCGCAAAAGTCATGCACGAGCAGTATGTTCATGACCCGGTGTTCCTCGACAGGTTCCGCCGCGAGGCCCGCGCCATGGCGCAGTTGTCGCACCCGAACCTGGTCAACGTCTACGACTTTTCCGCGCAGGGCGACACCATCTTCCTCATCATGGAGCTCATCACCGGCGGCACGCTTCGCGAGCTCCTCGCCGAGCGCGGCCCGATGCCGCCGCACGCGGCCACCAGCGTGCTCCGCGGCCTGCTCACCGGGCTCGGAGTCGCGCACGCCAAGGGCCTTGTCCACCGCGACATCAAGCCCGACAACGTGCTTATCAGCGCGGACCACCAGGTCAAACTCGCCGACTTCGGGCTCGTGCGCGCCGCCGCCGAATCGCCGCAATCTACCGACCAGATCGTGGGCACCGTGTCCTACCTCTCGCCGGAGCAGGTCAACGGCTCCGCGATCACGCCCGCCTCAGACGTCTACTCCGCCGGCATTGTCCTTTTCGAGCTCCTCACCGGCCGCACCCCGTTCACCGGCGACACGCCGCTCGCCCACGCCTACGCACGCTTGCAGGATGATGTGCCGCCGCCGTCGCAGCTTATCGACGGAGTGCCCATGCTCTTCGACGAACTCGTCACCACCGCGACAGCCCGGACCCCCTCCGAGCGGTTCCGCGACGCCGGGGAGTTCCTCGATGCGCTCGACGACGTCGCGCGCGACCTGCGCCTTCCCGCCTACACCGTGCCGGCCCCAAAAAACTCGGCCGCAAACCGCGCCGCAGCGCACCCCACGCGCTTCGGCTCCCAGCCGCGCCCTCCTCGTCCTCCGCACCCTCAGCGCCCGCAGTACCCCAACGGAGCAGGATCCACGCGCGCCGTTCCGCAGGCCGAGCGGCGCCTGTTCCCGGATGCCCCGGGCGCTGGGGCCGCGGCTTCGGTTCCGCAACCAGTCCCGCAGCCTGCCCCGCAACCGGTGCCCGTGCCGACGCGGCAGGCTCCCGTCGCGCCGCCTCCCACGCAGCGGCCGCCAACACCGGCGGCACCGCCAGCCGCGCGCGGACCGCGCCCCAAGGTGCGGCGCGTGTCCAACCGATCAGGCCTGGGGATTGTGGTGTACGTGCTGTTCGCGGTTGCGGTCACCGCAGCTGTCGCCGTCGGCGGTTGGTGGTTCGGCTCGGGCCTCTACGGCGAAATCCCTCCCCTGCTCAGTTCCGCGCTGGGCGGGTGAGGAAGGGAGGGATCGCGGGGGCGTCGAGAAGCGAATGGCGCTTAGTAGCGCAACATCTCCGCGACGAGGAAGGCCAGCTCGAGGGCCTGCTCGGTGTTCAGGCGAGGGTCGCATGCCGACTCGTAGCGGCCCGGCAAGTCCACGTCGCTGATGTCCTGCGCGCCGCCGAGGCACTCGGTGACGTTCTCGCCGGTGAGCTCGATGTGCACGCCGCCCGGGTGCGTGCCCAGCTCGCGGTGGACCTCGAAGAAGCCCTGGACCTCATCAATAATCTTGTCAAAGTGGCGCGTCTTGTAGCCGTTGGACGAGGTGAACGTGTTGCCGTGCATCGGGTCCGACTGCCAGACGACCTTGTGGCCGGACGCCTCGACCGCCTTGACAATGCCGGGCAGGACCGTGCGGATGTTGTCGTGACCCATGCGGATCACCATGGTCAGGCGGCCCGGCTCGCGGTTCGGGTCGAGCTTGTCCGCGTAGGCGACAGCCTCCTCCGGGGTCACCTTCGGGCCGAGCTTGATGCCGATCGGGTTATCAATGAGCGCCGCGAAGTTGACGTGGAAGTCATCCATCCCGCGGGTGCGTTCGCCAATCCACAGCTGGTGCGCGGACAGATCGTAGAGGTGCTGCTTGCCGTCCTCGCCATCAGCCAGGCGCAGCATCGCGCGCTCGTAATCAACCAGCAGCGCCTCGTGGGACGCGAAAATCTCGGAGGTGCGCAGGTTGTAGTCGTTGACACCGCAGGCGTCCATGAACGCGAGCGAGCGAGAGATCTCGCGTCCGAGCGCCTCGTAGCGCGCACCCGCCGGCGAGTTGGTCACGAACTCGCGGTTCCAATCATTGATGTTGTGCAGGTCAGCGGTGCCCGAAGCAACCAGGGCGCGCACCAGGTTCATCGCTGCGGACGAGTTTGCATACGCGCGGACCATGCGGGCCGGGTCGTGGCGGCGGGACTCCTCGGTCGGCTCCACGCCGTTGACAATGTCGCCGCGGTAGTTCGGCAGACCGTTCGCGTCCAGATCGGACGAGCGCGGCTTGGCGTACTGCCCCGCGATGCGGCCGAGCTTGACCACCGGCATCGACGCGCCGTACGTCAGCACCGCCGCCATCTGCAGCAGCGTGCGCACGTTCGCCCGGATGTGCGGCTCCGTGTTGGACTCAAAGGTCTCGGCGCAATCGCCGCCCTGCAGCAGAAACGCCTTGCCCAGCGCGACGTTCTTGAGGTGCGACTTCAGCTGGTGCACCTCCGGCGCGAGGACCACAGGCGGAACGGACTCGAGGATCTTGCGCACGGCGCGGGCCTGATCCGGGTCCCAGCTCGGCTGCTGCTTCGCGTCGCGCGAAACCGCGTCCTGAAATTGCTCGTTCAGGTCCCCCGGCAGCGGCGGAAGATCGGGCAAAACTTCTTTAGGGATGTCAATAGTCCAACTCACGTTCTCATTCTTAGCACACCGGTGAGGGGCACAAAATGAATTTGCGGACTTTTATGCGTGCCCAAGAGAGGGGTCACGGAACGCGGTGACCCGGCCTTTTGCATCCAGCGGCAGCACTTCCGCGCAGGCGCGGTACTTCTTGACGTTATGACGGGCGTCGACAAGCGCATCGTGGCTCCCCTTCGGAACCCGCGGAAGCTTCGGCCGGCCGGCCATCTCCCAATACTGCTTCAGCTCGTGGGTGAAGTGCGGCAGCTCGCGCGGGTACGCGCTCATGTCACCCCACATCTGTGCGAACAGCACGTGGTCATAGCCGCCAACCCACGCCCAGAGGTGCGGCGTGGAGGAGTCAGCGGTGAGGAAGTCGAAGACCTCATCGCGGATCGTGCGCAGCGGCTTCCAGCGCGGGTCGCTCTCCGGCGGCAACTTACGCAGCACATTGCGGACGACCCAGTCGCTGGCGCGGGTGGCGTCGAAGTCGCGAGAAACCGCGTAGTACTCGCGGCCGTCCTCGGCGACGATGCCGATGGACACCAGCTCGATCGTCGAGCCGTCCTCAATGAACTCCGTATCGTAGAAGTACTTCACCTGCGCACACAGGCCTTCCTAGTTCCAGGGTGTAAACATTTGTTACTCGCTCGGGCGATCATCCAAGCGGATCGGCAGGCGCTCCTCACGCCGAGCGCGACTGCGCGGCCAGAACATCACTACCGCGACGATGACGACGGCGATCGGTGCGGCAATCGTCGTGTGAAAGCCGGTTTGCGACGCAACAATGTAGAGCGCCACCGTGACAACCACCAGCACGATGCGGGTGAGGAGATCCTTGTCCATGCTCTTCATGCTCACCTACTTTCCCTCCGACGTTGCTTCCGGCTCGGCTCCCGGCGGGTACGACCCCGTCGCGGCGAGGGATTCCTTGACCTCGCTGGCGTAGACGTCAACGTAGTCGTAGCCCGTCAGCTCGGCGAGCCGGCGCATGAGGTAGTCCGTGAACGGACGGGCTACCTCGCGCGACGCCGGGTCGAACCCGTGCTCCGCAGCCCACGCGTGCGGGTCGATCTGCTCACTGATCTCAATGTGCACCTTCGCCGGGCGCGGGAAGTTGGTGCCGATCGGGTTGGCGTTGCGGGTGCCCACCATGCCGGTCAGCACGACGGGCGCGCCCGTTTCCATCGCGATGCGCGCAACGCCCGTGCGCCCCTTGTATACCCGGCCGTCCGGCGAGCGCGTGCCCTCCGGGTAAATACCAAAGAGCTCGCCGCTGTCCAGCACCCGCGTCGCGGCGTTAAGCAGGGCATCGCCCGCATCCGAGCTCTGGCGGTCCAGCGGGACCTGCCCCACCGAGGAGAAGAACCACTTCTGCACCGCTCCCTTCACGCCGGGCGTGGTGAAGTACTCGCTCTTCGCCGGGAACGTGAGCTGCCGGCGCACCATCAGCGGCAGGTAAAACGAGTCCATGACGGCCTGGTGGTTGGACACCATGATCGCCGGGCCGCGCTCCGGAATGTTGTCCGCCCCGTTGATCGTCGGGCGATTCCACACAATGAGGAACGGGCCGAGCACGGCCTTAAACAGTGAATACCACCGGTTTGTCATTGCGTTTGCTCCCTCATCAAGATGCTGATCAAGATTTCAGTGCTCGCCGCGCAGCATCTCGCGCGCGAGGTCAGCCACACCGATCATACCGGCCTGGGGGCCGAGTTCCGCGCACTGGATGTCTGCCACCGGGCGGTACCCGGACCCGACCATCGTGTTCGCCATCGTTTCCCGAGCAGTGTCAACGAACAGGTCGGCATCCTCCGACACCCCTCCGCCCAACACGATGAGGGCGGGGTCGAGCACGTCAGCGACGATTGACAGTCCGCGCCCCAGCCAGGTGGCGAAGCTGTCCACGGCGGCCTGCCCCAGCTCGTCGCCGGCGCGCGCCGCGGCCATCACGTCGCGCCCAGTCGCGCGCTTGTCCACCACCTTGCGGTACAGGCCACAGCGCTTGTAGGAGCCCTTCGCCGCGCTCTCTATCGCACAGTCCACCAGCGAGGTCCCCGACGCGTAGCGCTCGAGGCACCCTTGCTTGCCGCAGGAGCAGACTCGCCCGTCCGGGACAACGGTAATGTGGCCGAACTCCGGGGCGGTACCGAAGGACCCACGGTAGATCTCCCCGTGGTGCATCAGTGTCGCGCCGATTCCCGTGCCCACGGCGAACAGCACCCACGTGTCGGCCGACTTCGCGGCGCCGAACCGGTACTCGCCCCAGGCCGCCGAGTTCGCGTCGTGCTCCAAGCGCACCGGCAGGCCAAGGGCGTCAGTGAGCTCGCGGCGCAGCGGGTGGTCATCGCGCCACGGCAGGTGCGGGGCGAACCGCACGATCTCGCAATCGGGGTCGAGGAAGCCGGCGATCGCCAGGCCGACAGCACCGATGTCGTACGTCTCGCGCAACTGGTTGACCAGCTGCACGATCCCCTGCGTCATTTCCGGGCCGGTTTGCGGCGTCTGCGTCTGCGCCGAGTCAAGAATCCGCCCCGCCGAATCCACGACGGCGGCGCGCAAGTTCGTTCCGCCGATGTCAAAACCGAGCGTGAGCGTTTCGTCCGTTGCCATAGCCCATCATCGTAGTTACTTCAGCTGTGCGGCCAACCTGCGGGTCAGCACGTCCCAGGCAAAGTGCTTCTCGACGCGCACCCGCCCCGCCTCACCCATCCGCTTGGACGCGGCGGGATCGCTGAGGAGGGTGATGGTGGCGTCGGCAAGCATGCGCACGCTCGTGCCGTCAACGACGACGCCGGTTGCCGGCGTGATGGTTTCGGGCGCGCCGCCGGAGTCGCCGGCGATGACGGGGACGCCGCAGGCCTGCGCCTCGAGGTAGACGATGCCAAGGCCCTCCACGTCGAGGCCGCCGCCGCGGGTGCGAGCGGGCATGGCAAAGACGTCGGCTGAGGCGATGGTGTCGCGCAGCGTTGCTCGGTCGACCGCGCCGGTGAAGGTGACGCCTGCGGTGCCGCGGGCGAGGGTGCGGAGTCGGCGCTCGTCTGGACCGGACCCGACGATCACAAGCTGGGCACCCGGCACGGCTGCGCGGATGGCGGGCAGCGCGCGGATGAGCTGGTCCTGCCCTTTTCTGCGGACGAGCCGGGACGCGCACACGATGCGGGGCGCGGGCTCGGCGTGGGCGGGCTCGGCCGGCCGGAAGAAGTCCGTGTCTACCCCAGACGGCAGCGCGACGTACTCGGGGTGTGCGCCGAATGCGGGGGCAATGCGGCGGCGCGTGTAGCCGGAAATGTAGGTGAGTACGTCTGCGTTGCGGCCGATGTTGCGCAGGACCTGGCGCGCGCCCGGGAGCATCGACCAGCCGACCTCGTGCCCGTGGGTCGTGGCCACGACGCGGTGCGCACCGGCCCGCTTGGCGGCGCCGCCAAGGACGGCCAATGGCGCGGCTGCACCGAACCACACCGTGGTCGCGCCGTGGCGGCGGATCAGCTGCGCCATTGCCGCCCGGACGCGCGGGGTGGGCAGCATCACCCGGTGTGGCCACCGCACGATGGTGTAGGGCTGCGCGGCGTCCCACTCGCGCGCAGCCGCCGCGTCCTGCGTGGAGGCAAACACGACCACCGAGTCGGACCCGTTCAGCGCAACGAGGTGGGAGACGAAATCCCGCAGATACGACTGAATCCCGCCGAGAGTCGGCGGGAAGTCGTTGGTGACAAGCAGCGTCGGGGCCATGGCCTGCCAGCGTACGCGGTTAGTAGCGCACTGCGCCCTGGGCCGGCATGGAGTTGACCGGCACCACCTGGACCGGGATGCCGTAGTCGGACGCGTGGACCACCATGCCGTCGCCGATGTACATGGCCACGTGGGTCACGCCCGGGTAGTAGCCGATGATATCGCCCGGCTGCAGCTGGTCCATGGAGACCGGCGTACCGCCGGCCAGCTGGGCCTGCGACGTACGCGGGATGCCCTTACCGTTCTGGCCGTAGGCCCACACCATGAGGCCCGAGCAGTCGAATGCGTCCGGGCCGGTCGCGCCCCAGCCGTAGGGCTTGCCAATCTGCGCGAGCGCTGCGGCGACCACGCCAGAATCCGCTGCCGGCACGTTGGCACCGAGGTCGATCGGTCCGTCCTTGGCAATCCAGCGCTGGCGGTCTTCCTCGTTCAGGCTATCTACCTGGTCCTCGATGTCACGGATCTGGTCGTCCAGCTCGTCGCGCTCGCGGTGGAGCGCGTCCAGCTGCGCGGCGAGCTGGTTGCGGTTGTACTCCGCTTCCGCCTTCGCAATGTTCGCGCTCCGGGCGCGCGACGCTGCCTCTTCGTTGGCGGTGTTCAAGCCATCAATGGTCATCTGCGCGTTGCGAGACAGCGAGTTGAGGTACGCGGCTCGGTCGATCGCCACCTGCGGGCTGCCCGACTCGAGCGTCGTGAGCAGCACCTCCGACTCCGAATTGCGGTACTTCGACTGCGCAATGTCGTTGACGTTGCGCTGGTAGCTCGTCTTTGCGCCGTTGGCCTCCGCAGCGGCGGTGCGCGCCGCGGCAGCCTTCTCGTCCGCCTCCGCGATCTTGCGTTCGGACTCAGCGACCTGGTCCTCGAGGGACTTGATCTCCTCCGACTTCGCCGTGGCCTGGTGCGAGACGTCTTCGAGCCTGTCGATCAACTCATCAACGTCGTCCGCACCAGCCGGCACCTGCAGCGCGGCAACCGCCGCCGAAGAGAGCGCACCGACCGCGATGACCATTGCGCCTCGACGTCCTGAACGGCGCGCACCGCGCGCGTGGAGAGAGTGTTTGCCCACGACAAATCCCCTTGAACTTTCAAGCCGAGTACGCCACTCGGAAAACCAATATCGGCCGTGGTCCAACTGACCGCAAGCCTTTACAAAACTGTAACTACTATAGCCAGATCAGCCGTCCAACAAAAGCACACCCGGCCAATCAGCAACGATTGACACGGGTGTGAAAGTTGGTGCGCAACGAGTGCGCGAATCCGCGAGTTAGAAGCGGACCACGGAGTGGACCGGCATCATGCTCAGCGGGCGCTCGCCGACCGGGACGCCGTCGTTGAGGGCGTCGATGATCATGCCATTGCCAGCGTAGATAGCAACGTGGGAGGCGCCGCTGTAGTACACGACGATGTCGCCCGGCTGGATGTTGTCCAGGGAGACCGGGGTACCCGCGGAGGCCTGCGCCTGCGAGGTGCGCGGGATGGACTTACCGGCCTGAGCGTAGACCCAGGAGGTGAAGCCGGAGCAGTCGAACGCGTTCGGGCCCGCTGCGCCGTAGACGTACGGCGAGCCAATCTTGGTGCGGGCGATGTCGACGATGCGCTCACCCTGGGTCTTCTCCTGCACCACCGGCGCCGGCGCGGACACCGGAGCGGAGTACTGCTGAGCGACGGCCGGTGCCGGAGCCTCCGGCAGGACCTGCGCCTCAACGTTGGCGATGAACTGGTTGAAGCCCGGGACGTTGGCGATACCCGGCAGCGTCTTCACCTGGGACAGGGCCTGACGGTACTGGCCGCCATCGGCCTTGCCCGCCAGGGATGGGACCCAAGCCTCGATGCCCGGGATGTTTGCGACACCCGGAATGTTCTCAATGCCCGGGATCTGGGCAGCAACCGGGGTGTTCGGGACGCGGACCTCAGCGGCGGAAGCCTGGGTCGGGACCATCAGAGTCGCGCCTGCGACGACGGCCGTGGCAGCTGCGACGGTGCGCACTGCGGAATTGTTCTGGCGACGGTGCTTAGCCATTGTAAGTTTCTCCATATCTTCTCTTCGCCTACCGGGTTGCCTGTCGGGCTGGGCCCTGAGAATGCGCCCTGACGTACCTCTGCACGCCATCCGCCCTTGTAGGAAAGTGCGGTTTCCCGGTTCCACATCGCTCGTGCATCTCACTCGGTCCGCGGAATTCGGCTCATATGTTCTGTTTTCGTACCTTGCAAGCAACGGCTGTTGTCGCAATGTCTCGATCAGATTACGAAACGGCAACAAGTTTGTCCAACACTGAGAGTGTTACTAATCCGTTATCGAATCTTTGCACAGTCTTTGCCCGCTTATCGACGCCACCGCTCCCCCACAATTCGCGCCGCTCTTTCCCCAATTTCTATCCATTGACCTGCACTAAACCGACCAGCGCGGAAATTCCACTGATTGACTACAGCTGTACGCTGCGCCATTTACGAAACTACTGTGACGTTAGACACAGGGGCATTTTTGGCGGGTGCAACGGGGGCAGAAGGGCGTCGGCAAGCATGCTCCCCGCCGTAAAATTGGGTCTATACCGATACCCCCTACAGGAAGGACCGCCCAATGAAAGCACTGACCTATTACGGTGCGAACGACGTGCGCATCGAAGACCGCCCCAAACCCATGATTCTCGAGCCAACCGACGCCATCATCCGCGTGGACACCACGACGATCTGCGGCACCGACCTCGGCATCTTCCACGGCAAGAACCCGGAGATTGAGGCCACCGAGCGCGAGCGCACCGGCGAATGGAACGGGCGCATCCTTGGACACGAAGGTATCGGCACGGTCGAGGCCGTCGGCGACTCCGTGAAGAACTTCAAACCGGGCGACAAGGTCCTCATCTCCTGCGTATCGCGATGCGGCACGTGCGAGAACTGCCAGAAGCAGCTGTACAGCCACTGCCGCAACGGCGGGTCCTGGATCCTGGGCTACATGATCGACGGCACGCTCGCGGAGTACGTGCGCACCCCGTTCGCGGACAACTCGCTCTACCACCTGCCGGAGACACTGGACAAGGAGGTAGCGGTCTTCCTGTCTGATGCGCTGCCCACGGGCCACGAGATCGGCGTGCAAAATGGTGCCGTCGCGCCCGGCAAGGACGTGCTCATTGTCGGTGCGGGACCGGTAGGGATGGGCGTGCTGCTCACGTCGCAGTTCTACTCCCCCGCATCAATCACTGTGGTGGATATGGACGACAACCGTTTGGCCAAGGCCAAGGAGATGGGGGCGACGTACACGGTGAACCCGGCTAAGGAGGACGTCGCGGCCCACGTCGCTTCCATCACGGACGGCTACGGCGTGGACACTGCCATCGAGGCGGTCGGGCTGCCGGCTGCGTGGGCAACGTGCGCCGAAAACGTCAAGGAGGGCGGCCACATTGCCGTCGTCGGTGTGCACGGAAAGCCGGTCGACTTTGAGCTGCAGAAGATGTGGATCAAGAACCTCACCGTCACCACCGGACTCGTGAACGCGAACACAACGGGCATGCTGCTCAAGGCGGTCCAGAACTCGGACCTGCCGATCAACTCGCTGGCCACCCACCACTTCACGTTTACAGAGCTGGATGAAGCGTGGGAGACCTTTGCGCACGCCGAGGAGCACCAGGCGATGAAGGTCATCATCGACAACGCGTAAGACGCGACGGCAAAGGCCCCTTTCCCGTACAAGGGAAAGGGGCCTTTCGATGACCGCAAGTGGATTGAGTCAGGCCCTAGTGACTCGGCTCGTCGGTGGCGTTGCGGTCGGAGAGGTGCTTGGTCTCTTCGAGCTTGCGCAGCGTCTCGATCTCCTCGTGGTGCTTCTGCGCCTCCGCGTCGCGAACGCGCTCGGTAACGCCGAGCTCGCCGGACTTGAAGGTACCAACCGTCTCGGAGTCGGCGAAGCCCAGCTGGTTGAGCTGCTTCGGAACCGGGGCACCGGCGTACTCGAGCGGGACCGGGTGGCCGTGCTCGTCCACCGGACCGAGCGGCTGGTGGATCTCCACGAACGCGCCGTTCGGCAGCTTCTTGATCACGCCGGTCTCGATGCCGTGCTCCAGGACCTCTCGGTCGGAGCGCTGCAGGCCGATGCACAGGCGGTAGGTGATGAAGTACGCCAGCGGCGGCAGGATGATTAGACCAATGCGGCCGAACCAGGTCATCGCGTTCAGCGAGATCTGGAAGAAGTGGGCCACGTGGTCGTTACCACCGGAGATGGTCAGCAGCAGGAAGAACACGAGCGCCATGACACCGATGGAGGTGCGCACGGGAACGTCGCGCGGGCGCTGCAGCAGGTTGTGGTGCGCGTCGTCGCCGGTGATCTTCGCCTCGATGAACGGGTAGGTGATCAGCAGCACGACCATCAGGCCACAGAGCAGGGCGACCCAGAACGCACCCGGGATGGTGTAGTTGCCCAGGTAGAGCTCCCACGCCGGCATGACACGGGCCGCACCATCCGTCCACAGCATGTAGACGTCAGGCTGGGAACCTGCGGAGACCTGCGACGGGTTGTAAGGGCCAAGCATCCAGATGCTGTTGATCGTGGTCAGGCCGGCCATCGCGGCGAGGACGCCGAAGACGAACATCATGAAGCCGATTGCCTTGACGGCGAAGACCGGCATGATGCGGATACCAATGACGTTGTTCTCGGTACGGCCCGGCCCCGGGAACTGGGTGTGCTTCTGGAACCAGACGAGCAGCAGGTGGGCTGCGATCAGCGCCAGGATGATGCCCGGCACGATCAGCACGTGCAGGATGTAGAAGCGGTCCAGCATGAGGTCCGACGGGAAGTCGCCGCCGAAGATGGCCCAGTGCATCCAGGTACCGATGATCGGGATACCGACGATGATGGCGGACATAATGCGCAGACCGACGCCGGAGAGCAGGTCGTCCGGCAGGGAGTACCCCATGAAGCCCTCGATCATGCCGAGGAGCACCAGGGTGACACCGATAATCCAGTTCGCTTCACGCGGGCGACGGAACGCGCCGGTGAAGAAGATGCGCATCATGTGGGCGAACATCGACATCATGAACATCAGCGCTGCCCAGTGGTGCATCTGGCGGACGAACAGGCCGCCGCGGACCTCGAACGAGATGTTCAGTGCAGTTGCGTACGCGCGTGACATCTCCACGCCGTTAAGCGGGAGGTACGCGCCGTCGTAGATGACCTTAGTAATGGACGGATCGAAGAACAGTGCCAGGTAGACACCGGTCAACAACAGGATGATGAAGCTGTACAGGGCCATCTCGCCGAGCATGAAGGACCAGTGGCTCGGGAAGACCTTGTTCAGCTGGGGCCGCAGGAACCCGGAGATCGTGTAACGCGAGTCTACGTTGTCCGCGGCTTGTGCAAGTTTAGTGCTCATTAGGATCGACGCTCCCAGAATGCCGGGCCGACGGGCTCGATGAAGTTGCCGTTGGCGATGAGGTAACCTTCTTCGTCAACAGTCACAGGAAGCTGCGGCAGCGCACGGGCGGCCGGGCCGAAGACCGGCTTGCCGTAGTGCAGTGCGTCGAACTGCGACTGGTGGCACGGACACAGGATGCGGTTCGTCTGGGCCTCGTACAGCGAGGTCGGGCAACCGATGTGCGTGCAAATCTTCGAGTATGCGTAGTAGTCGCCATAGTGGAAGTCCTCCTGGCCTTCGCGCTCAACGGCGCGCTGTGCGTCCTGCGAACGCAGGCGAATCAGCATGACGGAGTTACGCGGACCGTGCAGCGAGTGCATGTGGTGCTCGTACACGTCGCGGTTCGGGTCGTACTCCTTGCCGTCGTTGACGTCCTCCTCGTAGAGGGGGAAGACAGTCTCCATGGACGCGGCAGCCAAGTCCTCCGGGCGCATGCGCACCAGGCGGGAGACGCCGGCGGTGCTGTAGTGCGAACCGGCTTCGCCCTCGTGCAGCTCGGCGATTGCACCGGTGTCGCGGCCGAGGTAGACCTTGACGCCCTGGTCCTGAATGGTCCAACCGTGGGTCCACAGCGTGCCGTCGCCCATGTAGCCGAGCTCGGTGCGCGGGCGCCACGGGTTCTTGATCAGACCGGCCAGCGGGGCGATGACCATGAGACCGGCCAGCACGCCAGCGCCGCCAAGGAGGCCCTGCATGGCCTTACGACGGCCAAAGGTCGAGGTCTCCCAAGCGTCGTTCAGCAGCGCCGTCGTCGTGCGGCGATCCAGCTCGCTGGAACGGCCGTCGTGGCGGCGCTGTACCGAGATCTCCGCGGGGATGAATTTCTTCACGTACTGGATGATTGCAATACCCAGCGTGACAAAGCCAAGACCGGAGGTCAGGCCGAGCAGCGGGGTGTACAGGGTGTAGACCCACAGGTCCTCGTCGCCGTGGAACTTCGGTTCCCAGGGCCAAAAGAGGTAGACGCCGAGGAACGCGATGCCGCACAGGACCGAAACCAACAGCCAGGCGTTGATACCTGCGGCTGCGGACTTCTCGCGCGGGTCGCCCTCGACCGGGAAACGCTCCTTGCGGTAGGCAACGGTGACGTCGTCAAGCTCGGTGCCCAGCGCGGCCAGCTCCGCATTGCTCATGCGGTCCAGCTCTTCGTTTGTGTAGTTCTTCTTTACATCACTCATGAACGCGATCCAATCCAGATAGCAGCGGCGGCGACCAAGGTCACGCCAATCATCCACATAGCCATACCCTCAGAAACCGGGCCGAGGCCGCCCAGGGCGTAGCCGCCGGGGCTCGGGGTCTCCTTAGCCGACTTGATGTAGGCGATGATGTCTCGCTTCTCATCAGCAGAGAGCTGACGGTCAGAGAACTTCGGCATGTTCTGCGGGCCGGTGAGCATCGCCTGGTAGATCTCCTGCTCGTTGGCGGGATCCAGGGCCGGTGCGTACTTACCGGACGACAGCGAACCGCCGCGGCCGGTGAAGTTGTGGCAAGACGCGCAGTTCAGGCGGAAGAGCTCGGAACCGCGGGCAACGTCGGCGGCCTGAATGTTGCCGTCGTAGTCCTTACCGCGCAGCGACTCCATCGCGACGCTGCCGTCCTTGTCGTACACGAGCTCGGGGCCGCCACCGTTCGCCGCGACGTACGCAGCGAGGGCGAGTGCCTGGGACTCGGTGTAGCGCGGGCGCTTGCGCTCAGCCTGCGCGTCGTTGGACATCATCGGCATGCGGCCGGAGTGCACCTGGAAGTACACGGCGCCTTCGCCGGTACCGATCAGGGACGGGCCGCGGTCCTCGACGCCCTGCAGGTTGGCGCCGTGGCAGGTGATACACGCGACGTCGTAGATGTCCTTGCCTTCTTGGATCATCGCCTGCTCGTCTCGCTCTGCGTTAGCAACCTGAGCGTTCGGGGCCAGTGCGGATGCCAAGAGGCCGGCGCCGGAGAGGCCGAGCGTGAGCGCGGCAGCACCAGCGACCGTGCGCCTGGTCTTGCGACCAATGCGCTTCTTCTTTGGTGTGTTTTCCATCTTGTTTCCTTTTAGCGACTATTCAAACGGTTACTAGGCCGGTTACTGGACCAGGTAGATCGTGGTGAACACGCCGATCCACACGACGTCCACGAAGTGCCAGTAGTAGGAGGTCACCATTGCGGCCGTAGCTTGCGCCGGGGTGAACTTCGACTTGGAAACGCGGAGCAGCACCACGATGAACGCGAGGATGCCCGCGGTCACGTGCGCCATGTGGAAGCCGGTGATGATGTAGAACACCGAGCCGTAGACGCTCGCCTGCGGCGTCACGCCCTCGTGGACCATCTCAGTCCACTCAAACGCGACGAGGCCCAGGAAGACCACGCCGAGCAGAATGGTTACGGAGAACCACTTGCGAAGCCCGAATACGTCACCCCTTTCTGCAGCAAACACGCCAACCTGGGACGTCACCGAGGAAGCCAGCAGAACGATAGTAATGATGAGGCCAAAAATAACGTTCAGGTTTTCCGTCTGGTGCGCCCAGTCTCCGGCGGCCAGGCCGTTTGCGCGCGACGTGAAGTACATCGCGAACAAGCCGGCAAAGAACATCAACTCTTGGGCGAGGAACGCCATCGTGCCAACGCTGACCATGTTGGGTCGGTTCAGCACTGGGACACGATTCTGCGGTGTCGCCATACCTTGATTAGTAATTGCGGTCGTCACGCATGTGATTATGGCGCGTTTCCGCCTTAAAGTCACCTCGAATACCCCCGGGCTTTCTCTGACAGGCACGCCCCAACCTGCCGTTTCAGCGCGAACGACAGTTACGGAAAAACTTTTTGGAAAACTCGGGAACTTTTCGCCCGCGCTTTACGACGCTCATCGTCCCTGGTCACACCAACACGACACAAGCGAGCGCCACCGGGCACCGATTTCCACAACGCCGCTCCCCTCCCCGACCGACGGAATTGCCGTCGCACGGCGAGTTCCCCGAGTTCCCGATTGTGTCGCTTCTCACATTCCCTCCCAGGGGATTTGGCGCGCGGACCTACTTTCGGTTGACCCCTGGGCGCGTGGGCGTCGCTAAGCAAAAAGCCCCGGCACCGAAGTGCCGAGGCTTGCGGACCCGCGAAGGCAGCGGGGCGGAGCAGCTAGTGCTTCTCGCGCGGGATGCCGTACTGCAGGTTCAGCTGGGTGGTGGTCCAGATGAGGAACACTGCACCGAAGGCGATCAGCCACAGCTGGTAGAAGGCGATACCCAGGCCGAGGAAGAGCACGGCGCCGGACATTGCGAACGGCCAGATGGAGTGCGGGGAGAAGAAGCCGAGCACGCCCGCGCCGTCTTCGATCTCCGCCTCTTCCCAGTCCTCGGGGACGACGTCCATGCGTCGCTCGGTGAAGTCGAGGTACACACCCATCATGAAGCACAGGGCCGTTGCCAGGACGAGGGCAACACCGCCGACCCACTCGAGGCCGAACAGGTAAGCATCTTCACCAATCCAGCTCGTGGCGAAGATGTAGATCACCGCCATCAGACCCAAGAAGGTGCCGATTGCGTAGAAAACTTTTGCGCCAGGACCCATAGTTCTACACTTCCTCTTTCTTAGTTGTTGGCAGCGACAACGGCGTTATCGCCGTCGCGGGTTGCGGTGCGGTCAGTGACAAACGGGTGGGTGGTCGTTGCGAACGGCTCCTCGCCGATAGCCTTCAGCGCGTCCGAGTTCGGCGCCTCCGGGTTGGCTTCGCGGAACTCCATGTAGTCCTTGAACTTCTCCGGCGAGACGGCGCGGAGCTCGAAGTTCATCATCGAGTGGTAGGTACCGCACATCTCGGCACAGCGGCCGACGAATGCGCCTTCCTTCTCAATGCGCTCGATCTGGAAGCTGCGCTGCTGCTGGTTCGCCTCCGGGTGTGCGTAGACGTCGCGCTTGAACAGGAACTCCGGAATCCAGAACGCGTGGGAGACGTCGCCGGATGCGAGACGGAACTCGATCGGCGTGTCGGTCGGCAGCACCAGCACCGGGATTTCCTCGGTGGAACCGATGGTCTCGATTTTGTTGAAGTTCAGGTACGACTGGTCGCCCTGGGACATACCGTGAATCGGGTTCGCGTTCGGCATGTCTTCCGGATCGTGCTTGGTCTCCTCGGCGAGCGCCTGGCGCTCCTTGTCCACACCCTCGTACTTCTGGCCGTTGTTGGTGAACTCGCCGTCGAGCTCGGCGTAGCCGAACTTCCAGTTCCACTGGAACGCGGTGACGTCCACGGTCACCTTCGGATCCTTGTCCAGCGCGGTGACCTTGGTCTGCGACTGCACGGTGAAGAAGAACAGGACCATAACGATGACGATCGGCACGATGGTCAGCGCAAGCTCCAGCGGGACGTTGTACTGCAGCTGCTTCGGGAACTCGCCCTCACCCTTCTTTTCCTTGGCCTTGCGGTTCCACTTGAACACAGCGGTGAGGAACAGGCCCCACATGATGATGCCGACAATCCAGGCGGCAACCCAGACCCACACCCAGAAGTTGTACAGCTCAGTACCCTCCGGCGTAATCGGGTCCGGCCAGCCCATGTCCAGCACGTTAGCGAGGGCCTCCGGGGGAGCAACGCTGCAGCCAGCGAGCGCGAAGCCACCGAGCAGGAGCGAGCCTGCTACACCGAGCTTCCGGGCAAAGCTGCGCTTTGTTTCCTTTTCCACGTGTGTCTGCCTTCCTGTCCACACTTCAATTCGTTGAAAACGATGAACGTTCATAGAAATGCCAGAGCATTCCTACCCATTCCTACCCAGTCAGAATAGTTCATCCAGCGGGCAGGCACGGAATTGCAGATTGGAGCCGCAACGCGCCGAGCTTTCGCTTCTCGACGTACACCCGCCACCCTTGGCTTTTCCCCATCACCCACTCGGCGCGTGGTCTGCGTCACCCAAAAAACGGATTTTTCGCCAAAAAGTTCATCCGAAAGTTGGCCCCCAATCGGGGACGGGCTAAAGGTTGAACCACCGCGGCCACGTCTGGTTCGCCGTTCCAGCCCTCGGAACCTTATCCTGGAACACATCATGACGCGCCCCGGCCGATGCTTGCGGCGCACCGTATATATAAGGAGAAGGTTCAACTTACGATGTGTGGCCTGCTTGCAATGCTTACCGCCGGATCCAACGCCAGCACCTTCGTCCCAGCTGTGGACG
This sequence comes from Corynebacterium sp. NML 120412, assembly GCF_002285155.1. Lineage (NCBI taxonomy): Bacteria > Bacillati > Actinomycetota > Actinomycetes > Mycobacteriales > Corynebacteriaceae > Corynebacterium > Corynebacterium sp. NML 120412. The sequence continues at coordinate 35,103 of NZ_NSGL01000007.1, read as the reverse complement.
ACGCGCTGCCGTGCATGTACCACCGTGGCCCGGACGCCGCCGGCACCTGGCACGACGACGACGCAGTGTTCGGCTTCAACCGCCTGGCCATCATTGACCTCGAGCACTCCCACCAGCCGCTGCGCTGGGGCCCGGCCGAGAACCCCGAGCGCTACGCCATGACGTTCAACGGGGAGATTTACAACTACATCGAGCTGCGCGAAGAGCTCCAGGCCGCCGGCTACACGTTCAATACTTCCGGCGACGGCGAGCCGATTGTGGTGGGCTACCACCACTGGGGCAAGGATGTGGTCAAGCACCTGCGCGGCATGTTCGGCATCGTGATCTGGGATACCGAGACCAAGACGATGTTTGCCGCCCGCGACCAGTTTGGCATCAAGCCGCTGTTCTACGCCACGACCAAAGCCGGTACCGTCTTCGCCTCCGAGAAGAAGTCCATCCTGAACATGTTCGAGCAGTTGGGCCTTGCCCTCTCCGGTCAAGACAACGGCCTGGACCGTCGCGCCATCGAGCATTACGTGGACCTGCAGTACGTCCCTGAGCCAGAGACGCTGCACGCCGGAATTCGCCGCGTAGAGTCCGGCTGCACCGTCACCCTGACCCCGGGCGGCGAGGTCCACGCGGAGCGTTACTTCAAGCCCGATTTCCGCACCACCCCGGTGACCAAGGACAAGGAGCAAGACCTCTACGACCGCATCGCAGCGGCGCTTGAGGACTCGGTGGCGAAGCACATGCGTGCCGACGTTACCGTCGGCTCCTTCCTCTCCGGCGGTATCGACTCCACCGCAATCGCCGCGCTGGCAAAGCGCCACAACCCGGACCTGCTCACCTTCACCACCGGCTTTGAGCGCGAAGGCTACTCGGAGGTCGACGTGGCGGCCGAGTCCGCCGATGCGATCGGCGTAGAGCACATCGTGAAGATCGTCTCCCCTGAGGAGTACGCCGACGCCATCCCGAAGATCATGTGGTACCTCGACGACCCCGTCGCCGACCCGTCGCTCGTGCCCCTGTTCTTCGTGGCCCAGGAAGCGCGCAAGCACGTCAAGGTCGTGCTGTCCGGCGAGGGCGCCGACGAGCTGTTCGGCGGCTACACCATCTACAAGGAGCCGCTGTCGCTCGCTCCGTTTGAGAAGCTCCCCTCTCCCCTGCTGCGCGGGCTGAACAGGCTCGGACAGGTCCTACCGGAAGGCATGAAGGGCAAGAGCCTGCTCGAGCGCGGCACCACACCGATGGAAGACCGCTATTACGGCAACGCACGGTCCTTCAACTTCCAGCAGCTGGAGCGGGTGCTTCCCTGGGCGAAGCGCGAGTGGGACCACCGCGAGGTCACGGCGCCGATTTACGCGGCGTCGACAAGCATGGACCCGGTGGCACGCATGCAGAACCTTGACCTCTTTACCTGGATGCGTGGCGACATCCTGGTGAAGGCGGACAAGATGAACATGGCGAACTCGCTCGAACTGCGCGTGCCGTTCCTGGACAAGGAAGTGTTCAAGGTGGCGCAGGCGATCCCGCATGAGCAGAAGATTGCGAACGGGACGACCAAGTACGCGCTCCGCCGCGCGATGGAGCAAATCGTGCCCGCGCACGTGCTCAACCGACGCAAGCTCGGCTTCCCGGTGCCGATGCGCCACTGGCTCGCCGGCGAGGAACTGTACGGCTGGGCGCAGGACACCATCAATGAGTCGCAGACCGCGCACATCTTTGACAAGAAGGCCGTGCTGGAAATGCTCAAGGAGCACCGCGACGGCATTTCGGATCACTCGCGACGCCTGTGGACCGTGCTGGCTTTTATGGTGTGGCACGGCATCTTCGTCGAGCACCGTATCGACCCGCAGATCGAGCACAAGGAGTACCCGGTCAAGCTGTAACCGGGCGGCCGCGTTTGGGGGTCCTGCGTGGGCTGGCGGCTCCGGTGCGCACGCGGGGGCTGGGTGCACAAAGGGGGCGCTGGGTGCGCAAAGGGGGCTGGGTGCACACGGGGCAAATGGAGCTAGCTCCCTTTGGGCGGCGCCGGGGCCGCGACCAGGCGTTTTACGGGCAGCGTCCGTCTGATGGAGCTAGCTCCGTTTGCACCTGGCAGCACCAGCCGACCGGGCGTTTCCCCGACACAGCTATCTACATGGCGTTAGCTCCATTTGCACCGGGCGACCCCAGCCGACCAGGCGTTTTGCAGGCAGCATCCGTCCAGATGGAGCTAGCTCCATTTGCGCCAGGCAGCACCAGCCGCCGGCGAAGTAGCTGCGCGAGCTCAAGGGGTAGCGCTAGCTCTACCCAAAGACTCCGGTTGCCACCATTGTCCGAGCCCCGCCGCCACGGTGGAATGGACACCATGAGTACAGCAAAGAAAATTCTTCTCGTCCTCGGCGGCGTCGTAGTCGCCATCGGCCTGGCCCTCGCGGCCGCCTGCTACGTCTGGGGGCCGACACTTTCCGCGCAGATGACCGGCCAGGCAAAGTTCCTGGGCAAAGATTCTCCGCAGCGCTACGCCCGCACGGTGCTCGACCTGTCTGAGTCCATGGGGGTTTACGCAGACTCGGAGGAATTCGCCGCCGCTCGAACCAAGGCAGAGGAGGCTGCGAAGGACGCAGAACACCAGGCCGAGCTACAGGACGTGCTCGACCAGGCCGTCCACGCCGCCGGTGGCAAGCACTCCAGGCTCATTCCGGCGGAAACCCAGCAGCCCGACGCCGAAGAAGACAGCCGTACTGCCCAGGTCGGAGTGACAACGGTGGGAAACGTCGCGGTCGCAACTGTGCCGGGCATCGGCCGGAACGATGAAATCCAGCAGTACGCGGACACCCTCACCAGTGGACTGATCGAGGCCCGGGACGGCGGGGCGTGCGGCGCGATCGTCGACCTTCGGGGCAACGATGGCGGCGACATGGGCCCCATGATCGCCGGCCTGTCCCCGCTCCTGCCCGACGGCACTGCGCTCGAGTTTGTCAGCCGCGCCAACACGTCCCAGGTCACGGTCGACGGCAACGCGGTCAGCGGCGGCGGCACCCCGCTGGAAACTGCAGGCGGTAAGTGGGAGGCGCCCACCGCAGTGCTTGTCGACGCCACCACTGCCTCCTCCGGCGAAGCGACCATGCTCGCTTTCCGCGGCTTGGACGACTCACGCTCGTTCGGCACGCCGACCGCCGGCTTTGCCTCGGCCAACATGGTGTATGACTTCCCCGACGGCAGCGAGCTGATGCTTACCGTCGCAAAGGACAAGGCCCGCACGGGCGAGGAGTTTTCCGAGGATCCGGTCGCGCCGGACACTCCTACGGACTCCGGTGATGCGGCGCTCGACGAGGCGAAGGCGTGGCTGCACGCCGAGCACGGTTGCGAGTCGTAGCCGGCCAGAAAAATACCCCGTCCGCTGCGGAAAGGATTCGCGCAGTGGACGGGGTATCGGAGGCGTTGCGACTTAGTTGAAGGAGTCGCCGCAAGCGCAGGAGCCACCGGCGTTCGGGTTGTCGATGGTGAAGCCCTGCTGCTCGATCGTGTCTGCAAAGTCGATGGTGGCGCCCATGAGGTACGGCACGCTCATCTTGTCCACCACGAGGCGCACACCGCCGACCTCGTCGGCCTTGTCGCCGTCCAGGTCGCGGTCGTCGAAGTACAGCTGGTAGCGCAGACCAGCGCAGCCACCCGGCTGCACGGCGATGCGCAGGGACAGGTCGGTGCGGCCTTCCTGGTCCAGCAGCGCCTTGGCCTTCGCGGCGGCGGCCTCGGTCAGGTTCACACCAGTTGCAGAGGTAGGTGCAGTCATTGAAATCTCTCCTTATATATGTGGCCGGAGTTTGCCCCATCATACTGCCCGCGCAGCATCGGTGGGGTCGGTGGGGTTTCCTCATGCCTCGCAACGCGGGGCCGTGGGCGATTATTCCCGGTAGCGCATTGCTCCTTTCCGAGCGGCGCCTTGTAGCCTAGAGTGCGTGAAACTCCCATGGCAGAAATCTGAGCAACAGTCCGAGCAACGGGCCGGGGGCGGCTCGACCGCCATCTCCGCCGCGGAGATCGGTGGGGCATCCGGTGGGGACAAGGGGGCGTCGATAAGCGATGCACACGACGAGCCCAAGTACCCGAAGGGCTACACGCCGCCGAAGGGGCGGCCGACCCCGAAGCGCCACGACCAGGAGGTCAAGCGCGGCGTCTTGCGCGACCCCGACAACATGACGCAGGCGCAGCGCGCGCAGAAGAACAAGGAGCTCAAGGCCTCCATGTCGAAGGAGGAGTGGAAGGCCTACAAGAAGGAGCAGCGCGCGGAGAACCGCCGCGCGAACAAGGAGATTCAGGCGCGCATCGACGCTGGCGACGAGCGCTACCTCATGGACCGCGACAAGGGCGAGGTGCGCCGCTACGCGCGCGACTGGGTCGACGCGCGCCGCTTCTTCAACAACTACGTGATGCCGGTCGCGCTTGTGCTCGTGGTGGTCCTGTTCATTGGCACGTGGCTGCCCGAGGTGTCCGCGGTGCTCTCCGGGCTGACCATGCTGTTTATCCTGGCCATCTTCATCGAGGCCTTCGTGATTGGCAAGCGCGTGAACAACGCGGTGCGCGCCAAGTTCCCGGGCACCACCGAGACCGGCTTCGGCCTGGGTATGTACGCGTTCTCTCGCGCGTCGCAGCCGCGCAACTGGCGCTCGCCCAAACCGCAGGTGAGCATCGGCGAGAAGGTCTAAGCCATGACCGAGCCTCATCTGGCCGGCGTCGACTTCGCGCCCGTGCAATCCCCCGATCTTGGCCGCACGCGGAACGTGTCCCGCCTTCTCGCGCGCTCCGTGCCGGGGCGGAACCTGGGCCGGTTGGCCGACATCGGCGCGTGGGTCGCGGGGGTGCAGGGGGCGTCGACGCCCGCGCCGTTCGCCCACCCGCGCGCGGTCATCGTTGCCGCTCGCCACGGCGGCGTAGCCCAGCGCGGCGTGTCCGCGTGGGAGCCGGACGCAGGCGCGACGCTGCTGGAACAGCTTGAGGCCGGCGCGGGTCCGGCGCACATCGCGGCGCGCGCCGCGGGGGCGTCGGTGCGCGTGGTAGACGATTTCGACGAGGTCACCGGTGCGATCGACGTGGAGCCCGCGATGACCACGCAGCAGTGCGCCGCTGCCATCGCGCGGGGCATGGAGGTGGCCGACCACGAGGTGGATTCCGGCACCGACCTCATCATCCCCGGCAACGTGGGCGTCGGCGATACCACGGTCGCCGCCGCGGTGTACGGCACGCTCACGCGCACCGAGCCGGTCAAGGCGATCGGCCGCGGCTCCGGGATCAACGATGAGGTGTGGAAGGTCAAGGTCGCCGCGATCCGCGACGCAATGTTCCGCGCCCGCACCATCGCCGACGACGTTGAGCGCGTGCTCGCGGAGATCTCTGGCCCCGACATGGCCTTCCTCATGGGCCTCGTCGCCCAGTCCGCGGCGCGCAGGACGCCAGTGCTTATCGACGCCGCGCTCCCCTCCGTCGCCGCCTACACAGCAGAGCGACTCGCCCCCGGCACGAAGCGCTGGTGCATCGCCGGCGGGGTAAGCCCAGAGCCGGCGCACATCGGCTGCCTCCAGGCGCTCGAGCTGACCCCGGTACTTGCCCTGGACATGACCACGGGCCAGGCGGCGGGCGCGCTGGCCGCGCTGCCGCAGGTCAATATGGCTGCGGAGATGGCGGCCGAGGCGCTCACGCAGCTGCGCGCCACGAGCCGGCCGGAGCCGCGCTAGGCCGGGTGAGGCGCGTTACGCCTCAACCAGCGTGACGTTCCACCCGTGGGTGTCCTCCACGCTGCCGTTCTGGATTCCCCGCAGGCGCTCGCGCAGCGACATCGTGATCGGACCGGCCTCATTGTTGTTGATGGTGAACTCGCCGTCCGCACTACGCACGCGCCCCACCGGGGTGAGCACGGCAGCGGTGCCGCACGCCAGCGTCTCCGTGATCGTGCCGTTTTCCACTCCCTCGCGCCACTGTTCCACGGTGATCTTGCGCTCCTCAGTGCCCAAGCCGGCGTCTTCCGCGACCTGGAGCAGCGACTTGCGGGTGATGCCGGCGAGCAGCGAACCGGACAGCGCCGGGGTGACAAGTGTGGCGTCGTCCCCGGAGCCCTCGACGAACATGAGGTTCATCCCGCCCATCTCCTCGATGTACTTGCGCTCGATGGCGTCGAGCCAGACCACCTGGTCGCAGCCCTTCTCCTGGGCCTCCGCCTGCGCGAGCAGCGAGCCCGCGTAGTTGCCGGCGAACTTCGCGTCGCCGGTGCCGCCCGGCGCGGCGCGGACGTACTCCTTAGACACCCACACGGAGACCGGCTTCACGCCGCCGGAGAAGTACGCGCCCGCGGGCGAGGCAATGACGTAGAACGTGTACGAATGGGAGGGCTTGACGCCCAGGGTCTCCTCGGTGCCGATCATGAAGGGACGCAGGTACAGCGCGGCCTCGCCGCCCGCCTCGGGCACCCACGCCTTATCGATGCTCACCAGCTGGCGCAGCGACTCGATAAACAACTCCTCCGGCAGCTCCGGCATGGCCAGACGGTGGGCGGAGTGCTGCATGCGCTTCGCGTTCTGCTCCGGCCGGAAGGTGCTGATGGAGCCGTCGGCGTGGCGGTACGCCTTCAGGCCCTCAAAAATGGCCTGCCCGTAGTGGAAGACGTTGGTCGCGGGGTCCAGGGAGATGGGCCCATACGGGCGCACCTGCGCGGCGTGCCAGCCCTTGTCCTCGGTCCACTCGATGGAGACCGTGTGGTCGGTGAACTCTTGCCCGAACGCCGGGTCGGCCAAGATGGCTTCGCGCTCCGCGTCGGTTGCGGGGTTCGGGTGTTGCGAAATGGAGAAGTCTAGCATTGTCATGCGCCCCACCCTACTCGGGCGGTACCCCGCCGGAGCCCGAGTACGCTGAATAGGGCTGGAATTTATTCAGCAGAGCTTATCGACGATTCCCTGATCGAAAGGTAACCCAACATGACTTTCACTTGCGCACTCCCCGCCCGCGGCACCACCGCGGCGCTGACGTTGGCGGATTCCGCCCCGTTGCAGGCCGCGCGCCTGATCCCGGTCGCTGCGGGCCAGGACGGCGTCGAGCTGCCCGTGACCGCGCTGACTGCGGACGGCGTCCTCGACGCCCTGGCGAAGGTGGGCGCAAAGGGCGCGGCCGGCGAGCTGCACCACGTCGTGGTCGACGGCACCCTGTTTATCGCTTACGGCTTGGGCCCTGCCGACGAGGTTGACGAGGAGTCCGTGCGTCGCGGCGTCGGCACGGCGGCGCGCAGCCTCTCCGGCATCGAGGAGGTCGCGGTGAGCACGGAGTTTGGCATGGGCCCGATAGTGGAAGGCCTGCTGCTGGGCTCCTACTCCTACCAGGGCTTGAAGTCCGCGGAGGAGGACGCCCCCGCCCCGGTCGCGGTGACAGTTGTCGCGGGCGACGAGGAGCGAGCAGCGTTTGACCGCGCGCGCATCATCGCAGAATCCGTCAACCTGGCGCGCGACTTGGTCAACACGCCGGCGAACTACCTCTACCCCGAGGCGTACGCCGAGATCATGCGCGAGGTCGGCGAGCAGGTCGGGCTGAGCGTCGAGGTCTTTGACGAGCAGTACCTGGAGGACCACGGCTTCGGCGGCATCACCGCTGTGGGCAAGGGCTCGGCCCGCCCGCCGCGCCTGGTGCACCTGTCCTGGTCGCCGAAGGACGCGCAGGACGGCGAGGCAGCGAGCGCCGCGTTGGTTGGCAAGGGCATCACCTTTGATACCGGCGGTATCTCCCTGAAGCCGGGCGCGCACATGGAGGACATGATCAGCGATATGGGCGGCTCCGCGGCCCAGCTGGCCTCCATCGTCGCCGCGGCACGCCTCGAGCTGGCCATGCCTATCGACGCCTGGCTGCCCCTCGCCGAGAACATGCCATCCGGCTCGGCGACCCGCCCGGGCGACGTGATCACCCACTACGGCGGGCTGACCTCGGAGATCCTCAACACCGACGCGGAGGGCCGCCTGGTGCTTGCCGACGCGATGGCGCGCGCCGCGGAAGACAAGCCCACCTACCTCATCGAGACCGCCACGCTCACCGGCGCGCAGATGGTGGCGCTCGGTGCCCGCACCGCCGGTGTGATGGGCACGGAGGAGCTGCGCGACCGCATCGCGGAGAACGGACGCACCGTCGGCGAGCCGGCCTGGTCCATGCCGCTGCTCGAGGAGCAGGAGGCGCAGCTGAAGTCCCCGATCGCGGACATCCGCAACACCCACAACGCACGCACCGGCGGCATGCTGTTCGCCGGGCTGTACCTCTCCAAGTTCTCCGGGGAGGACAACGGCACGCAGTGGGCGCATATCGACGTCGCGGGCCCGGCCTTCAACACCGACTCGCCATTCGGCTACACCCCAAAGAGGGCAACCGGCGCGCCGGTTCGCACCATTGTGGAGACGCTCACGCAGCTTGCGGGTGAGTAGGTGTGGCCGGGGGCGGTGGCGTCGATAAGCGATGAACCCCTAACTGTAGGGGTCCTCGCCGCGCTCGAACTTGGCGCGGCGCTGCCGCTGCTCCTCGCGCTTGCGCAGAATGCGCTCCTGCTCCATCTTCTTGCGCATGCGGTCGGGGTAGCCGGTCTCTTCGACGTCGTAGAGCGAGATGCTCAGCAGCTTGGCCACCTGGTCGATGCCTTTCGGCCCGCCGATGCGGCGGCGGGTGTAGTTGCCCAGCTCATCGACGAGCACGACCGACATTTCGTTGACCATGGTCTCCGGCTCGATGTAGCCCTCGACAAACTTGCGGCCGCGCACCCACTGCTTCAGGTACTCGGCGTCGTCCGGGCGAATTGTTCCGCCTGGCGCGCGCGGGGGTTTGAAGCTGGAGGACTGTTTCCGTTTGCCGAAAAGGTTAAACACGCGCCTTATCTTACGGAACCGGCGCGCGGGCGAGGCGATGCCGCCCGGCTGAGGCCCCCACCGATGGTGCCCCCCAAACGCGACGAATACGGGGGAATACGGGTAGCCTGTTTTCTGTATAGCTTCCGTTACAACCTTGAACTACGAGGAGACTGAGAAAACATGGCGCACTCCGTAGAGATGCCCGAGCTGGGCGAGTCTGTCACCGAAGGCACGATCACCACGTGGCTGAAGGAAGTCGGCGATACCGTCGAGGTAGACGAACCCCTGCTCGAGGTCTCCACCGATAAGGTCGACACCGAAATTCCGTCCCCGGTCGCCGGCGTCCTCATTGAGGTCAAGGCTGAGGAAGACGACACCGTCGAGGTCGGCGAGGTCATCGCCATCATCGGCGAGGAGGGCGAGGAAGCCGCTGGCTCCGCCGACTCCGCCGACAAGGCTGAGGAAAAGGACGAGGCCGCAGAGGAAAAACCGTCCGAGAAGCAGGAAGCCAAGTCCGCACCGAAGGCGTCCGGCTCCGCGACCGACGTCGAGATGCCGGAGCTTGGCGAGTCCGTCACCGAGGGCACCATCACCACCTGGCTCAAGGAGGTCGGCGACGAGGTCGAGGTCGACGAGCCGCTGCTCGAGGTCTCCACCGATAAGGTCGACACCGAAATTCCGTCCCCGGTCGCCGGCACTCTGGTTGAGGTCCTGGCCGATGAGGACGACACCGTCGAGGTCGGCGAGGTCATCGCCCGCATCGGCGACGCAGACGCTGCTGCCGCTGGCGCGGACGACGCAGCCGACGAGACCGAGGCCGAGGAAGAGGCTCCGGCCAACGCAGAGGAGCCGAAGCAGGAAGCTCCGAAGCAGGAGAAGAAGTCCTCCGGCTCGGGCGCTGGCACCAAGATTGAGATGCCGGAGCTCGGCGAGTCCGTCACCGAGGGCACCATCACCACCTGGCTCAAGGAGGTCGGCGACGAGGTCGAGGTCGACGAGCCGCTGCTCGAGGTCTCCACCGACAAGGTCGACACCGAAATCCCGTCCCCGGTCGCCGGCACCCTGCTGGAGATCCTGGCTGAAGAGGACGACACCATCGAGGTCGGCGGCGCCATCGCCGTTGTCGGCGACGCAGACGCCGCTGCCGCTGGCGCAGACGACGCAGCCGACGAGGCTGAGGAAGAAGAGGCTCCGGCCAAGGCAGAGGAGCCGAAGGAGGAAGCTCCGAAGGCTGCCCCGAAGCAGGAGGCGCCCAAGAAGGAGGCCCCGAAGGCGGGCGCTTCCGAGAAGCTGGCAAACCGCGGTGGCGACGTCCCGTACGTCACCCCGCTGGTGCGCAAGCTGGCCGACAAGCACGGCGTTGACCTCAGCACCGTTGAGGGCACCGGCGTTGGAGGCCGCATCCGCAAGCAGGACGTGCTGGCTGCTGCTAACGGCGAGGCCGCAGCTGACAAGGGCGCTTCCGCAGCTGACAAGGGCGCGGCCGAGAAGCCGGCCGCCAAGGGTGCTCGCGCAAACTGGTCCACCAAGTCCGTGGACCCGGAGAAGCAGAAGCTCATCGGCACCACGCAGAAGGTCAACCGCATCCGCGAGATCACCGCTGCGAAGATGGTCGAGTCCCTGCAGACCACCGCCCAGCTCACCCACGTGCAGGAGGTCGACGTCACCCGCGTCGCAGAGCTGCGCAAGAAGGTCAAGCCGGCCTTCGTGGAGAAGCACGGCACGAACATCACCTACCTCGCCTTCTTCATCAAGGCGACGGCCGAGGCGCTGGTCTCCCACCCGAACGTCAACGCGTCCTACAACGCGGAGACCAAGGAGATCACCTACCACTCCGACGTCAACATCGGCATTGCTGTGGACACCCCGCAGGGCCTGCTCGTGCCGGTGATCAAGAAGGCGCAGGACATGGACCTGGCCGAGATCGCCAAGGCCATCAAGGACCTGGCCGAGCGCGCCCGCAACAAGAAGCTGCGCCCGGACGACCTGACCGGTGCCACCTTCACGGTGACCAACATCGGCTCCGAGGGCGCCATGCTGGACACCCCGATCCTCACCCCGCCGCAGGCCGGCATCCTGGGCACGGCGACGATTGAGAAGCGCCCCGTCATCGTCACCGAGGACGGCATCGACTCCATCGCGATCCGCCAGATGTGCTACCTGCCGTTCAGCTACGACCACCAGCTGGTCGACGGCGCAGACGCAGGTCGCTTCATCACCACGATCAAGGACCGCATTGAGGTCGGCGACTTCGAGGCAGACCTTGCCCTGTAATTTCGCCTACTGATCCGGCGCCGGATCAACGGCACAGCGACGCAGCGGCCCGGTCCCCCACGAACGGGGGCCGGGCCGCTGTGTGCGTTCTGGGACTCCCCCACAGTTCGAGTCACCTAAGGCCCAGACCGTATACTGACAGTGTTTGGCACCACTTTCGACCAAGGAGCACCTGTTGGATTACATCTCCCGTCATATTGGCCCCGACCAGAGCGAGCAGCGGAAAATGCTGGACGCGCTGGGTTACGAGTCGCTGGACGCCCTGATCAGCGCGGCGGTGCCGAAGGGCATCCTCGCTGACGGGCCGCTGCAGCTGCCGCAGGCGCTCACGGAGTACGAGGCGCAGGACCGCCTGCGCGAGATCGCAAGCCAGAACACCGTGCTCAAGGCGTTCTACGGCCAGGGCTACAACTCCACGCTCACCCCGCCGGTGATCCGCCGCGGCGTGATCGAAGACGCCGGGTGGTACACCGCCTACACCCCGTACCAGCCGGAAATCTCCCAGGGCCGTCTGGAGGCGCTGCTCAACTTCCAGACCATGGTGCAGGACCTCACCGGCCTGGACATTGCCAACGCTTCGCTGCTGGACGAGGCCTCCGCAGCCGCCGAGGCCGTCGGCCTCATGTCGCGCGCGGTGCGCAAGGGACGCAGGGTGCTTCTCGACGCCCGCCTGCACCCCCAAGTCATTACCGTCGCGGCAGAGCGCGCCCGCGCCATCGACCTTGAGGTCGAGGTCGCTGACCTTTCCGAGGGCGTGGTTGGCGAGGATCTCGTCGGCGCCGTGCTGGCCTACCCGGGCACCGAGGGCGACATCGCGGACCCGCGCCCGGTCATCGAGGCGATCCACGAGCGCGGCGGCCTGGTCACCGTCGACGCCGACATCCTCGCCCTGACCGTCCTGGAGTCTCCGGGCGAGCTTGGCGCCGACATCGCGATCGGCTCTACCCAGCGCTTCGGCGTCCCGCTGTTCTACGGCGGCCCGCACGCAGCGTTCATGGCGGTGCCGGAGAAGCTCAAGCGCCAGCTGCCGGGCCGCCTGGTGGGTGTGTCCAAAGACGCCGAGGGCTTCCCCGCCTACCGCCTCGCACTGCAGACGCGCGAGCAGCACATCCGCCGCGAGCGCGCCACCTCCAACATTTGCACCGCCCAGGCGCTGCTGGCTGTGGCGGCCTCCATGTACGCCGTCTATCACGGCCCCGCCGGCCTGACCGAGATCGCGCGCACCGTCCACGACTTCGCCTCGCGCTTCGCCGCTGGTGTCGAGGCCGCCGGCGCGCGCGTCAAGCACGCGCACTTCTTCGACACGGTGGCGGTTGAGGTTGGGGACGCGCAGGGGGTCGTCGAGAAGCTTGCGCAGGCTGGTTACCTTGTGCGCGCCATCGATGCGACCACCGTGGGCGTGTCCTTCGGCGAGGACACCTCCGAGGACGACCTGGCCGCACTACTCGCCGCGTTCGACGCCACCGCCCCCGAGACCGCCGAGACGCGACTGCCCGAGGCGCTGGAACGCCGTACCGAGTTCCTCACCCACGATACCTTCAACGCGATCCACTCGGAAACGCAGATGATGCGCTACATCCGCGCCCTCGGCGACAAGGACCTCGCGCTGGACCGCACGATGATCCCGCTCGGCTCCTGCACGATGAAGCTCAACCCCACCGCGGGCCTGGAGACCATCACCTGGCCCGAGTTCGCCAACGTGCACCCCTTCACCCCGGCCGAATACACGAAGGGCTGGGCCACGCTTATCGACGACCTGCGCACCTGGCTCATCAGCATCACCGGCTATGCCGAGGTGTCCCTGCAGCCCAACTCGGGCGCGACCGGCGAGCTCGCCGGCCTGCTCGCGATCCGCCGCTACCACGTAGCAAACGGCGATACCGAGCGCGACATCTGCTTGATCCCGGCGTCGGCGCACGGGACGAACGCGGCGTCGGCAAGCTTGGCCAACCTGCGAGTCGTGGTGATCAAGACCGCCGACGACGGCTCGATCGACCTGAACGACCTCGACGTGCAGCTGGAGAAGCACGGCGAGCACGTCGCCGCCATCATGCTGACCTACCCGTCCACGCACGGCGTCTACGAGGACACCGTGCGGACCGTGGCCGACAAGGTCCACGCCGCCGGCGGCCAGGTCTACATCGACGGCGCAAACATGAACGCGCTGACCGGCATCGCGCGCCCCGGCGACTTCGGCGGCGACGTCAGCCACCTCAACCTGCACAAGACCTTCACCATCCCGCACGGCGGCGGCGGCCCGGGCGTGGGCCCGATCGGCGTGGGCGAGCACCTCATCCCCTTCCTGCCGGGCGACGCGAACATCTCTCTCGAGCAGGCCTCGGCGCCTGTGCCTGGCGACGCCGGCGTGCCCGTCGCCGCGAGCCTCTACGGCTCCGCGGGCGTGCTGCAGATCTCGTGGGCCTACATCGCCATGAGCGGCGCCGACGGGCTGAAGTCCGCCACCCAGCACGCCGTGCTCGGCGCCAACTACCTCGCTCACCAGCTCAACGAGTACTTCCCGGTCCTCTACACCGGCGACAACGGCATGGTGGGCCACGAGTGCATCCTGGACCTGCGCGAGCTGACCGACAAGTCCGGCGTAACCGCCGCGGACGTGGCGAAACGCCTGGTGGACTACGGCTTCCACGCGCCGACGCTGTCCTTCCCGGTCGCTGGCACCCTCATGGTCGAGCCGACCGAATCCGAGGACCTGGCCGAGCTGGACCGCTTCGTCGAGGCGATGCGCTCCATCCACGGCGAGATCCAGGAGATCATCGACGGCCGCGTCGCCTACGAATCCTCCGTGCTGCACCACGCGCCGTTTACCGCCCACTCCGTGGTGCGCTCCGACTGGCCGTACGAGTTCAGCCGCGAGCAGGCGGCCTACCCGGTCGACAGGCTCGTGCACGCGAAGTACTTCCCGCCGGTGCGCCGCATCGACGAGGCGTACGGCGACCGCAACCTCGTCTGCGCCTGCCCGCCGCCGGAAGCCTTTGGCATCAACACCGGCGAATAGTCCCCCTCCCCACTGAAAGCGAGAACCCTCATGGCTACCTCTCCCCTGCACGCAGCCCACGAGAAGCTGGGCGCCACGTTTACCGATTTCGGCGGCTGGAACATGCCGCTGAAGTACGGCAACGAGCTCGACGAGCACCGCGCGGTGCGCAGCGCCGTCGGCATCTTCGACCTCTCCCACATGGGCGAGATCGACGTCAAGGGCCCCGACGCCGCCGCGTTTTTGGATTACGCCCTGATTTCCAACATGTCCATCCTCAAGGTGGGCAAGGCGAAGTACTCCATGATCGTCGCCGAGGACGGCGGCATCCTGGACGACCTGATCACCTACAAGATGGCCGATGATCACTTCATGGTCGTGCCCAACGCCGCCAACACCGCCACCGTGTGGGCCGCGTTTGAAGCGCGCAAGGGCGACTTCGACGTTGAGCTGCGCAACGACTCTGAGGCCGTGGCGCTCGTCGCGGTCCAGGGCCCGAATGCGCTCAAGGTCCTCGAGCCTTTGCTCAGCGACGACGCCGACACACTCGCCTACTACTCCGGCGCCTGGATGACCCTGCGCCCGGCAGGCGGAGGGTCTGTCGAGGTGTTCGTCGCCCGCACCGGCTACACCGGCGAGGACGGCTTCGAGCTGTTCTGTGCCAACGCAGACGCCCAAGCGGTGTGGGACGCCGTGATCGGTTCCGGCACCCCGTGCGGGCTCGCCTCGCGCGACTCGCTGCGCCTCGAAGCATCGATGCCGCTCTACGGCCACGAGCTCACCACCAACATCACCCCGGTCGAGGCTGGGATGGGCCGCGCCTTTGCCAAGAAGGAAGCGGACTTTGTGGGCAAGGAAGTGCTGACCGGCCGCGAGCCGACCGTGGTCATCGCCGGCCTGACCTCCGAGCAGCGCCGCGCCGCGCGCGAGGGCGCGGAGGTGTTCCTGCCGGGCGCGGAGGACCGCATCGGTGTGGTCACCTCCGGCCAGCCCTCGCCGACGCTGGGCTACCCTGTTGCACTGGCGCACATCGCGCCCGAGCACGCGGAGGTTGGCACGGCTGTGGAAATTGACATCCGTGGACGTCGCTATCCGTTTACTATCGTAGAGACCCCGTTTTACTCCCGAAAGGACGCCTAACATGGCACTGCAGAAGGACTTCTACTACTCCGAGGACCACGAGTGGATCAACGCCACCCCGGACACCGCCGTCGGCGCCACCGTGCGCGTGGGTATTACCAACGTGGCCGCTGATCGCCTGGGCGAGATCGTCTTCGCCGAGCTGCCGCAGGTGGGCGACACCGTGACCGCCGGCGAGCACTGCGGCGAGGTCGAGTCCACCAAGTCCGTCTCCGACCTGTTCTCCCCGGTCACCGGCACCGTGACCGCCGTCAACGAGGACATCGACGGCGCGTACGAGGCCATCAACAATGACCCGTACGGCGACGGCTGGCTCTTCGAGGTCGAGGTCGAGTCCGTCGGCGAGCTTATGACCGCCGACGAGTACGCCGCAGAGAACGGCGTCGAGGGCTAAACAGCGCTAAACACCCACCACTTCACGCGGGGCTAGAATGCGAAAGCATGACTGCCCCGCGTGACCCATTTTTCCCCGCCGACAAATCCATCCGCGCCGACGCCGCCACCCCGCTCGAGGTGCGCGAGCTCGGCGTCGTGCCGTACCAGGAGACCTGGGACCTGCAGGCGGAGCTCGCGGCGAAGCGCGCGAAGGGCGAGGTCGGCGACACCGTGCTCGTCCTCGAGCACCCCTCCACGTTCACCGCGGGCAAGCGCACGCAGCCCGAGGACATGCCCGACGCCGACTACCCCGTCCCCGTGGTCAACGTGGACCGCGGCGGGCGCATCACGTGGCACGGCGAGGGCCAGCTCGTGGTCTACCCAATCATCAAGCTCGCCGAGCCCGTTGACGTGGTCGACTATGTCCGCCGCCTGGAAGAGGCGCTCATTGAGACGGTCCGCGAGGCGGGCGTGACCACCGCCGGCCGCATCGACGGGCGCTCCGGCGTCTGGGTCCCCCACACCACGCGCGCCGCCGACCCGTCGGCACCGACGCGCGACCGCAAAATCGCGGCCCTGGGAATCCGCATCACCCGTGGCGTCACCATGCACGGGCTGAGCCTCAATTGCGATAACACGCTCGCCCACTACGCGCACATCGTCGCCTGCGGCATTGACGACGCCGACGTGACCACCATGAGTCTGGAGTTGGGGAGGGACACGCGGGCGTCGGCAATCGCCCCAAGGCTCCTCCACCACCTCGACCGCGCGCTGTCCGGCGAGCTCACGGTGGCAAACCACACCTTCGCCTCGGCGCCGGACCCCACGAAGGGGCTGAAGAAGCGACCGCGGTAACGCAGTGCTTGACACGTCCGTTAACGTAGGGGGCGTGACTGTAGCACCAGATGGCAGAAAGCTCCTCCGAATCGAAAAGCGCAACGCGGAGACTCCGATCGAGTCGAAACCGCGCTGGATCCGCAACCAGGTCAAAACGGGACCTGAGTACGAGGACATGAAACAGAAGGTGAAGGGCGCAGGCCTGCACACCGTGTGCCAGGAAGCCGGCTGCCCCAACATCCACGAATGCTGGGAATCCCGCGAGGCGACCTTCCTCATCGGCGGCTCCCGCTGCTCCCGCCGCTGCGATTTCTGCGACATCGCCTCCGGCAAGCCCGACCCGCTGGACCGCGACGAGCCGCGCCGCGTAGCCGAAGAGGTCCGCGGCATGAACCTGAACTACTCCACCATCACCGGCGTGACCCGCGACGACCTTGAGGACGAGGGCGCGTGGCTCTACGCCGAGGTCGTGCGCAAGATCCACGAGCTCAACCCACACACCGGTGTGGAGAACCTCACCCCGGACTTCTCCGGCAAGCCGGACCTGCTCCAGGAGGTCTTCGAGGCCCGCCCCGAGGTTTTCGCGCACAACGTGGAGACCGTGCCGCGCATCTTCAAGCGCATCCGACCCGCGTTCCGCTACGAGCGCTCGCTGGACGTGATCCGCCAGGCGCGCGACTTCGGGCTGATCACCAAGTCCAACCTCATCCTCGGCATGGGCGAGACCCGCGAGGAGATCCTCGAGGCGTTGGCAGATCTGCAGGACGCCGGCACCGACATCATCACCATCACCCAGTACCTGCGTCCCGGCCCGACGTACCACCCGATCGACCGGTGGGTGAAGCCGGAGGAGTTCATCGAATACCGCGACGCCGCCTACGACATGGGCTTCGCCGCCGTCATGTCCGGTCCGCTCGTGCGCTCCTCGTACCGCGCCGGCAAGCTCTACGTCCAGGCAATGGAGCACCACGGCCGCGAGCTGCCGGAAAACCTCAAGCACCTCAAGGAGACCTCGCAGGGCGAAACGACGCAGGAGGCATCGACCCTGCTGAAGAAGTACGGCCCGTCGCAGGACCACCCCGTGGTCACTCGCTAAGCACTGCTTCACGCCCGCCTCACCGGCGGGCGTTTCTTTTTGCTTGCCCGGGGCGTGCCATTAACATTGGCGACATGGCGAAGCAGGATGACAAGGCCGCAGCGAAGGCCGCGAAGAAGGAAGAGCGCGCCGCGAAGCGCGCGAAGAGCAAGCAGACGCGCAGCCAGGTGTGGCAGGCGTTCAAGATGCAAAAGGAGCGCGACAAGGCGCTCATCCCCATCATGCTGGGTTCGGTGCTCGGCGTGGGCCTGCTGTTCTTCCTCATCGGCCTGCTCTGGAGCGGCCAGTGGTTCATGCTGGTCATCGGCCTGCTGCTTGGTGCTGTGCTGGCGATGTGGCTGTTCTCCCGCCGCCTGGAGAAGTCCATGTACGACGAGGTCGGCGACACCCCGGGCGCCGCAGGCTGGACCCTGGAAAACATGCGCAACACCATGGGCATCGTCTGGCTGACCAAGAACGGCGTCCAGGCCAACACTCACATGGACACCATCCACCGCGTCGTGGGCAATCCCGGCGTCGTGCTGGTTGGAGAGGGCAACCCGAACCGCCTTAAGCCGATGATGGCGAAGGAGCACAAGCGCGTCGACCGCCTCCTGGCGGGCGTGCCGATCCACGAGGTCTACGCCGGCGACGGCGAGGACCAGGTTCCCGTCCGTGACCTGCAGAAGCACCTGTTGAAGCTGCCGAAGAACTACAAGAAGGACGAGGTCTACTCCCTCAACGCCAAGCTCGAAGCGATGGACACCCGCAAGGGCCCTGGCCAGGTCGCCGGCATGCCGGGCGGCCCAATGCCGCGCCAGGCGCAGAACATGGCGGGCATGAACCGCCGCATGCGCCGCATGCAGCAGCGCAAGGGTAAGTAGAGCGACCGGGCGGCTACCGGAGACGACGATGCGAATCGACCACACGCACCACGGCAGCGACGAGCACTTCGGCATGGGCGTAGAGGCCAGCACGGCGCTGCGCTACGGCTCAATGCTGCTGACCTCCGGCGCGCCTGCCTACCGAGTCATCCGCGCCGTGAAGCGGTGCGCCCGCGCGCTCGGCTTCGACCACGCGGACGTCATCGTCGGGCTCGACACGCTCACCTGCACGTTCCACCGCGGCGAGCGGTTCCGCACCCTCGCCGCCGTGCTCCCGGTCCCCGGCGTGAACGCCTCGCGCATCGAGGCGCTGGAAAACTTTAGCCGCCACGAACTGCACCACTACGCCACCGCCGAGGAAGTCAACGCGCTTCTCGACGACATCGAGCACATCCACACCCCTCGCTGGAGCCCCCTCGTGGCGTCGCTCGCCGCGGGCCTGGCGTGTGGCGGGTTCGCGATCCTCAACCGCTTCTCCCTGCTCACCGCTGTGCTGGTGGTGATCGCCGCGGGCGTCGGCCAGTTCGTGCGCCAGCGCCTGGCGCACAAGCGCTTCCTCCAGCTCGGCGTGGTGATGATCGCCGGCGCCGTCTCCACCATCCTCTTCCTGCTGTTGTCGCTCCTCGTGCCGGGCGCGGACACGCAGCTCTCCGCCGGCTTCGTCGCTGCGATCCTCTACCTCATCCCCGGCTTCCCGCTGTTCGTGGCGCTCAATGATCTGTCGCGCTTCGACTTCAGCGCCGGCATCCCCCGGCTGTTCTACGCGCTCGAAGTGATCGTGGCCATGATGCTCACCGTCGCCGTGATCGCCATGATCACCAGCGCTCCCCCGCCGCCGCACATCGCCGCGGAGCCGGAGCTCGGGTTCTACCTCGCCGCAGCCGTCGCCAGCTTCTTTAGTATCGGCGGCTTTGCCATCATCTTCAACGCCTCACGGCGCATGGCGCTCCTCGCCGCGACGCTCGGCACGGTCGCCAACGTCTTGCGACTCGTCCTCCTCCACGCCGACATGCGGTACTTCCTCGCGTGCTTCCTCGGCACGCTCACCATCGGTATCCTCGGCCGCTGGCTCGGGCAGCACTTCCACGTCCCGCGCTCCACGGTCACCATCCCCGCGACCGTCGTGATGATCCCCGGCACCACGATCTACGCCGCGATGCAGGAGCTGACCAGCGGCGACGTCACCGGCGGCATCAGCGCCACCACCGAGGTCGTCCTCGCGGTGCTCTTCCTCTCCGGCGGGCTTACCGTCGCCCGCCTCATCACGGACCGCAATTGGGCGTTCCAGCACCACATCGACTTCCGCGAAAACCTCGGTGGTACGCCGGGCTAGTCGCTTATCGACGCCCTCACTTCCCCCTTCTCAGCCGCGGATCACCGTCGTGTTCGTCGCCCGGTCGTGCATGCCGCGGTCGTCCGCGTCCACGATCGCGGCCGGGAACACGAACCCGGTCAGGACGGTGCGCAGCGCGGCGCGCCAGAGGCCGACGGGCTCGGTGGCGTCGACACGCGCGACGCCCATACCCAGCATGGCCATCCCGGGCGTGCGGGCCATGAGCCATCCGGTGAGGATGCCCAGGACGATCCAGACGAGGTAGGTCAGTGTGGCGGTGTCTCCCAACGCATCCGTGGTGGCGGTAATCAGCGTCGCGATCGCCCACGCGAGGACCCAGTCGATGAGGACGCCGCCCGCGCGCCGCATTACCGACGCCTGCGAGCCCGGCCCCTCCGCCGGCAGCCCCAACGTCTGCCCTGGGTACTCCGGTGTGCCGCCGAACTGGTTCGGCATTTCCGGGCCTTCGCGCCAACTCTTCGATCCTGCCATGGTGACCAAGCCTAGCTGCGCCGCGCGGGCGACGAAAATGGGCGGGGTCCGCGACCGCGGCGGGGCATTCGACTAAACTTGGTGTGGTTCACATTGTCGCCGTAAGGAGATAGCACGTGTCTTTCGAAAATATCGAGGACGTAACAAAATTCATCAAGGACGAGGAAGTCGAATTCGTCGACGTCAGGTTCACCGACGTTCCCGGCCGCGAACACCACTTCTCCATCCCGGCGTCCATGTTTGATGAGGAGGTCATGGAAGAGGGCCTCGCGTTCGACGGCTCCTCCATCCGCGGCTTCACCACCATTGAAGAGTCCGACATGACGCTCATGCCGGACCTGGCCACCGCGAAGCTGGACCAGTTCCGCGAGGCGAAGACGCTGAACGTGAAGTTCTTTGTCAACGACCCGTTCACCCACGAGGCCTTTTCGCGTGACCCGCGTAACGTGGCGCGCAAGGCGGAGGACTACTTGGCGTCGACAGGCATTGCGGACACCTGCAGCTTCGGTGCCGAGGCCGAGTTCTACCTCTTCGACTCCATCCGCTACGAGGCCGAGGGCCACCGCGCGTTCTACGAGATCGACGCGGAAGAGGGCTGGTGGAACCGCGGCAAGGAATCCGACGCCGACGGCAACCCGAACCTGGGCTACAAGAACCGCTACAAGGGCGGCTACTTCCCGGTCCCGCCGTACGACAAGACCGTCGACGTGCGCGACGCGATGGTCCGCAACCTCGACCAGGCCGGCTTCCACATCGAGCGCTTCCACCGCGAGGTGGGCAACGGCGGCCAGCAGGAGATCAACTACCGCTTCAACACCCTGTTGCACGCGGCCGATGACCTGCAGGACTTCAAGTACATTGTGAAGAACACGGCGACCCAGTTTGGCAAGACGGCGACGTTCATGCCGAAGCCGCTGGCCGGCGACAATGGCTCGGGCATGCACGCACACCAGTCGCTGTGGAAGGACGGCGAACCGCTGTTCTACGACGAGTCCGGCTACGGCGGCCTGTCCGACCTGGCGCGCTGGTACATCGGTGGCATCCTCGAGCACGCCGGCGCCGTGCTCGCGTTTACCAACCCGACGCTGAACTCCTACCACCGCCTGGTTCCGGGCTTCGAGGCGCCGATCAACCTGGTGTACTCGCAGCGCAACCGCTCCGCCGCGATCCGCATCCCGATCACCGGCACCAACCCGAAGGCCAAGCGCATTGAGTTCCGCGCGCCGGACCCGTCGGGCAACCCCTACTTCGGCTTCGCCGCGATGATGATGGCCGGTATCGACGGCATCAAGAACCGCATCGAGCCGCACGCCCCGGTGGACAAGGACCTCTACGAGCTCCCGCCGGAGGAGGCGAAGGAGATCCCGCAGGCACCGACCTCGCTCGAGGCCTCGCTCGCCGCCCTCGAGGCGGACCACGACTTCCTCACCGAAGGTGACGTCTTCACCGACGACCTGATCCAGACCTACCTCACGCTCAAGCGCGAGGACGAGATCGCGCCGGCCCAGCTGCGCCCGACGCCGCTCGAGTTCGAAATGTACTTCGACTGCTAGCTCGCGCGCGTAAGTCAAAACCCCGAGGGTGTTCCCTCGGGGTTTGCTTATGCTCGGATGCCTAGGTCGAAGTCGTCAACTCCGGAGAGGCTTCGCGGGTTAAGTCGTGTGGTGATGCCGATCCGATTCCAGGCGTTGATCGCCACGACCGCCATGAGCAGGTTTCTCGCACCCTTCGCCCCGTGGATTCGGGACACGGCGTCGGTGAGCTCGAGCGCAGCGCATTCTTCGTCGGTGAATTGCTCCTTGTAGTCGGTCCAGCGCTCGGTGCTGCTGATCTTTTCTTCGCTCCAGCCGTCCTTCTTCGCATCACGACGGTGCATGGCCAGGCAATACACGCATTGGTTGAGCGCGGAAGCCCGCAGCTGCACCAGGTGCGAATAGCGCTTGTCGACGCGCTCGGCCTATGTTTCCAGCCCGAGCATTGGCGCGTAGGCGACTTTCGAAATTGGTTTGTGTGCAGTCATAGAACGATGCTACGCGGCCCGGACCAAAGTAGTCCGGGCCGCGAGTGCATCGTTTCTCGTGGGTCGCGTTCTTAGCCTTCCTGCGGTTCGCTGATCGTGGCCTTCGCCTCGATGAACTCGATCCCGTGGCCCTGGCTGCCCAGTGCGATGGTGTCGCGGTCCAGGATGTAGACGTCCGGGTTCGCCTGCAGGATGGTCTTCAGATCGTCGGCGGCGGCCATAGCGGCCGGGTCGCACAGCGCCTGAGTCTCGGCAAGGTCGCCGACGTGCAGCTTGCCCTGCTCGTCGAAGTGGTAGGTGGCGTTGCCGGAGTTGCACCCGTCGCCGTAGGTCAGGGTGCCGTCCGGGCTGAACTCGATGGTCACGTTCTCGTTGGCCTTCGCCTGCAGCGGGCGCTCGACGGCGGGGCCGCGCAGATGCTCGGGTGCCGGCTGCGCGTGCTCGGGCAGGGCGGTAATCAGGCCGCCCTGCTCGGCCGGAGCAGCCGGCAGCTGAGCGCTGGAGCCCGGCAGCGCCGGTGCGCCGCCGATGAGGATGGAGCTGAGCCCCGCAGCACTCTCGACGATCGCGGGGTCAGACGACAGCCCCTGCGGCAGCTCCTGTGCGTTGGCGGTGCCGGTGGCGCCACCCATCAGGGCAACGGCAATGGTTGCGGTGGACAGTTTCTTCATGATCTTGGAAACCATGGCCCTCAACCTACCGAGCAAAACCGCCAAATCAACCACCTTGAGAGAACTAGAACGGTATCTCCAGGGCACTCCTAAACGCGGCGGTCGAAGCTGAAAGTCGCATGAAAGTTGGTGCAATCAGTTGATAACCCGTTGTGTTTATGCAACACTCTGAGTCATGTCCCCAAAGAAAAGACCTGTGGATCCGATCTTTAACCGTATCCGCGTGCTGCGCACCGAACGGGACATGTCGCGCGGGCAACTCGCGGAAGCGGTTGAAGTCAATCCACAAACCATCGGAGCGCTCGAACGCGGCGACCACTACCCCAGCCTCGACCTCGCCTTCAAAATCTGCGACGTCTTCGGGCTACCGGTGGAAGCCGTGTTCTCCCGTACCGAGTTCACGCCAATGTCAACCGAGATCTACCGCACACCCTAAAACCCCGAAAGGACTCCCCATGGCGCCGAAAGATGTTCACGCGATCGTCGTGAAGCGAAAGAGGCTCACCCTGGCCACCGACGTCGGAATCGCGATCATGCTGCTCGCTGCGGTCCTCCAATTTTTCAACCCCACCGTGTCCACTGCGCTGTGGCTCGGTGGGGGTGCGCTCGCCGCGGTCGGAATCTTGCTGCTTCGCAAATCCATCGGCGGGGCCGACATGCCGCGCGCCGAGCTCGACGAATACGAGACCCAGCGGCACATCGAGGCTCGCGACGAGGGACTAAGCTGGTCCATCTTCTCCTCAACCGCCATGTTTGTCCTGGCAGGATTCCTGGCGCTCGCGACGCGCTTCGGATTCGAACCGTCAAGCCTGGACGTGGCGCTGTTCTTTGCCAAACTGCTCTTCTGCCAGATGCTCTGGATCCCGTTCGTGGTGGCGCGCTCGCTGGCGGGCAAGATCAACCGCGACGCGCTCATCGCCGCCGAGTAACTACTGCGCGGCGGCCTTGGTGAACTCGATCGCCTTCGCCGCGCTCCCGAGCGCGACGCCACCGTTAACCTGGTACACGGCCGGGGCGGACTGCAGCACCGACTTCAGCGCGGCGGCGTTGTTCATCGTCGCGGAATCGCACATGACGCGGGTCTCCGAAAGGCCGCTGACGTGCAGAGAGCCGACGTCGTCGATGGTGTACAGGCCGTTGCCGGAGTTGCAGCCGTCGCTGTAGGTGAGCGTGCCGTCGGCGCGCAGCTCCACGGTCATCGCCTGGCTCTGCTTCGCCTCAAGCAGCCCGGTCACCGCGCGCTGCGCCTGCGACTTGGGCAGCGGCTGCGCGTCGGCGGGCAGGGTGGTCACGACGGAAGACTGCGACGCGCGCTGCTCCGCCGCCTTCCCGCTCGCGCCGCCAAGCACGGTGGCGTTGAGCTCGCCAAGCCGGTCGGTATCGACGTAGTCGGTCACGTTCAGGCTTGCGACGCTCGGCACAGACGACAGGTCCTGCGCCCCCGCCGTACCAGCGCCGCTGAGCGCCAGCGCGCCGATCGCCGCCGCGGCAGCCGTCTTGGTGGTCAATTTCCGTACGATCTGGTTAGCCATGCGGACCAACGTACCGGCGCTCCGGCGCGATCTCCCGCGGAACGAACACGTCTTATGAAAGCGTTACGGTCCTGCCACCGCGCACCAAGGTCGAGTGTGGGGTGGTCTTTGCTACGCTTGAGGGACTTTTTACGCTACGCCGATAAGGAGCCCCCATGCCGTTCCGTTTCCGCCGCTCCAAGAAGTTCGGGCCGTTCCGGTTCACGATGTCCGGATCCGGCCTCTCCGCGTCCGTCGGCTCGGGCCCGTTCCGCTACACGTTCAACTCCAACGGCGGCCGCACGCGCACGATGCGCACCGGGATCCCCGGCCTGCGCTACGAGGAGCGCGACACCCCGAACCAGGTGCGCAGGAAGAAGCGCGCGAAGCAGCAGCGCAAGCAGGTTGGCAAGGAGCAGGCTAGCTTCGACGAGATTTCGCAGCAGTACCGCTAGCCACCAGCCACCAAATCGCGGCGGTGGCGAGCACGGTCGCGCCTATCGACGCCACCGCATCCCCCACCGTCGCCTCAGCCAAGCCCGCAACGGGCACGTGGAAGGGATCCGGTAGGATCGCGAGCGTGTTCGCCACGGCGTGCACCGCCAACGACGCCTCGAGCCCGCCCGTTGCCCACGTGAGGAACGCGCCGCAGAGCGCGAACGTCGCGACGCTGAGCTGGCCTCGCCAGCCGTAGTCGTGGACGGAGACGAACATGAACGCGGGGACGAGGTAGGCCACCCACGGCGAGCGGGTCCACTGCCCTACTGCCTGCACCAGCGAGCCGCGAAACACCAGCTCTTCCGACAGCGCCTGCAGCGGGATGAGCGCGACGAGGATGCACAACGCACCGAAGTTCTCTGCGGTGAACGCACCGTCCGCGGGTTCGCTCCGCCACAGCGTGTACCCTAGCTCCGCACCGAACGCGACGAGCGCCGGCACCAGCGCGATGCCAAAAATGCGCCACCGGAAGCGGCGCTCCACCGACCACAGCGCGGACGGGCGCCGGCCCCGCAACCACGCGGCGATGAACGCCGCAGGGATCGTCGCGGCCTCTATTGACCCCGCCGCGAGCGCGAGCCAGGGCGTGTCCACGAACTCGAACTCACCCATCGCTTTGACCGACGGGTCGAAGAACTGATCCGCCGCGCTGAAAAGCGCGAGCATCGCGGCGTAGATGCCGAAGAAGAGTATGAGGACGACGACGAACTCGAGAAGCGGACGCCACCAGGCAACGCGCGGCGCCCCGTCGCGGCCGAGCATATGATAGGAACCCATAACTTCATGATACGCCGCTGGGGTGGGGTAACGTGGCGTCGTGAAGCAATAGGGATTACCATAAGCCCGTGACTGACAAATTTCGCCAACTCCCGCCCCCGGGCCCCGCGTGGGGCGGCAGCCTCATGGGCACCTCAATCGTCGCGCGCCTGCTCGTCGAGGAAGACCTCCTCTTCCTCGCCGGCGTCTTCGCCGCCATCGCGTGCGTGATCCTGGTCGTGCTCACCGTAGGCTTTGCGCGCTACCGCCAGCCCAGTTTCGAGCGCACCACGATGGCCGAGTGGTCGATGTACTTTATCGGCATCCTCGCGCTCGGCGCCGCGCTGTCCGGGCTCACCGGCGACGGCGTGTACAGGCTCATCGGCTTCTGGATCGGCGGCCCAGTGACCGTCATCACCTGGGCGATCCAGCTCACGCGATTCGACGGCGAGCCCCGGTTCACCTGGGGCCTGCCGCTGGTCGGGCCGATGATTTCCGCGTCCGTCTCCGGCTGGCTCGCGCACGACTACGGCCCGCTCTACCACGTGATGGGCACCGCCCTGTTTGTCATGTCGCTGCTTACCGCGGTGCCGACATTCGCCCGCGTCTACTGGGCCGCCTGGCACGGGCGCGTTGACTTCGAGGGCGCGAAGTCCGCCACCGCGTGGGTGCCACTCGGCGTGGTCGGGCAATCCACCACCGCGATGCAGATCCTCTTCCCCGGCCCGGTCTCCATCTACTACGGCCTGGTCGCGCTGATCATCGCGATCCCGCTCGCGATCTACGCCATGATCACCTTCTACCCCAACGCCGCGCGCTGGGTGCCGTACTCGCCGGCGTGGTGGTCGTGCACCTTCCCGCCGGGCACCGTCAGCATGGGCGGACACCAGATGGCGATGGTCAGCGGGTCGCAGTGGCTGGACGCGATCGCACTGAGCATCCCGGTGCTGCTCGTCGCGCACTGGGCGCTGTGCTCGAGCCGGTTCGTCAGTTGGGTGGCGGAGGGGCGCACGAGCTAGGCGCGCACCGCGAGCACCGCGTAGGTGTAATCCAGCAGCGGGGTGGGCACGCCCGCAGCGGCGGCCTGCCGGCGGATCGCGCCGACCTGCGCGTCGAGCTCGCTCGGCAGTCCGTCCGCGATGTCGCGCTGCATCGAGCTCGTCGCGCCCGCGTACTGCTGGTCCGCAAACGCGAGGGTTTGCGAGACCGCGTCCGCCGGCAGCCGCACGCCAAGCCCGCGGGCTGCGGCCTCGACTTCTTTCATGAGGGCGCGGAGTTGGGGGCGTAAAGCGTCGCGAAGCACGCCCATCGGCACGCCGGCCACCGCGCCGAGCGCGCCCGTGGTGGTGACAAACATGGCTTTTGACCACACGTCCGTAAGCACGTCGCCCGGCGCGTACAGCTCGCCGCCGATCCCCGCCTCATCCAGCGCCGCGCGGAACTCCCGGGCAGTTTCGCTTATCGACGCCCCCGCCACCGGCCCAAAGCTCAACGCCAAAGGCCCGGGATTGAGCACGATCTTTGCCGGCCCGACGCGCGTGGCGTAGCAGCGGGCCACCCCGGCGAGGACCCGGTCGGCGCCGAAAATGCGCGCGGCGGTGTCGTGGATTTCGACCGAGTTCTGCGTCGTGACGATGGGCACGCCGCCAAGCTGCCGCGCGTCCGCGAGGTCCGCGAACGTCGGGTTATCCGGCAGCGCCTTCGTGGCGACAACCACGATGTCCGCCCCGCCCATCAGGTCCGCGGCCTCCCCGGCGTGCTCCGCCGCTGTCTCTTATACACATCTAGATGGGTATAAGAGACAGGGCGCGACACGCTCACCTGCACGTTCCACCGCGGCGAGCGGTTCCGCACCCTCGCCGCCGTGCTCCCGGTCCCCGGCGTGAACGCCTCGCGCATCGAGGCGCGGGCCGGCTCGTCGCCGCGGCTGAGCAGCACGCCGCGCTGCCTGAGCGCCGCGAGCGTCTCCCCGCGCGCGACAAACGACACCTCGTGACCAGCCTCTGCGAGCACGCCGCCGAAGTACCCGCCGATCGCGCCCGCACCAATGCACACCACCTTCATGGTGCACAGTCTATCCGCGCGCACGCCGCCGCGTGCGCCTTTACTCCGGTGGCGACGGTCCCGCGTAGGTGGGCTCACCGGCCGGCGCGCCCTGAGCCGGCCCGCCGATCACGGCGCCGGTATCGGCGTAGGCCCGGCCGGTGAAGCGCGGCGCGGCGTACTTCGGACCGACCCACGCGATGCGCCCGTTGATGCGGGTCATGCGGCCGCGCTTCGGGTCGCCGTTGACGGCATTGTGGTGCGGGCACAGCCAGCACATGTTCGCCGGGGTGGTCTCTCCCCCGTGCGCGTACTCGGTGAGGTGATGGGCCTGGCACTTGGAGATCGGCGCGTTGCAGTCGGGCCAGCAGCACGTCGGCGAGTCCGCCTCCAGCGCGAGCCGCTGCACCCGGGACGCGAGGCGCATGCGGTGGGTGTTGATCGGGCCAAGGTGCTCCGCGGCGAGCGTGATGTACCCGTCCGGCAGGATCCGGCGCTGGAGCAACTGGCTGGTGGTCATGCGCACCCCGGTGTTGGTGACCACGACCGGCTCGGTGTCGTCCCTGTCGTCGGTGCCGGCGAGCACGTGGTCGATGTCCTTGTCGGTGACAATCGCGTGCACCGCCACCGGCGCCTGGACGATGCGCCGGTTGTTGACAATCCAGTCGATCGCATCGATGGGCTTGCCCCGCTCGTCGGGCGTCTCAAAGGTGGTGACCACGTCCTGCAGCCGGTTAGTAGGGCCGGTGAGCCGGATGATGAACTTGTCGTTTTTCATGTCGCGCTGGATCCGCACCCCGTCCTCGGGCACGCGCGGCGCGATGAAGTCCTTGCGCAGCCGGGCGGCTTTCTTTGCGATGGTGGCCGTATCCCCCTGCGCGGCGCACAGCTCGGCGGTGTATTCCCAACGCTTGGTCGGGTTGCTGATGCGGCGAGCAGTGCGCTCGATCAGTTCCAGCGTTTCAATGCAGTGACTGTTGGCTTCCGCCGCGGAGCGTGCCTCGGCCTGGTAGCGCGAGTGGCTGGTCGGCTGAAAGAACCGCTGTGCGAGCCGAACCAGCGTGTCCGCGTAGTCCTCGGCCGCGCCCATCCTCACCAGCGCGGGCGCGTCGAGCCCGGCCTCGTCGACGAGCCGGAGCGTGGCAATACCCCCAGCGCGGAAGGCCAAAAAGGCCCGTAGTTGTTCCTCCCCCATAGGCCCACAACCTAGCCCACCCCCACGCACCCCGCAACCGCAAGGTTGAGATCCACCGCGATCCCGCCGACGCGCCCGCGGGACGTGAACTGCCACACCTGCGGTGCCGGGAACCCGAGCGGCCGCGGCCACGGCCCGAGGCGCGCGGGGTCGGTCACCGAGTTGTCGCCCCACTGCGCCAGCCACAGCGCGCCGAACTCCGCCGGGTTGGCAAGGCGCATGTGGCGTCGCCAGTAGCGGGCGGTGGTGTAGATACCGGCGACGGGGACGTCGGCGGCACGGAAGGCGGTGGCGGCGGCGCGGACGTCGGCAAGCGAAAGCCCCGCGGGTGACTCCACGTCGAGCCACATCGGCAGCCGCCTCCCACCCAACACGTCGAGGGCGGCACCGACCTGCTCGGTGACGGTCGTGCCCTCGGACGGGCTGCGCAGGTAGTGGTAGGTGGACAGGGAGCAGTGGGACGAGTGGGCGTCGAGAAGCAATTGCTCGAAGCACGGGTCCTGGTAGGTGCCGTCGGTGGTGCGAAGGACCGCGAAATCGAAGCCTGCGAAGTCGAGGCCGGCCTGGTATTCGGAGCAGTCGACGCCGAGCCTCACCGCTTGGACAGCCCCATCCGCGGAGTGAACGACGCGGGGTGGCGGCGCTGGGCGGCCGCGTCCGCGATGGCCAGGCGCCACTTCGGGTCCGTGACGGGCATGCGCGAAATGGGGAACCAGCCGACCTCGGTCGACTCGTCGTCGCCCACCACCGGCTCCGCGGCGGGGTCTGCCGGCTCGAGGCGCAGCTGCACGGACATGTAGCTGGCCCGGTCGCCGTTGGCGTGCACGAGAGGGCCGACGGACCCCGCGCCAAGGATCGCGGCGGGCGTAGCCTCGATGCTGGTCTCCTCGCGCACCTCGCGCACCGCCGCGTCGTGCGGCTGCTCCCCCGGCTCTGCGATCCCGGTCACCGGGGTCCACTCGCCGTTGTCCGCGCGGCGCACGAGCAGCACGTCCGGCACCGCCCAGGCAGACTGGTCGACGGAATCGCGCAGCACGATCGCGGCGACTGACGGCAGCCAGAGCGGGTCGTGGCCGATCTTCTCGCGGATCTGCACGATAAATTCCGGGGTTGGCACGGCGTGTCCTTTCGTTCGTCGTTCGCGTGCCCACGAGTCTACGTCGGCTAGGATGAGCTGCGATGCACACCCTGAAGCGCCTCCCCAAAGCCGTATTTATCACCGTCTACGGCGCGGTGCTGATCGCGCTCGTGGTCATGATCGCGGCGCTGACCAGCTACCAGACCAACGCGCGCACCACGCAGACGACGCCGGCGCCGCCGGTTTCCGCCTGGAACCCCGCGCCTGCCGACGCCCCCAACGTCGCCGCCAGCGTCCGCCCCAATGTCATCGCCGACGCGCAGGTAGGCGCCACGAAAACCGGCGTGATGCTGCGCGGTGACCTCACCCCCACCGCCATGGTGAGTGCGGAGACCGCCGGCCATATCTCGCGCCTGCTCGAGCAGAACTGCCTGGACACGCTGACCCTCGAGACACCCGACAACATGCGCTTCGAGCTGCTGGGCTTTTGCTTCACGACGCTCCCGCCCCAGACCATCGCCGACCTCCTCCACTTCGGCGACGAGCACGGTGCCAACTCGGTTACGGTGACCAACAACCTGGAGCGTCAAGGGGGCGGCCAACTCGCGCAGCTGTACTGGCTCGACGCGACGCACGAGCAGGTGGAGGCGCTGCAGCCCGCATGGGAGGAGTTCGGCCTGCGCCCGTACCTGGACCGCGCGACCTTCGAGGCGTTCACGGACGACGAGCTCACCATCATGGAGGCGAATCCCTCGCGGCCGCACACCTACAAGCACGAACCGGCCGGCGCGGCGCTGCGCGAGAAGTGGCGCATGCCGGAGCCTGGCCAATCCTGGTAGCTTCGCAGCGCAGCGCTACCAGCGCTGCGTCTCCCACTGTGCGTCCGGCACGACCTGGTCGATCACGGTCATCATCTGCTCGACGTTTGAGTAGGACATGAGCTTGGGGTTCTCCATCCCCTCCCAGCAGTCCTCGCCGCTGCGGCCGGCCTCCGTGCCGGAGACGATGCCGATGATTACGGCGCGGCCGTTGACGTGGGTGAACACCGGGCCGCCCGAGTCGCCGGCGGCGGCGCAGACTGCGGCGATGTCGCCGAAGGTTTCGCGGTCTTCGTCGTCCCCCGCGTTCACGATCTGCACCCGCTGCGTGTCTTCGAACTCGCCGCAGGTGTAGCCGGTGGTGGCGCCGGTTTTGCAGACGTGGCCCACTGGCGGGACTTCGTCGGCGATGCCGGTGGGGATTGGGTCGCCAATCACGTCCATGTAGCGGTCCGGGTCGGTGATCTTGATGATGCCGACGTCGATGCCGTCGGAGGCGCTGGCGTCGTGAGCAAACAGCCCCGAGTAGACGAACTGGCCGACTTCGTGCGCGTAGTCGAAGGCGCGCGAGGCGTTCGTGGGCCACACGAGGTCGCCGGCGTGGCCGCAGTGCCCCGCGGTGACGGCGTAGTGCTGGCCCGCCGCGTCGCTGAAGCTGAACGCGACGGTGCACGACTGCGCCGTGAAGCTCTCGCCGGGCTGCGGCTGGTGGTCTGTCGTCTGGATGCGCGTACCGGGCGCCCACAACGCGAACGCTGGCACGCGGACCAGGTTGGCCTGGCCGTCAGACTCGGCGGCCTCCGTCTCCAGCGGGGTCTGCACCGCCTCGCGCGCCTGGCGCTCCTCGACGGAGCCGGTGGGCAGCTGCGAGGTGGTCAAGCCGAGCCACACCACGGAGGCGACGAACAGGGCGACTGCGACGATGCAGACCACCCAGCTCACGGTGCGTGCCGTGGTGCTGCGCGGGGCGGGTGCGGCGCGGTGTTGCGGCGCGGGCTCCGGGAACGTCCAGCGCTCGCCGTAGGTCGGCTGGTACTTCCTGGCGTGGTTGCCGGTCGATGAATCGTTTGGGTGGGTCACGCTACTCGGCGTCCGAGTGCTCCTCCGCGTCGTTTTCCGACTCAGCGCCGGCGGATGCCTGGATCTTTAGGTCGCGGATGAACTTCTCCGGGTCGAACTCGGTGAAGTAGTCGGGGCCGGCGAACTGTTCCTGTGCCATGGTGTGCTCCTTTTCGTGCTGGGGCTTACTGCCCGAGGGTATCGACGATAAACTGCTTGACGCGCTCCGCGTCGTTGGGCAGGTCCGTGACGTGGCGGTCGGCGGCCAAGATGGAGGCGAAGCGCTCCGGCACCTGCGGCTCGCGGCCGGTCGCCTCGACGATCGTGTCGGCGAACTTGACCGGCAGCGCGGTCTCCAGGACCACGATGCGGGTGTCGGTCTCGTCGGCAAGGCCGCGTGCGACGTGGATGCCGTCGGCGGTGTGCGGGTCCACCATTACCCCGTGCTCCTCCCACGTCTGCTTGATCGTGGCGAGTCGGTCGGCGTGGGTGGACGAGCCCGAGACGAAGCCGAAGTCGTTCCGGATGCGGTCCAGGACCTCCTGGCCGCCCAGATCGTCCAGGTCGAAGCCGCCCTCCTTCACTTTGGTACCGAAGAGGCGCTTGGTGGCGGAGGCGTCGCGCTGGAGGGCGTCGAAAAGCATGCGCTCGAAGTTGGATGCCTTCGAGATGTCCATGGACGGCGACGAGGTGGCCTGGGTTTCCGCCGAGGAGCGCGGGCGGTAGTTGCCGGTGCGGAAGAACTCGTCGAGCACGTCGTTTTCGTTCGTGGCCACGATGAGGCGGTCGATGGGCAGGCCCATGCGCTTGACGACGTAGCCCGCGCACACGTCACCAAAGTTGCCGGTCGGTACAGCGAACGAGAGTTTTTCGTCGTTCGACTCGGTCACGCGCAGGTAGGTCGAGATGTAGTAGACGGTCTGCGCAAGCAGGCGCGCCCAGTTGATGGAGTTCACCGCGCCGATGGAGTACTTGGCCTTGAAGGCGGCGTCGGCGTTGACCTCCTTGACCACGTCCTGGCAGTCGTCGAAGACGCCGTCGAGGGCGATGTTGTGGATGTTCGGGTCGTCCAGCCCGAACATCTGCGCCTGCTGGAACGGGGTCATGCGGCCGGCTGGGGTGAGCATGAAGACGCGGATGTTGTTGCGTCCGCGCATCGCGTACTCGGCGGACGAGCCGGTGTCGCCCGAGGTCGCGCCCAACACGGCGAGCGCCTCGCCGCGGCGGGTCAGCTCGTACTCGAACAGCTCGCCGAGCAGCTGCATCGCCATGTCCTTGAACGCGGCGGTGGGGCCCTCGGACAGGTGGGCGATGGAGAGCGTTTCATCCAGCTCCGTGACCGGAACGATGTCCGGGTGCGCGAACTTGGGAGTGCTGTAGGCCTTGGCGGTGAGTTCCTCGATCACCGCTGGCGGGATGTCGTCCACGAACAGCTTCACAACCTCGGCCGCGAGGGCTGCGTACCCCTCGGCGGCGAGGAGGTCACGCCAGGCGTCGAGAAGCGAAGGCTCCAGGCGCGGATACGTGGCCGGCATGAACAGACCGCCGTCGGCGCTCAATCCCCCGAGCAGGATGTCGGTGAACTTGTGCGGTGAGGCGGTCGTATCGCGAGTTGAAATGTAATCCACGGGCGTCGAGTTTACGGGACCGGGTTGGAATTCGTAGATATTTTTGCGGCGCATCGGGCTGCGCAACGTGCACGAGTTCCCTCAAAGGTATTCCCAATTAAACATAACGGGCGTTAGGGTATTACCATTCATTGCCATGGCAAACAATCATCCACGCGAACAACTGACAACCAAAGCCCTTATCGTGTGGTTCGGCGCAGTCGCTGTGTATGCCGTAGCCATCCTCGGCCGCACCTCCTTCGGTGTGGCAAGCGTGGAAGCTATCGACAGATTCAACGTCGACGCATCACGAATCGCAGTCTTTACCGCAGTCCAGGTCGGCGTCTACGCCTTCGCGCAGATCCCCACCGGGCTGCTCATCGACAGGCTCGGCCCCCGCTTCATGCTCGTCGCCGGCGCCATCATCATGGCCGTGGGGCAGATCGTCCTCGGCCTGACCACGTCGTACGGCGTAGCCATTGTCGCCCGCGTCCTCATCGGCGCCGGCGACGCCACCGCGTTCCTGTCCGGCATGCGCATCCTGCCCTACTGGTTCCCGCCGCGGAAGACCCCGCTGTTCACCCAGCTCACCGCGGCGCTCGGCCAGCTCGGCCAGTTCCTCTCCGCGGTCCCCTTCCTCGCCCTGCTCACCGCCAAGGGCTGGACCGTCTCCTTCGTCTCCCTCGGCGCGCTCGGCCTACTTGTCGCGCTCCTCGCCGCGATCGCAGTCGCCGACACCCCGGAATGGGCCGAGATGACGCCCGGCCAGCGCCGCGAGATCAAGCAGCAGCGCCAGGACGACCGCACCCCGATGAAGGAGGTGCTCGGCGTGGTCCTGCGCTCCCCCATCGCCTGGGAGGCCTTCTTCATCCACGGCTGGGTCATCTTCTGGATGTTCAGCTTCTGCCTCCTGTGGGGCCTGCCGCTCATGACGCTCGGCATGGGACTGACCGAAAGCCAGGCCGGCACCGTGCTCATCCTGTTCACGGTGGTCAATATCGCCTCGGCACCGTTCGTCGGCGCGGTCTCCGCCCGCATGGGCTCGAGCCGCGACCTCGGCGCCCTCATCCTCGGCGGCGTCACCCCGCTGGCGTGGATCATCTTCTTCCTGCCCAGCGAGCCGCGCAGCTACGCGGCCATCCTCACCATGGCCATCATCATGGGCCTGTGCGTGCCCACCGCGAACTTCGGCTTCGACGCCGTGCGCGAAAACCTGCCCACCAATATGGTCGCCACCGGCACCGGCCTGGGCAACATGGGCGGGTTCGTCGCGACCATGATCGGCGCTCAGACCGTCGGCGTGCTGCTCGACCACTCCTCGCACGGGCAGGCCTACCAGTGGCACGACTTCCAGCTCGCCTGGATCGCCTTCTACGTCACGGCCGCCGTGTTGCTCATCGGCCTGCTCGTGTCGCGCCGCAAGGCGCAGCGCCTTACCGCGACACCGCGCGTCAAGATCGTCAACGAGGCGCCCGCCGAGCGGCAGAAGCTGCAGGACGCGTAGCCCCTACCGCCGGGGCGGCTCCTGGCGCCCGGTCAGGATGTCCACGACGGAGCGGATGGCGGCGTCGCCAAGCTGCGGCAGCTGCCCGCCCGTCGCCGGCGCATGCT
>NZ_NSGL01000006.1:0-75576 GCF_002285155.1 Corynebacterium sp. NML 120412 | reverse complement strand
CCCAGCAGCAGCGCGACGAGCGCCAGGTTGACCGCCGCGATGCGCACGGCCAGCCCGGCGGGGCGGGAGGCGGTGCGCGTGAGCGCGTCGGCGAAGTGGGTGGAGTAGGCCTGGATGGCGGTCGTGACCACGCCGAGCGTGAGCGGGTGGATCACCGTCCAGCGCGACGCGCCGGCGAGCGCGGCCGCGAGCGAGACGGCGGCCCAGCACGCCACGAGCACGCCCACTACTTTTTGCACGGTAATAATCGTACTAATCTGGGAGGGGTCAAACAAGGCGGTCAGGGCGTGGTTCATATAATGAACGCACGCAACTGTCCAAGAAGTGCCGCCGCCGAGCGGCAGGCAGAAAGGTGCGAAGCATGGACCGACACCGGACGCCGCGCCCCACCTCCGATCTCACCACCGCAGCCGCGGAGCTGAGCGCGAAGCAGCGCGAGGTCTTCGGCGCGCTGCAGCAGTTTCCGCAGGGTGCGCAGGTGGCGGAGCTGGCGAAGGAACTGGGCATGCACATCAACACGGTCCGCGGGCACCTTGAGGAGCTCATCGCCCACGGGCTCGTGGTGCGCAGGCAGGCGCGCACGACCGGGCGGGGGCGGCCGTCGCACATCTTTACCGCGCGCGTGGCGCGGAACGCGGACGTGACCAGCGAGTACGTCGAGCTGGTGGACATGCTGGCCACCGCGATCGCCGGCGACGACCTGGAGCGGGCGCGCGAGGTGGGACGGCAGTGGGCGAAGGAGGCGTCGTCGAGGCACGGCGGCACGCCGCGGGATCTGGACGAGGCGACCGAGAAGGTCGCCCGGATCCTGCGGGATATGGGGTTCGACCCAGCGCTTCGCGACGATGCCGCCACCGACACCTCACGCGAGCTCTCCCTCAAGGCGTGCCCGTTTGTCACCGACCCCGGCAGGGCGCCGAGCCCGGCGGTGTGCGCGCTGCACGCCGGCTACGTGGACGGCAAGGCGGGCCGCATGCAGGTGGAGCTTCTGCCGTTCGACCGGCCCCACGAGTGCGGGGCCCGCATCACCGAGGTGGAGTAGCTAGTTGATCAGCCAGTCGTTCGGGCTGAACAGCTCGAAGTAGACGTTGGCGGGCGCCTTGTCGGCGGGCAGCGCCGCGATGTCGTCGCGGATGCCCTGAAGGAAGTTCGCGCCGCCGCAGAGGTAGACGTCCGCGCCGGCGAGGTCGGCCTCGGCGACGTTGATGCGCTGGTCCTGGCTGCGGAAGGTGGCGGTGACGTTGGCGTCGGCAAGCGCTTCCGCGAGGGCGCGGGTCTCGGCCTGCTGCGCCCAGGAATCTTCGGAGTTGTCGGCGTGGAGGTAGGTCACCTTGCGGTCCGAGTGGGTGCGCGAGAGGTGGCCCAGGATGCCCACCATCGGGGTGGAGCCGATGCCGCTGGAGATGAGCACGACCGGGTTGTTGCTGTCCTGGAGGACCAGGTCGCCGGCGGCGAGGGTGGCGTCGACGGTGTCGCCGACCGCCACGTGGTCGCGCAGGAAGGTCGAGACCTCGCCGTCGGTCTCCACGGCGATGCGGTAGGAGTGCTCGTCGCCCTCGATGATGGAGTACTGGCGGAGCTGGCGGGCGCCGTCGTCAAGCGTGACGCCCACGGAGGTGTACTGGCCGGGGCGCGGCGCGGTGAAGTCGCCGCTGAGCGTGTAGGCGTAGACGGAGTCGGTGAGCTGCTCCTTGGCCGTGACCTCGGCGCGGCGGAAGACGTCGCCGTCGGTCACGCCGTCGGATTCGTAGAGCTTCGCCTCGTGCTTGATCAGCACGTCGGCCATGAGCCAGTAGACGGCGTCCCAGGCTTCGGCGACTTCGGGGGTGACGGCGTCGCCGAGCACCTCGGCGATCGCGGCCATGAGGTTGTCGTGCACGATCTGGTACTGGTCCTTGCGGATGCCCAGCGAGACGTGCTTGTGGGCGATGCGGTCCAGCATCATGACCGGGTCCGGCGCGTTCGGGTCCACGAGCTGGGTGGCGAAGGTCGCGACCGAGGCCGCGAGCGCCTTCTGCTGCGCGCCCTGCTTCTGGTTGCCGCGGTTGAAGGTGTTGGCGATGAGCTCCGGGTGCGCGGTGAACATCTTGTTGTAGAACGTCTTCGTGATGGTCTCGATGTTCTCACCCACCGGCGGGAGCGTGGCCTTGATGATCTCGGCGTGCTCCTCGCTGAGGTAGTTGAGCTTCGGGTCCGGCTTTTCCTGCAGGTACATGCGGTGTCCTTTCGTGCCGTTGAACAATTAACACCGACTGTACCCGTCAAAACTAGTCCTCGAGGTCCGTGGCGAGGCGCTCCTCGTCGTCGCGGCGCTTGTGGCGCTGGAAGCGCGGGGCGAAGATGGCCGCCGCGCCGCCACCGATGAGTGCGCCGATGACCATGCCGATGGTGCCGCCGCGGTCGCCGTCGAAGTCGGTGAAGGCGATGCCGGCGAGGGTGATCGCGAAGAGGATCCAGATGGGCAGGGTGGACAGGGTGAACATCTTGGGCGGGCGGGGCCGCGGGGCGTAGTTCTGCATCCACAGCGCGCCGGCGGTTTGCGCGAGCGTGACGGGCAGCAGGGCCAGCAGCGAGTAGATGGCGGCGCCGTCGGGCAGGACCCACGCGAGGATCGCCATGATGAACGTGGTCGTGTACATGAGCGTCTCCGAGGTCACAGTGCTGGACTGGTGGAGGATCTGCTGCTGGTATTCGTCGTCGGTGCCTTGGTTGGCCAGGGCGACTTTCTTGTCGCCGTACTGCTTCAACATGGGGAGTTATCCTTCCTGGTCGTCGCCGAAGAGGGCTTCGACGGTTTTGCCGAGGGTGTGTGCGATGTCGAGTGCGAGGTGGACGGAGGGGGAGTAGTTGCCTTTTTCGATGTTGGCGATGGTCTGGCGGGACACTCCCACCTGCGCGGCGAGGTCGGCTTGGGAGAGTTCCTGCCACCGCCGCCATTTGCGGACCATGTTTTCGTGTGTGTCTGGCATCAGCGCTCCTTTCAGGTCTCGTAAGCGCCTACGACAAACTATAAACCAAACACACCACGATGTAAAGGAAACTAGACAAAAAGGAAATGGGGGAGCGTCGATAAGCGAAAGGCTCTAGACTGGCGCGCATGCCGACGCCAGTGCCTGCCTACCTTGACCGCATCCTCGACCTCGTCCGCGATGACGACAGCGGCGAGGTCGCCGACTACATCGACGAGCTGGCCGCCGCGGACCCCGACAAGCTTGGCGTGGCGCTGTGCACGACCTCGGGAAACCTGTACTCGGTGGGCGATGACGACTACGAGTTCACCATCCAGTCGATTTCCAAGCCGTTCGTCTACGCGCTCGCGCTCGAGGAGCTCGGCGCGGCGGAGGTGCACAAGTACGTGGGCGTGGAGCCGTCGGGCGAGGCGTTCAACGCGATCTCGCTGGAGGAGGGCACGCACCGCCCCGCCAACCCCATGATCAACGCGGGGGCGATCGCGGTGAACCAGATGATCAACGGCGCCGAGTCCTCGGTGGAGGAGCGGGTGGAGAAGATCCGCGCGTACTTCTCCCGGCTCGCGGGCAGGGAGCTGCGTATCGACGAGTCGCTGGTCCAGTCCGAACTCGGCACCGCCCACCGCAACCTGGCCATTGCGCACCTGCTGCGGGAGTTCGGCATGGTGCAGGACCAGGCGCACGACGCGATCGACTCGTACACACAGCAGTGCTCGGTGCTGGTGACGGTGCGCGACCTGGCCACCATGGCGGCGACGCTGGCCAACGGCGGCGTGCAGCCGATTACTGGCGAGCGCGTCCTGTCCGCCGGCTCGTGCCGGATCACGCAGGCGGTGATGACGTCGGCCGGCATGTACGACGGGTCGGGGCAGTGGATGGTCAACGTGGGGATCCCGGCGAAATCCGGCGTCGCCGGCGGGTTGATCGGGACGATGCCGGGGCAGTTGGGGTTGGCGTCGTTAAGCCCGCGGCTCAACGAGCAGGGCAACTCGGTGCGCGGGGTGCGGATCTTCCGCGAAATGTCCGACTCGCTCGGGCTGAACCTGATGGGCGCGGACTTCTACGCCGCGCCGGGCATTCGGTCGGTGGAGCGGCGCGAGGACTGCACCGTGGTGGAGCTGCAGGGCATGATCAACTTCACCGCTGCGGAGAACATCCTGCACGACCTGGCCAGCGAGCGCATCGTGGGCGGCACGCTGGTGCTCGACGTGTCCAACGTGACCAGCTTTAACAAGGCCGGGCGCCTGCTGATCAAGGAGGGGATGCGCCACCTGCGCGACACCGGCCTGGACGTGCGCATCTACGACCCCGACGGCGCGATGCCGGACTACGAGTTTTCCGACGGCACGAAGGTCCCCGCCATCAAGGACTTCTCCACTACCTTCACCGTGCCGGGGTCGCGCACCGAGGTCTTCCGGGCGATCTCCGCCCCGCAGGAGTGGTGGGACGAGCACGTCGACCACATCGAGGGCTCGGCCTCCGAGCAGGGCGGCGAGTTCCACTTCGACACCGACGACCAGTACGCGGAGTTCCGCGTCGAGGAGTCCGAGGTGGGCGACCGCCTGGTCTGGCATACCGAAACCACGGGCAAGGACAAGGAGGACCGCGACTGGGACGACACCTCGCTCATCTTCGAGCTCAGCGACAGCGAGCAGGAGGACGGCGAAACCCAGGTCACGTTTACCCACCGAGGCATGCACCCGCACGGCGAGGGCTACAAGGAAACCGTCGAAGCTTGGCGGGAGCGCATCCAGGAGCGGCTCGAGCCGCTGATCCGGCGCCGCGGCGAGCGGTAGCGCGCTACAGTGCCGCGAGGAAGGCAGCGGAGGCGACGTTGATGAGCAGTTCGCGCTGCTCGGCGGGGCAGCCGTCGTCGACCCAGTCCAGCGCGATGGCGTCGATAAAGCCGATGAGCCCCGAGACGGCGATGCGCGCGCGGTCGTCGCTGCGGCCGAGGAAGTCGCACAGCGCCTGCACGGTGGTGTCGTGGCGCTCGATGCGCAGGTGGATCGCCTCGATCGGCTCCTCGCCGCCGCGCTTGCCGGTGGACCACACGAACGGGTGCGTTTCGATGTAGTTGAGGTAGATGTCCAGCCCGCGGCGCACGATTTCCTCGGTGTCGGAGGACTCGAGCCCCTCAGCTGCGGCGATCTGGGCGTTGTGCAGGTTGATGGCCGTGCGCTCGAGGAAGGCGGTGTACAGGCCGGCCTTGGAGTCGAAGTAGTGGAACACCAAGCCTTGGGACACGCCGCAGTGATCGGCGATACGCTGGGTGGGGACCTCGCTGTAGGGCGTGGTGGAGAAGATCTCCGTGGCAGCGTCGAGAATTTCCTGGCGCCGCTCCTCCACGCTCAGGCGCCGCTGTGGCGCGTGCGTCGTGTGGCGTTCTGTCATGCGCTACATCGTACACACGCACAAGTTTTACATGCATTGAATATCAATATAATTCTGAACGTTGTCCGCTGACGAAAGGGAAATACCGTGAAACAGCAGCTCGTAGACGCCATCTGGTGGCACGTCTACCCCCTTGGCGCGACGGGTGCCCCCATTCGCGACGCAAAGGATGCCGCACACCGCCTTCCCCGCCTCGAGGCGTGGCTGGACTACCTCATCGAGCTCGGCTGCAACGGCATCCTCCTCGGCCCCATCTTCGAGTCCGTCGCGCACGGCTACGACACGCTCGACCACTTCCGCATCGACGCCAGGCTTGGCGACGACGCCGACTTCGACCACTTCGTCGCCGCGTGCCACGAGCGCGGCATCCAGGTCATGCTCGATGGCGTGTTCAACCACGTCGCGCGCACCCACCCGTGGGTGGCCGAGGGCCTCGCCGGCGGCACCGACTGGGAGGGCCACGAGGAGCTGGCCACCCTGCACCACGACGACCCCAGGGTCCAGGACGCGGTGACTGACATCATGCTGCACTGGCTGCGCCGCGGCATCCAAGGCTGGCGCCTCGACGTTGCCTACTCCGTGCCCGCCGAGTTCTGGCGCACAGTGCTTGGGCGGGTACGCGAGGAGTTCCCCGACGTGTGCATCCTCGGCGAGGTCATCCACGGCGACTACGCCGAGATCGCCGAGGCGGGCACGCTCGACTCCGTCACGCAGTACGAGCTGTGGAAGGCGCTCTGGTCCTCCATCTCAGACACCAACTTCTGGGAGCTCGACCACGCGCTGGGCCGCCACCGCGACATTGCTAAGCGGACGCTTCCCAACATCTTCATTGGCAACCACGACGTCGACCGCATCGCCTCCAAGGTGGGCCAGGACGGGGAGATCGTCGCGCTCGCCCTGCTCATGAGCCTGCCCGGCATGCCCAGCATCTACTACGGCGACGAGCAGGGCTTCGAGGGGGTGCGCGGCGAGGGCTTCGCGGCTGACGACGCCATCCGCCCACCCCTCCCAGCCTCCCCGGCAGAACTCTCCGAGCTGGGCCAGTGGGTCTTCGAGGAACACAAGAAGCTGATCGGCGTGCGCCGCCGCAACCAGTGGCTCACCCACGCCGACGTGGAGGTGCTGGACAAGGAAAACGCCACGATCTCCGTGCGGAGTCGTGGCGAAAACGGCGAGGAGATCCAGACCGACGCGTGGCTCGAGCCCGCGCCGGGCGTGCGCATCCGCGCAGGCGCCGAGGTCCTCTACGAGTGGGGGAGTTAGCGCGGCAGGGAGGAACCCTGCGCGTACTGCGCGAGCAGCTGCTGGACGATCGCGCCCAGGTCCGGCAGTCGCACGGTCGCGACGTTGGCCACCGGCACGTCGATGGTCGGCGCGCCCTGCGGGGCGAGCACGATCACGTTCTGGGGGTTCTGCTGCGCGGCCGGTGCGGGCTGGGCGGGCTGCGTGGCCGGCGCGGGCTGTGCCGGCTGGGCCGGCTGTGCGGGTTGCGCCGGCGCAGCGTTGCTGGTGCCGCCGTTGGTGCCCTTGAGGCCGCAGCGGTTCGCCGCGTTCTCTACGCGGGCGAGGGCGTCGAGGATCTGCGGGCCGCGGCTGTCAAAGCGGGCGATGGTCTGGGCCTGGCGGACCTTGGCGTTGTAGTCGGCGTCGTTGGTCCAGTACTTCTCGGCCTGGGCGCAAGAGATTTCGCCGGCGGGGAGCTTGGCAAGGGCGTCGTCAATCGCGTCGGCGTGGGCGGCGGCCGGGGCCGCGGCGAGCGTGCCCGCGACGGCGGCGGTCATGGCAAGGGAGCGGAGTTTCATGACCGCCAGTATGTCACGGATGTGACGCATGTGAAAGGGGAGCGCGCAAATTACGCGTTCACCATGCGGCGGATCAGGCTGCGGTAGGCCTGCGTCGTGAGCTCCACGTCGGCCAGGTCGACGTACTCGTCGTGGCTGTGCAGGAGGTCGAGCACCTTACCCAGCGTGTTCTCGCGCTTGTGCATGGCAAAGCCGTAGCCCACGCCGCCCTTGCGGCGGGCAAAGCGCAGGTCGGAGCCGCCCGCGGCGAGCGTGGGGACCACGGCCGCTTCGGGGAAGAACTCGGCGAAGGTGTCCACGATGGCGTCGTAAAGCGGGCCCTCGGTGGGGGAGACGGTGGCGTCCTCGGTGATGAGGTGGGTGATCTCCACTTCAGCGGCCAGGTCGCCGAGCGCCTCGCGCAGCAGGTCGTCGATGTCCTCCTGGCTCTGGCCCGGCAGCTGGCGGATGTCCAGCTCGATCGAGGCCTCGGACGGCAGGACGTTGATCGCGCCGCCCGCGCGCAGGACCGTCGGCGCCACGGTGAGGTGGCTCATCGCGTGCGAGTAGCGCTGCAGCTCGCCGAACGCCTCGTAGCCCTCGCCGCGCAGCAGCGCCTGCTCGGTCTCGGGGTCGAACTTCCAGGCGCGCACGTAGCCGGGCCACGGCTCCTCGGAGCTGACCTCCGGAGTCAGGGCGGCGATGCGCTCGGCCACCTTGCCAATCTTGGCAATGGTCAGTTCGCGCCCGTGCGGCGTGGAGCCGTGCCCGGCGTCGCCATGCACGGTGAGGCGTCGCTGCGCCGCGCCCTTTTCGCCAATAACGACGACCACCGCATCCGACCCGTCCTGCACCGGCAGGTGGGAGCCGCCCTCCTCGGACAGGCAGTTCTTCCAGGAG
The DNA here is from genome assembly GCF_002285155.1 of Corynebacterium sp. NML 120412. NCBI lineage: Bacteria > Bacillati > Actinomycetota > Actinomycetes > Mycobacteriales > Corynebacteriaceae > Corynebacterium > Corynebacterium sp. NML 120412. The sequence continues at coordinate 67,532 of NZ_NSGL01000006.1, read as the reverse complement.
AACGCGTCCGGTGCGTGCTCCGCCAGCCAGCCCACGCCCAGGCCGCCGCGGGCCTCCTCGTCGGCGCAGCCCACGAAGGTGAGGGTGCCGGTGGGCTGGGTGCCGGACAGGGCCACGTCGCGCACGGTGGCCGCCATCGCGGCGGTGATGTAGAGCATGTCGGTGGCGCCGCGGCCGTACAGGTGGCCGTCGATAATCTGCGCCCCGAACGGGTCCTTGGTCCACTTCGCCTCGTCGACGGGGACCACGTCGGTGTGGCCGAGGAGGGTGAGCGGCTCGGCGGAGGGGTCCGAGCCCTCGATGGTAAACGCGATGGAGGTGCGGCCTGGGTGGGGCTCGAAGCGCTCGACGTGTACGTTCGGCGCGTCCGCGAAGAAGCGCTCGAGGACGTCTGCGGCCTTGGATTCCTGCCCGGAATCGGGGGTGAGATCGTTCACGCAAGAAATTTGGACGAGTTCTTTGAGCAGCGTAACGGTGGTGTCCGCTAAAGTCATACAAATCAGCTTTCTTAAATTTGGCGGATGCGGTAATTTACATCTGTTGCGTTCTAACATGAAGACTGAACGATACTGAGCAGCGCTGAACCGCACGGTACGGCGCAATATTTAAGAATAACGCGAGACCTGGCCTCACTGAAGAAATCAGGAAAGCTGAGAATTTAAATCAGAACCTGAGTGATCCTGAGGGCGAGGCGAGCAGAGACCCGGGAAGAGGTGGAAGCGGTGGCCCGTAGAGAAGGCAGCATGGACCCGAGGGCGATTCGTACGCGCAACGCCTTCCTGGACGCGACGGAGACGCTTCAGCGCGAAAAGAAGACCGAGGACATCACGGTGTCCGCGATCGTGGGCCTGGCGGGCATGAGCCGGCAGGTGTTCTACGAGCACTTCGACGGCCGCGACGCCGTCGTCGGCGCGCTCATGGAGCGCACGTTTCGGCCGCTGCTTCAGGAATACGTGAAGACCTACGAGCGCACCGGCGACCCGGAACAGGCCATCGAGGGTCTCGTGGCCGGCATGTACAAGGAGCGCGACCTGCTGCTCAACGTCGTCGGCGGCCCGGCGCTCACCTACACCCTCAAGCTCTTTACTACCCCGGAGCAGCCGATGCTGCGCGGAGTGGTGGACGCGATCCTGGAGCGCCAGGGCGAGCTCGAGCCGAGCCTGCTGGAAGGCGTGGAGGACTTCCTCCGCGCCGGCGCCTTCCGCCTCCTGGTTGCCTCGGTGCGCGAGGCGGATTCGGCAGAAGACGCGGCGAAGCACGCCAATAGCGTGCTTGGACTCTTGTGCGCGTCGATCGTGGGCAGCTAGCTCCGAAGGAAGATGAATTGTTATGGCACGTCGTGAATCGAGCTCCGACCCCCGCGCGGTACGCACCCGCGAGGCGTTGATCTCCGCCACCATCGCGTTGCTGGTTGACCACAAGGTGGAAGACCTGTCTGTCTCCGGCATCGTGAAGGCGGCGCAGGTGAGCCGCCAGGTGTTCTACGAGCACTTCCAGGACCGCGACAGCGTGGTCATCGCCGCGGGCGAGGCGGTCCTCGGGCCGGCGTACCGCGACTTTGCCTACAACTTCGACGGCGACACGGACTACGCCACGCAGGTGCACAAGCTCGCCGAGATGCTCGAGCCGCACGAGTGCATGATCCGTCACCTCATCGACTCGCCCGTGCACGGCAAGCTCAACCAGACGATCTGCGAGCTCATGTTCCCGCCGATCCGTGCGAACCTGTGGAAGTCGCTGGAGCGCGGCGGCATCCAGGCCACCGACGAGGTCATCGATGATGCAGCGATGTTCATCGTGGCGGGCACCCAGCACCTCTTCGTCACCGCGTACCGCGATGAGATCGCCGTCGGCGTGACCGCCGAACGCGTCGACCGGGTGCACGACCTGATGGGGCAGCTGCTTACTCGGAAGCGGGGCTAACGCTGGCGAGTGCCTCGGCGAGCTCGTCCAGCGCGTCGGTGGTGTCCTCGAAGGAGCCGTCCTCGCTGATCGCGGCCATGGAGATGCCGTAGCGCTTGTCGGCGAACTGCCCGAAGCCCAGCTGCCGAGACTGCCAGGAGCCGTCGGTGTCGTCGCTCCAACCGCCCTTGAACGGGATGCCCAGGGCGCCGAGGCCCCAGGACTGCGACTTATCCACGTGCACCATCTTGTCCAGGACCGCGTTGTCGGGCTCCCGGTCCGAAAGTTCCGCGAGGTAGTGGGCGTAGCGGGCCTGGGAGTTCAGCGACCACTCGCTCGTGCCCCAGGCCTCCTCGAGCGTGGCCGTCGCGCCCGCCTTGGCCAGCTCGTCGGCGACCAGCTTCTTCGCGCCGCCCGCGGCCGCCAGGCACATCCAGAGCTGGTCCGCCGACCCGTTGTCGGAGACCTCGATCGTGGAGGTGATGAGGGTGTCCAGCACTTCCTCGCTCGCGTCGCAGTGTTCCGTGGCGGCCATTGCGACCGGCACCTTGATCGTGGACCACGCCGCGAGGCTGGTGACGTCGCCTGCGGTGACGGCGGCGTCATCGTCGTCGATAAGCACGATGCCAATGCTCGTGTCCGTGTCCGCCTCGATCCTTTCCACCTCCGCCTCGAGCCAGTCGGGGTCGACGCCGACGGTGTCGTCCACCTCGGTGAGTCGGCGCGAGAGCGCGTCCGAGTCGGGCTCGGCGGGGGTGTGCGCGATGCGCACGAACGACGCCGCGACCAGCAGGATCACGACGCCGGCGAAGGCGAGGGCGAATGGTTTGCGGCTCACAGGTGCCGGTATTCCTCGAGCAAGTCAAAGCCGGTGTGACCGTGGATCGACTTGATGGTGCGGTAGTTGCCCGGCTGCGAGATCGTGGTGGTGGTGCCGTGGGCCAGCATGTGCTCGGAGCGGCTGAGCTCGCGGATGGCCACGAGCCGCACGCGGTCGGGGTGCTCCTGCACCAGGTCCGAATACAGCATGGGATCGTGCTGGCCGTCGTCGCCCACCAGCGTCCAGCGGATGTTGGGGAAGTCCACGATGAGGTTGCGCAGCGCCACCCGCTTGTGCTCCTTGCCGCTGCGGAACAGGCCAGTCGGGGTGGGGCCCCAGTCCGTGAGCAGCAGCGGGCCGCGCGGCAGCTTCTCGCGCGCGATGAAGTCGGTGAGCGTGTCGTAGGTGTTCCAGGCGCCCGTGGAGACGTAGAAGGTGGGCTCGTCGGGGCCGAGGACCGCGCTGTAGAAGTCGTCCATGCCCGCGATCGGCTGGCGGGTGTTCGTCTTTTTCACCCACGAGTTCCAGGCGGCGAGCATGGCGCGCGGCAGCATGGTCACCATGATCGTGTCATCCACATCGGAGATCAGGCCGTGGGTGACGTCGTCCGAAATGATCTGCACCTGCGCTTCGCTCGGCTCCGCGCTCAGCGGTGTGCGCACCGTGGCGGTGTGCCAGCCGGGCTCAAGCCCGTGGTCCAGGATGAGTACCTCGAGGTAGCCGTTGCCGTTCGTCTGCGCAGTCACTGTCTGCGCGCCCAGTGTCACGGTGACCTCGATGTCGGGCACCTGGGTGGTGAAGAACTGGCGGTAGCCGCGCTCCACCTCCGTTTTCGGTTCCCGCTCCGGGTCCGCCATGAGCACGCGCCCAAGCACGCGGGCGCGCTCGGAGTTGCCGTAGCCGGTAAAACCCGTGACCTGTGGCGCCCAGCCCCGGCGGGCCTTCGCTTTCACGTCCGCGTTATTGATGCGGTGCTCCGCCCAGCGGACCACGTCTGAAAATCCCATAAGCCAGTAGTCTAGGCGCTATGGACAGAGTCGAGAGTGCGCACGTGGCCGTCGAGAAGCTCATTGAGCTCTACACCGCATCGTGTGAGCTCGCGCGAGACGCGCTCACCAGCGGCGACTACGCGCGCTACAAGGACGTGTACTACCCCAAGCTCTCCGTGGAGATCGGGCAATGGGTGCCCGTGGACCGCTCCGAGCCCTTCGGCTACGTCGACGAGGCCGGCGTCTACTCGGCGGTGCTGTCGCGGCCCGACCTCATGGCGCCGTACCTGCGCTCGCAGCTTGAGGCCCTGACCAGCAACTATGACTGCGAGATCCGCGTCGGCTACTCGGAGACCCGCATCCCGCCCGAGTACATCCGCGGCACCGGCCCGCGCCCCGCGAACACGGAGAACGCCGAGTTCGTGCCTCGCCCCACCCTCGACGAGGTGCACGACGCAATTATCGACGGCCACTGGGACGCCTTCCACGGCGCCGAGAAGCCCCTCTTCCACTTCGGTCCGCAGCGCTTCGACCTCGCGCTGGCCCGGCTGGAGCACTACACGGGCATCCAGGTGGAGTCGCTGCAGAAGTTCATCCTGTTTACCAACTACGCCATGCACGTCACCGAGTTTGTGCGCTTCGGCGTGGCCGAGCTGGCGCGCGAGGGCTCGCGCTACACGCGCCTCGTGCTGCCCAGCGGCGAGACCATCTCCGACACGGTGGCGGTGGAGAACCTGGAGCTGGGCTCGAAGTTCCAGATGCCGCGCTACGACCTGGTCACCGAGGACGGCGACGGCATCACCATGATCAACATCGGCGTCGGCCCGTCGAACGCAAAAACAATTACGGACTCGCTGGCGGTGCTGCGCCCCGAGGCGTGGATCATGATCGGCCACTGCGCCGGCATGGACGCGCGCATGCGCATCGGCGACCTCATCCTGGGCAACGCCTACGAGCGCAAGGACAACGTGCTTGACGAGCACATCCGTCCCGACTCGCCCATCCCCGCCGTTCCGGAGATCCAGCGCACCCTGGAGAAGGCGGTGGCGAAGATCTACGGCGACGACACCTCGCTCATGCGCACCGGCACCGTCCTTTCCACCAGCGACCGCAACTGGGAATGGAAGGCGCCGCGCGATCTGTGGGAGTGGCTGCGCGGCTCCACCGCGGCGGCCGTGGACATGGAGTCCTGCACCATCGCGGCCAACGGCTACCGCTACCGCGTGCCCTACGGCGCGCTGCTCGCGGTCTCGGACCTCCCGCTGCACGCCGTGCCGAAACTACCCGCCGCCGCCCAGACCTTTTACTCCAATTCCAAGGAGGCGCACGTGATGTGCGCGGTGCGCGCGATGGAGAAGCTGGCCAAGAACCCGCAGCGCCTGCGCACCCGCAAGCTGCGCCGCACGATCGGAGAGCTCCCATTCCGTTGAGCTCCTTCGACGATCCGGCCGTGCAGATGGCGCACCGCAGCGCCGTGCGCTCCATCGAGCGAGTCGTGCACGAAACCACCGCGCCCACCGACCCGGACCTCGCCCTCGAGCGCGTCGTCGCGCAGCTGCGCCGCGGCAACGTCCTGGTCATCACCGGCGCGGGCGTGTCCACCGATTCCGGTATCCCCGATTACCGCAGTGTCGGCGGTCGCCTGACCAAGGGCCGCCCGATGACGTACCAGGAGTTCGCGCACTCGCCCGAGCAGGTCCACCGCTACTGGGCGCGCGCCTTCGTGGGCATGCAATTCATGCGCGCCGCCACCCCCAACCGCACCCACTTCGCCCTGGTCGAGCTGGAGCGCGCCGGGCTGCTCACCGGTATTGTCACCCAGAATGTCGATGGCCTCCATCTCGCCGCCGGCTCCCGCGACGTCATCGCGCTGCACGGGGATATGGAGCACGTTGTGTGCCTGGATTGCGGGGCGCGCCACGCTCGTTCGCTTATCGACGCCATGCTCACCCACGCCAACCCCAACTTTTTCAATTCCGTGGAAGTCACCGGCAGCATGATCAACCCGGACGGCGACGTGGAGCTGCGCGCCAGCGACGTGGAGCGGTTCCACATGATCGCCTGCCCCGCGTGCGGCGGCCAACGGCTGAAGCCGGACGTGGTGTACTTCGGTGAAAATGTGCCGACGGGGCGCAGACAAGCAGCCCGGGCGTGGCTGGACGAGTCCGCTTCGGTTCTGGCGCTGGGCACGTCGCTGGCGGTGATGAGCGGGTACCGGTTCGTCCTGGACGCCCGCAAACAGGGCAAGCCCGTCGCGGTGGTCAACGGCGGGCCGGGGCGCGCCGACCCGAAGGCCACGACGCTGTGGCGCACCGGGGTCGCCGACGCGATGGACGCAATTCTGGACGAGCTGGATCTCTAGGAGTTGTAGGGTGAAGGGGTAACTTTTGCCCGAAAACTTGCTGAAAGGCCCCTGACATGCGTTTTCGTTCCCTCGCAATCGCAGCATGCGCCGCGACTGCCCTCGTTGTCGCGCCCGCCGCTTCCGCCGACCCCGCTCCGGTCACCGGCGTGGAGCTGAACCAGCCCGCCGACCAGGTCGTCACTTTTGAGGCAAAGTTTGACCTCACCCGCGACAACGAGATCGCCCTGCAGAAGGTGCGCGAGCTGCGCGCCGACATGTGGGACCGCAACGTGCCGTTCAACGGCGAGACCCTTCAGTACGCGGCGAAGGTGAACGGTCTGAGGACGAAGGAAGCGTACGTCAACGACGTGAGGATCGACCACGGCTACGCGCTCATCGCCCTGCAGCGCGCGGTGGAGGAGGCCGGCGGGATCGACCATGATCGCCCGTACAACGAGACGTGCAGCAATGAGTGCGGTTCGCTGTGGACCGCGACGATTCAGGGCGAGCAGCCGTTCGGCGAGAACCTTTCCGGTGAAGAAGACATGGCGAAAGCCATGCACGGTTGGGGCTACGACGAGCTGGACGCCCTGTACGACTCGAATGGCCAGTTCAACAACGCCAACGGCCACCTCTACAACTTGATCAACCCGGACCGCACGTGGTTCGGCGTGGCGTCGGTGCGGACGGCCGAGGGCACCGCCAGCGCGTGGGAGGCCGCGGGCAAGGCCTCCGGCGTGACCGCGTTCCCCGAGGGCGCGCGCACCGAGGCGCTGGCGCGCCCGGCGAACAACGGCGAGACGCCGTCGACGAAGGCGGTTCCGCTGCCGAAGAAGAGCACTCCGAGCAGGGGGCAGGGCACTGTGTCGCTCGGTGGTGGTACCGAAACCGAGAAAATCATCGGCATCATTTTCGCCATCATCGGCGTCCTGGCCGGCATCTACTCCTTTGTGAAGCAGTACCTGCCGGACGCGCTGCCGAAGTAGGGGCTACGCCGCTGCGGGCGCGGCCTCCTTGCCCGCGTCCCAGACGTCCTTGTCCAGGATCTTCTCGCGCGTGGACACCACGGCGGCCACGACGGCCTGGCCGGTGACGTTGACGGCGGTGCGGCCCATGTCGATGATCGGCTCGATGGCCAGCAGCAGGCCGACGCCCGCCAGCGGCAGGCCGAGGGTGGACAGGGTGAGCGTCAGCATGACGGTCGCACCGGTGGTGCCCGCGGTGGCCGCGGAACCCAGCACGGAGACGATGACGATGAGCAGGTAGTCCATCATGCCCAGGTCAACGCCGTAGAACTGCGCGACGAACAGGGCGGCGATGGCGGGGTAGATGGAGGCGCAGCCGTCCATCTTGGTCGCCGCGCCCAGCGGCATGGCAAAGGACGCGTACTCAGAGGGCACGCCCATGGACTGCTCGACGGTGCGCTGGTTCACCGGCATCACGCCCATGGAGGAGCGGGTGACAAAGCCCAGTGCGGTGACGGGCCAGACGCGCTGGAAGAACTCGACCACGTTGATCTTGTTCGCGGCCAGCACGATCGGGTAGAGCACGAAGATGACCAGGGCGAGGCCGATGTAGATGGCCAGGACGAACTGGCCCAGGTTGCTCAGGGCCTCCCAGCCGTAGGTGGCGACTGCGTTGCCGATCAGGGCCGCAGTGCCGATCGGAGCGAGGCGGATGACCCACCACAGCACGACCTGAACCACCTTCAGCAGCGACTCGGAGAACTTGATAAACGGCTCGGCGGATTTGCCCGCCTTCACCGCGGCGACGCCGATGAGCAGGGAGACCACGAGGATCTGCAGCACGTTGAAGTTCACCGACGCGCCCGACTCGGTGACCTTGGCGGTCAGGCCAAGGAAGTTCGACGGGACGACGGAATCCAGGAAGCCCATCCAGGAACCGGTGGTCGACGGCTCGGCGGCCTCGGCCGCGTCCACGGTGGAGTTCGCGCCGGGCTTGAGCACGGCGCCGACGACGATGCCGATGATGACGGAGAAGAACGCGGTGATGGCGAACCACACCAGCGTTTGCACGGCCAGGCGGGCCGCGTTGGAGACCTGGCGAAGGTTGGCAATCGAGGTCACCACAGCGGTGAACACCAGCGGCGGGATGAGCAGCTTGAGCAGCTGGACGTAGGTGCCGCCGACCCAGTCGAGCAGCCCGGAGAGCCACTCGACGTCGCTACCTGCGGCGATGAAGCCGAGGATGAGGCCGATAATCAGGCCGTAAATCACTTGGGCGCCAAATCCGGTCGCCCACTTTGGAAGAGACATGCGCACTCCAATGCGTTGAAAGAATCTATACAGATCTGTACTTACTCAACGCAGAGTAGCAGCGTGTCACCTAAAAACTAATTCGCTCAACAGACAGACAGGACGGTCTATCTGGGCGTTTTGGCTACGCTCGGAGGGCACACCCAACACAGTGAGGAGCACCAATGTCCGGTATCTACTCGTTCGAGGGGAAGACCCCGCGCATCCACCCCAGCGCCTACATCGCCCCCGGGGCCACCATCATCGGCGACGTCACTATCGCCGAGGACGTCAATATCTGGCCGGGCGCGGTGCTGCGTGGCGACATCGGCGCCATCGAGATCGGGGCGCGCTCCAACGTTCAGGACGGCTCGGTCATCCATGTGGAGACGGGAAGCACGACCGTCCTCGGGGAGGACGTCACGGTTGGGCACATGGCAATGGTCCACGGCTGCACCGTGGAGTCGGCCTGCCTGATCGGGATGAGCGCGACGGTGCTCTCCGGCGCGCGCGTGGGCGAGGGCAGCATCGTCGGCGGCGGGGCGGTGGTCCTGGAGGGTCAGGTCGTCCCGCCATTCTCCGTGGCGGCCGGGGTGCCGGCGAAGGTGCGCAAGCAGCTTGACCCGGAGACGCGCGAGCAGCGGGTGCGCCATGCCGCGGGCTACGTGGAGCTAGCTCGCCGCTACCGTGAGGGGCTCGCGGAGCACGAGGTCTAGCGCGGCGGCGCGGGCGATGTCGCGCACCACCTCGGCGTGGGTGGGGATCATGCGCAGCTCGGGCGCCTGCTCCATTTCGGCGCGCACGGTGCGGGCGAAGGGGGCGGGGGCATGGGGGTCGTCGATAAACGCGCTCCCCGCGATGACCACCGTGGACGGCGCGTGCTCGGTGCTGAGCTTGGCCACCAGGCTGCCCAGGTCGCGGGCGCGCTCGTCCAGCGCGGTGCGGGTGTCGGGGCTGGAATCCTGGACGGCGTCGAGCAGCGTGGCAAGCCCCGGCTTGTGAATGCGCTCGAGCAGGCCGCGCGTGGTCAGCTCGTGCCGCTTCACGCGGATCGGCTGCACGCCGTCGCCGGTGGACACCGCGCAGCCGATCGAGTCGTCCGCGAATAGCGCCATGATCGGCCCGTCGCCAAGGTCCAGGTTCGACTGCATCTCGGAGCCGATGATCGCAGCGCTAATCGACGTCACCTCAACCGGCACAGAAAACTGCTCCCGCAACTGCCCGGCGAGGTCCACGCCGTCCCAGCCCAGGTTCACGGCGATGACGGTGCCGTCCTCCGTCACGGTGCCCGACGTGGTCACGCCGAGGGCGGCGAGGCGCCGCTGCATGCCCGCGGTGAGGCGGTTGAGTGCCGCCATGAGGTGCTGGATGACGTCGTCGGGCGTCATGCTGGCGACGGGCAGCTCGAGGTCGACGCAGCGCAGGGTGCGACCGCGCAGGTCAAAGACGGCGACGTAGGTGAAGTCGGTGCCCACGGCGATGCCGCCGTAGACGGGGTCGGGCTCGGCGAGCTCCAGGGGGATCGTCGGCCGGCCGCGCCCGGTGGAGCGGGTGAGGTCGGTGCGCTCGTTGACCAGCCCGGCCTCCGTGAGCGCGGCGATGGCGCGTGTGACGGTCGGCTGGGAGAGCCCGGTGGCTTGCACGAGTTCACTGCGGGACGTGAGGTCCTGCAGGCGAATGAGGTGGAGACACTTCGCCGCGGGGGTCGTCGGGCGAGTGAACGGCAATGTTGTGCAAGTCATGTGAATATATTTACTCACTGGCAGACTGCTTTGTCCAGTCGGGGCCCTAAAAATGGCCGAAAAATGCCGTCTCACCATATGAAAACCTGTACCCTGAGCAGGACAGACAGCTTGGTTCAAAAAATTTCCGATGGCAGGAAAATCCGCAGGTGGGTTAGAATCCCCAATCATGACGTCAGTTCTCCCGACCGAGCCCACACCCGAGCACGCGCCAGGTGCGATGCCTGGCCGAGAGCCATCGCTTCTCGACGCCACGTGTGAGGACTTCGTCTACGACTACGCCCAGCTCACGCCCACCCTGGGCACGCAGATCGGGCTCGAAGGCTTCGACGCCGACCTCCAGGACTTCAGCCCCGAGTACTGGGACGCGACGGCGGACCGCATCCGCGACCTCATCGCGGACGTGGACGCGCTCAATGACTCCACCGACGCCTCCGACGACGAGGACGACTTCGACGAGGTGGACAGCCTCACCGCCACGATCCTGCGCGACCGGCTGGCCTACCACCTGGAGCTGCACCACCAGGGCGAGTTCCTGCGCCGGCTGAACAACATCGAGTCGCCCGTCCAGACGATCCGCGACTCCTTCCTGCTCATGCCCAAGGTGACGGAGGAGGACTTTGACAACGTCGCGGCCCGCCTGAGCAAGGTGCCCGACGCGCTGTGCGGCTACACCGAATCCCTCTCCGAGGCGGCGAACAACGGCAACGTGGCGTCGCACCGCCAGATCGACGCGGTGATCAACCAGTGCGAGACGCTCGGTGAGTCCGGCTCAACCCTGGACTACCTGGGCCTGCCGCCGGAGTCGAAGGTGGTGGAGGAAGCCAAGGAGGCGTTTGCCAAGTTCGCGGACTGGCTCTCCACCGAGCTGTCGCCGCAGGCCAACCACGAGGACGGGGTGGGCCGCGACCGCTACGAGCTGTTCTCCGAGTACTTCTTGGGCCGCGAAGTGGACCTCGATGAGGCGTACGCGTGGGCGGAAGACGAGTTGCGGGTGACCGTCGATAAGCAACAGGCCCTGGCGCGACAGCTGTACGGCGCGGAGATGAGCGTGCCGGCGGCGTACCGGCGCCTCAACGAGGATGACCGGTACACGCTGCACGGCACCGACGCGCTGCTGGAGTGGCTGGACAAGGTGAACGCGGAGGTCGTCGAGTGCTTCGCCGGCAGCGAGCTCGACATCCCGGAGGACATGCCCGGGGTCAACACTGCGATCGACCGCGCCGGGTCCGGCGGCGTCTTCTACACCCCGCCGAGCGACGACATGCTGCGCCCCGGCACCATGTGGTGGTCCGTGCCGGAAGGGCAGGAGACCTTCCATACCTGGCAGGAGCTGTCCACCGTGTTCCACGAGGGCATCCCCGGCCACCACCTGCAGCACGGCGCGGCGCTGCTCAACCGCAACGAGCTCAACCTGTGGCGGCGCTCCGTGTGCCTCAACTCCGCGCACGGCGAGGGGTGGGCGCTCTACGCCGAGCACCTCATGGAGAACTTCGGCTGGTTCGAGGACCCCGGCTACCTGATGGGGCTGCTGGACTCGCGGCGCCTGCGCCTGGCCCGCGTGATGGTGGACATCGGCGTCCACCTGAAGAAGCTCTCGCCGGACGGCAGCGGCACCTGGGACGCCCAGTACGCGAAGGCGTTCCTGCGCGACAACTGCGCCATGCCGGAGACGCGCATCTCGTTCGAGCTGGACCGCTACATGGGGTGGCCGGGGCAGGCGCCGTCGTACGCGATCGGCTACCGCGATTGGTGCACGCTGCGCGAACGCGCGCTGGCCCAGGGGATGACGGCGGCCCAGTTCCACACCAAGGCGCTCGGCCTCGGGTCAATGCCCATGGACATGCTCGCCCACGAGGTGCTCAACCACTAGCGCGAAAGCTTCCGCAGCAGGTTGGGCAGGTAGCCGGCGACGATGAGGATGCACACCAGCCGGATGATTTGCAGCGACACCACCGCCGGGCCCGCGCCGCCCTCCGCGGACAGCGCGAGCGCGGTCTCCAGCGCGCCCGGCGTGGTGGCCAGGTAGCCCTCGTAGAGCGAGAGCCCGAGCCACTTGGACATTACCCAGCCGGACGCCGCGCACGCCGCCATGAGCAGCACGATGTAGGCGAGCGTGGCCGGCAGCAGCCGGCTGAACTGCCGCAGCGCCGGCACGGAGAGCCCGCCGCCGCACATCCAGCCGAGGCAGAGGAACGCCCCGACCATGAGCGGCTGCGGCGGGATGATCTGGAACGGGGTGAGCGAACCGAGGAGCGCGGTGAGCAGCATCGGGCCGAACACGCTTGAGTTGGGCAGGCGCAACAGCTTGCCCAGCGGCTGGCCCACCAGCACGATCGCCGGCACGAGCAGCCACATCCACCAGTACGGGTCCGTTTCCTCCGGGGCGTGCGTCTGCGGTGCGCTGAGCAGCCCCGCCACCAGCGGCAGGGTCATAGAGACCACGAGCAGGCGGAGGTACTGCGTGAGGGTCACGTAGCGCACGTCGGCCCCGACGTCCTTTGCAATCGCGGGCATTAACGACGCCCCACCCGCCAGCAATGACAGCACACCGGTCTCCCGCGACACACCGTGGTTGGCCAGCACGAAACCGCCGACGAACGCCAGCACGATCACGAACGCGGCGGCGGCGACGCCGGGAAGGAGAAACGGCAGCAGCTCCCTCGGCGGGATGCCCACCAGCGGCAACGCCGCCATCACGCCGACTGCACCGCGGGCGAGCCGGAACACGCGGTCATCCAGCGGCAGGTCGCTGCCGGTGATCAGCGCCGCGGCGCCGGAGGCGATGATGGCGCCGAGGATCCAGGCTGCGGGCACATGGAGCGCGGAGAGCACCCAGCCCAGCAACACCGAAGCCGGGGCCACAACCATCCAACGCTGCATAGGACCTCATAGTAGCGTTTACTGCCATGGGCACACTTCTCCTGCTCGCGGTGGCGTCGGCGGCGGCCGGGTGGATCGACGCCGTCGTCGGCGGCGAGCGTGCTGGCCACCAACAAGGTCGCGGCGGTGACCGGCACCGCCTCCGCCGCGGCGACGCTGGTGCGCAAGGTTGGCGTCCCGCGGGTGACCTGGGGGTACGCGGTGGCGGCGGGGTGTGCGTCGGCAGGCGGGGCCCTGGCGGTCGCCCTGATCAGCGACTCCGTCATCCGCCCCGCAATCATCGTCCTGCTGCTGGCCGTGGGCGTCTTCATCACGCTGAAGCCCGAGTTCGGGGCGGAGGGGAACCGGCTGATCACCCGGCGGCGCGCGCTCATCGGGCTGGCCATCGCGGCCCCGGCACCGGCATGTTCCTCATTATGGGGTTCACGGCCGTGTTCACCCAGTCGTTCCTGCAGTCCGCCGCGATGGCGAAGGTGATCAACACCGCGACGAACACCGGGGCACTCGTGGTGTTCATCGCGGGCGGCTTTGTTGAGTGGAAGTTAGCGCTCGTGCTTGCTGCGGCGAACGTGGTGGGCGCCCAATTGGGGGGGGCAAGGACCGTATTGAGCGGCGGTTCAAAACTCGTGCGTATCGCGCTTTTGGTGCTCGTTGTGGTGCTCTGCCTGCGCCTCGGGTGGCAGGAACTGCTGACACGCTCCTAGGGATATGCCAGAATATTGACGTATGGCACACATTGATCGTGACGCAAAAGGAGACGGTTCCGCCAAGAAGCTCACCACCGAGGAGCGGATCTACGCATCCGTGCTCCGCATCGCGCAGCGCGAGGGGTTTAGCGCAACCTCCATCGACGCGGTCGTCGCCGATTCCGGTGTGGCCAAAACGACCATCTACCGTCGCTACGCGGACCGCAAAGAGATGCTGGTCGACGCGCTGGACAACATCGCCATCTCCATCCCCAACATCGTGGACTACTACTCCGAGGATGACGCGCTGACCAAGGAGGCGTTCCGCGAGTACATCACGGAGCTCGGTTCCTTCATCGAGGACAATGTGGGCACCCGCGTCTTCGGCTCGCTCATCGCCTCTGCCGACCCGCTCGTGGTCGCGTGGCGCGAGCGCTTCGAAGAGGCGTTCTACGACAGGTTCATCGAGGACATCGAGGACGCCCAGACGAAGGGCACCCTGCGCCCCGAGGCCGACCCGGGCGTCGTCGGCGCAATGGTCGTCGGTGCTGTGATTCTGCGCTCCACTTTTAACGTGGGCAGCGCGAAGCTGCAGGCCAAGCGCATCACCGAGGTGTTGTGGCCGGTGATTGGCGTTAGCTGAGGGTGAGTGTGCCGTCGATAAGCCTGAGCACCGCGAACGCGGCGCCGACGACAACGATGGCGACGACAACCCACTCGAACGCATTGAACAGGCGCTCCTTGTTGTGCACGCGCGTCCACACGTACGGCACGATGCACGGCAGGACCGCGAGCGCGCCCAGCAGCACGTAGACCGGGTCCGCGGCGTAGACGAGCCACAGCGAGTAGACGAACCCGACCACGCCGATGATGAGGCTGCGGCGGTCGTCCGCGCGGGTGGTGGCCGGCCCGGAGTCGTCGAAACGCTCGCCCGCGTGCGGGTGGCTCAGGCCCTTGCCGCGCGAGGCCAGCAGGATCAGGTACAGCGAGGAGAAGATGTAGGGCAGCAGGTACATGATGGTGGCCAGCTGCACCATCGCGTTGTAGGAGGCCTCGTTGGAAAAGAAGATGATGACAAAGAGCTGGATCACCACCGTGGAGATGAGCTGCGCGCGGAACGGGGATCCCTCGTTGTTCGTCTTGCCCAGGGCCTTGGGCAGCAGGCCGTCGTTGGCCATGAGCACGATCGGCTCCGCGCACAGCATCTGCCACGACACGTAGGCGCCGAGCACCGACAGGCACAGGCCGATGGAGATGAACACGCCGCCCCACGGACCGACGACCGCCTCGAGGACCGCGCCCATCGAGTTTTCCGGCAGCGCCGCCAGCTCCGGCTGGGTGAGCACGCCGTAGGACAGCGTCGACACCGCGACCAGCAGCAGGAGGACGGAGAGGAAGCCGATGATGGTGGCGCGGCCGACGTCCGTGCGCGTGCGCGCCTGCTTGGAGTACACCGAGGCGCCCTCGATACCGATGAACACCCACACCGTGTACAGCATGATGCCCTGCAGCTGCTGGGAAAACGGGATCGAAGAACTTTCGCCCCAAAAGTCCAACGTGAATTTGTCCCAGGAAAAGCCGAGGAAGGCGACGAGGACCACGAAGCACAAAATCGGCACCAGCTTGGCCACCGTGGTGATCACGTTCATCACCGCGGCCTGCTTCACCCCGCGCGTGAGCATGGCAAAGATCGTCCAGGTCAGGACGGTCACCGCGCCGGCGAGCACCCAGTCGTTTTTAAACGCGGGCACGTAGTAGCCGATGGTGGAGAAGAACAGGGTGGCGTAGCCCACCTGCGCCATCACGGAGCCCAGCCAGTACCCTAACCCGCTGGTAAAGCCGATGAAGTCGCCCAGGCCCGCGCGCACGTAGGAGTACACGCCGGAGTCCAGGTGCGGCTTGCGACGCGCCAAAATCTGGAACACAAACGCGACAGAGAGCATGCCCACGCCGGCGATCACCCAGCCGATCAGCATCGCCCCGGGGCTGGCCACCGAGCCGATGTTTTGCGGCAGGGCGAAGATGCCGGAGCCGATGGTGGAGCCGATGATCAGGGAGACCAAAGTCCACATAGTTACAGTGTGGGCGCGGGTAGTCATGGCGAATAAGTTACCCGGCGAGCCCCCAAATCTGTTAGTTTTGGTGCTTTTTTGTGCGCGCAGTCGGCGTCGCGCTCCACGGGTCCTCCGGCCACGGGTGCTTGGGGTAGCGGCCGCGCATCTCCTTGCGCACGTCCTGGTACGGCCCGTCCCAGAAGCTGCGGAGATCGTCGGTGACGGCCAGCTCGCGCCCGGCCGGCGACAGCAGATGGAAGAGAAGTTTGCGCCCCGCGATCACCGGCGAGTCCGCCAGCCCGAACGCCAGCTGCAGCTTCACCTGCACGAGCGGTCGCCCCGTCGAGTAATCGATCCTGCCGATCGGCAGCCGCTCCGGCGCGAGCTCGTCCAGCTTCGCGGCCTTGGGCCACGGCAGCTGCCGCATGAGTGCGTTGCGCATATTGAGCTCGCTTATCGACGCCCCACCCGCCAGCTCGCCAACCTCCACCGAATAGTCGCCACGCGACACATCGGGCCACGGACTGCCAAGCGCCTCGTGCAGGAAGTCCAGCCGCTGCTTGAGCTTCTGCGCCGCCTCGTCGAGTTGGAGATCCTCCAGGGAGATCCCTTCGAGCGCCCCCTGCGCCTCTTCCGGCGACAGTTTCACGGGCGTCGACGACAGCTCGATCGCGCCGACCGCCCGAACCTTCCGCCCGCGGACCTTCCCGTTGTGCAAGGTTGCTCGGACGGTCTCCTCGACGCGCGCTTCCGGCAGGTGATACGGCGCGGCCTCGCGGATGATGGCGCCGCGGGACGTCCTCTGCACCTCGGCGGCGGCGATCCACTCTTCTTTTCCTGCAAAAGTTGCGCGGGTGCCGCTGGCCAGCAGGTACTCGTCGCCGACCCGCTTTGCCACCCACTGCGGGAACGCAGTCGCAATCACGTCGCCGTCGGGGACCTTTGGGGTTTTCGGCACGAGCCGGGCGAGGCGCTTCGCGTCCATGTCGCCAAGCCTGGCGACGCACTCCGCCGCCCCCGACCCGTACTCCAGCAGCGCCGCCCCGAGCCGGGGGTCCAGCGGCAGGCTCACCAGTTTTCGGCCAAAAGTGGTGATGGCGTTGTCGGCGTCGAGGGCTCCGAGTTGGCGGAGGGTGGTGTGGGCGTCGGCAAGCGACTGCTCCGGCGGCGGGTCGAGCAGTGGCAGGTCGGGGGAGCCCCACGCGGCGATGGCGAGCGCGGCGCCGGTAAGGTCGCTGGTGGCAATTTCGGGCGAAATGTCCGCCGCGAATTTTTGGAAGTCATCGCGGGAAAATGCTCGAATGACGTGCCCCGGCCCGAGCCTGCCTGCGCGGCCCGCCCGCTGCTCCGCACTCGTGACGGCCTCCGAGACCGTGACCAGCCCCGTCATGCCGCGGTTGTCGCGCTTGGGCACGCGCGACAGGCCCGCGTCGACCACGCGGCGCACGCCCGGCACCGTGATCGAGGACTCCGCAATACTCGTCGCGACGACGACTTGGGAGCTTCCGTTCAGCGCCTCGTCCTGCTCGGCGGAGGAAAGCCGCCCGTGCAGAGGTTTTGCGTCCTCACACGCGCCGCACACCAGGTCCACCTCGCGCGCGCCGGGGACGAACACGAGGGTGCGCGTTGTGCTGGCCTGCGCCAACTGCGCAACGTGGCGGTAGAAGTCGCGCGTGCCCTGGACGCGCTCCGGGTGTGGCGCGTACTCGATGTCCAGCGGGTGGGTCACCGCCTCGGTGGACATGACGCGCGCGCCCATGTGCTGGGCGAACGTGCCCGCGTCGAGGGTGGCGGACATGGCGGCGAGGTAGAGATCGTCGCGAAGCACTGCGACCTCCATGCACATGGCCAGCACCAGGTCGGTGTCCAGCTGGCGCTCGTGGACCTCGTCGAGGATGACTGCATTGACTCCCTCAAGCCCCGGGTCCTTGAGCAGGCGGTTAAGGAGTACGCCCGGGGTGACGAACTCGACGAGCGCGCCGTTCTTATGCTCGCCGCGGATGGAGTAGCCAACTTTTTGGCCCAAAGCTGAACCGTCCAGGTGCGCCAGCCTTCTCGCCGCCGAACGCACCGCGACTCGCCTCGGCGCGGTGACGATGGTCTTGCCAACCTTGTTTGCAATCGCCGGCGGCAGCAGCGTCGTCTTACCCGTTCCGGGCGGGGCCTGTACGACGAGCGGGCCGGAATCGGGCAGCTGGTCCAGGGAATCCGCTACTGGCAGACCCTTTCCGATTTTCGCAAGGTCAAACATGAGTTTCCAGGGTAGCGTGAGGGGCATGAGACGTCTCTTCGCAGCGATCGTCCCACCGGCCGAGGTCACGGAGCACCTCATCACTGCCCTGCGCCCGATCCGGGAGTTCTCCGGCACGGAGGTGCGCTGGACGGACCCGGACAACTGGCACATCACGTGCGCGTTCTACGGCAGCCAGCCGAACGACGCCGCCGCGGTGAGCGACCACCTTTCGCAGGCGACGGCGTTTACCCGCCCGCTGCGCCTGCACCTGCGCGGCGCCGGCTGCTTCGACCGCCGCACGCTGTGGATCGGCGTCGGCGGGGACAAGGCGCCGCTCAAGGACCTCATGGCGGACTGCCAGCTCGACCCGGAGCAGTGGCGGCGCCAGCGCGCCCACCTGTCAGTCGCCCGCAGGGGGACGAGGACGCGGGACATGCTGCTTCTCGACGACCACGCCCACGCCCTCTCCATCTACTCCGGCCCCGACTTCACCGTCGACGAGGTGCTCCTCATGGAGTCGCACCGTGGGCAAGGTCGAAGCGGCGGCCCGAAGTACGAGGTGGTGGACCGGTTCTACCTGCGGTAGGAGAAGATGAGCATCTCTGTGTCGTCCGGCTTGCCGCGGTAGCGGCCGTCGTTGCCCGGGAAGTTGTTGTCCAGGGCAGTGAGGTAGCGGCCGTCCTTGAGCTGGACGATGGTTTCCACGCTGACCAGCGGGAAGGAGAAGGGGTCGCCGACGCCGTACGCTCGGGCGTCGGACACCATGCCGATCTTGCCCGGGTTTGCAATGTTGAGCAGGTCCACCATCAGGTTCTTCTCCAGGGTGCTGCCCGGCTCCGCATCCTTGAAGCCCTTGACCTCGAAGACCTTCTTCAGCTTTGCGTCGGAGCCCAGGTTGTCGTCGCGCTCGAGGACGAGGAGGCGGCCGTCCTCGGTGAGGAAGGCGTCGCCCAGGTTTGCGTCCTCGGTGTCGGCGACGTAGTTCCAGGTCTTGCCGGTGTACTTGCCTTCCTCGGTGTCGAACTGGGAGACGACGCGGACGTGCTTGTCGGTGGCGTCGTCGAGATAGCCCTCGAAGATGGGGTAGAGGTAGCGCCCGTCGGTGGCCATGGACTCGAAACCCTTGGAGTTACGCAGGTTGGGGGTTTCCCCGTCCTTCAGGGCCGGGTTGGACGGGCTGGTGACGCCGGGGTAGGGGAACGGGGCGTCGAGAAGCGTGCCGTCCTTGTCAAGGTGCAGGATGTACGGGCCGAACTCCTCGCCGACCCAGAAGGTGCCGTCCTCGGCCTGGACGAAGGATTCGGGGTCGAAATCCGCACCGGTGAGGAGGCGGTCCTCCGTGTCGTTGTTGACGATCTCCCACGGGATCTTGTGGTTCGGGTCCTTCATCCCGGCGAAGTCGAGTACCTCGACGCCGCCGACGCCCTGCGGGTCCTTGGCGGTTTCCGCGGTCTCCCAATTTGGCCTGACGTGGTAGATGCGCAGCAGGAAGTCGGAGGAGTTGTCCTTGGCGCCGAAGCCGTTATCGGGCAGGCCGTAGAAAGAGCCATCGCCGATCTCGATCATGCCGGAGAAGCCGGGGATCACCTGGCCCTTGAACGGGTGGGTCTGGCCGTTGCCGTCGAACGCGTCCTTACCGGAGTCCGGGCCCGGCGCCTGGTAGAGGGCGTCGAGCTTCGCGCGGGCTTCCAGGGTCGGGCCGGTGGTGGTCTCGGTGGTCTCGGTGTTCTGGGTGGCGATCGCGCTGATCGCGCCGCCGACGAGTCCGCCGGCCACGAACACGCCGGCGATGGCGGCGATGACCTGCTCGAGCGTGGCGTCCTTGACTATCTGGT
This sequence comes from Corynebacterium sp. NML 120412, assembly GCF_002285155.1. Taxonomy (NCBI): domain Bacteria; kingdom Bacillati; phylum Actinomycetota; class Actinomycetes; order Mycobacteriales; family Corynebacteriaceae; genus Corynebacterium; species Corynebacterium sp. NML 120412. The sequence continues at coordinate 47,789 of NZ_NSGL01000006.1, read as the reverse complement.
TCAGGGGAGCGGGGAGTTGCATGTGGTGCTACCTCGTTTTCGTTGCATGGTGGGTCGTGCCCAGCGAAGTTTAGGGCGCGTATTCACTTCGCGCTCGGTGAAAGGACTAGTTCGGGAATGTCATTCCGTACTCCCGCTCGAGCGCCGCGATCCGCGCGTGAGCTTTCTCCTCGTCGTGGTCGCGGTCGAGCTCGTCCAGGATCGCGTGGCCCTTCGCGGCGAACTCGGCGGCGCGCGCCCGATTCCTTCGCACGCTGTCCAGGCTGGACCTCCATCGCGGGTGCGTCGGCACGGCTTCCTGGTTGAGGAGCCCCTCGGACTCGGCGAACTCGTACGTCCCGTCGGCGAACAGCCAGACCACCTCACCGGTCACCCGGTCGACCAGGTACGTGGCCCGCTTATCGGTTTTCAGGTTGTGATGGTGCTGGCAGAGCGCGAAGAGGTTGTCCGGCGTCGTCGCGCCACCCCGGTCGAAGGGGATGCGGTGGTCCAGTTGACAGTCCGCCGCCGACCGATGGCACCCCGGGAAAATACATGTGCCGTCGCGCGCCACGACGTAGCTGCGCATCTCCGCGGTCGGCGTGTAGCTCTCGGTACTTTTCCGCGAAATCTCGTCCAGGTCCACCTCGCGCGCACCGGCCCGCGCGATCCACTCGTCCAGCGCCGCCGTCGCCTCCGGCCCCGTCCACCCGCTCCCGGGCAGCTGCACCGGGTCGCCCGCCGCGCGCCCCTTCGGCGCGTAGACGTGGAGCACCGGGCTTACCGACGCCACCACCTCCCCCGTCAACAGCCGCACCACCGTCTCGGCCAACGTCAGCTTCTGCTCGCGCGCCACACGGAGAATGCTCTTCTTGCACCGGGCCGCGGTCACCTCGTCCGTGTTGAGCTGGACCACGGACTGCGACACCCCGCCCAGGACGAAGTCTGCGAACGTGACCGATGGCCCCGCAGCGGCTCGCTCTCGGCGGCGCTTCGGGTCGTAGGCGCGCTCCGGGTCGATCTGGCGGATGAGCTCGCGGATGCGTCTGGTGACGGTGTGTCTCCGGGGCATGTGCTGATCGGTTTTGGAGGGCGTGAAGAGGGCGGCCAAGGTGTCGTCGATAAGCGCGAAAGCCTCAGGGTCGACCTCCTCCCCGAGCTCGGCGAGCACCCGCTCGATGGCGGTGAGGTGCGACATGTCGAGCAGCTTCGTGCGGCAGTGGAGCTCCTGGAGCTGGGGGAGGTGCCGCAGCGTGGCGTAGGCGAAGATGCCGTGTTCGACGAAGCCCTTGGACCACCCGGTGGCCTGTTGGATTTGGGTAACGCGCAGGTCGAAGTCCTCGATGTCGCCGTCGATGTACGGGGCGAAGACGGCGAAGTGGGCCTCGCGGGTGGCCTGGGCGGCGGAACTGAGTGGGTCGTCTGGTCGTTGGGTGCGGAAGTAGGTCGGTGGCGATGCGGTTGCGGTGGTCATGGTGTCCCCCATCGAAGTGAAGTTTCCATCATGCTACCGAACGCACATACGACGCGCAAGGGTTATAGTGCGTCGACTCTGGCTACCAGGCAATATAGTGTTCGAATGTACGAAATTTAGATGTTGCGTTTGACGGTTGCGGGCACGCCCGCCACGAGGGAGTGAACTGCTCCCCATTAGTTGGACTGAGAAATCAGTTACCGACTAGTGGGGAGTAGTTTTCTTTGAGAGCACGAAGTTCGCTAAGTGAGCGGCAGCGCGAGCAGTTGGTTGAGCTTTTCGAGCAAGGCATGGGCTCTATAGCCGCTGCCAATGCTCTGGGTGTCTCCAAATACGCCGTCCGTACGTTGTACCGTCGGTTTCAGCTGCATGGCAGGCTATGTCTTGTGGAGAAACCGACAAAGCAGCAGTACTCGTTCGAGATCAAAAAGGAAGTTGTCCAACGCCACCTTGCTGGCGAGACAAGAATGGATCTTGCCCATGAGTTTGGCCTGTCGTCAGACCAACTCGTCAAAGACTGGGTGTGGAAATGGCGCAAAGGTGGCGATGAGGCACTAAAACCGAAGCCGAAAGGCAGGCCCAGAGGCTCGGCCGTCCCGAAGCGGCTTAGCGAGGAAGAGCAGCTGCGCCGTCAGATCGCGCGGTTGGAAGCGGAAAACGCTTATCTAAAAAAATTGCGGGACTTGAGGAATCAGGGACGCGCCTGAAAGTCCAGGCGATCGTCATTCTCAAGTCGCACCACCGCTTGGAATACCTCCTAGAGGCAGCTGGTATCCCACGGTCGACATTCTTCTACCACCAGAAACGACTCAGCCAACCGGATAAGCACGCCGCGCTTAAAGATGCGATTCGGGAAAGCTTCGAACGTAACAAGCATCGCTACGGCTACCGGCGAGTACTACTCGATCTGCGTAACCAGGGCTGGGTGGTCAACCACAAGCTCGTCTACAAACTCATGCGCGAGATGGGGCTGCGAGCCAAGGTCCGCCAACGCAGGCCTTATGTTTCCTACGCTGGGACGATCAGCCACATCGCCGACAACACACTCGACCGCAAGTTCACCCCGGATAAGCCAAACACCGTCTTTGTCAGCGACGTCACCGAGTTCAGGGTCCAAGGCCGCAAGGTGTATTTGTCACCGGTGATGGACTTGTTCGACCGCTCCATCGTCGCTCACACCGTGGCCACATCGCCGTCGACAGCCTTTACCGCCGATTCTTTATCCAAGGCGATCGCGGCGTGTGCGCCTGAACCCGGGTGGATGATGCACACCGATCAAGGCTTCCAGTACCAGCATGCCTCCTGGCGTGACCTGATCGGCGACAACGGTGGTGTGCAGTCGATGTCGCGTAAAGCCAACTGCTACGACAACGCGGTCATGGAGAACTTCTTTGGACACTTGAAGACAGAGATGTACCACGGTGAAGTCTTCGACACCGTCGCAGAGTTCAACCAGGCGATCGATGAGTACATCGGGTGGTACAACACCGAACGCATCCAACAACGACTCAAGGGCCTGACCCCGATGCAATATCGGAATCAGACCCTTGAACCCCTAACCGCTTAGAATTAAACCAGTCCAACTTTCGGGGGCTAGTTCAGAGTCGGCGGGGATGTTCTTGGTCACCACCGCACCAGCGGCGATCACGCAACGGTCGCCGACGGTCACGCCCGGCATGACCATCGCCCCGGCGCCGAACCAGCAGTCGTCGCCGATGGTGATCGGCTGCGCGCGCTCCCAGCCCTCAGCGCGGTCCTTGGCGTCCAGCGGGTGACTCACGGTGATGAGCTGGCAGCCGGGGCCGAACAGAGTGCGCGCCCCGATGGTGACATCCGCGATGTCCAGGATGGTGCAGTTGAAGTTCATGTAGCAGTCCGGTCCGAAGTGCGTGTTCGTGCCGTACTCCAGGTGGATCGGGGCCCACACACTGGGGGTTTCGCCGTTGGGGAACATTTCGGCCAAAAGTTCGCGGGCGCGCTGCGGGTCGGTGTTGCTCAGCGCATTAAATTCGCGGACCAGCTCCCAACCTGGCCCGTGGTCGGGCATATCGTTGGGGTGGTGCCAGTCTGGGTCGTGTGCAAGCTCAGAGTGAAAGGTCATAGGCCCAGGGTAGGGGCATCGCATGATTCTTCTTGCCACGTGGATCGTGGCGTCGGTATTGGGGCTCAGCGCGCTCATGCACGCGTTTCCGCAGATCCTCGCGGTCCTGCAGCTGGTGGGCGGTGCGTACCTCGCGTGGATGGGGTACGGCGCGATTCGCAACGCAAGCAACCCGGATGTTCCCGCAGCGTCGCGGGTGGTGCACCCGTTTCGGCTCGGCGTGGCCACCAACCTGTCCAACCCGAAGGCGGTCCTCTTTTTCGGCGCAATTTTCGCGCAGTTTTCGGCTGGGCTTCCGGAGGCGCTGCTGCTTATAGGGACTGGGCTGGTCTGGTTTTTCGGGTTCGCACTTTTGGCGGCAAAGTTGGGCGGCTTCATCGCCATCGCGGCCTGGATGATTTTCAGAGGGTGCAATCGATCCTGTTAGGCTGATCACATGGGAAAGCAGCGAGTTGCAGTAGTTACTGGCGGTTCCGCGGGTATTGGCGCGGCGGCGGCCCGCGCGCTGGCGAAGGACGGGTGGCGCGTGGTCGTCGCGGCACGCCGGCTGGACCGGTGCCGAGCGGTCGCCGAGGAGATCGGCGGGGTGGCGGCGGAGTTGGATGTGACGGATCAGGGGAGCGTCGATAGGCTTGCGGCCCAGCTGGAACGCGTTGACTTGGTAGTCAACAACGCGGGCGGCGCGAAGCAGCTGGACTATCTCCGTGACGCGAGCGATGCAGACTGGGAATGGATGTTTGCCACCAACGTGATGGGCACGATGCGTGTCACCCGCGCGCTGTATCCGCAGCTCAAGGAGTCGCAGGGGCTGGTGATCAACATCGGGTCGGTCGTGGGCACGGACGCCTACAAGGGCGGCGCCGGCTATAACGCGGCGAAGTACGGCCTGCGCGGCGCCACTCGCGCGTTCCGGCGCGAGGAGGCCGACCAGCGCATCCGCGTGACCGAGATCGACCCCGGCCGGGTGAAGACGGACTTTTCACTCAATCGATTCGCCGGTGACCAGGAGAAAGCCGACGCGGTGTACGAGGGCAAACTCAATCTGTCCGCCGAGGATGTCGCGGAGGCGATCCGCTGGGTGGCCAGCTTGCCGCCGCACGTGAACATCGACAGTCTCAACATCATGCCGGTGGATCAGGCCGAGCGCTGACCTCGGCTAGAATGAGTGCATGATCTTGACTACGACTCCGACCGTTGAAGGTCGCACCATCAGTGAATACATGCGCGTGATTGGCGGCGAGACCGTCATTGGCATCAACCTCTACCGCAGCATGAGCGCCGGCTACAACCGCCCCGTGGAGATCGCGCAGGCCCGCGACGCCGCGCTCAACGAGCTGTGGAAGCGCGGCGAGGAGCTCGGCGCCGACGGCGTCATCTCCGTGGCCATCGACTACGAACCGCTCGGCCCGGACGGCGGCGCCATGCTCGTCTCCACGACCGGCACCGCGGTGAAGCTTGCCTAGTATGGACGTTTCCATCTCCGGCGACTCCATCCGCCTCGGCCAGTTCCTCAAGCTGGCCAACCTCGTCGAGTCCGGCGGCCACGCCAAGGAGGCTATCGCTGCGGGCGACGTCGCCGTCAACGGGGAGGTGGTGACGTCGAGAAGCCATTTGCTTTACGACGCCGACGTGGTCTCCCTCGACTCCACCACCGCCACCGTTGTCTGCGGCGGGGAGGAAGACGACTACTTCGACGAACGCACCGCCAACGACGACTTCGACCCGGAGAAGTGGCGCAACCTCCCCTAACCCGAACCTGCAAAGGAGCCTTGCATGCCCGCTTTCAGCGCGGAACCCGGTATGCCGTACTGGCAGGACCTGCTCACGCCTGACGTGCAGAAATCCACCTACTTTTACTCCAAACTCCTCGGCTGGGAGACCTCCGGCGAGGACTACCTGGTGGCCAAGAAGGAGGGACTCCCGGTCGCGGGCATCGTGCCGGGCGAGAAGCCCGCGTGGGTGACCTATTTCCTGGGCGGGGCCCCGGTGGAAAAGTTTGGCGGAAAAGTTGTGGCGTCCTCCGAGGTCTCCCTGGGCCGGATGCAGGTGTGCCAGGACCCGGCGGGTGGCCTGTTCGGTCTGATCGACCCGGCCGGTGAGGAGCAGTTCGTCGCGGCCGGCGAGCCGGGCGTGCCGGTCTGGTACGAGTACAGCGCCCCGGATCTCGCGGCGATCGACTTCTACGGCGACCTGTTTGACTGGGAGATCAAGGAGTCGGACGGCTACTACCTGGCGCTCGCGGAGGGCGCGCCGTTTCTGGGCATGCGCGTGCAGGAGCAGCACGCGGGCTGGCAGAGCTTCTTCGGCGTGGCGAACATTTCGCAGGCGCGCCAGGAGGTCGGCATGCTGGGCGGGGAGGTGCTCGCCGGTCCTGGCGACAGCCCCTTCGGGCCGATGCTGGCCATGCGCGACTCCGCCGGCGCCGCCTCCTTCCTCGTCGAGGCCCCCGAGCCCGCCCCGGAGGACTTCAGCGAGGCCGACTCGGTCCTAGAGCTCTAGTGCTCTCAAGAACTCCGCGAGGTCCCGGACGCGCCGCCGGGCCTCAGCCGGGGTCTGGATGTAGTGCGTCGAGTGGTACTCGTGGGCGTCGGAAATCTTTGCCCCGAGCTCGTCCTTCGTCCCCACCTGGAGAAACGTGGGCACGCCCAGGTCCGCAACTTTTGTGGGAAAAGTGAGGGCTACGGCGTCGACGTCGCGCGGCAGGCGCTCGCTGCCCGTGGAAAACGCCCACACCGCGACCGTTTCCGCGCCCTGCTCGCGGGCGAATGCCACCGCGTCGTCGGGCCGGTCCGACACCAGCACAGTGGCGCCCGACAGCTGCGCCACCGCCGCCGCCTCCGGCCGGAACCAGTGCTCCATCGCGCTGTCCGGCCCGTCCCACAGCGCGATCACCCAGGTCGCGGCGTCGTCTCCGTACAGCTCGCCGAGCGGGCAGCTTCTCGACGCCACCTCGCCCGTATACGCAACGCCCGGCATCGTATGGTCCACCGCGGACCCCAGCATGAGCATGGCCGCGTGCGTGATCCTGTCCGGCAGCAGCGCCAGGTACTGGGGCGAGTCCGGGTCGTACGTCGCCTCGATGTAGGAGACGAGCTGCTCCAACTGCAGCGCGTCCGGCAGCGGGCGGTCCACGCCGCCGACGTTGAAGTCCGGGTCGCCCTGGACGTTCTCCGGGTACTCGTCTACCAAATCTTCACCCTGTCCTCGGGGGCGATCCACATGGCGGAGCCCTCCTCGACGTCGAAGGCCTGGTACAGCTCGTCGATATTTGCGGCGATCACGTTGCAGCGGAACTCGTTCGGGGCGTGCGGGTCGATGGCCAGCAGCTGCGCGGCCATCTCCGGGCGGGTCTTGGAGCGCCACACGCGCGCCCACGCCTTGAACAGCGCCTCGAAGTCGGGGTTCTGCTCGTAGTTGCGGTACGCCACGACGGCGATGCCGAGCCCGCCGAGGTCACCAATGTTCTCGCCGAGGGTGAACTCGCCGTTGACGCCCTGGGAGCCTTCGTCGAGCACGGACGGTACGAGGCCGTTGAACTGCTCGACCAGCTTGGCGGTCAGGGCCTCGAAGGCCTCGCGGTCCTCGTCGGTCCACCAGGAGTTGAGGTTGCCCGCTCCGTCGTAACGCGAGCCCTGGTCATCAAAGCCGTGGCCGATCTCGTGGCCGATTACCGCGCCGATCGCGCCGAAGTTCTCGGCCGCGCTGGCGTCCGGGTCGAAGAAGGGCGGCTGCAGGATCGCGGCCGGGAAGGTGATGTCATTGACCACCGGGTTGTAGAAGGCGTTGACGGTCTGCGGGGTGGTGACCCACTCGTTGCGGTCCGCCGGCTTGCCAATCTTGTCCAGCTGGTAGTCGTGCTCGAAGGCGGAGCCGCGGCGCACGTTGGCCACCAGGTCGGCGCCGCTGGTGGAGAACTCGAGCCCGTCGAAGCTGCGCCAGTTGTCGGGGTAGCCGATCTTGGCGGTGAACTGGTCCAGCTTCTCCAGCGCGCGCTCGCGGGTGCCTTCCGTCATCCAGTCCAGCGCCGAGATCCGCTCGCGGTACGCGGCGACCAGGTAGTCCACCAGCTTGAGCATGTGCTCCTTGCTGGGGGGCGGGAAGTGCTTCTCCACGTAGCGTTGCCCAATCTCCTCGCCCACGAGGGACTCGGCTAGCCCGACGGCGCGCTTCCAGCGGTCCCGCTGCTCGGTCGCGCCGGAGAGCGTGGTGCCGTAGAACTCGAAGTTCGCGGCGCCGATCTCCTCGGTGAGGAGGCCAGCGCGGGTGCGCAGGATGTTCCAGACAGCCCACAGCTGCCAATCGGCGAGCGTTTCCGGGCGCAGCATGCCCTCGAGGTCCTCGGTGTAGGACGGCATCATGTTGATCACAGTGCCGTCGGGAAGCCCGGAGGCGCGCAGCAGCGCCTGCACGTTGGCGGGCAGCGCGTCGAGCGTGGTCGGGTTGTAGGTGGCCATGGCGTCGCGGGAGCGCACCACGTCCCAGTGGCTGCCCGCCAGCTGCGTCTCCAGGTTGAGGATGCGTTCGGCCGCCAGCTCCGGCGTCAGGCCGAGGAGGTACTTCGGGTCCAGCACGCCGAGCATGCGCGCCACGTGCTCCTTGTATGCGGCGAGCGTTTCGGCGTGTTCCTCGGAGCGGTAGTAGGCCTCATCGGGCAGTCCCAGGCCGGACTGGATGAGGTACGGCACGGAGTCCTCGCCCTGCGAGTCCTTCGCTACCCAGTAGGTCAGCGGGCCGCCGACGCCGCTGCGCTCGAGGGCGCCGAGCGCAGCGACGAACTCCTCGACGGTGGTCACGGACAGTGCGTCCAGGTCCTCCTGGAGCGGGGCCGTGCCAGCGGCGTTGATGGCGTCGGTGTCCATGAAGGAGGTGTACAGGTCGCCCCCGCGGCCCGCGCCCTCCTGCAGCAGCGCGTGGACGTCCTCCTCCGACTTGTCGCGCAGCGCGTAGAAGGATCCGTCGATGCCGCGGTCGGCGGGGATCTCGTGCTCGCGCACCCAGTCCCCGTTGACTAGCTCAAATAGGTCATGCATGCCCCCACTGTAACGGGTTTAGGCGTGCGAGATGATCCAGTTCGACGCTTCCTGCTGGTCCGCCAGCGTGTACTGGCCGTGGGCGCCCATGCCGGTGAACACGCCCAGCGCGCCGATGCCCAGGTTGCTCAGCAGGACGTTGAACTTTTTCAGCGGAAGTTTGCCGGCGCGCAGGTCGGTGGCCAGTGCGGGCTCGACAAGCGGGCGGTACTGGGCGTCGGTGGAACAGACGATGTCGCGCGGGTTGCAGATCTCCAGGACGCGCTCGCCGAGCTCGCCGTAGCCGCCTTTGAGTTCGCCGAGCGCGCCGCGGGACTCGGGGGCCGTGATGCGGGAGAGCACCGCGCCGTTGCCGCCCTGGTACGGGTTGGCAAACAGGGCGGCGGAGTCGACCCGGTCCGGGGTAATCGGGCCGTTGCCGTGGGCGATGTCTCGCAGGAGGCGCGACGCAATGTCCGCGCCGAGCGAGTAGCCGGTGAAGCTGAAGGTGGCGCCCGGGCAGGAGGCGGAGAGGCGCTTCACGGTGCGCACCGTCTCGTTGTACCCGTCCGCGGAGGATGCGTAGTAGTTGTTCGCCGCAAACGGGGTGGCGCTGTAGGACACCCACAGCGGCTGGACGCTCCCGCCCGTCCCCAGCTGGGTGAAGATGCCGGTGAGGAACACGTTGCCGCCGTGCGGCACCGCGTTGGGGATGCCGGGGGCGGTGTTGGCACCGCCCGGGATGGCAATGAGATACTGGTCGGTGCAGCCCTGCTGCTCCACCAGCTGGCCCGCGTTGTCGGACGGCTGGATGGGCGCGGGGACCGCCTGCTCATCGGCCGCGGCGGCGGTCGGCGCCAGGGCGATGAGGGCAGCGGCAACTGCGGCAGCGAGACGGGAACGGCGCATTCGTCTTACTCTTCCGGGTCACGGATCTTCATCGGGCCCGGAGTCCACCAGCCCGATCGGACGACCTCATCGTAGTCTATCTGGGCGTTGTTTGGGATGTCGCCGACGGAGTTCGTCCTGCGCTCGTACTTCGCGGCGGAGCCCCAGTCGCGCTGCCAGTCGTTGCGCAGGTAGCCGGGGATCTCGTAGGAGTAGTTCACGGCCTCCGCGGTGGACAGCGCGCCGCCGCCCAAGAAGTCCATGAAGCCGGACAGCTGCTGCTTGCCCGGGGCGTCCGGCATGATGCGGTACTCCGGGATCTCGGTCACGCCGGCGTAGTGGCTGAACGTGCGCTGGCACGGGTACTGGAAGGCGACGGACCAGTCGAGCAGGCCGGGGGTGTTGCCGTCGAAGCGCTCGTTGAGCGGGGACAGGTGCGGGTTGCGCAGCGGGGTGATGGCCAGCCAGTCCTCCTCGGCCAGCGAGGCGTCCTCGGCCACCAGGCGCGCCACGTCCGCGTCCTCCGGCAGGTCCGCCAGCGGCAGGCGCAGGTTGCGCCACAGCGGGGTCGGGCCCTGGTCCAGCATTTCCTTCTCGCCCAGCTTGGTGATGCTGCCGTCGTCGGCGCGCTTGCCGTACTCCAGGACCAGCTCGGTGCCCTCCTGCTCGACGCCGTTGATGTCGTGGTGCTTGATGCGGCCGGCGACGGAGGTGACGAGGAGCGGGGAATCGTCGTGAAGCTCGGGCAGCTCGTACCAGGAGGTCTTGATCTTGGCGGACGCCTTCGGCTCGTCCTCGAAGGTGCCCAGCACCGGCACGCGCGTGTAGTCCAGGTTGAACGGCAGGCGGACGGTGGAGCCGTTGATGCCGCGCATGGACTTCGGGCGGTTGCCCTGCGTGTGCGTCGTGGTGGTGGATTGCGCCTCCTCGGTCAGGTCCTTGGAGTCCGGCGCGTCCTCCTCCGTCTCCGTGCCGTCGGTGCCAGCGCTTGTCGACGACGCGTCCTTCTCCACCGCCGACGCCTCCGAGCGCGAATCCTGCTGCGTATCGGAGGAGTTCGCGTTCTCGCTGACGATGAAGGCCGGCACGCCGTCGGGCGTGAACCCGCGGTTCTCGTCGCCGGAGTCGAGCGACTTGCCCAGCGGGACGCCGTCGACCGGGGTGAGGAAGGAATCGTTGGTGTCGTCCTCCAGCAGGACATCGTTTGCAAGCGCGCAGGTGTCGCCGGCGAACGACTTCACGTTGCCCATGCCCACCGAGTAGGCGGGGGCCTGGGACGCGAACGCCTTAGCAAAGGTGAGGCAGGAGAAGGCGACCATCGCCACCGCCATCACGGCGATGGGGGCGGCCATGATGCCGGTCCAGGCCCCGCCGACGCGCTTCTCGGTCTGGTCCTTGCGGAAGGACTGGACCACGCCCACCAGGGCGACGAGCAGGGCGAGGATGAGCATGACCTTGTTCGCCTCGACCGCCTTGAGCTGGACGGTCTTATCCCACCACGGGACGCCGAAGGAGGAGACGTACCACCAGGCGTTCCAGCCGGCGAGGGTGAGCGCCATGAGGAACAGGACCGCGGCGATGGCGAAGGTGCGGTTGCGCTTGGACTGCAGCGCGATGTGGGAAAGCACCACGGCGCCGAGTGCGGCGACAGCGCCGCCCAGGCCCGCGTAGATGCCAAAGTGGTGGGTCCACTTCGTCGGCGTGAACATGAGGAAGAACGTGGACAGGCCCACGATCAGCAGCATCCGCAGCGTCACGTCCTTGGCCACCCCGGGCACCTTGCCAAAGCGGGCGACCGCCCAGGAGATAAGGATGAGGCAGAAGAAGAACACGAACATGGGGAAGCGGCGCGACATCGCGCCGTCCACGGACTGCTGGAAGAGCGTGCCGTAGCGGACCCACTCGGAGAACCACTCGAGGGCCGGACCGACCTGGCTGCGCACCGACGTGGACTCGAGCACGGTGGCCAGCGTCTGGTCTTTGAAGATAGGCACGAACACCGCCAGGCCGGCACCCAGGAACACGGCCACGTAGGCCAGGCCGGGGGCGATGTGGCGGCGCCGGTTCATGATGCGGAACACGGCCGGCAGGCTGACCAGGAAGATGCCCACGGCGGCGAGGCCGGTCGGGCCACAGGCCAGGGTGATCGCCGCGGTCACCGTGCCCCACGCGGCGGGGGCGAGCCGGCCGGAGGCGATGGAGCGCTCGAACATGGCCCAGGTGGCAATCACGCCGAGCGCGATGATCGGCTCCGGGCGCAGCCCGTTGTTGTACGGCAGCCAGAACGCCAGGAAGACGAAGGCGGCGGTCCAGTGGGCCACCTTGCGGTCTGCCACCACCGAGCCGAGGCGAGGGAGGATCTCGCGCGAGAGGATCCACCAGGTGAGGACCGCGGCGAGCAGCGTGGGCAGGCGCATCCACATGGACGCGGTGGTCACCTTGGACAGCAGGGCGAGGATGTCGTAGAACGGGGAGCCGAACGGGGCCTCGGGCACGCCGTACCAGCGGTAGTAGTTCGCCATGTAGTCCGAGTCGTTGGACACGCGGGCCATGGTGAGCAGGAAGCCGTCGTCGGAGGTGTTCGCGCCGAAGACGTGCCAGAACGCGAGGATGGCGAGCACGACGGCGTCGAGAAGCGTGAAGGTGCGCCAGCGGGGGCCGAAGGCGGGCAGGTGCTTCCCGTCGTAGCGGTCCAGGCGGCGCAGGGCCCACAGGCCGATCAGGGCGGCGACGAGGCCGCCGACCATGCTGAGCAGCTTGACGGTGGTGGGGGAGGAGGTGAAGCGAGAGTTCACGTCGACGGTGGCGGTGAGGCCGGCGTCGATAAGCTTCTGCGAAGCCTCGGGCTTGAGCTCGGTGTACAGGCCGGTGAGCTGGGGCCGGTAGTCATCGTCCGACTCCTCCACGAAGGTGGTGCCGGGGATGGCGGCGGTCATGCCCTCGTCGGTCTGGCGGATCTCCAGGCGCGCGTCGGCGGGCAGGGAGCGGACCTCGTCGGGGCTCAGCTCGAAGACGACGTCATTGAGTGAGGAGACCACCAGGCCGCCCTCGGGGGCGGTGATGAACAGGCCGCGGTCCGTCGCCTCCTTGGAGGATTCCGGGAGGGTGGACAGGATCGTGGTCTGGTCATCGCGCAGCTCGTCGACCGCGCTGAGCGGGATGGTCAGCGACACGTCCTGCGGCGCGAGCGAGATCAGCGGCGCGTTGACGGAGGCGACGCTGCCCTGCTGCGGCCAGGAAATCTTCGACTGCACCTGGTTGACGGGCAGGAAGGGGGTGAGGACCAGTAGGACGAAGGCGATCAGACCGGAAACGATCGCGGTGTAGACCAGCGACTTCGGAGCTTTTGGTTGAACATTTGAAACGGTTGCCACGAACAGTCACCTTACTGTGACTGACGCGCTATGTACGCACCACTACCGCGAACGGGCCGATCTGCTCCACGTCCCAGTCGCCGCCCTCGAACGCCTTCGGGTTGAAGAAGATGCCCTCGTAGCGGACGTTCGGCTGGTTGGGGAAGATGTCGTGCGCGATGTGCGTCTTGAACCCGGCCTCCGGGTCGTCCACGTCGCCGCGGAAGATGAAGGCGGCGGGCGGCTCCCACTTCGCGCCGTCGATGGCCGCGGTGAGCTCCTCGGGGTGGTCCCAGGACAGCTGCGACCAGGCGGACAGGGCGTCGTTGCGCTGGTCGTACTCGCCGAGCGGGTTGGCGTAGTGGCTGGTAAACGCGTTGAAGCCGAAGAAGGGGTGGAACGCCATGAAGTTGATCTCATCGGTATAGACCACCGTCTGGTTGGGGGCGTGCCCGTGCGACTCGATCAGCTCCGAGATCTCGCCGTAGTACTTCGCCGCGTTCGGCGGGAAGCGGTCGGCGCGCTCGCCGAAGCCGTCAGTGTCCGCGTAGGCCTGGTCGATGTGCGACTCGTTCTCGGCCGGGATCTGCTGCACGTACGCCAGGCACGCGCCGGCGAGCACGACCATGACGATGGCCATGATGCCGCGGATGGACTCCGGGGAGAACCGCGCCGGGTAGAAGTAGTCCAGCCCGACCAGGCAGGCGTCCATCACGCCGATCACGCCCGCGGTCGCGAACACCTCGATCACCAGCACCTCGATGCGGAACCCGAGCAGTGAGGTGCCCACCAGGGTGGCGGACATGGACGCCAGGCACCAGGCGTAGCAAACAATCGCGGCAATGCCTAACGACGCCACCTCTTTGTCCACCGCGCGCACCACCAGAAAGATCAGACCGAAGAAGGAAAGGACGCCGACAACGGAGAAGGACAGGAACGGCAGCGGGTAGGCCGTGCCTTCCTCCGGCAGGAAGTGGTTGGCGGTGGACTTCACCTCGTAGTCGCCGAACAGCACGTTGTAGAGGTACGGTGCCCAGCTCAGCAGCGCGATGACCATGGAGCACACGCCAATGACGCACAGCCGGCCGATCACCCGGAAGTTGCGGTCCTGCATGACGCACTCCACCACCGCGAGCGCGACCACCAGCAGCGCGGCGACCGCGGTGAACAGGGTGTAGAAGCAGGCGGAGAGGCCCAGGTAGAGCACCATGAAGATGATGGCGTTGCGGGAGCCGAGGAGCGCGCGGCGGGCGATGATGGCGGCCGCGGGGAAGAACATGGCGACGATGGCCGCGTACGGCTCGTCCGGCGTCTCCGTCAGGACGATCGCGGTGGTGACGGTGGCGATGGTGCACGCGACCGGCAGCGAGCCGGTAATCTTCTGCCAGATCGGGGTGAGCATGGCCGCGCCCGCCGCCAGGGTGATCAGCGCCCAGGGCTGGAAGACCTCCCAGCCCGGGATGCCCAGCAGGTCCGCCACGCGCCCGCCGGCCCAGAACCAGCCCATTGGGTAGAAGGTGGGCAGGTCCTTGTAGCTCATGTCCGCGTTCGCCGCGGTCTCCGTCATGCGCGACAGGAACTGGGTGCGGAAGCCCTGGTCCACCTGGATGCCATCCAGCCACAGGCGGGTCGCCGCCAGCGGGATGGCCAGCGAGGTGATCACCAGCGCTGGGGCAGTGACATACATCATCACCGCCTTCGGCCAGGTGCGCTTGCCGCGCAGCCAGCCGATGCAGCAGACCAGGGTGGCGCCGAGGATGACAAACGAGCCCGCCGTGGACAGCGCGCGCGTGGACATGGACCGGTTGAACGCCGGCAGGGAGATGGAGTGGAGCACAAACCAGGCGAGTGTGGTCACCACGGCGGCCGCGAACCCGGCGGCGAGGGTGAGGATGAGCGTCTTCCGCGCGGAAAGTGCGTCGGGTTCATAGCCGGTGGTGCGCAGCCCAAACGTGGGGTCTACCGAAGTTTCAGGTGCAACTGTCGTGCTCATGCCCTCTAGTTTCGCACAAACCTGGCGGGTGCTACTCGACACCTCGCTCAGACAGGAACATCAGGATGGCGCGGACCCGCCGATTGTCCTCGTCCGGTGTGAGACCCAGCTTGGAAAAGATACTGGAAACGTGCTTGGCCACCGCCGCCGACGACAAATAAAGTTTGGTCGAAATGTCGGCGTTGGACAGTCCCTCCGCCATCAGCTCGAGGACCTCCAGCTCGCGCGGGGTCAGCTCCCGCAGCCACGGGGCGCTGGTATGCATCAACGAGCTCGCAACCTCTGGGTCGATCACCACGCCGCCGCCGGCGACGGTTTCGCAGGTGGTGATGAAGTCCGCCACCTCGGCGACCCGGTCCTTGAGCAGGTAGCCCGTGCCGCCGCCGAACTTTTGGCCGAAAAGTTCGCGGGCGTACGGCGCGGCGACGTATTGAGACAGGACCAGCACGTTTAGGCCCGGGTGGCGCTCGCGGAGCTCCAGGGCGGTGGTGAGTCCGTCGTCGCGCATGTTCGGTGGCATGCGGACATCGGTGATGAGGAGGTCGGGGAGGGGTGTGGCGTCGATAAGCGAGGCGAGCTCCGTCGCGCTTGAGGCCTGGCCGACGATGTCGTGGCCGCGCCGGGTGAGCAGGCCGGCGACGCCCTCGCGCAGCAGCGCGGAGTCGTCCGCGATCACGAGCTTCACGCGCCCACCCCGCTTTCGCCGCGGAAGAGTAAAAGCGGGATGCGTGCGGCTACCGTCGTCGGGCCGCCATCCGGCGAGTTCAGCTCGAGGTCCCCGCCGAACGCAGCGACGCGCTCCCGCATCCCATCGAGGCCGCCGCCGGGAAGGAAGTGCGCGCCGCCGTCGCCCTGGTCGGTGACCACCACGTTGAGCGTGTCGTCGCAGGTGATAAGGATGTGGACGGGGTGCCCTTTCGCATATTTCGCCGCATTCGTGAGTGCCTCGGTGGTGAAGAAGTAGGCGGCGGCGAGCACAGATGCGTCAATGGCGGGCAGCGGGTGCGGCGCGCGGACTCGCACGTGTGGGCCGTACTGGGCGGCTGCAGTCTCCACCGCCGCGACGAGGCCGCGGTCCGTCAGCTCGCTCGGGTGGATGCCGCGGACGGTGCGTCGCAGGGTTTCCAGGCCGCGCTTGAGGTCGGCCGCGGCGTCGTCGAGAAGCGCCCGGGTGCTCCCGGCAGTGTCGATCCGCGCCTCGCCCACCTTCATCGCAGCGGCGACGAAGTGTTGCTGCGCGCCGTCGTGCAGGTCGCGCTCGATGCGCAGCCGCTCCACCTCGTAGGCCTCGGCGATCCTGCGCCGAGACGCCGTGAGCTGGTGAACGCGTCTGGCGGTCGTGCCCTCGTTGCTCGCTCGTTTCCTCCACCTCATATCTGCATACAGTAGCGAGGTAGTGCTAGCACTACCCGAATTTTGGGCGCGAGCACCATGGTGAAACTTTTCGGCCAAAAGTTGAATGGAAGCATGCTCACTCTCACAGACATCACAAAATCATTCACCAGGCAGCGCGTCCTCGAGGGCGTGAGCCTTCAGGTCCAAGCCGGCGAATCGCTCGCCGTGATGGGGCCGTCGGGCTCCGGCAAGTCGACGCTCTTGCACTGCATGTCCGGCGTGCTCACCCCGGACTCCGGCGAGGTGGTCTTCGATGGCACCAACATCGCAGCGCTTGACGACGCCGCGCGGTCCAAACTTCGCCTCAACCACTTCGGCTTCATCTTTCAGGATGGTCAGCTGCTGCCGGAACTCACCGCCACCGAGAACGTGGCGCTGCCTCAGATCATGCGGGGCACCTCCAGAAAAGAGGCCCACGAGCAGGCGGACGATATGCTCACGCGGCTGGGCTTGGGAAACTTCACGAACAGATTCCCAGGCCAGCTCTCCGGCGGGCAGGCGCAAAGGGTCGCGATCGCCCGGGCGCTCGCCGGCCCGCCGAAGGTGGTCTTCGCCGACGAGCCGACCGCGGCGCTGGACCAGGCCACCGGGCATGAGGTGATGCAGGAGATCGTGGCGGTGGCGCAGAAATTCGGCGTCACGCTCGTCTTGGTCACGCACGACCCGAAGATCGCGGCCTGGTGTAACCGGCGCATCGAGATCCGCGACGGTCTCATTCACTCGGAGGTGACGGCATGAGCGCAACCACACTTCTCAAGGCGACCAACGTGCAGTCGAAGGACGCGCTGGCGCAGAAGCATTCCGGCGAGCGCTGGGTGCGGACACTTTCCGTAGTTGCGCTGGCGGTCGCGACGTGGATGCTGTGCACCCTCGCCGGCGGCACGTGGATGTTTGTGGAGCGCGACAGGCAATACCCGGACCTCGGCGGCGACATCGACATACCGCTGCTCTACATCGGGCTCGCACTCTTCGCGTGCGCGCTGCTCGTCCCCACCCTGCTCACCCTGCTCACGCAGGCGGCGCGGGCGGACCTGAGCGGGCGCGAGCAACAGCTAGCGGTGTTAAGGCTCATTGGCGCGACCGCAGGTGAGGTGCGAGGCATGATGATCCTGGAGGCGCTACGCAGGGCCTTTGTCGGGTTGAGCATCGGCACGGCGGCCTACGCAGCGAGCGTGCCAGCCTGGTCAGCGCTTTCCTTTCAAGGAGCACAGATCGGCACCTGGGAAATGTTCACCTGGTGGGTCGTGCCGATCGCGTGGACGGCCATCGCGCTGCTCGCCGCGGGTTCCGTGTGGCGCGCGCTGCAGCAGGTGGCGGTCACACCGCTCGGCGTGACCAAGCGCGTGCCGCACCCCGGGCAGAAGGTAATCACCACGGTGTGCGCTGTCGCCGCAGCAATCGCGCTGTACATCTGGCTTGATCGGCACCCGATCGCGCCGGAGGCCGATTTCGCGGACGTCCTGGTGGCGCTCGTCGTCTTCATCGGGTTCTTGGTGGTGAATACGCTGATCGCCGTCGGAGTGATTCAGATTGTGGCGCGCTTAAGCTACCGAATCCCAGGCGCGTACAACTACGTAGCGACACGCCGAGTGGGCCGCGGCGCGAAGAACACGTGGCGCAGGTGCAGCGCGCTGTTCTTCGTCGCGTTCACTGCCGGGGTGGCCGGGGCGTTCCAAGGCATCGCGGAAAGTGAGGTGGCCCCCGAGGAGGCGCTCATCGTGCAAGATCTGCCCAAGGGCATCGCCATCACGGTGATCTTCGGCGCGGTACTACTGGTGCTGTTCACGCTGTTGACGCAGGCGCTCGCGGTGGTGGAGCAGAAGCAGTTGACCAAGTCGCTCCACTTCATCGGTGCGGCACCAACTTTTCACACAAAAGTTGCGGTGCGCGAAATTGGCGTGCCGATGGTGGTCGCAGCGCTGCTGGGATTTGGTCAAGGCGTGCTCGTCGGCCTGGTCATGGTCGGGGCAACGCCCGACGGGATCGCAACCGTACTGTTTTTCGGCGCGCTCATCGCGCTCGCTCTGGTCGGTTGCGTCGGGGCCGTAGTTGTTTCCGGCCGTCTCCGCGCAAAGGTGCTCGCGGAAACCGGCAGGGCAAAGGATTAGTATCGGCGCGTATGAGTAAGCAAAGCCAAAATTTGACCGCAATCGCCCTCGGGTCCGCGATGACGTTCGCCGGAATCTCCCACCTCACCTTCAAACGCGAAGAGTTCCAGGCACAGGTGCCCAACTGGTTCCCCATGGACAAGGACGCCGTGGTTCTGGGCTCGGGCGTGGCAGAGATCGCGCTTGGCGCCGGGCTGCTCGCGTGGAAGAAGCGGCGCCGCGAGGTGGGCACCGCGCTCGCCGCCTTTTACGCCGCTATCTACCCGGGCAACATCGGCCAGTACGCCGAGCGTCACGACGGGTTCGGGCTGGACACCGACGGTAAGCGCCTGGCTCGCCTGTTCTTCCAGCCGGCGCTGATCGCCGGGGCACTCCACGCCGCTGGCCTGCCCGAGAAATAGCAAAAGTCCTGCTCCGAAACCGGGGCAGGACTTTTCGCCGAAAAGTTAGAAGTTCAGCTTGCGCATGATCGGGGCCGGGATGGCCTTGAGCACCATGGAGATCGGGCCGAACAGCTTGTGTACGAACACGTTGGACTTGCCGCCAAGCGCAGCCTCGACGGCGGCCTCAGCAACGTCCTCCTTGTTCACGGTCAGCGGCGCCTCGTCGAGGCCCTCGGTCATCTTGGTGCGGACCTGGCCCGGGCGGACCACGGTGACCTTCACACCGCTGTCGCGCAGTGCCTCACCGAGCTGGGTGTAGAAGCCGTCCATGCCGGCCTTGGATGCGCCGTAGACAAAGTTGGAGCGGCGCACCTTCTGGCCAGCTACCGAGCTCATGGCGATGATGTGGCCGTGACCTTGGGCTTTGAACTTTTGGCCCAAAAGTACGCCGACCGAGATCGGGGCGGTGTAGTTCGTCTGCGCGGAGGCGACGGCGGCGGCCTGGTCTTGCCAGAGCTGTTCCTGGTCGCCGAGCGTGCCGAACGCGACGACCGCCACGTCAACGTCGCCGTCCTCGAAGGCGGCGTCGATCACGCCGGGGTGGGCGTCGAAGTCGGTGGCGTCGAAGTCGATGAGGCGCACCTTGGAGGCGCCGGCGGCGGAGACTTTCTGCACCGCGGCGTCGATACGCGAAGAGCCCTTGCGCGCGGCGAGGGTGACGGTGGGGTTGCCACCGCGGGAGGCGAGCTCGGAGACGATGGCGAGGCCGATCTCCGAGGTGCCGCCGAGCAGCAAGATGTTCTGGGCTTGGCCAACTGCGTTGAGCATTGTGGGTACCTTTCTAGTTCAGCTCGAGGCGGCGGGACATATCGGAGGCGAAGACGCCGGTCGGGTCGATCTCGCGGCGGGTCTTCAGCCAGCCGGCAAGCTCCGGGTACATCTTGTGGAACTTCTCCGCGCTGGTGCGGGACTCCTTGGCTAGGTAGAGGCGGCCGCCGAACTCCATGACCTGGTCGTCCAGGCGGTCCAGGAAATTGTTCAGGCCGTCGCGGATCGGGAAGTCGACGCACACGTTCCAGCCCTTCATCGGGTAGGACAGCGGCGCGCGGTTGCCCTCGCCGAACAGCTTAAACACGTTCAGCGCGGTGTAGTGGCCGGAGGACTGGATCTGGTAGATGATGTCCTTGAACGGCTCGACCGCGTCCGTGGGCACCACGAACTGGTACTGCAGGAAGCCCTTCGATCCGTAGCCGCGGTTCCACTCGCCGATCAGGTCGAGCGGCTGGTAGAACTGCGTGAGGTTCTTGATGTCGTTCTTGCTGGGCGCGCCCATCATGTAGTAGGCCTCGCCGATCGCAGACAGGGTCAGCTTGTTCATGGTCCAGGACGGGAAGATGTCCGGCACCGTCATCAGCTGCGGTGCCTTGAACTTCAGCGGGTCCTTCGCCAGCTTCGGCGCGAACTCCTTGAGCTGGTCCAGGGTGGCCAGCGAGCCGCGGGAGATGGTGGAACGGCCGGTCTTCGGCGGTGCGGAGATCGCGTCGAACCACGCGGAGGAGTAGGTGTAGCCCTCCTCCTGGCCGTGGGAGTGCTCCTCGATCGTCTCGTCGAGGGTTGTGGTGCGCACCGTGTCGGAGATGAAGTAGGCGGTTTCCGTCTTCGTCATCTTGATGCGGGCGCGCAGGATGATGCCGGTCAGGCCCATGCCGCCGACGGTGGCCCAGAACAGTTCGCTGGTCTCGCCCTCCGGCTCGAGGTGGAGGACGCGGCCGTCGGCCACGAGCAGCTCCATGGAGACGACGTGGTCGCCGAAGGAGCCTGCGGAGTGGTGGTTCTTACCGTGGATGTCCGGGCCGATGGCGCCGCCGATGGTGACCTGGCGGGTGCCGGGCAGGACGGGGACCCACAGGCCGTAGGGCAGAGCAGCCTTCATCAGCTGGTCCAGGGTCACGCCAGCGTCCACGTCCACGATGCCGGTGTCCGGGTCGATGGAGTGGATCTGGTTGAGCTCCTGCATGTCGATGACCAGACCGCCACCGTTTTGGGCGGGGTCGCCGTAGGAGCGGCCCATGCCGCGGGCGATGACGCCGCGGCCGCTCTCGGCTGCCACCTGGACGGCCTTGGCGATGGTGTCCACGTCCGGGGTGGACAGCACGTGCGCCGTGGACGGCGCGGTGCGGCCCCAGCCGTAGAGGGATTTCAGTTCGGTGTGAAGTTCCATGTCTCCGCTTCTCTTCATACAACTAAAGGTGGAAAAGCTTGCGTTCTTCGAGCCTACTCACAACAGGCCGAACTTCCCTCATTGAAAGGTGTGATCTATTTCTCGTGTCTTAGAGGTCCATGATCTCGCGGATCTCCTGCGGCAGTTCCTCCTGCGACGTGATAGTCGGTTTACCTGATGCTTTGTGCTCTCGGAGGAGCTCGTAGATGCGCCCGCGGCCCACGGAATCCACAAAAGGTAGTTCTTCCGCGAAGACGCGGACCATGAAGTCGGACAGGGGCACGTCGACACGCTGTGCCGCCTCATGGATCGCGTCGGGGTCGTCGCCCTTGTAATGCTTCCTCATGCCATTCACCCTAGCGGGTGCCAAAAACCTCTATTGTGGGCGCCATGGGCAGCACGCTGTACTCCGAACACCTGGCGCCGGTGATCCAACTTTCCCCCGGCGCCACGTTCATGGTGCGCGTGGCACTCGCCTCGGATGAAGAGGTCTACCGCTGGGTCGGCCTGGACTCCACCACCACGATCGATGAGTGCCGGGAAATCATCGCCGCGCTCTTTGGCATCGAGGAAAAGGTCGGCACGCCAGAGCAGGGCATGCTTATCGACGTCCTCTCGTCCCCCGGCGACACCGCCACCTTTACCTGGGGCCTGTGGCAGTTCACCATGCAGCTCGCCGACATCTACCCCGGCACCAGCGACGGGCCCGTCTGCGTGGCGGGCGAGGGCGCGTTCGGCGGTGCTGACCTGGACCTGGACGCCGTGCGCCAGCAGCTGGCGGCGAGCCAGCTGCGCCCCGAGGTACGCGAGGTGATCCACCGCGCCGAGTCCTTCGACTTTGTGCCGCTCCTCCAGGTGATCGCCGACGGGGAGCCCTCCTTGCCGGCGCAGGAGCGCGCGAGGCTTGCAGCCCTGCTCCCGGAATCGGCGGGCAAGACGAGCGACGCGTTCTGGGTCCACGTGCTGGTGATGGCGTGCTTTGCCGATGAGCCGACGACTCGCAAGCTGGCGCTCGGGCTCATGCGCGCACTCGGCTGGGAGGACACGGACGCCGACGAGGTGTTTACGCTGAGCTGTGCGGGGCAGGCGTTCGTGGGCGATCTCTCCGCCGTGGATCGCCTGGAAATTCTTCGCGAGCTGCTACACGGGTAGACTTGTCCGCCGTGTCTTCCACATTTTTCAAACAGTTGGTCCCGTTTCTGATCATCGGAATCGGCTGCGCGGTCATTGACTTCGGTATTACTTACTCGCTCCACGAGTTTGTGGACATCCAGCGCGACCTGTCCAAGGTCGTCGGCTGGATCTTTGGCACGCTCATTGCGTACCTACTCAACTCCAAGTTTGCGTTCCAGGCCGAGGTGAACGCGAAGAAGGCCGGCGCGGTGTTCGTCCTCTACGCTGTGACGTTCGTAGTGCAGATCTTGCTCTACCGCTGGACCGAGGGCCCGCTCATCTCGATGGGCCTGGTCAACCCGTGGAAGGACGGCGTCTCCTTCGTCATCGCCCAGGGCGTGGCCACCGTGACCAACTTTGTGCTGCAACGACGCGTGATCTTCCGGGAGGAGACGAAGATCATCGCGCAGCAGGACCCGATTTAGGGTCGGCGGAAGTCCTCGCGGGCGCCGCGGCGCAGCAGCTTCAGCCACTGGAAGAACTCGCGGGGGCTCTTGCGCTCGAGCAGGAAGAACCAGCCGAAGCGCACCACTTCCTGCAGCTGCATCTTCTTCATCCCGCGCTGGTTAATGATGTAGCCGCGGTTGCGGTACGTGAAGTAGCGCTTCGTGGGGTTATCCGGCCACTGCGCGTGCGCGCGACCGCCCATGATGGGGTGGAACTCGCTCGACCCGTCCGGGTGCAGGTAGCTGGTGGTCAGCGCCGTGCCGTACTGGAGGCCGGACTGGGCCAGGCGGCGGTGGTACTCCACCTCGTCGCCGCGGATGAACAGGCGGTAGTCGGGCACGCCGATGCGTTCCATCGCTCGCGCGCTGATCAGGGCGCCATTGAACAGCGAGGCGTATTGGGGTAGGAAATCGCCGGTCAGCTCGTCGACTCGCCGGTGCCAGACGGTGCCCTGGCGCAGCGGGAATGCGAGGGCTTCGGGGTCGTTGATGTTGGCCACGATCGGGCTGACCTCGTGCAGAGCGTGCGCCTCTGCCACGCGGTAGAGCTCGCCCAGCACGTGCTCGTCGGCGGGGCGGCCGTCATCGTCCGCGCACCAGATCGCGTCCGCGCCGAGGGCAAGCGCGTGCAGGAAGCCGTAGGCGAACCCGCCCGCGCCGCCCAGGTTGGTGCGGCTGGGCAGGTAGACAGCGCGGTCGCCCGCAAGCTCTTCGAGCAGGTCCCTGACCTGGTCCTCCGCGCCGTTGTCCACCACAATCACCCACTGCACTGGGTGGGTCTGGTTCACCACCTGTTCCAGGGAAGCGCGCAAAAGTTCCACGCGCTGGTGGGTGACGATCACAGCGGCCGTTTCTCCGGCCGGGGACAGGGTGGCAGTCATGCCTTCCATTCTGCCACTCAACCACCGAACTGAGGCGTGTGACATGGAGGTGGCGAAGGTTTAGGCGTTGAATCCTGGAATCTTGAGGAAACCGGCTGATCGCAACAGGTTCCGTGAAAACAGTTTATATTCCATGACTTTTCACGGAAACTTGTAGAATATTGGCATGCTGAACGCGCGGACCACCTCAAAAATCGACGCTCTTCTTGATATGTATGCAGCGTTGCGGGAGGACAACCCCGAGGCCATCGCGGAGATTGCGCGCGCAGAGGTGGCGGAGGCGGTGTATAACTCGAACGCCATTGAGAATTCCACTTTGACTTTGGAAGACACCGAGAACATCCTGGCGGGGTTCACTGCTAGAGCGCACGATGTGCGGGAAATCTTTGAGGCTAAGAACCTGGCTGAGGTGACTGAGGAGCTAATTCGAGGCGTCGGTAAGCTCGATGCAAACCTCATTCTGCGACTGCATGGCATGTTGCTTCGCGGTATCAACGATGACTGGGCTGGCCGGTTCCGTCGGCGGGGAGAATGGGTACGAGTAGGGGCACATATGGGTGCTAATCCTGAGTACGTAGACCGGCTGGTAGAGACCATCATCACTGAGTACTACGAGGATGAGAACTATTTCATCGATCGCGTCGCGCGGTTCCACGCAGAATTTGAAACCATCCACCCATTCTCAGACGGCAATGGACGCGTAGGGCGCGTCATTATCAATCAACAACTCTTGGAGTTAGGAGCGCCGCCCATCATCATTCCGAACAAAGGAAAAGAGCGCCACTACTACCCAGTGTTCCGCGGCTATCCAGTAAGTGGTGATTATTCAGCGCTGAGCACGCTCATCGCGCGGCAACTCATTGAGTCACTGAACAAACGTATTACGCTCATCACCGCGCCGAAGGTGATTCGCCTATCGGAGTGGGCAAAGGTTAACGGTGTTTCTGGGTCTGTCGCCGCCAATAAGGCGGCGAGGGGCACCATCCCGGCATTCCGACAGCGCGGAACGTGGATGATCGACGCACACTACGGCAACGACGCAGAGGGCAGCGTCTAGGCTTCTTCTGTCTAGGCTTCTTCCCCGTGGAATCGTTCCACCAGCTCGGCGACGTACTCGCCGGTCTCGGGGCCCTCGTATGCGGTCACCACGTCGGAGACCAGGCCCGCCTGGCGGATCTCGCCCTTGTCCACCCACAGGGCGGTGTTGCACAGCTGGGCGAGGAAGTCGTTGGAGTGCGAGGCGAACACGAGGATGCCGGAGCGTTTCACCATCTCGGCCAACCGGACGCGTGCCTTGGCCATGAAGGCGGCGTCGACGGCGCCGATGCCCTCGTCGAGAAGCAAAATCTCCGGCTCAATCGAGGTGACCACGCCGAGGGCCAGGCGGACGCGCATGCCGGTGGAGTAGGTGCGCAGCGGCATGTTGAGGTAGTCGCCGAGCTCGGAGAACTCCGCGATCTCGTCCATCTTCGCCTTCATCTGTTTGCGAGTCTGGCCGAGGAAGAGGCCGCGGATGATGATGTTTTCGTAGCCGGAGATCTCCGGGTCCATGCCCACGCCGAGGTCGAAGACGGGGGCGACGCGGCCGCGCACGTCGGCGACGCCGCGGGTGGGCTCGTAGATGCCGGACAGGAGGCGCAACAGCGTGGACTTGCCGGCGCCGTTGTGGCCGACCAGGCCGACGCGGTCGCCCTCGCGCAGGTGCAGGTTGATGTCTTTGAGCGCCTCGACGACGACGGTGTTGGAGGCGTTCTTGCCAATCTTGCCGCCGGCCGAGGACATGACGGCTTTCTTCAGCGAGCGGGACTTGGCGTCGAAGATGGGGAAGTCGACGCAGGCGTTGTAGGTGTCGATAGAAACCATGGGGAGACTCCTTACTTAAACCCGAGTTAGACCCAGTACGGCACGCGGAAGCGCATCTGGCGCATGGCCAGCAGGGTGATGAGCAGGCCGACGACGGTGCAGATGGCCACGATGCCCCAGTGGTAGGCGTCGACAGGCTGGTTGATCATGGGGGCGCGGACGATCTCCAGGTAGTGGTAGAGCGGGTTGATCTCCGCGAGCAGCGCGCGCTGGGCCACCTCGCCGCCCTGCTCCTTGAGCGTCTGCGTGGTCCACACGATCGGGGTGACGTAGAAGAGCAGCTGCACGAGCGCCTCGAGCAGCGGGGCGACATCGCGGAAGCGGGTGGCGATGATGCCGAAGAGCATGGTCACCCACACGCCGTTGAGCACGAGCAGGAGCAGCGCGGGGATGGCCAGCAGTGTCTGCCAGGTCAGCGGGATGCGGAAGATGATGACCAGCAGCACCCAGATGACAATGTTGTGCGCGAAGAAGAGCAGCTGGCGCCACACCAGGCGGTACACGTGCACCGACAGGGCGGAGGGCAGCTGCTTGATCAGGCCCTCGTTCTCAATGAAGACGTTGGCGCCGTCCTTAATGCAGCCGGAGATGAACCCCCAGACGATGAAACCGACGGTGACGTGCGGGAGGAACTCGCGCACGTCGATTTGAAACAGCATGGAGTACAGCAGGCCGAGGGCGAGCGCCATGACGCCGGTGGCGATGGTGATCCATAGCGGGCCGAGCGTGGAGCGTCGGTACCGCTGCTTGATGTCCTGCCACCCGAGCTGCAGCCAGAGCTCGTATTGGCTCCAGCCGCGTACGAGGTCGCGGAAGGACATCCCCATCGTCTTGGACTTGGACGGCGGGGTTTCGTGGTCTGCGTCGCTGGTCATGCGCGTGACGTCCGCGCGGAGTTGTTCAAAGTCCTGCACCTTACTCACCCTAGCGTTAAGAGCGCGCTTTGCAGGATTTTGCCCCGGAGCAGGCAGTGTGCGCGGTAGGGGTGGAACGGGCATAATTGGTTCCGATCTCAACCACTGGAGCGAAGTAAGGGGTGTGGCATGGCGTTCGATGTCGCCAGTATTCGTGGTCTGTACACCTCGCTCGGTGACGGATGGACGTACCTCAACGCCCACGACACGCCCCAAATCCCGGAGCGTGTTTCCGCGGCGGTGTCGCGCTCGTTCCGCCTCTCCGCGTCGGTGGCCCTGCCGGAGCCGGGGGCGGGCACCCACTCGCGCGAGCAGCTAGGCCGCCCGGAGGGCGAGTCGTACGTGCAGCAGGCGCGTTCCGCGGTGGCGGACCTGGTCGGCGCTGCCCCCGGGCGCGTGGTGCTCGGTCCGAGCCTGCCCGCGCTCTACGCGTCGCTGGCGGTGGCGCTGAAGCCGCTGTTCCGCCGCGATTCCTCCCTGGTGCTCAACGGGGTGGACCGCCCCGAGCTCACCGGAGCCCTGGCCCGCATTGACGCCCCCACGAAGTACGCGCAGGCAGACCTTGCCACGGGCGACCTGCCCGCCTGGCAGTTCGGTGACCTGGTGGACGGCGCGACCCGCCTCGTCTCGGTCCCTGCGGCGCACGCGGAGCTGGGCACCATCATCGGCGTCGGCGACGTCGTCGAGCGGGTGCGGGAGCGCTCGAGGGCTTGGGTGCTTGTCGACGTCTCCGCGTACGCCCCCTACAAACCGATCACCTTCGACGCGTGGGGTGCGGACATCCTGGCGATCGACCTCGCCGAGCTCGGCGGGCCGCAGCTGGGCGCCCTGGTCTTCCGCGACGAGGCCATGTTCGGCCGCCTCGACGCGTCCGCGCTGGACATGCGGGTGTCCACGGGGCTCGCCGGCGGCGTGCCCGCGGTGGTGGAGCATTACGCCTCCCTCGTGGAGGGCGCGCAGGGCCGCCCGACCCGCCGCAACCGGCTGACGCACTCGATGGGGGAGACCGCCACCTACTTCAATCGGCTGCGCGATGACCTGGACACGTTCCTGGGGACGCTGCCTGCGGTCCACATCGTCGGCGTCTCGGGCGAGGCGGCGGAGGACGCGGCGATTGAGCGCATTCCCCGGCTGATGTTTGGGGTGCGGGGCGTGCCGTCGACAATGGTGCACCAGCGTCTCTTCGCCCACGGCATCGTCTCCACGATGGCCCGGCCGAGCCAGCTGATCAGCGACATGGGCGTCGCCGAGATGGGCGGCGCCGTCACCGTCGGACTCGCGCCCTTCAACACCGAGACCGACATCGAGCAGCTCATCCGCACCGTCGCGTCGCTGGCGTAACTTTTCGCCGAAAAGTTACTCACCCACCGTGAGCACGACCTTTCCGGTGTGAGCGCCGGAATCGAGGTACTCGTGCGCGGCGGCGGCGTGGGCAAGCGGGAACGTCTTGGTCACGTTGGGGGCGATCTGGCCGGACTCGATGAGCGGCCACACGTGCTTGACGGTGTCTTCCACAATCCGTGCCTTCATCGGGCGTGGCCGGGCGCGCAGGGTGGTGGCGTGCACCGACTGGCGCCGCGGCATCATCCGGCCCAGCGACAGCGTGCCCTTCGCGCCGCCCTGCAGTGCGATGACGACGAGGCGGCCGTCCACGGCCAGCGACTTGATGTTCGCCTCCAGGTACTCGCCGCCCACCACGTCCAGGATGATGTCGGCCCAGCCCTTGAGCTCCTCCTCGAAGCGCTGCGTGCGGTAGTTGATGCAGATGTCGGCGCCCAGCTCGCGGCAGTAGGCGAGCTTCTCGTCGCTGCCCGCCGTGACGGCGACCTCCGCGCCCAGCGCCTTGCACAGCTGGATGGCAAAGGAGCCGATGCCGCCGGCGCCGCCGTGGATGAGCACCTTGTCGCCCGCTTGTAGGCCGGCGACCATGCCCAGGTTGGACCACACGGTGCAGGCGGCCTCCACCACGGCGGCGGTTTCCACCAGGCTCAGGTTGGCTGGCTTGGGCGTGAGCTGGCCCTCAGGGACCGCCACGTACTCGGCGTAGCCACCCCCAGCCAGCAGGCAGCCGACCTCCTCACCCTTCGTGCGGCCGGTGGTGCCGGGGTCCACGATCACGCCGGCGCACTCCAGGCCGATCGTGTCCGGTTCGCCCTTCGGCGGCGGGTACTTGCCCTGCGCCTGGACGAGGTCGGCGCGGTTGACGCCGGCGGCGGTGACGCGGACGAGCACGCAGCCGTGGTCAAGTGCGGGCTCGGGCGCGTCGGCAAGAGCAAGGGAGTGGGGATTGTCGGGGTCAGTGAGTGTGATTGCTTTCATGCCCACCCAGGATAACGGAGTTGGTGGGGCCATACTGTAAGCTTTTCACCCGTTGGAGACGTGGCAGAGCGGCCGAATGCACCGGTCTTGAAAACCGGCGAGGGTCACACCTCCAGGGGTTCAAATCCCCTCGTCTCCGCCAAATGTTTTACAGGGCGTCCAGCACGTCGATGAAGCGCTGGGCCGCCGCCTGCGGGTCCGCCCACTTGTCTAGGCCGAAGAGGCCGATGCGGAAGGTGGAGAAGCCGTCGCCTTCGCCAATCTGCAGCGGCACGCCAGACGCAATCTGCAGGCCCTTGGGCTTAAACGCGGCGCCGGACTGCTGCTCCGGGTTCTGCGCGTAGAGCACGACCACGCCGTTGGACTCGAAGCCGTCCGCGGCCACGGAGCGGAACCCGCGCTGGTAAGCGGCCTCGCGCACGAGGCGGCCGAGCGTTTCCTGGTGCTGCGCCAGTACGCCCAGTCCCACCTCGGCGGATTCGCGCATGATCTCCAGGTTGTGCAGGATCGTGTCCGTGGGCAGGGTGGAGTGGTAGCCGGCCTTACCGTCGCGGTAGCCGTCGAAGATGCCCAGCCATTTCTTCAGGTCCAGGGTGAATGAAGTGGATTCGCTGGCCAGCACCGCCTCGCGGCCCTTCGGCGAGAGCAGGACGTAGCCCGTCGACGGCGAGCCCGACCACGACTTTTGCGGCGCCGAGACCAGTACGTCGATGCCCTGGGACTCCATGTTGGGGAAGGAGGCGCCCGCAGCGATGCAGTCCAGCACGAACAGCGCGCCGTTGTCCTTGGCAATCTCGCCTAGGCCCGCGATGTAGTCGTCCGGCAGGGTCAGCCCCGCCGCGGTCTCGGTGTGGGCGGTCACGATGACGTCGGGCTGGTGCTTCTCGACGATTCCCCGCACCTCCTCCAGCGCCGGCGGCGCGAATGAGGGCTGCGACTCCTGGCTGGTCGGCTGCGCGTTGAGCACGCGGACGGAGTCCGGGTCCGTGATCTGGCCGGACTCGATGATCTGGCTCCAGCGGTACGTAAAGAGGCCGGAGCGCAGGATGAGCACCTTCTTGCCCGTGAACAGTTGTCGCGCCACCGCCTCCATCGCGGCGGTGCCGCCGCCGGGGATGAGTGCGGCGGAGTCTGCGCCGTAGGTGGAGGTCAGCAGCGTGAGCATCTCCTGCGTAGCGGAGATGAACTTCTGCGACATGTGGTTCAGGGAGCGGTCGGTGAAGACAACCGAGTATTCGAGCAGGCCGTCAGCGTCGATGTCGGGGCGAGGAAGTTGAGTCATGCCCCACAGCGTAGCTGGAAGTGTGTCGTGGGATACCCGTTTTGGGTTTAGGTCTCCGGGAAAAGCTCCGGGGTGGTGTGGAACTGGATCCGGTCCGCGCCGAGCAAGTCTTTGGCGCGCTTTACGGTCGCGCGGTCCGCACCGGCGATGACGACGACGTCCTTCAGCGTGAGCGCGGCGGAGGGGGCAACGGAGACGTCGCCCGGGTGGCGCGGGTCCACGTCCGCAAGATCCGCGCCCGCGATCTCACCGAGCGGGACGCCGAGGAGGACGGTGGAAGTGGAGAGGCGCTCGGGGGTGGCGTGTTTGGGGGAGAGGAACAAGGGAGCGTCGATAAGCATCTGCTCCGAAACGGCGTCGATGTCCGTGACGGCCCAGACAATCCAGTCGGAGCGGTTGGCGGCGGCGGGGCCGAGGTCACCGCGGGTGGCGACGCCGGCGAGAAGGTCCGAGTTGAGTTTCATGCGCACCACTATACGGATTGGCGGCGCGGTTAGGCAGCGCATTTGGTTGTGTGGCTGCGTGTGGGTAGGATGGGCAAAGGCCTGGAGACGTGCCAGAGCGGCCGAATGGGGCTCCCTGCTAAGGAGTTGCCCTCTTTGCGGAGGGCCGCAGGTTCAAATCCTGTCGTCTCCGCCACCGCGCCCGTAGCTCAACGGATAGAGCATCTGACTACGGATCAGAAGGTTGGGGGTTCGAATCCCTCCGGGCGCACCAAGAAAACCCCAGCTCAGCGAGCTGGGGTTTCGTGCTTTCCGTTCCTAGTCGGTCTTCACCACCGGTGCGACCGTGGAGGTCGTGGACGGGGTTTCGCCGGAGCCGGAGGAACCGACGGTGATGTCCACATCGCGGACGCTCGGGACGCAGGTGCGTGCGCCGACGATGGCGAGGACGGCGGTAGCCAGGCCGATCACGCCAGCACCGGCGGCGGTGAGTGCCTCGGGCTGGACGCCGAAGTTACGTGCAGCGTCATTGAGCGTGCGGGTCAGCTGGGCGCCGACCGACTCGAGGCCGGGCACCGTCAGTTGGGTTGCCAGCGCGAGCGGGATGATCGCCAGGATCGGCACCGCCAGGCCGGCGAGGGTCGCCGCGCAGCGCGGGTCGGAGGAGCCGCCCTCGACGCCCACGTTTGCGCCAACCTCCGGGCCCTCGCCCTCCTGGCCGAACGCGGAGGAGCCGCCGCCGGAAGACGCCGGAATGCCGTCCACCTTGCCGTTGTCCGTGACCTTCACATCGGGGTTGCCGTTGTCCGTGACATTGACGTCCGCCTTGGCATTGTCGGTGACCTTCACGTCCGCCTTGGCGTTGTCGGAGATCTTGACGTCTGGGTTGCCGTTGTTGTTGGCGTTGTCCTTGATCTCTGCCTTGGCGTTGTCTGTGACCTTGACGTCGATGGTGGCCTTGGCGTTGTCCTTGATGTCTGCCTTGGCGTTGTCGGAGATTTTCACGTCCGGGTTGCCGTTGTTGGACAGGTTGTCGCGCGGGTTGGCGTTGTCCGTGATGACCACGGTCGCCTTGGCGTTGTCCTTGATGTCCGCCTTGGCGTTGTCGGAGATTTTCACGTCCGGGTTGCCGTTGTTGGACAGGTTGTCGTGCGGGTTGGCGTTGTCCGTGATCACCACGGTCGCCTTGGCGTTGTCGGAAATCTTCACGTCCGGGTTGCCATTGTTGGACAGGTTGTCCTTGATCTCAACGGTTGCCTTCGCGTTGTCCGTGATCACCGGGTTGCCGTTGTTGGACAGGTTGTCCTTGATCTCGGCCTTGGCGTTGTCCGTGATCACCGGGTTGCCGTTGTTGGACAGGTTGTCCTTGATCTCGGCCTTGGCGTTGTCCGTGATCACCGGGTTGCCGTTATTGGCCAGGTTGTCCTTGATCTCAGCCTTCGCGTTGTCCGTGATGACCACGCTCGGGTTGCCGTTGTTGGACGCGATGTTGATGTTTACACCGCCGCCCTTGCCGTCCCCGGAGCCAGAGCCGGAGCCCGTGCCAGAGCCCGAGCCGCCACCGGTCAGGCCGCCGAGCAGCCCGCCACCGGTTGCGCCGCCAACGATGCCGCCGAGGATCTTGCCAAGCACATCACCGGCGATGCCGGCGACCTCGCCACTCGAGGTCTGCGGGTTGGACGCGTTGATCTTCAGCGTGCGTTTCACGGTAGTGGTGCCGTCGGAGAACTCGACCGGCAGGTCTTGCGTGCCCGCAACGAAGTTGCTCGGCGCGGTGATCAGGATCTTTCCGTCCTTGGTGGACACGCCCCACAACGGCTTGCCTGTACCCTTCTTCACGGTCACGCCCTCGGGCAGTGTGATCTCGTCGACGGTCTTGGAAAGTTTGCCCTCAAAGTCCACGTCGTAGGGGCTGCCCAAGTCCGGTAGGTCCGCCACCCACACCGCATCGTTTTTGGACACGTTGACCTTGAGCGTCACGTTCTGCTGCTCCTCGCCCGGCAGCATCACCTTCGCGGGGATGCTCTGCAGTCCGTCCCTGAACGCGACGTCGCTCTGCGGGCGGGTCAGCTTAACGGAGCCGTCGTCGTTTGCAGCCAGCTTCCAGTTGAACAGTGTCGCTGCCGCGGCCTCGATTGTCGAGCCCTCCGGCAGCACAAGACCCTGGACGGTCGCGGGCTCATTGCCGACAAAGTTCGCGTCGTATTCCTTCTCCCAATCCACGGCGCTGTCCGGAACGCTCGTGGAGGAGGTCGCAGTCGTTTCGGTGGTCGTGGTGTCCTGCGCGTAGCCGTTCGGCACGACGATGGATGGCGCGGTCAGCGCGAGGGACAGGGCGCTCGCGGCGACGAGCGCGCGGCGGCGCGGAGTGTGGGCCATGGAGGTTCCTTTACGGTTGGGTGGGCACGTGCGTGCCCTGAGCTGGCAAGAGTTGGACAGAGTTGCAAGTACCTTAATATTTCTAGCACCTTACTGCCTGCGCGTATAGCGTTCCGTACATTCGCGTCGACCTTCTACATACATTCGGGGGCTATTGCTTATCGACGCCCCACCGCCTCTCACGCCCCATCAATCCCCCATTCACCTGGCGTTTTGGCGCTTTGCGAGCAACGGTGTAACGTATCTCTTCGTTGTCAGAGAGAATCTGACAGGACGCGCCCGTAGCTCAACGGATAGAGCATCTGACTACGGATCAGAAGGTTGGGGGTTCGAATCCCTCCGGGCGCACAAGTTGGAACCCCGCTCCGGCGGGGTTTTCTTCTACCCGGTCAGGCGGGTGGAAACGCGGGGTGTTAAAGGGCGAGGGCACGCACTTATGCAGGTCAAGACTCAGTAAATATTGCATGAGTGAATCTTAAGTGTATCCTTAGGCGTAAAAGTTGGCATACGCCTGTCTACGGCATTATTGTCAATAGAGATTAAATGGAGAGTTTTCCCAGCTCTCGTAAAGGCCTCAAGTACTTACTCACGTATTGGAGAGAACTATGCGCGGAAACAACAAGTCTGCACGCGGGCTGTTTTCCGGAATGAAAAGGACCGTGATCGCTTCGGCGACCGCGTTATCGCTAGCGGTTGGCGGAATGGCCGTGCCGAACCTCGGTGGTTCGCTGCCCGTGGCTTCCGCTGCGGCCTTTGACGAGACTTCGCCGAATGTGAGTGGTGAGACGTATCGATCGGTAAACGGGGTCACCCCGTTGGCCAAGGGGTGGTCCGCAGAGGGTATTGCGAATGCTCCCCGTGCTCTTCAAGATTTTAAGAATCAGAACGTAAAGGGCAACTACATCACCGCGGTTAGCGCCCATAAGAAAAATATTGATTTTGATACTGTCGAATTGATCTGGCCTAAGAATAAGGAAGGCGGCCGCGACAAATCCGACGCAAATAAGTTCCGCCCGGGCGAAGAGTATTACATCTGGACGCAGCGAGTGGGCCAGAACGGACTTGAGGTTCTGGACAACAGGGTGGAAAAGGTCCGCGCCGGCGGTACTGAGACGCAGCCAGTCTTTACGCTACAGAAACCAATGCACCTGGCTGCAGATATTGACCGACCAACAACTCTTGTTATCTACGGGCCTGGGATGACGGGGCCTATCGCCAATAGCGGCGATTTCGCTGAGATTAAGTTTGGCTATGCGCCTAAGCAAGAGGGCTCAGTCAACGGCACTGTCAAGCAGAAGAACGGCGACGTTGTTTCTGATGCGGAGATTTCCGTCGACGGTGAGAGTGTTGGCACGACGGATGCGAACGGGTCGTTTAGTGTCGATAAGCTGCCTGCTGGTGAGCACAAAATTACGGTCGGGGAGACCGATTTTACGGAGGCGCTGACGAAGACTGTGACCGTGACGGCGGGCCAGCCGATCAACGAACCGTTCACCGTCAACGCGAAGACCGGCACCGTTTCGGGTTCGGTGACCGCGCCGAAGAGCTTTACCGATACCGCAACAGTTGAGCTCCTGGACCAGGACGGTAACCCGGTCGGGCAGCCGCAGACTGTTGGTCGCGGGAAGTTTGATTTCGAGTTCAGTGACGTGCCGGTGGGCGAGTACTCCGTGCAGGTCTCCACGCAGGTTGACGGGTTTTACGGCGAAAAGCAGGGCCCATTCAATCTTGGGCACAACGCGAACGAAACGCGTGACCTGACCATCAGGGCGAATGCCGCTACGATTCGCGGCAAGGTCGTCGATGAAAACGGAAACACTGTTAATGATGCGACAGTGAAGCTTCGCGGGACCAACCATGAAGACACCACTGGCAGCGACGGCCTGTTCACGCTGTCGGGAATCACCGATCTCGACACTACGAGCGGCGAGTACACGCTTGAGGTCGGTCAAACTGAGAAGACCGAAGCGGCTACGAAGACGGTCACCGTGAACGTCGGTAAGCCGACGAACGCCGGAGAGATTCAGGTCGAACTGCGTAAGGGCTCGGTCTCTGGCCGAGTCACCAATGAGGCTGGGGAAGCCGTCGACAATGCGACGGTACGCCTTGCCGGTGCTGGTCAGGAAGAGAAAGTCACGTCTACAGACGCTGATGGTAACTACGCCTTCGGCGACGTAACTCCGGGTAAATACGACGTACGCGTCGAAAAGACGGCGAAGAACGGGGAGGGCGGTGCCAGCGCTGTGGTGAGCCCGAACCAGGATGTCGAAGCAAACGTTGTGGTCTCGCGGAACAAGGGGTCCGTCTCCGGCACTGCAAAGTACGAAGGCACCAACGAAACTGCCTCTGACATCCCAGTTGTGCTGTACCGGGGTGCTGATGTAGTGAAGCGCACCACCACTGGTGCGGACGGTACCTTCAATCTCTCTGGCCTGGACGCGGGAGA
The DNA here is from genome assembly GCF_002285155.1 of Corynebacterium sp. NML 120412. Taxonomy (NCBI): domain Bacteria; kingdom Bacillati; phylum Actinomycetota; class Actinomycetes; order Mycobacteriales; family Corynebacteriaceae; genus Corynebacterium; species Corynebacterium sp. NML 120412. The sequence continues at coordinate 12,739 of NZ_NSGL01000006.1, read as the reverse complement.
TTATGACATTGAGTTCGAAGCAACTGAGTCCACGAAGAGCACGGGTAGGGGTCACCTGACCGTTCCCGCAGGCGGCGGAAAGAACGTCAATGCGACTATTCCGTACAAGCCAGCGACGATTAGTGGTCAGGTTAATTTGGACGGCCTTCCCCTTGATGGCGTCGAGGTGACTGTCGAAGGTAACGGCGAAACTTTCACGACGGAGACCGATACTCGAGGTTTCTACAATTTGCCGGATCTGAAACACGGCGACTACACAGCCTCGATCGCGGGGAACAATACCTACGAAGGTATTACCGTCGGTCCGGAGTACGCAGGCCCGGGCAAGACGCTTGATTTGAACCTCAGCGCGGTTTCCCTGCCTGGCACTATCACCGGCACGGTTGTTGATGACGCGGGTAAGCCAGTTGAAGGCGCCGAGGTTTCCGCGGGTGGCAAGAAAGCCACGACGGACGGCGACGGCAAGTACACCATCCCCGGCGTTGTCCCTGGCGAGAAGACCGTGACCGTCACCGACGGCGACAACTTCACTGGTAACTCCACCGACGTCACCGTGAATCCGAATGAAACCACCACGGCAAAAGACATCACGGTGACCCGAGCAAACGGCTCCATTGTGGGCAAGATTGTCGACGACGCCGGTAACCCCGTCTCCCCGGATAACGTCACTGTGACGCGACCGGATGGAACGAGAGTCCCCGTATCGGTGGTAAACGGCGAGTTCGAGCTCAAGGATCAGAAGCCGGGTCAGTACAAGATCCAGGTCGGTAAGACGAAACTGACGAAGCCGTACACCGAAGAAAAGGTGAATGTAGAACCGAACAAGACGGCTACGCCCACGATCACGGTTGAGCGGTTTAACCCGGGGTACACGGTCACCGTGCTCAATGACCTCGGCGAACCCGTGGAAAATGCCGAGGTAATCCTTTCTCGCGACGGCCGGGAGCTCGAGCGCAAGCCGGCAGACGCGAATGGCAATGTTGATTTCCCGAACCAGGCCCCCGGAGTCGGCTACTCTGTCGCCGTTGTCCCAGGCGAGGACTATGTAAACGTCAAGGACAACAATCTGCCCGACCTGGTGGAGGACGCCAACGTCACCTGGAAGATCAGCGTGGCACCGCAGCCCGGGTCCGTTACCGGCACGATCACCGATGACGCGGGTAACCCGGTCACGGGAGCAACCGTTGTCATCGACGGTGAGCGTCGCGCCAAGGACGCGCCTGACGCCGAATTCAAGACCTCGACCACGACTGGCCAGGACGGTACCTACAAGTTCGCAAGCGTTCCCGCAGGTGAGTTCAGCGTTTCGGTGGTGCCTACCAACGCACGCAGCGGCGAACCCAAGGAAGTCACGGTGCGCCCCAACCGTCCGTCGACCGCAGACATTCAGCTCACCCGGGCGCCGGGCAACCTCGAGGGTGTAGTCACCAACGATGCTGGCGAATCTGTCAACGACGCTAAGGTGATCCTCAAGGACGCCGACGGCAACGAGGTGGCCACCGCACAGACGGACGCCAACGGCAAGTACCAGTTCAACGAGCAGAAGGCTGGCTCGTACACGGTTACCGTGGAGGCGGGTACCGCTCACGAGGCAAACTCCGTGGACGCGACCATTACCCCTGCGAAGACTGAAGTTGCTGATGTCCAGGTCAAGCGCACCAACGGCTGGGCCGAGGGCACTGTAGTGGACGAAACCGGTGCACCGGTTGAAGGCGCAACCGTCACTATTGACGGCGCTGACACCTACACCACCGACGCGGACGGCAAGTTCACCACGGACAAGTTGAACCCGGGCCCGCACGAGGCGACCGTTGCAAAGACTGATGAGCACGGCGGTTACGTCAGGGGCTTCGAAGTTAACCCAGGTGTGAAGACCGACGTCGCCCTGACGGTGAACCGTGCGACGGACACCGTCAATGGCTTCGTGAAGGATGACAGCGGCAAGCCGATCGAGGATGTGGACGTTGTGATCCAACGCGGCGGGCAGACCGTCGACACCGTCAAGGCCGATAGCGATGGCCTGTTCTCCATGGACTCCGTGACGCCGGGCGACTACACCGCGGTTGTTGCGGGCACCGACGAATACAAGGAAGGCAAGACTGCCTTCACCGTTGTCGCCGGTACCCACACCGACCCGGTTGAGATCGAGGTGCAGCGTAACCCTGGTTCGGTCGATGGCTCCGTGAAGGACTCCACTGGTCAGCCGCTGGAAAACATCAGTCTGATGCTGACCCGCGGCGATGAAGAGCGCAACGCGGCAACCGCAAAGAACGGCTCCTTCAACTTCGATGGTGTTCCTGCAGGTCAGTGGACACTCAGCGTCGACGCACCGAAGACCTACAAGAAGGTCTCCAACATCGTGGTGGACGTCCCGGCGAACGGGAAGGTCACTAAGGACATCACGTTGACGTCGACAATCGGCTCCGTGCACGGCGTGGTCACGGGCGCGAAGAACGCGCCGATTGAGGGCGCGACCGTGACCATCACGGACGTTGAGAACGGCGCAAGCTACGAATCCACCACCGACAAGGACGGTAATTACTCGCGCGGCGACCTGTCTGTTGGCCAGTACCGCATCGAGGTCCGTGCGGCGAACTACGACTCGCCCGAGGCGCAGGTAGTGGACGTCACGCCGAGCGCGAACGTACAGAAGGACTTCCAGCTGGAGAAGACGCCGGACGCCCCGCAGACGGGTACCGTCAAGGGCTCCGTGCGTGACACCGACGGCAACGCAATTGACGGCGAGGTCGCTGTCGTGCTGGAGAACGTGGACACCGGCGACGTCATCCCGGCAACGGTTGACGCCAACGGCGACTACACCGCGGCTGACGTGCCGGCCGGTAACTACAGGGCAAAGGCGAGCGCGAACGGGTACCGCCCGACCAGCGCGCCGACCGTGACCGTCAACGTTGGCAAGACCAGCTCGGTCCAGGCGATCGAGATGGCGAAGGTCGCCGCCAAGGACGCCAAGGTGTCCGGCAAGGTCACCAACACGGCCGGCGACCCGATCGAGGGCGCTGTCGTGGAGATGGTTGATGACAACGACCCGGAGAAGTTCGTGGTGTTTGTCACCAACGAGAAGGGCGAGTTCTCCGGTGAGGCTGCCCTGGGCGCCTACACCGCGACCGTGTCCAAGGACGACGGCAACTACGTGGCCAAGAGCGGCCTGAAGTGGGACGTTACCGACGCCGACGGTCACTCCTTCAACGTCGTGCTCGACTCCAAGCCGAGCGATCACCCGAACAACACGGGTAACTTCGAGGGCGGCGTACGTGACCAGGAGGGCAAGCCCGTCCCGGGCACCACGGCCACGGTCCGTCACCCGGACGGTTCCACCTCGGAGCTGGAGATTGACCCCACGACCGGTGACTTCACGTCGGACGACCTGGAGCCGGGCGACTACGTTGTCGTTGTGGATCCCGCCGACGGCCACCGCACCCCGCGCTACACCGAGGTGACGGTCAAGGACGGCGAGAAGGTGACGGTGCCGCGCATCATCACCCCGACGACCAAGAAACCGATCAAGGTGGACAAGGGCGAGCCCGGCACCATCAACGGCTGGCTCGTTGATGACCTGAACGAGCAGATCCCGGGTGCCAAGGTCATTGTGAAGGGCAAGGGCACGGATGCCGACGGCAACCCGACCGAGACCTTCCCGGCGGTGACCGTGGACAAGGACGGCCACTTCACCACCGACAAGCTGCCGGCCGGCGACTACGAGGTTGACCTCGAGCTGCCGGAGGGCTGGACCAAGCCGAAGGATTGGCCGAAGACGGTCAAGGTCACCGACGACAAGCCGGCGCACCAGGGCATTGTCAACGTCAAGGCACCGCGCTCTGAGATCAAGGGCCAGGTTGTCGACGGCGACGGCAAGCCGATCGACGGCGTGCTGGTCACAGTCACCGACTCCCACGGCGACACCAAGGAAGTTCCGGTGGACAAGAACGGCAATTACACCATGGATGTGGTGCCGGGCGACGCCATCGTGGAAATCTTCACGCCGGACGGCGTGCAGAAGGTCGACCCGATGTACATCCCGGTCCGCCCGGGCAAGGACGTCGAGCTGCCGAGGGTCAACCTGACCAAGAAGGTACTGAAGCTGGAGAAGCGCGTGCGCGGCTATGACGCCAACACGCCTGACGACGCTCCGGGCCTGCCCAACGACGAGGACCTCATCTACGGCTTCATCGTCACCAACGAGTCTGACGTGACGGTCCACGATATTGAGATCGAGGACCCGTTCGCGCAGGGTGCCATCAAGGCACCGAAGGGCTGGGACGGCACCCTGAAGCCGGGCGAGTACAAGGTGTTCTCCGCGGTCATGGCACCGCCGGTGGACAAGGGCGCGTTTGCCAACATCGCGGTCGCGCGCGGTAAGGACGACCAGGATAAGATGGTCGCCTCCACGCCGAACGAGGCCTACGTGAAGTTCATGGACATGAACATGCAGAAGAAGGTCAACGCCCGCTTTGCTACCAACGCGGACGACCCGGTCCACATGGCTGCGGACGAAGACCTCTACTTCACCTACGAGGTGGTCAACACCGGTTCCATCCGTATGGAGAACGTGACCGTGAACGACACCATCTACGAAGGTGACGAGGAGAGCTTCGACCCGAAGCACCCGGGCAAGGGCACGCCGATGGAGATCATCCCGCCGAAGGGCTTCAACGGCACCCTGATGCCGGGCGAGCGCGTCGTGTTCAAGGGCGTGCTGCCTCCGCTGGCCAAGGGCAAGCGCCACCACAACGCGGCAGAAGCCGCGGGCCAGGCCCCCGAGCCGCCGAAGCGCGCGAAGCCTGTCGACGGCGAGCCGGACTACGGCGAGGACGTCTCCGGTCTCCTGGTGATCACGCCGAAGGAGAACGTGGAGGGCAACGCCCACATCGTGGTCGAGGAAGGCGCAGCACTGCCGGCCGTGACCAACGTTGATGGCAACATTTGGGTTGACATGAACGAGGACGGCAAGCGCGATGCCAAGGACACCAACTTCGGTGGCATGGACATCACGCTGCACTCCCTCGACGGTCTGCCGGACGTGAAGACCACCAGCGACAGTGACGGCACGTTCAACTTCGCCGCCGCGCCTGCTGGCAAGTACACGTTGCAGATGCGCAACCCGGGCGGTGTCGTGCTCGCCGACCCGCTGGACCCGGACAAGAACGAGAACGGCATCGGCGCCGCGCTGGAGTCGAAGGAGTTCGAGATCACCGGCGACGAGGAGAAGATGGACGTTGACGTCCGACTCCTCGACCGCCCGATCGAGTACACCGAGACGACCACCCCGGCACCCGAGCCGAAGGGCAGCTCGCTGGGTAAGTGCCTGGCGGACACCTCCTCGGTCTCCAACCCGGCCACCTGGCTGATCCCGATCGGCATCCTGATCGCGGCCATGGGCGGTGCGGCGGTCCTGTTCGAGGACGAGTTCAACGCAGCAGCGGCGCAGTTCAACCAGGCCATGCCGAGCCTGAACATCCAGCGCCCGGAGTGGATGAACGAGATCTCCCGCCAGCTGGCGCAGATCGACCCGGCCGTCCCGGCGGGCGTCCTCGCGGCAGGCATCATCGGCCTGGGCGCGCTCGCGCTCGGCCTGACCTACGCCTCCTGCCAGTCCGGCGGAGAGATGGGCAGCAGCAGCACGGGTGACGCGAAGGGCTCCTCCTCCAAGAAGGAAGAGAAGACCCTCACCACGGCCGCTGAGCCGACCAAGGTCAACGCCTAACGCCAGGCACCACTGAGGCGAAAGCCCGTCGCGGAAACGCGGCGGGCTTTACGCTTATATACAGCTAAGAAACTGAGCGGCGCTGCGTATTGAGAACGCCTGCCAACACGGATACATTAGTAATGGTTTTTGGGCTGAGTGCGCCCGCAATAACGCTGAGAGGTACCACATGATTTTGAAGAAGCACACCGGCAAACTGAGCTGCGTCGCGCTCGCGGCAGCGGTCGCGGGCACGGTTGCCCTCACGCCCGTCGCGAGTGCGCAGGACCCGTCGCTCGCTGCGGGTCTGGCAGACCTCGCCTCGAAGGCGAACGAGGCGCTCCCCTCCGTGCAGGAAGCACCTGCCGGCACGGGCTCCTACCAGGCGCACTTCACCTCCGGCGGCTGGGCCTACACCGCACTCGCACTCAACCCGTTCAATGACCGGGTTTACGCGGTGTCGAAAGCCGAGCAGGGCAAGCCGGCCAACCACCTCCTGCGTATCCACCCCGTCACCGGTGAGGTGCTCGACATGGGGCCTTTGGCGCTTGACGACGCCACGTCGACCCCCACCATCACCTCCGCCGCCTTCACCCGCGCCGGTGACCTCGTGCTCAACACCGGCGACGCCATCCACACCCTGGACCTCTCACAGGATGCGGCAGGCAGCCCCCACGAAGGCGCCCTCACCTTTGATTTCCACGCACTGGAGCAGCGCGGCGAGACCGACGCGAAAGCACCGCACGCGTGGGGCTCCCTCGGGGGCGACGCAGATGCCAACACCCTCTACGCCGTGTCTACGGGCAAGGACCCCAAGACGAAGAAGGAGGTCCCCTTCCTGTGGACGCTCGACGTGCGCGAGGCCACCGTCAGCGCCGAGCCGCTCGCCGTGGCGAAGGGCGTCGACGCTGCCAAGGTGGGCGACCTGAACTACGCCTACACCAACCGCGCCGGCAACCTGGTCTTCGCGGACGACAAGGCCTCCACCGTCGAGGTGAAGGACGCGGCAACCAAGCCGCTGCTCATCGCCGCGACCACCGAGGGCACCCGCGTCACCGACAACTTCCTCAACCTGGCCAGCCTGCGCGCCGGCGCCTGGTACAAGCCGGTGACGGAACCGCAGAAGCCGCCCGCCGAGCCGGCGGCACCCCGCGTCGCTACCGGTACCCCCACCGAGCCGACCGTGAAGGCCACCGAGCAGGCATCCCCGAGCGCGAAGAAGCCCGCTCCGGCGCCGACCCCGGCCGTGCCTACGGAGGTGGCGGAAGTGACGGAGCCGAGTTCGTCGGTAAGCACTCAAGCCCCGGCGCCCACCGCGGCCGAGGCGCGCGACGTGCTGGTGACCGTGATGGACGAGAACGCGCACGCGGTGGATGACTACGAGGTGATTGTGGACGAGGACCCCTCGATCTACGCCAAGACTGACCGCGAGGGCCAGGCGCGCCTGTCGCTGCCCGAGGGCATGGGCGACGTGAAGGTCGCGGCTGGCGACGAACTATTCCCTGTCGCTGCTGGCGACACCTCGCTGCGCGTGCAGTTCAACGCGGGCGAGTCAGATGGGACCGCGACTGACACCACCTCGAAGACCGCCCCGGTGACCACGACCGAGGGCGACGAGAGCCAGACCAGCACAACCACGACGACCGAGGATGCCGACCTCGAAGCGGCGAAGGTGAAGCTCACGCTGCTGGACGAGGACGACAAGCCGGTGAAGCGCGTGCGGCTGGTGTCTCAGAACGGCAAGAGGCTCGGGACTACGAACAGCAAGGGTGACGTGACCATCACGATTCCGGCTGGTGAAGAGTTCCTGAACGTCAAGATGAACGAGAAGGACGTGCCGAAGGGTTACGAGAACTCCTACTTCGCCGTCGACCGTGAGATGGACGGCGAGGAGATCCTGCTGACCAAGGACTCCAACTCTGCTGACGGCAAGTACCCGGAGAAGAACGCGCGCATCTCGGTCGTGGACGAGAACGACAACCCGGTGGAGAGCGCCGTCCTGGTGTCGGGCGAGTCGATCCTCGGCGTCACCAATGCCAACGGCGTGGCCGACGTGGTGATCCCGTCCGGCGACGAGCGCTACGTGCGCATCACCTTGGACGAGGTCCCGGACGGTTACAGCAACAAGGAGCTCGTGTTCAGCCGCGAAAACAACTCCGGCGAGATCGTGCTGAAGAAGAAGGGAAGCACCACCTCCACCAAGTCCAAGCCGAAAGAGATCCTGGAGGTCATGGATGAGGTGAAGCCGCTGCTGGCCGGCATCCTCGGACCGGTGGGCGCCGCGGCCGGCGCGCTGGGTGGCGGCAAGGCCGGAAGCAAGACGACGGGCACCAAGTCCACCTCCACTTCCACCACCGGTACCTCCACGGAGAGCACCAGCTACTCCCGCGCGAACCTCACCGGCGGCGTGTCCACCGGGCGCACCACCAGCGTGGAGCAGAAGCAGTCCGTGGTGAAGCGCACGTTGAGCAACAAGAAGTCCGGCTCCTCCAAGGACGATTCGGACGAGACCACCAAGTCCTCCAGCCGCGACGGCGATCTGGCGGAGACCGGTACGCCGATGACCACCGTTATCACCCTCGGCCTTCTGCTGCTCCTGGCCGGTGGCGCCTACATGTACATGGGCCGTCGCCGCGAGGGCGAGTAGCACCGGACGCAAACGAGAACCCCCAGTCTGGGGGTTCTTCGTGTCTCAGGGCAGTGCTAGAACACCTCGACGCGCCCGCCCAGGGACTCGATCTGCTGGAGCTGGCGCACCCACCCCGGCGCACCCGGGTGCAGGCGCATGACGGGCCGCGAGGAGATCTTCACCGGGGAGACGGACTCGCGGCGGGCGCCGGAGCGGGCGCTCATCCGGGTGTAGGCGCGGTGGCCGGACTCGGCCAGCTGCTTCATCGACGGCGTGGCGCCGGCGAGGTCGGCGCGTGCGGTGTGGAGGACCTCGATGTACTCGTCAAGCACGCGGACCAGGGATTCCGCGTTCGTCTCGCACATGTTGCGCACCAGGACCGGGTCGGTGCCCGCCACGCGCGTGCCGCCCTTGTAGGAACCGGCGGCCAGCGACTGCGCGAGGGTCCCGCCCTTGTCGCCCACCAGGGCGAGCGCCTCCGCGAGCACGTGCGGCAGGTGGGACACTCGGGCGACCGCCTCGTCGTGCGGGTTCACCCGCACCGGCACTGCCTCGGCGCCGGCGGCGGCCGCCAGCTTGCACACCTGGGCGAACAGCTGCGACCAGCACTCCGGCACGCGGTCCACTTCCAGGGCGTAGTCGTAGGTGACCACCCAGGCGGCGCGGGAGAACAGGCCCTCCTGGGACGCCACCCAGCCGGAGTGCTCGGTGCCCGCCATGGGGTGGCCGCCCACGTAGCGCTCGCCCATCCCGCGCGCGAGGACGAGGTCGTACACCGGCTTCTTCACCGAGACGACGTCCGTAAAGCCGCAGCTCGGGGCGTATTGGCCGATGGCGTCCAGCACGTCGGCTACTGCCTCGAAGGGGACGGCAATGACGATGAGGGCGTCGTCGCGCTGGGCGCGCTGGAGGACGTCGATAAGCGAATTGGTTGCGTCGAACCCGTCGCGCTGCGCGGCGCGGGTGCCATTGCGGGAGTGGGTGTAGCCGTAGGCGGTGTGTCCCTGGGCTACGAGGTCGCGGAGGAGGGAGCCGCCGATGAGCCCGAGGCCGACGATGCAGACGGGCTTGAGGCGGGTGCTGGGGATCCGGGATGCGTCGCTGAGATTCACGCCCCTCATTCTAATGACAACGGCCCGCCGTGCCGACTACTGTGGGCGAACATGAGCGAGGATTACACGGGCGGCTGGGCCGTGACGGTGGCGCAGCACAACGGGGTGTGGAATGTCCGTGGGTACGCGGATGATTTTGGGGACATGGGGGCGTCGATAAGCGCGGTGCGCGCGCTGCGCAACGAGGGGCCGGCGTTTGCGATGCTCAACGTCGAGGACGATTACCTGGTGGTCGTGCGGCCCGGGCCGGTGCGTGCGCGGGTGCTGCTGTCGGACGCGACGATGGCCGTGGATGACGAGTTCGCGGAGTCCGTGCTCGCGGAGGCGGGGATCGACGCGCCCGACATCGACCCCGATGAGCTGGACATGGTCGACGCGTGGGGCGACGGCGACTTTGACATCTTTGCGGACCTTGGGGTTTCCAGCGAGCAGATCAGTGTGCTTATCGACGAAGACGCGGACCCCGAAGACCTCGCCTTCATGCTCGCCGACGAGCTCGGCTTCGGCGACGAGCCCGCGGACGCGCTCGGGGCGGCCCCTTATACCCATCACGATGTGGATAAGAGACAGCCCTGGTTCGGCCGATGGCCCCGTGAAGGACTCCCCTGGTCAGCCGCTGGAAAACATCAGTCTGATGCTGACCCGCGGCGATGAAGAGCGCAACGCGGCGCGAGGCGCTGGACCTGGCGCGCACGACCCCGGCCGGCGACGTGCCCGTCGGCGCGCTCGTCTTTGATGCGGCGGGGCGCGTCGTGGGCAGGGGAGTCAACCGCAGGGAGGCGGACGGCGACCCGACCGCGCACGCCGAGGTGGAGGCGATCCGCGCCGCCGCCCGTGAGCTGGGCACGTGGCGCCTGGACGGCTGCGAGTTGGTGGTCACGCTGGAGCCGTGCACGATGTGCGCCGGCGCCATCCTCGGCGCACGCGTCGCCTCCCTGGTCTTCGGTGCGTGGGAGCCCAAGACCGGGGCGGTGGGCTCGCTTTTCGACGCCCTCCGCGACCCCCACCACCTCCACACCGTCGAGGTGCGCGCGGGGGTGCTGGCGGAGGAAAACGCGGCGCTGCTGGGGACGTTCTTCCGGGACCTTCGGTAAGCTGGGCAGCGTTAGCAACAGACTCGACCGAAAAGGAGACCGTCATGGGTTTTGAGGACAAGGCAGACCAGCTCAAGGGCAAGGCCAAGGAGGCAGCCGGCGAGGTTACGGACAACGAAAGCCTGGAGAACGAGGGCAAGGCCGACCAGCTCAAGGGCGGCGTGCGCGAGAAGCTCGAGGACGCTGGCGACGCAGTGAAGGACAAGTTCAACGAGGTCGCTGGCAAGGTCCAGGACCGCGTCGACGGCGAGAAGTAAGCCGCGGGCGGATTTGGTCTCCGGCGCACCCTACCGTTATTCTGTTTCACGGTAGCGTGGCAGAGCGGCCGAATGCACGCCTTGAAAGCCGGCGAGGGTCACACCTCCAGGGGTTCAAATCCCCCCGCTTCCGCCAAAGAAAAGTGGCGCATCCCCGGATGTTGGGGGTGCGCCACTTTTTGCGTTCGTACTTGTTTGAGCCTCTAGACTTCAATCTAGAGGCTAACTATATTGGCCTTACAGCGGTTCCATATCTATAGACTATGCGAAGTTTCCATAGCCAGAAATTGTGCTCACCCATAAGAACGCTGATACGACGAAAAACGCGGCGAATGTGAAGGCAAAAGCACGCCATGATCGGTCGCTAAGCCGATCCTTTTTCAACATGTAGACAGACATGGCTAATACGCCCAACACCACCAATGAAGGTAGAGGTAGCCCATAGAAAACGAAAGGTATTGGAAGCCATGTGGACAGGAGCACTCCGCCATAAAGGGTTGCGAAGCCCAAGACAATTCCAAAAAGCACTTCCGGAATGATCGTTCTTTCTTTCACAACAAATTCCTTACCAATCAGTTTATCTTGATCAGACCACCGTTCTTAGCCTGCGCATGACATTCATTGATGGCGCCTGAAGCGTCCTGGGTTTAGTTCCTACCTCTGCTAAGGAAGGATTGGCACTATACCCAGAGAGTATTCTGCCGAGCTCAAAGAGATGGCGGTCCATTGCCACTACCTGTACAAACAAAAGAGCCTGTTTGACGAGATCCCCGTGACGAGATCCTTGCGGTTTGGGCCTGCGGATGTTTTGTTGGAGTGCCCCGTGGGCTTGTGTGTTGTTGTTTAGACTCCAAGTGCTTGGCGGTGTTCGGCGATGGTGGCATAGCCGTTGCCTAGCGTCGACTTCAGCCTGGTGTGGGTGTAGAAGTCGATGTAGTTGTCAATATAGTCTCGCATTTGTGCCACCGTCATCTTTTTGGTGGCGGGTCTGCCTTTGAGCAGTTCTTGTTTCATCGTGCCGAAGAACCCCTCGGTGCGCGCGTTATCACCACTTGTGCCTTTCCGTGACAGTGACGGGATGTATCGCCACCGCCTCTGGCACCATTCCCCTGTGGCGCATGCCTTGCACCCGGTGATGTTGTGGGCGTGGTCGGTAATCAGGTTGACCCAGCGTGTGCTGCGGTAGAGCCCTCCACGATCCGAGTGCAGGATCGGTTGCGCATCAGCAGGTTTTACCGCGTCGATCCGTTCAATCATCCCGGCAACCAGCTCATGGTTTGGCGTTTGTGACATGGTCACAGCAATGGGCATCCCGTCGAAGAAGTCGATGGCTGCTGACAAGTAGAGCCTGCCGTCACTGCAGCGGATTTCGCTGACATCGGTACCAATTTTCTGCCAAGGTTGATCCGCGTGAAAATCATGGGTCAACCCCTTACTGTGCGCATACCGGGTGAAATACTGCGAGTGCGCCACCTCAGGGCGGGCAAGGGTATGTGTCTCATTAGCAGGGCGCCGTCATTGCCAACGAGCAGCAGGTTTGCCGGGCGGTGCGCGGTCTCGCCGGTGTATGAGGAGTACTTCGTGGATGCTTTTGCTGGTGGGTGGCAGCCGAGTGTGTCCATCAGCTCACGCACAATTTTTTCCGATATGCGATGCCCACCGCGAACAAGCCACGCGTGGATGCGCCGGTAGCCGTAGCTTTGCCCGCACTCATCGACTGCCTGGCGGATGAGTACTTTGTACTTGTCGCGGCGTGCCTTGCGTTTTGCCACACTGCGTTGGTGTTTGCCCTGGTGGTGATAAAACGTTGACTGCGCGATCCCGGCAAGCGCGCATGCTTTGGCGATACTGATGTGGTGGGTGTCCGTAAGGGCGCAGACCACAGCAGCTTTCGCAGCTATAGACAATGCACCATCACGGACGAGGGCTTTTCCCGATGCATCACC
>NZ_NSGL01000005.1:0-80326 GCF_002285155.1 Corynebacterium sp. NML 120412 | reverse complement strand
ACTGCCCTGGGTGTGTTCGCTGCCGCCCATGAGCACTTCAATGATCGCGTCTTTGACCGCTTGGCGTTCGCGTTCCTGGGCGAGGAGTTTCTTTAACTCTGCAGGGTCATCAGGCAGCGCATCCATATCGGGGACAGGACCTGGGCCTGGCAACCAGGAATCTACCGGTGCCGGACGGGTTGCGGCGTTGTGCTTATCAGCGATGCGCTGTTGCTGTTTGGTGCGTTTGTTTCTGCGATCTTTGCTCACACGTTCCATTGTGATCGCGTAGACCTCGTCGAACGGCAGCGACGCGGCAGCGGCAACCTCTTGCGCGTCGGGCCAGTACCGCGAAGTCCATTTCCGCACTGACCCACTGGCGACGCCAACTTGGTCGCCGATAATTGCAAACGACTGTGTTGAGGTCACACGACGTGCAACCGCATCACCGACTGTTTCCGGGGCATGCATACCCGGCTGCGGGCTAAGAGGGCGACCGTGACGTCTTTGCCTGACCCATAACCCGACCGTTGACCGAGAAGGGCGTTGGCCATAGCTTTCTTCCAGCCAATCGCCGATGCGCTTGTACGGCATGCCTTCAAGAAACTTATCAACTGCTTGCTCCCGGATCTCACGGGGAAAATGCGCGGACATCAGAAACCCTCTCCGCCCCCGGGGACACTCCAACTATTTGTCCGCGGTCCCTTTTCCCGCATCTTCGTCAACCAGTCCTCGTCAACTGAGTTGTGACCCCTTTGGCCCAGCGGGCCCGACCACTATGATTGGCCGAGTACTTGAAACGTACGCAAGACCTCTCTTTCCCAACACCCGAAGGGCCGTGTGATCTGTGGCGAAGCTCCTCTTCCGGCTAGGACGATGGTCCTACCTGCGCAAATGGCGGGTGATCGTGGCGTGGCTGCTCATCCTCGGCGCGACCGCGGCGGGCGCACTCTCGCTGATGCGGCCGTTTACCTCCGAGTTTTCCATCTCCGGCACACCCGCCATCTCCGCGCTGGACACGTTGGAGGAGAACTTCCCCGGGGAGGGCAACGTGGCCACCGCGCCGGGCGTCAACCTGGTGTTCGCCGCGCCCGACGGCCAGTCGCTGGACAGCCCGGAATACATGCGGGCGATGGACGACACGGTCGGCTACATCGAGGACAACCTCGAGGGGCTGAGCGGCACTGACCGCTTTGGCAACCCGGTCGAGGTCAACCGCGAGCTGCAGGACATGATCGTCACCCAGATGACGGACATGGGCCTGCCGGAAGAGACGGCGAAGGCGGACGCGCACAACCTGCGCACGGTCTCGGACGACGGCCGGATCGGCTACACCACCTTCGAGTTCGGGGCCGAGTCCTCCATGACGGTGGAGCAGGTAGACCGCGACGTGGTGAACCAGGCGATGCAGATCGGCCGCGACGCCGGCCTGGAGGTGGAGGCCGGCGGCGCCGGCTTCGGCGATCCGATCGAGATCAACACCACCTCCGAGCTCATCGGCCTCGGCGTCGCCTTCCTGGTCCTGCTCATCACGTTCGGCTCCCTCGCAGCTTCCACGATCCCGCTCATCACTGCGGTGGTGGGCGTGGGCATCGGCGCGCTCGCCATCGTGCTGACCACGCACTGGGTGGACCTGAACAACGTCACCCCGGTGCTCGCCGTGATGATCGGCCTGGCGGTGGGGATTGACTACGCCCTGTTCATCCTGTCCCGCTACCGCCAGGAGCGCAGGACGCTGCCCGGCCCCGATGCGGCCGGCATGGCGGTGGGCACCGCCGGGTCCTCCGTCGTGTTCGCGGGCACGACCGTGTTCGTCGCCCTGGTCGCGCTGGTGTTGGCGGGTATCGAGTTCCTCTCCTGGATGGGTCTCGCCGCCGCGCTGACGGTGCTGGTCTCCGTGCTCGTGGCGCTCACGCTCCTGCCCGCGCTGCTCGGCCTGTGGGGCGACCGTGCGTTCGCGGGCCGCATCCCGGGCGTTGCCGGCCAGCCCGGCCCAGGGAAGCGCCCCGCGAAAGATTTGGACCAAAAGTCCATGGGCCGCACCTGGGTCAACTTCGTGCGGAAGTTCCCGGCCGTGGTCATGGCGTGCGTGGTCCTGGGCCTGGGCGCGCTGGCTGCACCGGTGCTGGACTTGGAAATGGCGCTGCCGTCGGATAGCACCTCGAACCTCGACACCACCCAGCGCAAGTCGGCGGAGCTCATGGCGGAAGGCTTCGGACCTGGCGTGAACGCGCCGTTCCTCGTCGTGGTGGACGCGCATGCGGCGAACTCGGACTCGGAGATCTTGCGGCCGTACATGGACGCGATCCCGGACGAGCAGGGCGGCGACGCTGAGAAGGCGGCGCTTGCTTCCTTCCTCTACGCCGTCGGCGAGGCCGGCACGGTCAGCGGCATCCAGCACGCGCAGCTCATCGGTGTCAACGACGACATGACCGCGGCGCAGATGGTGGCCTACCCGCAGGGCGGTCCGGAGGAGGAGTACACGCTCGAGGTCGCGCACGGCCTGCGCGAGACCCTGCACCAGGTCGAGGACGCCACCGGCGTGACCATTGGCCTGACGGGGCTCACGGCGGTGCAGATGGACATCACCGAGGAGCTCAGCGGCGCGATGCCGCTCTACCTGGCGATCGTGGTTGGGCTGGCGATCCTGCTGCTCATGATCGTCTTCCGCTCGATCCTCGTGCCCGTGGTCGCGGGCCTGGGCTTCCTGCTCTCGGTCGGCGCGGCCTTCGGCGTCACGGTCCTGTTCTGGCAGGAGGGCTTCCTGGGCCTGGTCAACACGCCGACCCCGATTCTGTCCTTCCTGCCCATCTTCCTCATCGGCGTCACCTTCGGCCTGGCCATGGACTACCAGGTCTTCCTGGTCACGCGCATCCGCGAGCACTACCTCAAGCTGCGCCGCGAGGGCGACCCCGACGCGGAAATCCACGCCGTCCAGCACTCCACCGTCGACGGCTTCGCGCAGGGCGCGCGCGTGGTCACGGCCGCCGCGATCATCATGATTGCCGTCTTCGTGGCCTTCATCAACCAGCCGCTCCCATTCATCCAGATCTTCGGCTTTGCGCTCGGCGTCGCAGTGCTTTTCGACGCTTTCTTCGTCCGGATGGCACTCGTGCCGGCCACCATGTTCATCCTCGGTCGTTCGACCTGGTGGATGCCCCGCTGGCTCGACCGGATCTTGCCGCACGTGGACGTGGAGGGCACCGGCCTGGAGCGCGAGTTTCACCCCAATACCCACCCCGACACCCACACCGACACCAACCTTGACACTGCAGAACTGGAGCCCGCCCGATGAACCCCGCACACACCGATCTTTCCTACACCGTCGGCACTGAGCTCGAGCCCGCGCCGGGCCGCCACGGCCGCACGGGCACGATCCACACTCCGCACGGCGACATTCAGACGCCCGCGTTCATCCCCGTGGCCACGAAGGCGACGGTGAAGACGCTGACCCCGGAGCAGATCCACCAGACCGGCGCCCAGGCCATCCTGTCCAACGCCTACCACCTATACCTGCAGCCGGGCCCGGACATCGTCGACGAGGCGGGCGGCGTGGCCGCGTTTGAGCACTGGGACGGGCCGACCTACACCGACTCCGGCGGCTTCCAGGTGATGAGCCTGGGCGTCGGCTTCAAGAAGGTGCTGGCGATGGACATCGCGGACCTGGACGAGAGCGACATCCGCGCAGCCAACAAGGACCGCATGGCGCGTGTCGACGACGACGGCGTCGACTTTAAGTCCGTCATCGACGGCTCCTCGCACCGCTTCACCCCTGAGGTGAGCATGCAGATCCAGCACCAGCTGGGCGCGGACATCATGTTCGCCTTCGACGAGCTGACCACCCTGGTGGACACCCGCGACTACCAGGAGCACTCCGTGGAGCGCACCCGCCGCTGGGCGAAGCGCTGCTTGGACGAGCACGACCGCCTCACTCTGGCGCGCGAGGGCAAGCCGCTGCAGTCGCTGTGGGGCGTGGTGCAGGGCGCGCAGTACGAGGACCTGCGCCGATCCGCGGTGCGGGGCCTGCTAGACCTGGACCGTGAGGCCCGAGAGGAGGGTAAGCGCGGGTTCGGCGGATTCGGCATCGGCGGTGCGCTGGAAAAGGAGAACCTGGGCACTATCGTCGGCTGGGTCACCGACGAGTTACCCGCCGACAAGCCCCGCCACCTGCTTGGCATCTCCGAGCCGGACGACATCTTCACCGCCGTGGAGGCGGGCGCGGACACCTTCGACTGCGTCGCGCCGACCCGCCTGGGGCGCCGCGGCGGCGTGTACACCCTGGACGGGCGCATGAACCTCACCGCGGCCCGGTTCAAGCGCGACTTCGCCGGTGTGGACGAGGAGTTCGGCGGCTACGTCTCTCAGAACTACTCCCGTGCGTACATCCACCACCTGCTCAAGGCGAAGGAGTTCCTCGCTGGCACGCTGTGCACCATGCACAACCTGGAGTTCATGATCCGGCTGGTGGACAACATCCGCGCCGCCATCGACGCCGGTGAGTACGAGGCGTACCGCGACGAGTTCATGGGGCGCTACTACGCCAAGCAGCGATAGACCAAGACAATTTCGCGGGGGGGGGCGATGTGGGAGAGCACACGGCAGTGGAAAATTGAGATCTACGACGGTGGAAATTTTTCCAGGTTTTCGACCGCATAGGGGATGCAGAACGCGCAGTCGTACAGGCCGCGATCGAGCATGTTTTGAGGCGAAAAGGTATTGATATTTGTGCGGGAGAGTGGGGGAAACGTTGGACATGGACTATACGAGCCTAATGTTCACAGCTTTTTCATCCCCCATTCCCGTCCCCCACGATCAGCATCAGGAGAGGGGGGAGCGTAGCAATGGGAAATCTTTGAAGCGTGAAAGTAGTCCGTGAACGGCTTTTGCTCAAGATGCACACATTCCTCAGAGTCCCATTCGAACGATGCCAATTCATGCCAGACCTCAAATTGTAGCCGCATACAATGCAGATCCTTAAGGCCAAAAAAGCTGCATAGCTCTGAAATCGTAAACTCCGCAACGACTTCATCTTTGTACAGCTTAATCCGAACAACATGATGGTCAACGTCTACCGGTTCGCCACCCTCTAGGTTCCAGAGTGGGGTTTTTAACAATTTCATTAGAGCCTCCTTAATTTGACTCCCCTGTAAAGTCTCCCTGGCACCGTTCCAAGTTAAAGGAATGGGGATGGTGGTGCCACGTTATATCCAGCGCAACCTCTTGTGGCCAACACACTTCACTCACGTTCCCTTTCAATTAGGGTACGCCCCAGAGTTACATGTGATGTGCTGGCATTAATGAAACACGGCGAGTAGGAAGTCTAATTCAACCCCAACTTCTGCGGCCCGAGAATTTGGCTATCTCTCTGTTCGCACTATTTATTCTTCATTTTCCACGACTTACAATGCGTTTTGCAGACCATCGATAAGCTGGTAGGAGCGCAGTCCGTGAATGGCTAAAGTTACTAATAGGAGAACAAAGCTCCAACTATTCTGGGAAAATGAAAATATTAGTACGCCACAGATTTCGAGCTGCACGGAACCATTGGCGGGTGGAAAGGCGACGTTGACGATATGTGTTAAAAACACATAGACCTGTGGATTTTCATAGCTGCAGGGGAGGTGCGGGTAATGCCCACAACGAAGTACGAAGAATTCATGAAGCCGTACAAAGAGCAAGCTTCGGTTGAAGCGAGGCGTGTGCACGAGGCGGCCGGAGATCGCAGCGCGTGACGCGATCGGCGCGACGCTAGCTGCCGCGCGTCAAAACAGGCGTCTTTCCCAGCAAGCGGTGGCCGACGGTGCCGGGATTCCGCAAGCCGAGTTCAGCCGGAACGAAAACGGGCTAGGGAACCCCACGGTTGATACTCTGCTTAAGATTCTCACCACGCTGGACTTGCAAATGACCCTGGAGTCGTCCTCCGTCTCTGTCTATAACCAGGGGAAATAAACTTTTCGCTGAAAAGTTAGTCGGCGATCGCGTCCAGCGGCGGGGTGGAGGCGGCGCGCCGGGCTGGCCAAAGCGCAGCCAGCGCGCCAACGATCACGGAGCCGCCCAAGACGGTGGCGATGAGACGGCCGGGGATGATGATCGTCGATAAGCCTTGGCTCTCCAGCACGGTCAGGAACGCCCAGTCGAGCCCCAGCCCGAGCAGGACGCCGAGGGCGGCACCGAAGACGGACATTTGCACCGACTCGAGCGTGATCATGGTGCGGATCTGGCGCCGCTGGGTGCCTACCGCGCGGAGCATGCCGATCTCCTGGCGGCGCTCGATGACCGAGAGCGTGAGCGTGTTGATGATGCCGAGGACGGCGATGATTACCGCCAGGGAGAGCAGCGCGTAGAGGATGAACAGCATCTGATCGATCAGCGTGGCGGCCTCGCCCGCGACGTCCTCGGCGGAGCGGACCTGCACTACGATGTCGTGGCGCACTGCGTCCTCCAGGTTCGAGCGCAGTTGCGTCTGGTCCACGGTGCCGTCGCCGCTTACGCCCACCATGAGGATGGTTTCCGCCTTCCACGTGGCCACCTGGGCGGCCGCCTCGCCGGAGACGACGAAGGTTTGCAGAATGTTGGAGTCCTCGAACAGGCCGCCCACGGTGACTTCGACGGTGTCGGTGGACACCCCGGGTGCTGCGAGCTCGAGGGGGTCGCCGACGTGCCAGCCGCGCTGCGCGGCGATTTCGGTAGGCGCGATGAGCGTGTTGCCGGACAGGTCGGCGGACCCTTCCACCATGTTGAGCTGCAGCAGGTCGGCGGTGTTGCCGTCGATCACGTCGGTGGCACCTGCGGGGCCGAGCTGATGGCCGTATTCGCCGTCGACGGTGACTGGGGCCTGGCTGTAGCTGGTCACGGTGCCGACTCCGGGGGTGTTGCAGATGCGTTCCGGCAGGTCACTGGGGACGGGGAAGGAGCCGAGCTCCGGGCCGTAGAGGACGTAGTCTGCGCTGACCTCGCTCTTGGCTACGTCGTCGACGGAGTGCTTCATCGTCGCGCCGAGCATGCCAATCACCGTGACCAGGGCGATGCCCAGCATGAGCGCGAAGGCGGTGGTGGCGGTGCGTCGCGGGTTGCGGTGCGTGTTCGTGGACGCAAGCTTGCCGACGGCACCGAAGGGGAGCCCAATGGCCCGGCCAAATGGCGGCACGACAGGCAGGCTGAGCGCCGGGCCGGCGAGGAACAGGCCGGTGATCGCGGCGAGCGCGGCTGCGCCTACCAGCGCGGCACGCCGCCCCGTCGAGCCGTCGTCCCACGCCATGCCCGCGGCGGCCGCGCTCACGCCGACGACGATGAGCAGCATGCCGCCGATGGTGCGCCACTTCAGCGGCTGCGGCGTGGCGGACTCGCTCGCGCGCATCGCCTCGACCGGGCGGACCTGTCCGGCGCGTCGTGCCGGCGCGAGCGCGGAGAGGACCGTCACGATGGTGCCCACGACGAGCGGGACGGCGACGGCCTGCCAGGTAAGCCCCACACCGGAATCGGGCAGCTCCATGCCGTAGGCGCGCATGGCGACCTTGATCGCAGCGACGAGTCCTACCCCGCCTGCGACGCCGAGTGCGGAGCCAATCACGCCTACCAGCGCGGACTCCAGTGCGACCGAGCGGGTGATTTGGCCCTTGGTTGCGCCGAGCGCGCGCAGGAGCGCGAACTCCTTGGTGCGCTGCGCCACGATCATCGAGAACGTGTTGGCGATGAGGAACGTGCCCACCAGCAGTCCGACCAGCGCGAACGCGATGAGGAAGTAGCTGACAAAGCTTAAGGCTTCGCGGATTTTCGCGCTCGTGTCGTCGGCTACCGATTGGCCCGTGGCGATTTCCAGCTCGGGGTGCGCCGCATGCAGCTTCTCGACGATCGCGTCATCCCCAACACCGTCCGCAGCGGCAACCGTGAGCGCGGGCACCGTGTCGCCGCGCGTGTAGAACTCGGTGTACGTCTCCGGGCTCACGCGGAAGAGGAGGGAGGATTGCTGCGCGAGCTCGTTGTCGTAGAAGCCGGTGACGGTGAGCTCGTTGCGCCCGTCACGGTCGACGGCAATGAGGCGCTCGCCGAGTTCGATGCCGTAGTTTTCGGCACCGTTGGCGTTGAGCACGACCTCGCCGATCGTCTCAGGGGCGCGGCCTTCGGTGAGCTCGGTGGGTGCACCGACCGCGTCTTCTGGCCCGTAATAGAGCCCCAGGCGGGACGCACCCATCCGCATCTGGATAGCCGTTTCATCCTCATGTGCTGCAACGATGGACTTTTCGGCGAAAATATTGGTGCGCGCTACGTCCGGGTGCGCTGCAATCTCGTCGGCCTCCTCCCGCGAGATGGAGCCCTGGCCCTCGCCGGGGCGCACCACCGCGTCCGTGCCGTCAAGGACCGTGCCCACCGCTAAGTCGAAGGTGGAGGAGAGCATGGAGGTAAACATCAACGCGCCGGAGAGAAACGCGGTGCCCAGCACAACGGAAAGTACCGTGAGCGCGAGACGTAGCTTGTGGGCCGCCACGTTGCGCAGCGACACCGTTGCCATCGGGGAGGCCATCTATCCCTCCATGGCGGACATGACCCGCAGGATCGTGTCCATGTCTGGGCGCGCCAGCGAGTCGACGATGTTGCCGTCGCGCAGGAAAATCACGCGGTCGGCGTAGGAGGCGGCCCGGGCGTCGTGGGTGACAATCACCACGGTTTGGCCGTCGCGGTCTACGGAGGTGCGCAGGATGTCCAGGACCTCGGCGGAGGAGTTGGAGTCCAGGTTGCCGGTGGGCTCGTCGCCGAAGATGATGTCGGGCCGGGAGACGAGCGCGCGGGCACAGGCGACGCGCTGCTGCTGGCCGCCGGAAAGTTCGGCGGGACGATGCGCGAGGCGTTTGGTCAGCCCGAGGCGCTGGGTGATCTCGTCGAACCACGCGCGGTCGATGGTGCGGCCCGCGATGTTGGTAGGCAGCGTGATGTTCTCCGCCGCGGTGAGGGTGGGCACGAGGTTGAAGGATTGGAAGATGAACCCGAGGCGGTCGCGTCGTAAAGCGGTGAGTGCCTTGTCGCCCAGGGCGGAGAGGTCGGTCTTGCCGATGTAGGCGGAGCCGGAGGTGGCGGTGTCCAGGCCGGCCATGACGTGCATGAGGGTGGACTTGCCGGAGCCGGAGGGGCCCATGATGGCGGTGAACTCGTCGCGACGGAACTCCACGTTGACGCCGTCGAGGGCGGTCACCTGCGCCTCCCCCTGGCCGTAGGTTTTGACCAGGTCGACGGCGCGCGCTGCTGGCGGTGTGGCCACGGTATTACGCCGCTACTACTGCGGGCGCAGCTCGAGGACGTTGATCATGCCGCGGAGCAGGATGTCCATTACTCGGGAGGTAATGCGGTAGCAGAAGTCCTGGTTGTCGTAGGTGAGGACGCCGATGGTGGCGAGCTGTGAGACGCCGTGGATGGACGCCCACAGCGCCATCATCTGGGTGTAGAGCACCCAGGTGGAGCGCGGTCCGTCGGACTGCGAGATCGCGTCGCGCACGATGTTCATCAGGAAGGTGAACGCCTTGCCCATGTCGAAGGGCTGGGCGGTGCCGCCCTCGTCGTCGAAGGAGACGGGGACGATGGAGCGGCTGGCAATCTCGATGAGGGCGACGAATCCGACCGGGTCGGTCAGCGCGTACTGCAGGTAGCCGAAGCCGGTGGCCTTGATGTAGGTCAGGCCCGGCGAGCCTTCGGAGACGAAGCTGCTCTGGCGCAGGATCGTCTGGGTGTTGGCCTCGTCGAGGTGGACCTCAAGTTCGCGAAGGAGGGCCGCGTCGCCGTCGAAAAGCTGGCGCGCGGTACTCACTGGGAGGTCGGCTTGCTCGGCGGCGGCCTCCAGGGTCATCCCGTCGACGCTGCGGGCGACGACGACCTCGGCGGCGCCGCGGAACAGGGCCTCGCGTAACTCGTCCCTGGTGTCACGTGGCATGTCCTTGGCCTTGGTGGTAAACGACTCGAGGATCTCGCCCTTGATGCGCTCCGGCTCGAAGGCCAGGATGTGGCCCTCCCTGATCGTGTCAACGAGGCCGGACAGCAGAGTCTGCAGGGCCGCCTGGAAGGTCTGCCGCTTCGCAGTGGGGGAGAGGTGGCGCATGATGCCAAACGTGGCCAGGTGGGCGAGGCCGTGTATCTCCGAGAGGACCGCCATGGTCTCGCGGAGGATGAGGGCTTTGTCCACCGGCATGCCCATCTCCTCGGTGAGCTCCACCAGCAGCCGGATAATGCGCGTCGTCGCCGGCGGGAAGGCGTCCAGGTCCGGGGCGTTGTCGATCTGCTCCTCAAAGCTGGGGAACTGGTGCGCTACCTTCGAGCGGCTGTACGCGGCGAAGTAGGTGGGGTTGTCCAGTGCCTGGTTGAAGTAACCGGTGGCGTTGGCGCGCAGCTTCTGCGTGAGCGACGCGTCAGCGGGCAGCTTTGTCAGCTCTTGGTCGACGAAGCCACGGAGGCGCTCGTCAAGGAACGCGCTGACCTCGCCATACAGATCCTCGTCGGAGCTGAAGAGTGTCTTCGCTTCATCGACGGTGATGCCTGCCAGGTCAGCGGCTGCCGGGATGGTCAGCGCGTCGCGGCCCCCGCGGCCGAGGAGGCGGGTGGCTTGGTCCAACAGGTGTAGCTTGACGGAACCTGTGCGGCCTGTGGACGAGGCGGGGTGTTGTTCTGCATTCACCCTCGCCAGTGTACCTCGTCTTCGACACCTGTCCCACCGAACCGCCGCTTCTTATTCGGTGTTTATGCACAACTTATGCGTAGCTTGGGTGACTAAAGTTTCTTCATAGAAAAACGGGCCGCGCCCCGGGAAGGGGTGCGGCCCGTCAATACGGGAACCGAGGGCTACTCGGAGCCGAGCTTGCCGTCGATGGCATCGCGAGCCTGGTCGACCTTGTCGGCCTTGTCCTCGCCGAGCTTGGCCTTGGCAGCGTCCGCAGCCTTGTCCAGGCCCTTGTCGGTAGCTTCCTCGGAGTTCAGTGCATCCTTTGCCTTGTCAAAAACGCCCATTGTGCTAAATCCTTTCGTTCGGGTATTTGCTAATCCGTGGCCCCTCTCGGAACCAGTGGCACCCAACGTAGCGACCAATTGCGGACGCGTCGACCAATCTGGCGGATTTTAAGAGAATTGTTACTTCGCCGTGAGGTCTGCGTGGCCAGCATTGCGCTTCTCGACGCCACGCACCCACGCAATCGTCGGGTAGGTAATGGGTAACAGCACGACCTCCAGCAGCGTCTTCCACAGGAAGCCGACCAGGACGTAGTTGATGAAGTCGCCCGCGGTGCTGATGCCGATCACGCTCGCCGCGATCGCGCAGAATAGGAGCGTGTCCACGAACTCGCCCACGACGGTGGAGCCGATCAGGCGCGCCCACAGGTTGCCCGTGCCAAGGCGGTCCTTCATCTTCTGCAGGACCCACGCGTTGGAGAGCTGGCCCACCACGTAGCCGGCCAGCGACGCCGCCACGATCTGCGGCACGAGACCCAGCACGGAGGCGAACGTGTCCTGGGCGTCGTAGAAGTCCGCAGCGGGGAGCCAGATGGCGATGTAGAAGGAGACGACCGCGAGGATGGCAATGCCAAAGCCGGTGAACACGGCGCGGCGGGCCGCCTTGAAGCCGTAGACCTCGGCGAGGACGTCGCCGATGACGTAGGAGAGTGGGAAGAGGAAGAACGCGCCGTCGGTAAGCAACGGCCCCAACGCCACGCCCTTCTGCGCGGTGATGTTGGAGATGAGGAACACTGCGCAGAAGACGGCGAGCAGGATTGGGTACGGGGAGCGGGAAACTGAGGTATTTGGGGTTGTCACGGATGAGTATTCAACCATAAGTAGGCTCGGGGCATGTCTGCTGGGAGATACGCGCCCTCGCCGAGCGGGGACCTGCACTTTGGCAACCTGCGTACCGCTGTGCTGGCGTGGCTCTTCGCTCGCCGCACCGGCCGTGACTTCTACCTGCGCATCGAGGACATTGACTCGGAGCGTTCCAGCGCGGAATCGGCCGCGCGGCAGATCGAGGACCTCGAGGCGCTGGGCCTGGACTTCGACCCGCCGGTGACCTACCAGTCCGACAACGGGGAGCGCTACGCCGCCGCGCTGGCCACGCTGGACACCTACGAGTGCTACTGCACCCGCCGCGACATCCGCGAGGCCGCGAGCGCCCCGCACGCCCGGCCCGGCCTCTACCCGGGCACGTGCCGCGACCTTACCGAGGCCGAGCGCGAGGCGAAGCGGGCCGAGCTGGCCGAGCAGGGGCGGATGCCGGCGCTGCGGCTGCGCGCCGGGGTCACCGAGTGGGCTGTGCGCGACTTCTATGCCGGCGAGGTCGTCGGGCCGGTCGATGACGTCATCCTGCGCCGCGGCGGCAACCTCAACCAGGCCCAGGCGGGGGATTGGGCGTACAACCTCGCCGTGGTTGTGGACGACGGTGAGCAGGGCATCGACCAAGTCGTGCGCGGCGACGATCTCACGTTCTCTGCGCCCGCGCAGGCCTACCTGGCCCACCTGCTGGGCTACGAGCAGCCCGAGTACGTGCACGTGCCGCTGGTGGTCAACGGGGAGGGTCGAAGGTTGGCAAAGCGTGACGGGGCGGTGACGCTGCGGGAGATGACGCGCGAGCGGCCGGTGGAGGCGGTGGTGGGGGAGATTGCGGCGTCGATAGGCTGCCCCGGCGTGGACAGCGTCGGGGAGCTGCTGACACAGTTCGACCCAGGGGCGCTGCCGCGCAAACCCTGGGTCTGGAGGGGCTGACTACTCCTCGCCTTAATTGTCGCCGCGCTGTGCGAGCTGCTCGTCGATGCGCAGCAGCCCCGCGCCGTCATTGCCAACGAGCTCCAGCTTGTCGATGATGCCCTGCGCGCTCGACTCCTCTTCAACCTGCTCGGAGAGGAACCAGTTAATGGTGTCGCGGGACTCCAGATCCCCCACCTCGTCGGCGACGCGGGCGATGTGGCGAATCTCCGCCGTCACCTTCTGCTCGTGCTCAAGCGAAGCCTTGAAGGCTTCGAGCAGGCTCGCGATCTTTGGCGCGTCGAGCTCGATGCTGGCGAGCACCACGCGCTGCCCGCGGTCCTGGAGGTGCTTGGTGAACTTGGCGGCGTGCTCCACTTCTTCCTGCGCCTGCGCGATGAACCAGGTGGCAGCGCCGTCGAAACCGAGCTCTGTCATCTCGTTGGCCAGGTGGCGGTACAGGTACGCGGCGAGGTACTCCTCGGTGACCTGGGCGTTCATGACGTCGTAAAGCTTTGCGTCCATGGTGATTGGGCCTTCCTTCTACGGGGCTGATGTCGTGTGGCCCAGCCTAGCCGAAAACGGTATATGAGCGTTGTGCCGCTACGCTACCTCTCGAAGACCTCCGGCGTCCTCGTCAAACGGGGCTGTTGCCTGCCGGGGTGTGGGGGCTTCCGGTGTTATTCGGCTAGATGACGAGCGCAGGATGACGAGGATGCGGACAAGTCTGCGACTTCGTCAAGGGGTTCTCGTCAAACAGGTCAGAACTCGCCCCGGCGCCCCGCCAGGCGCACGGCCCCACGGCAAAAATAAGGGGACCCCACGCACCTGCCAGAGCTCGCTGACCCTTGCTGCGTTCCCGCCCTGGGGGAGTTCACAAGATAAGCACCGCGTGGGATCCTGCCCCACACTGTAGCCAACAATTCCCGCGAGCTCCAAACCCCGCCAGCGCCCAATGCCTATCGACGCCCCGCCATGCCGCTTGCCCAGCGGTTTTGGACCGAATAGGTGCATGCGCTAAAGTATTGCCACGACGCTGTGAGCGTTACTCATTGGAGGATTCGACTAGCGGCCTATGTCACACGCCTGGAACGCGTGCGGGTAGCAATACCCTCGTGGGTTCAAATCCCACATCCTCCGCCAACTCACCGGCACCCCGCAATCACGCGAGGTGCCGGTTTTGCGTTGCTGGGCGATCGCAGCCCCGTTGTAAGATCGGGGCAAAACGTTATCGCCTACCCACGATTGGATGCGTGAATCGCACATGGGACACACTCCGCTGACAGACCACACCCCGGAGCAGCTCGCTGAGCTGGCGCAAGAGGTCCGCGCGCAGTACGCCGACCTGCAGGCGAAGGGCCTGAAGCTGGATCTGACGCGCGGCAAGCCGTCGTCCGAGCAGCTGGACTTTGGTAACGAGCTCCTGGAGCTGCCGGGCAAGGACCGCTTCACGGACAGCTCCGGCGGCGACGTGCGCAATTACGGCGGCGGCGTGGGCATCCCGGACATCCGCAACCTGTGGGCGGAGGTGCTCGGCGTGGACCCGAAGCTGGTCATCGCCGGCGATTCCTCCTCGCTGAACATCATGTTTGACCTGGTGTCCTTCTCCTACATGTTTGGCAACAATGACTCCGCGCGCCCGTGGAAGGATGAGGAGCACGTCAAGTGGATCTGCCCGGTGCCGGGGTACGACCGCCACTTCTCCATCACCGAGCTGTTCGGCTTCGAGATGGTCACCGTGCCGATGCGTGACGGCGGCCCCGACATGGACAAGGTCGAGGAGCTGGCCAAGGACCCGCAGGTCAAGGGCATGTGGACCGTCCCCGTCTTTAGCAACCCCACCGGCACGGTGTACTCGCGCGAGGTGATCGACCGCCTCGCCGCGATGGAGACGGCCGCGCCCGATTTCCGCATTGTGTGGGATAACGCGTACGCGGTGCACACGCTGACCGACGAGTTCCCAGAGAACCCGAACGTGCTGGAGATCGCCGCACAGGCGGGCAACCCGAACCGCTTCTGGTACATGAGCTCCACGTCCAAGATCACCCACGCGGGCTCGGGCGTGGCCTTCTTCGCCTCCTCGGAGGAGAACCTGGCCTGGTACACCAAGATCGCAGGGGTGCGTGGCATCGGTCCCAACAAGCGGAACCAGCTCGCGCACGCCATGTATTTCCACGACGCGGAGGGCGTGCGCGTGGTGATGCGCAAGCACGCCGGTTCGCTCGGTCCGAAGTTTGAGGCGGTCGAGCGCGCGCTGGAGGAGCGCCTGGGCGGCTACGGCATCGCGGAGTGGACCAGGCCGGAGGGCGGTTACTTCGTGTCCCTGGACGTGCCGGACGGCACCGCGACCCGCGTGTGGCAGCTGGCCAAGGAGGCCGGCATCAAGCTCACGCAGGCGGGCTCCCCGTTCCCGCTGCACGACGACCCGCACGACCGCACCCTGCGCCTCGCGCCGTCGCTGCCGCCGCTCGATGAGGTCGTCGAGGCGATGGACGGCGTCGCGCTGTGCGTCCTCTTCGCCGCCATCGAGCAGCGTGAGGCCTAACCAGGCTGCCGAGTGGCTCGGGTCGTTGCTACCTCCCGAGCCCATGCTTATCGACGCCCCACCCGCCCCCTTCCCCGCCCTCGCCGCCGAGGGGATCGCCGCCACCTGCGGGTTCTCCGAGGTAGATACCGGGCTCGCGCTCGAATCGGAGACGGGTACGGATGTGCGGTGCGAGATGGTGGTGCACGCGGGCGTCGATAAGCAACTGCTCGGTGCCGCACTGGGTGCCGCCGCGACGATGGTCCTGGAGCTCGGCGTGCCCGCGCAGCCTGGGGTGCTGCTGGAACACCTGCTTGACCGGGTGGACCTGCCCGACGGGGTGAGTGTGCGGCACGGGTTGCTGCGCGAACCGCGCCTGTTCGAGCAGGGCACGCCGCTGGTACGCGAGCCCGGGCGGCTGACCCTGCTGCTGGAACTGGCGCTGCTCACGGACGACGAGTTCGCCATCGCCTCGGAGCAAGGTGGGGCCGTGCTCGAGCGGCGGATGCGGCGGCGCGGGGCCGCAATGGCCGACTGGTATCGCGATGCCTAAACTTGGGCGGCGTGGCTCTCTACCGGAAATATCGTCCCGCGACCTTTGGTGAAGTAATTGGCCAAGAGCAGGTGACAGTCCCGCTGTCGACCGCCCTGGACAACGGGCGCATCAACCACGCCTACCTGTTTTCAGGCCCGCGCGGCTGCGGCAAGACCTCGTCGGCGCGCATCCTCGCCCGCTCCCTGAACTGCGTGGAGGGGCCGACGTCCACCCCGTGCGGGGTGTGCGACTCGTGCCGCTCGCTCGCGCCGGGTGGCTCCGGAAACCTGGACGTGATGGAGCTGGACGCGGCGTCGCACGGCGGCGTCGACGACATGCGCGACCTGCGCGAGCGCGCCATGTTCGCGCCGGCGGAGTCGCGCTACCGCGTCTTCATCATCGATGAGGCGCACATGATCTCTCAGTCCGGGAACAACGCGCTGCTGAAGATCGTGGAGGAGCCGCCGGAGCACCTCATCTTCATCTTCGCTACCACCGAGCCGGAGAAGATGCTGGGCACGATCCGCTCCCGCACCCACAACTACCCGTTCCGCCTGCTCACCCCGCAGGCGATGCGCGAGCTGCTCGAGCACGTCGTGGCTGAGGAGGGCGCGCAGGTGGAGGACACCGTCTACCCGCTGGTCATCCGCGCGGGCGGCGGCTCGCCCCGCGACACCCTGTCTGTGCTGGACCAGCTGCTCGCCGGCGCCGGCCCCGACGGGCTCACCTACGACCTGGCGCTGCCGCTGCTCGGCGTGACGGACCTTTCGCTTCTCGACGCCGCCGTGGACGCCCTTGCCTCCCGCGATGCCTCCGCCATCTTCCACACCATCGACAACGTCATCGAGTCCGGCCACGAGCCGCGCCGCTTCGCCCTCGACCTCCTCGATCGGCTGCGCGATCTGCTCGTGGTCCGCACCGTCCCTGACGCGTTTGGGCAGGGGCTTGTCGACGCCCCCGTGGACCGCGCCGACATCCTCCGCGCAGAAGCCGAGCAGTTCAGCCCCGCGCAGCTCTCGGCCCTGGCCACCGAGGTCAACGACCGCATCCAGGACCTCCGCGGCGCCACCTCGCCGCGCCTGCTGCTGGAGGTCATGATGGCGCACCTGCTCACCATCGATGGTGGGGCCGGGGCTCCCGCTCCCGGTTCTGCCGCCCCGGCGCAGCGGCCAGCGTCCGGCGGCTCTGCTGGTGGTGGCGGGAGCGCGAGGTGTGGGGGCGCGAGGCGGTGCCCGGCGCGGTAAGGGGCGCGGACGTGAATGCGAAGCCGACCGGAAGATAGTTGTTGTGCACGCAGAAAGATGTGTATGAGGGAGAGCTGCCGGTGGGCGAGGCCAGGGGCGCAGCAAGTCCACCCCGCCGCCGCAGCGTGCCCCGCGGCCGGAGCCGCAGCAGCGCGAGCAGGCGCCGCAGGAAACTCCTCCGCAGGAAAAGCCGCAGCCCACCCCGCCCGCGGAACCCGCCAGGCCGGCTGCGCCAGCCGAGCCCACGCCGCAGGAGCCAAAGCAGCAGAAGCCCGCGCCGCAGGAGCCTGCGGCTGCTCGGGCCCAGGATTCCCAGGACCCTGACGAGCTGTTCGAGCGCGTCCACCGCGATTGGACGCGGCTGCGCCAGTCCGTTGGCGAGCGCAACAAGGTCGCGGAAATCATGCTCACGGAGGCGAAGCCCCTTGGTATGGATGGTCAGACCCTCGTGA
Organism: Corynebacterium sp. NML 120412; assembly: GCF_002285155.1. Lineage (NCBI taxonomy): Bacteria > Bacillati > Actinomycetota > Actinomycetes > Mycobacteriales > Corynebacteriaceae > Corynebacterium > Corynebacterium sp. NML 120412. The sequence continues at coordinate 62,890 of NZ_NSGL01000005.1, read as the reverse complement.
TCGGCCACAACACGGGCGCGCTTGCAGAGCGCATCAACGCGGACCGCAACAACGCCGACATCGTCGCTGTGTTTGAGGAGAAACTTGGACGTCGCGTGCAGGTGCGCTGCGTAGTGGGCACCGACCCGTCCGCGGCGAACGTGCGACCGCGGGCGACGCCGCGCGCGGAGCAGGTGTGGAACCCGAACCAGGGGACCTCCTCGAACGAGCCGGCACCGGAGGAGCCTGCGGGGGCGCCGACAGCACAGAAGAGCCAGAAGAACCAAAAGAACGCAGCCAACGACTGGAAGGCTGCCGCGCAGGCGGCGAGCCGGAAGGCTGCGGAAAAGGCGCAGCGCGAGCGCGACGAGATCCCGCTGCCCCCCGAGCCGATGGATGACGAGCCCGACTACGACCCGTACGCCGACGGCGCCGGATTGCCGCAGGACCCGGCGCAGGCTCCGGCACAGTCACAGCCACAGGCGGCTCCGGCACCGCAGCAGCCAGGGACGGCACCGCAGCCGGCTCCGGCGTACACGCGCGAGGACGAGGAGCGCGACATGGCTGAACAGGCGTTCTCGGAGGAGGGCACGATCGATCACCGCGACGCCACCGAAGTGGCCATGGAGCTGTTGAGCAAGGAGCTCGGCGCGAAGCCGATGTAGCCGTTCGCTGGTAGCAAGCAGGCGCGGAAGCCGGCGCAGGAACGGGTACACTAGGCCGGGAACGCACCGCCCCAGTCGGGGGAAACAATACTGAGAAAGGTTGCACACCATGACCGAGCCGAACATGCCGAACGATATGCAGGACCTCATCCGCCAGGCGGCGGAGGTACAGGCGCAGCTGCAGCAGGCCCAGCAGGAGCTGCTGGCTACTGAGGTCACCGGTACCGCCGGCGGCGAGCTGGTGAAGGTCACCATGACCGGCGGCGCTGAGATCACCAACCTGGAGATCAAGAAGGAAGCGGTGGACCCGGAAGACGTCGAGTCCCTGCAGGACCTTATCCTCGCTGCGTACCGCGACGCGCACACGAAGGCCGGCGAGCTCGCGCAGGAGAAGATCGGCCCGCTGACCGGCGGCTCCGGCCTGGGCCAGCAGGGCGGCCCGACCGGCGGCCAGTCCGCTGGTGACGGTGAGATCCCGTTCGGCGGCATCATCTAAGCACCGCACCGTTTTTACGTCTGTAGCGCCTGGCCGTGGGGCCGGGCGCTTTGGCGTGTAGTACCCCCGCAAACCAGGGCAAACCAAGGAGGCAATGCCATGTTTGAAGGCCCGCTGCAGGACCTGATCGACGAGTTCTCGCGCTTACCTGGCGTCGGCCCCAAATCCGCCCAGCGTATCGCCTTCCACCTGCTGAAGACGGAGCCGGAGGACATCGACCGGCTGCGCTCCGCGCTGGCTGCGGTGCGCGACGGCGTGACGTTCTGCCGGATCTGCAACAACGTCTCCCGCGACGAGGTGTGCCGTATCTGCGCCGACTCCGGCAGGGATGCCACCACGGTGTGCGTGGTGGAGGACGCCAAGGACATCCAGGTCATCGAGCGCACCGGCGAGTACAGCGGGCGCTACCACGTGCTCGGCGGGGCGCTAGACCCGCTGGCCAACGTCGGACCGAAGGACCTCGCCATCGCCCCGCTGCTCAAGCGCATCGGTGGGGTGCTGCCGGACCGCGACGGCGAGGATTCGCCGCAGGTCAGCGAGGTAATCCTGGCCACCGACCCAGACACCGAGGGCGAGGCGACCGCGTCCTATTTGGTGCGCTTGCTCAAGGACTTCCCGGAGCTGACCATTTCGCGCCTGGCGTCGGGTATGCCGCTGGGCGGCGACTTGGAGTTCGTGGACGAGCTCACGCTGTCGCGCGCGCTTAGCGGCCGTTTGAAGCTGTAAGCGGGACCCGCTACTTCAGCCGCTCGGCGCGCAGCGCGTCCACCACGTCCAGCTCCAGCGGGGCGAGCTCCGCGGTGTCCACGCCGAGGGCGCGGGCGAGGAGGAGGTCCGCCAGCTGCGGGTTCCGGGCCAGGACCGGGCCGTGCATGTAGGTGGCGATCACGCTGCCCTGGACCGCGCCCTCGACGGTGCTGTCCAGGTTGCCCACGCCACGCGTGACCCGGCCGAGTGGCTGGGCGTCCGGGCCGAGGACGGTGCCCCCCATGTGGTTTTCAAAGCCGGTGAGGGGCTCGGTGAGGAGGTCGGTCGCCGGGGTGGTGGTAACTTCGCCGATGGCGCGGGTGGAAAGGGGGGTGGTGGTGGCGTCGATAAGCGAGATGCCCTCGACCGAGCGACCAGCAGCGTTGAAGGAGTGGCCGAGGACCTGCAGGCCTGCGCAGATGGCCAGGATCGGGGTGCCGTTGTCGGCGGCTCGCTGCAGGCCTGGCGACGCCTTGAGTCGCTCCGCGGCGAGCACCTGTGCCGAGTCCTCACCGCCGCCGAGCGTGTAGACGTCGCAGTCGGCGGTGATCTCGTCGGTGAGCAGGAAGGGGCGGATTGCCGCGTCGAGGCCGCGCATGCGGGCGCGCTGGCGCAGGACGAGCGCGTTGCCGTCGTCGCCGTAGGTGCCCAGGACGTCGGGCAGAATCAGGCCGATTGTCAGTTGCTTAGCCACGGTAATCCTCCTGCTTGGCCAGGTCCCGCTTCAGATCGCGGAACGCGGTGTAGTTTGCCAGCACCTCGACGCGCCCCGGCGGGCACGCGCGAATCGCCTCAACCACGTCGTGGACCACCTCGTGCTCGATGCCCGCGTACAGCAGGCGCACCGCCAGGTCCGTGCCGCGCTCGCCGGCGGACTTCACCGCGATGCCGTCGAAGTCCTCAAACTTCACGTCCCACAGCCAGGACACGTCCGCGCCGTCGCCCTGCTGGGCGTTGACCGCGATGACCACGCCGTCCGCGTCGCGGTCCAACATGGTCAGGGCCTCCTGCCAGCCGGCCGGGTTCTTGGCCAGCAGCAGGCGCACCTCGTGCTCGCCGAGTGTGACCGTGGCGTAGCGGCCGGCCACGTTGTCCACGCCCTCGACGGCGCCCACGGCCTTGTCCAGCGGGACGTCGTAGGCCTCGACGGCCGCGGCGACGGCCTGGGCGGCGTTGCCGCGATTCGCGCGGCCGGGCAGCGTCAGGTGCATGGGCACCTGGCCGGACGGGGTGGTCAGGCCCTGCGCATCTACCGTGTAGGTGGGGGAGGGGCGGCGGAACTCGGTGCCGTCCGCGAGCTTCTCGGTGGCGTACCAATCGCCCTCCGGGGTGCGCACGACGTAGCCGGGCCCGCGCGGGTTGGTCACCGAGTCATTGACCCAGCCCGCGCCCGCGGACACCCACACCACGTTGGGGTGGTCCCACGCCACCGACGTCATGAGGACGTCGTCGCAGTTGGCCACCACCGTCATCTCGGGGCGCTTTTCCACACACGCGCGCAACGCCCGCTCGATCTTATTGATCTCGCCCACGCGGTCCAGCTGGTCGCGCGACAGGTTGAGCAGCACGAGCGCGTCCGCGTCCAGGCTCTCCGCCACGTGGGGGACGTGGAGCTCGTCCACCTCGAGGACGATGTTGGCGGCGTCGCCGCCCGCCATGAGGGCGGAAATGATGCCGGCGTCCATGTTGTCGCCGCCCTCGTTCGTGGCCACCGTGTACGTCGTGCGCAGCGCCTGGGCCAGCATGCGGGTCGTGGTGGACTTACCGTTGGTGCCGGTGACCAGCACCGTGGGCCGCCCGCGGCCCAGGCCGTCCATAATGTTCGGGTCGATCGCGCCCGCGACCAGGCCGCCGATCATGCCGCCTGCGCCGCGACCGGTGGCGCGGGAGGCGGTGGTGGCGAGCTTCGCCGCTGTGAGCGCGGCGTTCGTGCGGATGCGTGCAAGGCGTCCTCTCGGATTCATGAGCTCTACGTTAGTGCACGCGCTCTGCAGAACCCATCTGCTCCACGGCGGTGAGGAACTCCTCCCCGGTCAGTAGCGGGATGTCCTTGCGGTGCCCGTGCATCGCCTTCCCGCGGAGTTCGTCCGGCGACGCGCCCCTCGCCAGGGCGTCCGTGACCACTACGGAGCTCTCGCGGGTGAGCTTTTCGGTGTAGGTCAGGCCGGCGCGGACGGCGGCGTCGATAAGCGTGTCGGGTTCGAGTGCGATGTCGTCGGTAACCACAACTTCCATGCCCTTGAGCAGGCCGGTCTCCCGGGAGTACTTGCCGGGGTTATCCGCCGCGGCGCCGGCCTTCTCCGCGTCGACGCGCACGGTGGAGCGCTGCAGGCCGAAGCGGTCCGCGGCGAGCTCGTCCGGCGAGCGTCCCGGCACCTCGCCGTGCTCGCGGAGCTGCATGTACATGGCCACCAGCTTGAGGGTCTGCTCGCGCGAGATCTCCGTCTCGGGGCGGGCGGCGCGCTCCGCATTGGCCACCGGTGACTCGGAGGCCACGCCGATCAGGTCCGCGACGGCCCCGATGCGCAGGTCCGTGGGCACCACGCCTTGCCGACGCGCCGCGGCCAGCAGGTCCACGATCTGGGTGGGGTGCGGGACGTGGCCCACGCGCTGGCGGCGGCGCCCGTTGCGCTTCTTGCGCGAGCGGTTGGCGCGGGCGGCGGCGCTCATGGCGCGGCGCGCCTCGCTGACGATGAAGCCCCAGGTAGTGGGGGTGTCGAAGGTGACGAGCACGCGGTCGTCGAGAAGCTTGTCCAGCGACTTAAGGAAGCGGGTAAAGCGCGGGGCCTGGGCGACCTCGTGGGTGCTCAGGCCGTGGGTGTGGCGGGGGCCCGGGTCGCAACCGGGGTTGATGACGGCGTGGAATTCCTCGCCGACGCGGCCGCCGTCATCAAAGGTCACGGCATCGATGGTGAGGATCCGCCCGGTGGACGGGTGGATGCCCGTCGTCTGCGCGGAGAGCGCAACGTAGGGGTAGGACTCGTTCGATGTCATTGTTCACATAGTAGTCGGGCCGCGGGCGGTGCGGCCCGCGCCCTGGCCTACTGGTCCAGCACTGCCGGATCCTGCGGGTCCTCCACGGAGGCAACGACGGTGTCGTCGTAGCTCGTCGGCGAGATGCGCGCCGCGGCGCTGTTGCCACTGTTCCACTGGGTGCTGATGGCAATGACGCCCGCGATGGTCAGCAGGATCAGCAGCGTGCCCGCGGCGATGCAAGCCGGGTGGAGGCGGCTCGCCGCCGCCGGCTTCTTCTCCGTGTCCTCCGCGACCGCTGCGGCTGGCTGGTCCGGGGTTTGCTCCGCGGCGAGCGCGGCTGCTTCCGCGTCGTCGTCGGCGCGGAAGCGCGGGAAGCGGCGCCGGGGCTGATCGGGTTCCGCGACGCTCTCCTCGGACTCGCCGATGAGCGTGGTGGACGCGGCCACAGCACCCGCAGGTTCCTCAGCGTCGTTGGCGTCCTCAGCGTCTTTGGCTACCGTCGCCGCGGCGACCTCGCGCGACGCCGGGTCCACCTCGGGCTCCGCCGGCGCTGGCTCGTCCAGCAGCGGGGAGGGGGCTAGTGGGGTCGAGTCGCCGGTGAGCTCGCCCGACGCGAGGGAGGGGCGACCGCAGGATGCCTCGTTCGGGGCGCCGACGGTGACGAGCTCCGGAATCCGCTGCGCCTCCGGCAGCGGGAGGAACGGCACCGGCGAAACTTCATTCGGAGTACCGGTCTCGTCCACCCCGCTGAGGTTGACGGTGAGCTCGACGCCGTTGGCGGTGGGCGCATGGTAGCCGCGCACGACCACGATGAGGCCGCGCTGCTCAAGGTTGCGCAGCGTCGGGGTGATCTCGGACGCGGTGCGCGGGTCAAGCGTGCCCACGCCACCCTTGCCCAGGCAGGCGATGACGTCGCCGGCCTCGTCGAAGCCGAGGCGGACAAGTAAGCTCATCCGGTCATTCATGTCGCGCTCCGCAGCGTCCGGCAGGTAGGACACGACGCGGGGGCCGGTGCCGTCCAGCAGTGCCCAGGGCTCGGTCGGGGGCTCGTTGGCGGGGATGCACAGGCCCGGGCGGGGGAGGCGGAGGGTGAGGTTCACGGTGCCGCCAGCATGCGACTCGGCCCTTGCGGTGACCTCCGGCGTCAGGCCCGCCTCGGCGATGTGGGCGAGCTCCTGGTACTCCAGCGCGTCGTGCTCGGCCATCGCGCCCAGAATTTTGCCGTCAGCGGCGATGTAAAAGCCTGCGTCCTCGCCGCGCTGCAACAGCGTGACCTGGAAGTCGGCGTGCCCGTCGCGAGCATTCGCCAGGTAGTTGCGCACAAGCGCCTGATCCACATCGCAGGTAGGAATGCTTCGGACGGCGCCGATCCCGTGGTCAGGAACCACGTAGCTCGGGCTTTGCATGATCCTTCTCCACCTTACTGTTCGGATTGGAAATACGGGCGGGATGTTGTTGTGTCACGTTGCTCTTAGCTGGCAGCCTATCTCAGAGCGCGGTGATGTTCGACGTGCCGGGTGTCTCCCCAGTGCAGAACTTGCGCTGCGCTGCAACTGCCGGTTCTGGATCAAGTATATGTGTCGCCGTAATCGGGACGAAGTGTGCCTGTTGAACAATCGTGTAATTTACGGGGTTTACGTGCAATAACGCGCGTTCTGATAGAAATCGGCTGAGAGAGCGCCGGGAGGCGAGTGGTCCGACGTGCGTGAACCACTTAAGAGACTCGGGCACATACTCAGGATCCCCGAGCCGCGCCGCCACCCCCGAAGCGGGGCAGCAAAACGTTGGACTCGCGATGGTGATCGGCTACACGCCGCCAGCCTTTCCCGCAGTCAGGCCGCGGTTCACAGCCGAGGTGATCGCCTTGAGCGACGCGCGCGTCGTGGACGCGGCGATGCCAACACCCCAGGCTGTAGCTCCGTCGACGTCGGCGTAAATGTAGCAGACCGCGTCGGCGTCGTCGCCCGCCGTGCGCGAGCGCTGCGAGTAGTCCTGCACCTCAAAGTCGATGCCCAGGGACTCGAGCGCGTTTGCAAACGCGGCGATCGGGCCGTTGCCGGTGCCGCGCAGCTCGTGGCGCTCGCCCTTGTAGTCCACCGTCACCTGGACCGCGGAGTCGTCGTCCTCCGCGACCGCGCCGGTGACCTCGTAGTCCACCAGTTCCAGCGGGGAGTCCAGATCCAGGTAGGCGCCGGCGAAAATGTCCCACATGTTCTTGGAGTTGACCTCGCCGCCCTCGCTGTCGGTGATGTTCTGCACCACCGCGGAGAACTCGGGCTGCATCGCCTTCGGCATGTTGATGCCGTGGTCCGTCTTCATAATGTAGGCCACGCCGCCCTTGCCGGACTGCGAGTTCACGCGGATCACGGCCTCGTAGGTGCGGCCCACGTCCTTCGGGTCGATGGGCAGGTACGGCACCTCCCACACCGTGTCGCGCAGCTCCTCCCAGGTGACATCGTTGGAGGAAGCGTTCGGGTGCACGCGCTGCGCCAGCGCGTCCAGGCCCTTATTAATCGCGTCCTGGTGCGAGCCGGAGAAGGCGGTGAAGACCAGGTCGCCGCCGTACGGGTGGCGCTCCGGAACGCGCAGCTGGTTGCAGTACTCCACCGTCTGGCGGATCTTGTTGATGTCCGAGAAATCGATCTGTGGGTCCACGCCCTGCGTGAGCATGTTCAGGCCCAGGGTGACCAGGTCCACGTTGCCGGTGCGCTCGCCGTTGCCAAACAGGCAGCCCTCGATGCGGTCGGCGCCGGCCAGGTAGCCCAGCTCGGCGGCGGCGACGCCCTCGCCGCGGTCATTGTGCGGGTGCAGCGACAGGATGATGGACTCACGGTGCGCCAGGTTCCGGTGCATCCACTCGATGGAATCGGCGTACACGTTCGGGCTGATCATCTCTACCGTGGACGGCAGGTTGATGATCATCGGGTCCGCCGGCGTCGGCTCCATGACGTCCACGACCGCGTCGCAGACCTCCTTGGCAAAGTCCAGTTCGGTACCCGTGTAGGACTCCGGCGAGTACTCCCAGCGCCAGCGCGTATCCGGGTAGTCCTCCGCGATGGACTTGATCAGCTCGGCCGCGTCGGTGGCCAGCTTCTTAATCGCCGGGCGGTCCTTGCGGAAGACCACCTCGCGCTGCAGCTTGGAGGTGGAGTTGTAAAAGTGGACGATGACGTTCTTCGCGCCCTCGCAGGCCTCGAAGGTGCGGCGGATCAGGTGCTCGCGCGCCTGCACCAGGACCTGGATGGTCACGTCCTCCGGGATCATGTTCTTCTCAATGATCTCGCGCACGAAGTCGAAGTCCGTCTGCGAGGCCGACGGGAAGCCTACCTCGATCTCCTTGTACCCCATCTCCACCAGCAGGTTGAACATGCGGCGCTTGCGCTCGGGGCTCATCGGGTCAATCAGCGCTTGGTTGCCGTCGCGCAGGTCCACGGCGCACCACTGCGGCGCGACCGTGATCTTCTTGTCCGGCCAGTTGCGGTCCGGCAGGGTGATGTCCTCAACTTCTTCGGCGAACGCCAGGTACCGGTCCGCCGGCATCTGGGACCCGCGCTGCTTGTTCCATGCCGGCTGTCCCTGATTCTTGGGGCCATTCGGGGTCTGGATCTCGCGGGGTACGTAAAAGTCGTTGGCGTTGCTCATTGGTCTTCCTTCCACGGGTGGGCGTTTGCACTATTCACGGCCGGCAAACACGAACTCCGCGACGGGGTGCCGGCCGTGTTAGTGAAGGGCCTGATTCCCGCCGCGGCGTAGAAGGAGTAGCTGCCTGTGTGACATGCCAGACATCTTACATAGCCCAGGCACTGTGTCACGCGGATCACATATTTATATGCAGGGAGTGCTTATCGACGCCACCGCTACCGAATACTCACGCGCGTCACCATCGCCGCGCTGAACAGCATGCCCGCGATGAGCAGCGCCATCGCTGTCCAACCGAAGACCCCGGACAGCGAGAACTTTTCGCCCAAAAGTACAAGTCCCAAGGTCAGGGCCACGAGTGGCTCGACGACCTTCATCGCCGGCAGCGTGGTCGCGAGCTTGCCCGCGCCGAAGGCGAACTGCTGCACGACGGTGCCGATCACGGCGCAGGCGAGCATGGCCCAGAACTGCCAGGCGGCGAAGATGCCCAGGACGCCGCCGTGGACGTAGGCGTCCACGGCCACCTTGGAAAAGACGGCGAGGTAGCCGAAGATAGCGCCGCAGAGGATGCCAAAGGCGAGGCTTTGGACGGCCGCGGAGTAGGCGCGGGCGAACGCGAACGTCGAAAAGAGCCCCACGAGCCCGATGCCGACGGCGGTGAGCCACTCCCAGGTGTGCGGCGCGCGCTCGCCGGGCAGCGGGCGGCCGACGACGACCACGACGCCAACGAACACGGTGAGCAGTATGGCCCAGAACGAGGTGGCGGCGGACATGCGGCGGCGCTCGACGCGCGCGGAGAGCAACAGCGTGAGCATGAGGGAGAGCACGAGGACCGGTTGGACCACCAGCAGGGAGCCGAACGCGAGCGCGACCGCTTGGAAGCCGTATGCCGCGAGCGCGAGCGCGAGGGAGAACCACCAGGCGGGGCGCTTGAGTGCGCTGAGCGGGGACTCGTTGACCTCCCCTTGGTCGCGGCCGGCGCGCAAGATTTGGTGGCGCCAGACGGTGCCCACCGCGATCAGGAGCGCGGACGTGAATGCGAAGCCGACCGCAAGATAGTTGTTGTGCACGCAGAATTATATTAGTGCGATACCTCGAATCGTGAGTTTTCGCCCGCTAAGGTTGGGTGACGGGTTTGCAACGTTTGCGCGGCCCCAGAATTGTCACCTGAACGGAAGGCGTACAACACCAATGGCACTGATCGTCCAGAAGTACGGAGGCTCATCCCTCGAAAGCGCGGAGCGGATCCGCGCCGTCGCTGAGCGAATCGTTGCCACGAAGAAGGCCGGGCACGACGTCGTCGTGGTGTGCTCCGCGATGGGCGACACCACCGATGAGCTCCTGGACCTTGCCGCGGAGGTCAACCCGACCCCGCCCGCGCGCGAGATGGACATGCTGCTCACCGCGGGCGAGCGCATCTCCAACTCGCTGGTGGCCATGGCGGTGGCCTCGTTCGGCGTGGACGTGCGCTCCTTCACCGGCTCCCAGGCCGGCGTGATCACCACCGAGCGCTACGGAAACGCGCGCATTATAGAGGTCACCCCGGGCCGCGTGCAGGAAGCGGTGGACGAGGGCAAAGTCGCTATCGTCGCTGGCTTCCAGGGCGTGAACCGCGATACGCGCGACATCACCACCCTGGGCCGCGGCGGGTCCGACACCACCGCGGTGGCGCTCGCTGCGGCGATGCACGCGGACGAGTGCGAGATCTACTCGGACGTGGACGGCGTGTACACCGCGGACCCGCGCATTGTCTCGGACGCCCGCAAGCTGGACAAGCTCTGCTTTGAGGAGATGCTTGAGCTGGCCGCGTCCGGGTCGAAGATCTTGGTGCTGCGCAGCGTCGAGTACGCGCGCGCGTTTAACGTGCCCATGCGAGTCCGCTCGTCTTACAGTAACGACACCGGCACTCTCGTCGCCGGAGCATTGGAGGATATTCCCATGGAAGAAGCAGTCCTGTCCGGCGTCGCCACCGATAAGTCGGAGGCAAAGATCACGGTGCTCGGCATCCCGGATACCCCGGGCGAGGCCGCGAAGATCTTCCGCACGCTCGCGGACGCGGAGATCAACATTGACACCGTGCTGCAGAACATCTCCACCCGCGAGGAGAAGAAGACGGACATCACCTTCACCCTCCCGGTGGCGGACCGCCCGCGCGCCATGACCCTGCTGACCAAGCTGCAGCAGGACGAGGGGTGGACGGACGTGACCCACAACGATGAGATTGGCAAGGTCTCCCTCGTCGGCGCGGGCATGAAGTCGCACCCCGGAGTCACCGCTGACTTTGCCGAGGCGCTTCGCGACGCCGGCGTGAACATCGAGATGATCAACACCTCAGAGATCCGCATCACCGCTGTGATCCGCGAGTCCGAGCTGGACAACGCGTGCCGCGCCATCCACGAGCGCTTCGACCTCGGCGGCGACGAGCCGGCCGTGGTCTACGCCGGCACCGGCCGCTAAGCTCACGCCACACCGTACATAACCGCAACGCTTTCAAGGAGCTGTTTTCCTCATGACCACCATCGCCGTCGTCGGAGCAACCGGGCAGGTCGGGCGCGTAATGCGCACCATCCTCGCGGAGCGTGATTTCCCGGCAGACACCGTCCGCTTCTTCGCCTCCCCGCGCTCTGCGGGCAAGAAGCTGGACTACCGCGGCACCGAGGTGGTCGTGGAGGACCTGACCCAGGTCACCGAGGACTCCGTCAAGGACATCGACATCGCCCTGTTCTCCGCCGGTGGCTCCACCTCCAAGGAGTGGGCCCCGGTCTTCGCCGCGGCTGGCGTGAAGGTCGTGGACAACTCCTCCGCGTGGCGCAAGGACCCCGAGGTTCCGCTCATCGTCTCCGAGGTCAACCCGGACGACGCGAAGGCCCTGCCCAAGGGCATCATTGCCAACCCCAACTGCACGACCATGGCGATCATGCCGGTGGCGAAGGCGCTGCATGACGCAGCCTCGCTCACTACCATGCGCGTCGCCTCCTACCAGGCCGTTTCCGGTTCTGGCCTAGCGGGTGTGGAGGCCCTGGCGGACCAGGTCGCGGAAATCGGCGACCGCAACACCGAGCTCACCCTGGACGGCTCCGTGCTCGCCCCTGAGGACCTCGGCCCCTACGTCGCCCCGATCGCCTACAACGCGGTCCCGCTGGCGGGCAACCTTGTTGACGACGGCACCGAGGAGACCGACGAGGAGCAGAAGCTGCGCAACGAGTCCCGCAAGATCCTGGGGATCCCCGAGCTCAACGTCGCCGGCACCTGCGTCCGCATCCCGGTCTTCACCGGCCACACAATGGTGGTCCACGCCGAGTTTGCCAAGGCGATCACGCCCGACGAGGCGCGGGCCGTGCTTGCGGACGCGCCGGGCGTCTCCGTTGCGGACGTGCCCACGCCGCTCGCCGCCGCGGGCAAGGACGAGTCCCTGGTTGGGCGCATCCGCCAGGATCAGACAGTTGAGGGCAACCGTGGCCTGATCTTCGTCGTTTCCGGCGATAACCTGCGCAAGGGCGCGGCGCTGAACACGATCCAGATCGCCGAGCTGCTGGTGTAGCAATACGGTCGTCCTGCGATAGGTCACGAGCAGGGCGACAAACGGTTGCAATTCCATAAAGAGAGTTGCCTGTAGCTGAGATTTCGCCAAAAATGGTGGCTATGAGTATTCGACGCCGACGCAACCGTGCCCAATTCGCGGCACACGCAGCAGTCGGCGCTCTGCTCCTGGGGGCTATGGGGGCCGTCACGCCAGCGCCTGGCGCGCTGGCGGCGGAGACGGGCAAGTGGTCGAACACCACGATCAAACCCGGCCAGACGCTGTTCTTGGTAACGGCGAAGGAGAGCGGGGCGTCGCTGCGCATGAATTCTGAAGACCCAAGCACGCTGCCCGCGGGCTGGAGCGCCATTTCCCGGCCGAACGGGCTGCGCCTTGCCGCGCCGCAGTCCGCCAATGGAAGCGATTACGCCACGGTCCAGGTGACGGAGGGCGGCGCCGTGGTTGATGAGTTCAAGGTGCGCCTGGACACCAGCGGCACCGGCAAGCGCGCCCGAGCCACCGTCACGTCCACGCTGGCGCCCGCGCCGGAGACCAGCGAACGCAAGCAAGAACAGGACGAAAAAGCCCCCGCGACAAGCGCGGGGGAGCGTCCGACCCCGACCCCCGTGGCTGCGCAGCCCGTCGCGGTGGTGGCGACCTCGGAGGTGCCCACGACCTCGGCTGAGCCGACCAGCGAGACGGCGGTACTGCCCGCCGCGCTACCGGGATCCGAGACCGGTGCGGCGTCCGGGGGCTGGTTCAGCGGGATCGTGTCCCGCGTGAACAGCCTTTTCGGCGGCTAGGCGGCCGCTACAGGCGGGTGCTGCCGTTCCCGTTGCCCGTGTCGGCGTCGTCGCCGGCCTCGGCCTCCTCGGCCTCCTCCTTGGCAATCATGTCGTCCACGGTGGTGTCGTTCCACGGCTCGTCCGGGTTCTTGGCGTACTCCTCCTTGGACTGCGGCTCCGTGTATGACACGTAGACCACGTCGCCGTCGGGGTCCTCGGGGTCGTATTCGACCTCGTCGTCGTCGATAAGCTCCTGGCCCACCTCGTCCTCGAGGGCCTCGGTGAACTCCTCCTCCTCGATGACGGATTTGCTGGTCAGGTATTCCAGCTCCTTCTCATCGTTCTTGGTAAAGCGCTCGCGCGGATCCAGCTTGAGGCGGGTCAGCTCGAGGGCGCGACGGCGGCGGTTGCCCTCCTTGCGCAGCTTCTGGGCGCCGCGCAACCATGCCGCAGCGACGACGACGATGAGCAGGATGCCAATGTAGCCCAGGACCGGGTAGACGTACGCAACCAGCGTCTTAAAGCCGACGAAGGAGAGCACGAAACCGACCAGGCAAGTTGCGGTGAAGATGATCGGGTACTTGTCCTCGCGGCCGCGCGAGAGGCGCTTGCCCAGCGCGTAGAACATGCCCATCGCGGTGGCGAAGATCATGCCGAAGACCACAATCGCCATGATGGTGCCCAGGATCGGATTGATGTCATTGATCAGGGTCAGCATCGGCATGTCCTCGCCGGAGACCGTGTCAATCTTGACCATCAGCGCGGTGGCCAGCAGCATGAGCATGACCAGGTAACCCATGCCGCCAATGAAGCCGCCCAGGCCCGCGGCGCGGGTGTCCAGGTAGTTGCCGCCGATCACGAGGGCCATCGAGACCACGCACATCACGTTGAGACCCGTGTAGTTCAGCGCCGCCATCCACCAGTTCGGCAGGGTGGTGTTGACCTGCTCTGCGGACATGTTGATGCTGTGCCAGTCAATGTCGGTGGTGATGAGGGTGTACGAGCAGCCGAAGATGACAAAGGCCAGCAGGAACGGGGTGAGCGAGCCGATCGCGGCCGTCACCTTGTCCACGTCGAGCATGCCCACGCCCAGCACGAGCACGAGCATGAGCACCGCGCCGATCCAGACGGGGATGCCAAACTGCTGGTTCAGGTTCGACCCCGCACCGGCGAACATGACGAAGCCGATGGAAAACAGGGTGGTGATGGTAGCGATGTCCAGAATCCAGGACATCACTTTGCTGGAAATATTTCCCAGCACTTCCATGTGCTCGTTGGCCTGGAAGTACGACCCGAGCTGGAGGATGGACACGCCGGCGATGAGCATGAGCACGGAGCCGAGGATGGCGCCGTAAATGCCGTCAGTGCCGAACGCCGAGAAGTACTGCATTGCTTCCTGGCCGGATGCGAAACCCGCGCCAACAACCACGCCGATAAAGGCGAAGGAGATACCTATTGCGTTTTTAAGCATGAAATCTTTCCGTAAGAAATCAGGGATGTTCGGATAAACCTTTGCAATAGTATCGTCATTTGCTCTCAATGACAGTTAAGCGGGGAGCATGCTTTGCGACGCCACGCTGCCCACAGCTACCGCTCGCTCACGACAGTGCTGCCGCCGTCCTCCCGCTCCGCCTCGTCGTCGGCCCACTGAGCCGCGAGGTCTTCCTCGCTCGGGTTGCCCTTCCACGGCTCGTCAGGGTGCTTGGCGTAGTCCTCCTTGGATTGCGGGTCCGTGTAGGTGACGTAGACCACGTCGCCGTCTCGGTCCTCGGGGTCGTATTCGACCTCGTTGTCGTCGATAAGCTCTTGGCCCACCTCATCCTCGAGAGCGGCCTCGAGCTCCTCGTTGTCCACGATGGAAGCCTGGATGATGTAGTCCAGTTCCTTTTCATCGTTTTTGGTAAAACGCTTGCGGGGGTCGAGCTTCAGGCGCATGAGCTCGCGGGCGCGGCGGCGGCGATTCCCTTCCTTGCGGAGCTTCTGCGAGCTGCGCAACCACGCGGCGGCGAGGACAGCGACGAGCAGGATGCCCAGGTAGCCCAGGATCGGGTAGACCACGGACACCAGCGTCTTGAAGCCGACGAAGGAGAGCGCAAAGCCAATCAGGCAGGTGGTGATGAAGATAGGGCGAAACCGCTCCTGGCGGCCGCGGGCCAGGCGCTTGCCCAGCGCGAAGAACATGCCGAGTGCGGTGGCGAAGATCATGCCGAAGATGACCAGGGACATGATGAAGCCGAGGACCGGGTGGATGTTGGTGATAAGGGTGAGCATCGGCATGGCATCGCCCGCGATGCTGCCCACTGCGGCGAGCAGACCGCAGGACAGCAGGAGCAGCATGACGAGGTAGCCCATGCCGCCGAGGAATCCGCCCAGGCCCGCGGCGCGCGTGTCCAGGTAGTTGCCGCCAATAACCAGGGCCATGGAGGCGACGCAGATGGCGTTGAGCCCCGTGTAGTTCAGGGAGGAGATCCACCAGTTGGGCAGCGTGGTGGAAACCTCCTGGGCCTGCGCGTTGAGGTTGGACCAGTCGAGGTCGCTGGTGTACAGGGTCCAGATGCAGCCGAAGATGACAAAGACCAGCAGCAGCGGGGTCACGGCGCCGACTGCGGCGGTGACCTTGTCCACGTCCATCATGCCGATGACCAGCACGAGCGCGAGCATAAGCGTCGCGCCGATCCACACCGGCCAGCCGAACTGCTGGTTCAGGTTGGCGCCCGCGCCGGCGTACATGACGAAGCCGATGGAGAACAGGGTGGTGATGGTGGCGATGTCCAAAATCCAGGACATGACCTTGCTGGACACGCTGCCCAGTACCTCCATGTGTTCGTTGGCCTGGAAGTACGAGCCAAGCTGGAGGATGGAGACGCCGGCGATGAGCATGAGCGCGGAGCTTAAGGCCGCGCCCCAGATGCCCTGGGTGCCGAACGCGATGAAGTACTGCATTGTCTCTTGCCCGGAGGCAAAACCGGCGCCGACGAGGACGCCGATGAACGCGAAGGCGATGCCAATTGCGTTTTTGAGCATGAGAGGCTCACTACTTTCAAGAATGTTGGTGTGATTTCCGCACACAAGTGTAGCGTGATCTAGCTCACCGTGTGTGACCGTGCTTATTCCGACTCGGTGTGGTGAATGAGGTCACGCCTCGCGCGCGCGACGCGGGAGCGGATCGTGCCAACGCGCACGCCGGTGATCTCCGCCGCTTCCTCGTAGGTGTAGCCCAGGACTTGGGTCAGCACGAGGGCTTCGCGGCGCTCGGGGCGGAGGCTGTCGAGGAGGAGGCGGGCGTCGATAGCCTCTGACCAGGCGTTCGCGTCATCGGGGCTGGCTTCCTGCGCGGCCACTTCGTCGTACTCGGCGGCCGATTTGCGGGGCCGCGCCATGTCGTGGCGCACCGAGTCGACCCACGCGCGGCGCGCGAGCGAGAGCAGCCAGGTGCGTGCCGACGAGCGCGCCTTGAACCGAGGGAGTGAGCCGAGGACGCGCAGGTACGTCTCCTGGGCGAGGTCGTCAGCGTGCTCGGCGCCGGCGAGGTGGGCGAGCAGCCGCCAGACGTCGTCTTGTGTGGCGGCGATAAATTGCGTCAGCGCGGCCTTGTCACCGCGACCTGCTTTGAGCGCGAGGTCGGTGACGTAGGCGTCGTCAGTGCTGCTCACGAATGCTTAGGCTACCAGCGCGCGCGAAATTCCCTAGGCTTGGCGGGGTACGTGCTAGCGACAGTCAAGGAGGAGCCACCAATGGCTGAGAAGAGCAAGGCAGAAGACATCGTTGCCAAGGGCGAGCGCCCCGCGGGCAACGGCCGCACCACCGAGTTGAGTGGGCAGCCGGTCGCCTCGGAGCACCTGTCGATCGTCCAGGGTCGTCGTGGGGCCAATGTGCTTAACGACGTCCACCTGATTGAGAAGCTGGCCCACTTCAACCGGGAAAACGTGCCGGAGCGCATCCCGCACGCGAAGGGCCACGGCGCCTTCGGTGAGCTGCACATCACCGAGGACGTGTCCAAGTACACCAAGGCCAAGCTGTTCCAGCCCGGCACCGTGACCCCGATGGCGGCGCGCTTTTCCACCGTCGCCGGTGAGGCCGGCTCCCCGGACACCTGGCGCGACGTCCACGGCTTTGCGCTGCGCTTCTACACCGAGGACGGCAACTACGACATCGTGGGCAACAACACTCCGACGTTCTTCATGCGCGACGGGCTGAAGTTCGCCGACTTCATCCACTCTCAGAAGCGTCAGCCCAACTCCGGCCTGCGCGACGACGAGATGCAGTGGGACTTCTGGACCCGTACGCCTGAGTCCGCGCACCAGGTGACCTACCTGCTGGGCGACCGCGGCACCCCGAAGACCTCGCGTCACCAGGACGGCTTCGGCTCCCACACCTTCCAGTGGATCAACGAGGAAGGCACCCCGGTGTGGGTGAAGTACCACTTCAAGACCCGCCAGGGCTGGGAGTGCTTCACCGACGAGGAGGCCACCGAGAAGGCGGGCACCGACCCGGACTTCCAGCGCGAGGACCTCTTCAACGCCATCGCAGACGGCGACTACCCGATCTGGGACGTGAAGGTCCAGATCATGCCGTTCGAGGAGGCAAAGGACTACCGCTTCAACCCCTTCGACCTGACCAAGACCTGGTCGCAGAAGGACTATCCGCTGATCCCGGTCGGCTACTTCGTGCTTAACCGCAACCCGAAGAACTTCCACGCCCAGATTGAGCAGCTCGCGCTCGATCCGGCCAACCTGGTCCCGGGCGTTGGCCTGTCGCCGGACCGCATGCTGCAAGCCCGCGTGTTCGCATACTCCGACCAGCAGCGCTACCGCATCGGCGCGAACTACAAGGACCTGCCGGTCAACCGCCCGCTCAACGAGGTGAACACCTACTCCGAGCGCGGCAGCATGGCGTACTTCTTCAACGAGGAGAACGAGCCGAACTACGTGCCCAACCGCACCGACAAGGGCGGGGGCTACCTGGACAACAACGAGGATTCTTCCTCCAACTTCACCGACTACGGCCAGGCGGAGAACCTCTACGTCAACCCGGACCCGGAGGGCACTGACCTGGTGCGCGACGCCTACGTGAAGCACGCCGAGGACGACGACTTCGGCCAGGCCACCACGCTCTACCGCGACGTCTTCGATGATGCGGCCAAGGAGCGCTTCGTGCACAACATCACCAACAAGATGATGGCGATTAAGAACAAGGACGTGGAAGAGCGCGTCTACGCCTACTGGGGCAAGGTCGACGCAGACCTGGAGACCAAGGTCCGCGAGTCCCTGGCCAAGAAGCGCGCCGAGCAGGAGAAGTAACTCCTCTTTCGCTGCGTAAGCCAGCGTAAGCCACATGCCCGTTTAGTCTGCGGCCGCAGACTAAACGGGCATGACTTTTGTCATGTGCAATCGGTGACAAACGCTTCTACCAGCCGGGATGCATTCTCGGCAGGGTAGAAGTCATGGAAAACGTCATCGAAGTAGATAATTTACAACGCCGGTACGGTGAGTTCACCGCCGTCGACGGCCTCAGCCTCCACGTCGCCCGCGGCGAGGTGTACGGGCTGCTGGGCACCAACGGCGCGGGCAAGACGTCCACGCTGGAAATCCTGGAGGGGCTCGCCGCACCGAGCGCGGGCGAGGTGCGCGTCTTGGGGATGGACCCGGTGGCGGATCGGGTACGCCTTCGCCCGCACACGGGCATCATGCTGCAGTCGGGCGGGCTGCCGCGCGCCCTTTCCGTGGAGGAAACGTTGACCATGTGGGCGGGCACGTGCACCGCCCCGCTGCCAATCGACGACGTGCTGGCAGACGTTCAGCTGACGCATAAACGTGGGGTGACAGTCGGGGCGCTGTCAGGCGGCGAGCAGCGGCGCCTTGACCTTGCCTGCGCGCTGCTGGGAAATCCGGACGTGGTGTTCTTAGATGAGCCGACGACCGGACTTGACCCGGAGTCCCGCCGCCGCGTGTGGGAGCTGCTGCGCGGGCTGAAGGACCGTGGGGTGACGATTGTGTTGACCACGCACTACCTCGAAGAGGCCGAGTACCTCTGCGACCGCATCGCGATTATGCACGGCGGCCGCATCGAGGTCGAGGGCACGACCACGGAGTTAGCGAGCACGGTGCCCTCCACCATCGAGTTCGTACTGCACAGCGCATCAGCCCCTGCGCTGCCAAACCTTCCCGGGGCGCTGGTGCACAGCACCGACACCTCCGAGGGCACGAAAGTATCGGTGCACACCTCCAGGCTGCAGGACGACGCCTCCGCAATCCTGCAGTGGGCGCGCGAGCGGGACCTCGAACTGGCCCAATTTGTAGCGCAGCCCGCGAACCTGGAACGAGTCTTCCACGGCGTCGCAGCAACGCAGCGTACCCACACCACCCGAAAGGACGAAGCAGCATGAGCACGACCACGATGAACCCCACGAACCACGCCGCGCACAGGCTGCGGGCCCTCGGCCGCGCCGAGTGGCTGCAGTTCACCCGCAACCGGTTGCTTGTGTTCGCCGGCCTCGTCTTCCCGCTGCTGCTGCCCCTCTTCCTGTGGCTGGTCGGGGACCAGTCGGTGGGGTCGACCGCGGCGGCATCTGAGGTGTTCGTGTTGTTCGCGCTGAGCTTCGGCGTGTTCTATCCCGCGCTTTCCATGGCGGTGACCAGGCGCGACGAGGGAGTGCTCAAGCGTCTGCGCACGGGCGAGTCCCGCGACTGGGAGCTACTGACCGCCACTTGTCTCCCGCTGGCTGCGCTCACGCTCGTGCTGGCGGTCATCGTGGTAGTCGCGTTTTCGAGCATGTCCATGGTGCTGCCGATTGACCCGCCGGTACCCCACGTGTGGCCGAAAAACCCGTTGATCATGGTGATTGCGATGCTGCTCGGTGTTGCGGTCTCCCACGGGTTGGCCATGCTGACCAGTCGTTTTACCCAGAACGCGGAAGGCGCGCAGATCACGTCGATGCCGGTACTGATGCTCGTGATTTTCTCGCAGACCGGTATACGTGAGCACCTTCCGGAGTCCCTTGCCAACGTCATCAACCGGACACCCTTTGCGCTGGCAAGCGATGTCTTTCGCGATGGTTGGGTCGGCGAAGGCTCGTTCGCTTCGCTGCTGGCAGGCGCGGCAACGCCGCTGCTCCTGCTCACGGTGTGGGCCGCGGTGCTGATCTCGGCGGGGTATCAGCGCATGCGCTGGGAAACGCACCGCGAGGCGTGAGACCACTGCTACGCTCGGAGCACACTATGACGCAAACACCGCCCCGCACCTCGGCGAAGCAGCCAGAACCGAAGTACTCGTCGCGGTTCCTCACGCTCAACCGCTGGTCGCTCATCGGGATGCTGTGGCTGTTCGTCGGGACCTTTTCCTCGGTCATTGTGAGGCGCTCGGGGGCAACTCAGGCCGAGACGTTCGTTGGCGTGGGCATTGCGGTGCTGGCGAGTCTTGTCGGGACGGTGGTGCTGGAAACCAGGCCAGAGTTGCGTCTGGAGACGCGCGAGCACAGCAGCGGCTGGCTGCGGTGGGGGATGCTCGCCCACCTTCTCGTCTTGACGGTGTGCGCGGTGGTGCTCCTCGTCGGCCCGGCGGAGTGGAAGGCGGCCTCAGCGATTGCGGTCGGGGCGGCGTTCTTTAGCATCCAGCTTGCCTTCCTGCCCTTCATGGCCAAGCAGCGGATGTGGACGACGCTTGCCCTCGCGTGCGCGCTCGCGAGCGTATTTCTGTTCGGCTCGGTGGAGATCGCCGCGATCGTTGTGGTGTACAGCATCGCGTGCGTGGTCATGGTCCCCTTCACCACGTGGTTTTCCCGCGCGATCATTGAAACGGAGCGCGCCCGCCGTCTGGAGTCGCAACTCGCCGCCGCGGAGGAGCGTCTGCGCATGTCGCAGGATCTCCACGACACCATGGGGCAACATCTTGCGGCGCTGACGATCAAGTCGCAGCTTGCGCTCGCGCTCGCCGAGCGCGATGATCCGCGCGTGCCCCAGGAACTGCGTGAGCTGCACCAGCTCACGCAGCGCGCAGCCGTCGATATGCGCAGTGTGGTGAACAACTATCGGACCCCGGACCTCGCCACCGAGCTCGAAAGCGCGAAGCAGGTGCTCGGCGGCGCCGGCGCCGAGGTTTCCATGGCCGGAACCAGCGACGACGTGCGCCCGGACCTACGGGTGACCGCCGCGTGGTTCGTGCGCGAGACCACGACCAACATCTTGCGCCATTCCCAGGCCACGGCGGTGTCGATTGAGCTGCAGCCGGACGCGATCACTGTGGCGAACAACAATCCGCGCCCTGGAGAGGGGAGCGGTACGGGCCTGGAGGGGCTGCGTCGGCGGGCGGCGGCGCATGGGGCGTCGATAAGCGTGGAGCGAACAGCTGAATCCTTCCGCGTGCGACTGGAGGTGGGCGCATGATCAGGGTCGCGCTGATTGATGATGAGACGCTGGTGGCCGATTCCCTCGCCATGCTCATCGGCTTGGAGGAGGACATTGACATGCTGCATGTCGCTTACTCGGGCGCGGGATTCCTCGAGTGGTGGCGGTCGCTGCCCGCCGCCGCGCGCCCGGATGTAGTGGTCACCGACCTGCAGCTTGGGCAAGGTGGGGCGGATGGCATTGAGGTCGCCTCGCTTATCGACGCCCACGTGGTCGTCGTCACCAGCCACGCGCGGCCAAGCGTTGTCCGGCGGGCCCTCGACTCTCAAGTGCTCGGCATCTTGCCCAAAACGGCCGCGGCCGGCGAGCTCGCTGCGGCGGTCCGTGCGGCGCACGCAGGCAAACGCTACATCGACCCGGAGCTGGCAGCCGCCACGATTGCTGCCGGGGAATCGCCGTTAACTGCGCGGGAGGCCGAGGTGCTCGAACTGGCGGGCCAGGGCGGGTCTATCGAGGCGATCGCCAGCGCAGCGCACCTGGCCACCGGCACAACGCGGAACTATATCTCCTCCAGCATCGCGAAGACCGGGGCGGAAAACCGCTTCGAGGCGTACACCATCGCCCGCGAGCGCGGCTGGCTGTAGCGCCTACTGCGGCACGTTGCGCGAGGTCTTGTCCTTCGGGTCCACTACGGTGACGCCGTGGATGGCGCGGCCGATGACGAAGGAGCCGACGGAACCGATGATCCACACGCCGGCGATGGCCAGGATCGCGCGGATGAAGGCGTTGATGCTGAATCCCTCGGCGGACCAGCTCATCAGCAGGTTCGCCACGATCAGCAGCGGGAAGGCGAGGCAGACGAGGGGACCGAGCAAGTTCGCGCGGGTGAGCGCGTCGGGGGCGCGCAGCTGCAGGGAGGCGGTGGCCACCACGAAGATGGTGGAGATGATGACCAGGACAGCGACGATGATTTCGATGATGCTCATTAGCGGCGTCCTCTCGAGATGATGCGGGCCATGGAGATGGTGGGGATCACGCCGCAGACCAGGGCGGCCAAGACGGCGATCTCGTAGGTGATCATGCTCTGGTTGAACAGGGTCCACACCAGGTAGATGGCGATCATGGCGTAGAACACAAGGTCCGCCAGCACCGAGCGGGAGAGCTCGTCTGTGGTGACGATGATCTTGGCCAGGCCCGCGAGGAGGCTCAGCGCCATGATGACGATGCAGACGGTCATGATGGTCTGGAACATGGGTTAGTCCATCCTTTCTGCGGCGGGCAGTTGCTCGGCGTGCTCCTGGTCAAGGTCGGGGCCCAGGTGCTCATACGGCTTCCACAGGACCTTGGAGGCGTCGAGAGGCGTGTCCTTAAGCGAGGGTCTGAGGTGTTCCTCCATGTCGGCGAGGTCCTCGATGACGCCGAGGGGGTCGTCGCCAAACGCGGCCTGCACGATGAGCAGGTCGCTCCCGCCCTCAGACGCCGCGTGGCGGAACCCCAGCGAGAGCGTGCCCGGGGTGGCGGTGATGGACGTGGAGAACCAGAAGCGCTCCCAGTCGGTGCGCACCCGCATGGGGTAGAAGATCACGCAGGGGTGCAGGCCGGAGTCTGGTTTGAAGGCGGCGACGGTAGCGTCGATGCCCGCGGCGTAGATTTCCTTGATCAGCCAGGCGCCGTATCCGATCGCGTGGCCGACGCGTTTCAGTGCAGATTGCTGTGCCATGTTAGTGCTGGCCTCCCTGCAGCGAGTCGAGGTCGGGGATGCCGATCGGGTCGGTGCCCAGAACGGCGGTGGAGTAGGCGTCGACGTCCAGGAGGTCGTCGACAGCCGAGGTGGTGATGCCCCACAGCTGGCCCGCGCCGATGAACATCACCAGCGAGAGCACGATCAGCGCGAGCGACGGAAGCAGGAACTTCCAGCGCACGTTGAGCGCGTCCGGGTATTGCTGCATCGGGCGGCCCCAGAACACTTCCTTCCACACGCGCATCATGGACAGCAGCGCGCCGAAGGAGGCGATGATGATGGCGGCGATGACCACCCAGGTGCGCCAGTCGTGCGCGCTGGCGGCGGCCATCGTGATGGTCACCTTGCCAAACAGGCCCGAGAACGGCGGGAAGCCGACGATGGAGAAAGCGCCGGCCGCGAAGACGGTCGCGGTGAAGGGGTCGCGCCGGGCCAGGCCGGAGAGCTTGCCGATAGCGCCGGTGCCGTAAGTCTCCTCGATCGCGCCCGAGTTGAGCACGAGCGAGGCGACGGTGATCATGTGGTGCAGCGTGTAGATCAGGCCAGCGGCCAGCGCGTAGCGCGCGTCCGCACCCGCGCTGGTAAACGCCAGCATGATGAGGATGAACGGCATACCGTTGACCATCTGGTAGGCCAGCACGCGGCGGATCGTGTGTTCGCCCAGGCCCGCGAAGCCGCCGATGAGCATGGAGATCACCATGACCACGATGATCAGGGTGTTCCAGCGCGGGTCCATGTCAAAGATGACGACCCAGATGCGGAAGAGCATGTACACGGCCACCTTAGTGTGCAGCCCCGAGAAGAGGCCCATCACCGCAGCGCTTGACGACGGATACGTCCTGGGCAGCCACGTGTGGACCGGGAAGACACCCGCCTTGGCGGCGATGGCGATGACCACCAGGCCCATCGCCACGGTGACCGGGCCGTTGCCGGCCGCGGCGCCGCGCAGG
Source organism: Corynebacterium sp. NML 120412 (assembly GCF_002285155.1). Classification (NCBI taxonomy): domain Bacteria; kingdom Bacillati; phylum Actinomycetota; class Actinomycetes; order Mycobacteriales; family Corynebacteriaceae; genus Corynebacterium; species Corynebacterium sp. NML 120412. The sequence continues at coordinate 39,050 of NZ_NSGL01000005.1, read as the reverse complement.
GCGGCGATGTTCACCGCGCCCGCGACACCGTAGAGGTAGCCAACGCCCATCACGAGCATCGTGGAGGCGGCCAGGTTGACCAGCACGAAGGCGCGCGCGGAGAGCAGGCGGCTGCGCGTACCCGTCATGGCGATCAGGCCGTAGGAGGGCAGCAGCATGACCTCGATCATGACGAAGAAGTTGAACAGGTCAGCGGTGAGCAACGCGCCGGAGACGCCGGTGACCAGCACGAGGGTGAGTGGCGTGTAGAACCGGGCCTGCGTCTCGCCCGCGGCGATGGCGAACCAGTTGGCGGTCAGCGCCACGATCATGGTGGTCACGATCATCACGGCCGAGAACTGGTCGGCGGCGAAGGAGATGCCCACGCCGCCTTGGTAGAGGCCGATGACGTGGGAGATCGTGCCGTGGGAGGCGGTGTAAGTGTAGAGCCACACGCCGAGGCCCAGGTTGATGGCTGGGATGAGGAGCGAGAGGGCGTCGTTAAGCGTCTTGCTCGGGCTCAGCGCGGTGACGGCCGCGACGATGAGGGGCAGGGCGACAAAGACGGGGAGGATCGCGTCGACTGACATCAGTTGTTTGCCTCCAGCTTCTTCGGGTTGAGGCGCGAGTTGCGGCCGGCGGTGGACAGGGCGGACGGGGAGAGCTGGTTCGGGTCGAACTGCTCGCCCTCGCGGGACTTGCCCACCGTCTTGGGCACGTCGAAGGTGTCATCGTTCTTGCCCAGCGACGCGAGCATGAGCATGATCGTCGTGGTGGCCATCGCGATAACGATGGCGGTGAGGACGAACGCCTGCGGCAACGGGTCAGAGAGGTCGTCGAACGCGGTGCGCGACGGGAACGCCTCGCCGCGCCAGGCGCCGACGCCCGTGGCCAGCAGGGTGAGGTTGGAGGCGTGGCCCAGCAGCGACATCCCGAAAACGACGCGGACCATGCCGCGCTGCATCACGAGGTAGACGGCGCCGGCCACGAGGACTGCGACAGAAAGTGCCATGACCATGGTTTATAGCTCCTTTGTCTGCATAGGCTTGGGGTTGTCGGCGGGGTTGAGCGGGGCCGGGTGTGCGTCCACCGCGTCCTCCGGCTCCTCCGGCGCTGGCACGTCCGGGAGCGGGTTTTCCGGCTCGTCTCGCGTGTAGTCCAGGTTGTCGCGCTCGGTGCCCGGGCGGAGGTAGCCGCCCAGCGCGTTGATGGCCTGGGTGACCATGCCGAGCACGGCGAGGTAGATGCCGAAGTCGAAGATCAGCGACGTCGTCATGTGCTCCCCGGCGATCTCGCCGTGGATGGCGTACATGAAGCCGCCCTCGAGGAAGCCGAGGAAGCCGGAGCTGATGGCGATGATGATGCCCCAGCCGGTCAGCGCGATCGGGGTGAACGGCTTGACCACCTCGGTGTCCGCGCCGCGCGACAGGTAGTTCAGGCCGAACGCCGTGGCCAGCACCAGGGCGGCGACGAAGCCGCCGCCGGGCGCGGTGTGGCCGCGGAAGAAGATGAGCACGGACAAGACGACGAGGATCGGCACGACCAGGGCCGCGCCCTTGCGCACGGGCAGCGAGTTGAACTGCGACTGGCCGAACGGGCGCGGGCGGGTGCCCGCCTCGAACATGTGGCGCGGCATGGACTGGGTTACCGCGGCGATGACCACGGCGGCCATGCCCAGCACGGAGAGCTCGCCGAGGGTATCAAAGCCACGGAACTCCACGATGATCACCGCGACGATGTTGTCCGCCCCGGTGGCCTCGCCGCCCTCGGTGAGGTACCAGAGCGCCAGGTCCGAGCGGTCGTGGCGGCCTAGCAGCCCGTAGACGCCGAAGAAGGCGACCACGCCGGCGATGACCGCGAAGATGGCGGCGAAGAGCTTGCGCCGGTTGTTGGTCTGCGGGAACATGCGCGGCTGGTAGCGCAGTACCACCATGATGACGATGACGGTGAGCGACTCCACCAGGAACTGGGTGAGCGCCACGTCGGGCGCCCCCAGCATGAGCATCTGCAGCGACATGCCCACGCCCGCGGTGCCCAGCAGGATCGCGGACGCGAGACGGGAGCGGGTGAGCACCATGCCCACCACGGATAGGGCGATGATGGTGAACGGGATGAGGTCCCACCACACGTCGATGCCCTCGGCGCGCGGGGCGAGCGGCATGCCGTCGACGCCGTCGGTACCCAGGAGGGTGGTAAGCCCAAGCAGGACCACCAGGGTGAGGATGGGCAGCAGGTGGCGCGACGGGTTGAAGCCGTTGGCCATCTGCCCCAGGCCCCTGCCCACGGCGCCCAGCCCGGAGACGGTGGCGGCGAGGAGGTCGTTGCCGCTGGTGGGCAGCAGCTGCTTGTTCTCTACCGAGGCGAACATGCTGCGGCGGGCGAACGCGACGAGCGCGATGCCGACGACCAGCACGGCCATGGAGACGATGAACGGTGCGTTCACGCCGTGCCACAGCGCCAGGTGGGAGTGGTACTCGGTGTTGCCCGTGATCGTGTGGACCGCGGCGTCGAGCGGGCCGTCGACCCAACCGAGCAGGAAGGGAACGACGAGCGACATCGCGCCGGGCAGCGCGGCGGGCAGCCAGAGGCTGACGGGCGCTTCGTGGACACCGCTCATGTCCTTCGGGCCGTCGAAAAACGCCCCGAACACGATCTTGGCGGAGTAGATGAAGGTGAGCAGCGCGGCGAAACCGGCGATGAGCAGTAGCGCCATGCCGTACTCGGTGTCCTCGAACGCGGCGAGGATGGACTCCTTGGAGATGAAGCCGAACAGCGGCGGGATCGCGGCCATGGAGGCGGCCGCGATGACGGTGGAGGCGAAGGTGAACGGCATCTTGTCCCACAGCCTGCCCAGGCGGCGCATGTCGCGCGAGCCCGCCTCGTGGTCCACGACGCCGATGAGCATGAACAGCGAGGACTTAAACAGCGCATGCGCGAGCGTGTGCGTGAGCGCCGCGGCCAGTGCGATCGGGGTGCCCACGCCGATGGCGGCGACGATCCAGCCCAGGTGGGACACGGTCGAGTAGGCGGTCAGGTGCTTGAGGTCCGTCTTGGTGATGGCAAACAGCGCGCTCATGATCGCGGTGCCCAGGCCCACTACCAGCAGCAGCCAGTTCCACGCGGTGACGTCGGAAAAGATGGTGGAGAAGCGCAGCAGTAGGTAGATGCCGGCCTTCACCACGGCCGCTGCGTGCAGGAACGCGGAGACCGGCGTGGCCGCGGCCATCGCCTCCGGCAGCCAGAAGTGGAAGGGGAACTGCGCGGCCTTGGTAAAGCCGGAGACCGCCACCAGGATGGCAACGGTGGTGGTCAGGCCGGGGTTCTCGCGCCACACATCCGACGCGAGCACCTCCGTCAGGCGCGTGGTGCCAGTGCTTATCGACGCCACCGCCAACGCCGCCAGCAGCGTCAGCCCGCCAAAGAACGTGAGCATCAGCGTGCGGTAGGACCCGGCCTCGCCGCCGGACCCGGAGCGCGCGATGAGCAGGAAGGAGGCGATGGACACCAGCTCCCAGCCGATGAAGAGCACCACCGTGTCATTGGCCAGGACGAGCAACAGGACCGAAAGCGTAAACGCGGTCATGATGGTGTAGAAGCTCGTGTTGCCGTCCCGCTTTGGCAGGTAGGCGGCCGAGTACGTCATCACGACCGTGCCGATGACCAGGGCGAGCAGCGCGAAGAAGATGCTCAACCCGTCGGCGCGCAGCGCAAACGACACGGCGCTGCCTTCCCCGAGGATGTCGCGGGCCCAAGTCACCTCCCACTCAAGGGGCTGGCCGTCGGCGACGCCCGGGAACTCTCGCCCAAGGACGACGGCGGCGGCCGCGAGGATCAGCGCGATCGGGTAACCGGCTTTGCGGTCCATCGCGCGCACGAGAATGGGTGACAGGATCACTGTCGCCGCAACTAATGCGAGCACGACAGGGAGCGTCATGGTGAACCCTCTCCAAAACATAGGTGGCCAATTCGTGTGCGCCTGCCACGGTGAGCCGATCCGGGCAGCGCACACGCGCGCAGAGCCACCCAGCCGTGGCGACAACACCTGAAACGGTACCAGGCAGTTTTGATGAACCTGCAACGGCGCTGAATCGCACCTTATTAATGGTGCTGCTGCGCGTGGGCGTCGAAAAGTGCGTTTCGGTGCGCCGCACCCAGTCACGCCAGTAACTCGGGTTACATTGAGTTGCATGAAATGGCGATTCTGTTGTGCCGTCCTTGTCCTCATCGTCGGCGTGTTCCTGCCCTTAAGCCCCGCGAGTACGTGGACCCGCTCCGGCGACGACGCCACCGGTGCCCCGGCCGTGGCGCCCGGGCAGGACGGGTTGGTGGAGGCTCGCAAGGCGGCCGGCGAGGCCAGCGCGCAGGCCGGCTTCCTCACGCAGGGCACCGGGCAGCTTGTCGACGGAGTGTCCCAACTCGACACCTCCTCGCAGGAATTGATCAACGCGATCGCCGCCGCCCAAACCGGCTCGCAAGAGCTGTCCAACGGCATGGTCCAGCTGCAGGCCGGCACCGGCCAACTGGCGGGCGGCGCCACCCAGGTCGCCGACGCCATCGGGGGAGTGGCCGACCAGGTCGCCGGCTTCGACGCGGTACGCGGCCAGGTCGTGGCCACCATCGACCGCACCCTGGAGTCCACCAAGGACGCGAAGGACCCGGACGTGAAGGAGGCCCGGACAGCGCTCGAGGGGCTGCGCGGCCAGGCGGAGACCGCCCAGCTGCCGCCCGAGATGCTGGGCCAGCTCGAGGAGCTGCGCAAGGGATCGCGCGACGTGGCCAACCAGCTCTCCGTGCCCGGGTACGCCTACCACGACGGCATCTACTCGGCCACCAACGGAGCCGCCGAGCTTGCCAACGGCCTGACCACGCTCAACGACCAAGCCTCCGGCGCCACCGACGGCGTGACGCAGCTGCAGGAGGGCGCGGCCAAGATCGACGAGATGGCCAACAAGACCTCCGACCAGATCGCCGCCGTCCGCAAGGCGATGCCGGCTGCGGCTGGTGCTAACTCAGGTGCGGCTGGTGCTGGTGCTCGTGCTTCCGAAGCTCCGGCGCCGCGGTCCACGCTCGCACCGGTCGCGGCAATGCTGATCGCGGCGCTGGTGCGGCGCCCTCGTCGCGGTCCTGGGCAGCGGGCTCACCGCCGCGACCGCCGGGCTGCTCGCGCTCGGCCTGGTCGTCGGTGTGGCCGCGAGCGCCGGGCTTACCGACGTGCTGAGCGCTGCCCTCGGTACCCGTGTTGGCTTGCCCATCGCGGGCGTCCTCGCCGTGGCGCAAGTCGGCCTGGTCGGCTGGCTGTGGAGGACCGCATCCACCGCACCGGTTGGCAAGGTCTGGGAGTACGCCGCGGGCGCCACCCCGATGCACTGGACGACGGCGAGCCTGTCTGCCGCCGGCAACGGGGGCTCTACCACAGCGCTCTGGGCCGGCATGTGCGCTGGTCTCGTCCTTGCTGTGGTGTCGTTCGCCGGCGCGAAGGGGCGCGGATAAGCAAAGGTGCATACCGTGTGTTACGCTTTGCTGGCTCATTCCAAGTAATAGGGGCTTGGAAATGAGTGGTCTCCTTTCGCCCCACTGGGGTGAAATGGGTTAGGGATGGGATGGACCCCGCCAGGACGCTTCGCGCGGCCGGCGGGGTCCTCTTTTTCGTCCTGTCTGGCGGCTACGGTGCCCCCCGGAACAGCGGGGTTAAGCGACAAAATGTGTGCTTTTCTCGGCGTGTCGACTTAAGTGGCAGAGTGTGTGCTTTTTGGGGGTTGGGTGGGTTTGGGTGTATTGCCATAATAGATTGCCAGTCGCAATAATAGAACCATGAATACAACGCAAAAGATTAAGAACGGTGCCCTAGCTGTGCTGTCAGTCTTCGCGGTAGCACTAATCGTTTTATGGGCAACCCAATCGATAGGGCTTGGACTATTGGCCGTATCCCTAGTCCTCCTAGTTTTTCTTTCCGTGGGGATAAGGATATGGGCGGAGAACTCTCGCCTATCGGAAGCACCTGACTCCAAGTCCTCCCCCGAGCACCTTTGAAGTCTTACGCTTCAAAGTCCATTTCCGCACTGACACACTGGCGACGCCAACTTGGTCGCCGATAATTGCAAACGACTGTGTTGAGGTCACACGACGTGTGACCGCATCAGCGACTGTTTCCGGGGCAGGGAGGCCCTGATGCGCGATAGGGGTGCGGCCAGGCGTCTTCCGCGGACCCAATACACCACGGTTGACACGGCGGGACGCTGGACATAGCTTTCTTCCAGCCAATCGCAGATGTGCTTGTACTGCATCCCGTCGAGGAACTTATCAATAGCTTGCTCCCGAATCTCACGGGAAACGCGCGGGCATCAGAAATCCTCTCCGCCCCGGGCCACTCCAACTACTTGTCCGCGGCCCCAAAAGGGACTTCTACGAGTTCGGGTTAAGCGACAAAATGTGTGCTTTTTGAGCTATAGATTCCCGGTCTTACCTCCGGCTACGGCGGGAAAGTGCTCGTCGAATCGGGATTCCTGGCTTGCAACATGAAGGTCCACCACTCCAGCCATGAGATGTGCTACTGGCACTGGCTGTTAAACCAGCCTGCATGCCAACTCAACACAGAAAGAGAAAACACAACAGACCCCTGTGCCCGGCATGCCAGCACACCACCATAAAAATGGGCACCACCTCCAGCGGAACACAGCGATGGCGCTGCACACACTGCGGACACACCTTCACCAACCCCAACGCGGCAAAGACCAACGCATACCGGTTTGCCATCTTCATCGACTGGATTACCGGCCAGCGCCCCCTCGATGCTGTCGCTGCAGCCCACAACGTCTCCAGGCGCACACTTATCCGCTGGTTTACCTACTTCTGGTTCATCATCGTCCCGTGCAAACCAGACCCGTACCGCGTCTACGACCAACTTTTTATAGACGGCACCTACTTCCACAAAAAATGCCTGCTTGTCGCCGCAACCAGCGATCACGTCGTCGCCTGGCACTGGTGCACACGAGAAACCGCCTATGACTACGCCAAACTCTTCGACCTGATCGCCGAACCCCTCGTCGTCACCACAGACGGCTCCGGTGGCGCGCACAAAGCCATCAAACAATGCTGGCCAAACGCCTCTATCCAACGCTGCCTCGTCCACGTGCGACGCGACACCATCAAAGACACCACACGCCAACCAACACTGACCGCCCACAAAGCACTCCTTCGCCTCGGCAACCAACTGACCCACATCACCACCCGTGAACAGGCAATTGACTGGGCACTTCGCCTCAACCGTTTCCATGACCTCTACGGCGATTGGCTCAAAGACCGCACCTACCGCGACCAAGTCAGCGACAAAGAGATCCCAAAACACGTTCGCGACAACCAGCAATGGTGGTACACCCACCCCAGAGCCCGCAGAGCCTACCGCCGATTCGAACGCCTCTACCAACAAGGCCACCTCTTCGTCTGGCTCACCCCACCAAACGACACCGCAACCGGACTGAAAACCACCACAAACAGCCTGGAAGGTGGGGTCAACGCACAACTTAAACACCTTGCCCGAGCCCACCGCGGCACATTTGACGAACACCAACGAATCATCATGGACTGGTGGCTCTACCTGCACACCCAGCACCACGATGACCCGCTGGCACTAGCAATCGAGCAAAACTTCGGCCACGTCGGCTACGCACGCGCCCGCCAGGCACACATGCGCCAACGCGACCAAGCCAACTCACCCGACGGCCGGCCGAAAGTCTACGACACCGGCATCGACACCGACTTCAACCCCTCCTGGGCCATCCGACACGGCTGGGCAGGACGAACATAACCCCAGCACAACACACCCAAAAACCACCCATCCCACCCCCAAAAAAGCACACATTTTGTCGCTTAAGTCGACACGCCGAGAAAAGCACACATTTTGTCGCTTAACCCACGAGTTCCCGGTTGCGATGTCTGGAGGTTCCACGAGTTCCTGTTTGTGATGTCTGGATCTTTTTCAGCACCAGCCACGACACGCCCAGAAAAGCACACATTTTGACCCTTAATCCGAACCCCTTAACCCCGCGCACGACAAAACCCCGCCCTGCTGGGCGGGGTTTCAGAAGCGTCGGGATAACAGGATTTGAACCTGCGACCTCCTCGTCCCGAACGAGGCGCGCTACCAAGCTGCGCCATATCCCGGTTGTAACTGCTCTGCTGAGCGGTACCTGGGATACTTTAGTCCAGCGTCGCTGTTTGGCCAAAACGGCAGGTCAAGTGCCTAATCGGCTCGTTCGGTGATGCGCAGTAGCGCGGCCGAGGGCGGGCAGAACAGTCGCACCGGCGCGTACTTGGAGGTGCCGAGCCCGTTGGAGACCTCCATCCACATCTTCCCGTAGCGGTGCAGGCCGGAGGCGCGCTCGCGGTCGATGTCCGCATTCGTGACGATGGCGCGCTCGCCCGGCAAACAGATCTGCCCGCCGTGCGTGTGTCCGGCAAGCGCGAGGTCGTAGCCGTCTGTTTCGAATTGGTCGAGGACGCGTCGATAAGGCGCGTGCAACAGGCCGATCGACAGGTCCGCGTCTGCATTGGGTGCTCCCGCGATCTCCTCGTAACGGTCCAGGTCGTGGTGTGGGTCGTCCACACCGGCGAGCGCGAGTCGGAGGTCGCCGACCTTGAACTCGAGGCGGTGGTGGGTGGCGTCGCGCCAGCCGCGCTCGATGAACGCGGCGCGCATCCCCTCCCACGGCAGGTCCACGTACGACGGCTCGCGCTTCTGGTCCAGCAGGTACTTGAACGGGTTGACGGGCTTCGGCGCCCAGTAGTCGTTGGTGCCAAAGACGAACGCACCGGGGCGGTTGAGCAGCGGCCCGAGCGCGTCGAGGACCCACGGCACGCCGCGCAGGTCCGAGAGGTTGTCGCCGGTGTTGATCACCAGGTCGGGCTCGAGCGCGTCGAGGGAGGAGACGAACTCCACTTTGCGCTTCGCCCCCGGGATCATGTGCAGGTCCGCGATGTGAAGGACGTCGAAGGAGTCCTTCCCGCGCAGCGTGCCGGGCGCGAGCAACGGCAGCTGGTATTCCTTGAGCTGGAAGTTGGTGGTCTGGCTCGCGCCGTACGCCAGCGCGCCCATGCCGGCCGCGCCGAGGCCGCCGATGGTCGTTGCGATAGTTTTCAGCTTGCTCACCCGCCCAACCTTAGTGTGCCCCCGCCGTCGTGGGGGTGCGTCGCGTATCGTTTGCCCTATGAGTGCATTGAAAGATCAGATCCGCGCAGACCTCAAGGAAGCCATGAAGGCGAAGGAGAAGGAGCGCACCGGCACGATCCGCATGCTGCTGGCCTCCATCCAGGCCGCGGAGACCGAGGGGTCTAAACACGAGGTCACCGACGAGGACATCCAGAAGATCATCGCCCGCGAGGTGAAGAAGCGCCGCGAGTCGGCGGAGATCTACTCGCAGAACGGCCGCGAGGATCTCGCGGAGTCCGAGCTCGCGGAGGCGGAGATTCTGCAGGGGTACCAGCCGAAGCAGCTGGATGATGCGGAGCTCAAGGAGCTTGTCGACGCCGCCGTGTCCGCCACCGGCGCCACCTCCATGGCCCAGATGGGCCAGGTGATGAAGGAGGCGACCGCCAAGGCCGCTGGCCGCGCCGACGGCAAGCGCATCTCCGAGGCGGTCAAGGCGCGCCTCTCCCAGTAAGCGCCGACCGCGCCTACTGCTGGCCGTTACCGCCGAGGATGTTGCCGATGTTGTCGGCGGCGTCGCCAAGCTGGCGGCCAATATCATCCAGGTTGACCGGTGCCTCCGGCGCCTGGGGCGCCGCCGGGCCCGACGGTGCGGGGGCGGAGGGGGCGGCCGGCGACGGGTTCGCCGGGGCCGCTGCGCCCGCACCGCCTGCGCCTCCGGCGCCTGGGGCGCCGTCGGAGCCGCCCGAGCCGTCGGAGGCGTTGATGGTGACCAGGCTGCCGGGGGCAAGGTTCGGATCCGCGGGGACGGCGGAGACGACGCTGTTGAACGGCGCGCCGCCGCCGGCGACCATGTTGACTGTCACCGTGTAGCCCAGGCCCTGGAGCCGGGCGCGCGCGGTGTTCGCGTCCAAGCCGACGACCTGATCAATCGGCCCGCGCCTCGTGCCCTTGTCAAAGGCGCCGCTGGCGGCCGGGATGCCGGCCGCTGCCGCGCCGGGCACGCCGTAGGCGGTTTGGAACCAGGTGCGGGCGGCCTCGTTGCCGCCGTACAGGTCGCCGTAGGAGCACTGGCGGACTGGGCCGGTGCACAGCGGGGTGGTCTGGGTGCCGTCATTGAAGATGTAGGTCGCCGCCGCCATCCCGCGGGTGAATCCGAGAAATGCGGAGGACTGGTGGGACTCGGTCGTGCCGGTCTTGGCGGCGACCGGGGCGTTCCACCCGGCCGCGGCGGCGGCGTCCTTCGCGGTGCCGTTCACGGCGTCGCCCGACATGCCCTGCGCCAGCGCATTCGCGATGTCGGGCTCGATCGCCTGCTCGCAGGCCGGGCGGTCGATGAAGACCTCCTGGCCGTGCTTGTCGCGCACGGACCTGATTGGGTTTGGCTCGCACCAGCGGCCGTTGGAGGCCAGCGACGCGCCCACGTTGGACAGCTCCAGCGCGTTCACGGCGGTGGGGCCGAGGACGAAGGCGCCCATGTTCTCGTCCTTGGCGGCCTGGGCGACGGAGCGGTCGTCGCCAAATGAGCCCTCGTCCAGGTAGGAGCGGAGCCCCAGGCGCACGGCAATGTCCACGGTGCGCGCCACACCGACCTGCTGCACGAGCTGGATGAAGGTGGTGTTGGGGGACTGCGCGAGGGCGTCGCGAAGCGAAAGGCGCGGCTTGTACGTGCCCGCGTTCTCCACGCAGTACGCGTCGGGCGGGCAGTTGGCGGCGCCGCCCTTGCCCATGCCGTAGACGACGGCGCGGGTAGGCGTCTCCAGCATGGTGTCCAGACCGTAGCCCTGCTCCAGCGCGGCAGCGGCGGTGAAGATCTTGAACACGGAGCCGGCGCCGTTGCCTACCAGGGAGGTCGGCTGCGGCATGATGGTCTGGCTCTGCTCCAGGTCCAGGCCGTAGTAGCGCGACGAGGCCATGGCCAGGATGTCACGGGAATCCGCGCCCGGCTTGATCACGTTGACCACCTCGGCCACGCCGTTGGTGTACGGGCTGACGTTGTTGCGCGCTGCCTGCACCGTGGACTCCTGCACCTGCGGGTCCAGGGTAGTGGTGATGGTGTAGGAACCGCGCTCAAGCTGCTCCAGGGGCAGGCCCTTGTCGGCGAGGTAGCGCAGCGCGTAGTCGCACATGAAGCCGCTGTCGCCCGCGGTGAGGCAGCCCTGGGGGAGGGTGCGCGGCGTATCCACGATGCCCAGCGGCTTGCCCGCCAGCACGTCGGCCTCGTGCTGGTCCAGGAAGCCCTGCGCGGCCATGTTGTTCAGCACCACGTTGCGGCGCTCGGTCGCCCCGTCTGGGTTGGTGTAGGGGTTGAGGTATTCCACGGACTGGAGCAGGCCGATGAGCAGCGCGGCCTGGTCCGGGGTGAGTTCCTTCGCCGAGGTGTCGAAGTAGGTGCGCGCGGCGGCCTCGATGCCAAACGCGTGGTTGCCAAAGGAGACGAGGTTGAGGTAGCGCGTGAGGATCTCGTCCTTGCTCAGCGTCTTGTCTAGGTCCGAGGCCATGCGCATCTCGCGCAGCTTGCGGGGGATCGACTGCTCAGTCGCGGCCTGCGCTTCCTCGTCGTCCTTTGCGTCCACGAGCCAGAGGTAGTTCTTCACGTACTGCTGGTTAATCGTGGAGGCCCCCTGCTCCACGCCGCCGGCAAGCACGTTGGTGACCATCGCGCGGGCGAAGCCCTGCATGTCTACGCCCTCGTGCTGGTAGAAGCGGCGATCCTCGGTAGAGACCAGGGCGTCCTTTGCATACTGCGAGATCTTCTCGCTGGGCACCTCGTAGCGGCGCTGGTTGTAGATCCATGCCATGGGTGTGCCGTTGACGTCCGTCACCGTGGTCACGCCGGGCACCTCGCCGCCCGACATGTCGGAGAGGTTTGACTGCATCGTCTCGTCGGTGCGGGCAATAGCCATGCCGCCGACGCCCGCGACGGGGGCCAGGCAGAGCGCGATTGCGACGCCGGCGGCGAGGAGCGCGGCGAGAAGTTTTCCTAAGGAACTCAGTGCAGACACGCCTTTACCTTAAATGATCGGCGTGCCGCGGGTGAATACATATCTCCCCCCAAAAATGTGACCCATTCGACAGGGGTGGGGGTATGTGAATACACTTACAGGTGCAAAATGCATACAGCATTCCTGAAGCTTATTTGCCAGGTTGCGGGGCCGCGATTGGGAACCTGCAGCAAGGTAACGGTAGGCCGATGTGGGTGCCGCACAGGCTTGACGTAGTATAAATTGCGTCAAGGTGTGAATTATGCACGAACGCCCTCCCGAAAGGAGCCCGCCATGACCACAACACTCGGACGCAACGAACTGCACGCCGGACTGCGCGCAGCCTCTACCACCGCGCGAAAGTGTGACGCAGACGGCAACCTCATGTTTGATCGCGGGGAATGGGTGACCAGGGCGCATTGCCGCAACGGCGATCCGGACGCGCTCTTCGTTCGCGGCGCTGAACAGCGCAAGGCTGCGGCCATCTGCCGCCGTTGCCCGGTGCAGATGGAATGCTGCGCGGATGCGCTGGACAACAAGGTGGAGTTCGGCGTCTGGGGCGGCCTTACCGAGCGCCAGCGTCGCGCCGTGCTGCGCAAGAACCCCGATGTGACCGACTGGGCCGAGTACCTGTCCTCCGGAAAGGAAATCGAAGGGCTCTAACGCACGTACGTCTTGCGGCCCCGCTCAACTTTCTGAGCGGGGCCGCACTCTTTTCACGGCTTCTCCCGACGGGTGGAAGTGGGCGCGTAAAGAAAACGTAAAAGTTTGGCAGGTGGGGTGTAAATATCGCGCAAAGAACATGCGGAAGCGACGCTGACTAGCCATAACGTGAGTTGTGGCAGGTGCAATCGCACCGGCGCCTGATTCGCAGCACGTATCGGGCAATCGCTTCAACACATGTTCACATGGAGGACTCTTCCTGATGCTGGACCTTTTCGTCATTGTGGTCGTGTTCCTTACGCTCGGCTGCCCCTCCCTGGTTAATGAGATCAGGGGAGGAAAATGATGAGTACCGTAACCGCGACAGTCGGGCTCATCGTTGTCGCACTCCTCGTGGTCTACCTTGTCATTTCGCTCATTGATCCGGAGCGATTCGCATGATGCACGCAATAGCGGCGGTACTGCCGCAATTCCTCGTCCTTACAGCGCTGCTGGTGCTCGCGTACGTTCCCCTGGGCAGTTGGATGGCGCGCAGCTACACATCCGAGCGGGATTGGGCGGTAGAGCGCGGTATTTACGCAATCCTGCGCGTCGACCCCAGCCGGGGGCACAGCAGTAAAAACTATGCGCGTGCACTCCTCGGATTCAGCCTCGCTTCCGTGCTCGCGCTCTACTTAGTCCAGCGGTTGCAAACGGTGCTGCCGAGTTTCGGCAACGCTCGCGACACGGCGGTCGAGCCGTGGATGGCCTTCAACACCGCGGCGTCGTTTGTGTCAAACACGAACTGGCAGTCCTACTCCGGCGAAGACACGCTGACCAACGCAACGCAGATGCTTGGCCTGACGGTACAGAACTTCGCCTCCGCAGCCGTTGGCATGTCTGTGGCTGCCGCGCTCATCCGCGGCATTGGCCACCTCGGGTATAGCCGCGACAGGGTGGCTGAGCAGTCCGGCCAGCAGCTGATCGGAAACTTCTGGGTGGATTTAACGCGCAGCCTTGTCCGCATCCTGCTGCCGCTATCACTGGTCATTTCCACTGTGCTCATCCTGGGCGGCACGATGCAAACCTTCGGGTCCAATCTGGTGAGCGCGTCCGGCGTCGATATTTCGCGTGCGCCGGTGGCAAGCCAGGAAGCAATCAAGCTTCTCGGCACTAACGGCGGCGGTATCTTTGGTGCGAACTCTGCGCACCCGTTTGAAAACCCCACGGGCTTTACCAACATGGTGGAGATCTTCGCACTGCTCGTGATCTCCTTCAGCTTCATCCGCGCCTACGGTGTCATGCTCAAATCCCACAAGCACGCCTATACCCTCCTTGGGGTGGCCGGTGGTCTGTGGGCAGTGATGGTCATGCTGGTGGCGTGGGCGCAGCACACCGTGGTGGGAGGTGCCGCCACTGCGGCCGGAAGCAACATGGAGGGCATTGAGCAGCGCCTCGGCATCGATGCGTCCGCGCTCTTTGCGGTCTCGACGACAGGGACGTCCACGGGTGCAGTCGACTCGATGCATGACAGTTACTCGCCGCTCGGCGGCGGCCTGCTCATCCTCAACATGCTGTTGGGAGAAATCGCGCCGGGTGGCGTCGGTACCGGTCTATACGGCCTGGTGATTGTCGCTGTGCTCGCAGTGTTCATCGGCGGGCTACTGGTCGGTCGCACTCCAGAGTTCATGGGCAACAAGATTGGCCGCCAGGAGATTTCCGCGGTGAGCTTGTACATCCTGACGATGCCGGTACTGGTGCTGGTCGGCGTCGGTGCGTCGGTTGCGCAGCGTGCGCTGGTTGAAGCGTCCGCGACGAACTTTGGCGCGCCGGGCACGCCTGACAACGCCCACGCGCTCTCTGAAGTGCTGTACGCCTTCACCTCGGCGGCAAACAACAACGGCTCCGCTTTCGCAGGGCTGACGGTGACCGAACCGTGGTGGCAGATCTCGCTTGGCGTGGTCATGCTGCTTGGCCGGTTCTTGCCCATCGTGTTCGCGCTGTCGCTGGCCGGCAGCCTTGCGGGGCAGCGTGCCCAAGCAACCACCGCGGGGAGCTTGCCCACGGCTGGCATCACCTTCGCCTTGCTCACGGTTGGCGTCATCGTGCTGGTCGCAGCACTGACGTTCTTCCCCGTTCTTACCCTGGGTCCCATTTCGGAGGCACTCTCATGACTACCCAAACTTTGACACCCCAAAAGAAGCAGCGCAACGACAACAGCAGTCTCGTGGGCCCGGCGCTGCAGGCGCTGCCCCGGAAGATGTCGCCGCTGGAGCAGTCCCGGAACCCTGTGATGTTCGTCGTCTGGGTCGGCGCTGCGCTGACCACGATGTGGTCCATCGCTGCGCCGAGTGTCTACGGCTGGGTGATCACGATTTGGCTGTGGTTTACCATCGCGTTCGCGGCGTTTGCGGAAGCCTACGCTGAGGGGCGCGGCAAGGCCCAGGCTGACAGTTTGCGCTCGGTGCGTGACGACGCCACCGCGAACCTCGTGACCGACAACGGCATCGAAGTCGTCCCGGCGTCGGAGCTGACAAGAGGCGCGATTGTCCGGGTTGAAGCGGGGGAGACCATCCCCGGCGACGGTGATGTGATCGAGGGCGCGGCCACTGTCGATGAATCTGCGATCACTGGTGAGTCTGCCCCGGTTGTGCGCGAGGCGGGCGGCGATCGCTGTGCAGTGACGGGCGGCACCGTCGTGTTGTCCGACTCCATCGTTGTCACGATCACCTCCGAGCCCGGCTCGACCTTCGTGGATACCATGATCGCGCTGGTGGAGGGGGCTGAGCGCAGGAAAACACCCAACGAGATCGCGTTGAGCATCCTGTTGTCTACGCTGACGATCCTTTTCCTCATCGCCGTCACCGCCCTTGCCCCAATGGGTGTTTTTACTGGCGCTGAACTGTCCCCACTCTCACTGATCGCGCTGCTGGTGTGCCTGATCCCCACGACGATTGCGGCACTGCTTTCTGCGGTGGGCATCGCAGGGATGAACCGCCTGGTTCGCCACAACGTGCTCGCCACCTCGGGCCGCGCGGTGGAAGCCGCCGGTGACGTGGCGACCCTGCTGCTAGATAAGACGGGCACCATCACCTACGGAAACCGTCAGGCAACGGACCTGATCGTGGCGCAAGGCGTCGATGAACTCGAGGCAGCGAACGTCGCGCGCGTGGCTTCGGTCGCAGATGAAACGCCCGAGGGGCGCTCGATTGTCGCATGGCTGATCGAGCACTACGACCTGTCCTCCGGGGCAGGCGAGGAAGAACGCACCGCCGAGGTCATCCCGTTCAGTGCTTCGACTCGCATGTCCGGCCTGGACCTTGCCGGGCGCAAACTGCGCAAGGGCGCAGGAGACGCGGTGCGCCGCTGGGTCACCGAGGCCGGTGGCCAGTGGCCGCAAGAGATTGAGGCGGCAATCACCCAGATCGCGCAGGAAGGCGGGACCCCGCTGCCTGTTGCCGTGGAAGAGGCGGACGAGACTCGGCGGGTGCTGGCAGTGGTGCGCTTGAGCGACGTCGTGAAGCCGGGCATGGCGGAGCGCTTCGCGGAACTGCGCGCAATGGGCATTAAAACGGTGATGGTCACCGGCGATAACCCGCTCACGGCTGCCGCGATCGCACAAGAGGCCGGCGTGGACGACTACATTGCCGAGGCTACCCCAGAGGATAAACTCGCCCGCATTCGGGAAGAGCAGGCACAAGGGCGCATGGTCGCGATGACCGGCGATGGCACGAACGACGCACCGGCGCTCGCGCAGGCCGATGTCGGCGTGGCGATGAATACTGGCACCTCCGCGGCCAAGGAGGCCGCGAACATGGTCGATCTGGATTCGGACCCGACAAAGCTCATCGACGTCGTGCGTATCGGCAAGCAGCTGCTTATCACCCGCGGCGCGCTGACCACCTTCTCTCTGGCCAACGACCTGGCGAAGTACTTCGCCATTCTGCCTGCGTTGTTCTCCGCGCAGCTGCCGCACCTCGAACAGCTCAACGTGATGCACCTGCATTCACCGCAGTCGGCCATCGTTTCTGCAGTGGTGTTTAACGCGCTGATTATCGTCGCGCTGATCCCGCTCGCCTTGAAGGGTGTGTCGTACACCCCCGCTTCAGCGTCCTCGTTACTTCGCCGCAACCTCGGAATCTGGGGGCTGGGCGGCGTGCTCACACCATTCATCGGGATCTGGCTCATTGACCAGGTCGTCGCACTCCTCCCGGGATTGCAGTAGGAAAGGAATAGTCATGCGTATCTATATGCGTAACCTCATCGCCGGTTTTGTGGCAGTACTGCTGTGTACCTTCGCCCTCGGTTTGGCGTACCCGGCGGCGGTGTGGGGAATTTCCCGCATCAAGGTGGATTCGGCGGAGGGGAGCCTGCTCTACCAGGGTGAATGTCTGGCGGGCTCAGCCAAAATTCAAGATGGCGTGAGCGAAGGCCCGTACTTCTTCCCTCGCGCCGAGGGCATGAGCAACTACGGTGCGAGTAGTGCGGTGCTGCAGGAGGAGATAGGCAAGCGTCGGCAAGCAATTGCTCAGCGGGAAGGGGTCGCGGAGGGCGAGGTACCGAGCGACGCGGTGACCGGCTCTGGTTCCGGCGTCGACCCTGGGATCAGCCCCGCGTACGCCGCACTCCAAGCACCTCGAGTCGCGCGGGAGCAGGGTATGAGTGTCGCGGAGATCGAGGAGCTGATTGCCACCCACACTGACCTCGCTAGCCTGGGGATTCTTGGCCAGGACGCTGTCAATGTGACCACGCTGAACATGGCGTTGCCCACGCCACCGCCCTGCGCATAAGAGAATTGACTTATGTCCACGCACTCCACACCCCAGACTCCTAAGCGGGGTCGGCTCAAAATCTATCTTGGCGCTGCGCCCGGCTCGGGCAAGACCTGCGCAATGCTGAGTGAGGCGCACACACTGCTGCGGGGTGGCACTGATGTAGTCGTCGGCATTGTTGAAGATCACGGCCGTGCCTACACGAAGTCGCTGTGCGAGGGCCTCGAGGTCATTCCGCGGCGGCACGTTGGCGCGATCGCCGCCGGTGAGTTGGATACCGAGGCAGTGCTTAGGAGGCGACCGAGCATCGTGCTTATCGACGAGTTCGCGCACTCCAATCCTCGCGGCGAAACGCACGCGAAGCGCTGGGAGGATGTAGAGGAGATCTTGGATGCGGGAATCGACGTGATTTCCACCTTGAACATCCAGCACGTAGAAAGCCTCAACGACGTCATCACGCAGATCACAGGCATCGCGCCGCAGGAAACGGTGCCCGATGAGGTGGTTCGTGCCGCCGACGAGATCGAGCTGATTGACGTCTCCCCGCAACTGTTGCGCACGCGCTTGAGCGACGGCCAGGTCTACCACGAGGCGCGCATCGCACCGGCGCTAAATAACTACTTTCGCGTCGGTAACCTCACCGCGCTCCGCGAGCTCGCCCTGCTTTGGCTGGCAGATCAGGTCGACGAAGCCCTGGCGGCCTACCGTGCCGAGCAGGAGATCACGGAGACGTGGGAGGCGCGGGAGCGGGTTGTCGTGGCTGTGCAGAATGTTGCGCACGCCGAGCTGCTCATCCGGCGCGGGCGTCGCATTGCCACGAAGTCTTCCGCGGAGCTACACGTGGTGCACGTGGTCTTTGGGGACTCTTTCGCATCCGGTACCTCGTCCGTAGCGGGGTCGGCGCAGCAACTGGCAAAGCTGCAAACGCTGGCCCAGGACGTCGGCGCGCGATTGCACCAGGTCACCGGCGACTCGGTGCCAGAAGCCTTGCTGAATTTTGCACGGAGTGTCAATGCAACGCAGCTGGTGCTGGGGGTCTCCTCCAGGGGACGGTTTGAGCTGCACGGCCCCAGCTCTGTGGTGGATGCGGTGGTGCGCCAGTCCGGCAAGATTGACTGCCACATTGTGAACCTGCCTCCCAAACGAACGCGCAGGGTCACTCAGCTCTTTCGCCCACTGCGCTCGGTTCCGCGCCGCGCGGTGTCGTTGGTGGTGGCGGCTCTTGCCTTCGTCGCGTTGACCGCGCTTCTTGTCGCGGCAGATGGCCAGGCGTTGGGCACCGGCACCTGCGCCGCGTTCTATTTTGCACTCATCCTCCTGGTCAGCCTCGCTGCAGACTTGCTCTCCGCAGTGCTGGTGGCGGTGGCGTCGGGACTGGCGGTGAACTGGTACTTCACCCCTCCCATACATACTTTTGACATTGCTGATCCGGCGAACGCGGTGATCGCCGCTGTCATGGTTGCCACCGCGTTGGCCGTGGGGATCTTGGTTCGGAGGACCAAGGGGGAGCGCCACAATGCGCTCGTAGCTGCCCGCGACGCGGAGCTCCTCACCGTCTTCTCCCGCGCAGTGCTCAACCGCAACGCCGACGTGGCACCAATCGACGCGGTGATGCGGAAAGTCGGCGAAGCGTTTGGATGCCACCGCGCCGAACTTGTTGACGCCTCAGGCGACAGCCTCGCTGTGTGGTACTCCTCGTCTGCGGCACGGGGATCTCAGAGCACTGGCAGCGGGGAGCGAAAACACACTCGTCTCCCTATTCCGCGTTCGGCCCCGGGTAAAAACATCGAGACGGTCGTTTACAGTGAGGACCAGACTGTCGAGCTGGCTCTGGAAGGCCCGGCGTTGTCGGCGCGCGACCGGACCCTAGTCGCAGTCGTCGCTGGGTATCTCGCGGGTGTGGTGCGCGAGGAACAGCTGAGCCAGGAGGCGGCGCGCGTGAACGCGGTGGCGGCGGCAGATGAGCTGCGCCGCGCGCTGTTGTCGAGCGTGAGCCACGATCTACGCACCCCACTGGCTACGGCGAAGCTCGCGGTCTCTTCGCTGCGTAACTCGGAGGTGGAATTCAGCCCGGAGGATAGGGAGGAGCTGTTGGCGGAAACCGCTGCGAGTATTGACCAGCTCACGCTTCTGGTGACGAACCTGTTGGACCACTCGCGTCTGAGTGCCGGTGCGGTGACGGCTCGTCGTGAAGCGGTGGAGCTCTACGAGGTGGCGCACCGCGCGATTGCTTCTTGCGCGTTTGGACATTCGCGCGCGCAGACGCAGCGCTTTGTGCTCGATGAAAGCTTGCGGGGCATGACCTGCTGCGCCGATGCCGCCCTGCTCGAGCGGGTGCTGGCGAACCTGTTCGATAACGCGCTGCGCTACGCGCCAACGGGGGAGATTCTCCTGAGCGCGGCAGTTGTGGACGATCGAGTAGAGCTGACTTTGTCGGACGAGGGGCCAGGGATTCCGCCCGAGAAACAAAAGGACATGTTCGTGGCGTTCCAGCGTCTCGGCGATACCAACAACGACAGTGGCGTAGGTCTTGGTTTGTCAGTAGTTCGCGGGTTTGTCGAGGCAATGCGCGGTACGATCACCGTCGAAGCCACCCCGGGGGCAACGTTTACCCTAAGTTTCCCGCGGCGGGAAGGAGAAAGCGATGACGAATAGGAAAGTGCGTATTGCGATCGTGGACGATGACCCGCGTCTGCTCAACGCGCTGCGGATCAACTTTAAAGCGCGCGGCTACGAGGTCTTTGTCGCGGGCACTGGCGCAAAGGGGCTGCAGGTCGTCTCGCGCAACGAGCCCGACGTGGTCATCTTGGATATGGGCTTGCCCGACATGGACGGCTCCGTGGTGCTGGACGGGATCCGCGGCTGGTCCGCGGTACCCGTGGTGATCCTGACGGCCCGCGCTGATCCCTTCTTAAGCGCCGCGGCGCTGGACCAAGGTGCCGATGATTACGTGACCAAGCCCTTTTCCATGGAAGAGTTGCTTGCCCGTGTCCGCGTCGCGTTGCGGCACGGTGCGCCGCAGCAGTCCCCGGTGCACCAGAACACCGGGGTCATTCGCGCGGGGGATCTGCGCATTGATATTCCGCAGCACAGCGTGACCAAAGCCGGTGAGGTCCTCCACCTGACCCCGACGGAGTGGGGTGTGCTCACCACGCTGCTCCGCGCGCACGGCGGACTCGTGCGCAAGGAGGATTTGCTAGAGGAGATCTGGGGTCCGGGTTTTGAAGGGCAGGGTCACTACCTGCGTGTGTATGCCTCCCAGCTGCGGCGCAAGCTGGAAGATGACCCGACGAACCCGCAGTTTCTCCTCACTGAGCCGGGGCTGGGGTACCGCTTCGTCGTGCCTGAGCCGACACGAGAATAGAAGCCCCGCTGTCGCGTGGCGCGGCACGGTAGGGTGGGCGCCATGAAGAAATGGGAATACGCCACCGTGCCGCTACTCACTCACGCAACTAAGCAGATCCTGGATACCTGGGGCGAGGACGGGTGGGAGCTCGTCTCCGTCACCCCGGGCCCCAACCCGGATAACGTCGTCGCGTACCTCAAGCGAGAGGTGGAGTAGGCCATGGCAGGATCGTGGACCGCAACACTCGCCGAGATCGGCATTGAGCTCCCGCAGGTCGCCGCGCCCGTCGCGGCGTACGTCCCCGCGAACCGCGTCGGCAACCAGGTCTGGACGTCGGGGCAGTTGCCGCTTATCGACGGCACACTGCCGGCCACCGGCAAAGTCGGCGCAGAGGTCAACGCGGAGGATGCCTACACGTACGCCCGCCAGGCCGCGCTGAACGCGCTCGCCGCCGTGGACGCGCTGGTGGGCCTGGACAATGTCACCCGCATCTCCAAGGTCGTCGGCTTCGTCGCCTCGGACCCGGCCTTCACCGGCCAGCCGGCCGTGATCAACGGCGCCTCCGACCTGATGAAGGAGGTCTTCGGCGAGGCTGGTGAGCACGCCCGTTCCGCGGTCGGCGTTGCTGTCCTGCCGCTGGACGCACCCGTCGAAGTTGAGCTCGTGGTTGAGGTTGCGGAGGGTGCGGAGGGGCGTCGATAAGCGCATGCCCCGTGCTGCGCTGATGGTGCAGGACGCGGTAGGGTTGGAGGCATGAAGCACCCCGCTTACAGTCAGTTGCGCCCTGTGACGACCTCCGCCGCTGTCGTATTGGCGCCCAACCCGAGCTATGCGGCGCTGGAAGGCACGAACTCGTGGGTCATCCGCGACCCGGAAGATGAATACAGCATCGTGGTAGACCCGGGCCCGGCGGATGAAGGCCACCTCAACGTGCTGCAGGCTAAGGCAGACAAGGTCGCCCTCATCCTCATCACCCACCGCCACCACGACCACGCGGACGGTGCAGAGCGGTTCCGACAGCTCACCGGCGCGCCGATTCGTTCGTTCGACCCGCAGTACTGCCACAACGCGGAAGCGCTGCAGGATGGCGAGATCATTTCCATCGACGGCGTGACGCCGAAGCTGCAGGTCGCGCACACCCCCGGCCACACCCGGGACTCCGTCAGCTTCTTCGTCTACACCCACGAGGTGGAGGACGATCAGCTGGAGGGCATCATCACCGGCGACACCATCGCGGGGCGCCACACCACCATGATCTCCGAGACTGATGGTGATGTGGGCGAGTACCTGGACAGCCTGGAGATGCTGGAAGCTCGCGGCGAAAACATCATGCTGCTGCCGGGCCACGGCCCCGAGGGCGAGGACCTGTCCAAGTACGCGCGCAAGTACATTGACCGCCGCAACCAGCGCCTCGAGCAGATCCAGCAGGCACTCAAGGAGCACGGCGAAGACGCGGACATCAACACCCTCGTCGACGCGATTTATGACGATGTTGATCCGGTCCTCCGCGGCGCCGCCGAGCAATCCACCCGCGTGGGCCTGCGCTACCTGCGCAACCAGAAGTAACGCCCCCGTACAACAACAACTGCCCCGGCAAGGTGCCGGGGCAGTGTTCGTATTTGGGGTGCTCGCGGGCTAGCGTGCGCGGCGAGCCAGGTGCTCGGTGTCCACGATGAGGACGGACTTGCCCTCCAGCTTGATCCAGCCGCGGTGCATAAACGTAGCGAGCGCCTTGTTTACGGTCTCGCGGGAGGCGCCGACCAGCTGGGCGATCTCTTCCTGCGTGAGGTCGTGGTTGACGCGCAGCGCGCCGCCCTCCTGGGTGCCGAAGCGGTTGGCCAGCTGCAGCAGCGTCTTGGCCACGCGTCCGGGCACGTCGGTGAAGATGAGGTCTGCCAGCGACGCGTTGGTGCGGCGCAGGCGGCGGGCCAGCACGCGCAGCAGCTGCTGGGAGATTTCCGGGTGGTCCGTGATCCACTGCTTGAGCATCTGCGAGTCCATCGTCGCCGCGGTCACCTCGGTGACGCAGACGGCGGAGGAGGTGCGCGGGCCCGGGTCAAAGATGGACAACTCACCGAACATGTCGGACGGGCCCATCACGGAGAGCAGATTCTCGCGTCCGTCGGGGGCGTGGCGAGCCAGCTTTACCTTGCCGTCTACGATGATGTAGAGCCGGTCGCCCGGTTCGCCCTCATCAAAAATGGTGGTACCGCGGGAGAACGTCAGCGTCTCCATCTCCTTGATCAGAGCGGCCACCGCGTCGGCGTCGACGCCCTGGAAAATGCCGGCCTTGGCCAGCGTGTCCTGAATGCCTTCCATTGAACCTCCTCGGAACGGCGGTGACTGTTATCCTCTGCATGGTTTGGGTCACCTAAGTGTCATTTTTACGGCGTGGTCACAATGGCAGATGCTACCAGTTCACGTTGTGATGGGTGCCATATCCCGGAAAAGTTTCCCTACCGGCAATTTTAGGTTCAAAAAACGTTCAGTCTGCAACACCAGTGCGTGTTAATGGGCCTCAACCGATGCTGCTTCGAGGCGTTCCATGCCCAGGGTGAACAGGCCGAGGAAGAGGGGCAGGATCGCAACTAAAATTACCGTCATAGGGGCCATGGTACGTGTGCGATAGCATTGCAGCATGTCCAACGTCTCGCTTCCCCCCGCGCCGGACGCCGGCAAACCGCCGGTCGGCAAGCTTACGCCGCCCCGGCGCCGCGCACCGGGATCCCACCCGGCGGCGAAGGGGAAGGAGACGGAGCTGGGCCGCACCCGCCGCGCCCGGCGGATCAACCGCACCCTGGCGGCGGCGTTCCCGGACGCCCACGCGGAGCTGGACTTTTCCAATCCGCTCGAGCTGCTCGTTGCCACGGTGCTCTCGGCGCAGACGACCGACGTCCGCGTCAACCAGGTCACCCCGGCCCTGTTTGCCACCTACCGCACGGCGCAGGATTACGCGGCGGCAAACCAGGCGGAGGTAGAGGCGCTGATCCGCCCCACCGGGTTCTACCGCGCCAAGGCCGCCAACCTGATCGGGCTGGGGCAGAAGCTGGTCACGGACTTCGGCGGCGAGGTCCCGGTCGCGCTCGAGGACCTGGTCACGCTCCCTGGAGTGGGGCGCAAGACCGCGCACGTGGTGCGGGGCAACGTCTTTGGTAAGCCGGGGCTCACCGTGGATACGCACTTCCAGCGGCTCGTCGCGCGCCTAGCGCTGAGTGCGCAGCGCGACCCTGTGAAGATCGAGCGGGAAATCGCCCAAATCATCCCCGCGAGCGAGTGGACGATGTTCTCGCACCGACTCATCTTCCACGGCCGGCGCGTCTGCCACGCGAAGAAGCCGGCGTGCGGCGCGTGCCCCATCGCGTTCGATTGCCCCGACTTCGGCGCGGGGCCAACCGACCCGGAGGAGGCGGCGGCCCTGGTCACCGGAGAAGAGCGCGAGCACATCCTGGGCATGCTGGGTGATGCGCAGTGAGGTCGGGCAAGACCGCGGTCGTGGCCAGCGTGGTGGGCGCGCTGGTGGTCACCTGCTTCGTCGTCGTCGGCGCTGTAGCGCTGCTGCGCGGCGGCGGATCGGGTGATGAAGTGCGTGGGGAGGGGGAGACGGGGGCGTCGATAAGCGAGGAAGCGCCCGTGGCCCAGCGGCCCGACTGCGTGGCCGGTGGGGTCGGTGGCGTGGAGCTGCCGTGCCTGGGCGGCGCCGATGTGCCCGGGGAGCGCGCGGGCGTGACGGTAGTTAACGTGTGGGCCTGGTGGTGCGAGCCGTGCCGCACTGAGCTGCCCGTGCTCGAGCGCTACGCCGCGGACCACCCGGACGTGGAGGTCGTGGGCGTGCACGCGGACCGCCAGGCGGCGGCCGGGGCCGACCTGCTCAACGAGCTCGGCGTGGAGCTGCCCAGCTACCAGGACTCCGACAACAGTTTCGCGGGACGGCTGGGTCTGCCCGGCGTCGTGCCCATCACGGTGGTGTTCCGCGACGGCAAGCAGGTGGGCACGCTCGCGCAGGCCTTCGAGTCCGAAGAGGCACTGGCCAGCGCCATCGACGGGGCGCTCGGGCGATGAGCGAGCGCAAAGAAGGGCAGCTTCTCGACGTCCCGCTGCAGCCCCACAGGGCGCCCCGCTGGCTCGCGCCGCTGATCGACCGGATTCAACGCGGCACCTACCGCGAGGCGGCGCGGCCCCTCCTGCACGGGCGCACCGTGCCGGAGGACGCGGCGGACGAGGCCGCGGTGCTGATCCTGTTTACCGGGAACGCGGCATCGGTGACCATCCCGGACGACGCGCACGTGCTTATCACCCACCGCACGCCGCGGATGCGGAGCCACTCGGGGCAGATGGCGTTTCCCGGCGGGCATATCGACGCCGGGGACCGCGGGCCCGTCGACGCGGCGCTGCGCGAGGCCTGGGAGGAGACCGGCCTGGAGCGTTCGCGTGTGACGCCGCTGGCCACGCTGCGCACAGTGACTACGGGCGGCAGCGGACTCCGGGTGCGGCCGGTGATTGCGTACGCGGAGCAGCCGGGCGAGACATACGTGGCCAGCCCGTTTGAAACGGACGACGTCTTCTTCATCGCCGTGCGCGACCTGGTGGATCCCGCGAACCGGCTGCAGGTGGGGCTGGCCAATTTTGCCGGACCCGCCTTCCGCGCCGGGTGCTACGTTGTGTGGGGCTTTACGGCTATTCTGCTCTCAATACTTTTGGAGCAAGCCGCGTGGGCCCGCGACTGGGACCGCACTTTGCGCGATTTGGACGAGGTACTCGCCAACTCCGCCAATGGGGAGCCGCGGTACACGCGGTAACCCCCGCGGACCGGCCCCGATGACGCCCCACAACACGAACCAGGAGACAGCAAAACAGTGACCGGATCAGCCATCGTGGACCTCGTCGCGGCGATTCTGGTGGTGGGCAGCTTCGCGGCAGGGTGGCGACGAGGCGTGCTGGCATCCGTGTTCATCGCGGTGGGCAGCGTGGCCGGCTTGATTGTGGGGCTGCTCGCTGCCGCGTACACGCTCGACTTCTTCTCCGGCCGCGGGCTGCGCGTCATCATTTTCCTGGCGGTCGTGGTGTTCTTCGTCGGGCTGGGGAACTTGGCTGGCTCCGCGATTGGCGACGCCCTGCGCGGTGCCCAGCGGTGGCGCCCGATGCGCGCGCTGGATTCCGTCGCGGGCGCGTTGCTGCAAGCGCTGGCCATGTCCCTGGCGCTGTGGCTGGTATCGATCCCGCTGGTCAGCGCGCTTCCGGAGCCGCAGAGCGCCGCGCTGCGGGACTCGCGGGTGCTGCGCGGGATTGACGCCGCAACACCGGACGCATGGGCGCAGCTGCCCGCCAAGGCGGCCGCATTGCTGCACGACACGGGCCTGCCGCCGCTGGTCTCGCCGTTGAGCGCCGATGCGAAGCGTGAGGTGGACGCGCCGGACGAGTCGGTGGTGACCGGTGACCTGGTCGACCGCGTCCGACCGAGCGTCGTCCACGTCGTGGGCGACTCGGAGACCTGCCACCACCGCCTGATGGGCAGCGGCTTCGTCATCGCGGACGGCTACGTGCTGACCAACGCCCACGTGGTGGCAGGCACCCAGCTGGTCAACCTGGACACCGTGCTGGGCGTGAAGCACGCGGACGTCGTGCTCTACGACCCGGAGGTGGACATCGCGGTCCTTCACGCCCCCGAGCTGGGCCTGCCGGAGCTGACGTGGGCGCCGCGCGAGCTAAAGTCCGGCGATGATGCCGTGGTGATGGGCTTCCCCGAGTCCGGCCCCTTTGAAGCAGACGCGGTACGCGTGCGGACCCAGTTGGAGCTCAGCGGCCCGGACATTTACGCCACTGGCCGGGTGGAGCGCGGCGCGTACACGATCCGCGGCGACATCCGCCAGGGCAACTCCGGCGGGCCCATGTTCACCCCGGAGGGGCAGGTCGCGGGCATGATTTTCGGCACGGACGTGGACGTCGCGGACACCGGCTACGCCCTGACCGGCACGCAGCTCCGCGAGGTGATCGGCGACGTCGAGCGCCTCACCGACCCGGTGGACACGCAAACCTGCGCGGTCTAAAGCACCAGGAGTGCTATGACGCCAAGTGCTTCTCGACGCCCCGCACAAACGCCCCCGGATCCCCCGCGTAGGGCAGGGCGTGGAGGACGTGGTTGGCGCCGTTAGCTGGCGCGTGCCGCCGCAGGCGGTGCGTGGCGAGGATGTGGGGCAGCGCGTTATCGATGCGCAGCGCCGCAAGCCGGGTCGCGAGCGTTTCCGCTGGGTGTTCGGGGTGCTTGGCGGCGCTGTCGGCCGCTGCCCGCGCGAGGGTGGCGTGAAACGCGCTGCGCCACGCGCGGTCCAGCGCGCCGGGCAGGTGTGTGGCGGTGGCGGCCGCGATGCGGGCGGGGAGGCGGCCGAGCCAGGCGGGGAGGTGCGGCTCGTTGGGGAGCGTGAGCACGCTGCGGACGAGCTGAGGCTGGGCCTGCTCGAGGGCGCGGGCGACCACGGCGCCGGTATCGGCGGCGACGAGGGCGGCATTCGCATGTCCCAGGGTGTGGATCACCCCGCCGAGGTCGCCGCGCAGGATGCGCAGCAGGTTGCCGCCTCGGTGGGCGGGCTTGTCAGACATGCCGAAGCCCCGCTGGTCCAGCGCGGCAACGTGGTAGCCGCGGCTGGCCAGCGGGGCGAGGGCGTAGCGGAAGTCGAACCAGCCGCCGTACGCGCCGTGGATGAACAGGACCAGGGGGTCGGCGGGGTCGCCGGCCACGGCGGCGTGCAGGCGCACGCCGCGAGTGTGCAGCATGCGGTGCGCAAACTCCCCCGGCAGGTCAACGACCGAGGGTGGCGTCGGGGTCAGGCGGGGCATGCCCGGAGCGGCCCTGGAGGCGAAAAGCGCCTACTTGGTCACTGCCGTGGAGCCGGTGGTGTGCGCGGCGGAGGAGTACAGGCCGCTGGAATCCTTGGACAGGTTCTGCTGGGCCTGGCCCGGGCGCAGGTGCTTCAGCTCGCCGACGGACTCGATGGTCTTCTCCGGCGCCTTGATCTTCTTCACCTTCTGCAGACCCATGAAGGCCAGGATGCCGGCGAGGGCGATCATGATGAGGAAGACGATGAGGAATGCCCAGCCGCGGTGCATCCAGGACGCGAGCATCTCCGCCAGGGCGAAGAAGGCGAAGAAGCTGGAGTACAGTGCGATGACGCCGGCCACGGCGAAGAGGCCGCCACCCATGGCGCCCTTCTTGACCTCGCCGATGACCTCGGTCTTGGCCAGCTCGATCTCGCCGCGGACCAGGGTGGAAATCTGCTCCGTCGCGTTGGAGACCAGCGTGCCAATGGAATCCTTACCCGGCTGGGTGGTGTCGGCGTCGCGCAGCGGGATGGAGTCCACCTTGGCAGACACTGCCGTGGAACCGCTGGTGTACAGACCGTCTTTGCTCACTGTTTTTCAAACCTTCCTGCGAGTCGCCTACAAGGCGTGTGGCTACTGCTGCTCTCGCGCGTATACGTACACGTGTGATGCATTGTCCTCCACGACTTTAGCTATAGTCCAGCCTTCGTGCCCGTATTGGGGCCGGAAGGGCGGCGAAACCGCTGCCGCGCAAGTTAGGATTTAAGCCTAAAACATCCTGCAAATGGTCCAAAATGCGCAGATTCTCTCACGGGTGTGAGCGCTGCGTGGGAAGGAATGCGGTGAAGGTCCTTAAGATCCTTGGCAAGGCGCTGGTCGCGCTCCTGGTTGTGCTCGTGCTCCTCGCGGCGGTGATTGTTGGGTTGCGCGCTTACAACCGGCACACCTACCCGTTCGCGAGCGTGGGGTCGTCTTCTGTTGTGGGGGAGGGGGATGGCGGGGCGTCGTTAAGCGTTGCCCCGATCCACGGGGACCAGATCGAGGGGTTCCACATCACGCCCGAGCGGAAGGTGCACCCGGGCGTGGTGGTTGTGTACGGCGGCTCCGAGGGCGGGGCGGACCGCTCTCGTGCCGAGTGGCTCGCGGGCGAGGGCTACGAGGTGCTCGGCATGTATTTCTTCGGGCAGGAGGGGCAGCAGCAGGGGCTCGCGGAGGTGCCGCTGGAGCAGTTTGATGAGGTCAGCACGCTTATCGACGCCACCGTGGACGGCGACGGGCCGGTGACGGTGGTGGGGACGTCGAAGGGCGCGGAGTTTGTGGAGCTGCTGGCGGCAAAGGGCTTCCGGGTGGACAACGTGGTCGCGTTCGTGCCCGCGAGCTATTCCTACCCGGGGCTGGTGTTCCGGCAGGCGGAGGAGTTGCCGTCGTTTACCTACAAGGGTGAGGCGGTGCCGTTCGCGTCCTTCCGCGCGGGGTCCATGGCGGCCGGGGCGAAGCAGATGTGGGACATGGTGACCGGCTACCCGGTGTCGTACCGCGCGACCTACGAGTCCGCGGCGGAAGCGGCACCGGAGGAGGCGCGCATTGACCTTGCGCACTTCGGCGGGAACGTCCTGCTCTTCGCCGGCGAGGACGACCAGATGTGGCAGTCCGCGGACGCGGCGCGCGAGCTCGAGGCGCAGGGCGAGCGGGTGGAGGCCCACGTGTACCCGGACGCCGGGCACGTCTTCTTTGCGCACGCGGAGGAGCTGCCGGACGGCTGGCAGATCATGCTCGGGGGTACTCCGGAGGGTAACCGCGCCGCGTACGAGGACTCGCGGGCCGTGTTGCTGGAGCGCCTCGACCAGTGGCACGGGAGGCAGTAGCTACTCGAGCTCCTCGGGCGGGGGCTAGGCGGAGCGGCCGTCGCGCATGATCGCGCGGGTGACCAGCGTGCCGACGACGGCGAGCGCCGTGATCCCGGCGATGACGCCCGCGCCGATGCCCACCTCGCGCGCGTTGGGCATCTGGATGAGCGGCTCCGGGTTCTTGAACGTGCGGATCTCCCAGCCAGACGACATGGCGTGCTTGCGCAGGGCGCGGTCCGGGTTGACGGCCACGGGGTTGCCCACGGCCGCGAGCATCGGGATGTCCGTGGCGGAATCGGAGTAGGCGTAGCAGCGCGCGAGTTCGTAGCCGTGCTCGCGGGCGAATGTTTCCACGGCCGCCGCCTTGGCCTCGCCCTTGAGGTACTGGGTGATTGTGCCGGTGAGCTTGCCGTCTTCCACCTCCACCTCGGTGGCCACGACGGTGTCCACGCCGAGCTCGGCGGCGATCGGTTCGACGAGGATGTCCGCGGACGCGGAGATGATGATGACGTCGTGGCCCGCCGCGCGGTGCTGCTCGATCAGCTCGCGCGCCTCGCGGTAGATCGCGGGTGTGACCACGTTGTGCATCGTTTCGGTGGTGATGCGCCGCACTTCGTCCACATCCCAGCCCTTGACCAGCTGTGCGAGTTGGTCGCGCGAGGCGTCCATCTGCTCGCTGGAGTGGCCGACGAGCATGTAGGAGGCCTTGGACAGGTAGAGGTCGAGCGCCTCCTGGCGGGTGATCAGGCCGTTGTTGAGGAACTCTTTGCCAAAGGCGTAGGCAGACGAGGTCGCGATGATCGTCTTGTCCAGGTCGAAGAATGCCGCCACCGGCGCGCGAGTTGCCATGTGCCTCATTCTAACGAGCCAACCTCAGCGCCCGGCGTGTAAATGCTGAGGCGCGTGTGAGTGATGGGGCTGGGTTATCCACAGATTGTTTATTTTGGATGCGATCGCGGCCTGGGTTATCCACAGATGTATCCAACCCCTTGCACGTTGATGTTGCGCCTGCAATGCTTGCGGCATGACACAAACAAAAGTACCGAATTCTCGCGCCGGCCGCCCCATCATCGTCGCGGTGGACGACCCGCTCCTCCACCCGGAGGTAACCCACCTCGCCGCAGCCGCTGGCCACGCCATCGTGGACGTTGCCGACCCCACCACGCTGCCGCAATACGTGGCGCGTGCGTTCGCAGTGCTTGTCGACGCCACCTGGGCCCCACACCTCCCTCCACCCCGAGCCGACAACGTGTTCATTGTCAGCGGCAGCCTCGCCGACGCCTCCGCGTCCCCGGACGCCTTCGTCCTGCCGGCGCAGGCCGGCGACCTCCTCGTCGCGCTCGGCCGTTGCGCACAGGCGAGCCAGCACGATCGCCGTGCTCGGCGCGGGCGGTGGCGTCGGCGCATCCGTCCTCGCCTGTGCGCTCGCCGAGGTGGGCGGGAACGCCACGCTTATCGACGCACACCGGCTCTCCGGCGGACTCGATCTCCTCCTCGGCGTCGAGGAGCGGCCGGGCGCGCGCTGGGGCGAGATCGTGCTGGGCGATGGTGCCGTAGCGCGCACCGACGTGCGCCGCGCCCTGCCCTCCACCGCTTCCGGCACCGCGGTCCTCACGTTTGCGCGCAGCACCGTCGCGGACCCGTTCCGGGTCGACACGGCGGAGCTGGAGAGGCTCTGCCGCGCTGTGGGCGGCGAGGGCCTGACCGTCCTCGATGTCCCCATCGACCTGCTCCCGGCGGCGTGCGACCTGGCTGTCATCGTCGTGACGCCGACGGTGCGCTCCGTCTGCGCGGCGCAGACGATCGCGTTGGAGTGCAACGCCGCCGGCGTCGAGCACGTGCTGGTCCTCCGCGACTCCCCTTGGCAGGGCATCGACGACGACGGCGTTGTCGCAGTGACCCGCTCGCGGATCTGCCACCGACTGCCCACGCTGCACCGGCTGTCGCGCTCGATCGAGAGCGCTGGGCTCCCGGCGCGCCTGCCCAAGCCCCTGCGTAAGGCGGCCGACGCGGTGCTCGGGGAGGTGGCGTGATGGATGCCAACGACGTACTCGCGCGCGTACAGCGCCGCCTTGCGGACGAGCCCGCGCCCCCGTCGCCCGCACGGCTGGTGGACATCATCCGCGACGAGGCGGTGGTGATTAGCGACCTCGATGTGCTCGCGCTCATGCGCAAACTCCGCGACGACACCACCGGAGCCGGCCCGCTCGAACCGCTGCTGGCGGCCGGCGATGTGACGGATATTTGCGTCAACGGCCCGTCCGAGGTCTACGTCGACCGCGGCCGTGGCCTCGAGCTGGCGGAGACCACCTTCGACTCGGAGGCGGACGTACGCGCCCTGGCCACGCGCCTCGCGCTGAGCTGCGGGCGCAGGCTCGACGACGCACAGCCATACTGCGACGGGCACCTCACCCGCGACGACGGCACGCTCTTACGCTTCCACGCGATCCTCGCCCCAACGGCGCAGGTGGGCACCTGTTTGTCGCTGCGCGTGCTGCGCACCGCCACCGCCTCGCTCGCGGACCTGGTGGCGGGCGGCTCCCTCGATCAGGAGCGCGCCGACCTGCTGCGCGCGCTGGTGGCGCAGCGCAAGGCGATCCTGGTGGTGGGCGGCACCGGCTCCGGCAAGACGACGCTTCTGTCGGCCCTGCTTGCAGAGGCCGCCCCCACCGAGCGCATCATTGCCATCGAGGACACGCTCGAGCTGACCCCGCACCACCCGCACGTGCTCAACCTGACCACGCGCGCCGCCAACGCCGAGGGCGCCGGCGCGATCACCATCGCGGACCTGGTGCGCCAGGCCCTGCGCATGCGGCCGGACCGCATCGTGGTCGGCGAGATCCGCGGTGCCGAGGTCGTTGACCTCCTCGCCGCGCTCAACACGGGCCACGACGGCGGCGCCGGCACCCTCCACGCCAACTCCATCCACGAGGTCCCCGCCCGGCTGGAGGCGCTCGCGGCCCTCGGCGGTCTGGACCGCGCCGGGCTGCACTCGCAGCTCGCCGCAGCCGTGGACGCCGTGGTGGTGGTCCGCCGCGGCCCCGACGGCACCCGCTACGTGCATCAGATCGGCGTGCTGGAGGGCCAGCCCGTCACTGCGCGTGTGGTGTGGGACAGCGAGCGCGGCCCCGCCGCCGGCTACAAGGAGCTGGCAGCATGAACCCACTGCTCATCGCCGCCGCGGCAACCGCGCTCACCGCCCCCGCTCCCTCCGCCCGCCTGGGCGCACTCACGCGCAACGTGCAACGCTTCTCGACGCCACGCCTCCACTCCACACTCTGCATCGCCGGCATCGCGCTCGCGCTCGGCCTGGTCGCCGCCAAACGGGTCAGCGTGGTCCTCGCGGCAGTCATGGCTGGGGCGACCGTCGTCGACCTCATCGTCCGGCGCCGGGAGCAGCGGCAACGCGCCAAGGGTGCGGCCGTGACCGCCGACTTTCTCGGCCACGTGGTGGCCAACCTGGACGCCGGAGCCCCGCTGCCGCGCGCCTGCGTGACCGCCGCCGAGCGCCTGCCCGACAACGCGCCGGCCCCACTCGCGCGCGACATCCACCGGCTGGTCCACCACATCCGGCTCGGGCACTCTGCCGCGCAGATCGAGGTGCCCACGGCGCAGCCGGAGCTCGCGCGCATGGTCACGCTGTGGCGGCTTGCAACCGGGCGCGGGATCCCCGTCGCCCAGCTGTTGCGAGCCGCGCGCGACGAGCTCGACCACGCCGAGCGGCACCGGGCCGCGACAACCGCGGCGCTGGCCGGACCGCGCACCACGGCTATGGTGCTCGCTGCGTTGCCGCTCGCCGGGATGCTCATGGGCGCCGCGATGGGGGCGAACCCCGTCGGGCTGCTGACCTCCGGCGGCATAGGCGGGGTGCTCCTCGTCGTCGGCACCGCCCTGGTGTGCGCGGGCACGATCGTGTCCCGGGTGATTATTGAAAGGGCGGCGCAATGATCCTGCTCCTCGCATCACTGTTCCTCGCGGCCGCGCTCGCGCTGCCCCGGGTCCAGCCGTTGCTGCGGCTGCGCGTTACTCCCGGCGCGGGTTCGAAGACCCCGCGGGATGGTCCCCGCGGGGAAGCGCCGGGTATCGACGCCCACCGCAGCGCAGCCGACATCACGCTCTTCGCGGCATGCTGCGAGGCCGGACTCCCGCTCGCCGGCGCCGCCGCCGCTGTTGCTGAAACGTACGGCGACACCGGCGGAGGCAACGCGCACGCGAGTCCTTGGCATACCGTCGCTGCGCTGACGGCGCTCGGGGTGAGCCCCGAGCGCGCCTGGTCAGAGCTCCATAGCGTCCCGGGCGGCGCGGAGCTCGCCGGGCTTGTTGTCCTCTCCAACTCCTCGGGGTCCGCCATCGTGGCGGGCTGCGAGCGCATCGTCACCAAGCTCCGTGCTGAAGCTGCCGACGAGGCGAGCGCCAAAGCGGAACGTGCGGGCGTCCTCATCGCGATCCCGCTTACCGCCTGCTTCCTCCCGGCATTCTTCGTCCTCGGGCTTGCGCCGGCGGTGCTCAGCTTGGGGTCTGCGATCTTGCATTAACTGTCCACTCCGAAAACCAACGACCACTCTCAACCAATGAAGGGAACATAATTACTATGAATACGATCAACACTGCTACCATCATGTGCGCCCAGAAAATGCGCGGTTACACCGGGAAACTCGCTGCAAGAATGCAGGATGACCGGGGGATGTCAACCATCGAATATGCGTTTGGGTCTCTCGCGGCGGCCGCGCTCGCCGGAGTGCTCTACCTCGTGGTGAACGGCGACGGTGTGACCTCTGCAATTGAGGGCGTGATTACCGACGCACTCACGAACACCCCGGGCTAATGACCACGATCGAGACAGCGCTCTCGCTGTCCGCACTCGTCACCGTCGCGGCCGCCATCGTTGCCGGCATCGCCACCATCGCCGCCTACATCACGGCGGTGGATACGGCCGGGGCGGCGGCGCGCGCCCACGCGATCGGGGTGGAGTTCGCCCCGCCGCGCGGCAGCGTCGATGTCACCGAGGCCGGCGGGGTCGTGACGGTGACCGCGCGGGTCCCGGCGGCGGTAGGGCAGATGCAGGCAACCGCGCTGTTCCCCGTCGAGCACACCGCGGGGGAACGCTAATGGGCTGGCTCCGGAGACTCCGCAGCGAGGAAGGCTCGGCGACGGTCACCTCGGCGGGCATCATCACCGCGGTGATCGCGCTGGCGCTCGCCGTAGCTGCGGTCGGCGCGCGCGTCGTGGACCACCACCGCGCGCAGGTAGCCGCCGACCTCGCTGCCGTTTCCGGGGCGACGGCGCTCTACACGGGTGCGCCCGCCTGCGAGGCCGCCGAGCGCACCGCGACGCTCAACTCTGCGGCCGCAGAGTGGTGCGAGGTGGACACCGGCGACGTCACCGTCCGTGCCCGGATCGGGCGCGCCGAAGCTACTGCCCGGGCTGGCCCGGCTGAGGAGGAACGTCCCCGGCAGTCATGGTGACCAGCGCGCCCAGCAGCTTCAGCGCAGCGTGCTTGTTCAGCGGTTGGTTCCCGTTGCCGCACTTCGGGGACTGCACGCAGGACGGGCATCCGGACTCGCAGGGGCAGGCGCGCACCGCCTCGAACGTCGCGGTGATCCACTCGTGGAAGCGGGCGAAGCCCTCGTCGGCGAAGCCCGCGCCGCCCGGGTGGCCGTCGTAGACAAACACCGTGGGCAGCATGGTGTCCGGGTGCAGCGCCGTGGACACGCCGCCGATGTCCCACCTGTCGCAGGTGGCCAGGAGCGGAAGCAGCCCGATGGCTGCGTGCTCTGCGGCGTGCAGCGCGCCGGGGACGTCGCCCGCCGAGATCCCCAGCTCGTCGAGAACCAACGGGTCGATGGTGTAGGCCACCGCCCGGGTGATCAGCGTCTGCTCGGGGAGGTCGAGCGGGATGTGCTCGGACACGGTGCCGTCGGCAAGCCGCACGACGTAGCCGGTGACCCGGTCGGTCACCTCGACGTCGACGTTGGCCACCCACAGGCCTGGGGAGGGGTGGACGCGCGCGGAGGCGTCGCCCAGGATCGCGATGTCCGTGGTGGAACGCGCCTGCGTGGAGTAGTCGGGCGTCTCGGGTGCCACCAGCGCCACGTAGCCGTCAAGGTCTAACTCCTGGACCACGAAGGACTCGCCCTGGTGCAGGTAGACGGCACCGTCGTGGACCTGCGTGGCGGCCCGCGCGGCGTCCACGGTGCCCAGCAGCCGGCCGTCCGTCGCGTCCACGATGAGGACCTCCTCCCCGGTGCCGCCGCGCAGGGACACGACGGAGTGCGCGGTCTCCGGGGTGAGCTCACCCTCCAGTTGCGGGGTGGCGAACCAGCCGCGGGGGCGGCGTCGTAAATAGCCCTCCCGCTCGAGCTCCTCGACGACCTCGTGCGCGCCAAACGCATCCACGTCCGCGTGCGACAGTGGCCGTTCGACGGCGGCGCAATAGACGTGTCCGCGCAGGATGTACGGGTTCTTCGGGTTGAACACCGAGGACTCCACCGGGCGGCCCAGCAGTGCGTCCGGATGGTGGACCAGGTAGGTGTCCATCGGCTCGTCGCGGGCGACCATGACCACCACGGAAGCCTGGCCGCGGCGCCCGGCGCGCCCCGCCTGCTGGCGGAACGAGGCGACCGTCCCCGGGAAACCGGCCATGACCACCGCGTCGAGGCCGCCGACGTCAATGCCCAGCTCAAGCGCGTTCGTGGTGGCGAGGCCGAGGAGGTCGCCCTCGTCCAGCGCGCGCTCCAGCTTGCGACGATCCTCCGCCAGGTAGCCAGCGCGGTAGGACGCCACCCGGCCCGCCATGTCGGCGCGGCCCGCCACGACCAGGTCCTCCTGCGCACGCAGCGCGACCGTCTCCGCGGCGCGGCGCGAGCGCACGAAGGTAAGCGTGCGCGCGCCCTCCTGCATCAGCGTCGACATGATGGACGCTGCTTCGGTGGAGGCGGCGTAGCGCACGGGCGCACCGTTTTCGCCTTCCGCGCCTTCGATGAAGCCGGGTTCCCACAGCGCGATCGTGCGGGACCCGGTCGGCGCGGTGTCCTCGGTGATGGCGGTGACGCTGCGGCCGCAGAGCCGAGACGCCTGCCCGGCCGGGTCCGCGGCGGTTGCGGAGGCGAACACCACGACCGGGTGCGACCCGTACGCGGCGGCGATGCGCAACAGGCGGCGCAGGACGAGGGACACGTTGGCGCCGAAGACGCCGCGGTAGGTGTGACACTCGTCCACCACCACGAAGCGGAGCTGGCGCAGGAAGCGCGCCCACCGGGGGTGCGCGCCGAGGAACCCGGCGTGCAGCATGTCGGGGTTGGAGAAGACGAAGCGGGATGCCTCGCGGATTCCGGCCCGGGCCTCGGTGGGGGTGTCGCCGTCGTACGGGGCCGGGTGGACGCCGGAGAGCTGGGGAATCTGCGACGTCATCCGCAGCGTCGCCTGGAGCTGGTCCGAGCCCAGCGCCTTGGTGGGGGTGAGGTAGAGGGCGCACGCCTTGGGGTCCTCTGCAAGCGCGGTGAGGATAGGCAGCTGGTAACCGAGCGACTTTCCGGAGGAGGTGCCCGTGGCGATAACGGTGTCGTTGCCGTCGCGCACCGACTGCGCGCACTGGGCCTGATGGGTGTAGGGGGCGGTGACGGAGGCGTCGATAAGCATTTGCTTCAGCTCGGGGAGCACCCACGCTGGCCACGGAGCGAACTGCGCGGGCGAAGCGGGGACGTCTTCCACGTGCGTGATGGTGGAGCTGCCGAAACGGCGGCGCAGGAGCTCGATGAGTTCTGCGCCGAGCGACGGTGGGGGTGCGGGGGTATGAGTCATTCCATATGAAGTATGCCACTCGCTATGCCAAAGTATGCGATTCGTGGCACACTAGAGCACGGTCACAGATTTTGTGTGCGCCCTCCAAAGGTGCTCGCGAGGATCGTTGACGCGGGCGCCAGGAACCCCGAGATGGTCCTGGTGGACGACCAAACATATCTCACTCAAGTTTTACGTGAAAGGTTTCACCATGGCTACCGGAACTGTTAAGTGGTTCAACGCAGAAAAGGGCTTTGGCTTCATCGCACCGGACGACGGGTCCTCCGACGTCTTCGTGCACTACTCCGAGATCCAGGGCTCCGGCTTCCGCACCCTGGAGGAGAACCAGCAGGTCGAGTTCGAGGTGGGCGAGGGCGCCAAGGGCCCGCAGGCCCAGCAGGTGCGCGCGCTGTAAGCCCGCATTCCAAAGAGACCCCGCTGCCGGTGACCCCGGAAGCGGGGTATTTTTGGGCCCGCTGCCCGGTCTGGTGGGGTGTGCGGGCGGGGTGCGCGGGTGAAACGGCAAAATGTGTGGGGTGGGGTGGGGTTTGGCCTGTTTGACGAGAACGGGGTGACGAAGACGCGGAATTTTGGGCCTGCGGATGTTTTGTTGGAGTGCCCCGTGGGCTTGTGTGTTGTTGTTTAGACTCCAAGTGCTTGGCGGTGTTCGGCGATGGTGGCATAGCCGTTGCCTAGCGTCGACTTCAGCCTGGTGTGGGTGTAGAAGTCGATGTAGTTGTCAATATAGTCTCGCATTTGTGCCACCGTCATCTTTTTGGTGGCGGGTCTGCCTTTGAGCAGTTCTTGTTTCATCGTGCCGAAGAACCCCTCGGTGCGCGCGTTATCACCACTTGTGCCTTTCCGTGACAGTGACGGGATGTATCGCCACCGCCTCTGGCACCATTCCCCTGTGGCGCATGCCTTGCACCCGGTGATGTTGTGGGCGTGGTCGGTAATCAGGTTGACCCAGCGTGTGCTGCGGTAGAGCCCTCCACGATCCGAGTGCAGGATCGGTTGCGCATCAGCAGGTTTTACCGCGTCGATCCGTTCAATCATCCCGGCAACCAGCTCATGGTTTGGCGTTTGTGACATGGTCACAGCAATGGGCATCCCGTCGAAGAAGTCGATGGCTGCTGACAAGTAGAGCCTGCCGTCACTGCAGCGGATTTCGCTGACATCGGTACCAATTTTCTGCCAAGGTTGATCCGCGTGAAAATCATGGGTCAACCCCTTACTGTGCGCATACCGGGTGAAATACTGCGAGTGCGCCACCTCAGGGCGGGCAAGGGTATGTGTCTCATTAGCAGGGCGCTCGTTATCGCCAATGAGCAGCAGGTTTGCCGGGCGGTGCGCGGTCTCGCCGGTGTATGAGGAGTACTTCGTGGATGCTTTTGCTGGTGGGTGGCAGCCGAGTGTGTCCATCAGCTCACGCACAATTTTTTCCGATATGCGATGCCCACCGCGAACAAGCCACGCGTGGATGCGCCGGTAGCCGTAGCTTTGCCCGCACTCATCGACTGCCTGGCGGATGAGTACTTTGTACTTGTCGCGGCGTGCCTTGCGTTTTGCCACACTGCGTTGGTGTTTGCCCTGGTGGTGATAAAACGTTGACTGCGCGATCCCGGCAAGCGCGCATGCTTTGGCGATACTGATGTGGTGGGTGTCCGTAAGGGCGCAGACCACAGCAGCTTTCGCAGCTATAGACAATGCACCATCACGGACGAGGGCTTTTCCCGATGCATCACC
>NZ_NSGL01000004.1:0-121060 GCF_002285155.1 Corynebacterium sp. NML 120412 | reverse complement strand
GGGACAGGACCTGGGCCTGGCAACCAGGAATCTACCGGTGCCGGACGGGTTGCGGCGTTGTGCTTATCAGCGATGCGCTGTTGCTGTTTGGTGCGTTTGTTTCTGCGATCTTTGCTCACACGTTCCATTGTGATCGCGTAGACCTCGTCGAACGGCAGCGACGCGGCAGCGGCAACCTCTTGCGCGTCGGGCCAGTACCGCGAAGTCCATTTCCGCACTGACCCACTGGCGACGCCAACTTGGTCGCCGATAATTGCAAACGACTGTGTTGAGGTCACACGACGTGCAACCGCATCAGCGACTGTTTCCGGGGCATGCATACCCGGCTGCGGGCTAAGAGGGCGACCGTGACGTCTTTGCCTGACCCATAACCCGACCGTTGACCGAGAAGGGCGTTGGCCATAGCTTTCTTCCAGCCAATCGCCGATGCGCTTGTACGGCATGCCTTCAAGAAACTTATCAACTGCTTGCTCCCGGATCTCACGGGGAAAATGCGCGGACATCAGAAACCCTCTCCGCCCCCGGGGACACTCCAACTATTTGTCCGCGGTCCCTTTTGTCGCATCCTCGTCACGGGGTTCTCGTCTAGTAGGTGGCAGCCTGAACTATCCCTCGCCACAGCGACCCGCGGCAGCGACATTGGCGCCTGCAGCGCCGGAGGCACGGTACCGCCGCCGCGTGGAGGGGCGCACGGTCGCGCCTCCAATGCGCAGGGCCCAGATAGCGTTCATAAGTGCGTGAAAAACGGCCTAAAAACCCGCCCTGTAGTGGCGATTTGTGTTCTTTAATGCTATCGGGTTAATCTTCTTAAGGCTTCAACGGAGCGGGTCACACCGAAAGGTGAGACTCACAACAAAGAGGCTGTGCCCCCTTAGCTCAGTCGGCAGAGCGTTTCCATGGTAAGGAAAAGGTCGACAGTTCGATTCTGTCAGGGGGCTCTGTTGTTTGCGTAAGGCAAACACATGGCGGTGTAGCTCAGTGGTAGAGCAAACGACTCATAATCGTTGTGTCGAGAGTTCAATTCTCTCCATCGCTACTCACCTCAAGCGGATGCTCCGGCGTTCGTGGTAGGGTTAGGCCCCTGTAATTGTTTACAACGCAGGGACCTAGGGGCGTGGCGCAATTGGTAGCGCAACGGTCTCCAAAACCGTAGGTTGCAGGTTCGAGTCCTGTCGCCCCTGCCAAAGCATGAATGTGGAGGAGTTTTCTTGACTAACCCCAACGGTCAGAACCCGGCACGGCCAACCGGTAAGCGTCAGCTGGGCGGGGCTTCTCCGATCTCCACCGACTCCTACGAAGAGAAGCGCACCCCCGCGAAGCGCGATGGCGATGACGCCGAGAAGAAGAACGGCGCCGCAGCATTCCCGGGCGAGGTTGTCTCCGAAATGCGCAAGGTCATCTGGCCGACCGGCAAGGAGATGCTCAACTACACACTCATCGTGTTTGCCTTCCTGATCGTGTTGACCGTCATGGTGTGGGGCACCGACAGCCTGGCTAGCCTGCTGGTTGAATGGATCTTCATTCGTTAGCTATAATGCGAACGGTTACTTAATATCCCGCTTCCTCGGACTCCGAGGGGCGGGATAAGTTTTTGTCCCACCGCGCGCGAACCACCAACGTGAGTACGCTAGGGCGGGGAATTTACGGAGATAAAGGAGACGGACCATGGCAGTGGAAAACAACGACGCCCTGAACACGGTCGAGGAAAACGAGCTGGAAATGATCGACGAGGGCGCGCCCGTCACCGATCAGACCGACCCCGAGGAGGAGCTGGCTGAGCAGCAGGCCGATTCTGCCGAGCCGGAAGCGCCCTCCGAGCAGGAGGAGGAGCTCGAGATGGTCGACGAGGGTGCCCCGGTCACCGAGGAAACTGACCCGGAGACGGAAAGCACCGAGGGCGCGGAGGCCACCGAGGGAGATGCCGAGGCAGCTGCCGCCGCGGCGCTTGGCGACGATTCCGCGGCCGAAGCGGACAGCGAGTACCGCGCCCGCCTGCGCGCTTACGTCCGCGAGCTGAAGAAGCTGCCGGGCGAGTGGTACATCATCCAGTCCTACTCGGGCTACGAGAACAAGGTGAAGACCAACCTGGAGATGCGTATCCAGACGCTCGAGGTGGAGGACTCCATCTACGACGTGGTCGTGCCGATCGAGCAGGTGCTGGAGAAGAAGGATGACAAGCGCAAGCTGGTGAAGCGGAAGCTGCTGCCGGGCTACGTCCTTGTGCGCATGGAGATGAACGACGCTGCCTGGTCCGTTGTTCGCGAGACCCCGGGCGTGACCAGCTTCGTGGGCAACGAGGGCAACGCGACGCCGGTGAAGCACCGCGATGTGGCGAAGTTCCTCATGCCGAAGGCGGAGCCGGTTGAGGGCAAGAGCGTCGCGAATGCGGAGGGCGAGACCGTCATCGCGATGCCGGAGGAGGACGAGAAGCCGAAGGTCACCCACGACTACAAGGTGGGCGAGGCCGTCACCATCCTGTCGGGCGCGTTCGCGTCCGTTGCGGGTACGATCTCCGAGATCGACGAGGAGACAGGCAAGATCCAGGCGCTGGTGTCCATCTTCGGCCGCGAAACTCCGGTCGAGCTCACGGCTGACCAGATCGAGCGGATTATGTAGGCGTGGCGTCGAGAAGCGTTTTGCTTCTTGCGCCCCACCTGCCGTAAGGTAAAACGTCGCGCGTGCCCGCACAAGGGCTGCGCGACGTTTTCTATTCGTCTCCCCGGTGGCTCCGGAAAAGCGGGGCATCCGGAAGCGTGCCGCCAAACATCGTGGGCGGGGCGCTGTACCAAGGAATTGAGGTTTAACGATGGCTAAGAAGAAGGTCACTGGCCTGATCAAGCTGCACATCGAGGCAGGCATGGCGAACCCGGCACCGCCGGTTGGCCCGGCGCTCGGTGCGCACGGCGTGAACATCGTCGAGTTCACCAAGGCCTACAACGCCGCCACCGAGTCCATGCGCGGCAACATCATCCCGGTGGAAATCACCGTCTACGAGGACCGCTCCTTCGACTTCATCCTGAAGTCCCCGCCGGCAGCTTCCCTGCTGCTCAAGGCTGCGGGCATTAAGAAGGGCTCCGGCGTCCCGCACACCCAGAAGGTCGGTTCCGTGACCTGGGATCAGTGCAAGGAGATCGCTGAGACCAAGAAGAAGGACCTCAACGCCCGCGACATCGAGGCTGGCGCCGCGATCATCGCTGGTACCGCCCGCTCCATGGGCATCACCGTCGAGAAGTAAACCCGCTCGACGCAGGTGGGAGGGCCGGCCAGGCCCGTACCACCACTCCTGACATCACATACGAAGAAAGGAACGCAACATGGCTAAGAAGTCCAAGCGTTACAACGAGACCCTCGCACAGGTCGACCGCGACGCCCTGTACCACCCGCTCGACGCGGTGAAGCTGGCGCAGGAGACCTCCTCCAAGAACTACGACGCCACCATCGACGTCGCTATGCGTCTGTCCGTCGACCCGCGCAAGGCTGACCAGCTGGTCCGCGGCACCGTCAACCTGCCGCACGGCACCGGTAAGACCGTCCGCGTCGCAGTCTTCGCCGAGGGCGAGAACGCCACCAAGGCACAGGAAGCTGGCGCCGACATCGTTGGCACCGACGAGCTCATCGAGCAGATCAACAACGGCCAGCTCGACTTCGACGTTGCTATTGCAACGCCGGACCAGATGGCCAAGGTCGGTCGCGTCGCTCGTGTCCTCGGCCCGCGTGGTCTCATGCCGAACCCGAAGACCGGCACCGTTACCCCGGACGTGGCGAAGGCTGTCTCCGAGTCCAAGGGCGGCAAGATTGCCTTCCGCGTGGACAAGGCCGCCAACCTGCACGCGCTGATTGGTAAGGCATCCTTCACCGCCGAGCAGCTCGCCGAGAACTACGGTGCCCTGCTTGACGAGGTGCTGCGCCTGAAGCCGGCATCCGCCAAGGGGATCTACCTGAAGAAGATCGTGGTTTCCGCGACCCAGGGCCCGGGTGTCCCGGTTGATTCCTCCGTGCAGAAGGATTACGCCACCAAGGCCTAAGTCTCGCACACTCTCAGCGCCCCGGCGCCAGACTTGAGAAAGTCCGGCGCCGGGGCGCTTTTTGCTTGCTCACCTGGACGACTTGCCATGCGTGCTTAATGAAAATAGTCTTCATTAAGTGGAAATCTTCGGAGTGACTTGTGGGCGGCGCAAGGTGGCGTCGATACTCTCTGCGCTGTTGTTGGTGTTTCTCGCGCC
Organism: Corynebacterium sp. NML 120412; assembly: GCF_002285155.1. NCBI lineage: Bacteria > Bacillati > Actinomycetota > Actinomycetes > Mycobacteriales > Corynebacteriaceae > Corynebacterium > Corynebacterium sp. NML 120412. The sequence goes on along the minus strand of NZ_NSGL01000004.1, from coordinate 116,837 downwards.
GATCGCGCACGCGGCGGAGCTCAGCCTGGATACCGGGCACATTGACGCGTTTGCGGTGCGCCCCGACGGCGACGGGATCGTGCTGAGCCTGCAGGAGGACGTGACGGGGTCGCATGTGCAGCACGCCCCCGAGGACGTCACCCTTGTTGTCGGCGAGCAGGCCTATACCGCCGACACCGAGAGTGTCGAAGGGATTGGCGCGCCAGGCTACCTGCTCCCGCAGACGCAGCAGTCGGACCTCATCTGGCCGGGCTGGGACACGCAGGCGCTCGCCGGCGCGGGGATCAGCGACATTGACATCGAATTCCTTGACGTCTCCGGCCCGGGCGAGGTGTACCTTTTCCAGGCGCAGGGTCTCGGCGGCGTTGGGCCAGTGCTTGACGACGCCACCCTCGCCCTCAACGCAGGCGCGACCATCCACCAGGCCACGCCTGCGCATGCCCACGCAAACTGGCTGTTCACCGAGCCCGGTACTTACACGATGCGGGTCGTGGCGCACGCGGGCGGCGCGACGTCGAACGAGGCGACCTACACCTGGATGGTGGGGGAGGCTGACTCGGCCGAGACAACACCGACCCCGGCGGACTCTTCGACGCAGAGTGATGACGCTTCGGCGCTCGGCGGCTTGGCTGACACGGACGAGTCGGAGGCATCGCACCGGGTGGAGACCTACGCCGGCGGGCCTGCCGAGCCCGCCGAGGGCACTGAGGCCGCAACCGCCGCGGCTAGCGAGTCCTGCAAGCCGGCCCTGAGCCCGCAGGTGAAGGACGACCGACAGGTGCCCGCGACGTGGAACGACCCCGCCACGATGGTCTTCGGGCTCGGCGATGCCGCAACGACCACACTGCCCGAGGACGTCGGACCGATCCCGGCCGGAGAGGCCTGGATGATCGGCGCGACCCAGCAGGCCGGGGTGCCGTGGCTGGGTGCGAACACCCAGCACGAGTCCCTGCTGGAGCACACCACCGGCGAGGTGACGTGGGAGGTCACCGACTTCGACGGGCCCGGCAACATGTTTGTGTTCACCCAAGGCGGCTTGGGCAAGATCGTGGGCGAGGAGTGGTTCCGCGCCGAGCACGGCACCGCGCAGGGCGCCCACACCATTCCGGCGAACTCGCACGTGCACCCCAACTGGGTCTTTAGCGCCCCAGGCACCTACCACGTGACCGTGCGCCACACCGCCACTGCGAAGGACGGCACTGAACTCAGCGGCGCCGCGACGCTCACCTTCGAGGTGGGCGGTTCCGGCAACGCCGATGACGGCCACTTCGACTTCGGCTCCGTCTACGACGCGGAGGGGGACTGCGGTGGCGCGGGCGCAGCCGGCACCGGCTCCGCAGGCCCCGCAGGCTCCGCGGGCCCCGCAGATTCCGGCAGCGAAAGCGCGGCCGCCGGGGGAGCTCAGCGTTCGGCGTCCGGGTCCCGCAGCGGCGGGCTCGCCGAGACCGGCCCAACCGTGATGACGCTGCCCATCGCCGTGCTGGGGATTGGCGTGCTCGTCTTCGGCGGCGGCATGCTCTGCCTGGACACGGCGCTGCGACGCCGCCTGCTCGCCGTGCTTGGGGGCCACCAAGTGAGGCGCGCGACCACCCGTGCCGTCGGCGCGTGCGCCGTCGTTGCGTTGGCCGCGTCGCTGGGCGGCTGCGGCAGCGCGAGTGGCGACCAGGGCGACGACGGCACCCTCAACGTCGTCGCGTCCACCTCGATCCTCGCGGACGTGGTGAGCAACGTTGCGGGCGACGATGCGACCGTGACTTCGCTGATGGGACGCGGGGTCGACCCGCACACCTACGAACCGAGTCTGCACGCCACCCGCGACATCGCCTACGCCGACGCCGTATTCACCAACGGCCTGCTCCTCGAGCCGCAATCGCTGTCCCACACCATCGACTCCACCGTCCGCGAAACGGTGCCCGTCGTGCCGGTCGCGGAGCAAGCGCAGCGCTACGGGTTCTCGCCAATCCCGCTCGTCGAGGACGCCAGCCTGGACACCGTGTGGCTCGGCCTCCGTGTGGACACCGGCAAGTCCCTGCCACCAACCGGGGTGACGGAGCTTTCGCTTATCGACGCCCACGGCCCCGGCAATGCCTACGCCTTCATCCTCGGCACCTTCGGCACCCCCGAGGTGGTGTTCGATTCCCACGACGGCATTGACACCAAGGACTCGACGGTGCTGCCCGTCGACGCGCACACCCACGTCAGCTGGGCGTTCTCCGAGCCAGGAGTGTACGAGCTGACCATGCGCGGTGAGGTTCGTGACTCCGTGGAAGATGCGGCAACCCGCGGCGAGGCCGAGGACACGTTCACGGTGGTCGTCGGCCAGGACCCGGCCCAAGTGACGCCCGGAAAAACGGTGCTGGACCAGGGGCACGTGGACATCACCACCACGCTCCGCGACGGCGAGACCCGCCTCACCCTGCGCGACGACGATCTGGGCGACCTCGACCCGGCCGACGCCGTGATCGCGGTGCCGACGACCACGCTGCAGCCCGTCCCGCCGGAGCGCGCCTTCCGTTTCCTGGGCAACCCCGGGGAGGAGACCTACCTGCTGCCGCAGGCGGTGCTGGGCAACCACGTCCACGGCGAGCTGGACCCGCACTTCTGGCACGACGTTGCTGCGGTGAAAGCCGTGGTCAAGGTGGTGCGCGACGAGCTCAGCACCGCCGACCCCGCCCACGCCGAGGACTACGCCCGCAATGCCACCGCGTACCTCGCACAGCTGGACGCGGCGGACCAGAGGATGCGGCAGGCGGTGGAGCGCATCCCGGAAGCGAACCGCAACCTGGTGACCACCCACCACGGCTACTCCTACCTGGGCGCGGCCTACGGGCTGCGCATCGCCGGGTTTGTCACGCCGAACCCCAGTATCGAGCCGAGCCCCCGCGACGTCATCGCCTTTACCCGCACGCTGGAAAACCTGCACGTCCCCGCGGTCTTTCTGGAACCACAGCTGGAAGGCAGCAGCAGCGTGCTCACGGAGACGGCGGCGCACCTGGGAATCCAGGTCTGCCCGATCTGGGGCGACACCCTCGACCCGCCGGGGGAGGGGCCCGCGGATACGTATGTGCACTTTGTGGAAGAAAACGCGGCGTCGATAAGCACTTGCCTTGCGCCATAAGAAAGGAACCCTGACATGAAACTTCAACTTGCAGCCCTCACCCTCGCCGCGGCGACCGCGCTCGCGCCCGTTGCTGGCGCGCAGGGGATGGACAATGACCCCGCGCTGCAGCAGACGGTGCGCAACGACGAGGCGATCGCGCCCGCCGGCGAGCAGGCCGTGATCTCCGCGGGCCACGTCGACCTCGGCGCGACCTTCGATGGCGACGAGCTCATCTTCCTCGCGCGCGACGATTCGCAGGACCCGCCCGTGTGGCGCAGGCTTAACGACGTCGTCTTTCAGGTCTCCGACGACGCCAAACAGACCCTGCCCGACACTGGGGCCTTCGACTTCACCGGCGCGGGCGCGGGCGATGACGTGTGGGTGATCCCGCAGACCGAGGTGCAAGGCGTGCCCTGGCTGGGGTGGAATACGCAGTCGCCGTCGCTGCTGGAGCGCTCCTCAAACGGCGTGAGCCTGGAGTTCGGCGGGCACGAGGGCGACGGCGACTTCTCGCTTTTCCTGCAGCCGGGCGGGTTCCACGAGCCGCAGCTGCTGTGGTCCTCGCGCGAAGACGGCACGCAGCCGATGTGGGTGGAGCCGAACACGCACACCCACGCCAACTGGGTGTTTACCCAGCCGGGCGTGCAGCTGGTGGGCGTGCGCGCCGTGGTGAAGGACAACGAGGGCAACACCCACACCGACGAGGAAGTCGTGCGCATCGCGGTGGGCAGCGATACCGACCCCGCCGAGGCGCAGGCGGCCGAGTTCTCCGGCCCGTGGCGCGGGGCCGAAAATGGCGCCGAGAACGAGGCCACGGACGGCGCTGCGGATGCTGCCGCGGGCTCATCTGCTGGCAGCAACGCCGGGCTCCTCGTCGCCCTGGGGATTGGCGTGCTCGTCGTCGCGCTGGTGGCCCTGTTGGTCGTGCGTTCGCGGAAGGGGCGCGCGTAATGGCCGCGAGCAGTCAAGATGCGCTGATTCGGGTCTCGGGACTTAGCGCCGGGTACCCGGGGCGCGCAGTATTCGACGGCGTTGACCTGGACATTCTGGGCGGACAGTTTGTCGGACTGCTCGGGCCGAACGGGGCGGGCAAAACGACGCTGCTGCGCGCCATGCTTGGCCTGATCCCTGGCGCGCGCGGCACGGTGCGCGTCGCCGGGCGCACCGGCGCGCAGGTGCGCAAGGCAGTGGGGTATGTCCCGCAGCGTCACGACGTGGCCTGGGATTTTCCCATCGACGTCGCGTCCGCGGTGCTCAACGCCACGCTGGATCTGCGGCCCTGGTACAAGCGCGCGGGCGCCGCGGAGCGCGACGCCGTCGCGGACGCCCTGGACAGCGTCAACCTCACCGAGCTGTCCGCGCGCCCCATCGCGGACCTCTCGGGCGGGCAGCGCCAGCGCGTTCTGGTCGCCCGCGCGCTCGTGCGCAAACCCCGGGCCCTCTTCCTCGACGAGCCGTTCACCGGCCTGGACATCCCGTCCACCGAGCAGCTGCTCGCCCTGTTCCGCGAGTTGGCGGGCCACGGCATCTCCATCGTCATGTCCACGCACAACATCGTCGAGGCCGTCGATTCCTGCGACCGCCTCATCCTCTTCCGCGGCGGGGTCGTGGCCGACTCGGCCCCCGGACAGCTGTGCGACACCCAACCGTGGATGGACACGTTTGGGGTTGGGCCGTCCTCGCCCTGGCTGGCCGCCTTGCAGACGCACGTACGGAACCAGCCACACCAACCACACCGTGCCAAGGAGGCCACGCATGCTTGAGATTGGTTTCCTGCAGTTCCTCGCTGACGTGGCCAACCCGCAGCTCGCGTTCCTGCCCCGCGCGCTCCTGGCGGCGGTGCTGGCCTCGGTGTTGTGCGCCGTGGTCGGCTGCTTCGTGGTGCTGCGCGGGATGGCGTTCATCGGCGACGCGGTCGCCCACGCGGTCTTTCCGGGGGTGGCCATCGCGTTCGCGCTCCACGCCTCGGTGCTGCTCGGCGGGGCTGTGGCCGGGGCGGTCGTCGCCGTCGTGATCGCCGTGCTGTCGCAGCGCAGGACGATCAAGGAGGACGCGATCATCGGCATCGTGTTCGCCGCGGCGTTCGCGTTTGGGTTGGTGATTATTTCGCGGGTCGAGGGCTACACGGCGTCGTTAAGCGCATTTCTTTTTGGCTCCCTGACTGGCGTAAGCGTGCGCGACCTGTGGGTGAGCGGCGTGACCGGCGCGGTGATCATTGCGCTGGTTGCGGCGCTGCGGCCGTGGCTTACCGCGGTGGCGCTGGACCGCGAGACCGCACGTGCGATGAACCTGCCCGTGGCCGCGCTCGACCTGGTGCTCTACCTGTGCGTGACCGCTGCCGTGGTGATTTCGGTGCAGACCATTGGCAACATCCTGGTCATCGCGCTGCTGGTCACGCCCGCGTCCGCCGCGCGCCTGTTCACGGACAACCTGGAGACGATGATGGTGCTGGCCGCGCTGATCGGCATCGTCGGCAGCGTCCTCGGCGTGTGGCTGGCCTGGTCCTTCGACTCGCCGACCGGTGCGACCATCGTCCTGTGCGTGACCGCGATCTTCGGGTTGAGCTGGCTGTTCGCGCCGCGCCGCGGGGTGCTGCGCGCGCCGGGCCGGGCGCCGCGTAAGGAGACCGTCTAGATGCGACTGCTCAGACTCATCGCCGCGGCGGCGCTCGTTGTTGCCAGCTCTCCGGTGGCTGCCGCAGCCGAGCTGACCGACACTGGCCACGTGCCTGGCGATACCGGCTTCGGCGTCGACCTGCCGGCCGATACCCCGTGGGCAGGCCGCGACGGCAAGACGCACCCCTGCGCAGGCCGCAAGCTGCTCTATCACTCCCACAACGACGCGCTCTACGGCACCCGCGTCGGCGGGGACCTCACCGTCATGGCAGTGGACGGGCAGCAGGTCGTAAACCAGGACGATGTCTGCTTCCGCCTGCCGCGCGACGCCGATCCGGACGGCAACGAGGTCTCCCGCATCCAGATCCCGGACGACGGCTCGCTCGACTTCCTTGGTCAGCCCGGCGATACCGTGTGGCTCGCACCGCAGTCCGTGGACTGGGCCGACAACTGGCGCCCCATCTGGTCGGGTCTCGGCGCCTTCGATCCCGCCCACGAGGGCGACCCGTCCGCCATCCCCAGCAACTTCGAGGACGACCTCATGCACTTCGACCTCACAGACATCGAGGGGCCCGGCGACGTGCACATCTTCTTCAAAAATGCCATCTCGCCCGCGGAAATCGTCTTCAACAGTGCCGACCCGCAGGCCCGCACGGTCGACTACGAAGTCGGCGCGCACGGCCACTTCAACTGGGCTTTTTCCAAGCCCGGCATCTACGCCTTGACGTGGCAGGGCAGGGCCTCGCTTATCGACGGCACGCCGCAGCACACCAAGCCCATCACCCAATACTGGCTCGTCGGCGATGACGGCGATGTGGGCCTGGCCGACGGCACCACCACCGAACTGCGCAAAGTGACCAACTACGTTGGCGGCGACCCGGGGCAGGGCGTTGAGGACGGCGGTGCTGGCGCGGAAGCTGGCACCGGTGGCACCGGCGAGAGCGCGCCGCTGACCACGGTGCAGCTGCTTCCGCAGGAAGGCGAACCCAGCCAAGAACCCAGTCAAGAACCCGATGACGGCTCCGCGTCGGGCGGGGGCGCGGTGGCGTCGACAAGCGAGCAGCCCAGCGCGACGCGACCGGACGAGGGGCGCTGCGAGGCGGCGCGCGCACTGCGCACCAAGCCGGAGGCGTTGATCAGTGCTGGTCACATGGATATGGGGCTGGTGGATGACGGCGGCATTGGGGCGAAGCTCATCGATGACAGTGATCCGCGCTCGCCGACCCCGCGTGACTCCGGCACGTTCCTGTTCGAGGTGCCCGACGCGGCGAGAACTCAGATCCCGGCGAACTTCCGCGCAAGCTTCCCCGGCGAACCCGAATCAATGTGGGTGCTGCCACAGGCGCAGGTGAAGGGCCTGCCGTGGCTCGGGTTTTCCACGACGCGGCTGACGCAGGACAGCTTGGCACCAGGCAGCAACGTGAAGGTGACCATGAAGGATGTGGAAGGCCCCGGGCGGATCTTCTCCTGGCACGAGTCGCTCGGTGGCACGACACTGGAGCTCGATTCCGGTGACGCTGCGACCGCGCTGGAGTACGGGGTCAACGACCACGACCACCAGGCGTTCGGCTTTACCAAGGACGGCCTCTACTCCGCGACGTTCCGCTTCGAGGGCACCGCCAGCTCGGGCGAGGCGTTCTCGAAGGAGCTGACCGCGGCGTTTGCCGTGGGCGACTCCGCAGTGGCGCAGGCGAAGGAGTACGCGTCGAGCGGGTACGCATCGCTTGACGACACCGACTGTGCCAATACCAGCGACGAGCCCGGCGCCGATTCTGGTGCCGGCAGCTCGGACACGTGGGTGGGGGCCCTGGCCAAGGGGATCCGCTCCGTGGACAAGGAGTTTGGCGCCTTCGGGGAGAAAGCAGGGCCGTTCTTCGCGCACCTGCGTGGTGGGGGCAAGGATGCCGTCGCGACGACGTCGCTGAAGCCGCCGGCACCACAGCTGACGTCGCCGAAGCCGCCGGCACCGGCTCAGAGTGCTCCCAGCAGGCGGGGAAGTGGCGCGGCCGCCCCGACACGCGAGCATCGGGTTAGCGCCTCCGCCGGCGGCAGGGGCTCCGTTGGCGGCAAGGGCTCGGAGAGCGCGAGCAGTGCTCCGCGCAAGAAGGCGGGCACCACTCCCCAGGGCAAGTCGGCGCCGAAGAAGCAGAAACCGACGAAGCAGACAACACCGAAGAAGCAAACAACGACGCCCGCGAAGCCTGACCACGGCTCCGGCGAAAAGACCACCGGCAGCGGTTCCGGTGGGATCGTGTCCTCCTTCGACGGCACGAAGCCGAAGCGCGGAAGCGACAGCGATGGTGATAGCGGCGAGGATGCAGCGCAGGCGCAGGTCGCGACCTCGCAGGGCATGACCGCCAGCGGCTTCTGGGGAGGACTCATTCTCGGCGTGGGCCTGATGGCTCTGCTCGGCGGCATCGTGCTCTTCACGGCGGCGGCGAAGATGCTGCGGCACGCCCCGAAACCGGGGAGCTCCAGCGCGGACGCGGCGGAATCGTCGGGAGTGTAGGCGCGATTTGGTGTTTTGGCAGGGGACCGACTAAGGTACGACGCGAAGTTTGAACGGGTGAAAACCCGTGCTCAAGTTTCACCGAAGACCGTCGGTCACTCTGCCACCGCAGAGTCGAAGGAATCCCACTCCAGGGATCGGCCCACGCAGGAGAAACGTGGCTTGCCTTTCAGGGTGCCTCGTGCTTCTGCACGGGGCATTTTTCTTTGGGACGTGTGAGCGTCGAGAAGCGAGATGCTCCGGGCGGATTGAAGGACATGAAGAATTGGAAGGAGGCGTGTGTACATGGCTAACCCGAAGAACGAGCAGGAGCTCAAGGTTCTGAAGGAGAAGTTCGAGGCGGCTAGCTCGATCGTGCTGACTGAGTACCGTGGCCTGACCGTTGGTCAGCTGCAGGAACTGCGCGGTGAGCTCGGCTTCGACGTCGAATACCACGTCGCCAAGAACACCCTCATCAAGATCGTTGCTAACGAGCAGGGCATCGAGGGTCTCGACGATCTTCTTGTCGGCCCGACCGCTATCGCCTTTATCAAGGGCGAGGCTGTCGACGCTGCGAAGGTCATGAAGAAGTTCAACAAGGATCACGACGCATTCGTGATCAAGGGCGGCTACATGGATGGCAATGCCATCGATGCTGCTCAGGTTGATGCCATCGCCGAGATGGACAACCGCGAGACCACTCTTGCAAAGCTCGCTGGTGCCTTCGAGGGCTCCTTGGCAAAGGCCGCCGGCCTGTTCCAGGCTCCGGCGTCCAAGACGGCCCGCCTTGTCGCTGCACTGCAGGACAAGCAGGACGACGCTGCATAACGCGAACTAACTACACACACCAAACATTCGGGCCAAAGCGCCCACAAACAGAAAGGATGCCATTATGGCTAAGCTGTCCAAGGACGAGCTCATTGAGCAGTTCAAGGAAATGACCCTCATCGAGCTTTCCGAGTTCCTGAAGGAATTCGAGGAGGTCTTCGACGTCACCGCTGCTGCACCGGTTGCTGCTGTTGCTGCCGCTCCGGGCGCTGCTGGCGACGCTGCTGCTGAGGAAGAGAAGGACGAGTTCGACGTCGTGCTCGAGGACGCGGGCGCCAAGAAGATCGGTGTCATTAAGGCTGTCCGCGAGATCGTCTCCGGCCTGGGCCTGAAGGACGCTAAGGAAATGGTCGAGGGTGCTCCGAAGGCCATCCTCGAGGGCGCAAACAAGGACGACGCTGAGGCTGCAAAGGCCAAGCTCGAGGAGGCTGGCGCAAAGGTCACCCTCAAGTAAGAGCCTTTCGCTTCTCGACGTCACCCCCGTCCACCGGTATTCACACCGGGGAGCGGGGGTTTCGCGTGTGTGGGGGGGCAGGAGTGCAGCTCCTTTACCACTGATGAACGGGGGCTCAGGCCAGGTTGCACCCAGTGGCCCCTTCGAATTCGAAGACTATTCGGTACCCTGGCAACCTGTGAGCGCTGTACCGCGATGCGGAAGTGGAGCTCAGGACAGGGTTTGAATACATTGACGGCGAGCCATTACGAGGGGCTGATTGAAATGCTTGATGCACCTGAAAAAGAACCTGGTCGTCTCATTCCTTGGATCCGGGGCTTCGACCCGGATGTCATCGAATTCAGCTTGGCGTGCGTGCCAGATTGGGTGCCGTCTGAATACCGCGAATTTTTCAACTCGTACGTTGCGTTCGAGTTCGAATACGGCGAATGGTTCGCTCCGAACCAACCGCCGAGCGATCCGAGTAGTGTGCAGGCTGGCTATTCCAGCCTGCGCGAAGCGGCTGAAGCGTTCGGCGCGGATCCGGACGCCTGGTTCCCAGTCGGGATGTTTGACGGTGATGACTACGTGGCGTACCACCGAAAGCACGACGGCGCGATCGAGTTTGGGCGCTACCACTTCTTGGACCGGGAGTTTTTGGACGGGCCATATCCGAGCATGGCTGAGTGGATGCAAACCTACGGAGTGGAGCTATAAACAATGGAACTGCACGCTGTGCGTTACGACGACCGTGTCTTCGACGAGCCGAGTGTCGACGGTATAGATTTTTCGATGGTCCGGTTTGAATCATGCACGATCACGCGCCCGCACGGGAGGCCGGGCAGTGTCTCGCATATCGCGTTCATAGATACTGAATTGTCCAGCCCAGCGTTCGATTTCCGAGCTGACTGGTTGAGCACCGTCTCCGGCTCTACCCTGCGCGATGTGGTGATTGAGGGCGGCGGTGTGCAGTCTCCGATTTCTGCGCGTGTGGTGGATTCTACGATCACCGGCGAGCTGCGCAACCTCGGGTTGAGCGAGCACTTTCGCTATGACCAGCTCGAAGGGGTTGATCTGTCCGACTGCAAACTGGAGAACGTGAGTTTTCAGGGCATCCCGATGGAGCGTGTGAAACTCTCCCCGGCGGACGAGGCGCTGTTGGTCGAGGACTGGGCAGCGGTTGCGGATGAGGTGTACGCAGTTGTACGCAGGAAGATGTCTTGTGGCGACGCGAAAGCGGAATTCGCTGCTGGGGAGGTTTTCGTCGCGCTTGAGAGTGATGCGTCGCTTTTCCGCTCGCGCTTCGACATCACCAGGCCCGACAAATCGCTCGGCTATGACGAGCGCCGCGGCGCGCGGTATGTCCACGAGCTCGCATATACCGACAAGCCAGACTGGTTCATGGAAGTGATCCGCTCGCTGTACCGCGAGGTCGGCCTCGCGTGAGACAGTCACGTTTTCGTTCTGTAGTTGAGACTCTCACAGGTGAGGATTTACGGACATGTTCGTGAAGTTGGATCGGAAGAACCAGTCGGAGGCTGCTACCAGTGAGCTTCTGCGGGTGGTGGAGGAAGTCAATCCTGAATTGGCAAACATGCTTGATCCGGATGCGAGCATGAGTCTGTTCGACCAACTCAAAGCGCGTGCAAGTCGGACTGAGCTCAATGCGATTCGTGAGGGGGTCCGTCCACTGGCGGAGCGATCGTTTGATGATCCACTAGCTCGCTATCTCTTTGGATATTTTCCTGGACTCGGGGTGAAAAACCCCGACATTAGCTATGTGGTTGATGAGATGGAGCGGCTCAAAGACGAGGAAATGGGCCCTGAGCTGGATGCGGTACTGAATTTCGATCTGACCATTTTGTGTGAGGTGATGTCGGCATCCAATATTGACCAACTCGACAGGCTGCTCCGGATTGAGTCAGACACGATCGCAGGGCAACAATCCGTGGTGATCCAAACAGGGGTGCGGAAAAAGTTCTTTCGTGAAGCGCCGCAGCTGCAATGGCTGGCGGCATCGCGCTTCCGGGACAGAAATAAGTACCTCGATGGTGCCCTCGACCGAATGCTGTCTGCTTCTGATAACAACAGCGTTGCTGGGGTTTCGACCGAGTCGGAGCCGCTGGCTGATGACGTAGTGAGTGGTCCCCTTCCGATCTATGTTTCGGTGCCAGCAGGGGAGTATTCGTCGCTTCTTTCCGCTGATGCGGAGACTCGTGTGGACGCGATGTTCGACGTGATGGAGGAAGAGACTTACCCGGTTGCAGATATCGACAAGCTGCACGCGGCGACGCACCGGGTGCTGGTCGAACTTGTCGGTGAAGATGCTGCGACGGCGATTGTGTATGGGGGTGCGGATTTGGATCCGCAGCAGGAAACGGACGGTCTGCGGGGGAACGACCCCGGTGACGTCGATAAGCTTTCGTCCTTGCTTGCTGATGTCGACCTCGGGACGTTGGAAGATTCCTTGGCGGTGGGAGAGTTGGCAGGGATTTACGCCGCAGCGGCGAAGCGCGGAGACGCTATCGCAGTGCTGATGAACTAGCGGGCGTATTGCCTGCTGCACACACAACACATCCCCCGCCCGATCGTCGCAACGACCGTGCAGGGGATTGCTGTGGGCTGCCTAAGCCCCACTACAAGGGACTAGTTTTCATCCTCCTCGTTCTTCTTTGCGTTCTTCTGCGCGGACGACTCTTGTGCGGACGAACCTTGTGCCTTGCCGCCTTCGCCGCCGCCAATCTTGGAGCTCAGGCCGTCGTACTCAGGCGCGCAGGCCTGGGCAATCTGGTCAGCGATGAGCAGACCGAGTGCGGTGAGCGCCAGAGCCGCGGCTGCGGTGCCGAGCTCGCGGGCCGGGAAGTTCGGTCCAAGCACGGACTGTGCCGCCTGGGCGAACTGCTCGTCGAAGATACCCAGCTGCTGCTGGATCTGCGTGTTCACCTGCTCGATAGCCTTGCCAGCCTCGGCGCGGAACTCCTCGAGACCCGGGATAGTCACCTGGGTAGCCACACCCAGCGGGATCAGGAGCAGGAGCGGGATGCCGACGCCCGCGAGACCGGCGATGCAGCGATCGCTCAGTTCCGAGGAACCAGTGGTCGTGCCCTGCGACTCCGAGGAAACCTTGATGACCACGACGCGGTCGCCATCCTTGGTCTCGACGACGTAGGTGCCTTCGGCCCAGTCCTTCGGGACAGTGATGGTGATGTTGCCATCAGCGTCCTTGCCCGGGTTGAGCTCGGAGATGTCCTTGATGGTGCCATCCGGGTAGCGGATCTGCAGATCCTTCGGATCGATGTCGCCACCAACGGTGACGGTATCGCCCGGCTTGACCTCAACGGTCGCACCGTTGGACACCTGCGGCGGAACCTGCACAGGGACGGTGATCGTTTCGTTCGAACCATCCGGGTAGGTCACCACGACGGGGATGTCGTAGCTTCCGCCCTTGGCGTCCTTGTCCGGGTTTACCGTCACCTTGCCGGTGCCCGGGTGGACGGTCACCTTGCCCGGGAAGGTGTGCTTACCGGGTGCGAAGGTGGTGTCCTTCGGAAGATCGGAGCCGTCCTCGTTCTTCGGGCCCTCAATAACAGTGTCCTGTTCGCGAGGCGTCGTGGTGCGGTCGCCACCGTAGGTGGGATCGTGCGCGTCGCTATCCTGCGGGTCCTTGCCATCGGTGTCGTTGCCGCCGGTGTTTCCGCCGGGGGTCGTGCCGGTATTGCCGCCGTCGCCGGGCTTATCGGAACCGCCCGAGGTGGTACCGACGGTGAAGATCGGAGACAGTGTCTCACTGGAACCATCCGGGTAGGAAACGATGACCGGGATGGTCACCTCGGTGCCGTTCGGAGTGTTCGCAGGCGCCTTGATGGTGAAGTCACCGGTGTCAGCGTCACCATCCAGGGTCCAGCCGGACGGGAACTTCGGGAAGACGAACGTCGTGCCTTCCGGCAGCTCGCGGTCGCCGTTCTGCTCGAACTTGACCGGGGTTTCGGCCGGACCGCGCTGGTTCTCGTAGCCAGGGTTGTTGTTGTCAGCCTGGGAAGTCGAGTCCTCGCTGCCCTTACCGTTGTCGCCGCCCTTACCGTCGTCCTTGTCGTCGTCTCCGCTGTCAGCCGGGATGACCTCGACGGGGACTTCAACGGTGTCGGTGGTGCCGTCCGGGTAGGTCACCTCCACGACGACAGTGTGCTTGCCGGGCTTTGCGTCCTCGTCCGGGGTGACAATGATTTCGCCGGTGCCCGGATCGACCTCGACCTTGCCAGGGAAATCGTCGTCCTTGTGCTCGAACTTGGTGTCATCCGGAAGCGCAGAACCGTCCGGGTTACGCGGTGCGTCGACGGTCTCGGTGTCACCGGGTTCGACCTTGGTGTCGCCGTCGTACACCGGCTCGTTGTCCGTTGCGTCATCGGAAGTGCCAACAACCTCGAACGGTGCGTTGACGGTCTCGCGGGAGCCATCCGGGTAGACCACGCTGACCGGAATAGACACTGCCGTACCCGGCAGAGCGGACTCGGGCGGGGTGACCGTGAAGTCGCCGTTCTCGTTCGGCTCACCGAAGGTCCAGCCAGCCGGTGCCTTCGGCAGGACGAACTTGGTGCCCTCTGGGAGCTCACGGTCGCCATCCTGCTTCAGCTCGGTCGCGGTACCCGCCGGACCGGACCCGGGGGAGTACGCCGGATCGTTGTCTACAGCGTCGGTAGAGCCGTTGTCCTTACCGTCATCCGAACCGTCGCCGGAGCCATCATCGGAACCGTCATCCGAACCGTCGCCGGAGCCATCATCGGATCCGTCATCCGAACCGTCGCCGGAGCCATCATCGGATCCGTCATCCGAACCGTCGCCGGAGCCATCGTCCGAACCGTCACCGGAACCGTTGTCGCTGCCGCCGTTGTCCGGCGGGGTGATGGTGGTGTCATCCGGGATGCGGACTGGAAGGTCGATGGTTTCCTCGGTGCCGTCCGGGTAGGTGATGTCAACCGGGATGGTGTAGTCGCCCGGGGTGGCGTCCTCGTCAGGCGTGAGCGTGACCTCACCGGTGCCCGGGTCGACGGTGACCTTGCCCGGGAAGTCCGAATCGTCAGAGTCGCCCTGCTCGAAGGTCGTGTCCTCCGGCAGCGAGGAGCCGTCCGGGTTCGTGGGGGCGTCGACAAGCGTCTCCTCGCCTCGCGGAGCCTCGGTGTCCTCGTAGGAGGGGTCGTTGCCGCTTGCGTCGTTGGTCACCACGAAGACAGCCTCGGTGTCGTCGATGGTGCCGTCCGGGTAGGTGAAGCGGACCGGGATGGTCACGCGGGTGCCGGAGAACGCGTCCTTATCCGGGGTGACGGTGAAGTCGCCGGCCGCGTTCGGCTCGCCGAAGGTCCAGCCCTCCGGGGCATCTGCGACCGTGACCTTGGTACCCTTAGGCAGCTCGCGGTCGCCGTTCTGGGAAACCTTGGTCTCCTTGCCAGCCGCGCCCTCGGTGGTGCCGTAGCTCGGGTCGTTGTCAGCAGCCTGGTCGGAGGAGCCGGTATCGCCGCCGTCGCCGTTGTCCTTGGGGTCCTCGGGGACGGTGACAGTGACGGTAGTGGTCTCTTCGGAGCCATCCGGGTAGGTGACCTCGACCGGGATCTCGTAGTCGCCCGGGGTTGCATCGTCGTCAGGAGTGACGGTGACCTTACCGGTGCCCGGGTCGACCTCGACCTTGCCCGGGAAGTCGTTCTCGCCCGGCTTGAACGTGGTGTCCTCCGGAAGCTCGGAGCCGTCCGGGTTCTTCGGCGAATCGATCTCGGTGGGCTCGCCCTTCGGGGTCTCCGTGTCTTCGTAACGCGGGTCGTTCGTGTCCTTATCCAGCGGCAGGACGGTGAACGGCGCGGTGACGGTGTCCTGTGAGCCGTCCGGGTAGGTCACCAGGACGGGGATGTCGACCTTGCCCGGGCGAGCGTTCTTCGCCGGGGTGACGGTGAAGTCGCCGTTTTCATCCGGCTCGGACGCGGTCCAGCCGTTCGGCAGGGTCGGGGTAAAGGTGCTGCCCTTCGGCAGGTCCTGGGTTTGGTCAACCTTCGTGCCCACGCCCGGCTTGCCCTGTGCGGGCTGGTAGTACGGGTCGAAGTTCTCCGCATCGGACTTGTCCGGATCCTCGGTCGCGTTGTCGCGGGCCGGGACGGTGACCTCAACGTCGACCGTATCGGTGGTGCCGTCCGGGTAGGTGACCTTGACCGGAATGTCGTAGTCGCCCTCGCGAGCGCCGTTGTCCGGGTTGACCGTGACCTTGCCGGTACCCGGGTCGACCGTTACCTTGCCCGGGAAGCCCGGGAGCTGCTCACCGTTCGGGCCGGTGACCGGCTTAGTCGGGTGCTGCTCGAAGGTGGTGTCGCCAGGAAGGTCGGAGCCGTCCGTGTTCTTCGGGCCGTCGATGACGGTGTCGGTCCCGCGCGGCGTTTCGACGCGGCCGCCATAGGTCGGATCGTTCGCGTCGTTATCAGCCTCGCGATCGGGCTGGCCCGGGGTGACCGTGTGGCTGGAGCCGTCAGCGTTTGTAGCCAACGCGAAGTTCACGTTGGTCCAGTTGCCGCCACCGTCGCGGTGCGGGGCGGTGGCAACGTTCGCATTGTTGCCCAGGTGCTTCTGGCCAGGCACGTGGCCGTTATGCGCCCAGTCGGTGTCGGCAAGGGAGCGCTGTGCGTGGCCCGACTCGGTGTAGACGTCATTGCCCACCGGTGCGCGGAACTCAGAGGTGTTCCAGGACGACAGGTTTGTCTTGATGTTGTGGTCTGCGTCCTCGACCCACATGTAGACGTAGTCCGCGTGACGGGCCTGGTCGAAGGACGAGCGCAGCATGTAGGTGCCATCCGCCTTCACCGGTGCGGAGTAGACGGTGAAGTTCTCGGGATGCGCACGGACGTAGTCTGCCGTTCGCTTGATACGGCCCTGGATGTCGGCTGTCGTGCGGTTACCGGTGGTGTTTGTATCGCGACGGATCGCATCCAGCGCCTGGTACGCCTCGTCGTTCGGTACCGCCTGGTAGACAGTGTGTCCCTCGGCCGGGGTGTCCGTGCCGTCGAAAAGCACACCATTGTCCACGTTGATGTTGTACTGGTCCTTGGCCCACACGTTCTCCGTGTTGGTGCCCTTCATAGAGTCGTTCCATACCCGGCCGGAGTACGTACGCTTGACGGCCTTATCCGGGGTTTCGGAGAGCTGGCTCTTCAGGGTATTCGACGCGGGGGAGACCTGGTAGACCTTGACCACCGTCTCACCCCACGTGGGGCCGCGACGGTCGTTGACTGCCACTGGGTGGATGGACCAGTTGAGGTTGCGGGAATCTTCGACGCTGCCGCTGTACCATGCGCCACCCGGGGTCGCGCGTACGACGGAGAACGGCTCGTTGATGTGCGGGTTGATCGCCGAGTTGTTCTCGCCGATCAGCAGCTGGACGTCAGCGGAGCCATCCTTCCAGGTGCCTGCAGCCAGCTTCGGGGAGCCGTCCTTGAACTCGAAGGCGTAGACCGTGTTGCCAAAGTCATCCGTGTGTGTCGTCGCCTTGTGGATGCGAGACATCTTCCCGCCACCGGTGTCGTAGCGCATGTACATGTCCGCGCCCTCCGGAACCGGGGTGTCGCTCCATGGGTTGCGCATATCGTCGACCTCCATGGTGCCACGGTCAGCGTAGGAGAGGTAGCCCCACACCACGTTGCGTTTTCCGTCGAGGACGCCCTTGTTCACGCGGTCAGTCGGCGTGATGGCATCCGCTTCGACGATGTTGGCGGGGTCCCAGTCGCTCGCGCTCGGTGCCTCGGCGGCGTGAGCCACGTTGGCAATTGCTGCGTGAGGGCCAACTACTGGAAGCGCTTGCGATCCGACGGCGATGGCCATCGAGGCTGCAAGCATTGTCATGCCGCGGCGACGGCCTCTCTTATGGGGTTGGGCAGGTGGGTAAGCCATCATATTCTCCTTAGCGTTTTCTGACGGTTTGGCACGATATTCTAAGTGAGTCTCAGGAAGCTGGAAATGGCTTTGGGGTGCCTGGGGGTGATTCGGCGACGCCAGTACGCGAAAAGGCGGTATAAATGTGTCCCTACTCACTATGTATGCGTCCAAGCTTATATCCGGGCCGTGTGAATTGCGGGGGTGATCAGGGGGGGGTAATAGTTTTCAAACACTAACCAGTAGGCCGGAAAGGGTAATTTACCTGCCGCAAAGGGTATAGAGGTACGTATTTGTATCCGCGCAAAAGGGGGAGGTGGGCGTGAAGCATTGCAAAGCGGGTGCGAAACGCGCGAATGTCCTTACATATGCTGAGCCGAAGCTGTGTGCAAAAATCTTGCATTCTGAGATACCGGGGGCGCAACGCCTCGTTCGCTGAGGATGTTACGTGGTCATGCCCGCCCGCAGGGGAGCCCGAGCTGTGTCCACTACACTTTGGCCCATGCTGCCTAAATCCAGGATTCTCTCCGCGCTCCTCGTGGGTCTCGGCATCGCGCTCGTGGTTGCCGGCCTGCTCGCGCCGCGCTTCCTGCTTGGCGACGCCCGCCTGCCCCTCGACCTCGCGCACACCACCTGGACGCTTCGCGACGACGACGGCACACGCGAAGGCGAGCCTGCCCCCGTGACCCGCCAGCTCCATATGGAGGTACAGGACCCCTCGAATGACGACGTGGCGAGCGTGCGCATCGGCGATACCTTGCGTGCCGGCACGGCCGGTTCGGACTTTGACAACCTCGTTACCGCGTCCACCTGGTCGATGGTGCTGGACCGTGCCACCGGCCAGGTGGCCTTGCCTGCGCAGGTGTCCAGCCAGATGGCGATGCCTGCGACGGAGGTGCCCGTGGACGGGCCCTGGCTGAAGCTGCCGTCCGACGTGCAGCAGCAGGACTACAACGTGTTCGACCCGCAGCTGCGGGGGAGTGCGCCCGCGCAGTTTGCCGGCGAGGAAGAGATCGGCGGCCGCACTGTGTATACCTTTACCCAGCACATCGAGCCGACGAACTTAGCGCTGCGCTACGCCGACGCCCTGAACGCCAGCACCGTCGAGGTCGGCGAAGGCGAGGATGCTGACAGCGTGCGCACCTTCCGCAACTACGCTGCGGACCGCGAAATTCAGGTCGACCAGGTCACCGGTCTTGTGGTTGGCATGAGAGAAAAGGTCGACATCTTCTACGCCGACGACAACGGCGAGCACCCCACCAACGTCATTACCTACGACGCCGCGATGTCGCCGGAGGATACCGAGGCGATGGTGGCCCAGCTCTCCCGCGTGGTGCCGCAATCCGTATCGCAAAAGGTGACGTGGGGTACCATCGCGCTCGGCGCGCTTGTCGCCCTGTTTGGCCTGGTCGGCGCGTTCCGTCCCGGCCGCGCCCGCTAGCCGGGTGTCGCGGGGTTGCCGAGTTAGCAACCTCTGGTGGTAGGCTTCCCCGCAGCGACGTCACCGGTGAGGTTTCCGGTGCAGGAGCAAGCTTATCGACGGCACCGCTTTCGCTCCGACGACGCGCAGGCGACACGGGGGTGTGTCTGCTCTTTACAAAGCGTGCACTGTGCTATAGGCTAAGTCGTTGCGCTGGAAGCCGTCTCCAGTGAAGTGCGCGAGCCTTGCATGAGGCGCCCGTCGGAAAGCCTGTGTGAGCAGGGGGTATGTCGAAGGGTGCTGATTTGACAAGGTGATTTTGTCATCTCTGGGGGCGGGTCTTCCGAAGCAGACCGAAATGCTAACTTACCCAGCGGAAATGCCGGTTGTTTACAGAGCCAGAGTAAATAGCGTGGCGTCCGCCCTAGGTGCTGGAAGGACCCAACTTGGCAGTCTCAAACCAGACCATGTCAATGGCTGATATTCCCGGGGCCCCCGAACGTTACTCGTTCGCCAAGATCGCTGAGCCGATCACCGTCCCGGGTCTTCTTGATGTACAGCTTGAATCTTTTGCGTGGCTCGTCGGTACGCCTGAGTGGCGCACCCGCGAGCAGGAGCTGCGCGGCGAGGACGCCCGCGTGGCCAGCGGCCTGGAGGACATCCTGGAGGAGATCTCTCCGATCCAGGACTACTCCGGCAACATGAGCCTGACGCTGTCCGAGCCGCGCTTCGAAGATGCGAAGTACACCATCGAGGAAGCAAAAGAGAAGGACATTAACTACTCCGCGCCGCTCTACGTGACGGCGGAGTTTATTAATAACGATACGCAGGAGATTAAGTCCCAGACCGTCTTTATTGGCGACTTCCCGCTGATGACGGACAAGGGCACCTTTATTGTCAACGGCACCGAGCGTGTCGTCGTCTCCCAGCTCGTGCGCTCCCCGGGCGTCTACTTTGACGAGACGATTGATAAGTCCACCGAGCGTCCGCTGCACGCCGTGAAGGTGATCCCTTCCCGTGGTGCGTGGCTGGAGTTCGACGTGGACAAGCGCGACACCGTAGGTGTGCGCATTGACCGTAAGCGTCGTCAGCCGGTGACCGTCCTGCTGAAGGCGCTCGGCTGGACCGAGGAGCAGATCAAGGAGCGCTTCGGCTTCTCCGAGCTCATGATGTCCACGCTGGAGAACGACGGCGTGGCCAACATGGACGAGGCCTTGCTGGAGATCTACCGCAAGCAGCGCCCGGGCGAGCAGCCGACCCGCGACCTCGCGCAGTCCCTGCTGGAGAACTCCTTCTTCCGCCCCAAGCGCTACGACCTGGCCCGCGTTGGCCGCTACAAGGTCAACCGCAAGCTGGGTCTCGGCGGCGATCACGATGGCCTGATGACGCTGACTGAGGAAGACATCGCCACCACGCTCGAGTACCTCGTGCGCCTGCACGCTGGCGAGACCGAGATGACCTCCCCGTCCGGCGAGCTCATCCCGATCAACACCGACGACATCGACCACTTTGGTAACCGTCGCCTGCGCACCGTTGGCGAGCTGATCCAGAACCAGGTCCGCGTCGGCCTCTCCCGCATGGAGCGCGTCGTGCGCGAGCGCATGACCACCCAGGACGCGGAGTCCATCACGCCGACCTCTCTGATTAACGTGCGTCCGGTCTCCGCTGCGATCCGCGAGTTCTTCGGTACCTCGCAGCTCTCGCAGTTCATGGACCAGAACAACTCCCTGTCCGGCCTGACGCACAAGCGTCGTCTGTCCGCGCTGGGTCCGGGCGGCCTGTCGCGTGAGCGCGCCGGCATCGAGGTCCGAGACGTGCACCCGTCCCACTACGGCCGCATGTGCCCGATTGAGACTCCTGAGGGCCCGAACATTGGCCTGATCGGCGCGCTCGCGTCCTACGCGCGCGTCAACCCGTTCGGCTTCATCGAGACCCCGTACCGCAAGGTCAACGACGGCAAGCTCACGGACCAGATCGACTACCTCACGGCCGACGAGGAGGACCGCTACGCGATTGCGCAGGCGGCCACCCCGATGACCAAGGACGGCGAGCTGACCGGTGAGCGCATCGAGGTCCGCCTCAAGGACGGCGACATCGGCGTCGTCGGCCCGCAAGGCGTTGACTACCTCGACATCTCGCCGCGCCAGATGGTCTCCGTGGCAACGGCGATGATCCCGTTCCTCGAGCACGACGACGCGAACCGCGCCCTCATGGGTGCGAACATGCAGAAGCAGGCTGTGCCGCTGCTGCGCTCCGAGGCTGCGTACGTGGCCACCGGCATGGAGCAGCGCGCTGCTTACGACGCTGGCGATACCGTCATCTCCCCGCTCTCCGGTGTCATCGAGACCGTGACCGGTGACTACATCACCGTGCTGGGCGACGACGGCACTCGCGACACCCAGCAGCTGCGTACCTTCCACCGCACCAACCAGGGCACCTGCTACAACCAAACCCCGATCGTGTCTGCTGGTCAGCGCGTCGAGGCTGGCCAGGTGATCGCGGACGGCCCGGGCACGAAGAACGGCGAGATGGCACTCGGCCGCAACCTGCTCGTCGCCTTCATGCCGTGGGAAGGCCACAACTACGAGGACGCAATCATCCTCAACCAGCGCGTGGTGGAGGAGGACATCCTCACCTCCGTGCACATCGAGGAGCACGAGATTGACGCCCGCGACACCAAGCTCGGTGCCGAGGAAATCACCCGCGAGATCCCGAACGTGTCCGAGGACGTGCTCAAGGACCTCGACGAGCGCGGCGTGATCCGCATCGGTGCTGACGTGCGCGACGGCGACATCCTCGTGGGTAAGGTCACCCCGAAGGGCGAGACCGAGCTGACCCCGGAGGAGCGCCTGCTGCGCGCCATCTTCGGCGAGAAGGCCCGCGAGGTCCGCGACACTTCCCTGAAGGTGCCGCACGGTGAGACCGGCAAGGTCATCGCGGTCCGCCGCTTCTCCCGCGAGGACGACGACGATCTGTCCGCAGGCGTGAACGAGATGATCCGCGTCTACGTCGCGCAGAAACGCAAGATCCAGGACGGCGACAAGATGGCAGGCCGCCACGGCAACAAGGGCGTTGTGGGCAAGATCCTGCCGACGGAGGACATGCCGTTCATGGAGGACGGCACCCCGGTGGACATCATCCTGAACACGCACGGCGTGCCGCGTCGTATGAACATCGGTCAGGTCCTCGAGGTGCACCTGGGCTGGCTGGCCAAGGCCGGCTGGACCGTGAACCCGGACGACCCGAAGAACGCCGCGCTGCTGGAGACCCTGCCGGAGCACCTTTACGACGTCCCGCCGGAGTCGCTGACCGCAACGCCGGTATTCGACGGCGCGTCCAACGAGGAGATCGCAGGACTGTTGGCAAACACCAAGCCGAACCGCGACGGTGACGTGATGGTCGACGGCCAGGGCAAGACCCGTCTCTACGACGGTCGCTCCGGCGAGCCGTACAAGTACCCGATCTCCGTCGGCTACATGTACATGCTCAAGCTGCACCACCTTGTGGACGAGAAGATCCACGCCCGTTCCACCGGTCCGTACTCCATGATTACGCAGCAGCCGCTGGGCGGTAAGGCCCAGTTCGGTGGCCAGCGCTTCGGCGAGATGGAGGTGTGGGCAATGCAGGCGTACGGCGCTGCCTACACCCTGCAGGAGCTGTTGACCATCAAGTCGGACGACGTGGTCGGCCGCGTGAAGGTCTACGAGGCGATTGTGAAGGGCGACAACATCCCGGATCCGGGTATCCCGGAGTCCTTCAAGGTGTTGCTCAAGGAGCTGCAGTCTCTGTGCCTCAACGTTGAGGTGCTCTCCACGGACGGCAGCGCCATGGAGCTCGACGGCGACGACGATGAGTTTGACCAGGCCGGTTCCTCGCTGGGCATCAACCTCTCGCGCGACGAGGGGTCAGCGGCGGATACCGTCTAGGCGCCAGGTGGGCGTCGATAAGCACTTGTGCTTGCGGCGCCCTGAATGAAACGAGAAGAAACTATCCACACGCAATCCTCCCCAGCTGGGGGAGGTGAAAGGGAATTTACGTGTTTGACGTAAACCTCTTCAACGAGCTTCGCATCGGCCTGGCCACTGCAGAAGACATTCGTAAGTGGTCCCACGGCGAAGTGAAGAAGCCGGAGACCATCAACTACCGCACCCTCAAGCCCGAGAAGGACGGCCTGTTCTGCGAGCGCATCTTCGGCCCCACCCGCGACTGGGAGTGCGCCTGCGGTAAGTACAAGCGCGTCCGTTACAAGGGCATCATCTGCGAGCGCTGCGGCGTCGAGGTGACCAAGTCCAAGGTGCGCCGTGAGCGCATGGGCCACATCGAGCTCGCCGCTCCCGTGACCCACATTTGGTACTTCAAGGGCGTCCCGTCTCGCCTGGGTTACCTGCTTGACCTCGCTCCGAAGGACCTGGAGCGCATCATCTACTTCGCCGCCAACATCATCACCAGCGTCGACGAGGAGGCACGTCACAACGACATGTCCACCCTCGAGGCGGAGATGCTGCTGGAGAAGAAGGAAGTCGAGGAGGACGCAAACTCCGAGATCGCCGAGCGCGCACACAAGCTGGAGGAAGACCTCGCCGAGCTCGAGGCTTCCGGCGCGACCGCCGCTGCCCGCAAGAAGGTGCAGCAGGCAGCCGACAAGGAAATGACGCACATCCGCGAGGCCGGCGAGCGCGAGGTCGAGCGCCTCGACGACATCTGGCAGACCTTCCAGAAGCTCGCCCCGAAGCAGATGATTATCGACGAGGTGCTCTACGAGGAGCTCGTCGACCGCTACGAGGACTACTTCACCGGCGGCATGGGCGCTGAGGCAATCCAGACGCTGATCCGCAACTTCGACCTCGAGTCCGAGGCCGAGGAGCTGCGCACCATCATCGCTGAGGGCAAGGGCCAGAAGAAGGTCCGCGCGCTCAAGCGCCTCAAGGTCGTCGCTGCGTTCCAGCGCTCCGGCAACGACCCGGCCGGCATGATCCTGGACGCGATCCCGGTGATCCCGCCGGAGCTGCGCCCGATGGTGCAGCTGGACGGCGGACGCTTCGCCACCTCCGACCTGAACGACCTGTACCGTCGCGTGATCAACCGCAACAACCGCCTCAAGCGCATGATTGACCTCGGCGCGCCCGAGATCATCGTGAACAACGAGAAGCGCATGCTGCAGGAGTCCGTGGACGCGCTGTTTGACAACGGCCGCCGCGGCCGTCCGGTCACCGGACCGGGCTCCCGCCCGCTGAAGTCCCTGTCGGACCTGCTCAAGGGCAAGCAGGGCCGCTTCCGCCAGAACCTGCTGGGTAAGCGCGTCGACTACTCCGGTCGTTCCGTGATTATCGTCGGCCCGCAGCTCAAGCTGCACGAGTGCGGTCTGCCCAAGCTGATGGCGCTCGAGCTGTTCAAGCCGTTCGTGATGAAGCGCCTGGTGGACAACCAGTACGCGCAGAACATCAAGAGCGCGAAGCGCATGGTGGAGCGCCAGCGCCCCGAGGTGTGGGACGTGCTCGAAGAGGCCATTTCCGAGCACCCGGTGCTGCTCAACCGCGCACCGACCCTGCACCGCCTGGGCATCCAGGCCTTCGAGCCGAAGCTGGTCGAGGGCAAGGCCATCCAGCTGCACCCGCTGGCGTGCGAGGCGTTCAACGCTGACTTCGACGGCGACCAGATGGCAGTCCACCTGCCGCTGTCCGCAGAGGCACAGGCGGAGGCCCGCGTACTGATGCTGTCCTCCAACAACATCCTGTCCCCGGCGTCCGGCAAGCCGCTTGCAATGCCGCGCCTGGACATGGTGACCGGCCTGTACTTCCTCACCATGCTGAAGTCCACCGATGAGATCGGCGGCGAGGGCGCCTACGCGCCTGCCGACGAGAACGGCCCGGCACAAGGCGTCTACTCCTCCTACCGCGAGGCGATCATGGCGTACGACCGCGGCGTGCTCGGCCTGCAGGCCCCGATCAAGGTCCGCATCGACCACCTGCGCCCGACCGTTGAGGTCGAGGAGGAGCAGTTCCCGGACGGCTGGACCAAGGGCCAGGCATGGATGACCGAGACGACGCTCGGCCGCATCATGTTCAACGAGCTTCTGCCGTTCAACTTCCCCTTCCAGGAAGGCGCCATGGTGCGCAAGGGCGGCGGCGCCGGCAAGGTGCTGCTGGGTGACATCATCCAGGACATGGTGGAGAAGTACCCCATGATCACCGTCGCGCAGACGCTGGACAAGATGAAGGACGCCGGCTTCTACTGGGCAACCCGTTCCGGCGTGACCATCACCATGTCTGACGTGCTGGTGCTCCCGAACAAGACGCAGTTCCTCGAGCGCTACGAGAAGGAAGCCGAGGAGATCGAGCGCAAGTTCTGGGAGAAGGGTGCGCTTACCGAGGAGAACCGCTACGACCGACTGGTTGAGCTGTGGCAGGACGCCACCAACAAGGTCGGCCAGGCCGTGGAGGACCTCTACCCGGACGACAACCCGATTCCGATGATCGTGAAGTCCGGTGCTGCCGGTAACATGCGCCAGATCTGGACCCTGGCAGGCATGAAGGGCATGGTCGTGAACTCGCGCGGTGAGTACATCACCCGCCCGATCAAGACCTCCTTCCGCGAGGGCCTGTCCGTGATGGAGTACTTCAACAACTCCCACGGTTCCCGTAAGGGCCTGGCCGATACCGCACTGCGTACCGCGGACTCCGGCTACCTCACCCGTCGTCTGGTGGACGTGGCGCAGGACGTCATTGTCCGCGAGCTGGACTGTGGCACCCACCAGGGCGTCAAGGTCCCGGTGGCAGAGGCCGCTGGTGACTCCTTCGTCCGCCACGACCTGGTGGAGACCTCCGTGTCCGGCCGAGTCCTGGCCTCCGACGCGAAGGACTCCGAGGGCAACGTCGTCTTCGAGGCCGGCACCGAGCTGTCCGAGGAGCGTATCGACGTGCTCGTGCAGAAGGGCGTCGCCGAGGTCAAGGTCCGCTCCGTGCTGACCTGCCAGACCCCGACTGGCGTCTGCGCCAAGTGCTACGGCAAGTCCATGGCGTCCGGCCAGCTGGTAGACATCGGCGAGGCCGTCGGCATCGTCGCTGCACAGTCCATTGGTGAGCCGGGTACCCAGCTGACCATGCGTACCTTCCACCAGGGTGGTGTCGGCGGCGACATTACCGGTGGTCTGCCGCGTGTCCAGGAGCTGTTCGAGGCCCGCGTGCCCAAGAACTGCGCGCCGATCGCGTCGGTCGCCGGTACGGTCTCCCTGGAGGACGAGGGCAACTTCTGGACCCTCACCATCCACCCGGACGATGACTCCGACGACGTGGTGTACGAGAAGCTGTCCAAGCGCCAGGGCCTGGCCCAGGTGCGCCGCCCGATGGAGTCCAACCCGGACGCCATGATCGAGCGCTCCCTGCGCGAGGGCGACCACGTCGAGGTGGGCGAGCGCCTGCTCCGCGGTGCCGCAGACCCGCACGACGTGCTCGAGGTCCTCGGCCGTCGCGGCGTGGAGAAGCACCTCATCGACGAGGTGCAGGCCGTGTACCGCACCCAGGGTGTGTCCATCCACGACAAGCACATCGAGATCATCATCCGCCAGATGCTGCGCCGCGGCACGGTCATCGACTCCGGCTCGACCGAGTTCCTGCCGGGCACGCTGATCGACCTCTCCGAGGCACGCCAGGTCAACGCCGCCACCGTGGCGGACGAGGGCCAGCCGGCGGAGATGCGCTCCGAGATCATGGGTATCACCAAGGCCTCACTAGCTACCGAGTCCTGGCTGTCGGCCGCCTCCTTCCAGGAGACGACCCGCGTGCTCACGGACGCCGCGATCAACAAGCGCTCCGACCAGCTCATCGGTCTGAAGGAGAACGTGATCATCGGTAAGCTGATCCCGGCTGGTACGGGCATTTCCCGCTACCGCAACATCCAGGTCAAGCCGACCGAGGCCGCGCGCTCCGCGGCGTACTCCATCCCGAGCTTCGGCGAGGGCATCTACGGCGACGAGGGCTACGGCGAGTACACCGGCGCCTCCGTCCCGCTCGACGAGTACGGCATCGACCAGATCTAGCCTTCTGGCTGTTAGCTAGGTCTGCTCACCAACCGGCCCGGCTCCTCCGCGACTGCGCGGCAGGGGCCGGGCCGTTGGCGTCGATAAGCACGCGTGCCGAGCGCGCCTGCGAAAACTCTGCTTAGATTCCAGGTGTGAGCGAAGTATCGTCGACACCAGCGGCGAAAGGCCCCCGGCCATTTGCTGGATTGGCCAAATCGGTCGCGGCCGACCTTGGCACCCGGACCAACGCGACCCTCGCGGCGTTGCTCGCGGTTGTGGGCATCACCGGTGTCAGCGGCGGACTGGAAGCGGCCCCGCCCGAGGGCCTCACCGTGGCCGCGGCGCCGAGGGGCACCGGTGCGCTCGCGCAGCCTGCCGAGTTCACGGCCGCACCGTTCGAGATCTCGGTGCGGCGCACCTATACGCTTGGCGACGCACGCGTGGTGGAAATGCGACTCACCAACACTGCCTCACGGCCTGTCCCTGCGCCGCAGTTCCTCATGGCGTTCGCGCTGGAGGATTCGCGCCTTGGCCCAAAGGAGCAACCGGACATGAGAGCCGCGGTCGTACGCAAGCACAGCGCGGAGGCGCTCACCGAGGTTGCGCCATCCGAGGCGATCTCGCCCAACCCTGGCGTGCCGCTGGATGTCGCGCTCATCTTCCAAGGCCCGAGCGGCACGAATGCCGCGGAGGCGGACACGCTGGTGATCACGTCGCTGGAGTACCGTACCTCCTTCCTGGACGGGGCGAAGGCCTGGCTGACTAAGGACCGTGCTGCGGAGGTGAGCCTGCGGTGACGACGATGCCGCGCCGAATAGTGGCGACCGCGGCCGCGCTGGCCCTGCTCAGCCTGGGCGGCCTCATCCGCGAGCAGCTTCCCGACGCGCAGGACCGGGCCTTCGCGCCGTTTGACTACGGCGCCGAGGCACCGAAGATCGGGCGGGTTGATGGAGTCCACACCATTACCGCCGATGCGATCAACGGCGTACCAACGCACGCCCGCTGGCTGGTCGTGGATTTTACCCACACACCCGATACTGGCCAGGTACTCGAAGGGCAGATCAAGGCTACCGACGGCACGCTCTACGGACCCGCGAACCACCTCGCGTCGTCGTGTGGCACCCTGTACCCGCAACTTCCTACGCAGTGCACCCTCGTCTTCGAAATGCCGGCAGAGCAGATTGCGGGGGCGAGGCTGTTCTTGCACCCGTCCGCCACGCAGATGGCGCCGCGGGTGGTGCTGGAGCTCGGCGAACCAGTCGAAGCCGGAAACATCAGCAGGGAGGGGCTCACGCTATGAAACTTGCCTGGTGGGCTGCCGCCCCGGTGGCGATCGGGTGCATGCTGGCGGCATCGTCGCAGCCGTACTTCGGGATCTATCGGCCGTGGTCCTGGACCCAGGAGCAACGCATCGCGGCCGGCACCCCGGGCTCGTTTGACCTGCCCATCGATGGCCTCGTGGAGGGGGAGGGGAGCGCGCCGCCGCGCCGCACCGCTGAGGTGGAGGTGATCGGGTTCCAACGGGTCGAACACGAGGAAGAGATCGGGCTCGATGCGCCCGACGGGTTTGCCATCTGGGCGCTACTCACCCAGTGGCGCGCACCGGAAGACTCGGTGCTGTCCCACTGCCGCATGTGGGCGACAGGCTCGGACGGGCGTGACTACCAGCGCACGGATCAAATCTTCGGCGAAGTGGTGAGTGGCATGAGCGCCCTGCACAGCTGCACCCCGCCGGGCGAGGGCGGGCCGGCGACGGAGTCGGTGGACCTCCGCACCGCTACGGTCCGCGTTGTCCAGGGTGACCCGCGCCCGGAGGAGTGGCGCAAACTCATCCCCATCGCGATGCCGGAGGGCGTGCAGCCGGAGCAGCTCCACCTCGGGTGGAACGAGCCCGACTACGTCACCCTCGACCTGCCGGAGCCGAAAAACTACGTGGATGACCCGGAGTCCAAGGCGAGAGACGCATCGGGATCTGCGGCGGGCGAGTAGGAGCGGCGCAGGAAGAAGTCGAGCCCCGAGGCGATCAGGCACACCACGAGCAGCAGGTACGCGGCGCGCGCGACGATGAGGATGTACGCAGCGATGACTTCGCTGACAAGCGCGTCCTGTGGTCCCACGATGGCGCGACCCACCTCGACCACGCCCAACTCGACTCCGGCGGCGAGCATGAACACGATGCAAAACATCACCATTGGCACGATGCCTGCCTTGGCCAGCGTGCGAAGGCCGCTCCACGTGGTCTTCAGCGGCCCGGCGATAGGCTGCATCGCCTGGTTGGCAACGTACTTGGCCTCCTTTTCAACCACGTGGCGCGCCCGCCTCCTGAAGCGCTGCGAGCTGTCCGCAGCTTCGGCGTCCGGCGCCGCTTCCTTCTCCCGGCTGGCAACCAGCGACGTGCCGAAGACCACTGCGCCGAGGGTGAGCCACGCGACCGGAATGGTCACCAGCTGGTTGATCACCGGTAACGCCTCCGCCAGCCAATCCCAGGCGCTGGCGAGGATGCCTGTGTGCTCGGCAATGCCGTCCCTCAGGTCCACGTAGCGGTCGTACGCGGGCGCAATTCCCCGCCTGCTCAGCGCCCAATCCTGTACGTCTGCGAGCTTGTTGGTCACAAATATCGATACGGTGGACATCCACAGCACGTCGAGGTAGGCGGCAAGATAGGTGAGGCCGAGACCACGTTCTGCCAGCGCGAAGTAACCAATAATCTTGCGCAGCACGATCGTCACCGCCATGAGGGCGAGCAGGGATGCGGTGCCGTCGACGAACACCCGGCTAAAGTCCGCGGCAAAGCCCTGGTTCATGAATTCGTCGTTCGTGGCGGCGCGGCGGAACGCGGCGAGGTCCTCCTTAAGCATGCCGTGCGTGGCGTACACAGTGAGAAACGAAATCAGCATCCCGCCCGCCGAAAACAGGCGCGTGCGTGACGACGTCTCCTCCCGCCCCGGAATCGCCCGGGAGAGGAAGGGGAGCGACGGGCGGAGGTACCACAGGGCGTAGATCAGTGCGACCATGACGGAGAGCGGAGCAAGCGGCATCACCAGGCTGGCCCCGACCTTGCTGAAGTTGGAAATCCACACCGCGAGCCAGATCACGGCCTGGCGTCCCGCCAGCCCCAGGCAGACACATGTGATGAGCTGCGGGAGGTGCCGGAGGAGGAGACCGGCGGCGCGTACGGGAATGATGACGGACTCGGCTGCGATCTCGCGCGCAGACTGGGAGAACTCACCCGGCGGTGAGGTCGTGGTCGACATGCTTGCAGTGTAAATGAGGAGGCGTCGGGTGGCTCGTCGATAAGCGATTTGCTCTTGTGACGCGGGGTGATGTAGCTTGAATGAGGTTTCGCTCGCGATAATTCGCGTGGCGGAAAGATACGAACTCCGTGCGGCTGCGCACTCGCGGTCAGGTAGTTCATGCACACGGCAGGGCCCCGAAAAGAGCCCCCATTTTTGCATGTACGGCCACCTTAGCGCGCACCGCTTAACAGAAAGAGCGTGAATGCCTACTATTCAGCAGCTGGTCCGCAAGGGCCGCCACGATAAGAGCAAGAAGGTGGCTACCGCTGCGCTGAAGGGCTCGCCCCAGCGTCGCGGCGTGTGCACCCGCGTGTACACCACCACTCCGAAGAAGCCGAACTCGGCACTGCGTAAGGTCGCCCGTGTGCGCCTGACCTCCGGCATCGAGGTTTCCGCATACATCCCGGGTGAGGGCCACAACCTGCAGGAGCACTCCATGGTGCTCGTGCGTGGTGGTCGTGTGAAGGACCTCCCGGGTGTCCGCTACAAGATCATCCGCGGCGCACTGGATACCCAGGGCGTCAAGGACCGTAAGCAGGCTCGTTCCCGTTACGGCGCAAAGAAGGGACAGTAATCAGAAATGCGTAAACAGCAAGCTCCGAAGCGTCCCGTAGTCAAGGACCCGGTTTACCAGTCCGAACTTGTTACCCAGCTGGTGAACAAGGTGCTGCAGGACGGCAAGAAGTCCACCGCCGAGCGCATCGTCTACGGCGCACTCGAGGCGTGCCGCGAGAAGACCGGCACCGACCCGGTTGGCACCCTGGAGAAGGCCCTGGGCAACATCCGCCCGGACCTCGAGGTTCGTTCCCGCCGTGTTGGTGGCGCGACCTACCAGGTCCCGGTTGAGGTCAAGCCCGGCCGTTCCAACACCCTCGCACTTCGCTGGATGGTGACCTTCACCCGCCAGCGTCGTGAGAACACGATGGTCGAGCGCCTTGCTAACGAGATCCTGGATGCATCCAACGGTCTCGGTGCTTCCGTGAAGCGTCGCGAGGACATGCACAAGATGGCCGAGGCCAACCGCGCCTTCGCCCACTATCGCTGGTAATCACCGGCGCGCACGGTTTTCTATGACACCCGGATGTCAGCTGCCGCAACTGCGTAGAAGCAAATTGAATATCTGCTTCGTGCATCGTTGTTGTGCAGTTGCGTCCGGGTGTTTTTTGGAATGACCGACGCGACTCACCCTGCCATTTGATGAAAAAGGTGGCAGAATTGACAAAGGAAATTATTCGCCATAGGCGCCCGCTGGAGATTCCCCCGAGTCTGCAGAGCGTCGACGACTTTTAAGTTGGGGTAATAACGTGGCACAAGAAGTGCTTAAGGACCTGCACAAGGTTCGCAACATCGGCATCATGGCTCACATCGATGCTGGTAAGACCACCACGACCGAGCGCATCCTCTTCTACACCGGCATCAACCGTAAGGTCGGCGAGACCCACGACGGTGCTTCCACCACCGACTGGATGGAGCAGGAGAAGGAGCGCGGCATCACCATTACGTCCGCTGCCGTGACCTGTTTCTGGGACTCCAACCAGATCAACATCATCGACACCCCGGGCCACGTGGACTTCACCGTTGAGGTGGAGCGCTCCCTGCGCGTGCTCGACGGCGCTGTTGCCGTGTTCGACGGCAAGGAGGGCGTTGAGCCGCAGTCCGAGCAGGTCTGGCGCCAGGCTGCTAAGTACGACGTGCCGCGTATCTGCTTCGTCAACAAGATGGACAAGCTGGGCGCTGACTTCTACTTCACCGTGCAGACCATCATCGACCGCCTCGGCGCGAAGCCGTTGGTCATGCAGCTGCCGATCGGCGCTGAGGACGATTTCGACGGCGTCGTCGACCTGATTGACATGAAGGCCATCACCTGGCGCGGCAAGGTCGAGACCGGTGCAGAGCCGACCATCGAGGAGATCCCGGCCGACCTCAAGGACAAGGCTGAGGAGTACCGCGAGAAGCTGCTCGAGGCAGTCGCTGAGTCCGACGAGGAGCTCATGGAGAAGTACTTCGGCGGCGAGGAGCTGACCAAGGACGAGATCAAGGCTGCCATCCGCAAGATGACGGTCAACTCCGAGATCTACCCGGTCCTGTGCGGCACCGCTTACCGCAACAAGGGTGTCCAGCCGCTGCTCGACGCTGTCGTCGATTACCTGCCGAGCCCGCTCGACGTGGGCGAGGTGCACGGCACCGCCCTCGACGGCGAGACCCCGATGACCCGTAAGCCGTCCGTGGAGGAGCCGTTCTCCGCACTGGCCTTCAAGGTCGCCGTCCACCCGTTCTTTGGCAAGCTCACCTACGTGCGCGTGTACTCCGGCCAGGCTATCCCGGGCGAGAACATGCTCAACTCCACCAAGCAGAACAAGGAGCGCGTGGGCAAGCTCTTCCAGATGCACGCGAACAAGGAGAACCCGGTCGAGCACGCCGACGCCGGTAACATCTACGCGTTCATCGGCCTGAAGCAGACCACCACGGGTGACACCCTCTGCAACCCGGACCACCCGATCATCCTGGAGTCCATGGACTTCCCGGATCCGGTTATCCAGGTGGCAATTGAGCCGAAGACCAAGGCCGACCAGGAGAAGCTGGGTACCGCTATCCAGAAGCTGGCGGAAGAGGACCCGACCTTCACCGTCAAGCTCGACGAGGAGACCGGCCAGACCGTCATCGGCGGCATGGGCGAGCTGCACCTCGACGTCCTGGTTGACCGCATGAAGCGCGAGTTCAAGGTCGAGGCAAACATTGGTAACCCGCAGGTTGCCTACCGCGAGACCATCCGCAAGAAGGTCGAGTCCCTGGACTACACCCACAAGAAGCAGACCGGTGGTTCCGGCCAGTTTGCAAAGGTCATCGTCACCATCGAGCCGTACGATCCGGATCCGGAGACCCTGGAGGAGGGCGAGTCCGCGACCTACAAGTTCGAGAACGCCGTCACCGGTGGCCGCGTTCCGAAGGAGTACATCCCGTCCGTCGACGCTGGTATCCAGGACGCGATGCAGTACGGCTACCTGGCTGGCTTCCCGCTGGTGAACATCAAGGCCACCCTGGAAGACGGTGCCTACCACGAGGTCGACTCCTCCGAGATGGCCTTCAAGATGGCCGGCTCCCAGGTGCTGAAGGAAGCAGTTGCGAAGGCAAAGCCGGTGCTGCTCGAGCCGCTCATGGCCGTCGAGGTCGTGACCCCGGAGGAGTTCATGGGCACCGTCAACGGTGACATCAGCTCCCGTCGTGGCCAGGTCTACGCAATGGAGGACCGCTCCGGCGCGAAGGTCGTCAAGGCAAAGGTGCCGCTGTCCGAGATGTTCGGCTACATCGGCGACCTGCGCTCCTCCACCGCCGGCCGTGCGAACTTCACCATGGTGTTCGACTCCTACGCTGAGGTTCCGCAGTCCGTCGCACAGGAGATCATCGACGAGCGCAACGGCAGCTAGTCGATCGCCCCGGCACCTTCCTCGGACGGTAGCTCCGCGTGCCAGCGGAGGTACCGGCTGATGGGGGAGGCGCTCCCGCCAAAGGGGTAACGGCTGGGCTGAGTCACCGCACAGCTCGGAAGGATCCGTCGAGGGTCGTCCGCAGACTGTGGGTGTCTGAGCCGGCCGTTACTCACTTGGTAGATCCGGGTTTTTCGGGTCGACCGGTTTGAAAAACGGTCACCAAATATCTAGGATCATGTAACTGGCACATTGTGAAATGGTCACTGCCCTCGGCATCGTGTGAACGGGGCCGGGGCAGGGCAAATGTAAACTACGTGGCTGCGAAGGTCGTAGCCACCATGAAGTCCAGGAGGACATACAGTGGCAAAGGAAAAGTTCGAGCGCAGCAAGCCGCACGTGAACATCGGCACCATCGGTCACGTCGACCACGGCAAGACCACCACCACCGCCGCAATCACCAAGGTGCTCGCTGACGCTTACCCGGAGGAGAACAAGGCCTTCGCGTTCGACGCGATTGACAAGGCTCCGGAGGAGCGCGAGCGCGGCATCACCATCAACATCTCCCACGTGGAGTACAACACCCCGAAGCGTCACTACGCACACGTTGACGCCCCGGGCCACGCCGACTACATCAAGAACATGATTACCGGCGCTGCTCAGATGGATGGCGCTATCCTCGTCGTCGCTGCTACCGACGGCCCGATGCCGCAGACCCGTGAGCACGTGCTGCTCGCTCGCCAGGTTGGCGTCCCGTACATCCTCGTTGCACTGAACAAGTGCGACATGGTTGACGACGAAGAGATCATCGAGCTCGTCGAGATGGAGGTCCGCGAGCTGCTGGCCGAGCAGGAGTTCGACGAGGAAGCTCCGATCGTGCAGATCTCCGCTCTGAAGGCTCTCGAGGGCGACGAGAAGTGGGTCCAGTCCGTCATCGACCTGATGGAAGCCTGCGACAACTCCATCCCGGATCCGGAGCGCGAGACCGACAAGCCGTTCCTGATGCCGGTTGAGGACATCTTCACCATCTCCGGCCGCGGTACCGTTGTGACCGGCCGTGTTGAGCGTGGCGTCCTGAACATCAACGACGAGGTCGAGATCATCGGCATCCGTGACAAGGCCACCAAGACCACCGTCACCTCCATCGAGATGTTCAACAAGCTCCTCGACACCGCTGAGGCTGGCGACAACGCAGCACTGCTGCTCCGTGGCCTGAAGCGCGAGGACGTTGAGCGTGGCCAGGTTGTCATCGCACCGGGCGCTTACACCCCGCACTCCAAGTTCGAGGGTTCCGTCTACGTCCTGTCCAAGGACGAGGGCGGCCGCCACACCCCGTTCTTCGACAACTACCGTCCGCAGTTCTACTTCCGCACCACCGACGTCACCGGTGTTGTGAAGCTGCCGGAGGGCACCGAGATGGTCATGCCGGGCGACAACGTCGACATGTCCGTCGAGCTCATCCAGCCGGTCGCTATGGATGAGGGCCTGCGCTTCGCTATCCGCGAGGGCTCCCGCACCGTCGGCGCTGGCCGCGTTACCAAGATCCTCGACTAATTCAGTCGCTGATCTGGTAAGCACCAGAGCATAAGCAAAGGGCCACCACCCCGCGAGGGGAGGTGGCCCTTTTCGCGCGCCCGAATTCAGCGCCTGATTAGACTCTGCAACTGTGCACAACGACCCAACCCGCATCCCCACCCTCCTCGACGCGCTCCGAGACACGTGGGAGGGCCAACCCGACTTGTCGCTCTCCGCGCTGATCGGCGTGCTGCAAAACCGGGGAGCCTCCTACGGCACCACGGACGAGGAACTCCTGGGGCTGCTCCGCGAACTCGAAGCCGAACACCCCGCGCTGCTGCGCGAGCTCCCGGAACAACCCGTGCTGATCACCACCGAGGAACCCGCACACGAAGTGAGCATGGACGGCAGCACCGTGGTGGTGCGCTCAAGCGCGAACCCGGATCAGATGCCCAGCGTGTGGAAGTACGCGGCGTTTCGGCCCGTGGGGCCGGGCAGGCCGCTCGTCGTCGAGGACACGGAAGGGTTCCAGCACCGTCTTGGCGTGGTGAGGCTCGTGACGGTACTGGACGCGCAGGACGCGCCGGAACTTGCGGGGCTGGAGCGCGGGGACATTGGCGGTACCCGGTGGCTTGTTGCGCTCGAGGACGGCGCACGTGCCGTGCTGGGTCAGCGTCTGCGTGTGTGGCGGCCCGAGGGGCGCCGCGCGACGGCTCGCGAGGAATTGCGGTGGTCGCGGATCCTGCGGTGTGCAGTGGGGGAGGACATGCAAATCGCCCCAGGAGGCGGCGCGGGGCCGGCGTCGCTGGGGCGAGTGACGCAGATCGTGCTGCTGGAGGTGTAGGAGCCGGTCCAGCGGCACGGGGCGCTACGCGACGATCCTATCCAGGTGCAGCTGCCACACCGTGTCAATCTCCATGGTGTGGTTGGCCAGACGGAAGTCCTCGTCGGCGGCTTCGAGGAACCGCGTGACGTCGTCAAGCGAATAGCTCGGGGACGCAGTGACGGTGAAGCGCGCCGTGGGGCGGTTGCCCACAACGGAGACCTTGCTGCGGGCCTCGGTAACCATCTCGGACTTTTCCAGGAACGCGCAGGCGGCGTCGGCGACACGGGCAACGTTGATTGTGCTGTCGCCGTGCTGCGAGTCCGCGGACATGATCTCGCGGGTGCTGAACGCGCGGCTGCGGATGTTGGCCAGGACGAACCATGCGCCAAGAATCAGCAGAGCGACGAACGCGATGATCAGCGCCGTGCGGTACCAGGACTCGTCGGGCGTTGTGCCCAGCGATTCGCGGTCGAAGCGGTTGAGGTACTCGCTCACGTAGGGGATTTCCCAGTAGTAGGCCACGGGGATGAGCCCCGCGACCAGCAGGAGCAGGCCGACGAGGAACACAACGAGTCGGTCGAAGAAGGACAGTGTCTTGCTCATCGCTGAACCCCCTGGGTCTGCTGGGAAATCTCTGCGGCTGATTCCGGCGTGGCGTACGCGTCGGCAGCGCTGCCGGTCTGGGTCTCCGCACTCGCCGTGCTGGTCGAGGCGCTCTGCTGCTTCGGCGTGACCTTGACGCTGATGGCGGGCGGGGTGGTGAGCCGCTGGAATTCGCCGGACAGCACCGAGGTCAGGCGCTCCTGGAGCGCGGCACCGGAGCCGTCGTCCTCGACCTGCACGCGCAGCTTCTTGCGGTCCGCGCGGGACTGGATGCGCGCGTTGCCGACCTCGGCGCGCGTGGTGTGGGTCGCCTTGCGCGCGATGTCCACCGGGCGGGTCCAGATGGACGCCGGCGAATCAACACGCACGTGCGTGCGTCCCCTGGGCACGAAGGCGTAGACGATGAGCACGAGACCGATGATGGCGATGATGATGCCCACCGTCACGGCGGTGACGTCCATGGTGGCGCGGCCGACAAACTCGAAGACCGGGCGCAGCCACGAATCGTCGGAATTGCTGTTTTGGAAGAAGTACCACAGGTCGCGGCCGACCACCGCGGCGAGCGCAAGCAGGATCAAACCGATCAGCAGGGTGAGCCAGCGGACAGCGGGGTTTGCCCGCGGCTCGTCGCCCGGGTGCGGGCCCGCCGGGTGTGCGGTGGGCTGCACGGTCTGGGTGTGCGGCTGGTCGACCGGTGCTGTGGCGTCGTAAGCCGGCGCGGAGGTGCTATCGGGTGCGGTCATACTTATTCACCACCGGTGTAATAGAGATCTGTTTCAGCGGTTGCGGGCGCGGCGCTCGCGGGCGGACGACGCGCTGCGGCGTCGGGACCTGAGGCTCGCGCAGCGGCGTGGCGTTGACCGTGACCTTGCGCAGCGGGCGCGCCGGCCGCGTCTCCACCTTCCGTAGGCGCAGCGGGGCGGCGGTGATCTCGGTGAGCCTGCGGCGAGGCGGCACCTCGGTGCGGCGCACCGCTGCGGGCTCCGGCACCCGCACGCGCTTGAGCTGCGTGGAGTTCACGGTGAACGGTGCTGGCACGCGCGGCTCCGGGGTGCGCGGGGACCACGGCTGCGCAGGAGCAGGCTTATCGACGCCCCTGAGCCCCGGCCCCGCGGCCACAAAGCCCTTCGTCTGCACGTCCATCGGTTTCGGCGCGCGGATGGACCTCGCGGTGGGTTCGGCTGGCGCGTGCACCGACGCGACCTTCGTCGGGTGCGGCGCGTTGAACTCCCACATGTCGTCCACGAGGGAACGCGCGTGGATGGCCTTCAGCGGCTGGCGCTCCCGCGTCACAGGAGAGGTCACCTTGAGCTGGTTGACCTTGATCGGCGTCGGGATGGCAAACGCGGAGTGGCTTGCCACGTCGTCCCACGTCACGCGCGAGTTCAGGTCCTGCGCCTCCACGCTGGAAACGGACACGTTGACGCGCGAGACGTCCAGACCGGTGAGGGTGCGCACGTGGGAGATCACGGTGGCGCGCACGGCGTCCGTAATGGCGGCGATCGGCGCGGGGTAGGCGGTAGCGATCTCGGCTTCGATTGCCGCGACACCCGATTGTCGGTCGAGGTGGACATCAATTCTGGGGAAGCTGCGGCCGGCCAGTCCGGCGAGCTTCGCATCCACCGCGAGGGTGCCGGGCACCGACGAAGCCGCCACCTCGGCGACGCGCTCAACTGAGCGCTCGCTGATGTGGTAGAACGTCGTACCCATTAGCTGCGGCCTTTACCGGAGCTCGTGCTCAGGATCTCGGCGATGTCGAGGCGGCCGTCGAGCTGCGCGCCGATGACGCCACCGACGATGGTGAACAGCAGCAGCCACAGCAGGCCCAGCCATCCGCCGAACATGACGAAGAATGCGATGACCACGCCGATGATCACGCCGGCCAGCGTTTTATTGGAAGAAAGATTCATATCAATACCACTTTTCGGGGATTGGCGGCCGTGCGCCCCCGCGGGTGGCGGGGCGGCGCTCAGCCGCAAGAGACGAGATCCGGGTGCCTACCGTGCGTCGGCCACGACGACGTCAACGAACGGGAGGTCCGTCGCGCCGAGTACGGCGGAGCGGACATCCTCGGCTACTGACTGAATGTCGCGCCCCGACGCCGTGTCGAAGACGATGTGCACTTCGATGCCGCGGTCGTCGTTGCGGTCGACCTGGCGCAAGCCGTCGATACGGGCCTTAGGCAGCAGGAGCGCCACCTCGCCGACGCGGCCATTGTCCAGAGCGGCGACGCCGGGAACACCGAGCGCACTGTCGCGGACGGCTTCCCCGACCTCAAGGGTGATGGGGGTCCGCGCCATAACTACTGACCCAGCGCCTGGTTGTTGGACTGGAATGCAGCGTCCTCGTTGTCGGACTCGTCCTCCTGCTCCGGCAGGTGCACGTCGTGCACGGTGACGTCGACGCGGTCAACGATCAGGCCGGTCATGCGGGTCAGCGCGACGGTGACGTTCTCGCGGATCGCGTTCGCCAGCTCGTGGATAGCCACGCCGTACTCAGCGATGATCGCCACGGCGACGGAGGTGTGACCGTCCTCGACAGCCACGTTGACGCCCTGCTGGACGTTGGTGGAGGAGGTCAGGGACTCGCGGACCGCGCCCCACATACGGGCAGCGCCGCCGCCCAGGTTGTACACGCCGGAGACCTCGCGTGCAGCGATGCCGGCGATCTTGCCCACGACGTTGTCGTCGATGACGGTGGAGCCGGAGTCGGACTCCAGGTTCTCGTTGCGCGGACGGGTCTGCTCGGCGTCCACGGCGGTCGAGGTGGAGTTGGTGGGGGCAGGGGTGTTCTCGTTCAGAGTGTGATCGGCCATGACTGGTCCTTCCTTCACTGCGTTTTGTAGCTGTAGAAAAATCGGCCCGTTCCACCTGCGGAAAAGCGATGAACTGATGGATAACCGGGCTCAGCAAACAAGGGTACACATTTTCCGCGCCGAGGCTCCGGGCGTTGAGGAGACCCGGCACGAATTGGTATTAAGTTGCAATCTTTGGGGTGGCGGGATGAGGGGAAGGTGGGGGCGTCGAGAAGCGAAAAAGCTCGGGCTTGCGTAAATGGGGAGGACGTGTTTTAATACTCAGGTTGCCGAAACATGGCGCGCAAGCGCGGTGGTCCGGTGAACATGACACCTTCGGTTGAAGGACCTGACTCGAAATGCGGGCAGGACCGGAGAAGGCGCCATGGCAAATAAACAGCGGCAGTACGCAAGGGTCACGCACCCTTCCGAGTCTTGCACCCCGGCACGCGCCGAGGCGGAAGCACTGACTTGCAGCGCGCAGTTATTTGCTAGCGCCTTGTCACCTTCCGGAAGTGTCAAGAAGTCAATGAAACGACACTGGCGTTGAGCCATGGGCCCAGCCCGGACAACGTTATAGAGAAACTAGAAGCTACAAACCCCACCGCTTCGTCTTTGCCTCGTTCAACTACGAGCGAGGCGGGACTTGAAAGTGGGGATGCGAGGAAGAGGTAAGCGTGGCGGGACAGAAGATCCGCATCAGGCTCAAGGCCTACGACCACGAGGCGATCGACGCATCTGCGAAGAAGATCGTTGCTACGGTCACCCGCACGGGTGCCCGCGTCGTTGGACCGGTGCCGTTGCCCACCGAAAAGAACGTGTACGCCGTTATTCGTTCTCCCCACAAGTACAAGGACTCTCGCGAGCACTTCGAGATGCGCACTCACAAGCGCCTCATCGACATTCTCGATCCGACGCCGAAGACCGTTGACGCGCTCATGCGCATCGACCTTCCGGCAAGCGTCGACGTGAACATCCAGTAAGCAAGAGATCCCCAAAACGTTCAGTAGTGGAGAACTAATACATGTCTGAGAACCAGATCAAGGGCATTCTGGGTAAGAAGCTCGGCATGACCCAGGTCTTCGACGATGAGAACCGCGTAATCCCGGTGACCGTCGTCGAGGCTGGGCCGTGTGTGGTCACCCAGATCCGTACCAAAGAGACCGATGGCTACGACGCCATCCAGATTGCTTACGGCGACATTGACCCCCGTAAGTCCAAGAAGCCGCAGGCTGGCCACTTCAAGAAGGCTGGCGTGACGCCGCGTCGCGTTGTTGCGGAGATCCGCATGGACGATACCTCCGAGTACGAGGTCGGCCAGGAATACAACGCCACCATCTTCGACGGCGACGTGTTCGTCGACGTCGTCGGCACCACCAAGGGCAAGGGCTTTGCCGGCGCGATGAAGCGCCACGGCTTTGCCGGCCAGGGTGCCGCACACGGTAACCAGGCCTCCCACCGCCGCGTCGGCGGCATCGGTGGCTGTGCTACCCCGGGCCGTGTCTTCAAGGGCAAGCGCATGGCTGGCCGCATGGGCGGTAACCGCGTTACCACCCAGAACCTGAAGATCCAACGCATCGACGGCGACAACAATCTGATCCTGGTCAAGGGTGCAATCCCGGGCGCCAAGGGCAGCGTTGTTACCGTCAAGACCGCAGTGAAGGGCGGTGCTCACGCATGACGAACCTGACGCTTGACGTCCACACCGCTGACGGAAAGACCAACGGTTCCGTAGAGCTTCCGGCAGAACTTTTTGACCGCGAAGCTTCCATCCCGCTGCTGCACCAGGTTGTCACCGCACAGCTCGCAGCAGCTCGTCAGGGAACCCACGCCACCAAGACCCGCGCCGACGTGCGCGGCGGTGGTAAGAAGCCGTTCCGCCAGAAGGGCACCGGCCGTGCCCGCCAGGGTTCCATCCGCGCTCCGCAGTTCACCGGCGGCGGCACCGTTCACGGTCCGCAGCCGCGTTCCTACGCGCAGCGCACCCCCAAGAAAATGATTAAGGCAGCTCTCGTAGGTGCCCTCACCGACCGCGCGCGTAACGCACGCATCCACGTCGTTGAGGACCTGGTCCCGGGCCAGAAGCCCTCGACCAAGTCTGCACGCACCTTCCTGG
This sequence comes from Corynebacterium sp. NML 120412, assembly GCF_002285155.1. Classification (NCBI taxonomy): domain Bacteria; kingdom Bacillati; phylum Actinomycetota; class Actinomycetes; order Mycobacteriales; family Corynebacteriaceae; genus Corynebacterium; species Corynebacterium sp. NML 120412. Next base: position 75,462 of record NZ_NSGL01000004.1, on the reverse strand, counting down.
AGCGCCTGACCGACCGTAAGTCCGTTCTGCTGGTGATCGGCCGCGATGACAACAACTCCCGTCTTTCCGCAAGGAACCTGCCGGGCGTCCACATCATCGAGCCGGGTCAGCTGAACACCTACGACGTGCTCAACGCAGACGACGTGGTCTTCTCGGTCGAGGCACTGCACACCTTCATCAACCGCGACGCGGCACAGGCTACCGCCACCGCTGCGGAGGAGGAGAAGTAAATGGCTAAGACTGTTAACCCGCGCGACATCATCATCGCCCCGGTCCTCTCCGAGAAGACCTACGCGCTGATGGAGCAGAACACCTACACGTTCTATGTCAGCCCGTCTGCTAACAAGACCCAGATCAAGATCGCCGTGGAAGAGATCTTCGGCGTCGACGTCGCTTCGGTGAACACCGCCAACCGTGAGGGCAAGCGCAAGCGCACCCGCACCGGCTACGGCAAGCGCAAGGACACCAAGCGCGCCTACGTCACTCTCCGCGAGGGCAGCGACTCCATCGACATCTTCGGCGGTGCAACCGCCTAACAGCGGCTGCTGCAGAAGACACCGATAGAAAAGGACACACTATGGCTATTCGTAAGTACAAGCCGACAACTCCGGGTCGCCGTGCCAGCTCCGTTTCCGAGTTCGACGAGATCACTCGCTCGACCCCGGAAAAGTCGCTGCTGCGCCCGCTCCCGAAGAAGGGTGGCCGTAACACCCACGGCCACATCACCACTCGTCACCGCGGCGGCGGCCACAAGCGTCGCTACCGCGTCATCGACTTCCGCCGTTCCGACAAGGACGGCGTGCTGGCAAAGGTCGCTCACATCGAGTACGACCCGAACCGCACCGCAAACATTGCACTGCTCCACTACTACGACGGTGAGAAGCGCTACATCATTGCGCCGAAGGGCCTGAAGCAGGGCACCGTGATCGAGTCGGGCGCTAACGCGGACATCAAGGTTGGCAACAACCTTCCGCTGCGCAACATCCCGACCGGTACCACCATCCACGCTGTGGAGCTCAAGCCCGGTGCTGGCGCCAAGCTTGCCCGTTCCGCTGGTTCTTCGATCCAGCTGCTGGGTAAGGAAGGCTCCTACGCCGTGCTGCGCATGCCGTCCTCCGAGATCCGTCGCGTGGACATCCGCTGCCGCGCAACGGTGGGCGAGGTTGGCAACGCCGACCAGATCAACATCCGTTGGGGCAAGGCCGGCCGTATGCGCTGGAAGGGCTGGAGGCCCACTGTCCGCGGTGTTGTCATGAACCCGGTCGACCACCCGCACGGTGGTGGTGAGGGTAAGACTTCCGGTGGCCGTCACCCGGTTTCCCCGTGGGGCCAGAAGGAAGGCCGTACCCGCAACCCGAACCGTTACTCCAACAACATGATCGTGCGCCGTCGTCGCTCGAAGAACAAGAAGCGCTAAGAGGAGGTAAACAGACATGCCACGCAGCCTGAAGAAGGGCCCGTTCGTCGATGAGCACCTCCTCAACAAGGTGGATGCTCAGAACGAGGCCGGCACCAAGCAGGTCATCAAGACCTGGTCCCGCCGCTCGACCATTCTCCCCGATTTCATCGGACACACTTTCGCCGTCCACGACGGCCGTAAGCACGTCCCGGTGTTCGTCGACGAGTCCATGGTCGGTCACAAGCTCGGCGAGTTTGCACCAACCAAGACCTTCAAGGGTCACGTCAAGGTAGAGAAGGGACGTCGATAAGCAATGGCTGACACAATCACCACTGCATCCGCGACGGCCAAGTTCGTCCGCACTTCCCCGATGAAGGCCCGCCGCGTGCTGGCCCTCGTCCGCGGTAAGTCCGTATCTGAGGCACTCGCCATCCTGAAGTACGCGCCGCAGGCAGCGTCCAAGGATGTTGCGAAGGTTGTTGCTTCCGCAGCCGCCAACGCCGAGAACAACTTCGGTCTGGACCCGCGCACGCTCGTCGTGTCCGAGTGCTGGGCCAACGAAGGCCCCACCATGCGTCGCTACCAGCCGCGCGCCCAGGGCCGCGCCTTCCAGATCCGGAAGCGCACGTCCCACATCACCGTCGTTGTCGAGTCCAAGGAAGGGGCTAAGTAATGGGCCAGAAAATTCACCCACACGGCCTGCGCCTGGGTATCACCGCTGACTACAAGTCCCACTGGTACGCCGACAAGAACTACGCAGACTACGTCCACGAGGACATCAAGATCCGCGAATTCCTGTCCAAGGGTCTCGAGCGCGCCGGCATCGCCGACGTCAACATCGAGCGCACCCGCGACCGCGTCCGCGTCGACATTCACACCGCCCGCCCGGGCATCGTGATTGGCCGCCGCGGTGCTGAGGCTGACCGCATCCGCCGCGAGCTGGAGAAGCTCACCGGCAAGATGGTCGCCCTCAACATCCTCGAGGTCAAGAACGTTGACGCCAACGCGACCCTCGTTGCACAGTCCATCGCTGAGCAGCTGGTCAACCGCGTTGCGTTCCGTCGCGCAATGCGCAAGGCTATCCAGTCCGCAATGCGCAACCCGCAGGTCAAGGGCATCAAGGTGATGACCTCTGGCCGTCTGGGTGGCGCTGAAATGTCCCGCGTCGAGCGCTACCACGAAGGCCGTGTGCCGCTGCACACCCTGCGTGCGGAGATCGACTACGGCACCGCAGAAGCCCACACCACCTTCGGCGTCATCGGCGTCAAGGTCTGGATCTACAAGGGCGACGTTGTTGGCGGTGTCCGCGAGTCCGAGCTCAACGCTCCGTCCAACGAGCGCCGTGGCCGCGGCGACCGTCGCCCGCGTCGCGGCGGCCAGCGCCGCCAGCGCGCCGAGAAGAAGCAGGAGGGCTAAACACATGCTTATCCCTAAGCGCGTGAAGTACCGCCGCCAGCACCGCCCGAACCGTCGTGGCGTGTCCAAGGGCGGGAACACCATCAACTTCGGTGACTGGGGCCTGCAGGCACTCGAGCCGGCCTACATCACCAACCGTCAGATTGAGGCATCCCGTATTGCCATCAACCGCCACGTCAAGCGTGGCGGCAAGGTCTGGATCAACATCTTCCCGGACCGCCCGCTGACCCAGAAGCCGCTCGGCGTGCGTATGGGTTCCGGTAAGGGCCCGGTGGAGAAGTGGGTTGCCAACGTGAAGCCGGGTCGCATCCTTTTCGAGATGTCCTACCCGAATGACGAGGTTGCCATCGAGGCTCTGCGCCGTGCGGCTGCGAAGCTTCCGTGCAAGACTCGCATCATCAAGAAGGAGGACCAGTACTAATGGCGAACGGTACCCCCGCATCTGAGTTCCGCGAACTCACCGATGAAGAGCTGAAGAGCCGCCTGTCCGACGCGAAGGAAGAGCTGTTCAACCTGCGCTTCCAGCTCGCGACCGGCCAGCTGACCAACAACCGCCGCATCTCCACCGTGAAGCGCGACATCGCACGCATCTACACCGTGCTGCGCGAGCGAGAGCTCGGCCTGTCCGTCGTCCCGGGAGCTGAGGCTTAATCATGAGTGAGGCAAACGTGACTGAACAGAACACCCAGAAGGCAGTGCAGAAGCGCCGCCGCGGCTACGTCGTGTCCGACAAGATGGACAAGACCATCGTTGTTGAGGTCGAGGACCGCAAGTCCCACGGCCTGTACAGCAAGATTGTCCGCACGACCAACCGCGTCAAGGCTCACGACGAGGACAACACCGCCGGCGTCGGCGACCTGGTCCTCATCGAGGAGACCCGCCCGCTGTCCAAGGACAAGCACTTCCGTCTCGTCGAGATCGTCGAGAAGGCTCGCTAGTCCCTAGCGGACCCCGCACCAGCCGCACCCTCTCCAAGGGGGTGCGGTTTTTGCATGCTTATCGACGCCACCGTGGCGGGCAAGTAGGCGTCGATAGGCATCTGCCCGGGCGCGGTACTACAGTGTGAACGTTGCTGACCTCGAGACCAGGAGGACCTGATGCCTGTGGAAACGCTGACCGCCCAGACCGGCGAGCGCTACGCGCCCCGGCCAACAGTGTGGGAGGCGCTGCGAACGCCGCGGATCCTGAGCAAGGAGGTGCTGGCCGGGCTCGTCGTGGGCCTGGCGCTGATTCCGGAGGCGATCAGCTTCTCCGTGATCGCGGGCGTGGACCCCAAGGTGGGGCTGTACTCGTCGTTCATCATGGCGACGGTCACGGCGATAGTTGGCGGCAGGCCGGCCATGATCTCGGCGTCGACCGGCGCGGTCGCACTCGTGGTCGCGCCACTCGTGCGCGCGCACGGCTACGACTACCTGCTGGCCACGATCATGCTCGCCGGCGTGTTCCAGATTGTGCTGGCGCTGCTCGGGGTGGCCAAACTGATGCGATTCATTCCGCGCAGCGTCATGGTGGGCTTTGTGAACTCGCTGGCCATCATGGTCTTTTCGGCGCAGCTGCCCGAGCTGTTCGGCGTCCCCGCCGCCGTCTACCCGCTCGTCGCACTCGGCCTGGTCATCGTGATTGCCATGCCGCGCATCACGGAAGCGGTGCCGCCGCCGCTCGTGGCCATCGTGGTGGTCAGCGCGGTAGTGATCGGGTTTGGCATCGACGTGCCAACCGTGGGGGACCGCGGCGAGCTACCGCGCTCCCTGCCGCACATGGTGCTGCCGCAGATCCCGTGGGAACTGGACACGCTCAAGGTGGTGGCCCCGTACGCGCTGGCGGTGGCGCTGGTGGGGCTCATGGAGTCGCTGCTGACGGCGAAACTCATCGATGAGATCACGGATACCCACTCCAACAAGACCCGCGAGGGGATCGGGCAGGGGGCCGCGAACATGGTCTCCAGCCTCTTCGGCGGCATGGGCGGCTGCGCGGTCATTGGGCAGTCCATGATCAACGTCAAGGCGTCGGGCGCGCGCACCCGCGTGTCCACCTTCCTCGCCGGCGCGTTCCTGCTTGGGCTGATGCTGCTGCTCAATGAGCTGGTCGGCCAGATCCCCATGGCAGCGCTCGTGGCCGTGATGATCATGGTGGCCATCGGCAGTTTTGACTGGCACTCGGTGCGCCCGTCCACGCTGCGCAAGCTCCCGCTGTCTGAGACGGTCATTATGGCGCTTACCGTGGTCGTGGTGATCCTGACGGGCAACCTGGCCATCGGCGTGGTGGTCGGCGTGCTCACGGCGTCCGTGGTGTTCGTGCGTAACGTGGCGCACCTGGTGGAGGTCACCCGCGAGGAGGTTGACGGTGAGGCGCGCTACGCGGTGCGCGGCCAGCTCCTGTTCGCGTCTTCGAACGACTTGACCACGCTGTTTCGGTACTCCGCCGACCCGGAACGGGTGGTGGTGGACCTCAGCGAGGCCACCCTGTGGGATGCGTCCACGATCGCTGCGCTGGATTCCATCGAGCAGCGCTACGCCCAGTACGGGAAGACGGTGACCTTCGTGGGGATGGGCGAGCGTTCGAGCGCGTTCCACGGGAAATTGACTGGCGTGATGGGGTAGGGGCGCGGGGATATCGGCGAACGGGCTGGTGGGGGTGAAGCCACCGCGCACCGCTTTTTAGCCGGTACGATCGGGGGTAATTGGCGCAGCCGCGCCGCCCCTACTGCAAAGGACGGTTTTATGAGTACGCAGACCACCCATGCCGAGATTCTGGTCGTGGGCTTTGGCATGGTTGGGCACCGTTTTGCCCAAGAGCTTTCGGCGCGGCGTCCGGACGCGCAGATCACGGTGATCAACCGTGAGACCGAGGATTACGCCTACGACCGCGTGCAGCTGTCCAGCTACGTGGGCAACTGGGACCGCGAGGCGCTCTACCTCGACCGTCTCCCGGAAAATGTCACCGTGGTGCCAGGACGCGCGGTGTCGATCAAGCCTGAGGCGAAGGAGATTGTGCTTGACGACGGCCGCGTGTTCGCATACCAAGAGCTCGTCCTTGCCACCGGCTCGCGCGCGTTCGTGCCGCGCCTCCCGGGCAATGAGCTGCCACAGGTGCACGTGTACCGCACGCTCGATGACATGGATGGTATCCGCGCCGCGATCGAGGGCGTGGTGGGCACGCACGGCGAAGCGACCGCCGTGGTGATTGGCGGTGGCCTCCTTGGGCTTGAGGCGGCAGGCGCTGCTCAGCACATGGGCGCGAAAACACACGTGGTGGAGATGGCGCCGCGGCTCATGCCGTTGCAGGTGGATGACGCAGGCGGCGAGATGCTCTCGCAGGCGATCCGCCAGATGGGCGTGGACGTCCACGTAGGCGTGACCAGCCGCTCGATCGAACCGTCGACGCAGCGCGACGGGGCCGTCGTGTTGGACCTGGGCGAAGACGGCCAGATTGAGACCGACCTGGTGATCTTCTCCGCCGGCATCCGCCCGCGCGACACGATGGGCCCGGACGCTGGCCTGGAACTGGGGCCGCGCGGCGGCTTCCTCACCGACCGCCAGTGCCGAACCTCCATCGAGCACATCTCCGCCATCGGCGAGTGCGCAGCGGTGGATGGCAAGACGTACGGACTGGTCGCGCCCGGCAACACCATGGCGGAGATTGTGGCCGCACGCCTGGCGGGGGAGGAAGGTCCTGATTTCGAGGACCCGGATATGTCCACCAAGCTCAAGCTCATGGGCGTGGACGTCGCCTCCTTCGGCGACGCGTTCAATGCCGACGAGGGCCACAAGGAGCTGCACATTCAGGACCCGGTCTCGGGCGTGTACAAGAAGCTCATCCTGGATGCGGAAGGCAAGCGCCTCATCGGTGGCATCCTGGTTGGCGAGGCCTCAAACTACTCGATGCTGCGCCCGATGGTTGGCTCCGAGCTACCGGGCGACCCTGTCAGCCTGATTGCCCCCGAGTCTGGGGCGGGGACCACCGCCATTGGTGCAGGCGACCTCCCGGACGCAGCGCAAATCTGCTCCTGTAACAACGTATCCAAAGGCGACGTACGCGCGGCAATTGGCCAGGGGTGCCATTCTGTAGAAACGCTCATGGGCGCGACCCGCGCCGGTACTTCGTGCGGGTCCTGTATCCCGCTGCTCAAGGGCATTTTGGAAGCCGAAGGCATTGAGCAATCGAAGGCTGTGTGCCCCCACTTCCAGCAATCGCGCGCCGAGCTGTTCGAAATCGCCCGCTCCACCGGTATTACGGACTTCCCGACCTTCATTGAGCGCTTCGGCACCGGCGGTGGTTGCGAGGTGTGCAAGCCAACGTTCGCAAACATTGTGGCGTCCATGCACACCGAAAATCACGTGCTCGATGGGGCGACCGCCGGCCTGCAGGATACGAACGACCGCATGTTGGGCAACATGCAGAAGAACGGGACCTATTCCGTGATCCCGCGCCAGCCGGCAGGCAACGTGACCCCGGCACAGCTGCAGGAGATGGGGCGCATCGCTGAGGACTTCGGCCTCTACCTCAAAATCACCGGTGCCCAGCGTATCGCCATGTTCGGCGCGCGCACCGAAGATCTGCCTGAGATCTGGCGCAGACTGATCGACGTGGGGATGGAGTCCGGTCAGGCGTACGGCAAGTCCCTGCGCGCGGTGAAGTCCTGCGTGGGCACGGACTGGTGCCGCTACGGACAGCAGGACTCGGTGGCTATGGCAATCAATTTGGAGTTGCGCTACCGAGGCCTTCGCTCCCCGCACAAGCTGAAGATGGGCGTGTCGGGTTGTGCCCGCGAGTGCGCGGAGGCGCGAGGCAAGGACATCGGTGTGATCGCCACCGAGCAGGGGTGGAACCTCTATGTGGGAGGCAACGCGGGCGCTACGCCGCGCCAGGCACAACTGTTGGCCAAGGACCTCACCGACGAGACCCTGATCCGTTACATCGACCGCTACTTGGCCTTCTACATCCGCAACGCCGATCGCCTGCAGCGCACCGCCGCCTGGCAGGCGGAGGTCGAGGGGGGTCTCGACCACATCCGGGACGTGGTGGTGGATGACTCGTTGGGTATCGCCGATGACCTGGAGGCGTTCATGGACCACCACGTAGCGAACTACTCGGACGAGTGGCAGGACGTGCTGAATGATCCGGAGAAGCTGAAGCGCTTCGTGTCCTTTATTAATGCGCCGGGTACCCCGGACCCCACCGTGCAGTTTGAAGAGCACCCGCAAGGTGGTCGAAAGGTCCCGTTGATGACCCCGACCGTTGGCGCTGCCAACTAGCCAGTGTGAATCACTAGAGATTGGGAGAAAAATGACAGACACAGTGATTTGTGCACTGAAGGACCTTTCGGTGGGCGTGGGCGCTGCGGCGCTGCTGCCCGGCGAGACGCAGGTAGCGGTGTTCCGACTCCGCACCGTCGACGGCGAGCAGCTGTACGTGGTGGACAACATCGATCCGTACACGGGTGCCGGCGTGCTCTCGCGCGGTATCGTGGGGGAGGTCGATGGGCGCCCCACGATTGCTTCGCCGTTGCTCAAGCAGAGGTTCTATCTTGACGACGGTGCATCGTTGCAGGGAGACAACCACACCATCACCACGTACGCGGTCCGGGTGGACGGCGAGGGCGACAACGCAAAGGTTGTCGTATCCAATTAAGCGCGCGCGAACTCGGAGCAATGGTGTACCCCGTGTATTCTGGTCGCTATGTGTGGAATCGTTGGATATATTGGTGACCCCGCGTCGGGCGAGCACGACGCCCTGGGCGTGATTATTGAAGGTTTGCGCAGGCTGGAGTACCGAGGGTACGACTCAGCTGGCGTCGCCGTGATGAGCGGCAACGCTATCGAGCACCGCAAGAAGGCGGGCAAGGTCGCAGACCTGGAGGCGGAGATTGAAAAGGCCCCGCTCCCGGGCTCCAACCTGGGCATTGGCCACACCCGCTGGGCCACGCACGGCGGCCCGACCGACGCGAACGCGCACCCGCACGTAGTGGGCAACGGCCGCCTCGCGGTGGTGCACAACGGCATCATTGAGAACTTCGCCTCCCTGCGCCACGAGCTGGAGGAGAAGGGCCACACCTTTATTTCCGAGACCGATACTGAGGTCGCCGCGACCGTCCTGCTCGATGTCTACGACAACGAGGCTGACGGCGACCTGACCAAGGCGATGCAGATCACCGCGAACCGCCTCGAGGGTGCCTTCACCCTGCTGGCCATCCACGCGGATCACCCGGACCGCATCGTCGCTGCGCGCCTGAACTCCCCGCTGGTCATCGGCCTGGGCGAGGACCGCAACTTCCTCGGTTCCGATGTTTCCGGCTTCATCGAGTTCACCCGCGACGCGGTGGAGATGGACAACGGCCAGATTGTCACCCTGACGGCGCACGATTACGAGATCACCTCCTTCGACGGCGAGCAGGCCGAGGGCAAGCCGTTCCGCGTTGAGTGGGACGTCACCGCAGCGGAAAAGGGCGGCTACAACTCCTTCATGGAGAAGGAGATCCACGACCAGCCGTCGGCAGTCCGCGACACGCTCTACGGTCGTTTCAACGAGGAGGGTGCCCTGACGCTGGACGAGCTGCGTATCGACGAATCGCTGCTCCGCTCCATCAACAAGATCATCATCGTCGCCTGCGGCACCGCCTCCTACGCGGGCCAGGTCGCGCGCTACGCCATCGAGCACTGGTGCCGCATCCCCACGGAGGTGGAGCTCGCGCACGAGTTCCGCTACCGCGACCCGATCGTCAACGAGCAGACCCTTGTGGTCGCCGTGTCCCAGTCCGGCGAGACCATGGACACCCTGATGGCCGTGCGCCACGCCCGTGAGCAGGGTGCGAAGGTCATCGCGATCTGCAACACCGTCGGTTCCTCCATCCCGCGCGAGTCCGACGCGGTCCTGTACACCTACGCCGGCCCGGAGATCGCCGTGGCGTCCACCAAGGCGTTCATCTCCCAGATCGTGGCGTCCTACCTGCTCGCCCTGTACCTGTCCCAGGTGCGCGGCGACAAATACGCGGACGAGATCCGCGGCGTGGTGGATGAGCTGCAGGCCATGCCGGACAAGCTGCAGAAGGTCCTGGACAACGAGGACCAGGTCAAGCAGCTGGGCAAGGACCTGGCAAACGCCAAGTCGGTGCTGTTCCTGGGTCGCCACGTGGGCTTCCCGGTCGCGCTCGAGGGCGCGCTGAAGCTCAAGGAGGTCGCGTACCTGCACTCGGAGGGCTTCGCCGCCGGCGAGCTCAAGCACGGCCCGATCGCGCTCGTGGAGGAGGGGCAGCCGGTGTTCATCATCGTGCCCTCCAAGCACTCGCGCAATAACCTCCACGCCAAGGTCGTCTCCAACATCCAGGAGGTCCGCGCCCGCGGCGCCGTGACCATCGTGATCGCGGAGGAGGGCGACGAGGACGTCAACCAGTACGCCAACGAGGTCATCCGCATTCCGGAGTCCGCCGGCCTCATGCAGCCGATCCTGTCCACGGTGCCGCTGCAGATCTTCGCCTGCGCCGTTGCGGAGGCCCGCGGCCTGAACGTGGATCAGCCGCGCAACCTGGCCAAGTCTGTGACTGTGGAGTAACACGCTTCAGCCAAGCGGGCCGGTGGTGGGCAGGATGTGTCTGCTACCGGCCCGCTTTTTCGTGCCCGGCGAGCGCGAAAACCGCCGCCCCAACCGTTATCTCTGCAGGAACGCTTCCACCTCGTCCAGTGTGGGTGTGTCCGCGCCCGTGCGCGAGACCGTCAGGGCCGCTGCGTGGGATGCGAAGGTGAGGATGTGGGACCACTCGTTATCGGTGAGCGCGAGCAGCCCGTCGCGGTCAAGGCCGCGGTGCTGGAATTGGTAGACAAGTGCGGCCATGATGGTGTCGCCGGCACCGATGGTGTCCGCGACCTGCACCTTTGGTGCTGTGATGGTGAGCGTACCGAAGGGCGCGCGCACGCGGATGCCGTCGCTGCCGAGCGTGGTCACCACCACGGGCACATGGGAGGTGTCGCCGAGGAAGTCGACTTCTTCGTCCGAGAGTTTGAGCACGGTGACGTTGTCGAGCATGCCGCGTAGGAAGAGGCGGTGTTTTTCGGAGGCGAAGGCGGGTCGGATGTTGGGGTCGAGGCAGACCACTGCGCCGTTGCGGGCGGAGGCGGCCGCGGCTTCGGCGTAGCGCAGCGACGCCGGCTCGAGTGCCAGGGAGAGCGTGCCGAAGACGGCGAAGCCGGCGTCAACCGGCTGCGGGGTGGCGAGGCGGTCTGCGGTGCCGTCGACGTAGAAGGTGTAGGTGGCAGCCCCGTCCGGGTTCAGGGCCGTCACGGCCAGGGTGGTGGGTTCGGGGCCGGTGGTGCAGTGGGTGAGGGTGACGTGGGCGTCGATAAGCGACTGCTCGAGCGCGCGACCGAACGCATCGCGCGACAACCTGGATTTAAAGGCGACGTCGGCGCCGAAGCGGCCGAGCGCGCGGGCCACGTTGAAGGGGCCTCCGCCGAGCGCCGGTTGGAGCGGGGCGAGCGGGTCGGGGGAGGTGGGCACGAGGTCGACGAGCGCTTCGCCGTACACGGTAATCATGCTTCTCACCGTAGACTATGGCTATGACGTATCGGCCGAAGTTTCACCTCACCCCGCCGCAAGGGCGCCTGAACGACCCGAACGGACTGACCCTGATCGGCGACGAGCTGCACGTGTTCTACCAGCACGACCCGTCGTTTCCCCGCACCCCGAAGCGCACCGGCTGGGGGCACGCGGTGACCCGGCTAGATGACGGTCGCTTTTACCACCTGCCGGACGCGCTGTACCCGGACTTTCCCTACGACGCGAACGGCTGTTACTCGGGCTCGGCGGTGGTGCACGAGGGGCACATGCGGCTGTTTTACACCGGCAACCTCAAGGCTGACGGCGAGCGTGTGACCAGCCAGAACATCGTGGATGTGGAGGATGTGCAGGGCCCGCTCGGCGGGGTGTATCACCGTCGCGCCGACAACCCGGCGATCGAGGGGTTCCCGGAGGGCTTTACCCCCGACTTCCGCGACCCGCATGTCACGCAGGCGCCGGATGGGTCGTGGCGCATGGTTATCGGCGCGCGCCGCGAGAACAACACCGGCGCGGTGGTGGTGTACACCTCGCAGGACTTGGATACCTGGGAGCTTGCGGGCCCGCTCGAGTTCGTGGGCCTGGACTACAACACCGCGTCGGCCTACATGTGGGAGTGCCCGAATCTGCTTCGCATGGAGGATCGCGCGACCGGCGAGGTGCTCGATGTGCTGGTGTTTTGCCCGCAGTTCCCGGATTCGGATGAGTGCGGCTACGTCGTTGGTCGCCTCGACGGGCTGACCTTCGAAGTGGTCACGGGCTTCACGCCGCTCGATTATGGCCACGAGTTCTACGCCCCGCAGCTGGTCAGCCTTGGCGCCGGCGCGCTCATGCTCGGGTGGATGGGCCTCCCCGCGCGCGACGACACGCCCACGTTTGCTGCGGAGGGCTGGGTGCATCAGCTCACGCTACCCAGGGAGCTCTCGCTTATCGACGCCACGTTGCACACCACCCTCCGCCTCCCCAGAGACCAGGACGAAATGCTGGTGTCGCGCCAAGCGCTGGATGCGACACCGCAGACACTGGAGCTGGTTGACGTGGAGGGCAACGTGGGCGCGACCGTCGCGTGGGCGCCGCAAACAGACGGCGACGGTGGGCAAGCCACCGTGCGCGGCACGCTCTCGGTGACCGTCGACGGCCTGATGCGCTGGGCGGAATGCGGCGCGGGCGAGCTCGTGTGCACCGCCGACGGCTCGGCGCTAGAGCTCACTGCCGGCGGCGGGGAGGTTGCGTTCTCCTCCGCAGTGTTCGCGCCAAACGGAAACGAGTGGGCATCCTTCCAGCTCGCGTAGCCCCGGATGGGGGATTCTTGCGGTAGGGGATCGGAGGTCACACCTTTTGCGTGGTTGACTGGAAGGGACCCTTATTTTTACAGGTGAGCAGGGGTAATCCGGGGTGGTGCCCGCCGCCCCACCTCCTGCCGGAAAGGATCTCTCCATGGATCACACTGCTGTGGCGAAACGGGTGCTGGAGGGGGTGGGCGGCGAAGACAATATTGTTGGCGTTGCCCACTGCGCCACCCGTTTGCGCATGGTGCTCAAAGACTCGAACAAGGCGGACACCGCCGCGTTAGACGATGACCCGGACCTCAAGGGCACGTTTGAAACCGGTGGGATGTTCCAGATCATCGTCGGACCCGGCGACGTCGACCTGGTGTTCAAGGAACTCGACGCTACCACGAGCAAAAACATCGCCGTCTCCACCGAGGAGTTGAAGTCGGTCGCGGCGAACCAAGGCAACTGGTTTACCCGGTTCATCAAGGTGTTCTCGGACATCTTCGTGCCACTGATCCCCATCCTGGTGGGCGGCGGTTTGCTCATGGCCCTTAACAACGTGCTCACCGCCGAGGGGCTGTTTGGCGACGACTCGTTGGTGGCCATGTTCCCGGCCATCGAGGGCCTCACCCAAATCATTAACGTGCTGTCATCGGCGCCGTTCGCGTTCCTGCCGGTGCTGGTCGGGTTCTCGGCAACGAAGCGATTCGGCGGCAACGAGTATCTGGGCGCTGGTATCGGCATGGCGATGGTGCACCCGGAGCTGGTCAACGGCTACGACGTGGCGACCGCGATGGCGGACGGTTCCATGTCGTACTGGGACCTGTTCGGGTTCCCGGTCGCACAAGCCGGCTACCAGGGCGCGGTGCTACCGGTACTGGCTGTGGCGTGGATTCTCGCCACGGTGGAGAAATGGTTCCACAAGCGCCTGAAGGGCACGGTCGACTTCCTGGTCACCCCGCTGGCAACGCTGTTGATCACCGGCTTCATCACCTTCATCGCGGTCGGCCCGGCGGTGCGCTGGCTGGGCGACCTGCTCATCCACGGCTTGGCCAACCTGTACGAGGTCGGCGGCCCGATCGGCGGGTTGCTCTTCGGCTTGGTCTACTCGCCGATTGTGATCACGGGTCTGCACCAGTCCTTCCCGCCGATCGAGTTGGAGCTGTTTAACCAGGGCGGTTCCTTCATCTTCGCCACCGCGTCGATGGCGAATATCGCGCAGGGCGCGGCGGCGCTGGCCGTGTACTTCCTCACCCGCAACGCCAAGCTCAAGGGCCTTGCGGGCTCATCGGGTATTTCGGCCGTGTTCGGCATTACTGAGCCTGCGATCTTCGGCGTGAACTTGCGGTTGCGCTGGCCGTTTTATGTGGGGATGGGCGCGGCGTCGATAGGCGCAATGCTCATCGCGCTTTTCGACGTGAAAGCGATGGCCCTCGGAGCCGCGGGCTTTATCGGAGTGGTGTCCATGCGAGCAAGCGACATGGGGACCTTCCTCATCCTCGCGGTGGTGACGTTCGTGCTCGCATTCGGCGCGGCATATGGCTACGGTCGCTACCTCGTGCAAAAGCACGGTTCCATCGACCCCGACGTGCCCGACGCCCCATCTGACGGGACAGCAGAGGGCACGGCAGCCTCGGCTGCGCTCGTGGCGCCGTCGGCTGATGCGCTGCGCGTGGTCTCCCCGCTCGAGGGGGAGGCGCGGGCGCTTTCGAGCGTGAGCGACCCGATGTTTGCGCAGGGCAAGCTTGGCGACGGCATCGCGGTCGTACCGAGGGTCGGTGAGTTGCGCGCACCGCTCGACGGCAAAGTGGCAGTGACGTTCCCCTCCGGGCACGCCTACGCCATTCGCGGCACGGGCAGCGACGGCAAACCGGTTGACGTGCTCATGCACATCGGATTCGACACTGTCAACCTCAAGGGCGAGCACTTCACCGCGCACGTGCAAAAAGGCGACGAGGTACGCGCGGGTGATCTGCTTGCCACCTTTGATATCGACGGCATCACCGACGCCGGCTACGAGGTCACTACCCCGATCGTGGTGTCCAACACCAAGCGCGTCGGTGCGATCAACCCCGCGACAGCGCTACCGGGCGAGCTCACTTTTGGGCAGCCGTGCTTTAACGTAGAACCCAAGCCGGCTACGCCGGCCGCAACAACCCCGGGAGTGCACAAGGAGTAAACGAGTATGGAACCGGTCAGCGCGCTGCTGCTGTTTGTCATGGCGATAATGGCGGGGGCGATCAACTCCGCGGTGGGCTCCGGTTCCTTGCTCACGCTTCCAGTGCTCATGGCGCTGGGGCTACCGCCCGGCGTCGCCGTGCGCACCAACACCACCGGCATGGTGTTCGCGTCGTTCGGCTCGGTGATGGGCTATCGCAAGGAGATCAAAAAGGAGCTCCCATATCTCGCGCCCATGGTGGTCGTGACCATCCTCGCCTCGGCGACCGGCTCGCTCCTGTTGTTGTCGTCGCCGTCGAGCACGCTGGATTTTGTCGTGCCGGTGCTCATCGTGGTGGCGCTGCTCATGGTGATTTTCCAGCCGAGGCTCACCGCGTGGCTCGGGCAGCGAGCTGCGGCGGGTGCACCGGGGGAGCCGGGCGGTGCTGTTGGCCAGGCGTGGAAGCGCCCCCAGCTGATCGCGCCGATGGGGGCCGCCGCGGTCTACGGGGGCTACTTCACCGCCGCGCAGGGGATTTTGTACATGGCCATTATGTCCGTGGCGACGGGGCGTTCGCTCAAGGACGTCAACCCGGTGAAGAACTTCTTGTCCCTGTTTGTCAACATCACCGCGGCGCTGGTGTACCTCGTTGCGTGGGCGTTCTTCGGGGCGGAGATTGTGTGGCTCGGGGTGCTCATCGTCGCCGCGGGCGGCCTGATCGGCGGCGTGGGCGGATCGCAAATAGCAAAGCGCCTTCCAAACTCCGTACTGCGCGGCATCATCGTCGTGGTGGCGTTGGTGGCGCTTGTGCGGCAGTTTGTGTAGGCGCTTGGGAAAGGGGCGCATCCGCGCCCCGGGGGAGAGTACTTAGACCGTCTTGTGGCCGATTGGGAAGCTGCGCAGCGGGGAGACGCCGCGGTTGAGCCAGGCGTAGACGCCGCCCATGATGAGGCCGCCGCCGACGTAGTTGCCCAGCCAGACGAACAGCCAGTTGGACAGGCCGTTGGCCAGGGTGAAGCCCTCGAAATGCTCCGGGCCGATGCCGTAGCCGGAGAGGGAGAAGATGACGAAGGACGCGATGGAGTGCTCGTAGCCCATCGCCGCGAAGGACGGGATGACCAGCACGATGGCGATGAGCTTCGCGCTAAAGTCCTTTCCGGCCTGGACTGCCATGAGGATGCCGATGTTCACCACGGCGTTCGCGAAGATGCCCTCCAGGAAGAGGTGCGCCGGGTCCTTGGCCAGCTTGCCCGCGGTGGCGCCGTAGAGGAAGTTCTCTGCGGTGACGGTGTCGAACGCGGTCGTCTTGGTGATGAAGTACGCGGTGATCAGGACGCCGAGCAGGTTGAACAGCGTGCACACGACGACGGCGAAGAACGCTTTGAACCCGGGGACGCGACCGGTGATGGTGCCGTAGGTGGCGTACATCATATTGCCGGTGGCCAGCTCGGCACCGAGGACGATGATGATGTAGAGGGCGGTTGCGAAGATCGGGGCGAAGACATACTTACCGAAGCCGGGGAGCTGGGCCTCGACCGAGGTCGCTGCGACAGCGGCGAACGCGGTGATGATAGTGAGGAACATGCCGGCGAGCATGGAACGTACGGCGAACTTGGGGAGTTCGTGGGTGAAAAGGTACGCCTTAAAGCCGATTGATTCGGCCAATGTGCTGTCGAAGTTCATAGGTAACACCATACGTGGTTTAAGCTGCGCAATGCTAATTCTGCGCAGGTGATCCTCGCCACCGTGCCCCCGCTATTGCCCCCCCGTTGCGGGCATGGCCGAGAACCGGGAGGATCGGCGCCGCGACAATGGTACCGGATTTGGATTTCGGGCGCATATCGTGCTTTAATACTGCAGTTGTCTCTCGCTGGTCGGGTTATAAGCGCGTTTCCGAGCTGAAAAACCGAGACCCTTCGACACCAGCTTGCGGCTTAAGGGCCGGGGCGGTGTTCGTCGATAAGCGAAGGCATGCAAGTAAGCACATGACCACGTGCGTACAGGACGGAAATCTGACGCACATCGATCCAGGTCAGGAGACCAACTGTGATTCAGCAAGAATCGCGTCTGAAGGTCGCCGACAACACTGGTGCACGCGAACTGCTGTGCATCCGCGTTCTCGGCGGTTCTGTTCGACGCTTCGCCGGCATCGGCGACACGATCGTCGCCTCTGTGAAGGAAGCTACCCCGGGTGGCAACGTCAAGGAGGGTGAGGTTGTCAAGGCCGTCATCGTCCGCGCCACCAAGGAGACCCGTCGTCCGGACGGCTCCTACATCTCCTTCGACGAGAACGCTGCCGTTCTGATCAAGAACGACACCGAGCCGCGCGGTACCCGTATCTTCGGCCCCGTTGCTCGCGAGCTGCGCGACAAGAAGTTCATGAAGATTGTTTCTCTCGCACCGGAGGTGATCTAACTTATGAAGATCAAGAAGGGCGATATGGTCCAGGTCATCTCTGGCAAGGACAAGGGCGCGCAGGGCAAGGTCATCGAGGCCTACCCGAAGCGTGACAAGGTCCTCGTCGAGGGCGTGAACCGTGTGAAGAAGCACGTTGCAAACTCGTACAACGAGCGCGGCGCCGAGTCCGGCGGCATCGTCACCCAGGAAGCACCGATCCACGTGTCCAACGTGATGGTTCTGGATTCCGACGGCAACCCGACTCGCGTCGGCTACCGTTTTGACGAGGACGGCAACAAGGTCCGCGTAGCCAAGTCGAACGGGAAGGACATCTAGCATGAGCGAGAACTACACCCCGCGTCTGAAGACCCGCTACCAGGACGAGATCCGCACCCAGCTGAACGAGAAGTTCAGCTACGACAATGTCATGCAGATCCCGGGCCTGACCAAGATTGTTGTCAACATGGGTGTTGGCGACGCCGCGCGTGACTCCAAGGTCATCAACGGCGCACTCGAGGACCTCACCGCGATCACCGGCCAGAAGCCGCAGATTCGTCGCGCGAAGAAGTCCATCGCTAACTTCAAGCTCCGTGAAGGCATGCCGATCGGCGCGAAGGTCACCCTCCGCGGCGACCGCATGTGGGAGTTCCTGGACCGTCTCCTGACGGTCGCGCTTCCGCGTATCCGCGACTTCCGCGGCCTGAACGACAAGCAGTTCGACGGTGCAGGTAACTACACCTTCGGCCTGACCGAGCAGACCATGTTCTACGAGATCGACATTGACAAGATCGATCGCGTCCGCGGCATGGACATCACCGTCGTCACCACCGCGACGAACGACGACGAGGGTCGCGCGCTGCTGACGCACCTCGGCTTCCCGTTCGCCGACAAGGACGGCAAGATGAAGCGCGCATAAGCGCTTGCTTGATCGCTTGACGACGATGCCCCCGGCTTGGAGCCGGGGGCATTTTCGCGTTGGTGGGGTGGCAGCGCATTGGGAGGGCGCCTACTGGGTGTGAGAGATTTCTGACGTTTCCCGGAGGGGCGCCGCGTTTCACCAGGTGGCGCGGTCTAGGCCGTTGGCTGCGCGGGAAATTTTACGCATTTTCGTCATTCGGGGGCGCCCCAAGAGACGCGACAAAGCGCCCGCCGCGGGGGGGAGAGCGCGCCGCCTACCCGCGGGCGAGCGACACCCGGTCGGCGAAGCGGGCGTAGTCCTCGCGGATCTGGCCGAGCGGTGCCACCACGGTGTCCTCGCTGGCCACGGCGATCTCTCGCCGCAGCGCCGCCTTCGTGCGCCTGCGCACCCCGGAACCGAGCACCCCGCCGAACACGGCACTGACCAGGCCGATCACCAGCCCGGTGAGCAGCCCCGCCATGATGAGGAGGGTGGGGATGGGCCAGCCCTCGACGTCCGGGACCAGGTCGCCGCCGAGCAGCGGCGTAAGGACGCCGGGGACGAGGGCGACAAGCAAGTACCAGAGGACGCCGACGAGCGCGGCGACGAGCGCGAGCCACTGGATCAAGGTGAGGAGCGACCACGCCTTCGACGGTTGCGCCGGGACGCGCGTGCGGGCGACGGCGCGGTCGAGCTCCGCGGGGAGTTGCTCGGCGACCCCACCGGCCCGATCCGACACGGCGGCGGCCCACTGGGGCGGCAACCCCTGCGACACCGCCTCCGCGTACTCGCGCACGCCCCGGTTGGACACCGCCTTCGAGGCGGCGTCCAGTTCCGGGAGGGAGGAGCGGTGAACGCCGAGCTCGTCGGCGTCGTCACGCACGCCCATCCGTCTGAGCGGGTCCGGCCGGAAGCGGGTGATCCAGGAGGTTAGCAGCCAGCCGGTGCGCTCGTGCAGGCGCTTGCGGTACGCCGCGGCGGCCTTGTCGGCGATGCGGTCGGCGCTCGTCGCCTCGGCGAGCGTGGCGTCCATGTCGCGCTTCGCGTGCTTGTCCGGCCGCGATTGCTTCTCCTGCTTGGCCAGCTGCTTGCCGGAAGCGGCCGGGATGAGGTCCGCGGTGGCGGAGTGGATGTCGGCCTCGATGCGGGCGGACTGCGCCGTGTGGGCGCGGGCGACGCGGGTGATAGCGTCGCGTAAGTTGTCCAGGCCAGCGCCGGTCCGGGTGGAGGTGGGGATGACGTGGGCGTTGGAGAGGCCGTCGTCAAGCAAGAGGCCCTTGAAGGAGGCGCTGACGGTGGGGATGTCGCCCTCGGCCAGCAGATCCGACTTGTTCAGCACCGCGAGGGTCACCGCGGCGTGGTCCGCGTGGGGGCGGATGAACTGCTCGTGGATGACGCTGTCGGCGTACTTTTCGGGGTCAGACACCCAGACGAGGACGTCGACCTGGCCGGCGAGCCGCTCCGCGATCTCCCGGTTGGAGGCCTCAACGGAGTCGAAATCGGGCAGGTCAAGCAGGATGAGCGGGCCCGCGCCGGAGGCGAACTCGCCGCTGCGGGCGCGGCGGTCTTCTACGCCGAGCCAGTCGAGCAGCTCCTCGGAGCCGGCGGGCTCCCAGATCGCGGCGAGCGGGGAGGAGGTGGTGGGGCGGCGCGCGGCGGCCTTGCCCAGGTCCTCGCCGACAATGGCGTTGAACAGCGAGGTCTTGCCCGAGCCAGTCGCGCCGAAGAAGCCGACGACGGTGTGTTCGGCGGACAGGGCGCGTCGTTCAGCGCCGGCGCGGGCGACCTTCTCGAGGCGCTCGCGCTGCGCGGGGGAGAGGTAGGGGTGGCCGATCTCCGCGGCCTGCCCGAGCGCGTCGAGCCGCTCTCCGAGCGGTGCCTTCGAGCTAAACAGCGCCATCGGTGCCCCCGTCCTGCCCGTCCGGGCGCGTGAACGTGCCGCGCAGCTGGTCCAGGAGGCCGCGCAGCTTCGAGTCGGCCTCGCCGGAGCTTTGTTGCTTGTCGACGCCACCCTCACCGCCCGCAACCGCCGGGAGGTTCGCCGGGGCGGGCAGGGCCTCCGGGAAGCGGACGCTGGCCTGCGCGCGGGCCTGGCCTGCCGCCTCGCGCAGCTGGTCCGCGGTGGCGCCACGGTGCAGCGGGGCGGTGACGTCGCGGTAGCGGTTGCGCTCGGCCTCCATGAGCGCCTCGAGACGCTCGTTGAGGTCGGCCTTCGCCTCGGCTGCCATGCGGCGCACCGTGTCCTCGCCGAAGATGGTTTCCAGCATCTTCTGTCCCACCACTGCGGAGCCGCCGGCGATGGCGACCTCGCCGCCGGTGAGTCCCGCGGTAGAGGCGAACACGACGAGCATCAGCGCGACGGTGAGGACGTTGAGGCCCAGCGACATCGCGCGGGCCCGCTGGCGTTTCTGGCCGGCGGTGTCCTGGATTCGCTCCAGCATGGCCTGCTGCCAGTCGCGGACGAGGCGGGCCGCGTCGTCGGAGACGGTGGCGCTGGCGCGGGCCAGCGAGGGGTCCGCCTGAGCGCGCAGCTCCGGGGCGACCGTGCCGACGTGGGACCAGGAGCGTGCGGCGGCGGTCTCGGCGGCGTCGATAAGCACTGCGTGCAGCCCGGTTTCAATCTCCGTTTCCACCTCGCGCAGCGGGGCGGGTTGGCCCGTGAAGAAGCTGCCCACCTTGTCTACTGCCTGGGAGAACCAGCGCTCGACGCCGCGGAAGACGTCCGAGGTGCCCACGACGTCCTGCCAGCGGTCCATGACCTCGGTGCGCAGGAGCTTGCCGTCGCTGGTCGCCTCGATGACGTGCTGGCTGGCGGCGCGGTACTGCTCTGAAACCGCCGCGTCCAGCTGGTTCGCAAACGCCTCCTGCTGCCCGCGGGCAGCAGTGAGCTTGTCGACGCGCCCGAGCGCCCCCGCCAGCGCACCCGCGACCGTCTTGCCGGCCACGTCGCGGCGGGCCGCGGTGTCGTTGGCCAGGGTGGACAGGTAGTCGCGCAGCGGGGCTACCACCTCGTTGGGCAGGAACTCGTCCGTGCCGGTGACGAAGGGGACGGTGAACACCGTCGCGCTCGTCAGCCCGGCCTGGTCCATCATGCGGCGCAGGTCCGCGGGGACGGTCTCGGCGGAGGACTCGTCGAGGCGGTTGAGCACCACGACCACCTCGATGCCGCGGCCGGCGGCGTCGTTGAGGAAGTTCCACACCAGTTGGTCCGCGTAGCGCGCGGGCGTGGTGACGAAGATCCACAGGTCCGCGGCCGCCAAGAGCTGGGAGGCCAGGGCCCTGTTGTGGTCGTCGATAGAGTCGAAATCGGGGGCGTCGACGAGCGCGAGGCCCTCGGGGATCTGTTCGGTGCGCACGATGCGCAGCGTGGTGGACTGCTCGTCGCCGGCGCCGTGGGAGCGGGCGAGGCCGGGCAGGACCTCCGGGGAGTTGAACCAGTCCGCGTTGGCGGGGTTGGCCACCAGGATCGGCTGGCGTGTGGTCGGGCGGATCACGCCCGGGTTGGATACGTGCTCCTGCAGGACCCCGTTGACCAGCGTGGACTTGCCGGATCCGGTAGAGCCGCCGATGACGGCCAGCAGCGGCGCGTCGAGGTTGCTCAGGCGGGGCAGGATGTAATCGTCGAACTGGTTGACCACGGCGCGGGCGTCGGCGGCTGCGGCGCTGTCGGTGGGGACGTCGGTGTCGGCGACCGCATCGCGGAGGTCACGGACGGCGCCGAGCAGAGCGGCGGCATCCGTCCCGTCGGCGGGAGCGGGGGAGTGGGGTGTATTCACGCCCACCATCTTGGCACAACCTTGGCGTGACGCCGGGTGCGCTGCCGGTGCTTTTGGGCTACTGCAGGTCGAAGTCGGTGACGCGCGCGACGTCGCGGGGGTCCTGCTTGAAGGCGATGCCGAGACGGTTGTAGCTGTTCACGCTCACAATTCCCACGATGAGCGCGCGGGTGACTTCCTCTCCGAGGGCGTCCAGCGCGCGGTTCCACAGGTCGTCCGGGAGGGAATCGGGGGCGTCATCGAGCTCGGTGATCGTATCGGCGAGCTCGAGGATGAGCGCCTCGGTCTCGCTGAACTCGCTGGCGTGGCGGGTCCACTGCTCGACCTTGAGGATGTAGTCCTCGCTCCAACCGTGCTCGCGGGCATTGCGACGGTGGATGGCCGTGCAGACCGTGCAGCCGTTGATGGCGGTGGCGCGGACGGCGGCGAGGTGCCCGAAATCGGGGTCGAGTTTCTCCCGCATGTACTGCATGGGCGGGTAGAACATGTCGATGATCTCTTGGGGGACTTCGCGCGCGGTCATGCTGGGGATCATACCGAAGCGAGGGTGCCGGCGTACAGGTTAAAGTGACGGTCCCTGACAAAGCCTGCGAGCGCCATGTTGGTCTCGCGCGCCAGCTCCACTGCCAGCGACGACGCGGCGGAAACCGCCACCAGCGCGGGGAATCCCGCCATGGCCGCCTTTTGGACGAGCTCGAACGAGGCGCGCGAGCTCATCACCAGCACCATGCCGTCCGCGGGGAGGCGGCCCTCCAGCAGCAGGTGGCCGATGACCTTGTCCGCGGCGTTGTGGCGGCCGATGTCCTCGCGCACGACGATCGGGTTGCCCGCAAGGTCGAACGCGCCCGCGGCGTGGATCCCGCCTGTCTTTCTGAACTGCTTCTGCTCCGCGCGCAGCGCGTCGGGCAGCGTCACCACGAGCTCTGGGTCTAGCTCGATCGGGGTGATGGGCATGTGGACTTTGTGCAGCAGCTCGCTAATAGACTGCGTGCCGCAGACACCGCACGCGCTGGTAGTGGGGGTGAGACGGATGAACTCCGGCGTGACCGGCTTTGCCGTCTCGGCGAGCTCCAAGTCAAGCAGGTTATAGGTGTTCTCGCCGCCAGATCCGACGGCGCCTGCACAGTAGCGGGCCGTGCGCACATCCTGCGGCGCGGTAATCAGGCCTTCCGCGTAGCACCAGCCGTGCGCGAGCTCCACGTCGTGGCCCGGGGTGCGCATTGTGGTGGTGAGCGTCTCCCCGCCGGCGCGGATCTCCAACGGCTCCTCGGTGGTGACGGTATCCGCGCGGGTGTCTGTGAACACCCGCCCCGCCTGCTCGCCGTCGCCGAGGGTGACCTTGGTGACGGCGAAGCGCTGGTTAATCCTGCTCATCGCCCGCGTGGCTCCCGTCGTTGTTGTCGCTGTTGTCGATGGTGCCGTAGCGCTCGAGCAGCTGCGTGGTCGCCTCAATGAGTTTGCGGGTCGCCGACTCCGTCGCGTCCGGCGTGGCGTCCGGGCCCAGCTGTTGCCCCGCCGCGAGCCCGACAAGAAACGCCGTGGTGGGCGCCGCCGGGCGCGACGGCCCGTTGTGGGCCACAGCGGCGGTGAGGTCCAGCACGTCGCCCACTAGCGAGCGCACCGCCTCGGGCGCGACGCCGAGTTCTTTCGCCACGGCGGCGAGCCATTCGTGGGTGGTGTGCAGTGCATCGTCCTTCGCCATGAGTTCTCCTTTCGGTGTTGGGCCAGGATAGCGCGTTGCGTCAAATGCGGAGCGCGGTCTGGCCATTCGCGGATCCCCAATCGGGTAGCGGAATCAAACGAAGTATAGTAAAAATAACCGTACTGAACAAAATGCACGAAAGGCAATGGCAATGCAAGATAACACCAAGGTGAAAGATCGTGTGCAAAAGCTGCTCAACCAGGCTAAAGATCGCGAGGGGACACCCGAAGGGGACTCGTTTTACGCGAAGGCCTTTGACCTGATGGCCGCGTACGGATTCTCCGAGCGCGACCTGTCGCAGCCGGAAGCGGAAAAGGCCGCGACTTACCGAATCTTTAAGATCGCCGGAACATACACCGATATGCAGGCAAAACTCCTGCTCTGTATCGCGCAGGCGCTGCACTGCGCCGGCTTTTACCAGCGCGTGTACAATTCCACGCGCGTCAACCAGGTCACGGTGTTTGGGCTGGAGAGTCATCTCGAGCGCGTGAGTCTGCTGTACTCCATGCTCCGCGTGGTCATGCTGGGCGGCGCCGGCCAGCTCAGGGCCACGAGTCTTGCGGAATCCATCGTGGTCACCCGTCGCTCGTACATGACGGGCTACGCCATCCGTATCGGCCAACGCCTCGCCGAGGCAGAGCATCGCGTCACCGAGTCATCGAGCGAGTATGCACTGGTGCTTATCGACGATGCCGAGCAGGCCCGCAACGCCCAGGCGGAATTCGCCGCCGCACACGGCCTGTACATCCACGCCGACTCATCGAACCGTTCCTTCGACCCCGCTGCGTACGTCCAGGGGCAGCAAGCGGGCGATGCCTCCGACATTGGGCAGACGCGCGTCGCTCCGCGGCCCGCGTTGCCGTTCTGAAGAGAAGGCTGGGTGGCGGGCGAGTGGGCGTCGAAAAGCGATTTGCCCTGGAAGGGGCGCAAGGTATAGGGTTATCGGTCGGACTTGTGTGAGGAACACAAGCCGAAAGACCAACTGTACATCCAACTTTGTTGCAGGCCCCCCGCCAGAATGCGGACCGCGTGCAAGGGAGGCGGCGAGCGCCCCACGTTACTGAGCGTGGGGAGCGTGAAGTAGCCCCCGACAGACCACACGGCAAACGCGACCTTTCAGGGTCAGGTGGGCTTAGGGAACCGCAACGAGAAAGGAACCGGTCACTCACTATGACCATGACTGATCCGATTGCGGACATGCTGTCCCGCGTGCGCAACGCAAACAATGCGCAGCACGACAGCGTGTCCATGCCGTCCTCGAAGCTCAAGGCGAACATCGCCGAGATTCTAAAGCAGGAAGGCTACATCGCTGACTACAAGGTTGAGGACACCAAGGTGGGCAAGGAACTCACCCTGGACCTCAAGTACGGCCCGACCCGCGAGGCTTCCATCGCTGGTCTGCGCCGCGTTTCCAAGCCGGGTCTGCGCGTGTACGCAAAGTCCACCGACCTGCCGCAGGTCCTCGGAGGCCTGGGCGTGGCCATCATCTCCACGTCCCACGGTCTCCTGACCGACCGTCAGGCCCAAGAGAAGGGTGTAGGCGGGGAAGTCCTCGCTTACGTCTGGTAAAGGGAGGTTGAAAAGACTATGTCGCGTGTAGGTAACGCACCCATCGCAATCCCGAACAACGTTGAAACCAAGGTCGACGGTCAGACCGTCGAGGTCAAGGGCCCGAAGGGCACCATGACCGTCGAGGTTCCGGCCCCGATCACCGTTGCGGTTGAGGAGAACCAGATTGTGGTGTCCCGCCCGGACGACCACCGCAAGAACCGCTCGCTGCACGGCCTGTCGCGTTCGCTGATCAACAACCTTGTGATCGGCGTGACCGAGGGCTACAAGATCAACATGGAGATCTTCGGCGTCGGCTACCGCGTGCAGCAGAAGGGTAAGGACCTCGAGTTCTCCCTCGGCTACTCGCACCCGATCCTGATTGAGGCGCCCGAAGGCATCACCTTTGCTGTCGACGGCAACACCAAGCTCTCGATCGAAGGTACCGACAAGCAGCAGGTTGGCCAGATTGCGGCGAACATCCGCCGTCTGCGTAAGGATGACCCGTACAAGGGTAAGGGCATCCGCTACGCGGGCGAGCAGGTACGTCGCAAGGTCGGAAAGACGGGTAAGTAATCATGAGCAATACTGCAGAGAACACCAAGCGCACCCCGATTGGCAAGGACATCTCGTCCCGCCGTCGCGAGGCTCGCGCACGTCGCCACAACCGCATCCGCAAGACCCTGCGTGGCACCCCGGAGACCCCGCGTCTCGTCGTGCACCGCTCGTCCCGCCACATCCACGTGCAGGTCATCGACGATCTGGCTGGCCACACTCTCGTGGCCGCTTCCTCCATGGAGCCGGACGTCCGCAACCTGGACGGGGACAAGAAGGACAAGGCAGCCAAGGTCGGCGCACTCGTCGCAGAGCGCGCCAAGGCAGCTGGCATCGAAGAGATCGTCTTCGACCGCGGCGGCTACAAGTACCACGGCCGCGTTGCGGCTCTTGCTGAAGCAGCTCGTGAAGGTGGTCTGAAGTTCTAATGATCACCGCAACCATCACCATCAACGGAAGGATCGCGTAATGGCCGAACGTGAACGGCGTGACGGCGGACGCTCCGCCGACAACCAGAACAACAAAGGCAACAAGAACGAGCGCGGTGGCCGCGGCCGCCGCAACCAGAACGACGAGCGCGACAAGTACATCGAGCGCGTCATCACCATTAACCGCGTCGCAAAGACCGTTAAGGGTGGCCGCAACATGTCCTTCACCGCACTCGTTGTGGTCGGCGACGGCCAGGGCATGGTCGGCGTCGGCTACGGCAAGGCGAAGGAAGTTCCCGCCGCAATCCAGAAGGGTGCCGAGGAAGCTCGCAAGAACTTCTTCCGCGTCCCGATGATCGGCGGCACCATCCCGCACCCGGTCCAGGGTGAGGAAGCTGCGGGCGTCGTTATGCTTCGCCCGGCTGCTCCCGGTACCGGTGTCATCGCCGGCGGCGCTGTCCGCCCGGTGCTCGAGTGCGCAGGCGTCCAGGACATCCTGGCCAAGTCCCTCGGTTCCGACAACGCCCTGAACGTCGTTCAGGCAACCGTTGCCGGCCTGAAGGAACTGGTGCGCCCCGAAGAGGTCGCCGCGAAGCGTGGCAAGGACGTCGAGGACGTTGCCCCGGCCCGTATGCTGCGCGCACGCGCAGGACAGGAGGCGTAAGCACAATGGCACTGAAGATCACACTGCACCACGGTAAGGTCGGCGAGAAGCCGCAGACCATCCAGAACCTCGAGGCTCTGGGCCTGCGCAAGATCGGCCAGTCCGTGATCAAGAAGGACAACGCCGCGACCCGCGGCCAGGTGCTCAAGGTCCGTCACCTTGTCACCGTTGAAGAAGTTGCAGGGGAGTAGATAGCACATGGCTGACATCATCAAGCTTCATGATCTGCGCCCGGCAAAGGGTGCAAACAAGCCGAAGCACCGCGTAGGCCGCGGTGAAGCCGGCAAGGGCGGCAAGACCGCCGGCCGCGGTACCAAGGGTACGAAGGCTCGCTACCAGGTTTCCGCAGCGTTTGAGGGTGGCCAGATGCCGCTTCACATGCGCCTGCCGAAGCTGAAGGGCTTCAAGAACCCGAACCGCGTCGAATTCCAGGTAGTGAACGTCAACGACCTGGCCAAGGCCTTCCCGAACGGCGGCGCCGTGTCCATCGAGGACATCGTTGCAGCTGGCCTGGTTCGCAAGAACCAGCCCGTCAAGGTTCTGGGCAACGGCGAGATCGACGTCAAGCTCGACGTCACCGCGAACAAGTTCTCCAAGTCCGCAGCCGAGAAGATCCAGGCTGCCGGCGGCTCCGTCACTGAGGCGTAAGCGCCTTTTCCGAGCCGAGAACGCTCGAGCCCGCCACCCCTTGTTTTAAGGGGTGGCGGGCTTTTTGCGTTGAGGGTTAGAGGTTTAGCGGCAGCTCAAACACAAGGTCCTCGCACATGATGCGTGCGTTTGCGTTGCCGTCCCACACTGGGCTGAGGCCAACCTCTTTGAGCGCTTCGACTACTAGGGCGGCAACTTCGGCATCCGTTTCCAGGCTTGGGTTTTCATAATCCCCGAAGCCGAAGTAGAGGAGCCCGATGTGGATGACGCTGTCCACATCCTGCTGGGTGCAGTAGGCATAGCCCCGGTGGCCGGCCTTTTCGGCGTGCGTGCCGCCGTCCTCGACCGCTTCGTCCTTGGTGTAGCCTTCGTCGAAGGAGAACGAGATGTTGCGCTTTGCTAGCGCCTCGTGCAGAGCTTGGATGCGCTTGGCGTCCTCGGAGGCCTCCGGCACGAGGCGGGCGTATTCTGCGCTGACTTCCTCTACCAGGGGTGTTGGGTCGGAGTCCATGTTGTCCTCCAACCACGCGGTGATTTCATCGCGGTGCCATCCGTGGCAGAGCAGGAGAGAAATCTGGCTGGTGGTTTCGTCTGCCTCGTAGACGCCGTCGGCGGGTGGGAATTTGCTTTTGGTCATGGCGTGGGGGCTCATGCCCCTGCAGTGTAGCGAAAAGAGGGTACGGTGGCCACGGGTTGGGCGCGTTCAAGTCAGAGCAGGTCGCTGGGCACGGCTAAACAGTGCAAGCAGGAGCTCGATTATCGGTCCCCGATCGGGGTTTCACGAAGTGCTGGTTGCGCTGTTTAGGCCCCGGGTGGGTGAGAACGAGCTCCAGGTTGCGCTGTTTAGGCTCCGGGACAGGCGGGGACGAGTTCCTGTTGGCGCTGTCTGCGCTCGAGGCGGCGTTGCCAGCTAGACGACGAGAACACGATGACAAACACGCAGGCCCCATTCCCAGTCTTCTCGTCATGCGGTTCTCGTCATGTAGCGCGGAAGGCACAGGCCGCATCACCGGAGAGCCAGCTACGCCCGCGCGCGGTGTGCGAGCCTGTTGCCGATGGACTGGATCGCCTGCACCACGACGATCAGGATGATCACGGTGGTAAGCATCGCCACGGAATCGAACTGCTGGTAGCCGTACGAGATGGCGAGGTCGCCAACGCCACCGCCGCCGATGGTGCCGGCCATGGCGGTCGCGGAGATGAGACCGACGGTCGCCGTCGTTACCGCGAGGGTGATCGAGGACTTTGCCTCCGGCAGCAGGAAGTGCCGGATGGTTTGGCCCATCGTGGCGCCCATGGAGTCGGCCGCCTCGGTGATGCCGGGGTTGACCTCCAGGAGCGACTGCTCGATGAGTCGCGCGATGAATGGCGCGATGTACAGGGTCAACGGCACGAGCGCCGCCGTGGTGCCGATCGCGGTGCCGGCAATCACGCGGGTGAAGGGCGAGATCGCCACCAGCAGGATGATGAACGGCAGCGAGCGAACCACGTTGACCAGGACGTTGAGGACGCCGTAGGCAATCGGGTTCGGCTTCAGCCCGCCCGGGCGCGTGATCACCAGGGCGAGCGCCAGTGGGATGCCGATGAGGGCGCCGACGAAGAGCGAGATGCCGACCATATAGACGGTCTCGCCAAACGAGTCGATGTACATGGATGGGGTCACGCGCGACCCTGTCGTGTCGCGCCACCAGGAGTTCAGCTGATCCATGGTTATGCGTCCTTTCCGCTACGAATGCGATTGACGGAAACTCCCTCGAGCCCTTCCAGCCACGCCACGGCGTCGGCTACGTCCTGCGTGGCACCGCCGCGAAGGCCGAGCACGGTCGCGCCGACGGTCGTGCCGGCGAGGTCGGCGTCCGAGGAGGACAGCAGCTGCGCGTCCAGGCCGAAGCGGTTGATCAGCTCGGTGAACACGCCGGAGGCGGCGCGCCCGGAGTGAATGAGCTGGACCACTTGGTCGAAGGCGCTGGCGTCGATAGTGGCCCGAACGCTCTCGGGGATCTCCCGGGGGATCACGGTCTCGACGAAGCGCTGCGTCAATGCCACCTGCGGGTTGGCGAAGACCTCCGCAACGGGGCCGGACTCGACCAGCTTGCCGGAATCCAGTACCGCGACGGAGTCCGCGAGCCGGGCGACCACATCCATTTGGTGCGTGATGAGCAGGATGGTCACGCCGAGTTCAGCGTTGATGGCACGCAGGAGGTCGAGGATCTGGGTGGTGGTCAGCGGGTCGAGGGCGGACGTGGGTTCGTCGCAAAGCAAAATGCTCGGATTGGTCACCAGCGCACGGGCGATGCCGACGCGCTGGCGCTGTCCGCCCGACAGCTGACGCGGCTTGTGGTCGGCGCGGTCGGTCAGGCCGACGAGCTCAAGGACCTCATTAACGCGGCGGGTGATCTCCGCCTTCGGCGTCTTGGACAGCAGCAGGGGAGTGGCTACGTTTTGCGCGACGGTCTTGGTTTCCAGCAGGTTGTAGTTCTGGAAGACCATCGAGACCTCGCGGCGCAGCTCCCGCAACTCCTTCGGGCTCAGCTCGGACGGCTGGCGGCCGAGCACCGTGACGGTGCCGGAGGTGGGCGACTCAAGGCCGTTGACCGTGCGGATCAGCGTGGACTTGCCCGCACCAGACGTGCCGACGACACCGAAGATCCCGCCCGTGGGGACGGCGAACGTGATGTCGTCGAGCGCGGCGAACGCGCCTCCGGAGGTATCAAAGACCTTGGAGACGTGGTCGAAGGCGACGGCGGGGCCGGTCACTGCAGCGACTCCGGGAGGAACCAGTAGTTGTTCTCGTTGTGCTCGTTCAAATAGTCCTTGAACTCGTCGGAACGGTAGGCGTCAGCCACGGCCTTCGCCCACGGCTTGTCGGCCTTGTCCTCGGTGGTCACGGCCACGAGGATCAGCTCCGGACGCAGGTTCTCCTGGAAGAGCTGCAGGTTCGGGTCCAGGCCCGCGGAGTAGGACATGGAGCCCGGGATCACGGCCCAGTCCAGGTCGGGCAGGGAGCGCGACAGGTTTGCCGAGTCCATCGGCTGGATGTCCAGGTTGTGCGGGTTCTCAGCGATGTCGGCCTCGGAGACGAGCGTCTCGTCGGCGTCGTCGCGGAGGGTGATCCAGCCGGCGTCGACAAGCACGTGCAGGGCGCGCGACTTGTTCGAGCCGTCCATCGGGACGCCCACGGACTGGCCATCGGCGACCTCGTCGATGCTCTGGTGCTGCTCCGAGTACACGCCAGCGGGCACGGTCGGGACCTCGGTGATGGAGGTGAGATCCGCGCCCTTCTCGTTGTTAAACACGTTCATCCAGCCGGTGTGCTGGTCCACGTTGAGATCCGCGGAGCCCTCGGCCAGCGCCGTGTCGGCCTGGGTGAGGTCGGTGAACGACTGGTAGTCGACGTTGTAGCCCTCCTTCTCCAGGATCGGGCCAACGGCGTCCTCGAACAGCTCCGAGTACGGGCCGGGCGAGGTGGCCACGCGGATGGTCTCCAGGTCACCGTCGGCGGTGGTGTTGTCGCTCGACTCGCCCGAGCAAGCGGTCAGCCCCAGCGTGAGTGCGGCGGCTGTGGTCAGTGCTGCGAATTTCTTCAGCATGACAGTCCTTTCGATCAGGATTAATCTCGACAAATCAGTACCTTAAACCTATCGGTCCAGAAATTCAAGACAGAGTTGTCTATCGGCGGGGCTCGATGCCTATCGACGCCACGCCTCGGCCCCGCAGCCGAATGGGGCGAGCTGTGCCTGGGCTGGAAAGGTGCCAGAAAGGTGCGAATCTCCTTGTGGTGACATTGGAGCAACCCGCTAAGCCTCATGCGAGTCGAGTGTTCGCAAGATGGGCTGCTAGGGTAGTGGGGTCAAATATGTACGGGTGAGCTTTAGTATGCCTTTGGGCAGGTAGGGCGGCTCGTAGTTCATACTGTTCGCAATCTCCTGCTTATTTTTGCAGTGGGAGCCAGGAGGCTTTGTGTCCGCTATTCTTCAGGCGTTTAAAGATCAGGATCTACGCCGCAAGATCCTGATCACGCTCGCCCTTATGATCCTGTACCGCGTCGGTGCCCAGATCCCCACGCCAGGCGTGGATTACGGCCTGATCCACTCTCGCCTGGAGGAGATCTCCCAGGGCGATCAGGCGACGATGTTCTCCATCATCGGGCTCTTCTCCGGCGGCGCGCTCCTGCAGCTGTCCATCTTTGCCATCGGCATCATGCCGTACATTACGGCGTCCATCATCGTGCAGCTGCTCACCGTGGTGATCCCGAAGTTTGAGGAGCTGAAGAAGGAGGGGCAGTCCGGTCAGGCAAAGATGACGCAGTACACGCGCTACCTCACCGTGGCGTTGGCGCTCCTCCAGTCCGCCGGCATCGTCGCGCTGGCTGACCGCGAGCAGCTGCTTGGCCAGGGTATGCCCGTGCTGGTTGAGGACCGCAACGTGTGGACCCTCATCATGATGATCATTGTCATGACGTCGGGCGCCATCATCATCATGTGGCTCGGCGAGATCATCACGGAGAAGGGTGTGGGCAACGGTATGTCCCTGCTCATCTTCGCCGGCATTGCCACCAAGCTCCCGTCCGAGGGTGCGATCATCTTCCAGAACTCCGGCGGAGTTGCGCTCGCGGTGGTTATCGCGGCCATCATCGTGCTCGTCGTGGGCATCATCTTCATCGAGCAGGGCCAGCGCCGCATCCCGGTGCAGTACGCCAAGCGCGTCGTTGGCCGCCGTCAGTACGGCCGCACCGCGACCTACCTGCCGCTGAAGGTAAACCAGGCCGGCGTGATCCCGGTCATCTTCGCCTCCTCGCTGATGTACGTGCCGGTGCTGATTACCCAGATCGTGAACATGAACAAGCCGACCCCGCCGGACAACTGGTGGATGAACCACGTCATGGCGTGGCTGCAGAACCCGGGCTCCTGGCAGTACATCGTGGCTTACTTCATCATGATCATCTTCTTCGCGTACTTCTACGTCTCGGTGCAGTACGACCCGGTCGACCAGGCTGAGAACATGAAGAAGTACGGTGGATTCATTCCGGATATTCGTCCGGGCCGCCCGACCGCGGAGTACCTCGGTTATGTGATGAACCGTCTGCTGGTGGTCGGCTCGCTGTACCTCGCTGTGATTGCGATCCTGCCGAACCTGGCGCTCGACGCCGGCCTGGCTGGCTCCGGCCGCATGGGTATGAGCGCGTTCGGCGGCACGGCTATCCTGATTATGGTGTCCGTGGCCCTGACCACGGTCAAGCAAATTGAATCCCAACTCCTGCAATCCAACTACGAAGGACTTCTGCGATAATGCGTCTCGTACTTCTTGGCCCTCCCGGTGCCGGCAAGGGCACCCAGGCGGCGATCCTCTCCGAAAAGCTGGGGATCCCGCACATTTCCACCGGTGACCTGTTCCGCGCCAACATCGGCGAGGGTACCCCGCTCGGCGTTGAGGCGAAGAGCTACATCGACGCCGGCAAGCTCGTGCCTACCGACGTCACCGCGCGCATGGTCGAGTCCCGCCTCCAAGAGGACGACGCCAAGAATGGCTTCCTCTTGGACGGCTTCCCGCGCACCGTCGAGCAGGCGGAGATCCTCACCGAGCTGCTGGAGAAGGCCGACACGAAGCTGGACGGCGTGCTCAACTTCGTCGTCGACGAGGATGTTGTCGTCGAGCGCATGCTCGCCCGCGGCCGCGCCGACGATAACGAGGAGACGATCCGCACCCGTCTCTCCGTCTACCGCGACGAGACTGCGCCGCTGATCGACCACTACGGCGACCAGATCATTTCTATCGACGCCGTCGGCGACGTTGATGAGATCAACGCCCGCGCGATGGAGCAGCTGCAAAACCTCAAGTAAGGGCGGACGACGAAGAGGGCCGGTGTGCGTGGCGCACCGGCCCTCTTTCTGTGCACAGCACCTACTGCCCCAAGAACTCGAAGAAAGGCCCGACCGATGGGTTTCAGAAGACGCAAGATTCCCGCCAAGACACCAGCGGAACTCGACGCCATGGAGGCCGCCGGCCGGATCGTCGGCGAAGCGCTGACGGAGGTCCGCGCCGCCGCCCGGCCAGGAATGAGCACCCTCGACCTGGACCGGATCGCGGAGTCCGTGATCCGCGACCACGGCGCGACACCCACGTTCCTGGGCTACCAGGGTTTCCCGGGCTCCATCTGCGCCTCGGTGAACGCCGTGGTGGTGCACGGCATCCCGAGCGAGAACGTCGTGCTTGCAGAGGGCGACCTCGTCTCCATCGACTGCGGTGCCACGCTCAACGGATGGGTCGGCGACTCTGCGCTGAGCTTTGGCATTGGTGAGTTG
The DNA here is from genome assembly GCF_002285155.1 of Corynebacterium sp. NML 120412. NCBI lineage: Bacteria > Bacillati > Actinomycetota > Actinomycetes > Mycobacteriales > Corynebacteriaceae > Corynebacterium > Corynebacterium sp. NML 120412. Next base: position 41,750 of record NZ_NSGL01000004.1, on the reverse strand, counting down.
GCACCGGAGGTAGACGCGCTGAACAAGGCCACCGAGTGGGTCCTGGAGCAGGGCATGAAGGCGATGCGTCCGGGCAATCGCCTCACCGACGTATCGTCCGCGCTCGAGCAGGCGACCTGCACCGCCGAGGACCGCTTCGGAGTAGTGGTGGGCATCCTTGACGGCTACGGAGGCCACGGCATCGGCCGCACCATGCACGAGGAACCCTTCCTGGCCAATGAGGGGCGCCCCCACCACGGGCCGGTCATCCAGGAGGGATCCGTCCTGGCGATCGAACCGATGCTCATTCTCGGCGGAGAGTATGACTCCTATGTGCTTGGCGACGGCTGGACGGTCGTCAGCGCCGACGGGTCACCTGCGGCGCACTGGGAGCACACCGTCGCCGCGACCTCCGGCGGGCCGCGGGTGCTTACCCCGCGCAAATAACACACCGTTTATGCGTGCCTGACTATCAAAACTTGGCGGAAGTAGTTAAACTGCTGTCTATGTCTTACCAACCCCGCCACGCAAAGCCGTCGGCAACCAAGCGCCGTGCGGCTGCCGTTGCCGCCGCTGCAGGCGTCATTGCTTCCCTGGCCGCCAACCCGATCGCAGCCAACGCGGCCCCGGCCGCACCGGCTCCGCAGCCCGCGCCGAATGCGGGTTCTTCCTTCGCCTCGCTGTCTTCCGAAGCCGGCCTGGACGGCTTCCTGAAGAGCGCGAACATCCAGCTGCAGAACCTGGGCACAAGTGCCGATCAGGCAGTGCGGGACGCAGCTTGGAACCTGCGCACCACCCTGCGCACCCAGGCAGACAGCCTGGCCGCACTGAACCCGGACCTGCCCGCGCAGGCAAAGGAGTCCATCGACCAGATGGTTGAGGCGCTGTTCCCGGGCCTGATCGAGGAGCGCACCCCGAAGCCGAAGCCGGCTCCGGCACCTGCCCCCGCTCCGGCCCCGGCCCCGGCTCCGGCACCCGCCCCGGCTGAGCAGCCCGCACCGGCACCGGCCCCGGCCTTTGACTACGGCTCCTGCCCGAAGGACGCGAAGGCGTGCGTGGACGTTGACGGCCGCCGCTCCTGGCTGCAGAACAACGGGGAGATGTACTACACGGCCGACCTGGTCGGACCCGGCCGCCCGGGTCAGGAGACCCCGCGCGGTACCTTCTACGTCAACCGCAAGGTGAAGGACGAGATCTCGTACGAGTTCAACAACGCGCCGATGCCGTACGCCACCTACTTCACCAACAACGGCATCGCCTTCCATCAGGGCGATCCGTCGATCCTGTCCGCTGGCTGCGTCCGCATGTACCGCGCTGACGCGCAGCGTTACTTCAACGATCTGCAGATCGGCGACAAGGTTTACGTCTACTAGGACAACGTAGCGTCGATAAGCGCTGCACCCCGCTCTCCACTTCATGGAGGCGGGGTTTGTGTTTGTGCAGGTAGTTGGCTAACATAGTCGTTTGGTGTGCAGGCATTCCGTCTGCGCGCTCTGTAGCACACGTGAAATACGACTAGTACCTGCGGAAACGCGGGGCTGTAGGAAGTGGATTGAATGGCAAAAGAAGGCGCAATTGAGGTTGAGGGCCGCGTAATCGAGCCCTTGAAGAACGCAACGTTCCGTGTCGAGCTCGACAACGGGCACCAAGTCCTTGCCCACATCAGTGGCAAGATGCGCCAGCACTACATCCGCATCCTTCCTGAGGACCGCGTCGTCGTGGAGCTTTCCCCGTACGACCTGGACAAGGGTCGTATCACCTACCGCTACAAGTAACTACGTAAGCCTCCTTGCCCAGACGCGCGGGTTTGCCCGCGGCGTCGACTACCTCCGGCCACGGTGGCTGGAGCCGCGCGAGTCTCAACCCATCCTCCGGCTCGGTCCGGACAAAGCGTTGTTTGGCGTGGGCGGGTAGGGAGAAAACCACCGTAACAACCCGAAAGGAACGTAGCCACATGGCACGTCTCGCTGGTGTTGATCTCCCGCGCAACAAGCGCATGGAGATCGCGCTCACCTACATTTACGGCATCGGGGCTACCCGTGCCAAGGAACTGCTCGAGAAGACCGGCATTTCTCCTGACCTGCGCACGGACAACCTGAGCGACGATCAGCTCGCAGCCCTGCGCGACGCAATCGAGTCCTCCTACACCGTCGAGGGCGACCTGCGTCGTGAGGTGCAGGCTGACATCCGCCGCAAGATTGAAATCGGCTCCTACCAGGGTCTGCGCCACCGTCGTGGCCTGCCCGTCCGCGGCCAGCGCACCAAGACCAACGCGCGTACCCGCAAGGGCCCGAAGAAGACTATCGCAGGAAAGAAGAAGTAACATATGCCTCCGAAGACTCGTTCCGGCGCGCGCCGCGGTCGTCGCGTCGTAAAGAAGAATGTGGCCGCTGGCCACGCGTACATCAAGTCCACCTTCAACAACACCATCGTGTCCATCACGGACCCGAACGGTGCTGTCATCTCCTGGGCCTCCTCCGGCCACGTCGGGTTCAAGGGCTCCCGTAAGTCCACCCCGTTCGCCGCGCAGATGGCTGCTGAGAACGCCGCCCGCAAGGCGATGGATCACGGCATGAAGAAGGTTGACGTCTTTGTCAAGGGTCCCGGCTCCGGCCGCGAGACCGCTATCCGTTCGCTCCAGGCCGCCGGCCTGGAGGTGTCCTCGATCTCGGACGTGACGCCGCAGCCGTTCAACGGCTGCCGTCCGCCGAAGCGTCGTCGCGTTTAAGGCAGAAAGGAAAAGAGGTAAAACACCATGGCTCGTTATACCGGCCCTGCTACCCGTAAGTCCCGTCGCCTCCGCGTCGACCTCGTCGGCGGTGACATGTCCTTCGAGCGTCGCCCGTACCCCCCGGGGCAGGCTGGCCGCGCTCGCATCAAGGAATCTGAGTACCTGCTCCAGCTGCAGGAGAAGCAGAAGGCTCGCTTCACCTACGGCGTGATGGAGAAGCAGTTCCGTCGCTACTACGAGGAGGCCAACCGCCTCCCGGGTAAGACCGGCGATAACCTGCTGATCCTCCTGGAGTCCCGTCTGGACAACGTCGTCTACCGCGCAGGTCTGGCTCGCACCCGCCGCCAGGCCCGTCAGCTGGTTTCCCACGGTCACTTCACCGTGAACGGCAAGCGCGTCGACGTCCCGTCCTACAAGGTCACCCAGTACGACATCATCGATGTCCGCGACAAGTCCCGCAACATGCTCTGGTTCGAGGACGCGCAGGATAACCTGCTCGACTCCGTCGTTCCGGCTTGGCTGCAGGTCGTTCCGGACACCCTGCGCATCCTCGTGCACCAGCTGCCCGAGCGCGCTCAGATTGAGGTGCCCCTGCAGGAGCAGCTCATCGTCGAGCTTTACTCGAAGTAACCCAGGTTGCTTCGCCCCGCGCTCGTTGCTTATCGACGCTTCCGTGCGCGGAATCTTCCAAACACATCCGTTCCTACCGGCTTCAAATAGCGGGAGCCGATAAAGGAGAAGTTCATGCTCATCTCTCACCGTCCGCAGTTGACCGAGGAGTACATCGACACCAACCGCTCGAAGTTCGTCATCGAGCCGCTCGAGCCTGGTTTCGGCTACACCCTCGGTAACTCCCTGCGCCGCACGCTGCTGTCGTCCATTCCGGGCGCGGCCGTGACCTCCATCAAGATCGATGGTGTGCTCCACGAGTTCACCACCATCGCTGGTGTGAAGGAGAACGTTTCCGAGATCATCCTCAACATCAAGGACCTGGTGCTGTCCTCCGACTCCGACGAGCCGGTTGTTATGTACCTGTCCGTCGAGGGCCCGGGCAACGTCACCGCGGGCGACATCGAGCTGCCGGCTGGCGTGGAGATCCACAACCCGGATCTGCACATCGCATCGCTGAGCGAGCAGGCTCGTCTGGAGATGGAGCTTGTTGTCGAGCGCGGCCGCGGCTACGTCCCGGCCATGCCCAACGCGGGCGGGGAGCCCGGCCGTATCCCGGTCGACCAGATCTACTCCCCGGTCACCCGCGTCGCCTACAAGGTTGAGGCGACCCGTGTTGAGCAGCGCACCGACTTTGACAAGCTGATCATCGACGTGGAGACCAAGAACTCCATGGCAGCGCGCGACGCCCTGGCTTCCGCAGGCTCCACCCTGGTGGAACTGTTCGGCCTGGCCCGCGAGCTGAACACGGCGTCCGAGGGCATTGAGATCGGCCCCTCCCCGCAGGAGACCGAGTTCATCGCCGCGTACAACACGCCGATCGAGGACCTGAACTTCACCGTGCGTTCCTACAACTGCCTGAAGCGCCAGGAGATCCACACCGTCGGTCAGCTCGCAGAGTGCACCGAGTCCGAGCTGCTGGACATCCGGAACTTCGGCCAGAAGTCCATCAACGAGGTCAAGATCAAGCTCGCTTCGCAGGGCCTGACCTTGAAGGATGCTCCGGAAGATTTCGACCCGACGCAGATCGAGGGCTACGATGCCGAGACCGGCGACTTCGTCGATCCCAGCGGGGATGAGACCGAGTAACACTCGCGTAAAGCCGAGTAACACGTAAGAGCACGCGCTCAACTAACGCACACGAGGAGTACGAAAATGCCTACCCCTAAGAAGGGTGCCCGTCTCGGAGGGTCCGCCAGCCACCAGAAGCACATTCTGTCCAACCTGGCTATCTCCCTCTTCCAGCACGGCGCAATCAAGACCACCGACGCGAAGGCACGCATGCTGCGTCCCTACGCCGAGAAGCTGATCACCAAGGCAAAGAAGGGCACCGTGGCAGACCGCCGCGCAGTCGCCGCTGAACTGCCGAACAAGGAGATCGTTGCTTACCTGTTCAATCAGCTCGCGCCCCTGTTTGAGGGCCGCGAGGGCGGCTACACCCGCTCCATCAAGCTGGAGAACCGCGCGGGCGACAACGCCCCGATGACGCAGATCTCGCTCGTCCTCGAGCAGACCGCGTCCACGGAGGCTGAGCGCACCGCACGCGCTGCCGCTTCCAAGCAGGCAGACGCCGAGGCAGCCGAGTCCGCTGAGGCTCCGGCAGCCGAGGAGGCTGAGTCCGAGGAGAAGTAGGACTAGCCACGGCTAGCTCCCGCGTCTCCGGGCTCGCTGCGGCCCCTCCCGATTCGTTCGGGAGGGGCCGTTTTTCGCGTTCCGGGCCCGTTTCGCGCGGTGTGTTCGCGGTGTGTTTCGGTAGATACCGATAGTAAGAACCCGATAAGGCCGTTTTGGGGCGTCTTTTCGGGGTCTTAGTATCGGTATCTGCGGTGATGGGCCGGCGACGGAGCCGGCGGCGGGCACGCTGCGCGGCCCATGCCAGCGCCAGCACGGCCGCGCCCGCGCTGTTTGCTAGCCTTATGCGAATGAACGACGCAGCGCAGCACGACCCGGACCTGATGCGGGTGCGGCTGGACATCGCGTACGACGGCACAGAGTTTCACGGTTGGGCTCGGCAAACGTCGGGCGTGCGCACCGTGCAGGCCACCATTGAGGACGCGCTGTCGCTGGTCCTGCGCACGCCGATCGCGCTCACCGTGGCCGGCCGCACCGACGCCGGCGTCCACGCGACCGGCCAGGTCGCGCACGCCGACATCCCGCGTGCCTCGCTTGAGCAGCGCTCGCTCGACGGCGACCCGACGCGCCTGGTGCGCCGCCTGGCCAAGCTCCTTCCGGAGGATGTGCGCGTCTTCGGGGTCCGCGAGGTCAGCCCGCTTTTCGACGCCCGCTTCGCCGCCCTTTCCCGCTCCTACACCTACAAGGTGACCACCAACCCGGCGGGTGCGGTGCCGACCCGACGCACCGACACCGCCGTGTGGCCGAAGCCAGTGGACCTCGCGCGCGTGCAGGAGGCGGCGTCGCAGCTGGTGGGGCTGCACGACTACGCGGCATTTTGCAAGCCGAAGGAGCACGCGACGACGATTCGGCAGGTGCAGGAGTTTGGGTGGGCGGAGGCGTCGGCAAGCGTGCTCGAGGCGCGCATCACCGCGGACGCCTTTTGCTGGAACATGGTGCGCGCGCTGGTGGCAGCGTGCCTGACGGTGGGGGAGGGGCGTCGTGAAGCGGAATGGGTCACGGGGCTGCTCGGGGAGCGCGCGCGGAACCCGGAGGTTCCGCTGGCGCCGGCGCGCGGGCTGACGCTGACGCGGGTGGACTATCCGCACGAGAGCGCGTTTGCGGAAAGAATCGCGACGACGCGCGACCGGCGCACACTGTAGCGAACCCAAAGGCCTAGAATGCTAGCGAAGTATCAGAGCAAGGAGGAACGATGACACCAGTTGCAGCCGCGTGGTTTGCCGTCCCGTTCTTCCTGCTGCCCGGGTTCCTGTTCAACCTCATCGCGGGCGCGAAGGGGCCGCGGGCGCTGGCCGCGGCGCTGCCGGTGAGCTTTGGCATCTTCGGTATGAGCGCCTGGGTGTGGGGGCTGACGTCGGCGCCGCTGGACCTGTGGACGCTCGGCGTGAGCCTGGTCGTCGCGTTCGCTGCGGCAGCGGTGTGGCGGTACGCGTTTGCTCGCAAGGCGCGGCGCGGCGGTGCCGTGACGTGGCGGCGCGCGCTCTTCCCCGGGAACTGGCGGAAGGGCAGCCTGCTGGACCTGTACTGGCTGCTGCCCACCGCGGGCGTGGTGGTTGGCGCGTGGCTGCTCATTAGCGAGCGCCTCGGCTGGCTCGTGCGCTCGCCGCACGGCGTGTACAACATCGTCCAGGGGTGGGACGTGCAGTGGCACGCCAACCTGGTGCGCTTCATCATGGATGAGGGGATTGCCTCGCCAACCAGGCTGGGCGAGCTGCAGAACGTGGAGACGCACGCGCAGCTGCTCTACCCGTCGGCGTTCCACACCGGCATCGCGATGTTTGGCAAGGTGGCCGGGCTGGACCCGATCCCTACGCTGAACATCGGCATGATTGTGCTGACGGGTCTGGCACTGCCGGCGACGGCGGCGTGCATGGCTTTTGCGTTCCTGCGCTCGCGCGGGCTGACCGCGCAGATTGCGGGCGGGCTCGCGGCGATCCTCGTGACCGTCGCCCCGCAGCTCATCTGGGTCGGCGACTACGTGGGCATGTGGCCGTACCTGTTTGCCATGTCGCTGACCGGCATGGTCATCTGGCAGTTCGTGCGGGTCCCCGCCGAGCGCATCACGGCGCTGCCCGCGCTGGTGGGGCTGCTCGGCGTGCTCACCGCCCACCCGGCGGCGGTGACCGTGGTGGTCATCGGCGTGGGCCTGTACTGGCTGACCTCCACGCTGGTCGCGCCCGAGCGCGGCCGAATCAGCGATACGCTGTGGCTGGCGGCCCCGGGCATCATCGGCGCGGTGCTGTACCTGCCGCAGGTGTTCGCCGGCTCGGCGCAGGCCGAGGAGGTGTCGGGCTGGAAGCCCGTGGAGAGCGAGGACCTGGACAGCGGGTGGGCGGCCGCGTTCACGATGGACACCCGCCACGTGCACCAGCTGTTCCCGGACTTCGACCCGACCGTGCTGCTGTGGCTGGCGGGGCTGGGCGCGGTGGCGCTGGTGGTGTGGCGCCGCCAGGTGTGGGCCCCGCTGTTCTACGCCATCTGGCTCGCCATCACGGCGAACGCGCTCGCACCGGTGGGCGGCCCGCTTTCCGGGCTGCTCACGCTGGTGGGCAACCTGCACTACAACACGGCGCACCGCCTGATCTTCCCGGTGGCGCTGTCGGTGGCGGTCGGCGCGGCGATCGGGGTCGCGGTGATGATCCGCCTGTTCACGCTCGCGCCGGTGGCCGCGCGGCTGGGCTCCCGGGGATGGGAGAAGGGGAGCGGGGTGGCGTCGATAAGCATTGCCCTGGTGCTTGCCCTGATTGGCACACCGATGGTGCAGGCCGGCGCTGTGGACGGCGAGCGGCGCGCGTTTGACGGCGGGCGCAATGACGACCGCATGGTTGATGATGATGACCTCGCCGCCTGGGATTGGCTGGCCACCCAGCCCGCGGCGTGGAACGGCACGATCATGGGCGATCCGGCCGACGGCCACTCGTGGGCCTACGCGTACAACGGGCTGCCCACGCTGTCGCGCCACTACCTGTGGCCGACCGGCGGGTTGGGCTCCAACATGGACATCACCTACTGGGCCGCCCGCGAGATCGGCGAGGGCCTGCGCGGCGACCCGACTGCGAAGAACATTGTGGACGAGGGTGCGGAGGCGCTGAACATCAAGTTCTACATGCTCAGCCCGGGCGCGTTCTGGCCGATCCAGCTGGAGCGCCTGCAGATGCAGCGCGGCTTCTGGACCTCGCGCGGCCTCACGCCCGTCTATCGCAAGGGCGATGTGGTGATCTTTGCCGTCAACGAGCAGTTCTCCCGCGCTGAGCTCGAGGACATGATTAACGACGCCCACGAGCACGGCTCCGACACGCTCTACCAGCTCGAGCCCGCGAACGGCGGGGCGGGTTACGCTGCGGGGGCAGCGCCTTTGCAGTAGCCTGAAGCGGTCCGGTTCGGGGGAGCCGGGTTCAGACCTCTGGAGGGGGACAAGACCTATGGCGCGCTTGCTGCCAACGACAAAGACGCAGGTTTCCGGGCACCGTTTTCTGCGACGCAGGGTGGAGCACGGCCTGATTCTCGGCGACATCCGCATGATCCACGACCCGCTGTCCTCGCGCCGCCGCGCGATGATCTTCGGGCTAGTGGCGGTGCTGATGATCTCGGGCGTGATGGGGCTGTTTGCGTGGATGCGCCCGAACCCGGACCCGGGCGAGGCGGCGGTGATCCGCGCTGCGGACGGCAGTCTCTTTGCGCGCGTGGACGACACCGTGCACCCGGTGACCAACCTGACCTCGGCCCGCCTGATCGTGGGCGCGCCGGAGGAGCCGGTGCGCGCGGGCGACGAGCACCTGGCCGCGCTCGCCCGGGGCGTGCCGGTGGGGATCGGGGTCGCGCCGTCCGTGTTCGCCCCCGAGGACGCCGAGGACACGCACTGGTCGGCGTGCACCGCGCCCGGCGACGCCGTCGTGGTGCTCGCCTCCGGGGTGCGCAGGCGCACGAAGGCGGCGCTGCGGCGAGAGATCGCCGTGGCCAGCGAGGAGTCGTGGTGCTCGCCGTGCCCGCGCAGGCGCCCCTGCTTGCCGAGGACACCGCGCTCCTCGCCGAAGCCGATGGCCGCGAATGGCTGGTCACCCGCGACGGCCGCACGCAGTTGCCGCCGCCGGCCACGCCGGAAGGCCGCGTGATCCGCCGCGGGCTCGGCATCGACGCCACCACCCCGCGCTGGCGCCCGCCAGCCCCGGTCCTCGGCGCGCTCCGCGAGCACCCGCCGTTCGCCCTACCCAACCCACTGCCGCGCGTGGTCCGCACCGGCACCAGCGACTGGGCGGAAACCTCCCGGGGCGTGCAGGAAATCACCAGCGCCCAGGCGCAAATGCTTATCGACGCCGGCGCCATCCCCTCCGAACTCACACCCCAAGCCGTGGCGGACCGGCCCGACGCCGAGCCCCCGGTGGACATCCGCCTGCCAGCCAGACTCGTCCGCTTCCTCGACCCGGCGGGCGATGCCGCTGATGCCGCTGATGGGGCGCTTGCGACCTGCGCGACCGAAGGTGGCGGGGCCGCTCACCTTCCTGCGAGCGAAGCGCTCGAGGGGAGTGTGTTGCTGTCCGGTGAGGGTCCCGCCACCCGCTTCGCGGGCCTCCCGAGTGGTGCGGTGGCCGTGGACACCGGGCACGGCTACCACGTCGTGGACCAAACCGGGCTGCGCTACGAGGCACCCGACGCGGGAACGCTGGAGACCGTGGGCGTTGCGCGGACCGAGCAGGTGCCGTGGTCGATCGTGCAGCTACTGCCGGCGGGGGAGCGGCTTACTCGCGAGGCCGCGCTGACAGCGACCTACTAGCAAGCAGCTTCTTACTCTGCGGTGGCAGAGTGGATTCGGCCTAAAACCAGCACCCCGGCCCGCCTCAGCCCGACCAGCTAGTTACGCTGCCGCCGCATCCCACGAAGCCCACGCAGCCGCGCCACCCCAACCAGCGCGATGAGCAGTAGGGAAGCGGCGAGGAGAACTTGGCCCAGCCGGCCGACGGACGGTGAGGCGTGTTCTGCGGCGGGGGTGAGGGTGAGCGGTGGGGCGTCGATAAGCGATTGAGGCTCGAGCTGGGTCACGGCGACGTACGGGTCGAGTGCGCCGCCGCTGGGCTGGGATGCGGCGTAGAGGTGCGCGCGCAGCTCGGCGGGGCCCAGGTGCGGGTGGCGCTGCTTGAGTAGGGCCGCGGCACCTGTGACGGCGGGTGCGGCGAAGCTGGTGCCCGCGTAGGGGGCGGGGCCGTTGCTGCCTGCGGTGCCGGTGGCAAAGCCGGTGCCATCGGAGGACAGCGCCAGCGGGACCGTGCCCGCCGCGGAGAGCGAGGGGCCCGGGACGCGGATGGAGTATCCCGCCAGGTCGTGGGCGGTGTCGCGCGCGCTGACGGCGAGCACGGTGGGCGAGTGCGCGGGGTAGACGGCGAAGCCCTGCTTGCACTCGCCGGATTCGTTGCCGGCGGCGGCGACAACGAGCACACCTTCGGCTTCGGCGCGGGCGAGTGCGGCGTCGAGCGGGCCGGTGTCGATGCGCGCCGCGAGCTCCGGCGGTTGGCAGGAAACGACGGAGGCGTTGATGATGTGGGCGCCTTCGTCGATGGCGTTGTGGATGGCGCTGGCTAGCGTAGCGAGCGATCCCGCGGTGGGGTCCTCGCCCTCCTGCGCGTGGTCGCGGTAGTGCGCGGAGGTCTGCCGGATGGAGATGAGCTCGGCGTCGGGCGCCACACCCAGCTCCGTTCCGGCGATGATGCCGGCGACGACGGTGCCGTGCGAGTCGCAGTCGCGAAGCGGGTCGGGGGCGTCGCGGTCCACAAAGTCGCGCCCCGGCCGAAGCTGGTCCAGCTGCGGGTGCGGGTGGACGCCGGTGTCGATGACGGCCACGCGTACCCCGCGTCCGGTGGCAAATGCGTGTGCCTTGGCCAGCGAATCGGTCGCATCGAGCCGCGCGCGTTCGTCCGCGGTGCGCGCGGGAGGCGGAGGTGCGTGGACGGGCACCGCGCAGTCATAGTCCTGGGCGTGTGCCGGCGGGACACACGTCACCGGGGCGGTGGCACAGAGCGCGACCCCCACGGCCCAACTGATGCGGCGCATCGGTCACAGCCCCCGAATCATGGCAAACGCGCCGGTCAGGTGCACGGCCAGCGGGATCGCCGCAATGATGGCCGCGGTTTCGGCGCGCTCGAACCACACGACGGTGGTCGGCTCGAGCTCGGGGACGCGCGGGATCCACAAGCTCGCCGTCGCTGCCACCAGTGCCAAAAACACGGCGAGCGCGATGCACACCGGATGCGGGTGGGCACTGCGTGCGACGGCGACCGCGCAGGCCAGCACCGCCCCGAGCGCCGCGGCGGTGAGCGCGGCCCGCGGCACCGGGTAGTGATTGCGCCCCGCGTAGATGGCCAGCGCGCCCGCGGTGCACACCGCGAAGGCGAACGGCCAGGCCCCGCCGTCCCACACGGTCGCGAGTATCGACGGCACCAGGCAGGCCGCCACCGCGCAGGAGATCGCGGCAACGATGGTCACAGCACGGGCACTTCGCTTATCGACGTCCACCTGGTACCCGTCCGCGGTGGTGAACGCTTCGCCGGCGGTGGGCACGCGCGGCACCTTCAGCCCGGCGGCGCGGGTGGCGATGGCGGGCGTGGAAAGCACTGCGATGAGGCAAGGTGGCGGCCAGCCCGGTGACGGCGCCGCCGACGAGCAGCACGCACGCGGTGGCGGCACCGGCAAGCACCCCCAGCGCCGGGTCGGCACCACCGCCCCACTGCGCGGGCTCACCCGCCACCCAGAGGGCGACGGCGGCACCGGCGAGCGCGGGAAGCGGTGCGAACAGGGACCGCGAACCGGTGCCCATGGAGAGGGCGAACAGGGCGAGCACGCCCAGCCCGAGCGCGACTGGGGTGGATACGAACATGCCGGCCACCACGGCGAGTCCGGCGCAGCCGGCGAAGGAGGCGAACACGCTCAGCCCGCGCGTATCCCGGGCACCGGCGGCGGCCGCGTCGAGGGACTCAGCGGCGTCGCGCACCATGGGCGGTTCGGTGACCTCTTGGGGTCGGAGGACGGCGACGCTGCCGTCGCGAAGCTTCAGCTTGTGCAGCGGCGTCACCATGTCCAGGGGCTCGCCGCCGACGGTGGTGGCCTCCCACGGGCGATGGATGCGCGGCAGCTCCACATACGTGGCGAGTTCCGGGAGGATCTCCGCGAGGGTGGACGAGGTGGGAAGCGTCAGGTCGATGTCGCGGTGGAACGAGACGGCGCTGACGCGGACGGTCATGCGCACGATGTGGTGCGCGGACGTGGCTACCAAGGTATAAACCCCCGTGAATCTGGCGCGGACCCCCATTTGCCGCGCGGTGGTGCCAAGTATGGCGTAAACTGCCGGGCACGTCCACAGCTCGGGGGCTGGTTCGGGGGAACCAGCGGCTGTGGCCAGCAACGATAGGGGGGGGGATTCGTCCCGTGCTCGGAGTCGACCACAACCCGGTGCTCGCGCCAGCGCCGACGCAGCTGGGAGAGGCGCCTGCGCTGCCAGCTGGCGCGCTGCACGCCGAGGCCGTGCCGCAGGCGCAGAAGCAGCAGCCGATGCCCATGCTGCGCATTCTTATGCCCGTGATCATGATGGTGGCGGTCGGCGCGGTGATGGCGCTGATGATGCTTTCGGGGCGCGCCGTGGGGCCGATGATGCTCATCTTCCCGCTCATGATGGCGTTCGGGTTGCTCGCCATGTTCCAACCGCAGGAGCAGCAGGGCGATATGGACGAAACGCGGCGCGTTTATCTGCGCCACCTTGACGCGCTGACGCGTCGGGCGCGCACCAATGCGGTCCAGCAGCGCGAGCACTTCACCTACGTGCACCCTGAGCCCGCGCTGCTGCTCACGGGCGTGCCCACCTACCGGGTGTGGGAGCGCACCGCCGCGAGCCCGGAGGCGCTGCAGGTGCGGCTGGGCACCGGCAACATGGCGCTGTGCACGCCGGTTGAGGTGGAAGACCCGGGCTCGCCCGAGGACTTGGATCCGGTGTGCGCGGTGAGCCTGCGACGTGCCGTCGCGGCGGTGAACACAGTGGCGGGCATGCCGATCGTGGTGCAGCTCGCCGCGTTTCCTTCGGTGACGCTGGCGGGCCCGCGCGCCCGCGAGGTAGCTCGCGCGATCGTGTCCCAGCTGGCGTTCTTCCACGGCCCGGAGCTGGTAGGGCTGGACCTGGAACATTCCGGGATGCGGTGGGCGAAGTGGCTGCCGCACACCAGGGAGCCGGAGCAGGCGGAGTTTCGCGTCGCGGTCCTCGATGCGCAGGCGGAGCCGGACGGGGAGGGGCAGCGGGGGCACGCGGCGTCGATAGCCCAGACTGCCCAGGCCGCGGACTGCGTGATCACGGTGCACCCAGACGCGGACGCGTTTGTGGACGAGCACGCCTTTCACGTTGTGTGCGAGGACACGCTGACGGCGATGACGGAATCTGGCTCCGAGCATCTCGGCACGCCCGACCGGTTCGCGGACGAGGAGGCGCAGATCATCGCTCGCCACCTGGCGTTTTACCGCCGGCCCGACGACGGCACCGGGGCGCGCAAGACGGGCGGGGACCTGCTGGCCATGCTGGGCTATGATGACGTGCAGACGCTGGATATGCACACCATGTGGCCGGGCCGGGAGGGGACCCGGCAGCGGCTGACTGTGCCGATTGGGGCCACGCCGGACGGGCAGGCGGTGTACCTGGACCTCAAGGAGGCGGCGCACGGCGGCATGGGCCCGCACGGACTGTGCATCGGTGCGACGGGCAGCGGTAAGTCGGAGATGCTGCGGAGCTTGGTCGCCGCCCTCGCCGCCACCCATTCGCCTGATGAGCTGAACCTGGTGCTCGTGGACTTCAAGGGCGGCGCGACCTTCCTGGGCTGCGACGCCTTGCCGCACACGTCCGCGGTAATTACCAACCTGGAAGATGAAGCCGTGCTGGTGGAGCGCATGTACGACGCCATCTCAGGGGAGATGAATCGCCGCCAGGAGCTGCTGCGCACCGCCGGGAACTTTGCCAACATCACCGACTACACCGCGGCCCGCCTGCGCGGGGAGGCGCTAGACCCGCTGCCGGCGCTGGTGATCATCGTGGACGAGTTCTCCGAGCTGCTCACACAGCACCCGCACTTTGCTGACCTGTTCGTGGCGGTGGGCAGGCTGGGCCGTTCGCTCGGCGTGCACCTGCTGCTGGCTTCCCAGCGACTGGACGAGGGCAAGCTGCGCGGGTTGGATTCGCACCTGTCGTACCGCATCGGCCTGAAGACGTTTAGCGCGGGCGAGTCCCGCCAGGTCCTGGGCGTGCCGGATGCCTACGAGCTGCCGGGCGAGCCCGGATCCGGATTCCTCAAGGCGGGCTCGCCCGATCTGGTCCGGTTCCGCGCCTCCTACGTGTCTGGCCCGCTGACCAGGCGAGTCGTGGAGGGGGCGTCGGCGGAGGCACCGGCGGTGCGCCTGTTCGAGGGCTGGGAGCCGCCCGCGCTGGAGGCGCAGACGAAGGTGGACACGGATGCCACGACGACCACGCTGGACGCGGTGGTGCAGCGGGCCCGCGAACTCGCGGAGTCGGCGGGGATGCGCGCACACCAGGTGTGGCTGCCGCCGCTGCCCGACGCGCTGGAGCTCCACACCGTCAGCGGGGGCGGCGCGGAGCGGCTCCGGGCACCCGCCGGGCTTATCGACGACCCCTATCGCCAACGCCAAGACCCGCTCATGGTGGACCTCTCCGTCTCCGGCGGGCACATCGCGATCGCTGGTGGGCCGCAGACCGGGAAGTCGTCGGCGCTGCGCACCATCGTGGCCGCCCTCTGCCTGCACCACACCACCGAGGAGCTGGCGGTCTACGGAATCGACGCGGGCAGCGGCGGTCTCGACGACCTGGAGCGCCTGCCGCACGTCGCGGGGGTGGCGCTGCGCAGCGACGAGGAGCGCGTGCGCCGCGTGGTGGATGAGGTGACGGGGGTGATCGAGGTGGCGTCGGCAAGCATGCGCCCCGCGCGCGAGACCATCCTGCTCATCGACGGCTGGCACACGCTCACCGCGCCGGACTCCAAGTTCGAGGACCTCAAGGAGCCGCTCGCGCGCATTGCCTCGGAGGGGCCGGCCGCGGGCGTGCACCTGCTGGTCACGACGCAGCGCTGGAACGCGATCCGCCCAAACGTGCGCGACCTCATTGGCACCCGCTACGAGCTGCACTTGACCGAGCCGATGGACTCGCTCATTGACCGCAAACTCCAGCAAAAACTGCCCGCCAAGCCCGGCCACGGACTCACGCCGGGCGGCAAGCACATGCTGCTCGCCCGCGCGAACACGCAGGACCTCGCGCACATCGCCGCCCAGGCCGCTGACCAAACGCCGGTCCCCAAACTCAAGGTCCTGCCCGCCCACGTCACCACAGGCGCATTGCTTACCGACGCCACGCCCACCCCACCCACAATCCCCCTCGGCATCGGCGGACCGCACCTGGCACCGGTGCGCTGCGAGTCGGGCCACGTCCTGGCCATCGGCGCGGGCGGGTCGGGCAAGTCCACCGTGATTGCCAGCGCGATCACCGCGATCGAGGCGATGGACCGCGAGCAGGCGCGCATGGTCATCTGCGACCCGCGCCGGGCCCACCTGGGCCGCGCGTCGGACGAGATGACTGCGGCGTACGCGGCTTCGTCGACGGCGATCGCGGACGCGACCAAGGCGCTGGTGACCACGATGCGGTCCCGCTTGCCCGGCGCGGACGTCACCCCGGCGCAGCTGGCGCAGCGCTCCTGGTGGTCCGGGCCGGACATCTACCTGGTCATCGACGACCTGGAGCTCGTCGGCGACGAGCACTTGCGCGACGTCGTGGCGCTGCTTCCGCACGCCCGGGACATCGGCCTGCACGTGGTGGCCGCCCGCAAGTTCGGCGGCGTCTCGCGAGCCCTGTTCGGCGGCTTCCTCGGCGCGATGAAGGACGTGCACCCGGATGTGCTGGTGATGGACGGCACCCGCGACGAGGGCGCCTTGTTCGGCGTGAAGCCGACGCCGCAGGCCCCGGGGCGGGCGACGCTGGTGCAGGCCGGGACCACGGTGGGCACGGTGCAGCTGTGTGCCCCGTATGAGGAAGGAGAACACCTATGACCAGTACCTTTACTTCTCAAGACACGCCGACGCTGCGCGTGGTCATCACGAAACAGGCCACCACCTTTTCCGGCGCGGCAAACCTGCACCGCCTGGACGCGCCGACACCGGCTGAGGTGGCGCGCAACGTGCGCAGCATCTTCGGGCCCGACCCGGGCGGGGCGCACGTGCACCTCGTGGCCCAGGAGTCTGTGATCCACGCGGTGGACCAAGCGCTCGCAGATTATGACGTCCACCTCACCGGCGAACTCGCCACGGACGAATGGGAGCGCAGCGACGCTCACGAGCCTGAGCAGGCTAGCGCAGCGCCAGAGCCGCGGCACCGGCTCCGGGAGGAGCCCGACGGCATCGGGCCCGCCGAGGCGTACCCGGCTCGGCCTTCGCCGGTGCGGCGACCACAGCCGGAGCAGGGGCTTGCGGGCGAGCTGGCGCCGGACACGGACCGCCGCGGCACGTGGGTCCTCGCCGGCGTCGTCGGGGTGGTTGTGCTCGCGTGCGCCGTGGCGGTATGGCTCACCGTCCGGGGCTTGTTTGGGGAGACCGGGGTGGATGGAGCCGGGGGAGGGGGCGTCGATAAGCATGAAGCCCCTGCGCCCGAAGTGATTGAGCAGGAGGGTCTGAGCGTCGAGCTGCCCGCCGGGTTTACGTTGGAGCAGGACGGCGACATGTGGCGCGCGGTCGGGCCCGACCCGAACTTCCGATTGCAGCTGAGCGTGGACGATCGGTTCAACCTGCCCCCGGAGACGCTTGCGGAGCAGCTGCGCAAAGATATTGCGCTTGACGACGACGTCGAGCTGGTCACCACCGACGGGCACGCAGTGACTTACCTGGAGCGGGCGGCGGACGGCTCGCAGGCGCTGTGGAAGACCTGGCCCGAGGGCAACGTGCAGCTCTCGGTGGGGTGCCACACACGCGAAGCACCGACGCAGATCCAGGAAGCGACGTGCGCGATGGCAATGAATTCTGCGCGCTTTGATGAGGGAAACGTGCAGGTAGAGGCGGATAAAGGGGTGGTTGCCTTGGAAGGGTAGAAAACTTTTTTCTCAACCGAGGGAACCGACGGGCATGTTTTTACGTCCAATATATGAACAGCACAACACAGTGACTGTTTGCCAACCAGACACTCTTGATACGAGGGGGAACCATGAGCAACTTTCAGACTGAAGCCGATGTGATGCGCTCCACGGCAGACCACGCTGACTCCGTCAACGCGGACGTCAACCGCGAGATCGACCGGATCCAGGGGGTCGCCGAGTCCGTCCGCACGTTCTGGCAGGGCAGCGCGCAGCGCAGCTTCGACGGCTTGATGATGCGTTACGACGACGCACAGCGTCGACTCACCGAGGCGCTGACGGACATCTCGCACAACATCCGCGACAACGCCAAGCACTACGAGAACACCGACGTGGCCACCACCGAGAGCCTGGACCAGCTGTCCGGCTCCGCGGGACTGGCGCTGTAACCACAACTCACACACCACCGAAAGGACACCACTGACATGCACATCAAGTACGACTTTGGCCAGATCGGCAGCACCGCCCAGGACATCCGCACCTCCGCCGCCACCATCAACGGCCAGCTCAACGAGCTCAAGGAGGTCATCCGTCCGATGACGGCGACCTGGGAAGGCGAGGCCGCGACCAGCTACATGGCGCACCAGGCCAAGTGGGATCAGGCGGCGGCGGATCTCAACGAGATCCTCAACCAGATCGCCAACACCGTCGAGGACGGCAACAACACCATGAGCGCCGTTAACAACGCCGCAGCAAACAGCTGGGGCTAACGGGGAGCCTCGGGGGGGAGATTCGGGGGAATCGATACAGGGGGAAACGTGAGCGCCGCTGCGGGATTGGGGGATCCTGCGGCGGCGCTTCGCTGTTTTGGAGCTGAGGTGGGCATCGCGTATGGTTATACCCCTGTGTGTCCTGCCGGTTTGAACCGGCGACGCGCCCATCGGGTCTCCACCGGCCGCCGTTGGGGGTGCGGGCACCGAAGTATGGCCGGCAGCCATCTAGACAGACTTTAAGGAGTCATGCATGTCTACTTACCACCCGAAGAGCGGTGACATTACCCGTAAGTGGTACGTCATCGACGCAACCGACGTGGTGCTGGGCAAGCTCGCTTCCACCGCAGCGGACATCCTGCGTGGCAAGCACAAGCCGCAGTTCGCACCGAACGTTGACACCGGCGATCACGTCATCGTGATCAACGCCGACAAGATCCACATCTCCTCGAACAAGCGCGATCGTGAGATGCGCTACCGCCACTCCGGTTACCCGGGTGGTCTGAAGTCCATGACCCTGGGCCGCGCCCTGGACGAGCGTCCGGACCGCGTGATCGAGGAAGCTGTGAAGGGCATGATGCCGCACAACAAGCTTTCCCGTCAGTCCATCAAGAAGCTTCACGTCTTCGTCGGCGACGAGCACCCGTACGCTGCGCAGAAGCCGGAAACCTACGAGTTTAAGCAGGTGGCACAGTAATGACCGAGCCGAACACCAACGCAGAGAACAACGTTGCAGACGCTGGCGACATCGACGCCGCCACCGCCGCAACCGAGGAATTCAACTACACCATCGGCGACGCAGTTGCGCCTGAGGTTGACGAGTCCGAGGAGACCGTCGCCGAGCCGGTGAACCTGCACGAGGGCCCGATCCAGACCGTTGGTCGCCGTAAGCGCGCAATCGCTCGCATCACCGTGACCGAGGGCGAGGGCAAGATCACCGTCAACGGCCGCGAGTTCGAGGAGTACTTCCCGAACAAGCTGCACCAGCAGGACATCCTCCTGCCGCTGACGCTGCTCGAGCGCGAAGGCCAGTTCAACATCAAGGCCAACCTCAACGGTGGCGGCCCGACCGGCCAGGCAGGCGCACTGCGTCTGGCCATCGCCCGCGCACTCAACGTGTACAACCCGGCTGAGCGCCCGACCCTGAAGAAGGCCGGCCTGCTCACCCGTGACGCACGTGCCGTCGAGCGCAAGAAGGCAGGTCTGCACAAGGCCCGTCGCGCACCGCAGTACTCCAAGCGTTAATCGCTTCCCTTACTGCAAGGCTTTACGCCGTCGCCCCGTTCAACTGGGGTGGCGGCGTTTTGTCGTTGGTGGGGGTGGGACCTGTACGCCGCCGGGGTGTGCTGCATAATTGTCGGTATGACTCGAATGTTTGGAACTGACGGCGTCCGTGGACTTGCAAACGAGAAGCTCACGGCGTCCCTGGCAATGAAACTAGGCGCGGCGGCCGCGACCGTGCTGACGCGCGACCGGCGCTCCACCAAGCGCCGCCCGACCGCCCTGATTGGGCGTGACCCGCGCGTTTCCGGCGAGATGCTGGCGGCGGCGATGGCGGCGGGGATGGCGTCGAAAGGCGTGGACGTGCTCCGCGTCGGCGTGATTCCTACGCCGGGCCTGGCGTTCCTGACTGATGATTACGGCGCGGACATCGGCGTAATGATTTCCGCCTCCCACAACCCGATGCCGGACAACGGCATCAAGTTCTTCTCCGCGGGCGGCAAGAAGCTGCCGGACGACGTTGAGGACGAGATCGAGCGGACCATGGCCACGCTGGAGGAGACCGGCCCCACCGGCACCGGCATCGGCCGCGTGATCGAGGAGGCACCGGACGCGCAGGAGCGCTACCTCGCGCACCTCGCCGAGGCGATGACCACCGACCTCAGCGGTATTAAGGTCGTGGTGGACTGTGCCAATGGCGCGGCGTCGGAAGTCGCCCCGAAGGCGTACGAGGCCGCGGGCGCCGAAGTGACCGCGATCCACAACGCTCCGAACGCCTTCAACATCAATGACGGCTCCGGCTCGACCCACATGGACCAGATCCAGAAAGCCGTGGTTGAGCACGGCGCAGACATCGGGCTGGCGCACGACGGCGACGCGGACCGCTGCCTGGCCGTGGATGCGGAGGGCAACATTGTCGACGGCGACCAGATCATGGCCATCCTGGCCACCGGCATGAAGGAGCGCAGCTCCCTGGCGGACAACACCCTCGTCGCCACCGTGATGAGCAACCTTGGCCTGAAGCTTGCGATGCAGCGCGAGGGCATCGCCGTCGAGGAGACCGCGGTGGGCGACCGCTACGTGCTCGAGGCGCTCAACCGCAGCGGCTTCTCGCTCGGCGGCGAGCAGTCCGGGCACATCGTCGTGCCCGCCCACGCCACGACTGGCGACGGCACCCTGTCCGGCCTGCTGCTCATGGCGCGCATGGCGGAGACCGGCAAGACGCTCGCCGAGCTGGCGCAGGTGATGCAGGTGCTGCCGCAGCAGCTGATCAACGTGCCGGTGTCGGATAAGTCCGCCATTCTCAGGGACCCGGAGGTCATCGCCGCGAAGGAAGCCGCAGAGGCGGAGCTGGGAGACCAGGGCCGCGTCCTGCTGCGCGCCTCCGGCACCGAGGAGATCTTCCGCGTGATGGTGGAGGCTTCGGACGAGAAGCACGCACGCGAGGTGGCCGGTCGCCTCGCCGCCGTGGTCGCGGCCGTGTAGTCTGCGAGCAGGCGTCCCGCGCAGTCGGTTCCCTCTCCCCGGAAACAAGGGGTTTGAAAAAGTTTCCGGGGAGAGGGAACCGGAGGGGGTGTGGCTGCGTCTAATAAGGGGACAACAAAAACAGCGGCCCGCGCACGCGGGTCGGGGGACATCATGGGGGTGGAACAATGAGCGCATCGCAGCACGGCGTCGACGTCGATGTTGAGGCGGTTCGCGAGCATTACACGCAAGCCATCGGCGCGTACGAGGCGGCGGGGGAGGCCATCGCGGCGCATCCCGCGCGGGTTGAGCCCGCGAGCTTTGGCCAGGGGTTTGCGAGTCAGGGGGTGCGAATAGCGGCGGCGCTCGAGCTTATCGACGCCACCACGTCCGCCTACTTACGCACCCGCACACACAACTGGGAACGCATCATGCAGCTGGCCTCCGACGTGGCGAGCACGGACGAGGGCAACGCGTCCGGCTTCGGGCCGGGGATTGGCGCCGGGGAGGTGCTCTCGTGACGGCGGTGGAGGCAGAAGTGCAGCGGATGATGTCGCTGATTTCGGCGGCGCCGGTGGCGTCGTCAAGCAAACGTGCGACCGCGCAGGGGATGGCGAACGAGCTCCTCTGCAGCATCGACAGGCTGCGGGGCCAGAACCTTAGCCAGTTCGCGCAGACGGGCGCGCAGCTGCGCGCCCGGTGCGGTGGCACGGGCAGTGTGCGCACGGGCGGGAGCCTGGGGACTGACATCTTCGGGCCTCCCGGCGGCGGCCGCGGTCCCACAGGCGAGCCGATCTGCGGGCCCTGGTTCGACGAGGTGGGCATTACCGCGCGCGAGTCCTCGGACACCGAGCGGGAAGCCGAGCACTTCACGCAGGTCGATGAGGTCGGCGGGCAGATCGAGGAGTGCTGCAAGGCCATCGAGGACGTGTGCGCGACGGGCGACATCGCGATGCAGGAGATGCTCTCCCCGGTGTGCACCATGCTGGAGATGATTGTGAAGTTCGGGTTCCCGCAGCTCACCGACCAGGTCATTGACGTGGCGATTGGTGCGCTCACGCAGGCGAATGCGACCGCGTCGGACCGCAACTGCGTGATCGAGGACTGCCTGGACACGATCGCGAAGTGCGTGGAGCAGGTCGCTGAGCGGCAGCCGGCACCCGCGGTGGAGTACGGCGGCGGTGCCTGTGGCGCGGGCGCGGCGGGAGGCGTGGGCGCGAGCGCGGCCGGGACGGTTGCTGCGCAGTGCACGGAACCGGTTCAGGCTCCCTCCCCGAAGCCGGCGCCGCAGCCTGTGGCGCCGCCGGCTGTCGCACCGGACCCCGCGCCGGCACCGGTACCGGAGCCCCCGGCTCAGCGCGAGTGCCCCCGCTTCGAGTCGAGGTGCGTTGAGCGCCCCGCTCCGGTGGGCGTGGGCGTAGCGAGCCTCTCCGCGTCACAGGCCGCGACGTCGGCGGCGTCCGCCGCGTTGGGCGCTGGCGCTGGGGTGTTCCCGCAGGTGGTCCAGCCGCCAGCGCCGCAGATGCCGCCGATGAACATTGAGGTGAACTTCAACTACGCGCTCGACGGCGCCGTCAACGCGGGGCTTGAGGCAGTGGACTGCGAGACGGTGTCGCAGTTCCAGCCCCCTGTGCAGCAGGTTTCCTCGGATTCCTCTGCGTGGGTCGGCACGTTGGTGCAGGTCGGCGCCGCGGCGGTGCTCGAGGGGCTCGACTGTTTTGCGGCCTCGCTCGACGCGGTGGCGGAGTGCCCCGGGGCGGAGTGCTGTACGCACGAAGTCACGGAGCCAGAGCCAGAGCCGGTGCCCGAGCCAGAGCCTGAACCGACGCCGGAGCCCGAGCCCGAACCGGTGCCCGAGCCCGAACCTGTGCCCGAGGACGGCGTGATCCCGCCGCCACCTGAGCTTGCGCAGGTGGAGGAGCCGGCCCCGCCGCCGGAGAAGGTCGCGCACCTGGAGGGCGCGCCGACCGAAGCGGCCCAGGCTCCCGAGCCACCGGCTGCCGCTGACCCGGTCGTCGAACCGCAACCGGAGCAGCACGAAGGACAAACCGAACACACAGCAGAGCCTGAACACACCGAGCAACCAGCGCAGGACGCGCATGAACCGTGGGCAATCAAGAAGACAGGGGAATGGTGATGGATTTCGCAGAGTTTGCCGAGCAGTACCGGCGACGTACCCAGAAGCGCATGCTGGATTTCGAGGCCATGCTCAGAGACAACCAGCGCAAAATGGCGCAGACCGCGAAGTACCACGCGATGGCGCAGGCGAACCCGAACAAGCCACCGCTGGTCGTGCCGCGCGGAGAGTACAGCTACCCGCTCAAGACATCCAAGCTGCTACAACCGCCGGAGGACGGGCAGAAGCCGATCCGGGCGGTGCTGCGCCGCGAGCCACCGAACGGGAGGCGCCCACGGTAGGGATGATCGCGAGGCTGCGCCTAAAACGTGCCTAAAACGGGCCTAGTACGCGCCTAGAACAGCGAGAACCCGCTGTCGTCGCGGCTCAGCCCGGCGGCCTCTGCCAGGTCGTCGCCCACCAGCGACTTCACGCTGCCGCCCGCGGCCTCCGGGTCGGAGTAGGCGGAGTACTTGTTCTCCCCGCCGAGCTGGTGCAAGAGGAATCCGGTGACCAGACCGCGCGCGGTCTCTTGGATGCTGCGGTTGGACTTGCCCAGCCCGAGGACGCGCTTGAGCAGGCCGTCCTCGGAAAACTCCTGCTGGTCGCCCTTCTTGATGGTGCGGTAGCACGCGTCACCGGCCCAGTTGTAGGCCAGCTTCGCGGGGTTGCCCGGATCAAACAGTGCGTCGCCCTCGGGGCCTGGGCCGATGATCATCGCGGGCACGAACGTGGAGCGCGCCGCCTCCGTGGAGGAGGGAGCCACGTTTGCGGGGTAGATCGACGCAACGGCGCGGACCTGCGGGTTGTCCACGGAGGCGAGCACCGCGGCGCCGCCGCCCATGCCGTGGCCGACCATGCCGAGCTTGCCGGAGGAGACCGTAATGTTGCCGTTGCCCAGGCGCACGCCCGCGCAGATCTGCAGCGCCGTTTCGAGGTCGGCGGCGAAGCCGCGGTGGTCGGGCGCCAGCCCCGTTTCCGTGTTCGGCGCGGCGACGACGATGCCCCAGCTGGCCAGGTGGCGCAGGAAGCGGTGGTAGTCGCCGACCTTCTTGGTCCAGTCGTGCCCGAAGGCGACGGCGGGCAGGTCCTTGCCTTCCACCGGCGCGTACACCTTGCCGGGCAGGCCGGTGTAGCCCAGGTCGCCCTCGAGGACGCGGTGCGGGCCGCGCTTGGACAGTTCGGAAAGATTCTTCAACTTCGCAGACACGCCGACAATGGTACTCGAGCAGTGCGTCGTACGTGCGCAGTCCACGGCTTCGGCCCCGCGCGTCGTTTCCGCTAGGGTGAGCCGGGAACGATAGGAGGTGGCAGGATGCTCGGCGCACTCTCGCTCGCATTCGTCGATTCGGTGAACCTACTGCTTATCGGCGTCATCGTGGCGGTAGGCATCATGGTGCCCCGCCACAGCCGCACCTACGCAGCCATCACGGCGCTGCTCATCGCGGGCGATTGGCTGGGCGTGGCCAGCCTCGCCCTGCTCATGCTCGCTATTTTCGACGGCCTCGGGCCCCTCGTTCACGACTTCGTCGACGGCCCCATCTTCGGCGTGCTCCTCCTGGTCACAGGCTTGGCCACCGCGGTGCTCGCGCTGAAGGGCGGAGACAACAGCAAGCTTATCGACGCCATCTTGAAAACGCTCCGCAAACCAAACGCCCTGACGGTGGTCACCGGCTTCATCCTCGGTGTGGTGCAATCAGCCACCTCGATGCCATTTTATGGCGGGCTGGCCCTGCTCTCCACGGCGGGCATTCCGCCGGAGATCCGCTACACGTCGCTGGTCCTCTACGCCACCGTGGCCCTGTCGCTGCCAACCCTGTCCGCGCTGCTGGTCGGCTGGGTCCGCGCGCGCCCGGAGAGTCTGGCGGGCCGCGGGTTTGCGTGGGCGCGCTCGAACCCCCACACGGTGACCCTGGCCGCGACGTGGGCGGTGTCCGCCTTGCTCATCCTGCTCGGCGTCCTGCACTTGCTTTAAACCGGTCGCGAGTGGTGCACAATAGCGTGCATGAGCCCAACACGTCCGCAAACCCTGGTCACCCGCATCGACCTTGATGCCATCGCGCACAACACTCGCGTCCTCGCAGCACAGGCGGGTCCCGCGCGCCTGATGTGCGTGGTGAAGGCGGACGCCTACAACCACGGCGTGCAGCGCTGCGTGCCGGTGATGGACCGCAACGGCGCGGAGGCGTTCGGTGTCGCCACCTTCGCGGAGGCCCGCCAGGTCGCCCAGCTCACCGACAAGCCGGTCCTGGCCTGGCTGTGGACCCCGGGCGAGGAGATCCCCGCCGGCATCGAGGTCGGCGTCCCCTCGCTTGCGCACCTGGGCATGCTTCTCGACGCCACCGCGACCCCCACCCCCACCCGCGTCCACCTCATCGTGGACACCGGCATGAACCGTTCCGGGCTGGACGAGGACGCGTGGCCCGAGGCCTTCGCACGGGCGGCGCGCGCCGAGGCGGAAGGGGCGATCCGCGTCGTCGGCCTGATGAGCCACCTGGCCTGCGCGGACGACCCGGGCAACCCGTTTACCGCGGAGCAGCTCGCCGCGTTCGCCCGCGCCCAGGCGCAGGCGCGGGCGGCGGGGCTCGACCCGCGGGTCAACCACATCGCAAACTCGCCGGCCCTGTGGACCTGCCCGGAGGCGCACTGCGAGCAAGTACGACCGGGGCTGAGCTTGTACGGCGATGAACCGGTGCCGGGCCAGACCCACGGGCTGCGGCCCGCGATGACGTGGGCGGCCCGCGTGGTGGCGGTCAAGCCGATCGCGCGCGGCGAGTCCGTGAGCTACAGCCTGACCTGGCAGGCGCCGGAGGACGGGTACACGGCGCTCGTCCCGGTGGGCTACGCCGACGGGGTGGGGCGTTCGTGGCAGGACCACTTCGGCGTCACCATCGGCGGGCAGTGGTACCCGCAGGTGGGCAGGGTGTGCATGGACCAGATTGTGCTGTGGCTCGGCTCGGCTGGCGCCACCGGCGCCAGCACCGTGCGCCCGGGGGACGAGGCGGTGCTCTTCGGCGACGGCGGCGTGAGCGTGGACGAGCTGGCGGGCGCGGTGGGCACGATCAATTACGAGGTGCTGTGCGCGCCCAAGGGCAGGACGGTGCGGGAGTATGTTGGGGAGGGAAGAGAGGGGCGTCGATAAGCGAAAGGCGAGGGAGACACGTGCAACGAGTGTGCGAAACTGCGGCTGAGACGAAGGCGCTCGGCCGCGAGCTCGGCGCGACCCTGCGCGCGGGCGATGTGGTGATTCTGGACGGGCCGCTCGGCGCCGGGAAGACGACGCTGACGCAGGGCATTGCGGACGGGCTCGGCGTGAAGGGGCGGGTGACCAGCCCGACGTTTGTGATTGCGCGGGAGCATCGGTCGCTGTCCGGCGGCCCCTCGCTGATTCACGTCGACGCGTACCGGCTGCTCGGTGAGGGCTCGAGCGGCGACCCGCTCGGCGAGCTCGACGCGCTGGACCTGGATACGGAGCTGGACCGGGCCGTGGTGGTCGCGGAGTGGGGCGGCGGACTGATCGAGCAGCTCGGGTCGCGCTACCTGCTGGTCACGCTGGACCGCGAGACGATGGTGCGCGAGGACCCCGACTCGGAGGGGCGCATTATTGGCTGGGAGTGGCGCGGCGGCGAGCCGGGTGAGGGGCAAACTGGCGATCTTGGTCAGTCAATGTAGGCTTTAGCCCATGCTGAAGCTCTCCAACACCAACCGCGGATGGGTTGCGCTGGCCTGCGCTTTGTGGGTCGTGCTGCTCGTCGCGATGATTTTCATCCCCATGTCCCGCCCGAATGCGCAGGCAGCCTCCGCAACGCCGACGAACTCGCTGCAGGACTCCATCGAGGAGCTCAACCCGAGCGGCGACGCGCTCATGGGGCAGATGCTGGACCCGAGCCAGATTTACGACGCAGAGCAGTACATGGGCTTTACCACCCTGTGCCCGACCGAGCCGCCGGAGCTGCTGAACAGCAAGCTGGAGGCACTGCACCTCTCCCAGGATGACCTGGAGATGAGCGCCGACGAGAACGCCAGCGATGACGAGAAGAACACCGCGTACGTCGCGCTGCTGAAGCAGGATGAAAACGCCGAGCCGGGTCTGGACAAGGTGGATCTGCGCTACGTGGACATCTGCCAGGCCCCGGCCACCACTGCTTACCCGCTGCAGACCCCGATCATCGTGGGCAAGCAGGGCGGCAAGTGGTTCATGATGCCGGCGCAGTAATGCTTGTACTCGCACTCGACACGGCAACGACAGACCTGGTCGCGGGCCTGGCGGAGGTCTCCGACCCCGCTGACCCCGCCAGCGCTACTTCCTGCGAGGTAATCGCGGAATCCGTGACCGCCACCCGCGCCCACAACGAGTTGCTCGTCCCCACGGTGACGCAGCTCCTTCAGGGCGCGGGTCGCGCGTTTGCGGATCTCGACGCCATCGTGGTGGGCTGCGGCCCCGGCCCGTTCACCGGCCTGCGCGTGGGGATGGCAACGGCGTCCGCGTTCGGCCAGGCCCTGGGCGTGCCCGTCCACGGCGTGGTCACGCACGACGCGGTCGCCGCTGTGCTGGACGCCCCCTCGGCCCTCGTAGTCACCGACGCCCGTAGGCGCGAGGTGTACTGGGCGCGTTACGACGCCGGCGTGCGCGCGGACGGTCCCGACGTGGTGGCCCCGGCGGCGCTGGAGTGCCCGCCGGTGGCGGTCTGCTCGGTCCCCGAGCAGCTCTCCGAGCAGCTCCCCGAACAACTCACGGCGCAGGCGGAGCGGGTGACCTACCAGGCGCCCACCACCGCCGGTCTTCTTGCCGCGGCCGACCTCACCGCGACACCCGGCCCGCTGGTGCCGCACTACCTGCGCCGCCCGGACGCCGTCCCGCCGAAGGCGACCCCGAGGTCACCCGCCCTGCCGGAGGTAGACCTCTCCCAGTTCCGCGCGCCGGGGAAGTAAGGGGAGCACGTGCAGTTTCGGGAACTGGTCCCGGCGGACGCCACCCGCGTGGCCGAGCTAGAGCAGGCCCTGTTTGCGGGCGACCAGCCGTGGACCGAGAAGATGCTGCTGGCGGAGTTTGCCCAGCGCCACACCTTCTACGTCGGCGCCTTCGATGACGGCGACACTGACGGTGGAGTGCTCATCGGCTACGCCGGCCTGGCCATGCTGGGCCCGCGCGAGGACCCCGAGTTTGAGATCCACACCATCGGCGTCGACCCGGCGCACCAGCGCCGCGGCGTCGGCCGAGCACTGATGGACCAGCTCCTGCACACCGCCGACCTACTCGACGGGCCCGTGTTCCTCGAGGTGCGCACAGACAACGCCCCCGCGATTGCCATGTACGAGCGCTACGGCTTTGCCACCACCGGCGTGCGCAAGAACTATTACCAGGCGTCGGGCGCGGACGCGTACGCTATGATGCGCTCCCGCAGGACCGCGCGGGGAAGTCATACATCACCAGAAGGGGAGCAGGAAGCATGATCGTGCTGGGGATTGAATCGTCGTGCGATGAGACCGGCGTGGGCATCGTGGACCTGCACCCGGACGGGACGATGGAGGTCCTCGCGGACGCCGTCGCGTCCTCGATGGAGCAGCACTCGCGCTTCGGCGGCGTGGTGCCGGAGATCGCCTCGCGCGCCCACCTCGAGGCCATGCCGCAGGTCATGGAGGCCGCGCTGCGCGAGGCCGGCATTGCCAAGCCCGATGCCGTCGCCGCGACCGTCGGCCCGGGCCTCGCCGGCGCGCTGCTGGTCGGCGCGTCCGCGGCGAAGGCGTACGCCGCCGCCTGGGGCGTGCCCTTTTACGGCGTGAACCACCTCGGCGGCCACGTCGCGGTGGCCAATCTGGAGGGCGAGTCCGAGCTGCCGCACTCCATCGCCCTGCTGGTTTCCGGCGGCCACACCCAGCTGCTCGAGGTCCAGGCCGTGGGCCGCCCGATGCGGGAGATGGGCTCGACGCTTGACGACGCCGCCGGCGAGGCCTACGACAAAGTCGCCCGCCTCCTCGGCCTCGGGTACCCGGGCGGACCCGTGGTGGACAAGCTGGCGGCGCAGGGTGACCCGAACGCCATCGCGTTCCCGCGCGGCCTGTTCAAAGCGCAGGACCTGCGTGGGGAGCACCGCTTCGACTTTTCCTTCTCCGGGCTGAAGACCGCGGTCGCCCGCTACGTGGAGGCCGCTGAGCGAGAGGGGCACGTCATCAGCATGGAAGACGTGTGTGCCTCCTTCCAGGAGGCGGTGTGTGACGTGCTCACCGCCAAGGCCGTCATGGCCTGCGAGGACACCGGTGCGCGGACGCTGCTGCTCGGCGGCGGCGTGGCGGCCAACTCGCGGCTGCGCGGGCTCGCGCGCGAGCGCTGCGAGGCCCACGGCATCGAGCTACGGGTTCCGCGCTTCAAGCTGTGCACGGACAACGGCGTGATGATCGCTGCGCTGGCCGGCCAGCTCATCCACGAGGGCGCGCGGCCGTCCCCGCTGTCCACTGCCACCGACACGTCGCTCGAGGTGGAAACGCCGCTCGTCGGCGCGTGACCCCTGGCCCGGAGGAGCTTTCGCTCCTGCACAAACGCTGGGGAGTGACTATGTTGGTGGGCGAGAGCAGAGCCAAGAGCAGATCACTGCACCAGAGCAGCACTGCGCCAGGGAGGATTGCTGACCATGACTGATGCATCACACGCCACGGGCCACACGCCGGAGACCACGACGAATCCGGAGCAGGCGGACCGGGAGCGGTTCGGCTTCCTGGTGTCGCCGGACCTGAGCTACCGCCGCATCGTGTTTGATGAGGACACGGCGCGTGACTTCCTTGGCGGGATGCACGACGACTTTGTTGACGTCGCATTTGAGCAGGAAGGCAACCGCTTCCACGCGCTGTTCAACCCGGAGGCTCGCGCTCAGGGCGCGGAGCCGAACCCGGTGGCCTCTTTGGCGCGCAACACCGCGGCGACGAACAACCCGGCGTTTCTCACGGACCCGACCCGCGCGATCTGCGGGCCGGTCATCTTTACCAACCGCGAGGGCAAGAGTGTGGAGGAGCGCACCATCGAGTCTGTGGATCAGGCGATCCGCGCGGTGCAGAATTACCGTGAGGACAATCCGGAGGAATACGAGCTCTGGCGCAACGCGGTACTGAACGCGGATCACGCGCAGTAGCGATTTCGGGGGGCCGTGTTGTTGTGACTTAGCACTCGTGTGGGTAGAGTGCTAACCAGGTTGTGTAGAGCACAGTTGTTTACCCGCGACGACGGCTGCGCATCGAGACAATCGAGACAACTGCAAAACCTGCAAGATTGCAACGCAACATCACGAAAGGTCACCAAGGTACCGATTATGGCAAACGTCAATATCAAGCCGCTGGAAGACAAGGTTCTCGTCCAGATCGCAGAGGCTGAAACCACCACCGCCTCCGGCCTGGTTATCCCGGACTCTGCCGCTGAGAAGCCGCAGGAAGCCGTCGTCATCGCTGTTGGTCCGGGTCGTCTGGACGACAACGGCAACCGCGTCGCCCCGGACGTCAAGGAGGGCGACACCGTCGTGTTCTCCAAGTACGGCGGCACCGAGCTGAAGTACAACGGCGAGGAGTACCTGCTGCTGTCTGCTCGCGACCTGCTCGCTGTCGTCGAAAAGTAAGCGAAGGGGGCTTAGCCACCAATGGCAAAACTTATCGCTTTTGAACAGGAGGCCCGCGAGGGCATCCAGCGCGGCGTGGACATCCTCGCCGACGCAGTCAAGGTCACCCTCGGCCCGCGCGGCCGCAACGTGGTCCTCTCCAAGTCCTGGGGCGGCCCGACCGTGACCAATGACGGCGTGACCATCGCGCGCGACATCGACCTCGAGGATCCGTTTGAGAACCTCGGCGCGCAGCTGGTCAAGTCCGTCGCCGTCAAGACCAACGACATCGCTGGTGACGGCACCACCACCGCGACCCTGCTCGCGCAGGCGCTCGTGTCCGAGGGGCTGCGCAACGTCGCCGCGGGCGCGAACCCGATCGAGCTGAACAAGGGCATTGCCGCCGCGGCGGAGAAGACCGTGGAGGAGCTGCGCGAGCGTGCGACGCCGGTCTCGGCATCGTCGGAAATCGCGAACGTGGCCACGGTCTCCTCCCGCGACCCGGAGGTCGGCGAGATGGTCGCCGGCGCGATGGACAAGGTGGGCAAGGACGGTGTGCTCACCGTCGAGGAGTCCCAGTCCATCGACTCTTACGTGGACCTCACCGAGGGCATCTCCTTTGACAAGGGCTTCCTGTCGCCGTACTTCATGACGGATCCGGACGCCGGCCAGGCCGTGCTCGAGGACGCGCGCGTCCTGCTGGTCCGCAACAAGATCTCGTCGCTGCCGGACTTCCTGCCGCTGCTGGAGCAGATCGCAGAGTCTTCCGTGCCGCTGCTGATTATCGCGGAGGACGTCGAGGGCGAGCCGCTGCAGGCCCTCGTGGTCAACACGATGCGCAAGACCCTGAAGGTCGCCGCCGTCAAGGCGCCGTACTTCGGCGAGCGCCGCAAGGCGTTCATGGACGACCTGGCCGTGGTCACCCAGGCCACCGTCATTGATCCGGAGGTCGGCGTCAACCTCAAGGACGCCACCCTCGACCAGCTCGGCCGCGCACGCCGCGTCACCGTGACCAAAGACGACACAGTGCTTGTCGACGGCGCGGGGACGGCCGAGGCCATCGAGGAGCGTCGCAACCAGATCCGTCGCGAGATCGAGTCCACCGATTCCACCTGGGATCGGGAGAAGGCAGAGGAGCGCCTGGCCAAGCTGTCCGGCGGCGTCGCTGTCATCCGCGTCGGCGCCGCCACCGAGACCGAGGTCAACGAGCGCAAGCTGCGCGTCGAGGACGCCATCAACGCCGCGCGCGCCGCGGTGCAGGAGGGCGTGATCGCCGGCGGCGGTTCCGCGCTCGTGCAGATTGCAAAGGAGCTCGAGTCCTACGCCGAGCAGTTCGCGGGCGAGCAGAAGGTCGGCGTGCTGGCCGTCGCCCGCGCGCTGCGCAAGCCGGCGTACTGGATCGCTGACAACGCGGGCCTGGACGGCTCCGTCGTTGTCTCCAAGATCGCCGAGATGAACAACGACGAGGGCTTCAACGCCGCCACGCTCGAGTACGGCAACCTCGTCGAGCAGGGCATCATCGACCCGGTGAAGGTGACCCACTCTGCAGTGGTCAACGCCACCTCCATCGCCCGTATGGTGCTCACCACGGAGGCGTCCGTGGTGACCAAGCCGGCCGAGGAGGACGAGGCCGCAGGTGCCGCTGGCCACGCAGGCCACGCGCACTAGCGGTAGACTCACCGCGCGCCGGTTGGACCGGCAAAATGCCCCGGGACTTAAAGTCCCGGGGCATTTTGTGTGGGCGCTACTTTGCGGAGGCCGCAGCTGGCACCTTCACGCTGCTGCCGTGCCCGCCGCGCAGGATCACCTGGCGCTCGGACTCGCTCATGCCGCCCCAGATGCCGTACGGCTCAGCGACGCGGAGCGCGTGCTCGCGGCACTGCTCGAGGACGGGGCAGGTGTAGCAGATCGCCTTCGCGCGGTTCTCGCGCTGTGCGCGGGCGCGTCCGCGCTCTCCATCCGGGTGGTAGAACACCTCGGAAGCTTCGCCACGGCATGCGCTGTGGAGCTGCCAATCCCAGAAGTCTGCGTTCGGTCCGGGAAGCTGATGCGGCAGGGACATTATCGTAGAGGCTCCTTGTAGAGAATGTGCTGAAGGGAAAGCGTGTGAAGTTGTGCAGGCGGGCCGCGCGGGGCGTCACCGATTTCGAAGTGTCCACCGCCTTGGTAAACGATAGGTTTCCCATGGGTGTCCCACAGCTGTATTCGCGCAAGCAACGCCGAAAAAATGCACTGTGAGCTGGGTGGATGATAAAGGTAAAGCGCTGGTGAACTTTAAGGGAACCTTGGAAGAGGTGCGGAAAATGCCGGGGAGGTGGCGTCGATAAGCGCTCTGCGTGCTTGTGTGCCTCTTGGACCGCAGTGCAACACTATGGTCTGCTACCTATTACACTTCCTACGGTTACTTAAAACGGTGGACCTTAAGCCGGCGAGCGAGCAAGGAGCGAGATGACGACTCCCCACGATGAGGACGAGCTGCAGCGGCTCGTCCCCCTCGCCGCAAACGGGGACAAGCGGGCACTGCAGCGGGTGCTGGCCATCGTGCACCCGATGGTGCTGCGCTACACCCGCGCACGGATTGGCGGGCACCGCATGCCCACGGCGGAGGACGTCGCGCAGGAGATCTGCCTCGCGGTGGCCACCTCGATCCACCGCTACGTGGACCAGGGCAAGCCGTTTATGGCGTTCGTGTACGGCATCGCGTTTAACAAGGTCGCTGACGCGCACCGCGCGCTCTCGCGCGACAAGCTCACCCCCACCGAAGAGGTGCCGGATGAGGAGTTTCACGGCCTGACTCCGGAGGAGTTTGCGCTGGTGGGGGACGGGAGTAACAGAGCGCGCGCGTTGCTCGATGTACTCAATGACAAGGCGCGCGACATCGTCATCCTGAGGGTGTTCGTCGGCCTTTCCGCAGAGGAGACGGCGCAGGCTGTGGGCTCGACCGCGGGTGCGGTGCGAGTTGCCCAGTACCGTGCGCTGGCGACGCTGCGTAAAAAACTGGAGGAAGGGGAGTTGCACAATGACTCGGCGCGATGATGAGGCCACCGAGGAGTTCGCCGCGGTAGCCGACGTAGACGCTTGGCTTGATGCGATCGCCGCAGGCGAGGACCCCTCCGGCGGCGAGGATGAGCTCGCGGCACTCTTCCTGGACTTGAAGGGCGAGGTGGATCGTCCCGCGTCGGAGCCGCTGCTTATCGACGCCACGTCGACCCCCTCCGATGCCCCCGACGCCTCCGACGCCTCCGACGCCTCCGACGAGACCGGTACAGCAGGTTCCGTCATCCCGTTCCGCAGCGCGTCCCGGAAGCCGCGCCGGTCGCGCCGTGGTGTGAGCCCGTGGGTCTCCGGCCTGGTCGGCGCTGCCGCGGCGACCGCCGTTGTCACTGGCAGCGGGGCGGCGCTCTACAACGCAACCCCTGGTTCGCCCCTCTGGGGCCCGGCGACCGCAGTCTTTGGAGACCGCACTGCGGCCGTCGAGCTGGCCGCCACGCTCGACGAGCTCGAGGCGGCCAACGACTCCGGCGACAAGGACGCGGCGTCCGCGCTGTTCGAGCAGGCCAGGGCGCTGCTTGCATCCATGGAGCCGCGGGCAAACCAGGACCGGGACGGCGAAAAGAGCCAGGCCCCGATCACCACGATGCGCACCAAGGTCTCCACGGTGACGGTCACCCCGCCGCCTGCTGAGTCGCCGGCTCCCGCTCCGGAGCCGCAGACCGTGACGGAAACGGTGGTGCCCTCAGCCAACCCGCAGCCGACCCTGGAGCAGCCGTCGTCCAGCGCTGCCGCCCGACCGAGCGCTCAGCCGTCAAGCCAGTCCAGTGCCGTTCGCCCGAACCCTCTACCTCAACCGAGCGCGGCTGCGCCAAGCCAGGGCACAGAGTCCGGCAACGAGGAAAACGCTACGGACGGGGCGGCTGCCCCGTCCCAGGTGGATCAGAGTGCAGCCGGGGAAAGCGAGGGCGCCGGGTCGGTGGCGGACCACAGCGACGCGCTTGGTCAGGCGCAGAACTACTAGGAAGCGCCGGGCCCGAAGTTAGCGGGCCTCCAGGCCGTCGAGGAACCCCATGGCGTAGTCCCAGGTGACGTAGGCGTCGTAATCAATTTCCGCGCTCGGCTCGTGCACCGGCGGGAGCTGGTTGCGCAGGGTGGCCAGCATGTTGTGTTCCATGATGGCCCAGTCGTAGTAGTGCCATTGCTCGCAGTCGTCGCACATGAAGTAGATGCCGCGGATGCCGCGGGGCTGCAGGCGGCGGATGCAGTCGCGAACGCACTGCAGGTCGCGCAGCACGTCGGCACGCTCCTGCGGGGAGAGGGGTTCCGGGAGCGCGTCATCCTCAATAAACGACGCCGGATCGTTCGGGTCATCCGCGAACGGGTCCTTGGGCATCATGTCATCAAAGTTCACACCACCAACCCTATGTGCTTTGCGGGCCCGTGCCAATTCCCCCGCCTTACGTGAAACGGCGCTGACGATATATCATGACGGAAAGTAAACGGTGTGACCCGCGCGGGAGAGGAGACGCAGCAATATGGCAAATGAACGAGTTCTCACAGGTGGCGACGACCCGAACAAGGTGGCGCTGCGGGGCCTGACTTTTGACGATGTACTGCTCCTGCCGGCCGAGTCCCACATCGTGCCCGCCGAGGTGTCCACGACGTCCAAGTTCAGCCGCAACATTACCCTCGGCATGCCGATTGCGTCGGCGGCGATGGACACCGTCACCGAGTCGCGCATGGCCATCGCCATGGCCCGCCAGGGTGGCATTGGCGTGCTGCACCGCAACTTGAGCGCGCAGGACCAGGCGGAAAACGTCGACGTGGTCAAGCGCTCTGAGTCTGGCATGGTGACCAACCCGGTCACCGCGCGCCCGGACATGACCGTGAACGACGTGGACGCGCTGTGCGCCCGGTTCCGGATCTCCGGGCTGCCGGTCGTGGACGAGGACGAGCGCCTCGTGGGCATCGTTACCAACCGTGACATGCGCTTCGAGCGCGACTTCCAGCGCAAGGTCGCCGAAATTATGACGCCGATGCCGTTGGTCGTGGCAGAAGAGGGCGTGACCAAGGAGAAGGCGCTCGAGCTGCTTTCCGCAAACAAGGTGGAGAAGCTGCCGATCGTGTCCAAGGACGGCAAGCTGGTCGGCCTGATCACCGTGAAGGACTTTGTGAAGACGGAGCAGTACCCGAACGCGTCCAAGGACGCGAACGGCCGCCTGCTCGTCGCCGCCGGTATCGGCACCGGTGAGGACTCCTACGACCGCGCCGGTCTGCTGGCAGAGGCCGGCGTCGACGCCCTCGTGGTCGACTCCGCCCACGCGCACAACAACCGCGTGCTGGAAATGGTGGCGCGCGTGCAGAAGGACTTCGGCGACCGCCTCGACGTCATCGGTGGCAACCTGGCCACCCGCTCCGCGGCGCAGGCGATGATTGACGCCGGCGCGGACGCCATCAAGGTGGGCATCGGCCCGGGCTCGATCTGCACCACCCGCGTTGTCGCCGGCGTCGGCGCGCCGCAGATCACCGCGATTATGGAGGCCTCCGTGCCGGCGCACAAGGCGGGCGTGCCGATCATTGCAGACGGCGGCATGCAGTTCTCCGGCGATGTGGCCAAGGCCCTGGCCGCCGGCGCATCGACCGTCATGCTCGGCTCCATGCTCGCCGGTACCGCCGAGGCCCCGGGCGAGATCGTCGTGGTGGGCGGCAAGCAGTACAAGCGCTACCGCGGCATGGGCTCCATGGGCGCCATGCAGGGCCGCGGCCTGACGGGGGAGAAGCGCTCCTTCTCCAAGGACCGCTACTTCCAGGCCGATGTGACCAGCGAGGACAAGCTGGTGCCGGAGGGCGTTGAGGGGCGCGTGCCGTTCCGCGGCGAGCTCGACTCCATCACCCACCAGATCGTCGGCGGCCTGCGCGCAGCGATGGGCTACACCGGCTCCGCATCGATCGAGGAGCTGCAGACCAAGCAGTTTGTCCAGATCACCACGGCTGGCCTGCGCGAATCCCACCCGCACGACATCACCCAGACCGTCGAGGCACCGAACTACCGCCACTAGGATCGAGTTGTAACAACACCATGCACGAATACGTGGAAATTGGCAGCGGCCGCGAGGCGCGCAAGGCCTACGACCTCCGCGATCTGTCCCTGGTCCCGGCGCGCCGCACGCGCTCGTCCAAGGACGTCGACACCACCTGGCATATCGACGCTTACACGTTCGACCTGCCACTGTGCTCGCACCCGACGGACGCGCTGGCCAGCCCCGAGTTTGTCATTGAGATGGGCAAGCAGGGCGGCCTGGGCATCCTCAACGCGGAGGGCCTGCTGGGCCGTCACGCGTCGTTTGCGGACTCCGTGGCCAAGGTCGTCGGCGCGGCGAGCACCGACTGGCACGAGATGGAGACCATGCTGCAGTCCCAGTCGCGCGGCACCGCCGTGCTGCAGGAGCTGCACCAGGCGAAGTTGGACATGGACCTGTTTGCGGAGCACATGGCGCGCGTGCGCGACTCGGGCGCGACCGTCGCGGTGCGCGTGAGCCCGCAGAACGCGCGCGAGCTGGCGCCGCACCTGATCAAGGCGGGCGCAGAGATCCTGTTTATCCAGGGCACCATCATCTCCGCCGAGCACGTGCAGCAGGGCGGCGAGCCGCTCAACCTGAAGGAGTTCATCGGCTCCCTCGACGTCCCGGTGATCGCCGGCGGCGTCTTTGATTACAGCACCGCGATGCACCTCATGCGCTCGGGCGCGGCCGGCGTGATCGTCGGCTCCGGCCAGTCGAACCAGAACATGGCGCTGGACGTCCCGCTGGCCACCGCGATCGCCGACGTGGCCGCGGCGCGCCGCGACTACCTGGATGAGACTGGTGGCCGCTACGTCCACGTCCTCGCTGACGCGGACGTGCGCACCTCTGGCCAGATTGCCGTTGCGCTCGCGCTGGGCGCGGACGCGGTCATGGTGGGCGAGCCGCTCGCTCGCGCCGCGGAGGCCTCCGGCGAGGGCATGTACTGGGAGTCGGTGCTGGGGCACCCGCGCTTCCCGCGTGGTGAGATGCGTCGGGTGGTTGCTGCCGAGGAGCGCCAGCCGCTGGAGATTGTGCTGCACGGACCGTCGCACGACCCGTACGGCACCATGAACCTGGTGGGTGGCCTGCGCAGGATCATGGCGAAGTGCGGTTACACGGACACCAAGTCGTTCCAGAAGGTGAATCTGACCGTCCGAAATTAATCGGATATTGCGCAGAAATACCTGATAGATTGAGACCCACTATGGCCTACGACGTGATTCTGGACCGGGATGTGACGGACGGCCCGCAGCACCTGGTCGAGGTGGATGACATCTTCTTCTCGGTCACGGATGCCAAGGGCATCATGACCGACGTGAACGAGGTGTTCATCTACTACGCCCAGTACCCGCTGGAAGAGATGATCGGCAAGCCGCACAACCTCATCCGCCAGGACGAGATGCCGGGCGGCGCGTTCAAGGCCATGTGGGACTGGATCCAGGCCGGCAAGCCGTTCGCCGCCTACGTGCGAAACTTGGCCAAGAGCGGTTCGGCGTACGACGTCTTGGCCACGGTCACCCCGCTGCCGGGGGACCGCTATCTGTCGGTGCGCACCCGGCCGATGACGCACTACTTCCAGGACGCCGCGAAGGTGTACCAGGAGGCGAACGCCGTTGAGCACAAGGCGAAGGCCGAGGGGGTCGGACGACGGAAGCGGGCCGAGCTCGGGTGGGAGCGGATCTGCGAGCTCATCCCGGACTACGACGCGTTCATGGCGGAGATCCTGCCCGCCGAGGTCGCCGCGCGCGAGGAGGCCGGCTTTGTCCTCCCCGAGGGCGAAGGTGAGGTGTACGAGGCCACCGCGGCGCTGTACGCGGAGCTGGAGAGTTTCATGGGCATCCAGACCTCCATCAAGCAGTCGGCCGAGGAGCTCTCGCGCGCCTGCCAGACCCTGTTGGAGGAAAACGCCGTGACCAACCGGGTCAAAGGCGAGATGGAAAACGTGGTGGCGGAGGGCGCCACCCGCACGCTGTTGCTCGCACCGCTGCAGGTGTGGGCCACCATGCGCGGGATTATTGATGAAAACGCGCAATCGCTCGCCGAGGTCGCCGAGGAACTCCAGGACCGCGCGGCGAAGGCCCGCACTGCGATCGCCCTGGCCCGCCTGCACGCCGCGCAGACGGCGACGTTCTCCGCGGAGGAGGACCGGATTGAGTCGATGCAGATGCTCTATGACGCCATGGAGGTCGCCCTCCGCGACATGGACAACGCGGTGTTCCTGCACTCCTCGCTGGCCAACCGCGTAGAGCTGAAGGTGAACTCCATCTCCGAGCTGACCAAGATGCCGCTGGAGATGATCCGCCGCTGGTCCCAGTCCACCGCGCAGCAGCCGGTGGGCCAGAACATCGACCCGCTGGTCGCGCAGGTGGAGCAGGCCATTCAGGCTGCCGACGCCTCCATCGCCCAGCTGCAGCTCTCCTCCAAGGACCTCGGCGAGGACCCCTCGGTCGACGGGGTGCACGACGCGCTTGAGCGCCTTCGCCGGGCCGTCTACTAGGCGTGCGCACGCACGGGCGCGCCGCTTCCTATGGAATTTTGCGCCAACGCCTACTAGTTTTTATGGAAGGCTCATGCGCCCCCTTCTCTGGCGCGTGTCGTGCTCTAGTCCGGCGGAAAGTTTGGGAGAACTGAAATGCGTGGACGGATTGTTCGTTCTGCAGTAGCACTTGTCACCACCACCGTGACTGCCGTCGCGTTGTGCGCGCCGCCAGCGTCATCAGCCCCTGCGGCCTCCGACGTGTCCAACTCGGCTGAGGCACCGCTTGGCGACGCCGGCGCGAGCGATTACCCCCTGTTCACCTTCTACCGGCCCGAGTTTGGCAACTGGCTGTACGTCCTGCGCGACCAGGTCGAGCGCGGCGACGCGTTCAACCCGCCGGTGTACGCGCACTTCATCCCCGAATACGAGCAGGTGACGCCACCGCAGCCGCTGACCTACACCAAGGTGGACGGCCCGGAGTGGCTGGAGGTGGACTCCAACACCGGGCAAATCCGCATCACCAACGACATCTCCGCGTACCTCCGCATGACCAACAAGCTGACCACGCCGGAGCAGGTGGCGTCGCTGAGCGTGAAGGTGACCTACCCGGACGGTCACGACTGGACGCAGCACCTGACCGTGGTGTTGTTTAACAACGAGGAGAGCTACGAGGCGTACAACAACCCGGCCACGGTGGAGGAGCCGCGGTTTGCGCGCCGCCCGATCCCGCTGACCCCGGGAGAGACGCTCACGCTGACCCGGAAGGACATTTCGTGGAAGGACCCGCAAGTACAGTGCGGGGAGAAGCCGGGCGAGGAGCTGGTGCGGTGCAAGGAGCGCGAGACGCCGGGGTTCTGGCCGGACGGGATCTGGGACGCCGACCTGGTGGTGGAGCCGCAGCCGCAGGAAGAAAACCCTGGCAATCCGCTCCTTGATCCCCAGTACGTCAACGTCGAGGTGGTCAACGACGCGAACGGCCAGTTCCAGGAGCTGCGCATCCACGCGGAGAAGAAGCTGGAGGAGCTGACCAACCAGGGCTACGCGGGTGGGGCATTGCCGGTCCGCTTCCGCTGGAAGGCCCGCGACGGCGAGTCCTTCACCACGTTCAACGACAGCACGATGGAAGAGGCGTGGGACACCGTCCCGCTCTACGTCTTCTTTGGCAACCTGTCCGACAAGGACAACTACGTCCCCCGGGCGGTCGCACCGATCACCACCGTGACGGGGCAGGAGGGAAGCGCCGCGCTCCCGGAGTTTGATTCCGCCGGCATCGCGGGCGACCCGGAGCAGCCGGTGAACCCCACGTTCACCGTGGTTGGCAAGGACGCCGAGTGGGTATCCGTGGAGGATGGCCGCATCGTGGCGCGCCCGACCGCGCCCGAGCATGTGGGTAAGCACAAGGTCCAGATGCGGGTGGACTTCCAGGACGGGTCGCACTCCCGCTTCGGTGTCGACGTGACCGTGACCCCGCTGGCCGCCCAGTACGAGCCGCGCTGGGAGGACGCCACGCTGGAGCGCGGAACGACCACGGTGCGCGTCCCGCTCGCCGGCACGCTGCCGGGCGAGGACGCCACGACTTCGGTCGCGGCCGACACCGACGGGTTCGCCGCCACCGCCAACGCGGACGGCTCCATCGACGTCACCGCGCCCGCCGACGCCAAGGTCGGCACGACCGCGACGCTCACGGCGACAACGAAGTACTCCGACACTACGGAGGGCAAGCCCGACACGGTTGACACCGACACCTTCACCGTCACCGTCGTCGCACCCCCGGGGGATAACGTCGCTGACCTGGGCGATGCCCCTTACCCGCCGCAGCGGATCGCCCGCGACGAGGAGCGTAAGGTCGCCGCCCCCGCGGGCGAAAACATCGCGTTCGCGCCGGTCACGGAGGCTGACTCGGGCGCGCCGGGCTACACCGGGCCGACGCCGACGTGGGCGCAGGTAGACGCCGACGGCACGATCACGCTGCGCCCGGACGCGAAGGTCCCGTCGGGCCTGGTGCGGGTGCCGGTGCGCGCGGAGGATGGCAGCGGCAACGTCCGCATCATCGAGGTCCCCGTCACGGTCGGCGCGAACCGCTCCGAGGTTGCCTACCCCACGCGGACCGAGGCGCAGGTGGGCGAGCCGGTGACCATCGCGCCGCTCGAGGGCGTGCGCGAGGGGTTGGAGTTTGCGGTTGTTGGGGGTGAGGGGAGCGTCGATAAGCAAGGCACCATTTCGTACACCCCGAAGCTTTCGCAGGCCGGCGAGCGGACGCTGCGCGTGCGCGTGACCGACCACAGCGGCGCGACTCGCGACATCGAGGTCCCGGTGACGGTGCGCACGGTCAGCGACCGCACCGCGCCGACCTGGGCCGATGCCAGCGCGCCGCAGGGCGAGCCGATCGAGGTCGCCAATTCGGGCGACTCGGTGGAAGGTGCGGTGGTCGAGGCATCGCTTATCGACGCCACATCCTGGTCCGCCTCTGCCAACGGCGACTCCGTCACCGTGCACCCCGGCGCGGGCGCGAAGGCGGGGGACCGCGCGACGCTGCGCATCACCGCCACCTACGGCGACGGCAGCAGCGATACGCAGGACGTGACCGTGCGGGTGACCGACGCGCGCGCCTACCCCGAGGGGACGGTCGTGGCGCCCGCGGGGGAGACAACCCGGTCTGAGGCCCCGGGCGGGTTCGGCGACTCGGCCACGTTCGCCCTGGCAGAGGGCTCGCCGCACGGCAACTGGGTGGCGATCGACCCCGCCACCGGCGCCGCGACGCTCACGCCCGCCGCGCGGAAGCGCGACGCCGAGTTCGTCGTGGCCGGGTCCTACGACATCCCGGTGGTGGCCACGCTGCCCGGCGGCGAGCGCGTCCAGCTGACCCTGCCGGTAGCGCTGCCCTCGCTGGCCCCGAACCTGCACCCGAAGTGGCGCGACGCCGCCGGCGCCGCCGGGGCGCACTCGCTGTCTCTTTTACACCTCTAT
>NZ_NSGL01000003.1:0-232433 GCF_002285155.1 Corynebacterium sp. NML 120412 | reverse complement strand
TGAGCGAACCGGGCGGCGTGACCGCGATGATCACTCGCTTCGGCGCGCGCGTCACCGGCTCCGCGGGCAGGATCTCCCCGTGGGTTACGGATCCTGCCTTGCGCCGAAGGCCTGCTCGATCACCTCTCCGGCACGCCATTCAGACAGATCGCAGAGCTGGTGGGGGACGGCTTCGACTACTCCGTCTTCGGCATCTCGCGACCCAACAACACCAAGGTGCTCTTCGATACCGCCGAGCAGCTCGGCGTGACCACGGTGCTGGACACGGAACTGGCGGCAATGACGGTGCGCGAGGCCGCCGAGCGCGCCCTCGCCGCCGTGGAGGGGGACCTGCCGATCCACCTGTCCATTGACCTGGACGTGTTGCCGGCCGCCGTGGCGCCCGGGGTGTCCGCGCCCGCCGGGTTCGGGGTGGACTACGCCGCGTTGCGCGCGATGGTCGCCGCGGTAGCCTCCACCGGCCGGGTTGCGCTCCTGGACGTCGTGGAGCTCAACCCGGAGTTCGACGTGGATAACCGCACCGCAAAGGCCGCGGCGCGGTTGATAGATGACGCGGTGGTGGGGGCCACGGGGCGTCGATAAGCAAAAGGCCCCTAGAACAGCAGGTGGGCCACCGGCACCGTGATCAGCACGGTGAGCACGACGCGGATGAACCAGATGGCGATCATCTTCCCGATGTTGAGCGGGATGTCCGTGGCCAGCACCGCGGGCACCATCGCGGAGAAGAAGAAGATCTGGCTCACGCACACCACGGCGATGGTGAACTTGAGCACCATGTCGTCCGTGCCCGCGGTGAGCGTGGCCGGCAGGAACATCTCCGCAAGGCCCGTGGCGAGCGCGCCCGAGGTGGCCCACGGGTCCGGCAAGCGCAGTAGCCACACGATGGGGAAGAACACGACGCCCAGCGCCTTGAACACCGGCGTGTAAGTGGCCAGGACCAAGCCGATTGCGCCGACGGACATGATGCCCGGGGTGACCTGCACGGCCATGATGAGGCCGTCACGGAAGTTCACCCACAAGACCTTGTGCAGCGGCTCGGCGCGGTTGAGCTCCTTCTTCGCCTCGCGCCACGCGGCCTTGAATCGGTTGCCGGTAATTGGCTTCTCCGGGTGCGGGGTGGCGCCCGGCGCGTACTCCTCGGGGATGCGGGTAATCGGTGGGATGCGCACCACGATCGCGGTGACGATGAACGTGATGATGAAGGTGATGAAGAAGTACGCGTTCCAGTGCTCCATCATGTCCAGCGTCTTGGCCACGATGACCATGAAGGTCGCGGACACAGTGGAGAAGCCAGACGCGACGATCGCGGCCTCGCGGCCGTTGTAGCTGCCGTTTTTGTACATGCGGTCCGTGATGAGCAGGCCCAGCGAGTAGGAGCCGAGGAAGGACGCCACCGCGTCCACCGCGGACTTGCCGGGCGTGTGAAACACCGGGCGCATGATCGGCTGGACGAGCACGCCGATAAATTCCATCAGGCCGAATCCGACGAGCAGGCCGAGGAAGATCGCGCCGACCGGGATGAGCAGACCGACCGCGATGACGAGCTTGTCCAAGATGAACGGGCCGATGTCCGGGTTGAACAGCCAGGAGGGACCGAACCCGAAGGTGAGCATAGCGCACAGCACGATCGCCAGCACCGAAAGGAGGGCAAAGGCTGTGCGGGCGAAGTCCTCCTTCCACCTTCCCGTCACGAACTGGTAGACCGTGCCCACGATGATGGCCAGCAGCGCCAGGTAGTGGGTGCCATCGCCGAGGGTGCTGGTGATCCAGGTGACGATGTGATCTAGCAGGATTGTCGACTTTGAGCCACCCACGGAAAACGGGATGAAGAACGCGAACAGGCCGATCGCGCTGTAGACAAAGAAGCGCCAGACCGCCTTGGGCTTCGGGTCTGCGTCTGGGGTACCGGTTGCGTCTTGCTCGCTTGGTCCGTCGTCGCTCAGCCCCTCGATGAGCACGCTCGAGCCGGCGGGCAGGTCCTTGACCGGCCAGGCGGGGCTAAACCGGCGCCGCGAGTGCGGCTGCGGTGGGGTTGTCTCCATTGAAGTCCTTTCACGTTCTTCGAGATCGCACGGCGAGCCCGCCTCCGCGTAGTTTTCTACACCACAGATGACGCGCCTGAGTGATTGGCAATAATTTTTTCACGAAAGTGACCCACAGCACAACTCGATGGTTTAGATTCATGGGTACCGCACATTTACCCCAGGTCAACCCTGTAAGGAGGGCTCCATGGAAGGCTTTATTGACACCGTCAATAGCGTCATATGGTCAA
Organism: Corynebacterium sp. NML 120412; assembly: GCF_002285155.1. NCBI lineage: Bacteria > Bacillati > Actinomycetota > Actinomycetes > Mycobacteriales > Corynebacteriaceae > Corynebacterium > Corynebacterium sp. NML 120412. The sequence goes on along the minus strand of NZ_NSGL01000003.1, from coordinate 230,161 downwards.
ACTGGCTCGTTTATCTCTGCCTCGGCGCGGGTGCCTATTTCACGCTCGCGACACTGTTTTTGCAGATCCGCTGCTTCCCCGACATGATCCGGCAGCTCAAATCCGGCGAGAGCTCGGACCAAGGCATTTCCTCGTTCCAGTCACTCATGATCTCCCTGGCCGGCCGCGTCGGCGTGGGCAACATCGCCGGCGTCGCCACCGCCATCGCATTCGGCGGCCCGGGCGCTGTGTTCTGGATGTGGCTGGTGGCGCTTTTGGGCTCAGCGACCTCGTTCATCGAGTGCTGCCTGGCACAGATTTACAAGGAAACGGACCGGGACACCGGCGAGTACCGCGGCGGCCCCGCCTACTACATTGAGAAGACCTACAAGCACACCGCCGCAAAGCCGTTCATGCTGGCCTACGCCATCATCTTCGCGGTCTGCATGCTCTTGGCAACCTCCTACTTCCTGCCCGGCATCCAGGCCAACGGTGTCGCGGCCGCCGTGGACAACGCCTGGGGCGTCAACGTGTGGATCTCCGCGACCATCATGGCGATCATGCTCGCGTTCATCATCATCGGCGGCGTCAAGCGCATCGCAACGTTCGCGTCGATGGTTGTGCCGTTCATGGCCGGCATTTACATCATCATTGCGATCGTGGTGCTGTTCGCCAACGCGTCACAGATCCCCGAGGTCTTTGGCACCATCGTCCGTGCGGCCTTTGACAAGGAAGCGGCGTTCTCCGGCATGCTGGGCGCGGCCATTATGTGGGGCGTGAAGCGTGGCATCTACTCCAACGAGGCCGGCCAGGGCACCGGCCCGCAATCCGCGGCAGCCGCCGAGGTCTCGCACCCTGCCAAGCAGGGCTTCGTCCAGGCCTTCGCCGTCTACGTGGACACGCTGTTCGTCTGCTCGGCCACCGCATTCATCATCATTTCCACCGACATGTACAAGGTCTTCGAGGGACAGTCCGAGGATGGGGCCGTGCTCTACGACGGCTCCCTGCCCGACGGCGTCGCTGTCGGCCCCGGCTTCGTCCAGGAAGGCCTGAACTCCATCGCGTCCGGGCTGGGGCCAGCGTTCATCGCCCTTGCCATCATGTTCTTCGCCTTCACCACGGTGCTGGCCTACTACTACATGGCGGAGACAAACTTCACGTACCTGAACCGCTGGGTGAAGAACGAGGCGGCCCGCAAGGCCATCATCTGGTTGCTGCGCGCCCTCATCATCATCGCCGTCTTCGTCGGGGCCACCACCACCCCGGGCACCGCCTGGGCGCTTGGCGACATCGGCGTCGGCGCCACCGCGTGGCTGAACATTGTGGCCATCATCTTCCTCCAGGTCCCCGCCCTGAAGTGCCTGTGGGACTACCGCCGCCAGAAGAAGGCCGGGCTGGACCCGCAGTTCGACCCCGAGGCGCTGGGCATCAAGAACGCCGACTTCTGGGTGGAGCGCAAGCAGCGCATGATCGAAGCCGGCACCTGGCCGGGTGTCGAGGGCAAGGTTGTCACCACCGCCGCGTCCTCGGCGACTACCGACGGTTCGACGGACGGCACCGCGAACGGCACTGGCTCTGGCTCTGGCACTGGCTCTGGCTCCACGATCGTCCGCTAGCACCGGTCTGCAGGACCCGTTCCGCGCGCCCGCTTAGGCGACAGCGAGTCCCGCACTGCTCCCGAACTCGTTCAGGGAACGGTGCGGGGCTTTTGCGTGCGCGAACGTCCTACTCGGCGCACGCTCTCGCTGCCCGTTGACGCTGCCGGCTCGCAGCACCACTGCAGCCCCCTGCCCGCACAGCCGATCCCCTTCCAAAACGCATTAGTTACACGGCACATTCCCCGCAAACAGCCAAATGTGCAGCCCTACCAATGCGTTTTAGAAATGACCTGCAGAGTCTCAACCCCACCCGCCTACGCCCGTTGCCCCGTTGCTCGTAAGCCTTAACCTCAGAAATGCAGCGGCACAGGTCCGAATAGCGAAAAGCCAATTCCCGCAGTTGGGATTTGGCTGTACGTTTGGCGCCCCTGACGGGAATTGAACTCGCGACCTCCGCCGTGACAGGGCAGCGCACTAACCAACTGCGCCACAGGTCCTTATTCTTCTATTGTGCTCTCTCGGGCTTCGTGCTCTCTTGGGCACGGATTACTACTTTCATGGCACCGGCAAAAGCAACATATCCGCACCTCAAGAGGTTTTCTCAGCGCCGAAGGTTGCTCACACTGACGTTATCCGTATGCCTTTCCCCGCCACCCAGGTCTGCCGCGTAATCGGCATGCCCGGCCGGTAAGCAAGGTTGATTGCGTTCTCCGCGTCAACGGAGCTTCCGCTTGCCGACGCCCGCGTCGCCGTCCCTGAAACCGTCGCCGTTTCCGTTGCGATCACGGGCTCCGCCCACATCAGCATGGCACGCAACAGCAAGCACGATTGCCGCCCCAGCGTGACCTCCCTTCGCGTGTGCGACATCGTTCAAGTCCTGCACACATTGTCACTGGCGTTACAAAACGCTCTCAAGGCGAAGGGGCATCTTCGCAACCGATGTCCTGTTATCTTGCGTGCAAATCTACTGCCAGTTGCCACGCTGCTTCCGCACGATGACAAACACCACGGCCGCGGCGATCAGCAGCAGCACCAGCAGACCACCCAGCAGCGTCGGCACCAGCCCAAAGCCGCCGTCCTGCTCGTCGCTCGCAGCGTTGACCTCTTCGTCACCGTCGCTCTCTTCCTGCGAAGCGGACGTCTCGGCAGTGCTATCCGCCGCATCAAACTTGATCGGCTCGTCCGAAGGCTCCGGCCCGTCCTCATGCGTCGGCGTCCAATCCGGGCCGCCGTTGCCAGGCTCGCCGTCGATGACCACCTCAAACTCGAAAGGCTGCTCTACGCCAGCGATGTCGTAGCCTTCATGCACCCACCCCATGCCAACCCAGATGTAGTACTCGCCGTGGTAAGGGGTATGGGTGCCGTGCCACACGTACTGGCTCAGCGTTTCCGCGTCGGATTCGGCTGCACCCATGAAGAAGTGCAACGGGGTGCGCACGAGCTCGTTGCGCATCGGATCATAGATGCCGAAGCCGAGGCTATCGGCGTTGTGCGCGACCGACTCCGGCGTTTTCACCTTCACCACCGGCCGCTGCCCATAAGCCACCGGGATCTTGAAGAACCTGAACTCGCCGGGAACGATGTTGTCGGAGTACGCACCCTCGGTGATCTCAACCGCATTGTTGAAACCCGTGCCGCCGGAAATTGGCTCGGGGTTCTTCATCGGCATCTCACCAAGGTAATCGCCAGCTTTGATAATTTTGCCGTCTGACCACTCAGTTTTCTCCTCATCGCTGGGAATAGGCTCATAGAACACACTGACCTCGAGCCCAATGTCCCCGGTGTCAACGCCCGTGACGTCGGAGATCTGCGTCTTGACCAGGATGTCGCTCATATCGCACTCCATGTCCGACTCTCCGTTGCGCTCTGCCGAGACAGTCGCAGAATCGATCCCGTAGTCCGGCCCACTAGAGACGAATGCAGTGCGCTTACCCGGAAACCAGCCGCACTCCTCGTCGCCCTCGTTGGTCACCTCGACCGGCTCAATCTTGAGGTGCCCGCCTTCCCACATACCGTCGGTCTGCCACACCGGTGTGAAGACCATGCGCGCGTGGTGGCGCGGAGGCACGGAAATGCGGAAGTACCGGTCCTTCGCGGTACCCCGGTCCGGGGTCACCGTGGTCTGGTACTGGCCTTCACCCAGCCACTTCGCGCCCTCTGGGGTGTCCGAGAACTCAAACTCTGTGCCGCCGGTCTCGTAGTTCTCCACACCTCGCTGGGCCAGAAACTTCAGCGACTGCGCCAGGCTGCTCGCATCGGCCGCCTCTAGGAACTGTCCGCCGCCTGCTTCCGCGATACACTCTAGCTCCGCACGAGCCTCCTCGTCCGCCTTGAAGCCGACCGTATGGATCGTCAGATCCACGCCCTGGCCCGCAAGCTCCTTGGCCACGTCACAGACTTCCGGCGGCGCGCAGGTATCAATGCCATCGGAGACCAAAATGATGGAGCGCTCCCCCTCGTCACCCAATTCTTCTGCGGCCTCGCGCAGCGCGTTGCCCATCGGTGTGTACCCCTTCGGCGTGAGCCCGTCGATAGCCGAGCTGAACTCCTGCTTATCCACCTCGCCGATTGGAACAAGGCGCTGAATGTCTCTGCAGCCCTTTTCCCTATTGTCAGGTGCGTTGGACTCCTGCGCACCATAGGCAAAAAAGCCCATCTGCGCAGTATCCGGCAGCGAATCAATCAGCTCATGGGTCGCCTTCTTCGCCGCGTCAATACGCGGCCCATCGGCATCCTCCTCAAGCATCGAAAACGAAGAATCCAAAATCAGCGCGGCTTTCGCGTCCGCCGAGCCTTCGCTTGCCGACGCCCGCACAGTCGAACTCGACAGCGTTCTCGTCTCCGTGCTCACCGCGGTGCTCGATTCCACGGGCCGATTCGTTGACGTTGCCGTCTCAGTCGCAAAAGCCGGTGCGACCCATATCAGCACGCACGCGGCGGCAAGTATCAGCACAGCCACGGCACGGCTTTTCTCTCTTACATGCGACATTGCTCATTTCCCTTTCTGGTATACGTCCGTTAGGTGTCTCGACCACCGGCAACCTATTGCCAGTTACCGCGCTGCTTGCGCACGATGACAAACACCACGGCCGCAGCGATCAGCAGCAGCACCAGCAGGCCACCCAGCAGCGTCGGCACAAGCCCGAAGCTGCCATCCTGCTCGTCGCTCGTAGCGTTGACTTCCTGGTCGTCGTCGCTCTCCTTCTGCGAGTCTGAGGTCGTTGCGGCGCTGTCCGCCGCATCAAACTTGATCGGCTCGTCCGCAGGCTCCGGGCCGTTCTCATGCGTCGGCGTCCAGTCCGGGCCGCCGTTGGCAGGTTCGCCATCCAGGAGAACCTCGAACTCGAAGGGCTGATCGACGCCGGCGATCCCGTAGCCTTCGGACACCCAGCCCATACCGAACCAGACGTAGTAGTCGCCCTGATAGGGAGTATCGCTGCCGTACCACACGTACTGATTCGCGGTTTCCGGATCGGACTCTTCCGGATCGTCAAAGAAGATCAGTTTGCCTCCCGCAACCCCATTGCGCAGAGGATCCTTCACGCCGAACGCAATGTCGTCAGCGTTGCGTGCAACCGAAGGCGGGGTCTTTGCCCGTATCACTGGGCGCTGCCCATAAGTCACCGGAATCTTGAAGAACTTGAACTCGCCGGGAACGATGTGGTCGGAATACGTACCCTCGGTAATCTCCACCGCATCGTTAAAGCCCGTGCCGCCGGAGACCGGCTGCGAGTTTTCGATCGGCATCTCCCCCTGGTACTCGCCGGCACTGTACACGCGGCGATCTTCCCAGTCGTCGGCCTGCTCCTTACCAGGGATCGGCTCATAGAAGATGCCGACTTCAATGGGGACATCTTCGGCTACCTCGTCGCCGCTATTGGAGATCTGCATCTTGACCAGGATGTCGCTCATATCGCATTCCATCTCATCTTCGTCGGTGCGCTTCATCGAGGCGTATGCCGAGCCAATGCCAAAGCCCGGTCCACCCGATGCAGTTTCTCCCCAACTGCCAGGGAACTCGCCACACGCCGGGTCCCCCTCGTTGGTGACCTCCGTCGGCTCCACCTTGACCTCTGTGTCTTCCCACATAGCGTTGCCCTGCACGATCGGGGTGAACACGACCCGTCCGTGGTGGCGCGGCGGCACAGAGAAACGAAAATACCGGTCTGTTTTGGAAGTACGGTCAGGTTTCACCGTGGTCTGGTACTGCCCCTCCCCCAGCCATTTCGCGTCTTCAGGCGTGTCCGAGAATTCGAAGTGCGTGCCCGCCGTCTGGTACTTGGTTACCGAGCGCTGGGAGAGGAACTTCAACGACTCCGCCAGGCTCGTCGAGTCCGCCGCCTCGAGGAACTGCCCTCCGCCGGCCTCGGCGATGCACTCGAGTTCCGCGCGGGCGTCCTCATCGGCCTTGAATCCAACGGTGTGAATGGTCAAGTCCACGCCCTGCCCCGCGAGCTCCTTCGCCACGTCGCACACCTCCGGCGGCGCGCATGTATCAATGCCGTCGGAGACCAGGATGATCGAGCGCTCACCATCGTTGCCCAGTTCCTCCGCGGCCTTGCGCAACGCATTGCCCATCGGGGTGTAGCCCTTCGGCGTCAGCCCGTCGATAGCGGACTTGAATTTCGCCTTGTCTAGCGTGTCCACTGGCACGAGGCGCTGGATGTCCTTGCAGCCCTGCTCCCTGTTGTCGGGCGCATTCGATTCCTGCGCGCCGTACGTGAGTAGGCCCATCTTCGCGGTGTCCGGCAGGGAATCGACCAGCTCGTTCGTGGCCTTCTTCGCTGCGTCGATACGCGGCCCATCCGCGTCCTCCTCGAGCATGGAGAAGGACGCGTCGAGGATGAGCGCCGCTTTCGCGTCGGCAGAGCCAGTGCTTGCCGACGCCCCCTTGCCCTCCTTCACCCGCGTCGTCGAGCTCGACAGCGTCTTCGTTTCGGTGCTGACCGCCGTGCTCGATTCGGTGGCGAACGCTGGCGCCATCCACATTGCGGCGCACGCGATGGCCAGCAGCACCGCCACCACTGCCCGCGTGCGCCCAAACCGTATTGTGTGAGACATTCCCAAACTCCCATCCAGGTTATGACAAGTATCACAGGCAACAGTAAAGGACTAGCCGTAGTGGTGCAACAGGTGTCAGGGACTTCTTTGGGCGACTAAACCAGGACCCCCTGAAACGCAAAAAGCCAGCTCCCGCGCTTGGGAACTGGCTTGATATTTGGCGACCCTGACGGGACTTGAACCCGCGACCTCCGCCGTGACAGGGCGGCGCGCTAACCAACTGCGCCACAGGGCCATCGCACTGCAACCCCCACCGTAATGGGGATCACTGGTACCCCCAACGGGATTCGAACCCGTGTTGCCGCCGTGAAAGGGCGGAGTCCTAGGCCTCTAGACGATGGGGGCTAGCGACTTGATCCAATCTAGTTCATCGCCTGTGACAATGGCAAAACGGCTGCGCACACCGCGTTTCTCGCCCCCTGGTAGAGGTCGGTTAAGATGACCGCATGCAAGAAGACTCGTGCCAGCACGGCTACTTTGATGAGAAGTCCCGCTACCTCGCCCGCCTCAAGCGCATCGAGGGTCAGGTGCGCGGCATTCACCGGATGGTGGATGAGGACCAGTACTGCATTGACATCCTCACCCAAATCGCGGCGATCGACTCCGCCCTGGAAAACCTCGGCCTCGCCCTGCTGGAGGACCACCTCAACCACTGCGTGAAGGGCGCGCTCGCCGCGGGCGACGACCAGGCCGACGAGAAGGTCGCCGAAGCCATGCTGGCCATCAAGCGGATGGTGAAGTCCTAAGAGGCAGTCGCTTTTCGACGCCCACGCTGCCCTTCCGTGCCGGCCCGAGCCACGCCTGCGCGGGCCCGAGCCCACCCAAACGCTAGATACCGTTAGTAAGACCCCGACAATGCGCCCCTGGAGCTGCATCCTCGTCATCCTGGTATCGGTATCTGTGGCCAGAGCGCGGGCCTGCTCCACGAACTGCTCGCGCTGGACCTCGCTCATCGGCCGTCGAGGTCCCCAACATAAACCTGCTCCCCACCAGCCTGGGGCTGATTTCTCAGTCCAACCGGTGGGGAGCAGTTCATTCCCGGGCGAGTGCCCGGGTTTTGCCGCGCGACTTACTTCTCGGTCTTGCCGTCCTTCGAGGAAGAACCGCCGAAGGATGACGCCTCATCCGCGCCCTCCGGGCGCACGGTGGTCATCCGGCTATCGCCCTTGGACGAGCTGGTCCAGCCGTCGAAGCCTTCCGGCTTACATGCCTGGTTGATCAGCGCGATGCCGACGGCTGCCGCACCGATGACAGCCAGGCCGATACCCAGCGGGCGCAGCTGCTCGCCTACACCGGCGTACTGCTGCTGGAGGCCAGCAAACTGCTGGTTTACGGCATTCGCCTGTGCTTCGAGCTCGCGGTACCACTCGGGCTTGTTGTTGCCACCCATGCCCACGTCCGGCAGGTCCGGCGTGTTCTCGCGAATCTTCTGGTTGATCTGGCCGTTGATCTCGCCAAACGCCTGGTTGATCTGCGGGCCGAACTGCTGGGACAGCGGGCCGCCAACGGCAGCCAGCAGGCCGATCGGCACCAGCCACAGCAGCGGGCTGTTCGCAGCGAACGCGTTTGCCACGCAGCGCTGGAAATCCTCAGACGAGCCGGTTGTCCCCGGTACCGGGGTCGGCTTCGTCGTCGGCTCGGAAGGCTCCGTCGTCGGCTCCGAGGTCGGCTCAGTCGGCTTCGTCGGCTCCGAGGTCGGCTCAGTCGGCTTCGTCGGCTCCGAGGTCGGCTCCGAGGTCGGCTCCGTCGTTGGCTCCGAAGGCTTCGTGGTCGGCTCCGCCGGCTCGGCCTGCTTCCCGGAGACGCCAACCTTGACAAAGGTCTCGAGGACGCTGCCGTCCGCACGGGTCACCTTCACCGGGATGGTTGCGATGGTGCCCGGCTCGACGTCGTCCGGTGTGGTCACGGAGACCTCGCCGGTCGCTTCGTCGATCGTCACGTCCCAGCCTTCGGGGACGTCGCCGATCTCGTAGGAGTCGCCGTCGACGTGGCCGTGCTCCAGCTCGACGCGCTTGGTTGCGCCCTTGCCCAAAACGACCGGCGGGAAGTAGGGGCGCTCTTCCGGCTTCGCCTGCTCGCCCGTGTGGGGCGTACCGGTGCCGACGCGCAGGATGCGGTTGGTCGGCTCCGTGATGGTCTCGGTGGAGACGGTCGGGTCGCCGGTCACGTTGCCGTCGACAAGCTTCCAAGTGCGCGAGGTGCGCTGCGAGCCTTGCTGGCCGTGCTGCTCGGTGAAGACGACGCCTGCGGGCAGGGTCGGGTCCTCGATGACCTCGGTCTCGAACGGCAGCGCCGACTCGTTGACCTCGGTGATCTCGGATGCTTCGCCGCCGGTGCCGACCTCGATGACGTGGTCGGTGGCCGGGGTAATGACCTCGGTGAACTCCTTCGGCACGAGCTTGCCGTCGACGATCTCGTAGCGCACACCACGCTTCTGCGTGCCGTTCTTGCCCTGCGTGATCTCCTCGACGGATCCGCGCGGCTTGTCCGGGTTCTGCTTCACAATCACCTTGAACGGCAGCGGCTCCTCCCAAGACACCTCTTCCGGTGCCTCGGTGGTGCCAGCGACCGGCTTGGTGCCGATGCGCACGACCTCATCCTTCGGCTCGACGCGCTCGACGTCGGTGCCGGTGACAGTCACGCGGCCCGGCACGCCCTCGGTCACGGTCGCCTTCTCGCCCGCTTCGAGCGTCGGGTCGAAGATGACCTTGGTACCAAACGGCAGGTCAGTCGTCACCGGCTTGACCTCCGGGGCTTCGGCCGGCTTGGTGCCCACGCGCATGACGCGGTTCTCCGGCTCCTCCAGCACGGTGGAGGCGCTGGTCGGCTCGCCCACGGGCTTGCCGTCCTTGTACTTCTGGGTGGTCACGGTCTGCTGCTTGCCGGGAGCACCAGGCTTTTCGACGACCACCTCGCCCGCCTCCAGCGTCGGGTCCTCAATGACCTCCGTGTCGAACGGCAGGCGCTCGATGGTCACGACCGACTGCTCGGTTTCCTGCGGCTCGCCCGGCTGCGTTGGCTCAGTCGGGGTATCACCCTTAGTGCCGATCTCCACGATCTTGTTGACCGGCTCCTTGGTCACCTCGGTCGTTTCCTGCGGGGTGTACACGCCGTCTTTGAGCTCGAAGTGGACGGTGTGCGTCTCTTCGCCGCGCTCGCCGTCGCGGACAACTCGCTTTTCACCCTTCGGCAGATCGGGGTTCTCACGGATTTCCACGTCAAAGGCGGTGGACTCAGTCCAGGAGTAGTCCTTCGGCGCCTGAGTCTCCGGGTCGGTTCCCGGGTCAGTTGCCGGGTCCGTGGCTTGCTTCGTGCCGACGACGATGACGCGTGGGGTTGCCGGCTCGGTGATCTTCAGCTCGCCGTTTTCCACGACGCCCTTGCCGTCCTTGCCCGGCTGCTTCTCACGTTGCTCGCCTGCGGGGAGGGTGTCGTCGAACTCAACGATCGTCGTAAACGGCAGGCTTACCGACGCCGACGGGACCGACGGGGTCGGCTGCTCCGGCTGCTTCGTGCCGACGCGCATGACGCGGTTTTCCGGCTCCACCAGCACGGTCGAGGTGATGGTCGGCTCGCCCGTGGGCTTGCCGTCCTTGTACTTCTGGGTGGTCACGGTCTGCTGCTTGCCGGGAGCACCAGGCTTTTCGACGACCACCTCGCCCGCCTCCAGCGCCGGGTCCTCAATGACCTCCGTGTCAAACGGCAGGCGCTCGATGGTCACGACCGACTGCTCGGTTTCCTGCGGCTCGCCCGGCTGCGTTGGCTCAGTCGGGGTGTCACCCTTAGTGCCGATCTCCACGATCTTGTTGACCGGCTCCTTGGTCACCTCGGTCGTTTCCTGCGGTGCGTACACGCCGTCTTTGAGCTCGAAGTGGACGGTGTGCGTCTCTTCGCCGCGCTCGCCGTCGCGGACAACTCGCTTTTCACCCTTCGGCAGATCGGGGTTCTCACGGATTTCCACGTCAAAGGCGGTGGACTCAGTCCAGGAGTAGTCCTTCGGCGCCTGAGTCTCCGGGTCGGTTCCCGGGTCAGTTGCCGGGTCCGTGGCTTGCTTCGTGCCGACGACGATGATGCGCGGCGTCGGCTCCTCGGTGATCTTCAGCTCGCCGTTTTCCACGACGCCCTTGCCGTCCTTGCCGACCTGCTTCTCACGTTGCTCGCCTGCGGGGAGGGTGTCGTCGAACTCGACGATCGTGGTAAACGGCACGCTTACCGACGCCGACGGGACCGACGGGGTCGGCTGCTCCGACTGCTTCGTGCCGACGCGGATGATCTGCGTTTCCGGCTCCTTCGTGCGCTCGGTGCTGACGACTGGGTCGCCGGAGGGCTTGCCGTCGACAAGCTTCTGCGTCGACGTCTCGGTCTCCTCGCCGAGCACGCCGGCCTTTTCAACTTCGGTCTTGCCGGCATCGAGGTTCGGGTCGGCCTTGACCTCGGTGTCGAACGGCAGCTGCTTGGTGGTCTTGGTCACCAGCTCGGTCTCGCCAAGCTGGGGGCCGTACTCCACGATCCGCTCCACTGGGTCCGTCCGCTTCGTCGACTCCACGTGGCTGGCCTGGTCGCCCTCGGCGTCAAATGTGGCGGTGTAGGTTTCCTCGCCGTTTGCGCCTTCCTGGACGACCTTGGTCTCGCCAGGCTGCAGGTCGGGGTTCGGGCGCATCGTTGTCGGGAACGGCAGCGGAACGGTCCAGGTCACCTCGTCGGTGGCCTTAGCCTGCTGGGTGCCCACAAGCACGACCTCGTTCGTCGGCTCCTGAGTCCGCGTCCAGGTTCCGTCCTCGTTCTGCTTCTCCGCGCCAGCGGTGCCTTCCTTCTCCACCTTGTACTGGCCCGCGGGGAGCGTGTTGTCGTACTTGTACTCGACCTTGAATGGCACCTCTCGGGTCGGCTGGTCCACCACGGTGACCGGTGCGGAGACCCTGTCCACGGAGCCGTCGGCGTACTTCACGGAGACCGGGACGTTAATCGCATCGCCCGGCTTCGCGGTTGCAGGGGACTCTGCGAGGACGGTGCCGTCCTTGTCCAGGCTGACCAGCCAGTCGCCGTTGGCGGTCTTGACCTTGTACACCGGGTTGCCAAACTCGTTGACGTCGCCGGTGTCGGTGTAGTTCTTCGCGGGGCGGATCTTGTACGGATCCTGCGCCGCGACCTCGACGCCGTTCGGGTTGTCCAGCGTCAGCGGCAGCGAGGTCTTGGTGCCCGGGTACACGCTCTCGGCCGGGTAGGTCGGCTCGACCTCGAAGTTTTGGGTCAGGCTGACAATGGTGGTCACGGGCGCCTCATCGGTCGAGCCGTCCGGGTAGGTCACCGTTGCGTTCTTCGTCTGCTTGTCGCCCGGCTTCGCATCGGCCGGCGGGGTGACGGTGATGTCACCGGTCTTCGGGTCGATGGAGTACTTCCAGCCGTTCTCCTCGGTCTGGGTGATCGGTGTGTCGCCGTCCATGCCGAAGGAGAAGGTGCTGCCTTCCGGCAGGTTCTTCGGCGTGATGCTGCGGGTGACTTCCTTGCCCGGCGTGGTCGACTCCGCGGGGTAGCCCGGCTCGTACAGTTCGGCCTGCTTATCGCGCACGACGAACGGGGCGTAGACGACGTCCTTGCTCCCGTCGTAGTACGTCACGGTCACCGGCACATCGACGTGGTCGCCGGCGCGGGCTCCCTTCGGAGCCGTCGCGTGGACAGTGCCGTCGTAGTCGACCGTGAACGTCCACCCGTCGATTTCCGCGGGGACCGAGTAGCGGTCATCCACATTATCGGCGAGGTCGCGCCACGGGACATCCGAGGCCGCCGTCGGCTTCGACGTCTGCGTGCCGCCCGGAGACGTCCACGCCTGCAGGTAGTCCGGGTTGTAGATCTGGCGGGCCTCGGCATCAACGATAAATGTACCGCTGGTCACGTCGGAGGAGCCGTCGTTGTAGTTCACGCGCACGGGCACCTGCGCGGACGTTCCCGGCTTCGCGTTCGAACTGATCTTCATGGTGATCTCGCCCGTATCGGGATTAATCGTCAGGTCGTCCCAGGACAGGTTGCGCGGCAGCGGGATGTAGGAAGGATCGTTGGGATCCGTGATGAACTCGTACTTCGGCTCGTACGCCGGGTTCACGTACGTGGTGTCGACCGGGCTCTTCACCTCGTCGCCGGGCTGGCCGTGCACGGTCTTGTAGTTCGGGTTGTTCGCGCCAGATGCGGTGGACACCACGCTGAACTCGGCCGGAACCGTGGCGCTCGAGCCGTCCGGGTAGGTCACGGTCACTGGGAGGTCTGCGGTTGCGCCATCCGGCAGGGACGCATCAGGGGTCGCGGTGACCGTGCCGTTGTCATCAATAGCAAACGTCCAACCCTTCGGGCGATACTTCGGATCCGGAAGCTTGTACGTAGCACTCTTGGGGTCCTTCAGCTGCGTGGAGATGTCCGAGGTAACGGCAACGCCCGGCTTAGTCTGGCGCGGCGGGTAGCTGGCCACGTCTGCTCCCTGCTTGTCACCAACGACGTTGATGGTGCCAGTGGTGACCTGCGGAGTCGCGCCACTGGCATAGTGCGCCTGGACAGGGAACGTCAGGCTTGCCCCCGGGAGCGCGTCGGCCGGGATCTCCGAGGTGACCTCGCCCGTCTCCGGGTTAATGGTCAGGAACCACTCGCCCTGCTGCAGGGTCGTCCCGCCGTCCGGGAAGGAGTAACTCGACGGGGCCTCATCATCCTCCTCGCCACCGATGCCAATGTTGGGAATGGTCGGGGTCAGCGAGACCTTATCCTGCGCCTTGCCGGTGACGGCCTGGTAGTCCGGAACCTTCACGCTCGCGGCGACCTTAAAGTCGACGTTCGTCTCGTCCGTCGTCCCGTCCGGGTAAGTCGCAAGCACCTTGACGTTTGCGTGCGAGTTGTTCGGGGCATCGCTTGGCGACGTCGCCGTGACGGTCCCGTCCTCGTCGACCTTCACGTCCCAGCCCTCCGGAACGGAGGCAGGGTCGATTTCGAATTTCGTCGGCTTCACCGCGTCGTAGCCGCTCATCGTTGGCTGGTAGCCCACCTTTGACTTCAGCTCGGCGCCCTGCACGCCGCTGACGGTCTCCGGATCGGGGGCCAGCTCCGTGACCTGGGTGTTGTTGGGGTCCACCAGCACCAGCAGCGGAATCATGTCCCGCGAGCCGTTGGAGTAGGTGACAACCACGCGAGGCTGTGCGAACGTGCCCGGCTTCGGGTTCGCCGGCGCAGTCACCGTGACGTTGTTCGTCTCCGGGTCCAGCGTTGCCTTCCAGCCTTCGTAGACGTAGCGGGTGTTCAGCTCCACCGTGGCGTTGTTACCACCGTCGGCCTTCTTCTTTATGAGTTCCGAGATCCGCGCACCGGTCTGCTCGAAGGTCACTTGCTGCGGCTCATTGGTGACCGGTCCGTTCTCGGATTCGGTGCCGGAGATGATCGCCTTATCGGCGGCGTCGTACTCGGGATCGTGGAACTTCGTGTCGTCCAGCGTGATCGTCGAGGTGCTCACCATATTCGGTGTGCTGTAGCGAGGCAGGCTGTTGGATTCCTCGCTGACCTTCGCCCAATTTTCTTTGTTCTGGGCGGCCGCCCCATCGGCGGCCGCCGCATCAAGTTCCTCCACGGTACGGGGGTTGGCAACAACAGTGAAGGTGACATTCTGGTCCCCGCTAATTGCCTTGTTACCAACGTACTTCGGGGAGGTGTACTTCACAGTCCCATCGTCCTCAACGACGAGTTTGGGTTCGTCACCATCGGTCGAACCAAGCAGGTTGCCCTGCTGGTCGTGAGCCTCCACGACGATGCGCTTAAGCGTCTTCGGCTGCGCGTTGATCTTGCCGACCTCGACCGGCTCGTCGGGCTCGATGACCATTTGCTTGATGGGCTTCCAGTCCACCGTGATCGGCGAACAATCGTCGTTCTCGTTCGGCCATGGGTTCACCGTCGCCTCAATATACGGGTCGCTAAAGATCTGCCTGGCTGGCTTGTCGTTGTCCTCCGTATACCGGTCCGACCACGCATACCTGACCGGGTTCTCCGCAGTCGCTTTCGCGTACTCCGCGATCTTTTTCCCGTCCAGGTCCGCCGCAATCGTGGCGGTGAGAGGATCCCGCCCCACCTTGTTAATAGTCATAACCTCGTCGGCGTCACGAGTCGGCGCAAACGCGTCAATGGGGAATGGATCTGACGGCGCCGCGGCTTTGACCGTGTGCCGAGTAACCGGGGCATTATTGTTTGATCCTAGGATCAACCAATCGTTAAATGTGCGCTGCTTGTCCCCCGTGAACTCAACTGACGCGCCGAAGGCACGCTTGTCGGAGTTTTTTCCTGGCCCGGGTTCGAAAATCTCCGCCTTGAATCCTGCCTGCTCAAACGACTGCTTGCCGGAAGTCACCGTGCAGCTTCCGGCGCTGAGGTCGGACGCGATGAGGTCCGAGCCCTGCATCACGCCCTTGCCGTCGGCACCGAAAACGCCACCTGTGTACTTGGCGGACGAGCCGGAGCCTTCCGCAGCCGCTGCCTCGGCTGCGCGGGCCGGGCCCGGGAGGTGCGCAGCCGACCCGAGGGCCAGCGAGATGACAGAGAGCATCGCAACACCTGTGCGGGCGCCGCGCTTTCCTGGCTTGCGGATCTGAAAAACACTCTTTGCCACGTGGATTCTCCTTAAAAACCAATTTGATGCCATGCAGTGCACACCGCCCGTCGGCCCGGGTGAGGTGCAATGTTTCTGCAACTCAACTGGCCAACAAGTGTACTCGGCTTGTACAGGGGTTTACAAGCAATTAGTCATACCTAATAAGTTTGGCATGTATGGGTGATGGCGGGATGGGATTACGGGGGCGTCGATAAGCACCTTGCCCCCTATATACGCGCAAACCCCCGGTCCGGGAAAGACCGAGGGTATTCACGGTGGGCCCTGCGGGGATCGAACCCGCGACCTGCGGATTAAAAGTCCGTAGCTCTACCAGCTGAGCTAAAGGCCCATGCGAAATATAGTAGCGGGCCACATACGCGGGGCGGAAATTGACCGACGCACGCAACCAAACACCCGCGCTACCAGCATGAATCAAACGGGGGTAGCGCGGGCGAAAGGGTTCACCTTACTTCTGCATCGTGCCCGTCTCCATGATGCGGTTGTGGAAGTCGAAGGCGTGGCGCAGGTCGTGCGGGGTCGCCTGGTACTTGCACTTGGCAGCCTGCTCGACATACTCCTCAAGCAGCGGGCGGTACGACGGGTGGGCGATGGAGATCATCTTGGCCACACGGTCGCGCGGAGCCAGGCCGCGCAGGTCGGCCACGCCGTACTCGGTAATGAAGACCATGGCGTCGTGCTCGGTGTGGTCAACGTGCGAGACCATCGGCACGATCGCGGAGATCGCGCCGTCCTTGGCCACCGACGGGGAGATGAAGGAGGAGATGTAGGCGTTACGAGTGAAGTCACCGGAGCCACCTAGCGCGTTCATCAGGCGGGAGCCGTTGATGTGCGTGGAGTTCGCGTTGCCGTAGATGTCCGCCTCGATCATGCCGTTGGAGGCGATCAGGCCCGTGCGGCGAATGACCTCCGGGTGGTTGGAGATGGACTGCGGGCGCAGAATGATGGACTCGCGGTACCGCGCGGCCTCCTCGTTCATCTTGTCCGCGTACTCCGGAGAGAGGGAGAACGAGGTCGCGGAGGCGACGGTCATCTTGCCCGCGTCGATCAGGTCGACCATGCCGTCCTGGATCACCTCGGTGTAGGCCTGGATGTTTTCAAACTTCGAGTCCATCAGGCCTGCCATCACGGCGTTCGGGACGTTGCCCACACCGGACTGCATGACGTAGCCGTCGTACGCCAGGCGGCCGGCCTTGACCTCGTTCTCTAGGAAGTCCAGGAAGTTGCCAGCGATCTGCTCGGAGGTCTCGTCCGGGGCCTTGAACGGGGCGTTGCGGTCCGGGTCGTTGGTGTGGATCACGGCGACGACCTTTTCCGGGTCGATCTCGATGAAGGAGGTGCCGATGCGGTCGCCACATTTGGTAATCGGGATCGGGATGCGGTTCGGCAGCGCCGGCACAGTCCAGATGTCGTGCATGCCCTCGAGGTCCTCGGACTGCCACTCGTTGATCTCAATGATGATCTTCTTCGCGGCGTTGAGGAACTCCACGGAGTTACCCACGGAGGACGACGGGACGATGTTGCCCTCCTCCGTAATACGGACTGCCTCGACGATGGCCAGGTCGACCTCGCCAAAGAAGCCCTGCTCCACCATCATGCCGGAGTGCGACAGGTGGATGTCCTGGAACTTCATCTCGCCGGCGTTGATCTTGCCGCGCATGGTCGGGTCCGACTGGTACGGCATGCGGTAGCGCAGCGCGCCCGCCTCCGCCATCACGCCGTCGCACTCCGGTGCCGTGGACGCGCCCGTGTAGACGTCAATGCTGAAGTCCTGCCCCTTGTCGTGCGCGGCCTTCGCCTTCTCTGCGATGACGCCCGGCATGGCCTTGGGGTAGCCGGCGCCGGTGAAGCCGGACATGCCAACCTTGTCGCCGTGGTTGACAAACTGGCCCGCCTCCTCGGCGGTCATGACCTTGTCACGAAGCTTTGCGTTGGCGATACGGTCGCCCATGTTCATCCCTCACTTGTGTTCGTCGGTACGGAATAACAACTCCACTGTATTGTGACCTAGCCCGCATTGCCAGCAGGCGAGCGCGCACACCTCTCCGCTTCGCATCACCCCGAAAATTGGTATCACCAGCAGTTTCGCAGGTCGCGGGGGCTTCAGGACGCTTATCGACGCCACACCACCCCCACAAACCAGACCCCCAATCCCCCGACGCCACCCCCAAAAGGGGTGGAACGGTACGCACTGCGCCCCCTCTCGCCTCCACGCCACAGGGCCACCAGCGAATTGCACTTATCCCCTCCCAACAGGAACAATAGAGAACCATGACAGCACCGACGACCAGCGCAGGCCCCGCGCTACGCATCGGCGGGATGGACCTGGACTCCCCCGTCATCCTGGCCCCCATGGCCGGGGTGACCAACATGCCATTTCGCGTCCTGTGCCGCGAGATCGAGCAGGAGCTCACCGGAACCAGCTCCGGACTCTACGTCTGCGAAATGATCACCGCGCGCGCCATGGTGGCCCGCAACCCGAAGACACTGCACATGACCACCTTCGCGGACGTGGAGACGCCGCGCTCGATGCAGCTCTACACCGTGGACCCCAAGTTCACGTATGACGCGGTGCGCATGATCGTGGAGGAAAACATCGCCGACCACGTCGATATGAACTTCGGCTGCCCCGTCCCCAAGGTCACCCGCAAGGGCGGCGGCTCCGCTATCCCCTACAAGCGCCGCCTGTTTGGCAACATCGTCGCCGCCGCCGTGCGCGCCACCGAGGGGACCGACATCCCCGTCACCGTGAAGTTCCGCGTGGGCATTGATGCTGAGCACCACACCCACCTCGATTCTGGCCGCATTGCCGCCGAGGAGGGCGCGGCCGCCGTCGCCCTGCACGCCCGCACCGCGGCGGAGCGCTACTCCGGCACCGCACACTGGGACGAGATCGCCCGGCTGGTCGAGCACATGGACGGCACCGGGGTGCCCGTCATTGGTAACGGCGACATCTTTGCTGCCGGCGACGCGCAGCGGATGATGCAGGAGACCGGCTGCCACGGCGTCGAGGTCGGCCGCGGGTGCCTCGGAAGACCGTGGCTGTTCGCCCAACTCGGCGCGCAGCTACGCGGCGAAGCAGTTCCCGCGGAACCGACGCTGGGCAAGGTTGCCAGGATCCTCTACCGTCACGCGGAACTGCTGGCGGACCACGACGGCGAGGAGCACGCCTGCCGCGACATCCGCAAGCACACCGGCTGGTACCTGCGCGGATTCCCCGTGGGCGGTGAGTTCCGCAAGGAGCTCGCGCAGGTGACGTCACTCGGCCAGCTGTGGGACCGGCTGGCACCGATTGCAGATTCTGATGCGAAGGCGGAGCAAGCTGACAGCGCGCGCGGCCGCCAGGGCGGGTCCTCCAAAGTCGCGCTGCCAGAAGGATGGTTGGATGATCCCGAAGATGACGCGGTCCCACAGGGCGCGGAAATTGAAAACAACGGCGGGTAGCCCGGAGGCACCGAGCGCGCGCGAGCCCGAGGAGCCCTCGGAGCACGCCGAGCCGGCCCACGCAGGCGAGGCGGGTGACGGGGGTGACGGTGGCGTCGATAAGCATGACGGCCCGACGCAGCTGCGGACCGCGTACCGCGAGCACCTCGAGGCGTTCAACGCGGATTTGCTCGAAATGTGTGACCGGGTGCGGGCGGCGATGGCGCAGGCCTCCGAGGCCTTGCTCCACCAGTCGCTCGAGGGCGCGGAGGATGTGCTGTCGCAGGTCGACGCACTGCGCGAGCTCAAGACCCGGTGCGAGGAGCGCGGCATGAGCCTGCTTGCGCTCGAGAGCCCCGTGGCCTCTGACCTGCGACAGGTGCTGTCGTCGATCTACATTGTGGAAAACCTGTCGCGCATGAGCTCCCTCGCCATGCACGTGGCCACGCTCACGCGCACCCGCCACCCGGATGCCGTGGTGCCCGGCCCGCTCGTCGGCTTCATGGAAGAGATGGCGCGGCTCTCCGACGCCATGGTGGCCCAAACCCGCGAGCTCCTCCTCCACCCCGACGCGGAGTGCGCCGCGCAGCTGCACACGATCGACGAGGACATGGACGACATGAAGGCGTACCTGCTCAACCTGGTCACCGCCCCGGAGTGGGAGTACAGCAACCGGGAGGCCGTGGATGTGGCCATGATGGTGCGGTACTACGAGCGCTTCGCCGACCGCTGCGTTAACGTGGGCAACCGCATCGTCTTCCTGGTCACCGGGTTGCAGCCGGAACAGTACCGGGAGCAGCGCGACGGCGATTACGACTTGAAGGAAAAGTTCGCCACGATCGAGCGGCGCTTTACCCGCAAGTAGTACCGAGACATGCGACGGCGCCCCGGATTGCTCCGGGGCGCCGTACTTTCTGCAGGGACTGTCGGCCCTTAGCCGAAGCGGCCGGCGATGTAGTCCTCGGTCTCTTTCTTCTCCGGGTTCTCGAAGATGGTGGTCGTGTCGTTGAACTCGACCAGGTTACCCGGCTTGCCGGTTGCCTCGAGGGAGAAGAACGCGGTCTTGTCGGACACACGGGCTGCCTGCTGCATGTTGTGGGTCACGATGACGATTGTGTAGTCGGCCTTCAGCTCGTGGATGAGGTCCTCCACCGCGAGGGTGGAGATCGGGTCGAGCGCGGAGCAGGGCTCGTCCATGAGCAGGACCTCGGGGCGCACAGCGATCGCGCGGGCGATGCAGAGGCGCTGCTGCTGGCCGCCGGAGAGGCCGCCGCCCGGCTTGTCTAGGCGGTCCTTAACCTCGTCCCACAGGTTCGCGCCGCGGAGGGACTCCTCAGCGACCTCCTTGAGCTTCTTCTTGTTCTTCTCGCCGGAGAGCTTCAGGCCGGCGACGACGTTGTCCTCGATGGACATGGTCGGGAACGGGTTCGCCTTCTGGAACACCATGCCGATGGTGTTGCGGACGGACACCGGGTCCACGTTCTTGCCGTAGATGTTGTGGCCGTCGAGCAGGATCTCGCCCTTGACGCTGGCCTTGGGGATGACCTCGTGCATGCGGTTCAGGGTGCGCAGCACGGTGGACTTGCCGCAGCCGGACGGGCCGATGAAGGCGGTGACGGCCTGTGCGGGGATCTTCATGTTGACGTCGCGGACGGCGTGGAAGTCGTCGTAGTAGATGTTGACGTCGTTGAGTTCGAGCTTAGACATCGGGGATTCTCCTCAGATGATGGTTGTGTGGGGCGGTTACTTCTTCACGGAGTACTTCTTGGCAATCGCGCGTGCGAGCAAGTTGAGCACGACGACGATGACTACCAGGGTGAGGGCGGCGCCCCACAGGCGGTCGGCGGCAAAGCCGGTTGCACCGGACTTCCACATTTCGAGCATGAACAGCGGCAGCGACGACTGCGGCTGGCCGAACAGGCCGAACCAGTTGAGCGCCGGGGTGGAGCCGACGAGGATCAGCACCGGGGCGGACTCGCCCATGACGCGGGCCACGGCGAGCATGATGCCGGTGACGATGCCGGACAGGGCGGTCGGCAACACGATGCGCAGGATGGTCTTCCACTTGGGCACACCGAGTGCGTAGGACGCTTCGCGCAGGTCCATGGGCACGACGCGCAGCATCTCCTCGGTGTTACGCACCACCAGCGGGACCATCAGCAGGATGAGTGAGAGCGAGACGGCGAAGCCGGAGCGGTCCATGCCCAGGATGGTGATCCAGAGGGCGTAGACGAACAGCGCGGCGACGATGGACGGCACGCCGGAGAGGATGTCCACCATGAAGGTGGTGAGCTTGCCCAGCCTGTTGCCGTTGGAGTATTCGACCAGGTAGACAGCGGTGAACACGCCGATCGGGATGGAGATCAGCGACGCGATGAGCGTCTGCATCAGCGTACCGGCGATGGCGTGGAGGGCGCCGCCGCCTTCCTTGGAAATGCGCACGCCGATCATGTCGCTGGTCCACCAGCCAAGGTCGAGCACCGCGGGGGCACCGCGGAGGATCACGGTGATCAGGAGCCAGAGCAGCGGCACGAGCGCGATGATCATGCACAGCCACATCAGGCCGCCCATGACGGAATTCATGGTCTTACGGCCCGAGGAGATGTCGGTGAAGGGGTTGTCTTTCGCGGAGCGAGTGCTTTCCGACGCCACGTGGGCCGTCGCGTTGCCCGCGCCCTGAGCACCGGCGTTGTTGGGAACTGCTGTAGACATTCGCTTGCCTGCCTTACTTCTTGTTGACGATCGCGCGGGCGATCGAGTTGACAACAAAGGTCAGCACGAACAGGACAAGGCCTGCCGCGATGTAGGCACCAGCAGAGATTGGGTTGTTGAACTCTGCGGATGCGTTCGCGATGGCGGTAGCGAAGGTGGTGCCACCGTCAAAGAGCGAACCACGGAAGTCATTGGCCGGCGCGACCACCATGTAGAGCGCCATCGTCTCACCAAGCGCGCGGCCGAGGCCGAGCATGGAGCCGGCGATGAAGCCGGAGAGGCCGAACGGGATGACGGTCATGCGGATGACTTCCCAGCGCGTTGCGCCGAGCGCCAGTGCGGACTCGATCTGCCCCGGAGGGGTCTGGACGAAGATCTCGCGGGCGGTGGCCGCGATGATCGGCAGGATCATGATGGCCAGGACGATGCCACCGGTGAGCATGTTGCGGGCCGTGGAGAACGGCGGGGAATTCTGGTAGGTGGCGAACAGGAAGAAGCCACCGCCCCAGGAGTTGATCCACTCGTAGAACTTGCCCAGGGCCGGGCCGAGCACCTGCGCGCCCCAGAGGCCGTACACGATGGAGGGGACCGCGGCGAGCATGTCCACGAGGGTGCCCAGTGGGCGCACCAGGTTCTTCGGCGCGTAGTTGGAGAGGAAGAGCGCGATGCCGAGTGCGACCGGCATGGCGAGGATCAGCGCGATGAGGGAGATCATCACGGTGGAGAAGAACAGGTTCGGGATACCGAACTGCATTGCGTCCAGGTTGGCAGTCTGCCAGTTGCCGCCGTAGGTGAAGAAGCCACCGACGCCGCCTTCGTTTCGGCTCAGCGGCGGGATCGCCTGGAGCACCAGGAACAGGCCGATCGCGATAATGATCACGGTGATCAGCGTTGCCGAGGCGGTCGAGAGGAATTCAAATACGCGGTCGCCCGGGCGCTTCACGCCCGCGCCGGAGGTCGTTTCCACCGGGGCCGCCTGGGTGGTTTGTACCGGCGTACCGGTAGCGGACTGGACCTCGGGCTGCGCAGGCGCAGCCGTCGACCCCGCTCGGCGGTCGTCCGCCGGAGTCAGTTCGTTGTCAGCCATGGTTACTGGTCCTTATATGGTTGAAAAGAGGGGGAGCCAAGCTCCGAATGTTCAATTTTTTGGTAACGGTTTGCACACTTGGTGTTAACCGTGCCCTCACATGGGCGTGCCCCCCGCAACGGCATTCGCCGCGTTGGGGGGCACCACACCGCCAAGTGGCTTACTGGATGGCGTTGACTGCCTCGCGCAGGCGCTCAGCGTGTGCGCCGGCGACCGGGATGAAGCCCTCAGCTGCGAGCTCGTCATCCTGGGAGTCCAGAGCAACGTTCAGGAAGTCCTTCACCATCTTGGAGGTGGACTCGTCGTAACCAGCGGAGCAGACGATCTCGTAGGTGGTCAGCACCAGCGGGTATGCGCCCTCTGCGTCGGTCTTGAACAGCTTGTCAGCGTCGACGACCATGTTGTGACCCTCGGTCTTGAACTCCAGGGTGTCCAGGGTCTTCTCAATGGACTCGTCGGTCAGCTCGACCGGGCCGGAGCCGAAGTCGATGTTGGCCTTCTTGTCAGCGAAGCCAGCCTCGACGTAGGTGATTGCACCCGGGGTGTTGTTGACCTCGGTAGCAACGCCGGAGGAGCCGTTCGCACCGGTACCGACCTCGCCCGGGAAGGACTTGCCGGAGCCGGTCCACTTGCCGTCCGAAGCAGCAGCCAGGAACTTCTGGAAGTTGTCGGAGGTGCCGGACTCGTCAGAGCGGTAGAACGGCTTGATCTCCTGGTCCGGAAGCTCGGCGTCCGGGTTGGACTCCTTGATCTTCGGGTCGTTCCAGTTGGTGATGTTGCCCTGGAAGATGTCAACAACGTTGTCGACGGTGAGGTTCAGCTCGTCAACGCCGTCCAGGTTGTACGCGATGGCAACCGGGCCGATGACGAACGGCAGGTGCCATGCCTCGTTGCCACCGCAACGCTCAGCGGCAGCCTCAACCTGGTCGTCCTTCAGCGGGGAGTCGGAGCCAGCGAACGCAGCCTGGTTAGCGATGAAGTTCTTCTGGCCGGAGCCGGAACCGGTGGCGTTGTATGCCAGGGTCGCGCCCGGAACTTCCTCGGCGTAGCGAGCTGCGAAGTAGTCCATTGCGTTCTGCTGAGAGGTAGCACCCTCGCCGACCAGCTGGCCCGTCTGGCCGGAGAGCTCTGCGCCGGCACCCTCGGATTCGGAACCCTCAGCGGCGGAGGAAGCCTCGGAGGAGGTGTCGGTGGAGTCAGAGTCAGAGGAATCGCCACAAGCGACGAGGGCTGCGGAGGAGACTGCGACGGCGCCGATGATGGCGGCGGTGCGCTTAAAGTTGCGGTTCACGGGATACCTTTCCGGTGCTTAGTTAGTTACCACTCGAGCATCGGTGCCACTCTCGGCCGGTTTTGCCCACAGCGAGGTGGACGAAACTCTTTCCGATTACTCACGGTTACTCAACCTAGAAGTCAGCGGTTAACCCCAAGTGTCTGGTTTGGTGAACAATCGGTGAACTTCGCCAACACGCCCGAAAAAGCCTGATAAAACACTGCAGATGCGATGAATGTCACACACTCAGGGGTTGACTAACGCCCCCTTAGCCCCACTAGCAACAGCAGTTACGCGCTTTCCGACGCCCCGCCGTACACCACGTGCCGCTCCGCCACAGCAAAGCCGAGGCCCTCGTACCGCGCCACAGCCGGCGCGTTATCCGCCTCCACGTACAGGATGACGCGCTCCCTCCCCTCCCCCACCAAGTGGGAGAGTGCAAGCTGCATCAGCGGGGCGCCGAGCCCGCGGCCGCGGTAATCATTGGCCAGGCCGACGACGTACACCTCGCCCGTACCGTCCGGGTGCACCTTGGTCCAGCTGAAGCCAGCGAGCTCGTCCCCGCAGGAGAGGAACCAGACCCCCTCCGGGTCAAACCACTCCGCCCGCATCGCGCGGTGGAGACGCTCCAGGTCCCACCCGCCCTGCTCGGGGTGCCAGGAAAACGCCTCGTTGTTGACGCGCAGCCACTCGCGCTCGACCGCGTCCTGCTCGCCCGCCGCTTTCGCGCTGGCAAGGGTGCGTGCCTGGTAGCCGTCCGGGAGCGTGAGCTGCGCTGCGTCCCGCAGGTGGTCCCCCTCGCACGCCATGACCAGGAGCTCGCGCGTGGACTTCAGCCCCAGCGACTCCGCCAGGGCGCGCGCCCCCGGCAGATTGCCGTGCGCCCACAAGCCGGCGTCGGGGCGCTGCTCGAGCACCCGGCGCGCCAGCTCGGCACCGATTCCGCGGCGGCGGACCTCCGGGTGCACCACCAGCTCCGCGGAGCCGTCCGGGGCGATCGACGCCAGGCCCGCGAGCCCACCGGGTACGTCGGTGGAAGGGGTGGTGAGGAGGGAGTGGTTCAGGGTGGCGTCGCTAAGCGCCTGCTCGAACGCCTCGGAGAATGGGGCGACCCCGTCGGCGTCGGTGGCTGCGTGGAGGATGGTGCTGTAATCGTGCATGGACCCAGGCTACGGTACAAGTATGCAATTGAAGCGAAGTGCGGCTGTCGGGGTCGCGGCGATCGCGCTGCTGGGCTACCTCGCGGATACGGTGGCGGGGATGCGCGCCGAGCACGCGCTCTCCGCGCGCGCCGCTGAGCTGGGCGAGCTGTCCACCGCCCCCGCTGCGTATGTCGGCGGCCTGCCTTTCGGCCGCACCGTACCCCGCATCACCGTCGACGCCCTGGATGTGCCCGTTGCCGGCGTCGGCGTGGGCAACGTGGGCATTAAGCTTGTCGACGTCACCCTGCCCCACCCCCGCACCGCGCACCTCGTGGACGACCTGCCCGGCGCGAAGGCGAGCCTCGTGCGCCGCATCGTCCGGCTCGACGGCGTGGCCTTCGGGCAGTTGCTGGGCATGACGAACCTGGACATCGCGAGCCCCTACGACATCTCCCCGTCCGGCGGCGGCGCGAGCGAGGCGCGGCTGACCGGCACGATCCCGGGCACGGAGGACCCCGTGACGGTGGTGGTGACGCTGCGAATCGACGGCACAAAGTTTGTCATGCGCCCGAGCGAGCTCGTGGACGTCCCCCCGGAGCTCACCGACCGCGCCGTGCAGGCGTTCAGCCTGGAGCGCGATACCCGGGACCTGCCGCTCGGTGGCCCCGCCGACTGCGTGCAGCTCACCGGCGGATCGATCGAGTTTTCGCGGGACCGCATTAATACCGTCGTGGAGGAGACGGACCTTACCCCGCTCCTGCGGGACCCGTCGACGGACGAGGGCGCCCGGCAGGCGGAGGATTCGCCGCTGGCGTCGGACGCGGAGGATGCCTCGGCAGGCTAAGCAGGCGAGGCAGGCGAGGCAGAGTGCGGTCGCGGCACGCCAACGACTACCCTGGCTGGCATGGCTGATACAGAGAACCCCACCCCCGAGAACACCGGCTCGCTCAACGGCAACGAGGCCGTCAACCTGGCCGCGGAGCAGTCGAAGAACACGGCGCACCGCAACATCCCGGCGCTGGGCTTTGAGGACTTCCCGCTAGAGGAGGACACGGCGAACCTGCGCCAGGGTCCGAGCCTGCACGACGGGCTGCTGGCGCTGTTGCCGCTGGTCGGCGTGTGGACCGGCACCGGCCAGGCCAACGACAACGGCGAGGAGTACGCCTTTGGCCAGCGCCTGGTGATCTCTCATGACGGCGAGAACTACCTGCGCTTCGAGTCGCGCATCTGGCGCATCGACGAGGACGGCAACGCCACCGGCGCCGACCAGCGCGAGGTGGGATTCTGGCGCATCTCCCTGAAGGACGAGATCGAGGTGACCCTCACTAACTCCCGCGGCCTCGTCGAGGTGATGTACGGCGAGCCGGTCAACGAGCGCGCCTGGCAGCTGCAGAGCGCCACCACCCTGGCCACCGAGTCCGGCCCGAAGCAGCACGGCGCGGGCAAGCGCCTCTACGGGCTCATGCCCAACAACAACCTGGGCTGGGTCGACGAGCGCGCCGTCGGCGGCGAGATGGTTCCCTACATGTCCGCCGAGCTCAAGCGCATCGCCGGCTAAGCCCTATCCAGCGCGGCGACGATCAGCTTTTGCACCTCCGCCGCGTTGTCCGGTGCCGGCAGCTTCTTCCCGTTCAGCTTGCGCACCCGCGCGTACATGCGCGTGGAGCTGACCAGCCAGACGGATTCCGCCTTCAGCAGCTCGCTGAGGTACATGTCCTTCTGCTTACACTTCCACCCCTTCTTCTCCGCGTGCGCGAACAGCGCCGCTTGGGTGGTGCCGGGCAGGATCCCCGGTCCCGGCTTCGGGGTGCGCAGCCGCCCGCCCTTCTTCACAATCACCACCGTCGAGGTCGCGCCCTCCAGGACACGGTCCGTCTCCGGATCGATATAGATGACGTCGTCGTACCCCTCTCCGCGGGCCCACCGCAGCGCCGCCATGGACGCCGCGTAGTTCAGCGTCTTCGCGCCCACCCGCATCCAGGGGACCTCCGCCTCCCCGCCTTCGCCGCGGTTGATGGTGTAGCCGCGCGGGGTGGTCACCACGCTCACCCCGTTCTTGCGCTCCTCCAAGACCGAGTCCGGGATCGGCCGGATGGTCAGCCAGGCTGTGGGCACGCCGGTAGTCTCGCGCCCGCGCGACATGGTCCAGACGCACTTCGCGTCCACGTCCTCCGCAGCAAGCCCACGTTCACGCACGTAGTCGGCCACCGCCTCCCGGGTCGCCTTAATCCAGTGCTCCCTGCCGGGGTCGGGCAGGTCGAGGGTGGCGGCGGAGCGCCGGAACCGCTCCACGTGCTGCTCCAGGTTCGCGGGCTCGCCCTTGCGGATGAGGATCGTTTCAAAGATCCCGTCGCCGCGCGTCACAGCCGCATCGTCCCAGAAGATGTGGGGCGTGTTCGCGTTTTGTCTGCGCACGGAGCCGCCGAAGGGCTCGACGAGGTAAATGACCGGAGCGGGTGGGAGCATCGATGCCATACTGTCCCATTATGCCCGTATGATCGGGGTCTATGTCGTATTCGTCCGATCTTTTACAGCTGCCAGGCGCCACCCCCATCGAGTCCAACCCGCTCGCCGAGGGAGTGGCCTGGCACTACGGCAATCCGCTCGCGGAGCAGCAGGGCTTA
The DNA here is from genome assembly GCF_002285155.1 of Corynebacterium sp. NML 120412. Classification (NCBI taxonomy): domain Bacteria; kingdom Bacillati; phylum Actinomycetota; class Actinomycetes; order Mycobacteriales; family Corynebacteriaceae; genus Corynebacterium; species Corynebacterium sp. NML 120412. Next base: position 202,633 of record NZ_NSGL01000003.1, on the reverse strand, counting down.
CGCGTCATCGATCGCTCGCACCGCCGCGTCATCGCCGTCTCCGGCCCCGACGCCGCCGAGTTCCTGAACAACCTGCTTTCGCAGAAGCTTATCGACGCCACGCCGTCCCTCACCGCCGCCGCCCTCGACCTGGACATCCAGGGCCACATCCTGCACCATGCCGACCTCGCGCTGGTGGACGGCACATTCTACCTCGACGTCCCGCCCGCGCAGTTCGACTCCTTCGTGGACTACCTGCGCAAGATGGTGTTCTGGTCCGACGTGACTGTGGAGGAGGCCGACTTGGCCATCCTCACCCTGCTTGCAGACGACGCCGAGTTCCCCGCCATCGACGAGGCCGTCTTCACCCGCCGCGTCAGCGACTTCTCCCCCGCTCGTCTGGACGTGGCGGTACCGCGTGGGGAGGCGCTGGGCGTGGCCAAGCACCTCCACGAGCAGGGGGTGGCCTACGCCGGCATGATGGCGTTTACGGCCGCGCGGGTGCGCAACGTCGAACCCGAACTTGGCGTGGACCTTGACGAGAAATCCATCCCGCACGAGGCGCCGCGCCTGATCAACCGCGGCGAGCACATCGGGGCCGTCCACCTGAACAAGGGCTGCTACCGCGGGCAGGAAACCGTCGCGCGCGTGGAAAACCTCGGCCGGTCCCCTCGCCTGCTGGTCATGCTGCAGCTCGACGGTTCTGCCCCGCACGACCCGCAGCCGGGCGAGACCATCACCTCCAACGGGCGCAAGGTAGGCCGACTGGGCACCGTCGTCCAGGACGCCGAATACGGCCCGGTCGCGCTCGGACTGGTCAAGCGCTCCGCCCTCACCGCCCCGCTGGACATCGAGGGGGTCGCTGCGAGCGTGGATCCGGACTCGCTGCCTACCGACGAAGGCGAGAAGCTTGGCCGTCTCGCGGTGGACAAACTGCGCCGCGGGCGTTAATCCCAGCTCAGGGGCCGGGTGAGCATTTTCGTGGCGTACAGGCTATTATGTCCCCCAGGACAATAACTATCGAAAGTATGAGGCCGCCTTCTTAGGCCGCCCTAGAACCACCTCAAGGGGGTCACGCCATGGGCCGCGGACGCGCCAAAGCAAAGCAGACCAAGGTTGCTCGCCAACTCAAGTACAACACGCCTGAAATGGACCTCGATTCTCTGCAGCGTGAGCTTGCAGGCAAGGCACCGCAGCGGCGTTGGGACGAGGACGACGACGAGGTGGATGAGCAGTACGCCGAGTACGCGGACTGGGACGATGATGACGAGGACCGGAAGTAAGTCCGCCCGGCCCCACAACGCCACCATTCACACCGTTTGAGCACAAGCACCCGGCAACCCCGGGTGCTTTGTTCATGTGCGGGGTGCGCCGCGCCTAGTACTGCGGGTGGCTAGTACTGCGGGTGCTCGCCCACCAGCACTGCGCGCTCGGTCTCGCCGTTGTCCGCAGCGCGGACCTCGCCAAGCACCCAGGAGTCCACGTGGCGGGCGGCCAGGATCGCCAGCGCGCGGTCCCGGTCCTCCGGCGCGACGACGGCGACCATGCCGACGCCCATGTTGAAGGTCTTCTCCATCTCCTCGTCCGGCACCTGGCCGACCGACTTGATCGTGCGGAAGATCTGCCCCGGCGTCCAGGTGGCGCGGCGCATCTCCGCAACCAGGCCCTCCGGGATGATGCGGACCATGTTGCCCGCCAGCCCACCACCGGTGACGTGGCAGAAGGTGCGGACCTCACACTCGGAGGCCAGCTCGAGGCAGTCGCGGGCGTAGATGCGCGTCGGCTCCAGGAGCTCCTCGCCGAGGGTGCGGTCGAACTCCTCAATGTGGCCGTCGAGCGGCAGCCCGGCCTTCTCCAGCAGGACGTGGCGCGCCAGGGAGTAGCCGTTGGAGTGCAGGCCGGACGAGGCCATGGCGATAATCGTGTCACCCTCGCGCACGCGGTCGGGCCCGAGCAGCTCATCCGCCTCCACGACGCCGACGGCGGTGGCGGAGACGTCGTAGTCGTCGGCCTCCATCACGCCGGGGTGCTCCGCGGTCTCGCCGCCGAGGAGTGCGCAGCCGGCCTGGACGCAGCCTTCGGCGATACCGCCGACGATGTCCGCGATCTTCTCCGGCACGACCTTGCCGGTGGCGATGTAGTCCTGCAGGAACAGCGGCTCGGCGCCGCAGACGACCAAGTCGTCGACGCACATGGCGACCAGGTCGATGCCGATGGTGTCGTGCTTGTCCATCGCCTGGGCGACGGCCAGCTTGGTGCCCACGCCGTCGGAGCCGGCCGCGAGCAACGGCTCGCGGTACTTGCCCAGGGCGAACAGGCCGGCGAACCCGCCGATGCCGCCCTTGACCTCCGGGCGGGACGCACGCTTGGCGTGGCCCTTGAGCAGCTCGACGGCGCGGTCGCCGGCCTCGATGTCAACGCCCGCAGCGGCGTAGGAGACGGAGGGGTCGGAGTTCTGGTTAGTCATGTCGGGTGTCACCTTTCTGGATGCGCCGGACAAGGTCGGCGTTCGGGTTGCCGTCGGGAAGCCCGAGCGGGTAGTTGCCGTCGAAGCAGGCCGCGCAGAGGTTTTCTGCGGGGTGGTTGGTGGCGGCGATCATGTCGTCGATAGGCACGAAGGCCAAAGAGTCAGCGCCGATCATGGTGCGGATGGACTCGGCGACCTCCGCATCGGTGCCGCCGCGGCCGTGGTTGGCAATGAGCTCGCCGGGGCTGGCGAAGTCGATGCCGTAGAAGCACGGCCACTTTACCGGCGGCGACGCGATACGCACGTGCACCTCGGCGGCGCCCGCCTCGTGCAGCATGCGGATCAGCTTGCGCTGGGTGTTGCCGCGCACGATCGAGTCGTCCACCACCACGAGCCGCTTACCTTCGATGACGGCGCGCACCGGGTTCAGCTTCAGCCGCAGCCCGAGCTGCCGCAGCGTATCGGACGGCTGGATGAACGTGCGACCCACGTACGCGTTCTTCATCAACCCCTGCTTGAAGGGGATCCCGGACTCCTCGGCGTAGCCGATCGCCGCGGGGGTGCCCGACTCAGGCACCGGCATGACCAGGTCGGCCTCCACCGGGGCGACTCGCGCTAATCGACGCCCAATCTCAACGCGGCTGGCATTTACCGTCTGGCCGTCCAGCACCGAGTCCGGGCGCGCCACGTAGACGTACTCGAACACGCAGCGGGCCTGGCGCGGCGCCTCGGCGAAGCGCTCGGAGCGGATGCCGGTGGCGTCGATGGCCACAAGCTCGCCCGGCTCGATGTCGCGCACGAAGGAGGCGCCGACGATGTCCAGGGCGCACGTCTCGGAGGCAACGACCCAGCCGCGCTCCAACCGCCCCAGGGAGAGCGGGCGCACGCCGTGCGGGTCGCGGGCGGCGTAGAGGGTGTCGCCGTCGGTGACCATGAAGCAGAACGCGCCCTGGAGGCGAGGGAGGAGGTCGAGGGCGGCGTCGATAAGCGTGTGCTCCCCGCGGATCCGGTCGGCGAGCAGCGCGGAAACGACCGCGGTATCGGAAGACGAGCCCTGGCCCTGCACGCCATCGGCCGGGATGAGCTTGCGCTCGATCGCCTCGGCCTGCAGCTCCTGGTAATTGGTCAGGTTGCCGTTGTGCGCGAGCGCGACGTCCGTGCCGTTTGGCGAGGTACGGAACATCGGCTGCACGTTATCCCAGGAATTGCCGCCCGCGGTGGAGTAGCGCGTGTGCCCGATGGCCACATCGCCCTGGAGGGCATCGAGGACGGACTCGTCGAAGACCTGGCTGACCAGGCCCGTGTCCTTAAACACGACGATGTTGGAGTGATCGCCCACCGCAATGCCCGCGCCCTCCTGGCCACGGTGCTGGAGGGCGAACAAGCCGAAATAGGACAGTTTGGAGACGTCTTCACCAGGCGCCCACACGCCGAACACGCCGCACTCATCGCGCGGTGCGTCGTCGAGCTGCGCCCGGGAGTCCCCGTCATTTTCCATGCTCACGGTATGCACGGCCCTTACTCTAACGGACCGCGCCTACGAAAGGGCAATTACGGGCAACCCCCGCGCGATCTCGCCCGCCCGGGAGCCGGAGGCGTCGATCCTGCCCGCGGCCACCTCATCCTCAAACGTGCTGCGACCGGTGGCGATGCGGAGCCAGGTCTCCGGAGCCATCTCCACCACGTTCGGCGGGGTGCCGCGGGTGTGCCGCGGGCCCTCAACGCACTGCACCGCCACGAACGGGGGCACGCGCAGCTCCACCGATTTGCCCGGGAGTTCTTCGGCGAGGGTGCGGGCGGTGCGGCGGGTGGCGTCGGCAAGCAATGCCCTGCCGGGTGTCTCCCCACCTTCGTCGAGCCACGTGGCGACCGCCGCCACCGCCTCGCGCGTTGCCGCCGGGTCCTGCTTCGAGCTTCTGCTGGGTGCCATAGCCCCCATACTAAGATGCCTAGCCATGACGAACACAGCAGTCCCCATGAACAGATCAGCGTCCATCACGCTGCGGTTCATGGCATCGCCTACCGACGTCCTCATCGCCGGCGCCCAAGGCGTCTCGGGCGGCCGCGTCCTCGAATGGATTGATAAGGCCGCCTACGCCTGCGCCGCGCAATGGTCCGCCACCTACTGCGTGACCGCCTACGTGGGGCACATCCACTTCACCCGGCCAATCCCGTCCGGCCACATCGTGGAGGTGCGCTCCACGATCGCCATGACGGGGCGCAGCTCCATGCACATTGTCAACGAGGTGCTCTCAGCCGACCCCCGCGAAGGCAAGTTCACCCGTGCCTGCGACTGCCTCGTCATCTTCGTGGCCAAGGACCCGGAGACCGGCAAGTCCATGCCCGTGCCGACGTTCGTGCCGATTACCGACGAGCAGCGCCGCGTCGAGAAGGCCGCGAAGTCGCGCGTGGACCTGCGCAAGGCCATCGAGGCGTCCATGGAAGAGCAGACCTACACCGACGACGGCACCGCGCCTCGCCTGACCCACCGGTTCATGGCCAAGCCCACCGACGTGAACTGGGGCGGCAACGTCCACGGCGGCACCGCGATGGAGTGGATCGATCAGGCTGGCCTCGCCTGCACCATGGAGTGGTCCGGTGAGCGCACCGTCGCCGTCTACGCCGGCGGCATCCGCTTCTACAAACCGATCCACATCGGCGACCTCATCGAGGTGGAGACCCGCATCACCCGTACGGACTCGCGCTCCATCCACGTCTCCACCTTCGTTCGCTCCGGCGACCCGCGCGGCGGGCGCGACCAGCTCAGCAACGCCATCCACGCCTCGTTTACCTACATCGGCATCGACGTCGACGGCAACCCGCTGCCCGCGCGCCAGTTCGTGCCGGTAACTGACGAGGACAAGCGCCTCTGGGAGCACACCCAGACGCTCAAGGACCTGCGCGGCCAGTACGAGCCGGAACCGCTGGTCGAGCGGCCGGGTCCCACGCAGCGGGTGGACTAGGGGCTGTTTGGGGGGGGTGTTGGGGGTTGTTGCCTGGGTTGCTGGGGTTTTCGCTGCAGGTTTTCGCTGCGTAACCCCGTGGTCTAAATGGAGCTAGCTCCGTTTAGGGCTCACGGATCCGCACGACCTGGAGTTTTACCGGCGGGGCAGGTCTAAATGGAGCTAGCTCCGTTTAGAGTCCACGGTCCCGCACGACCTGGCGTTTTACCGGCCAGGCAGGTCCAAATGGAGCTAGCTCCGTTTAGAGTTCACGGTTCTGCGCGACCTGGCGTTTCACCGGCCGGGCAGGTCCAAATGGAGCTAGCTCCATTTACGCCGCGCTCCCGAAGCCGTAACGAACCCCAGCAACGTCGCAGAAACGACAAAGCCCGCCGCGCCGGCACCTGTGGCACCGGCGACGACGGACAAGCCGAAGGCAGCGGCGAGCGTCAGCAATAGCGCAACCACGTGACGCCCGCCTAGACGCTACACCGCAGCGTTGGGAGCGTGCGCTGCGGCGAAGTGCGACGGAAGGGTTTCGGCCCAGGCGTCGCGAAGCTGCGCGATGGACAGCTGCTCGCCGCCAAAGTGCAGTTCACCGTCCGCACGCGTGCTGCCGATCACCGCGGCCGGCACCCCTACCGCATCCGCGCGCTCCACCAGCGCGTCCACGCGGTCGTCGGTCACGGCGACCAGGACGCGGGACGCGGACTCCGAGAACAGCGCGGTGAACGCGTCCTCATGCACGGCCGCAAGGTCCAGGTCGGCACCCTTGCCGGCGGCCTGCAGCATCTCGAACACGGCCTGGGACAGGCCGCCCTCGGACAGGTCGTGGGCAGCGGTCACGCCGCCGTGGTCGGCGATGTCGGCGAAGAACTGCGCCAGACGCTCCTCGTTCGCCAGGTCCACCTTCGGCGGCACGCCGCCCAGGCCCGCGCCAGAAATGTCCTGCCACACGGAGCCGCCAAACTCGTCGGCGGTCTCACCGAGCAAGACCAGGGAGAACTCCTCCTCCGTCGAAGGCACGGCGTGCGGGTTCGCCTTCGACACGTCATCGATGACGCCGAGCACGCCCACCACCGGGGTCGGCAGGATCGGGGTCTCGCCGGTCTGGTTGTAGAAGGACACGTTGCCGCCGGAGACCGGGATGTTCAGCTCGGCGGCGCCGTCGGCAAGCCCGTGCACTGCTTCGCGGAACTGCCACATCACGTCCGGGTTCTCGGGCGAGCCGAAGTTGAGGCAGTTGGTCACCGCGACCGGGGTCGCGCCGGTAACCGCGACGTTGCGGTAGGCCTCGGCGAGCGCCAGGCGCGCGCCCTGGTTCGGGTCGAGGTAGGTGTAGCGCCCGGAGGCGTCGGTAGCGATGGCAACGCCGCGGTTCGTCTCCTCGTTGATGCGCAGCACGCCGGAGTCCGCGCCGTGGGCCTGCACAGTGTTGCCGCGCACGTAGCGGTCGTACTGCTGCACGATGTAGTCGCGCGAGCACAGGGCGGGCGAGGCCAACATCTTCAGCCATGCGGCCGAGAGGGCCTCTTGCTTATCGACGCCCCCTCGCTCCCCAACCTCGTCAATCCAGTCCGGGCGGGCGTAGGGCCGCTCGTAGACCGGGCCTTCGTCGATCGTCGACGGCGGCGCGTCCAGCACGACTTCGCCGCCGTGAGTGACCACGTATCGGTCCTTCTCGTCGGTGACCTCGCCGATCACCGCGGCACCCACCTCCCACTTCGCGCAGATTTCCATGAAACGATCCACGTTGTCCGGGGTCACCACGGCGCACATGCGCTCCTGGGACTCGGAGGCGAGGATCTCGGCGGCCGACATGTTCTCGGCGCGCAGCGGGACGTTGTCCAGGTTGACGCGCATGCCACCGTCGCCGGCCGCCGCCAGCTCGGAGGTGGCACAGGCCAGGCCGCCGCCACCGAGGTCCTGGATGCCCACGACCACGCCGGCGTGGTAGAGCTCCAGGCAGCACTCGATGAGCACCTTCTCCGCGAACGGGTCGCCAACCTGCACGGCCGGCAGCTTGCGCTCCTCGCCTTCCTCGAAGGTGGCGGAGCCCAGCACGGAGACGCCGCCGATGCCGTCGAGGCCGGTGCGGGATCCGAAGAGCACCACCTTGTTGCCGGTGCCGGAAGCGAAGGCGAGCTTCAGGTCCTCGACCTTGAGCGTGCCTACACACAGGGCGTTGACCAGCGGGTTACCCGCATACGCGGCGTCGAAGACGGTCTCGCCGCCGATGTTGGGCAGGCCGAGCGAGTTGCCGTAGCCACCGATGCCGTGGACCACGCCGGGGAGGACGCGCTTGGTGTCCTCGGCATCCGCCGGGCCGAAACGCAGCTGGTCCATCACGGCGATCGGGCGCGCGCCCATGGCCATGATGTCGCGTACGATGCCGCCCACGCCGGTTGCGGCGCCCTGGTAGGGCTCCACGAACGACGGGTGGTTGTGGCTCTCCACGCGGAAGGTCACCGCGTCGCCGTCGCCGATGTCCACCACACCGGCGTTCTCGCCAATGCCGGCGAGGATCTTGGAGGCCATCTCCTCGGTCATCGTCTCGCCGAAGTAGCGCAGGTGCACCTTGGAGGACTTGTACGAGCAGTGCTCGGACCACATCACGGAGTACACGGTCAGCTCCGCGTCCGTGGGGCGGCGGCCCAGGATGGACTTGATCTTGTCGTATTCCTCGTCGCGCAGGCCCAGCTCCGCGTACGGCTGCTGAAGGTCAGGGGTTGCTTGCGCGTTCTCGACGGTGTCGTCGTGCACGGTCATTATCGTTTACGCTCCGATCTTCGAGATAGCGTCGATGGCGGATTCGAACAGGCCCAGACCGTCGGTGGACGGGCCGGTGAGCACCTCAATCGCGTGTTCCGGGTGCGGCATGAGGCCGACGACGCGGCCCGACTCATTGGTCACGCCCGCGATCGAATTGGCGGAGCCGTTGAAGTTGTCGGTGTAGCGGAAGACCACGCGGCCCTCCTGCTCAAGCTGGTGCACCGTTTCCTTGTCCGCCTGGAAGCGGCCCTCGCCGTGCTTCGCTGGAACCAAGATCTTCTGGCCAGCCTCGAAGCGGGAGGTCCACGCAGTGTCCGCGTTGGCGATCTCCAGGTAGGTGTCCACGCAGTGGAAGTCCAGGTGCTGGTTGCGGGTGAGCGCCCCCGGCAGCAGGCCGGCCTCGGTGAGGATCTGGAAGCCGTTGCAAATGCCCAGCACCGGCATGCCCTTCTTCGCGGCCTCCACCACGGCACCCATCATCGGTGCCTGCGCGGCGATCGCGCCGGAGCGCAGGTAGTCGCCGTAGGAGAACCCGCCCGGGACGACGACGGCGTCCACGCCGGTCAGGTCGTCGTCGGCGTGCCACAACTGCTTCGGCTCGGCTCCTGCGAGGCGGACGGCGCGGAGAGCGTCGACGTCGTCAAGCGTGCCTGGGAACGTGATAACCCCGATGGTTGCCGTCATCGAACAACCTCGAAATCCTCGATCACGGTGTTGGACAGGAGGGTCTCCGCGACGCGAGCGAGCTCCTCATCCGTGACGGAGTCGTCCACCTCGATCTCGAAGCGCTTGCCCTGGCGGACATCCTGGACCCCGTTCACCCCGATTCGCCCAAGTGCGCGCTGGACAGCCTGGCCCTGCGGATCCAGGATTTCAGCCTTCGGCATGACATTTACCACGACACGTGCCATGAGATTCCTTCATTAGTCAGAGGTCAGCAGACGTGGGCAAGTATATCCGACGCCACCGGGGAACCAATAGCGGTCTAACAGATGAACAATGCCTGAACTTTAAGTTTTTACTGAGTTTATACCCAGCGCAGCCTAGCGACCGGCGTTATTTTAACTGGGAAATTACTCCATCCTCTCAGCAAAGGGTTCCACATGCGTTTCAACCACCGCCACGGGTTCTCCGCAGCGTTCATCGTCGCGCTCGCCGCCGGCACCATCACCGTCCCCACCGCGCACGCGGCTACCGACGGCTCCAACGTGGTCATCAACGAGGTCTACGGAGGCGGCGGCAACTCCGGCTCCACCATCTCCAACGACTTTGTCGAGCTGTACAACCCCACCGACAAGGACATCGACCTTGCCGGATGGGTCCTCGACCAGCAGTCCGTGAAGGGCAACACGGGCAGCACCGCGACACTGAGCGGCGTTGTTCCAGCCGGCGGGTATTTCCTGGTCAAGGGCTCGGCAGGCAACGACACGTCTAACCCGCTCGAAAATGCCGACTACGAGAGCAAGTTCAACTTCGGCAACGAAGCAGCGAGTGCAGTGCTTACCGACGCCTCCGGCAACCAGGTCGACCTCGTCGGCTGGGGCGGGGCGAAGAACTTCGAGGGCAATGTCGCCGAATCGACGTCGAACTCCACCTCCATCCAGCGCAACGAGGCAGGCGTAGACACCGACGACAACGCCGCCGACTTCGCTGCGGCCACGCCGAGCCCGCAGGGCTCCGGCAACGACCAGGTCGTGCCGGCTGAGCCGACCGACACCGCTGAGCCCTCTGAACCGTCCGACCCCGCGCAGCCCGCCCCGGAGCCCGGCGCGATCACCCCGATCGCCGAGGTCCAGGGCACCGGCGCCGAATCCCCGCTGAAAGGCCAGACTGTCACCGTCAAGGGCGTCGTCACCGCCGTGTACGATGAGGGCGGCAAGAACGGCTTCTTCCTGCAGACCGCGGGCACCGGCGGCGCAGAAAAGAAAGCCGGCGACGCGTCCGACGGCATCTTCGTCTACATGGGCGGGAACAACGACTTCCCGCAGCGCGGCGAGTCCCTTCAGGTCACCGGCAAGGTCTCCGAGTACAACAAGCAGACCCAGATCACCGTTTCCTCCAAGCAGAAGCTGGACGAGGAGCTCGACGCGCCGAAGGCGATCGCTATCGACGAGCTGCCGGCTGGCGACGACGCCCGCGAGCCCTACGAGGGCATGCTGGTCCGCCCGGGCACCTACACCGTGACCGACAACTACAACCTGAACAACACCGGTGACCTCGGCCTGGTGGCGGGCACCGAGCCGATCTACAACTTCACCGACAAGAACGCACCGAGCGTCGACGGCTACCGCAAGTACGAGGCTGACGCTGCAGCTCAGCTGGTGTACCTGGACGACGGCCGCACCAAGAATTACTTCCGCACGGATAAGAACACCCCGCTGCCTTACCTGGTCACCTCGGATAACGGCGTGAAGTCCATCCGCACCACCGACCAGGTGGAGTTCCAGACCGACGTGGTCGTCGACTATTCCTTCGACCAGTGGCGCTTCCAGCCGCTGCAGCCGATCACCGGCAAGAACGCCGCCGACGAGCTGCCGATCACGTGGGAGGACTCCCGCGCGAAGTCCATCGACGTGCCGGGCACCGTGAAGGGCGACTTCTCCCTCGGCTTCTTCAACGTCCTGAACTACTTCAACTCCCTGGGCCAGGACGAGACCAAATGCAAGGCATACGAGGACATGAACGGCACCCCTGTCGGGTCCAACCGCTGCAAGGTCCGCGGCGCGTACACCGAGGATGCGTTCAAGGACCAGCAGGCCAAGATCGTCACCGCGATTAACACGCTGGACGTCGACGTGCTCGGCCTCTCCGAGATTGAGAACACTGCGACCGTCACCGGTGACGTGACCAAGCGCGACGAGACCCTGCAGAACCTGGTGGACGCGCTCAACGACGCCGCGGGCGAGGAGAAGTGGGACCTGGTGAAGTCCCCGACCCAGCTCGGCAACGACGAGGACTACATCCGCGTCGCGTTCATTTACCAAAAGGACAAGGTCCGCCCGGTCGGCGAGTCCAAGATCTTCAACGACCCGGCCTTCACCGGCACTGCCCGCCAGCCGCTGGCCCAGGAATTCGAGCCGGCCGAGGGCGGCGACAACTTCGTGGCCGTGGTCAACCACTTCAAGTCCAAGGGCTCCGTTGCTCGCGGCGACAAGGATTCCGGAGACGGCCAGGGCAACAACCCGAAGGTTCGCGCGGACCAGGCACAGGCGCTCATTGATCACCTGAACAAGGAAGGCAAATGGACCGACCTGCCAACCTTCATTCTCGGCGACCTGAACTCCTACACCAAGGAGGACGCCATCAAGACCATCAAGGGTGGAGGTTTCACCCTGGTCCACCACGAGAAGGACTTCAACCAAGCGTCCTACCAGTTCGGTGGCCGCCTCGGTACCCTCGACCACGTGCTGGCCAACACGTCCGCAAGCGACCTGGTCCAGGACTCCGCGGTGTGGAACATCAACGGCGACGAGTCCGTAGCCTTCGAGTACTCCCGCCGCAACTACAACGCGCAGGACTTCTTTGGCAGTGGCGACGACAAGCTCTACGGCTACGGCAACCCGTTCCGCTCCTCCGATCACGACCCGGTCAAGGTCGGCTTCAACATCACCGTCGATCCGGAGCTGCTTGACGACGAGCCCACCGAAGGCCGCACCATTGTCAAGGCAGAGGTGCTTGACGACGGCCACCTGTGGGTGACCTACTCCGACGACAAGGACAACCCGGTCGACCTGGGCAAGGTCACCGGCGAGGACGGCGCCGCTGGTAAGGACGGCAAAGACGGCGTTGACGGCAAGGATGGCGCCAAGGGCGAGAAGGGCGACAAGGGCGACGCCGGCGAGCCTGGCAAGGACGGTACCGACGGCGTTGACGGCGCTAACGGTAAGGACGGCGCCAAGGGCGAGAAGGGCGAGAAGGGCGACAAAGGCGACAAGGGCGAACCCGGCGCCGCCGGCAAGGACGGCGCCAAGGGCGAGCAAGGCGAAAAGGGCGACAAAGGCGACAAGGGCGAACCCGGCGCCGCCGGCAAGGACGGCGCCAAGGGCGAGCAAGGCGAAAAGGGCGAACCCGGCGCCGCCGGCAAGGACGGCGCCAACGGTGCCAACGGCAGCGATGGCAAGGACGGACAGGACGGCAACGACGGCCGTGGCATCGAGTCCGTTGCCATCAACGAGGATGGCGAGCTGATCGTCCACTACAACGATGGCCACGCCGAGAACGCTGGCAAGGTCAACGGCACCAGCGGCGAGGATGGCACTGATGGCACCGACGGTAAGGACGGCGCTGCGGGTAAAGACGGCCAGGACGGCGCTGACGGCGCTGCCGGCCGCGGCGTTGCTGGCTTCGAGGTCGTCGACGGCGAGCTCGAGGTGACCTACACCGACGGCACCAGCCAGAAGGTCGGCCCGATCGCTGGCCAGGACGGCGCCACCGGCACCGACGGCCAGGATGGCAAGGACGGCGCCAACGGCACCGACGGCAAGGACGGCCGCGGCGTTGAGAAGGTCGAGGTTGACGGCGAGGGCAACCTCGTCATCACCTTCACCGACGGCACCACCCAGAAGGCCGGCAAGGTGCAGCCGGACGCACCGAAGCAGCCGCAGAAGCCGATCCAGGACGGCGGCGACCAGGGCACGTCCGCGAACGGCAGCTCCACCTTCGGCACGATCCTCGGCATCATCGCTGCGCTTATCGCGGGGCTCGGCCTCGCGGGCGCGGCTGCGTACCACTTCATGCCGCAGCAGGTGAACGATCTGCTCAACCAGCTGGGTCTGCGCTAAAGACCTCGCTGAGCAAGCCGCGAGGAAACCCGCCGACTACAGGAACGCCCTGTAGTCGGCGGGCTCTGCGCCGTTGGCCTGGGCGCACAGGATGGCCGCGGTGAAATCGCGGCGGACCTTCTTCTTGTGCAGCTCGCGGGCGGAGATGGACAGGCGGAGCGTGTTGCCCTTCTCCGCACCGCGGACGGCGGCAGCGATGATGTTGCGTCGCCACCACTTGGCCGTGCCGTAGCCCTCGCCGACGGAGAGGTTGCGGCAGCGGGTGAAGGGGGTGGCGGTGGCGTCGGTAAGCGAATAGATGCCCTTCGTTGACACGGCGAGGCGGAACCCGAAGTCCGGGAGCACGCCGAGTGTGCCTGGGGACATGCGCCAGCGCGGCGGGGCGAACATGTCGAGGTGGAAACCGAGCGCCTCCATCTGGCGGGTCGCGCCGGTGAGGCGCAGGCGCGCTTCGTGCTCGCCGAGCGACGCGAACTCGGAGCGGCGGCCCTGAACCGCCTGGTCGAAACCGTTGAGGAGCAGGGCGCGGTGCTCGGCCTGCTCGAGGAGCCAGCCGCGCGTGCGCGAGTCCTTGGCCAGGTGCCACTTCTTGTCGATGTGCGGCGCGACAAGCAACGACACCGGCACGCGCTTGCGGTCCAGGCCCTCGACGAGCCGGACTACGTCATCGAGCGTGTCATCAAAAATGGACGAAATTGAGACGAGAACGCGACCAGACATACCCGCTATTCTCCCACAGCGGCCACGGCTTTGCTCTTCACCAACGTCCACGCGTACTCGAACGCCGTCTGCTTCCACTTGGCGTAGCGGCCGGACACGCCGCCGTGGCCCGCGGACATTTCGGTCTTGAGCAAAATCTCTCCGCCGGTGGCGTGCTCGCGTAGCTTGGCCACCCACTTCGCGGGCTCAACGTAGAGCACACGGGTGTCGTTGAGACTGGTCACGGCGAGGATGTCGGGGTAGTCCTGCGCGGTGATGTTCTCGTAGGGCGCGTAACCGGCCATGTAGTCGTAGACCTCGGGGTCGTGGTACGGGTCGCCCCACTCCTCCCACTCGCCGACGGTGAGCGGCAGCTCGGGCTTGAGGATGGAGGTCAGCGGGTCCACGAACGGCACGATCGCCTGGATGCCCGCGAACTTCTCCGGCGCCATGTTCGCCACCGCGCCCATGAGCAGCCCGCCCGCAGAGCCGCCCTCGGCGACGAGGTGCTCCGGATCGGTCATGCCCAGCTGGATGAGCGTGTCAGCGCACGCGATGAAGTCCGTGAACGTGTTCTTCTTGTGCAGCATCTTGCCCTGGTCGTACCAGCTGCGGCCCATCTCGCCGCCGCCGCGCACGTGCGCGCACGCCCACACCATCCCGCGGTCCAGCAGCGACAGCCGCGCGATGGAGAACCCCGGGTCCATCGACGCCTCGTACGAGCCGTAGCCGTACAGCAAGGTGGGCGAAGCGTTCGGGGCAGTCGCTTTTCGACGCACAACCGACACCGGAATCTCCACCCCGTCCTCAGCCTTCGCCCAGATCCGCTCAGCCACGTACTCGTCCGGGTCGTAGCCGCCCTCAACCTCCTGCTCCTTGAGCAGGGTGAACGAGCCGTCCTCGACCCGGTAATCCAACAGCTGCGACGGCTGCGTGTACGAGGTGTAGCCCACCCGGACCACGGGCGCGTCCCACTCCGGGTTGCCGGCCAGGCTCGCGGTGTAGAGCTCCTCGGAGAACTCCAGCTCCTCGAAGGGAGCGAAGTCCTCGCCCGTGAGCGGCGCAACGGCCAGGCGCGAGATCCCGCCGCGGCGGTACGACATGAACACGAAGTCGCGGTAGACGTCCAGCCCCTCGATGCGGGTGGTGTCCGAGTGCGGGACGATGACGGGCAGGTCGCGCAGGTCCGGTAGCTCGGTGGCGAGGCCGTCGGCGATCGGGGTGGCGCTCACCGCGAAGTTCGGCCCCGCGGCGTTGTGCGTGACCAGCCAGTACTCGCGGTCCCCCAGCGCGGCGTAGTCCGGGTGGTACTCCACGCCCTCCTCGCGCGGCCACATCACCTGGAACTCGGCGGTGGGATCCTCGAGCGGGGCGACGCGGTACTCGGTAGTCAGGGACGACGAGGACAGGATGTAGAGGAAGCGCTCCGCGCGGTCACCGCCCACGCCCACGCCGAACTTTTCGTCCTTCTCCTCGAAGACCAGCGCGTCCTCGGCCGCGTCCGTGCCCACCTTATGGCGCCAGATCTGGTGGGGCCGCCAGGCGTCGTCGCAGCGGACGTAGAACAGGTAGTCATCGCCGGCCCAGGTCGCGCCGTAGAAGACGCCCTCAATGACGTCCGGGAGCAGCTCGCCGGTCTCCAGATCCTTGATGCGCAGGTCGAAGCGCTCGTCGCCGGTGGTGTCCACCGAGTAGGCCAGGAGGCGGCCAGAGGTGGTGACCGAGGAGGCGCCGATGGAAAAGAATTCGTGGCCGTCGGCGAGCTCGTTGGCGTCGATAAGCACCTGCTCCCCGGGCATCTCCTCCGAGACCTCGGGTGGGGTCCAGGGGTCGTCGGCGGCGGGGACGCGGCACGAGAGGGCGTAGTTCTTGCCCTCGATGGTGCGGCCGTAGTACCACCAGTCGCCCGCGCGCTGCGGCACGGACATATCCGTTTCCTTCACGCGCGACTTGATCTCGCCGTAGATCGCGTCGGTCAGATCGCTCAGGAGCGCGGTGGCCTGCTCAGTGGCGGCGTTTTCCGCCTCCAGGTACGCGATCGTCTCCGGGCTGTCTTTGTCGCGCAGCCACTCGTAGTTGTCCACGAAGTCGCGGCCGTGGAACGAGCGGGTGATCGGGTGCTTCGGTGCCTTCGGGAAATCCATAGGAACCCAGCCTAGGGCACCGCGCTTACGCGTTGGCGCCCGGCCAGTCGCCGAACTTCTCGCCGCTCAGGCGCTCGTACGCCTCGATGTAGCGATCGCGCGTGGCCTCCACCACGGAGCCCGGCAGCTCCGGCGGCTGCGTGCCTTCCGAGGGGCGCCAGCCAGACTTCGGGCCGGTGAGCCAGTTGCGCACGTACTGCTTGTCAAAGCTGGGCTGCTTCTGCCCCTCCTTGTAGGAATCGGCGGGCCAGTAGCGGGAGGAATCCGGGGTCAGGACTTCGTCGGCAAGCACGAGCTCCCCGTTGCTGTCCAGGCCGAACTCGAACTTGGTGTCCGCCAGAATGATGCCCTTGGTCTCCGCGTACTCCGCGGCGCGCGAGTAGACCTCGAGGGTGCGATCGCGCAGGCGCTCCGCCAGCTCGGTGCCGATCTTGCCCGCCATGTACTTGAACGTCACGTTTTCGTCGTGATCGCCCTGCGCGGCCTTCGTCGCCGGGGTGAAAATCGGCTCCGGCAGCTTCGACGCCTCGACGAGGCCCTCGGGCAGCTTCACGCCGCAGACCATGCCGCGCTCGTCGTATTCCTTCTTGCCCGAGCCGGTGAGGTAGCCGCGGGCGACGCACTCGAAGTCGATCATGTCCAGCTTCTTCACCACCATCGCGCGGCCCAGCACCTCCTCCGGGATCCGCGGATCATCGATCGGCCCCGCGAGGTGGTTTGGAATCCCGTCCAGCAGGTCGAAGAAAAACATCGACGTTGCGGTGAGAATCCGCCCCTTGTCCGGGATCTCGGGCTCGAGCGAGAAGTCGAACGCGGAGATGCGATCCGAGGCCACCATGAGCAAGGTGTCCGCATCTACCTGGTAAATCTCGCGGACTTTGCCGCCGGAAAGGTGAGTGTAGTCAGAAAGCTCTGGACGCATGGCACCAAGCATATACCGCGGCACTACCATGTTCCGCATGGTCTCTCGCCTCCCAGTGTTGCTCGCGCTGCCGCTCGTCGCTGCACTCGCCGCGTGCTCGCCGCAACCCGCCAGCACGGACGCCGCCGACATGCCCGACTTCGCCCCCACCCGCGACAACGCCGTCCTCCGCTTCGGCGACACCGCGCGCGTCGCCACCGAGGACCCCGCAACCGGCACCCAGGTGCAGTGGGAGGTCACCGTCGAGCGCCCGCGCCGCATCACCGGCACCCAAGCCGCCAACAACCTCCGCTCGCCCGACCCGCAGCGGTTCGCCGCGTTCACCTGCTTCCCGGTCACGCTCACGCCCGTCGCCATCGGCAGCAACCCCACCGGCCCCACGGTGCCCGTGCCGGAGCTTTCGCTTATCGACGCCACCCCCGCCCCCTCCACAACCCTCACCGCCAACTCCGTCCCATCCCAGCCGGGCAGCGGCACGGGCCTCGGCGACGGGTCGGGTTCTGGGTCGCGGGCTGGGTCTGGTTCGCGGGCTGGGGCTGGTGCTGTGCCTGGGGCCGCTTCGCCGTCCGCGGCGGAGGCGTACTGCGACATGGGCAGCGGCGCCCCCTCCGGCTACACCGCTGACCTGGAGGAAGGCCGCGCCTACACCACCGCGCTCGCATCCTGGGAGCGTCGCGTGGACCCCGGCGTCCCCGCTACCGGCGTGCGCCTCGACGCCACCGGCGTCCGCTGGGCGGAGTAGACCCCGCCCCGGGTCGGCGGTCGGCGCTGCTCCTTCCAAACGGAGCTAGCTCCATCTACACGCGAACCACCAGCAAAACCCCAGGTCGCCGTTCAACACCAACCCCAAACGGAGCTAGCTCCATCTAGACGCGAGCCACCGACAAAACCCCAGGTCGCCGTTCAACACCAACCCCAAACGGAGCTAGCTCCTTTTAGACGCAGACCGCACCGACTACGCCCGCCGCCCCCCGGCTGCGGCGAGCTACAGGATCTCGCCTGGGCGGTAGTTGGCGGCGTCGGGGTACTTGTGCACGAGGGCGTCGATACGCGTGAGCACGCGGTCGACCTGCGACTCTGCGGCGCCGATGAACGCGTGCCGGTCCGCGAGGGCCTCCTCGAGCTGCGCGAGATCCAGCGGCAGGCGATCGTCGTCGGCAAGACGCTCGACCAGGTTCTGCTCGGCGCCGTTTTCCCGCATGTCCAGGGCCATGGCGACGGCGTTTTCCTTGATCACCTCGTGGGCGGTCTCGCGGCCCACCCCGGCGCGCACAGACGCCATGAGGATGCGGGTGGTGGCCAGGAACGGCAGGTAGCGGTCCAGTTCGCGGGTGATCATGGCGGGGAACGCGCCGAACTCGTCGAGGACGGTGAGGAAGGTCTCCAGCTGCCCGTCGATGGCAAAGAACGCATCCGGCAGCGCGACGCGGCGCACGACGGAGCAGAACACGTCGCCCTCGTTCCACTGTTGCCCGGCCAGGTCAGCGGCCATGGTGAGGTAGCCGCGCAGGATGACCTGGAAGCCGCCGACGCGCTCGCAGGATCGCGCGTTCATCTTGTGCGGCATGGCGGAGGAGCCGACCTGGCCCTCCTTGAAGCCCTCGGTCACCGTCTCGTTGCCGGCCATGAGGCGGATCGTGGTGGCCAGCGAGGACGGGCCGGCGCCGAGCTGGACCAGCGCGGAGATCGCCTCGAAGTCCAGGGAGCGCGGGTAGACCTGGCCGACGGAGTCGAACACGGTGTCAAAGCCCAGGTGGCCGGCCACCTTGGATTCCAGCTCGGCGAGCTTCGCCTCGTCTCCGCCCATGAGGTCGAGCATGTCCTGCGCCGTCCCCATCGGGCCCTTGATGCCGCGCAGCGGGTAGCTGTCAAGCAACGACTCGATGCGGTCTACGGCGACCAAGATCTCGTCGGCCGCGGACGCGAAGCGCTTGCCCAGGGTGGTCGCCTGCGCCGCCACGTTGTGGGAGCGGCCTGCCATCACCAGCGACTTGTACTCGGACGCCCGGTTGCCCACGGCCTTGAGCAGCGCGACCGCCTTGCCGCGGACCAGTTCGAGCGCGCGCACGATCTGCAGCTGCTCGACGTTCTCGGTCAGGTCGCGGCTGGTCATCCCCTTATGGATGTGCTCGTAGCCGGCGAGCGCGTTGAACTCCTCGATGCGCGCCTTCACGTCGTGGCGCGTGACGCGCTCCCGCTCCGCGATGGAGCTCAGGTCGACGCGGTCGATGACGGACTCGTAGGCGTCGATAGCCTCTTGCGGGATCTCCACGCCGAGCTCACGCTGGGCGCGCATGACGGCGATCCACAGCTGTCGCTCGAGGATGATCTTGTGCTCGGCGCTCCACAGCCTCGCCATCTCCGGCGAGGCGTAGCGGTTGGACAGGACGTTGGGGTTTGCAGGCTTCTCAGTCACGCGCCAATTATCGCACAGGGGGCTAGTGCTTCTCGACGCTCACCTCACCCGCCACCGCACGCCGCCCAATATCCTTCCTGTAGAAGGACCCGCGCATCTCGATCCCCCCGATGACGCGGTAGGCGTCGGCGATCGCGTCCTCCAGCGTCGCGCCGTGGCCGAGCACGTTGAGCACGCGCCCGCCCGCGGACACGTAGCCCTCATCCGTGCGCGCAGTGCCCGCGTGCAGCACCTTGTCCGGGTTGTCCAGTTCCGCGCCCGTGATCGCGTCACCCTTGGCGGGGCTGGCCGGGTAGTGCTCCGCGGCCAGCACGACAGTCGCGGCGTAGCCGTCCTTCCACTGCAGCGGCGGCAGGTCCGCGAGCGTGCCAGTGGCCACGGCGTACAGCGGCTCGGCGAGCGGGGTCTCCAGCATGGACAGCACGGCCTGGGTCTCCGGGTCGCCGAATCGGGCGTTGAACTCCACCACGGCCGGGCCCTCCGGGCCCCACGCCGCGCCGACGTAAAGCAGGCCCTGGTAGGGGGTGCCGCGGTTGACCATCTCGCGCGCGACGGGGGCGGCGACCTCGTCGACGATGCGCTGCACGCCGTCCGCCGGCAGCCACGGCAGCGGGGTGTAGGCACCCATGCCGCCGGTGTTCGGGCCCTTATCGTTGTCGTAGGCGCGCTTGTGGTCCTGCGCGGGCAGCAGCGGGACCACGGTTTCGCCGTCAACGAGGCAGAACAGGGAGACCTCGGGGCCTTCGAGGAAGGACTCGAACAGGACCGGGTTGCCCGCCTCGAGCACCGCCTTCGCGTGCGCCGCGGCCTCGGCGCGGTCCGTGGTGACCACGACGCCCTTGCCGCCGGCCAGGCCGTCGTCCTTGACCACGTAGTTCGGGCCGAACTGCTCCAGAGCCTTTTCGACGCCCGCCGCGCCCTCCTCCGGCGCGACGCGCAGCGCGCGGGCCGTGCGCACGCCGGCGGCGGCCATGACGTCCTTGGCAAACGCCTTCGAGCCCTCCAGCTGGGCCGCGGCCTTGGTGGGGCCGAAGACGGGGATGCCCTCCTCGCGCAGGGCGTCGGCGGCGCCGGTGACCAGCGGGGCCTCCGGGCCGATCACCACGAGCTCCGCCTGCTCGTCGCGGGCGAGGGCGACGATGGCTTGGGGTGACGTGGCGTCGATAGGCAATTGCTTGGCCAGCGTCGACATACCCGCGTTGCCGGGTGCGACGACGAGCTCGTTGCCGGACAGACCTTTGAGCAGGGCGTGTTCGCGGCCGCCCGAACCGATAACAAGGATGCGCATGGCCTCAAACTTACAGGTACGGTTTGAGTGTATGAGCACAGTCTTTACAAAGATCATTGACGGCGAGATCCCCGGACGCTTCGTGTACAAGGACGAGGACGTCGCCGCCTTCCTCACCATCGAGCCGATCGCGTACGGCCACACCCTGGTCGTGCCGGTCAAAGAGGTGGACAAGTGGACCGACCTCGAGCCCGAACTGTGGGCCAAGATGAATGCGGTGGCGCAGCGCATCGGCGCCGCCATTGTCAGCGAGTTCGAGTGCGAGCGCGCCGGCTACCTCATCGCCGGGTTCGAGGTGCCGCACGCGCACATCCACGTCTTCCCCGCCAACGACATGTCGGGCTACAACCTGTCCACCGTCATGCGCGCCGACGAGACCGACCCGGCGAAGATGGACGCGGCCGCGGAGACGCTCCGCGCGGCGCTGAACTAGTCCTTTTCCGGCGTCTTGGCGTCCTTGGCTGGCTGCGCAGCCTTTGTCGCCTTTGTCGCTGTCGCGCCATTGACCTCGCGCAGCAGCGGCAGCGAGATCTTGAACGTCGCACCCTCGCCCGGCGCGGTGTCGACGGTGATGGTGCCCTCGTGCTGCTCGATGAGCGACTTGGTGATTGCCAGGCCCAGGCCGGAGCCGCCGCCGCCCGCGCGGTGGCGCGACGCGTCCGCGCGGTAGAAGCGGTCGAAGATGCGCGCCGCGTCCTCCTCCGCCATGCCGCGGCCGTTGTCCGCGACCTCGATGACGATGCGGTCCAGGTTTTCGCGCAGCGTGATGGTCACATCCACGTCGGAGCCGCCGTGCTTGAACGCGTTGTTGATCAGGTTCATGAGCACCTGGTGGAGGCGATCCGGGTCGCCGTTGACCATCGGCGGCCGGACGCACTGGTTGTCCACCTCGATGGAGCGCTCCGGGTAGGCGGCCCGGGCCGAGGAGACCGCGGAGTCCACGACCTTTTGCATGTCCACGGTTTTGCGGTCCAGGCGGGTGCCCTCCGCGCGGGTGAGCGCGAGCAGGTCCTCCACCAGCAGCTGCATGCGGCCGGATTCTTCCTCGATCTTGTCAATGACCATGTCCGCGTCGGGGGCCATGCCCTTGCGGTAGAGCTCGGCGTAGCCGCGCAGGCTGGTCAGCGGGGTGCGCAGCTCGTGGGAGGCGTCGCCGACGAAGCGCCGCATCTGCTCCTCTTTCCCCTGCGCGTCATTGACCGAGTCCTGCAGCTGGCTCACCATCGTGTTGACGGCGTAGGACAGCTTGCCCACCTCGGTGTCGCGCGACCAGGCGGGGACGCGGCGGTCCACATCGCCGTCCGCAATGGCCAGCGCCGTGTCTTCTACTTCGCGCAGCGGCGTCAGCGACCTTCTCACCAGCGTCCTCGCCGCGATGGCGATCGCCAGGATCGCAATGGCGCCCAGGCTCGTTTCGACCACCGCGAGCCAGCGCAGAATGCGGTTTTCTGATTCCAGCCGCTTCGCCACCAGCGTGATGGTGCCGTCATCGCTTTTCGACGCCACCGCCCTCCACTGCGTCAGCGACGCCGAACTATCCACGTTCTTCGACCCGATGGTGCGCGCCTGGTCCAGGACCGTCAGCTGCTCCCAGTCGGGCGGGTTGCCCCGCGGGGTGTAGCGCGAGAACGGGTACGGGTAGCCGGGGAACCAAGTCGCCTGGGCAAACTCGCTGGGCACGCCGATTGACGGGATCCAGGTGCCCTGCCCCGCCCAGCTGTCCAGGCCCTCCTGCAGCTGGTCGTCCACGCGCTGCATGAGGATGCCGCGCATCAGGAAGAAGACCGTGGCAAAACTCAGCACGATGCCCAGGGTGGCCACCACGACCACCAGGGACACCAGCTGCTTTTGCAACGGCCGCGCGGCCTGGTTGTACGACCAGGCCGCGAGCTTCTGCTTCGCCTTCATGGACCGCTACGCCGCAGGTTACTGGCGCGGGGTGCGCAGCACGTAGCCGACGCCGCGCACGGTCTGGATCAGCGGCACGTCGCCGGTGTCAATCTTGCGACGCAGATAGGAGATGTAGGACTCGACGACGTTGCCGTCGCCGCCGAAGTCGTAATGCCACACGTTGTCCAGGATCTTCGCCTTGGACAGCACGACCTCCGCGTTGAGCATGAGGTAGCGCAGCAGGTTGAACTCGGTCGGGGAGAGATCGATGATCTCGCCGGCCTTGGTCACCTCGTGGGTTTCGTCGTTCAGCGTCAGGTCCGCGTAGCGGATGGTGGTGTCGTGGTCGGCGTCATCGGTCACGTTGCCGCGACGCAGGATGACGCGCAGGCGGGTGATGACTTCCTCCAGGGAGAACGGCTTGGTTACGTAGTCGTCCGCGCCGATGGTCAGGCCGTGGATGCGGTCTTCCACCGCGTCCTTGGCGGTAAGGAAGAGCACCGGGCCGTCAAGGCCGTCCTGGCGCAGCTTGCCCAGCAGCTCGAAGCCGTCCATCCCCGGCATCATGACGTCCAAAATGTAGGCATCCGGGCGGTACTCGCGCGCCATGGTCAGCGCCTCCTGCCCGGAGTTTGCGCTTTCTACCTCGAATCCCTGGAACTTCAGGGAGACGGTCAGCAGCTCGACGATATTGGGCTCGTCATCAACGACGAGCACCTTGATGCCCTTTGGGTTCTCAGCCATGAAATGCACTCCTTTGTATGGGTAATTAACCAGATAGCATTTAACTCCCCTCCACTGTACGTTTGCTGTACGTCGTCTTGGGGCTGTCGAGCAAAAGTGGGGGTATATCCAAAGAGCGAAGGTTTAGCCAAATCAAGGCCTTTAAACGCTGCCCGCGCAGCGCGCGCAAGGACCACCACCCCTCCCCCTCGGCGGCAAAAATTGGAGCTGGAGACGAGACTTGAACTCGCAACCTACGCATTACAAGTGCGTTGCGCTACCGATTGCGCCACTCCAGCAATGCCCATGGATCTTACACATCGACCGATGAGTGCGCGAAACACGTCGGCGCGATAGTGTTTCGCGTGTGGCATCACTAGAGCAGTATTGGCAGCGGCTGCGTGGCTCGCGCGACCACGTGGCCACGATTGACGAGTCCCGCACCTCCCCGCCCCCGTCCGTCCTCGCGCCCGTCGATCTGACGGACCCCGCGCAGGTGGCCGCGGTCATGAACATCGCCGCGCGGATCGGCGAGATCCTCATCGCCAACGGCACGACGTCCTCGGACGCGATCGCCCAGATCCGCACGGTCACCTCGTCGTACGGCCTTCATTACTGCCACGTGGACATCACGGTGAACACCATCACCATGAACGCCAACGTGGGCGTCCAGCGCCGCACGCCGGTGAACGTGTTCCGCGTGGTCACGATGATGAGCGAGAACTACCACAAGCTGCAGGAGGCCGACCGCCTTATCCGCTCGATCCGCGCGGGCGCCACCCGGCCGGAGATGGCGGAGAAGATCCTCGACGACATCGACAACGAACCCATCCCCTACCGCAACGCCCGCAACCTGGCCGGGTGGGCAGTCATGGGCGCGTCCGTGTCCATCCTGCTCGGCGGCGATCTCCTCATGGCGCTCGTCGGCGGGCTCACCGCCTTCCTCATCATGGGCTTCAACAAGGTCCTGTCTCACAACTCGCTGCCGTACTTCTATCACTGCGTCATCGGCGGCTTTATCGCCACCATCCCGGCCGCCATCTTCTACGACTTCTCCACCTCGATCGGCCACACGATCGTGCCCAGCCAGGTCATCGCCACCGGCATCATCGTGCTGTTGGCCGGCCTGACGCTGGTGCAGTCGCTTTTCGACGGCATCACGGGCTCCCCTGTCACCGCGGCCTCCCGCTTCTTCCAGACCATGTTGTCGTCCGGCGGCATCGTCGCGGGCGTGGCCATCGGCCTGTACGTGGCGGAGCTGTTAGGAGTGCCCCTGCCGCCGCTGGAAACCATGTTAGGTAAGCCGTCGTTAAGCAGCGCCGGCTGGCGCATCATCGGCGGGGCGCTGGCCGCCGCCTCGTTTGCCGTGACCTGCTTTGCGGAGCGCCTGGCCATCATTGTTTCTGGGCTCACTGCCGCCGCGGGCTCCGCGATGTTCTACATCTTCCTCATCCCCTTCGGCACCGATAAGTTCATCGCCACCGCGGCCTGCTCCATCGTGGTTGGCCTGGCCGGCGGTCTCATCTCCCGCCGCTACTTGGTCAACCCCGTGATCACCGCGGTGGCGGGCGTGACGCCGTTCCTCCCCGGCTCAGGCATCTACCGCGGCCTCTACGCGGTGCTCAACGAGCAGATTGTGGTGGGGATGAGCAACATCTTCAACGCCATCGCCGTGTGCATGGCGCTGGCCGGCGGCGTGATCTTCGGCGAGTGGGTGGCGCGCCGCATCCGCGCGCCGCAGCTGTACATCCCGTACCGGGCGTTCAAGCGGGCGGGGCGCGTGACGTTCCAGCAGATTCGGCGCGCGGAGCAAGCCGCCCTCCGCCCGAGGCGCCGGAAGCACTAGCTTTGGCGTAGAATCGCCGTTTGAGATTTGCGTTTCGTACAAGGAGGAACCTGTAGTGCCACCGAAGATCACCGACTCCCGCCCCTCTCCCGAGGCCATCAATGAGATGGAGGAGCAGACCGCTTCCGGCGCCCGGCGAATCGTGGCAACGTACGCCGAAGATTTCTTCGACGGAGTAACCCTGATGTCCATGCTCGGCGTGGAACCGAAGGGCTTCAACTACAAGAAGTACGCCGAGGAGGTCCTGGGCGACCCGGAGGAAGAGGAAGACTCCAAGTCCGCCAAGAAGGCGACGAAGAAGAAGTCGTCCAAGAAGGCCTCGAAGAAGAAAGCCTCGAAGAAGAAGGCGTCGAAGAAGAAGGCCACCAAGAAAAAGGCGACCAAGAAGAAGGCGTCGAAGAAGAAGTCCACAAAGAAAGCGAAGAAGTCCTAGGTGAACGACTTCGTCGTCGTAGCCAACCGCCTGCCCGTGGACCGGGTGGGCGACTCCTGGCAGGCCTCCCCGGGCGGCCTGGTCGCCGCGCTCGCGCCGGTGCTGCGCGCCCGCTCGGGCTGCTGGGTCGGCTGGCCCGGCGAGACGGACACCCTCCTCGAGCCGTTCCACGCCGACGGCATCGACCTGGTCCCCGTGGCGCTGGACGCGCAGGACTACACCGACTTCTACGAGGGGTTTTCCAACTCCACCCTGTGGCCGCTCTACCACGACCTCATCGTCGCGCCGCAGTACAACGAGCAGTGGTGGGACCGCTACGTAGCGGTCAACGAGCGCTTTGCGGCCGCGGTCTCCGCTGTCGCCGCCGAGGGCGCCACCGTGTGGGTGCAGGATTACCAGCTGCAGCTCGTCCCCGGCCTACTCAAGCGGGACCGCCCGGACCTGCGTATCGGGTTCTTCCTCCACATCCCGTTCCCCTCCCCCGATCTGTTCCGCCAGCTGCCGTGGCGCGAGCCCATCCTGCGCTCGCTGTCGGCCTGCGACCTCATCGGCTTCCAGCGGGCCGCCGACGAGTCGAACTTCCGGGGGCTCCTTGAGCTTATCGACGCCACCGCGGTGCGCACCGGGACGTTCCCGATCAGTATTGATGCGTCGATAGTCGCCCCCGGCGACCCCGCGCCCGTCCGCGAGCTGGTGGGAAACCCGACGCTGCTCATGCTCGGCGTGGACCGGATGGACTACACCAAGGGGATCCTGCAGCGGCTCCTGGCGTTCGAGCAATTCCTGGAGCGCGGCGGCGAGGCAACCCTGATCCAGCTGGCCACGCCGTCGCGCGAGCGCATCGACCACTACCGGCGCACCCGCCGCGAGGTGGAAGAGGCCGTGGGGCGCATCAACGGGCGCTTTGGCCGCATCGGCCGGCCGGTGATCCACTACGTGCACCACGGCGTGCCCAAAGACCAGCTCGGCGCGTACTACGCCGCCGCCGACATGATGCTGGTCACCCCGTTCAAGGACGGGATGAACCTGGTGGCCAAGGAGTACGTGGCCTGCCACCCGGACGGTAGCGGCGCGCTCGTACTGTCCGAGTTCGCCGGCGCCGCCGTGGAGCTCCACCAGGCGTACCTGTGCAACCCGTTCGACGTGTCCTCCATCGTCCGTGCGATGGAGGACGCCGCCCAGCCCGACCCGCAGCGGATGCGCGCGATGCACGACTGGGTGACCACCCACGACGTCGCCGCCTGGGCCGCATCCTTCCTGGAGGCGCTATGAACCGCTTACTCGCACTCGGCCTGACCGCCGCGCTCACCCTCCCGCTGGCGGCGTGCGGCGGCGAACAGACCTGGCAGGTCGTCGCCGTGCACACCGATCCGGCGGAGCCCGGGGCGCTGCTTGCCGACGCCGCGGGGCTGGCCAACTTCACCCTCACCGATTCCTCCCTCACCGGCACCACGGCGTGCGCGGACCTGGACGCGGCCATCACCACGGAGGACGACGCGAAGGACGACGCGTTCACCGTAGACAGCGTCGAGGTGGGCGACGCCGCCGACTGCGAGGGCGGGGCGCGCCACGTCCACGAGCAGCTGACCAGCATCATCGTGCCCGGCGCGCGCTTCCGCGTGGATCACCTCACCGATTCCGAGATGGTGTTCACCGCGACGAGTGACGGCCCCGAGGGTGAGCCTGTGGTGGACCCGCCGAGCATCCGGCTGATGGCACTGTGAGGGCCGCCATCGAGCGGGCGGCGCACGCGGAGTCGCTGCTGGTCTGCCTGGACTTCGACGGCACGCTCGCCGAGTTCAACGCGGACCCCTACGCGGTGGCCCCGCACCCGGCCGCGGTGGACGCCCTCCGCACTCTCGCCGTGCTGCCGCGCACGCAGGTTGCCATCCTCTCCGGCCGGCACCTCGACGGCCTGCGCCGGGTGCTGCCGGAGATTGCGGGCAACGTCGTCCTCGCCGGGTCCCACGGCGCGGAGCCCGGCCCGGAGCTTTCCAGCGACGACGCCGCCTACCTCGACCGCATCGGGGCGGCGCTCGAGCGCATCGCCACCGCCCCCGCGTACGTGGAGGTCAAGCCGTACCAGCGGGTGCTGCACGTCGCGCCGATCGCGGGCACCCCTGACGCGGAGCGTATGCTCGCCGCCGCGCGCGCCCTGGACACGGGCGGGCGCCCCGTGACGCCGGGACATAACGTGGTCGAGTTCTCCGCGGTGGAGATCACCAAGGGCACCTGGCTTTCCCAGCACAAGCGCGAGTTTGCCGCGACGCTCTTTGCCGGCGACGACACCACGGACGAGACCGCGCTGCGCGTCCTGGATCCCCGCCGCGACGTGGGGATCAAGGTCGGCGAACAACCGAGCGCGGCCGCGCACCGGGTCGCCGACGTGCCCGCGATGGCGCAGGTGCTCAGCGAGCTGGCTCGCGCACGGTCCGCCCGGGCAGGTACTGCGTCGGCAGAATGATGCGCTCCTGGCGCTGCGGCCGACCGTTCATCGCGGCGCGCAGCAGCATCGCCGCCGTCTCCCCCTTGCGCTGCGTGGGCTGCGCGACGGTGGACAGGCCGTCCACGCCGATGCCGTCGAAGCCGGTCACAGACAGCTCCTCCGGCACGCGCCGCCGCCCGCGGCAGTACTCGAGCACCCCGAGCGCCATCGAGTCGGTGGTGCACAGGATCGCAGTGAGGTCCGGGTGGGCCTCGAGGAGCTCGCGCGCGCCATCGGCGGCGGAATCCACGTCGTTGAGGTCGCGCGCGACCACCGGCACGTCCGCGATCCCCGCCGCCGCGAACACGTCCAGCGCCCCGCGCACCCGGGCGCGCTGCACGTGCAGGTCTGCCGCCTCCAGTTCCTCCGGCGTCACCGGCCCGTTCTTCGGCGCACTGAACAGGCGCTTGGTCAGGATCCCCACGCGCGTGTGCCCGGTGCGCACCAGGTCCTCGGCGGCCGGGGCGATCGCGGCGGCGTCGTCGATGCCCACATACGGCACGCCGGGGACGTCGACGGGCTGATCGCAGATGATGAGGGGGAGGTCGCGCGAGTGGGCGTCGATAAGCATCTGCGCCTGGGCCGGAACCGAGTAGATGATGTAGCCGTCAACGATGGCATCGTGCACGCTCACACCGGTCGGGATGAGGGTGA
The DNA here is from genome assembly GCF_002285155.1 of Corynebacterium sp. NML 120412. Lineage (NCBI taxonomy): Bacteria > Bacillati > Actinomycetota > Actinomycetes > Mycobacteriales > Corynebacteriaceae > Corynebacterium > Corynebacterium sp. NML 120412. The sequence goes on along the minus strand of NZ_NSGL01000003.1, from coordinate 174,192 downwards.
GCGAGTAATCGCTCCGCTTAGCGACGCCCGCGAGGAAGTCCACCGACGCCCGGTCCTCAAAGGCGAACGAGAGCTGCTCGGTGAGCACGACCCCGATTGTGGCGGTGCGGCTGGTGCGCAGCGAGCGCGCGTGCGGGTTGGGGCCGGCGTATCCCTTCGCCTTGGCGTGGGCGAGGATGCGGCGGCGCAGCGCTGGCGAGAGCTGGTCGGGGTGGTTGTACGCGTTGGACACGGTGGTGCGCGAGACGCCGAGGTCGGCGGCGATGGAGGCGAGCGTCGCTGGCATACCGATATGCTACCTGCACCTTTTGCGCGGTCCCGGAACGGAATTTTTTGAAAAGCTTTTTCATTACTGGTTGGATGGGTGCCATGATGAAACGACTCGCCGCAACCGCGTTTGCGCTCACACTCACCCTCACCGCCTGCGGCACGCAGGGCTCCGAAAGCTCCGGGGACGCCACCACTGGCGCCACCGACGGAGCCGCGGCCGACGCAGCCGCCATGGTGGCCACCACCCAGGTGTGGGCCGACGTGGCCTCGGCCGTGACTGGTGACGAGGTGCCGGCGATCATCGACAACCCGTCGACCGACCCCCACGACTACGAGCCGACCGCCGCCGACCTGGCGGAGATCGCGCAGGCCAAGACCGTCGTGGCTAACGGCGGCGCCTACGACGCGGCCCTTTACAACGCCGCGAAGGGCAACCTCATCACCGCGCTCGAGCCGACCGAGGCGCACGACCACGATCACGAGCACGAGCACGGCGAGGAAGGCCACGAGCACGAGGGCCACGACCACGAGCACGGCGAGGAGAACGAGCACATCTGGTACTCCACCGAGGCGATCCGCAGCGTAGCGGAACAGATCGGCGGCAACCCGATCGACGACAAGCTGGCCGGCATCGACGAGTCGCTTGCCGCGCTGCCCGAGGCGCACGTCATCCAGACCCACCCGATCGCCGACGCCATCGTGGAGGAGTCCGCGCTGGTGGACGACACCCCCGAGTCCTACCGCCACGCCACGCTCAACCACTCCGAGCCGTCCGCGGCCGCCGTGGCCGAGGCGCTCGAGGCGATCAAGGACGCTGACATCCTGATCAACAACTCCCAGTCCCCCAACGCCGTCTCCGAGCGCCTCGTCGCAGCGGCGAAGGAGGCCGGCGTGCCGGTCGTGGACATCACCGAGACCCCGCAGGACGGCAAGAACTTCTTCGACTACTTCCAGGAAGTCCTTGACCAGCTCAATGCTGCAGCTGCGTAGCGCCACCGTCGCGCCGCTGTGGCGCGACATCACGTGTGACCTCGCCGCCGGCGAATTCCTCGCCATCCTCGGCCCGAACGGCTCGGGCAAGTCGACGCTCCTGCGCGCCGCGCTCGGCACGCAGCGCCTCGACGCCGGCTCGATCACACTCGGCGGTCGCGTGGGCTACATCCCGCAGCAGCAGATGTTCCCCGCCCACCTCCCGGCGCGCGTGCGCGACCTCGTCTCGCTCGCCGGAGGCAACCCCGAGCAGTTGCTCGCCCACGTCGGCGCCCCCTCGCTTATCGACGCCCACGTCGGCCGCCTCTCAGGCGGCCAACAACAACTCGTCCGCCAGGCCCAGGCCTTCGCACAGGACCCCGAGATCATCCTCGCCGATGAGCCCTTCCTGTCCCTGGACGTGGCGCGCCAGCGCCAGACCATCGGCCGCTTCCAGGAATCGGGCGCCGCAGTCGCCATGGTCACGCACTCCATCGACCCGGTCATCGACGTCGTAGACAAGGTCCTCTACATTGGCCCCAACGGCCACGTTGTCGGCACCGCCGACGAGGTCCTCCAATCCGACGTCCTCTCCGAGCTCTACGGCGCGCCCGTCCAAGTCGTCCGCGCCGGAGGAAAGACAGTGATCATCTGATGTGGGACACCACCACGTACCTGCTCTCGCAGGACTTCGTCATCACCGCCCTGGTGGCGTGCGCCTTCCTCGGCGTGCTCTCCGGGGTGCTCGCCCCCTTGATCGTGATGCGGCAGATGTCGTTTGCTGTGCACGCCACCTCCGAGCTCGCGCTCATGGGCGCCGCCGCAGCCCTGGTCCTCGGCCTCAACCTGTCGCTCGGGGCCGTGCTCGGCTCCATCGCCGCCGCCATCGCGCTCGCGCTGCTCGGCTTCAAGGGCGGCAACGACTCCGCCGTCGGCGTGGTCATGAGCTTTGGCATGGGCATCTCCGTGCTGTGCATCTACCTCTACCCAGGCAACTCCAGCATCGCGATGTCCCTGCTCACCGGCCAGGTGGTTGGCGTGGCGCAGACGAGCGTCTGGACACTGGCCATCACCACCGTCATCGTGGTGGCTGCGGTGGTGGCGTTGTGGCGCCCGCTACTGTTCTCCTCGATCGACCCGGTTATGGCCGCCGCGACCGGCGTGCGCGTGCGCACCATGGCCACCGTCTTTGCCATCCTGGTAGGGCTGGCCGCGGCGAACAGCGTGCAGATCGTCGGCGTCCTGCTCGTCATGGCGCTGCTCATCACGCCCGGCGCGAGCGCCATCGCGGTCACCGCGAACCCGAAGCTAGCGGTCCTGCTCTCGGTCGTGTTCGCCGAGGTGTCCGCCGTCGGCGGCTTCATCCTCTCGCTCGCGCCAGGCCTGCCGGTCAGCGTGCTCGTCGCGTTCGTGTCCTTTGGCATTTACGTGGTCTGCCGAGGGATCGGAGCGGTGCAGGCGCGGCGGATTCAGGTTCGCAATTAGCACTTGTCGCGCTTTTACAAATCTGCGCAGTCCCATCCTTCGGGTATCCCGAGGCTGAATCGCTTGACCATGGGGTTATCCAGGAAGGAGTCCTCGAGAAGTGTTGCTACCTTGTCCGGCCACGTAGTCCCTGGACATACTGTTCGCAGGACATGAGACATCATCACTAAAGCACCAAAGATACGTTCGCTCTGTCCCGGCGGCAGTGCCGCGAATGCAGCATCAGTCCGGACGGCTGTAGTGGACGCTGGCGTAAAGGATTTGTTCCATAGCCGTCCGTGATGGGCGCATGTGTTCCTTATGACAGTCAGCTGCTCTAACCAGCTTGCCCAAGGATGACGCCGCAACACACTTCTCTGCTGATTGCGGCTCAGTTGATCATACTGGATTGCGATTCCCATTCGTTCTGCGATTTTGAACTGCTCCTCGGATTTGAGCCCACTGAACAGTTGTGACACGTCTCGAAAGTCCATCGACTCCGCCACAACCCATAAAGGAAACTTTTTCCCGTATTTCTCGGAATAGTGCTTGAGCGGTTCACTTCGGCCATACTCGCGGTTCAATCGCCTGTAGATGGTGGATAGCCACGCAACATGATGAAACGACGGGCGAAATCTATCAGCGTCGAGATAAGCGCGAGGATCGTTGAGGGGTTCGAGACATATTGTGTCTGTAACAAGAGCCCTCACCGCGATTTCGATGCGTTCCATCCCGTCGTGAACGAGCGTTCTCAATTTTCGATCAGCCTCATAGAGGTGCACTGCGTCGGAAAACTTGGTACCTGGCAAGAAATCGTCAGTGCGCGATTGCCCATCACCAGCAATTTCGCGAGCAGGGTACCAATACGCGCTCAACCGGTAGTATCCAACGAACTGCAACCACTGACTTGCAAGTTCCTCGTCCACCAACATGTTTCTGGCTTTGAGGATGGCAATTTGCTGCTCCACTGTGGCAGCCGGCTTCAATGATCTGGCGCTCAACGCTCCCCCAATACGTTGATAAAGATCCAGCCCACACTTAAGAATAACTCTTAAGGCGGGCTGAACGATTGGGCATAATGCTAGTGTTCTTACGGCCTCACGTCAACTGGAGGTTAAAGTGCGCCCCTACTTCGCCGCGCGGCGCTGGCGAGCAAACTCGCTGAGCACTACCGACGCCGCGACCGAGGCGTTGAGCGATTCCACCCAGTCCGCGGTGGGGATGGACATGATCACGTCGCAGTTCTCGCGCACCAGGCGGGAGATCCCCTTGCCCTCGGAACCGACGACGATGACCACCGGGTCGCAGGCACCGTCGAAGGTGTCCAGCGTGTGCTCGCCGCCGGCGTCCAGGCCGACGACCATGTAGCCGTTGTCCTTGAACTCCTTGATGGTGCGGGTGAGGTTGGTCGCCTTCGCCACCGGCAGGCGCGCCGCGGTGCCGGCGGAGGTGCGCCAGGCCACGCCCGTGACCTGGGCGGAGCGGCGCTCCGGGATGATCACGCCGTCGCCGCCGAACGCCGCCACGGAGCGGATCACCGCGCCAAGGTTGCGCGGGTCCGTGATGTTGTCCAGCACCACGAACATGCCGTTGCCCTGCACCTGGCTCATCAGGTCGAAGACGTCGGCGTACTTGTACGGCTGGATCTTCAGGCCGATGCCCTGGTGCATACCGTTGCCGGTCATCTCGTCCAGGGTGCGCTTCGGCACCTCGGCGACCGGGATCCCGCGCGACTGCGACAGTGCCACCGCCTCGCTCAGCCGGTTGTCGTGGCCAGTGCCCTGCGCCACGTAGAGCGCCTCGGCCGGCACCTTGGCGTGCAGGCACTCGATGACCGGGTTGCGCCCCACCACCATGTCCGCCACCTCGCGCTCGTGGCGCCCCTGGTTGCGGCGCTGCTGCGCCTGCTTGCGCTTGTGGGCCGCGTGGTAGACGCGGTCCTCCGCCTTCGGCGTCGCGCCCTTGCCGCGCAGCCCGCGGCGGCGCTGGCCGCCCGAGCCCTTCGTGGCGCCCTTCTTGCTCGTCTTCTGCTTATCCGGACGCTGGTACGGCTTTGCCATCTCGTCTCCTACTCCTTGATCTGCCAGGTGGGGCCGTCGGCGGTGTCGGTGACCTCGATGCCCGCGGCGGCGAGGCGGTCGCGCACCTCGTCTGCAACCGCCCAGTTCTTCGCGGCGCGCGCCTCCGTCCGACGCTGAAGCTCCGCCTGCACAAGCGTGTCCAGGGCCTCGAGCGTCCGGTCGGTGTCGCCGCCTGCGTTTCCGCCAGCATTGTCCCACGCCACCGGGTCAACGCCCAACACGGCGGCCATCGCGCGCACCTGCGCCGCCAGCGCGGACGCCTGCTCGGCGTCGCCGGAAGCGAGCGCGCTGTTGCCAGCCCGGACCGTGTTGTGGATTTCGGCGAGTGCTTTGGGGACGGAGAAATCGTCGTTAAGCGCCTGCTCGAACGCGGCGGTCCAGGCCGACGGCTCGGGCGAGCCCGCGCGGTGCACGAAGTCCTCGATGCGGCGGTACCCGGCCGCGGCTTCCTGCAGGGCCTCTGGCGAGTACTCGAGCACGCTGCGGTAGTGCGCGCTGCCGAGGTAGTAGCGCAGCTCGACCGGGCGGACTGACTCGAGCATGTTGTCGATGGAGAGCACGTTGCCCAGCGACTTCGACATCTTCTCGCCGGCCATGGTCACCCAGTGGTTGTGCATCCAGAACTGCGCGAAGCCGTCGCCAGCGGCGTGCGACTGCGCCTGCTCGTTCTCGTGGTGCGGGAACTGCAGGTCAAGCCCGCCGCCGTGGATGTCAAAGCGCTCGCCCAGGTACCAGGTGGACATCGCCGAGCACTCCAGGTGCCAGCCCGGGCGGCCGTCGCCCCACGGGGTCGGCCAGCTCGGCTCGCCCGGCTTCGCCGCCTTCCACAGCGCGAAATCGAGCGGGCCGCGCTTACCGGCGCCCGTCTCGCTGCGCGCCATGTCCTCCGGCCGGTTTCCGGACAGCGAGCCGTAATCGGAGCCGTCGGCGGCGACCCAGGCGTCCACGTCGAAGTACACGGACCCGTCGGAGGCGTAGGCGAAGCCGCGGTCAATGAGCCGCTGCATGTACTCCACCATCTGCGTCACGTGGCCCGTGGCGCGCGGCTCCACCGACGGCGGCAAAACGCCAAGCGTGTTGTAGGCGCGGGTGAACTCGCGCTCGTAGGTGGACACCCACTCCCACCAGGGGCGGCCGTGTTCGGCGGCCTTGTTCAGGATCTTGTCATCAATATCGGTGACGTTGCGCGCGAACGCCACGTCCATGCCCTTCGCCGCAAACCAGCGCCGCACGATGTCAAAGGCCACACCGGAGCGCAAGTGCCCGATGTGCGGCGCGGACTGCGGAGTCGCGCCACACAGGTAGATCGAGACGTGCCCCTCGCGGAGTGGCGTGAAGTCTTGCAGCGTGCGGGTTTTGGTATCGAAGATGCGTTGAGTCACGCCAGCTAGCTTAGTTCAACCAGCGCCGTCGCAATCGCAGCCCTCCCCTGGCCCGCGCCGGTAAAGCCCATGTGGTCCGTCGTCGTCGCCGACACGGATACGGGCGCGCCGAGCGCCTCGCTCAGGACCTGCTCCGCCTGCTCGCGCACCGGGCCCATCTTCGGGCTCTGCCCGATGAGCTGGGCAGAAGCATTAACGACGCTCACCCCTTCCCACCCCAGCAACTCGCGCAACTCCCTGAGCAGCTCGGTGCCCTTCACGCCGTCGTACTCCGGGCGCCCCACGCCCACGAAGGAACCCAAGTCCCCCAGGCCCGCGGCCGAGAGCACCGCGTCCACGATCGCGTGCGCGACCACGTCGCCGTCGGAGTGCCCTTCGCAGCCGTCGACCCCCTCGTGCAGGATTCCCGCGATCCAACACGGCTTGCCCTCTTGGATCTGGTGGGCGTCGAACGCGTTGCCCACGCGCAGCTTGGTCATCTGGTGTGTCATGCCCGCCACCTTACCGGGGCAACGGCGAGTCGCCCGGGATCTCAAAGACGGTGGGCTCGGCCTCGTCGGTGATGCTGGTTGCCAGGCGCAAGTCGATCGGGGTGGTGATCTTGAACGCCATCGGGTCGCCCTGCACGGTGACGACGTCCGCGCCGAACCATTCCATCAGCGAGGCGTCGTCAGTAGCCACAAAGGACTGGGTGCCGCCGAAGTAGGCCTCGTTGGCCGCGCGGAGTACGCGCAGGTCAAAGCCCTGCGGCGTCTGCACGGCGCGCAGCCGCGAACGGTCCGGGGTAGCGACCACGGCGCCGGCGGCGTCGACCTCCTTGATCGTGTCCGCGACCGGGAGGACCGGAACGACCGCGTCCGCGCCATCCAGCACGCGGCGGGTCACGCGCGCGATCATCCCCGGCGGGGTGAGGGCGCGGGCGGCGTCGTGGACGAGCACGCAGGCGTCGTCAAGCGGAATGGCCCGCAGCGCCGCGAAGATGGAGTCGGCGCGCTCTGCGCCGCCGTGGACAAAGCGCACCTCGTGGCCGCGCAGCGCGCGCCTGGCCACGTCCTCCATCGACGGGCTGACCACAACGTAGATCGCGTCGACGATCTCGGCGGTCTCCAGCGCGGTGACGGAGCGCTCGATCAGGCTGCGGCCGCGCAGCGGCACGTACGCTTTCGGCACGGCCGCCCCCAGGCGCGTGCCCTGACCCGCGGCTGCGACGACCGCGACGACCCGGCGCGACACGGCGCTACTTCTCGTCGTCGAAGGACAGGTCCCCGTAATCCAGGTCGTCCTCCTCGGCATCCTCCGGCTCCGGGGCGAAGGAGATGCCGGCCTTGACCTGCTCGTCGATGATCTTCTGGATGCCCTGTTCCAGCTCCGCGACCTTCTTCTCGTCCACCGGCTCAGCCAGCGCGAGCTCGCCGACCAGGATGTGGCGTGCCTTGCCCAGCATGCGCTTTTCGCCCGCGGACAAGCCCTTGCCCTGGTCACGGCGCCAAAGGTCGCGCACAACCTCCGCCACCTTATTAATGTCGCCCGAGGCGAGGCGCTCCTGGTTCGCCTTGTAGCGGCGGGACCAGTTGCCGGCCTCTTCCACGTCCTCCTCGCGCAGGACGGAGAAGACCTTCTGCAGGCCCTCCTCATTGACCACGTCGCGCACACCGACCAGCTCGGTGTTCTTCACGGGCACGCGGACCTCCAGGTCGGATTGGAGGATTTGCAGCACGAGGTAATCCAGCTTCTCCCCGCCGATCTCGCGCTGTTCAATATCGGCGATCTTCGCCGCGCCGTGGTGCGGGTAGACCACGACTTCTCCGACCTTGAATTCCATGGCAGCTCCTTCAGACATCGTTGACCAACCCTACCACCGTAGCTTTCGGGTGCCTTGCTTCGCGGAGGGGGCGGGGAGCGTAGTCAAGCAAGCTCCCGTGAAAGGATCCGAAAGTTTACCCCCGGATGCCCCAGCTCCCCTGGGGCAGCCCGGGAAACTGGGAAAACTAGGACAGCTGGGACTAAGGTAAGGCGGAGAAATCTACGCGCACTATTACGATGGAGGACACCCACGTGAAGTCCCTGAAGCCGGTTGCCGCTCTGGTGGCCGCGTCCGCATTGGCACTGTCCGGCTGCTCCGCCGGTCAGATCACCCAGACCTCCGACCAGGTCGCCGCCGTCGACGGCGCTACCGCCTTCACCGACAACCGGGAGGTTTCCGTCCAGGACGCCACCGTCATCCTGCAGGAAAACGGCCAGGCCGCGGTGAAGTTCACCGCCACCAACCAGGACACCGCGATGAAGGACCACACCCTGCGGTCCGTGAAGGTCAACGGCACGCCGGCGAACGTCCAGGGCGCGGAGCCGATCGGGTACAACTGCGTGCTCGTCGCTGACGCCGCCGAGAGCCTGGCCAACGTGCCGCAGTCCGAGGACGCGTGCATCCAGTACGTGCCCACCACCGTGGCCAACGACGACTTCGCGTACGGCGGCACCGTGCCGGTCGAGTTCGACTTTGACAGCGGCTCCGTGACCGTGGACGCGACCGTGTCCGCGCCGCTGCTGGAGTCCGGCCAGGTGGAGCGCGAGGCAGATCGCTAAAAAACCGCGCAGCGTCCACACCTGCACCGAGTGTGGATACACTGCACCGAAGTGGCTCGGGCGCTGCCCCGAGTGCGGGTCGTGGGGGACCCTGCAGGAACAAACACCCGTCGCCACCAGCTCCGCGCTGACGCCCACGTCTTCAGCGGAGCCCATCACGCTTATCGACGCCACGTCGACCCACACCATCGCCTCCGGCATCACCGAGCTCGACCGGGTGCTGGGCAGCGGCGTCGTCCCCGGCTCCGTGGTCCTCATGGCCGGCGAGCCGGGCGTGGGCAAGTCCACGCTCCTGCTGGAGGTCGCGTCGCGCTGGGCCGCCCAGGGGCGCAACACGCTGTACGTCACCGCCGAGGAATCGGCCGGCCAGGTGCGGGGGCGCGCCGAGCGCACCGGGGCCCTGCACGACAGCCTCTACCTGGCGGCGGAATCCAACCTGGACGTAGTGTTCGGGCACGTCGAGCAGGTGAAGCCGTCGCTGCTCATCGTCGACTCCGTGCAAACCATGCAGGCCAGCGGCGTCGAAGGCGTCGCGGGCGGGGTGGCGCAATCGCGCGCGGTGACGGCCGCGCTGACCAGCCTGGCAAAGCGGACCAACCTGCCCGTCCTGCTGGTGGGGCACGTGACCAAGGACGGCAACGTCGCCGGCCCGCGCGTGCTGGAGCACCTGGTGGACGTGGTACTGAACTTTGAGGGCGACCGGCACTCCACGCTGCGCATGCTGCGCGGCATCAAGAACCGGTTCGGGGCGACCGATGAGGTCGGCTGCTTCGAGCAGACCGCCGACGGCATCCGGGAGGTGCCAGACCCGTCCGGCCTGTTCCTCTCGCACCGGGGGAAGACGCCAGACGGATCCGCGGTGACGGTGGCGATGGACGGCGTGCGCCCCATGCTCGCCGAGGTCCAAGCGCTGACCGTCGACCCCGTGAACAAGAGCCCGCGGCGCGTCGTTACCGGCCTGGACTTCAACCGGGTGCCCATGGTGCTCGCGGTCCTGCAGGCGCGCTGCGGGCAGCGCACGAACGACAAGGACGCCTACGTGGCCACCGTCGGCGGGGTGCGCATCACCGAGACCGCCACCGACCTGGCCGTGGCGCTGGCCACCTGGTCGAGCCTGCACGAGACTCCCCTGCCACCGAAGACGGTGGTGATCGGCGAGGTCGGGCTCGCCGGCGAGCTGCGCCGCGTCCCCAGCCTGCAGCGGCGCCTGCAGGAGGCGGCGCGGCTGGGCTACGAGCGCGCGATCGTGCCCGCCGGCGGCGACGCGGACGCGCCCGGCATGGACATCACGCGGGTGTCCACGCTCGGCGAGGCGATCGCTGCCGTCTCCCCCGCTAAGTGATGTTAAACGGCGCCGGGTCGGAGGCGTTATCGCCGATCACGGCGTGCAGGAAGTAGGACCCGGCCGGCACCGGCTGGCGGTTCTCGCACGCCTCCGGCGCGGACCCGGTGGCGGACCAGCGCGCCTCGAACCCGCGGGTCGCGCCCGGAGCGAACGTCTGCATCCCGCCGACAACGGGTTCGTAGCAGTCCGTGTCCGCCCAGACGCGCTCGTTGGTGCCCATCGCGTACACCTCGAAGCGCAGCTTCGCCTCGTCGAGGTTGATGTTGCAGTCCACGTCGGTGGGGTTGCGCACCTCCATGTACAGCACCGGCTCCGTGCCCGCCGGGTAGGACGGCTGGTTCGTCGTCGCCGTAATCTGGAGGTCCTTCAGCGAGCACTCGCCCGGGTTCGCGTGCGCGGCAGCGACGCTCGGCTCGGAAGACGCTGTCTCGCTGGCAGAGCTGGCAGCGCTCGTGCCGGATTCTTCACCGACGACGGTCTCGGTCGGCTCCGCCTTCGGCTTCTCCTCGCTGGGGCTCGGGCTGGCGGTCGCCTCGACCGAGCTGCTCGCCGTGTCGGCGCCATCGCCGCCGGAGCGCGCCACCGCGGACAGGCCCCACACGATCAGCCCGACGAGGACCAGGAGCGCCACGAGGACGACCACGCGGCGTCGCATGTAAATCTCGGGCGGAAGCGGACGCTTCGGCGGGCGCTGGTCGGTGGGACGCTGGTAAGTCATGCCTTTACCTTAGCCACCGAAGTTCTCGTACACGGTCTCGACGCGGCCATCCTCCAGGCGGTAGCGCGCGCCGACCAGGCCCACGGTGCCGTCGTCAATGCCCTTGCGCAGCGACGGGATCCGGTCGAGGAGGTGCGTTGCGGTGACGCGGGCGTGGGTGCGCTCGATTTCCGACGAATCCACGGGGCCGTCCGCCTGCGCCGTCAGCACGGAGGGAGCGATCTTCTCCACGAACACGCGGGTCAGGCCCGTGGGCAGCTTCGCACTGTTCACGCCCTGGATCGCGGCGCCGACCGCGCCGCAACGCTCGTGCGACAGGAACAGGACCAGCGAGACGCCGAGGTCCTGCACCGCGAAGTCGACGGAGCCGGCGACGGAGGAGTCGATGCAGCCGCCTGCGTTGCGGATGACAAAGACGTCGCCGAAGCCGGCGTCGAGCAGCAGCTCGACCGGCACGCGCGAGTCGGAGCAGGCGATGACGGCCGCGACCGGGTTCTGGCCCGCGGTGAGCGACTGGCGGCGGGCCGTGTCGCGGTTCGGCGCCAGCGTCTCGTCGGTGGCGAAGCGCTCGTTGCCCTCCTTGAGCGCGGCCCAGACGTCTGTCGGAGTGGATGGGGTGGCTGTCGTTTGTTGAGTCATGTGCCTATTCTGTCACTCATCGTGGATGAATCGAAGCAATATGAACATTTAATCGCCTGGTACGAGGCCAACGCGCGCGACCTGCCGTGGCGCGCCCCCGGCACCACCGCCTGGGGCGTGCTGCTTTCCGAGGTCATGAGCCACCAGACCCAGGTCGACCGCGTCGCCCCGATCTGGCAGGAGTGGATCGCGCGCTGGCCCACCCCGCGCGCCTTCGCGCAGGCGGGGGCGGACGAGGTGCTGCGCGCCTGGGGCAACCTGGGGTACCCGCGGCGGGCGCTGCGGTTGTTGGAGTGCGCGCGGGTGATCGTCGATAAGCATGGCGGCGACGTGCCGGCGGACGTGGACGCGCTGCTCGCGCTGCCCGGCATCGGCGACTACACCGCGGGCGCCGTGGCCAACTTCGCCTACGGGCGCGACGTGCCGGTGGTGGACACCAACGTGCGGCGCGTGCACGCGCGGGCGGTGCGCGGCGAGGCGACCGCGAAGCCGTCGAAGCGCGAGCTCACCGAGATCCCGCACGGGCCGCAGCTATCGGTCGCGCTCATGGAGCTCGGGGCGCTCGTGTGCACCGCCCGTGACCCGCGCTGCGGCGAATGCCCCGTCGTCGATTGCGCGTGGCTCGCCGCCGGGAAGCCGCCGGCCGCGGAGAAGCCGCGCTCGCAGAAGTTCGCAGGCACCGACCGCCAGGTGCGCGGCAAAATCATGCGTCTGCTGCGCGAATCGACCGAGCCCGTGGAGCAATCGCTTATCGACGCCACGTGGCACCACCCCGCACAAACCCACCGCGCCCTCTTCTCGCTGCTCGACGACGGGCTCGCGGTGCAGGACGAGGACGGTCGCTTCCGCCTGCCGCGGTAGCGCTATATTCGAGCCATGTTCGCAACCGCCTTCGCCATCTCGATGCTCGCCGGCCTGTCCACGGGCCTCGGCGGCGTCATCGTCGCGCTGAAAGGAAACATCGGCGACCGCTTCCTCGCGGGCTCGCTCGGGTTCTCCGCAGGCGTCATGGTCTACATCTCGCTCGTGGAGCTGCTGCCGGAGGCGATGGACTCGCTGCGCAGCGGCTGGACCGCGATCGCGGCGTTCTTCGCGGGCGTGGCCCTCATCGCCGTCATCGACCGGCTCGTCCCGGACGACATCAACCCGCACGAGCCGGAGACGTCGGGCGCGACCGGCGCGCTGCGCCGCGCGGGCGTGCTCACCGCCATCGCCATCGCGCTGCACAACTTCCCCGAGGGCTTCGCCACCTTCATGGCCGCCTACACCGACCCCGTTCTCGCCGTCCCGATCGCCATCGCCATCGCGCTGCACAACATCCCGGAGGGCGTCGCCGTTGCCGTGCCCCTGTCGCGCGGGACCGGCAATCGGTGGCGCGCCGCCGGCTGGGCCACCCTGTCCGGCCTGGCGGAGCCGCTCGGCGCGCTCGTCGGCTTCGCGCTCATCGCCCCGTTCATGGGCCCGCAGACGATGGGGCTGTCGTACGCCGCCGTGGCGGGGATCATGGTGTTTATTAGCATCGACAAGCTGATGCCCAGCGCGATCCAGACCGGCCACCACCACACGTCCGTCTACTGGATGATGGGCGGAATGGGGTTAATGGCTGCCAGCCTGCTCATGTTGGCCTAGCATCAGCCTGGTGAAGACCACTACATTCATCGTTCCGGCCGCGGCCGTGGCGCTGGTGTGCGCGGGGAGTCCGGTGACGGGGGCGTCGATAAGCGAACCGCCCGGAACGCTCCTGAGCACCGCCGACGTGCCGGCCAGCGACGGCCAGCGCATCCGCTACACCACCCAGAACGAGGCCGGCGAGACCGTCGAAGTCTCCGGCGCGCTTTACGACACGCCCAACGCGCGCGGCCTCATTGCCGTCGCCCCCGGCACGCGCGGCATGGCGGACCACTGCGCGCCGTCGGCGGGCGAGGCGATGCTCTCGTCCATCAAGGACGGCTCGATCGGCATCAACTACGAGGCGCCCATCGTGGGCACGCTCATCGACGCCGGCTACCGCGTCGTAGTCACCGACTACATCGGCCTCGGCACCCCCGGCACCCACACGTACCTCAACCGGATCGAGCAGGGCCACGCGCTTATCGACGCCGCCCGCGCCACCGCCCACGACGACGAAGCCATCGCGTTTTGGGGCTACTCCCAGGGCGGGGGCGCCTCCGCCGCGGCCGCCGAGCTTGTCGCCGACTACGCGCCCGAGCTCGACGTGCGCGCCACCTTCGCCGGCGCGCCACCCGCCGACCCGCTGGCCGTGATGGAGCAGGGCAGCACCGGGATGCTCGAAACCGTCGTGGGCTACTCCACGATCAGCTACGCGTCGACCTACCCCGACTTCCGCGAGGCGCTCGAGGAGCACCTCACCGACGAGGGCCGCCGCTGGTTCGCCGCGCTGGAGAAGTCCTGCATCACCGACCCGCCGATCCCCCACGGCGACCTGTTCGAGGGCGGCGAGACCCTCACCGAGCTCGTGCTCACCGACGAGCGCTTCATCCGCACTCTCAACCACAACAAACTCGGCACCGTCCCCGTCAACGCGCCGATCATGGTGATGACCAACCCGGATGACGACCTCGTGCCCGAGCCGCAAGCCACGCAGCTGGCGCGCGACTACGAGGCGCTCGGCTCCGACGTGGAGTACCGCCTCCTGTCGGTCCCCGGCACGAAGACGGCGCCGCTGTCCTCCGGCAGCTCGCTCGCGCCTTTCGACGACGCCGACGCCCTCACCCGATTGAGCTCCTACCCCATCTCCAACATTCCGGTCGCGGGCCACGCCGCCCCGATCGTGCTCAACGCCAGCGACGCCCTGGCGTGGCTCGCCGACTACATGCCGCCGAAAAAAATCGACGCCACCCGCGTTGCGGTGACGTCGATTTTGGCGGTACTCGCGGTCCTTGCGGGCGTCGGCTCCGTGCTGGCGCCGAGCCTGCGCGGACTGGCTTAGCCCGGCTTAGACCGGCTCGGGGCCGCGGCCGTCGGAGCTGCCGTCGGTTCCTTCGGTGCCGTCAGTGCCGTCAGTGCCGTGCTCGCCCGACTCATCGGGGAAGCGCGACGCCTCGGACTCCGGCTGCTCGCGGGACGGGTCGATCTCGCGGACCTCGTCGGCGGGCTCGCCCTCGGCAGTCTCGGCAGTCTCGGTGCCGTCGAAGGTCTCCGCCGGCAGCGGGCGCGGGCGCGGCGTGAAGGTGAACTTCGCGTTCTTCTCGTCGCCTTCGACGTCGCCGTCGACGTCGACGGTGATGATCTCGCCGGCGCCGATCTCGCCGAACAGGATCTTCTCGGACAGCACGTCCTCGACCTCGCGCTGAATGGTGCGGCGCAGCGGACGGGCGCCCAGGACGGGGTCGAAACCGCGCTTGGCCAGGAGGTTCTTCGCGGCGTCGGTAAGCTCGATGCCCATGTCCTGCGCAGCGAGGTTGAGGTCGACGCGGCTGATGAGCAGGTCGACCATCTGCACGATCTCCTCCTGCGAGAGCTGGCGGAAGACCACGATCTCGTCGATGCGGTTGAGGAACTCGGGGCGGAAGTGCTTCTTCAGCTCGTCGTTGACCTTGTGCTTCATGCGGTCGTACTGCGCGTCGGCGTCGGTGGCGGTGTTGCCGGTGAAGCCGAGGCCGACCGGCTTCGAGATGTCGCCGGTGCCCAGGTTGGACGTGAAGATGAGCACGGTGTTCTTGAAGTCCACGACGCGGCCCTGGCCGTCGGTGACGTGGCCCTCCTCGAGCACCTGCAGGAGCGTGTTGTAGATCTCCTTGTGCGCCTTCTCGATCTCGTCGAACAGCACGACGCTAAACGGCTTGCGACGCACCTTCTCCGTGAGCTGGCCGCCCTCCTCGTAACCGACGTATCCCGGAGGCGCACCGAACAGGCGCGACGCGGTGAAGCGGTCGTGGAACTCGCCCATATCCACCTGGATCAGCGAATCGTCGTCGCCGAAGAGAAACTCGGCCAGCGCCTTCGACAGCTCGGTCTTACCCACACCGGACGGGCCGGCGAAGATGAACGAACCGGACGGGCGCTTCGGGTCCTTCAGGCCCGCGCGGGTGCGGCGGATGGAGCGCGAGACGGCCTTGACCGCCTCGTCCTGGCCGATGATGCGCTTGTGCAGCTCGTTCTCCATGTGCAGCAGGCGCGAGGACTCGGACTCGGTGAGCTTGAACACGGGGATGCCGGTCCAGTGCGCGAGCACGTCCGCGATCTGGTCCTCGCCCACCTCGGCGATGTCCTCCAGGTCGTCGGAGCGCCACTTCTTTTCCTTCTCCGCGCGCTCCTCGCCAAGCTTGCGCTCGGTGTCGCGCAGGCCGGCGGCCTTCTCAAAGTCCTGGGCGTCGATCGCCGCTTCCTTCTGCTTGCGGACCTCCGCGATGCGGTCGTCCACCTCGCGCAGCTCCTCGGGCGCGGTCATGCGCTTGATGCGCATGCGGGCGCCGGCCTCGTCGAGCAGGTCGACGGCTTTGTCCGGCAGGAAGCGGTCGTTGATGTAGCGGTCCGACAGGTTCGCGGCGGCCTTGAGCGCGTCGTCGGTGTAGGACACGCGGTGGTGCGCCTCGTAGCGGTCGCGCAGACCCTTGAGGATCTTCACGGTATCCTCGAGGCTCGGCTCGTCCACCTGCACCGGCTGGAAGCGGCGCTCCAGCGCGGCATCCTTCTCGATGTGCTTGCGGTACTCATCCAGCGTGGTCGCGCCGATGGTCTGCAGCTCGCCGCGGGCCAGCTTCGGCTTGAGCAGCGACGCCGCATCGATCGCGCCCTCGGCGGCACCGGCGCCGACGAGCGTGTGGATCTCGTCGATGAACAGGATGATGTCGCCGCGCTGGTTGATCTCTTTGAGCACCTTCTTCAGGCGCTCCTCGAAGTCACCGCGGTAGCGCGAACCCGCCACCAGCGAGCCGAGGTCGAGCGAGTAGACCTGCTTGTCCTTCAGCGTCTCCGGGACCTTGCCGTTGGCGATGTCCAGCGCCAGGCCCTCCACGACGGCCGTCTTACCAACGCCGGGCTCACCGATGAGCACCGGGTTGTTCTTCGTACGGCGCGAGAGGACCTGCATGATGCGCTCGATCTCCTTGTCGCGGCCAACGACCGGGTCCAGCTTGCCTTCCTTGGCGGCCGCGGTGAGGTTGCGGCCGAACTGGTCCAGCACCAGCGAGTTGGAGCGCTCGCCCTGCTGGTTGCCGCCGCGCGGGCCGGGGCCGGATGCGACCGGGCCGGGGCCCGCCTGCGGCATCTCGGGGTTCTGGTTGTCGCCCTCGTAGCCGGAGAGCAGCTGGATGACGGTTTGGCGCACCGTCGGCAAGTCTGCCCCGAGCTTGGTCAAGACCTGCGCGGCGACGCCATCGCCCTCGCGGATCAAGCCGAGCAGCAGGAACTCGGTGCCGATGTACTTGTGGCCCATCTGGAGGCCCTCGCGCAGCGACAGCTCGAGTACCTTCTTGGCGCGCGGCGTAAACGGGATGTGCCCGGAGACGGGCTGCGAGCCGTGTCCGATAATCTCGATGACCTCGCGGCGCACGTCGTCGAGATTGATGCCCATTTGCTCGAGCGCCTTCGCGGCGACGCCCTCGCCTTCCTTAATCAGGCCGAGCAGGATGTGCTCCGTGCCCATGTAATTGTGGTTGAGCTCGCGCGCTTCTTCCTGCGCCAGCACGATCACGCGCCGTGCTCGGTCCGTAAACCTCTCGAACATGGTGTGCCCCTTCTTGTCGTGAGTTTTCACCTACTCTAACGCGCCACAGCCCCAATCAATCCCGTGTTCGCCACTGGCGAACACGCAAACCCCCAACCCTATTTAGACGCACCAAACCGGCCCGCGGTTCCCTCCCGGGCCGAAAATGGGTGAATCCTCACAACCCATTGTTTCCCCAGCTCAGAGCCGGTAACGTGGCTGCCATGAACGCACTGGCAGACCTCGTATCCATCGACCGCCGCGGCATGCAACTTGTCGCGGCGGCCGCTGGCATGACCCTCGAGGACCTCACCGCACTCGGCCTGCCACGCGACCGCGCCCGCCAACTCCACACCGCCGCAACCGTACTGTGCGGCACAACCACCCACACCGCCTACCAACGCCGCGCCCACACCGGCGCCGCAACCAACCAGCACCGCCTGGACACCCTCGCCTACATCGCCCGCCGCGCCCGCACCATCACCGACACCACCGCCCGCTGGACCTACATCGACACCCTCTGCAACACACCCGGCGACCTGACCCACATCACCCGCGTTGCCAACGAACTGAAAACCGAACTCCAGCCCGCACCCCCGCGCCCCGAACAAGCCCGCGTAACCCACCACGGCGACGGCATGGCCACCCTGCGCATCACCGGGCCCGCCCTAGCCATCCAAGGTGTTTACGACGCGGCGAACAACAACATCACCGGCTGGCTGGCAAACGACTGCCCCAAAGCCGACTACCTCGTACGCGTTACCGCCAACCTGGACCTCGGCGACTACCAACGCATCATCGCCGGCACCGGCGACGACGTCGAGGTCCACTTCGCCAACGGGGTGATCACCACCGGGGAAGAATTCGTGCGCATGCAACTCGCAGAGCTCGGCAGCATCATCCTCATCGGCGCGATGGACGGGCCCGTCAACGCCTACAGCGCGCGCTTCGCCTCGGCGAAACACCGCGAGATCATGCTTGCCGACGCCGCCACGTGCACCTGGAAAGACTGCACCGTACCAGCCACACGCTGCCAGGCGCACCACATGAGCGAACACCGCCACGGCGGCGAGACCACGCCCGCCAACCTTGGTTGGTTGTGCCAGTACCACAACTCGCAGGCCGCGACCGGCGCCCGGGGCCACACCGAACGGCGGGACGGACAGATCTACTACGTCTCACCATACGGAAACGCCACCCCCACAGGCACCGACCACGCCGCCCGCGCGCCCAGCCGCACGCCGCCCGGCTAACTCCCCCCAACGCAAAAGCCCGCGCGCCAGGAATCCTGGCGCGCGGGCAGCCATGCCCAAAAGGCGTTACAGCAGGTCGCGGAGCACCGGATCCGCGATCTTCAGCACGTTCTCGCGCGCTTCCTTCGCGGTCGGGGCGTCGACAGCGTAGTTGGCCATCTGGCGGCAGGTGTCCATGTCGTGCAGGCGCAGCGCGGCGCGCACCGCGTTCACCTTCGTCGGCGCCATGGACAGCGAGGTGATGCCCAAGCCGACGAGTACGAGCGCCATGAGCGGGTCGCCGCCGGCCTCGCCGCACACGCCGACCGTTTTGCCGGTGGCGTAGCCGCCCATGCCGGTCGCCTTGATCATGTTCAGTACCGGCGGCTGCCACGGGCTGAGCAGCTCCGCCAGCTCACCTTGCATGCGGTCGGCGGCCATCGTGTACTGGGACAGGTCGTTGGTGCCAATCGAGGCGAAGTCAGCAATGCTCAGCACGTGCCCGGCGCGGATCGCCGCCGCCGGGGTCTCCACCATGATGCCCACCTTGGGCAGCCCGTAACCGCGGGCCTTGTCGCAGAACCACTGGGTCTCCTCCACCGTGGCGACCATCGGCGCCATGACCCACAGCTCGGCCTCCGGCACATTGGCGTGGGCGTTGGCCAGCGCCTGCAGCTGGTCGTTGAGCAGGTCCTCGCGGACCATGGACAGGCGCAGCCCGCGGCGGCCCAGCGCCGGATTCTCCTCCTCGCCGAGGTCGGCAAAGCTCAGCGGCTTGTCCGCGCCCGCGTCCAGGGTGCGCACGACCACGCGGCGCTTGCCAAAGGCACGCAGCACGCGGGTGTAGGTCTCGGTCTGCTCGTCCACGGTCGGCGCTGAGTCGCGGTCCAGGAACAGGAACTCGGTGCGGAACAGGCCGGAGCCTTCCAGGTCGAACTTGGAGGCCTTCTCCGCGTCCTCCGCGGTACCGATGTTGGCCAGCAGCTTCACCTTGTAGCCGTCGCGGGTCGCGCCCTCGCCGGACGAGCCGGCCAGCGCCTCTGCACGGCGGCGGGAGCGCTCCTCCAGCTCGTTCACATCGGAGTCGGACGGGGCGACGATGACTTCGCCGACGCCGCCGTCGATGGCGAGCGGGGTGGCGTCGTCAATCGCCCCAAGAATGCCCTTCACCTGCACCGCCGCCGGGATGCCCAGCTGCGCGGCCAGGATCGCGGTGTGCGAGGTCGCGCCGCCGCCCTCGGTGACGATGCCCAGCACGCGCTCCGGGTCGAGCGTCGCAGTCTCGGCGGGCGCGAGGTCGTGGGCGACGAGGATCGACGGCTCGGCGAAGTCCGGCACGCCCGGCTCCGGCAGGCCGCGCACGCGCGCGGTGGCGCGGTCGCGGATGTCGTACAGGTCGGTCACGCGCTCCGCCATGTAGCCGCCGAGCTTGCGCAGCTTCCCGGCGTAGACCTCGACGGCGTCGTGGATCGCGTGCGTAACGCCGGTGCCCTTCTTCAGCTCCTTCTCGATGCCGCGAATCAGCCCACGGTCCGTCGCCAGCGTCGCGGTCGCCTCCAGCACCTGCTTCGACGTCGCGGAGTTCGCATGCTCGGCGCGCTGCTTCAGGGACTCCGCCACCTCCTGCAGCGTCGCCTTGACGCGCTCGCTGTCGCCCTCAACGGCGGCCGGCTCGCTGTCGTCCACGCCGACGGCGGGCCTCACAACTGCAAGCGGGCCGGATGCGGTGCCGGCGGACACTCCGATTCCGTAGAGAACAGTGCGGTTGGTCATGGTCATTCCTTTCGCTAGTCCGCCCCCGACCCTACTCGTCCGCCTGCGCCTCCTGCAGCCTGGCGACGTGAAGCCCCAGGTACGCGACTTCGTCGTCAGTCAGCTCGCGCCCGAACCGCAGCTCAACCACCTGCGCGACCTTCCGCGCTACCGCCATCTCGGCGGGGTACGCGCGCAGCAGCTCGCGCGTCAGCGGCGAATTCCCGTGGTCCAGCTGCGCCCCGCGCTCCAGCCGCACGAAGAGGTACCTCGCATGCGTGATGAAGCGGGCAGTGCTTATCGACGCCACGTCCACCCCCTCACCCCATTCAGCCCCAATCACGTCCAGCATCTGCTGGATCACGCCCGTCATGCGGTACGTGTGCGCCAAGTCGCCGGTGTTGAACCCCGCGTTGACCAGGTGGAGGGTCAGCGCCGTCGCCTCCTCGGGCGGGAGCGGCGCGTCGAGCCGCCGGTTGATCGCGGCGAGCAGCCGCTCCCCCTGCGCCGCCTCCTCAGGGTAGAGGTGCGTGACCTCAGCGCGCAGCGGGTACTCCACGGTGGTGCCCGCCTCCGCGCGCTCGGCGGCGCCGCCGATGTGGTCCGCGATGGCGGTCACCAGGGTCAGCCGTGGGTTCACGCCGATCTCTTCGAGGGCGGCCGCGGCATCGTCGACCGTCCGGGCCGGTAGTCCCGCGATCATTTCGCCTGCGTGGTCGGGGTCGCGACCGTCGATAGGCACGAAGATGCGCTGTATCTTGGACTCGTCGAGCGCGTCGCCCTGCTTGATCTTGAAGCCCACGCCACGGCCGGTGACCACGACCGGTTCGTCGCCGCGGCGGGCGAGCACGACGTTGTTGTTAAACACGCGCAGGACTTGCATGCCCTAAGCGTAACGCGCCCGCCGCGGGATCTTCCGCTGCGGGCGCGCTGTGGCTGAGTGGGCCTTACTTGGTCACGCCGAGGACGGGCTGCCCCTCGGCGACGGTGTTGGCGGCCAGGTCATCAACACCGGTGAGCGTCTTGGAGTTGACCACCGTGGTGATCACGGTCGGGTCGACGCCGGAGGCCTTGATGGACGCGAAGTCCACCTCCGCCAGCGGCTCGCCGGCCTTGATCTGCTGCTTCTTCTCAGCGACCGGGGTGAAGCCCTCGCCGCCGAGCTTGACGGTGTCAATACCAATGTGCACCAGGATCTCCACGCCGTCGGCGGTCTTGATGCCGTAGGCGTGGCCCGTCTTGGCCACGGAAATAACCTTGCCGGACACCGGGGCGGCGACGGTGACGTTGTCGGCCTGCGGCTCGATGCCGACCGCGTGGCCGAGCGCACCGGAGGCGAAGGCGGCGTCGCCGAGCTTGTCCATCGGGACGACCGCGCCGGCGATCGGCGCCAGGACCTCCTTGGTCACCACGGCGGGCTCAGCAGGTTCAGCGGCGGCAGCAGGTGCTGCGGCGGTTGCGGGAGCCGGGTCGACGGCGTCGGCGGCTTCAGTCTCCACACCGTCACGTGCAGCGGCGGCGCGGGCGAGCGCCTCCGCCTTCTCCTCCGGGGTGCGGTAGTCGGTGATGAGGATGACGAAGAAAGCCGTGAAGAACGCGACGGCAATCGCGACGAGGTAGACCCACATCGGGTCGAACACGAACACGGTCGGGATGGAGGTGAACACGAACGCGTTGGTCTTCACGCCGCCGAACGGGGTGCCCAGGATCGCGATGGTCAGGCCACCGGCGAAGCAGCCGACGAGCATACGCGGGTAGATCTTCTTGAAGCGCAGGTGGATGCCGTAGAGCGACGGCTCGGAGATGCCGCCGAGCAGGCCAGCGGCCAGGGCGGAGCCGGCGGTCTGGCGCATGAGCGGGTCGCGGTCGCGAAGCGAGATAGCCAGCACCGCGGCGGTGGCACCGAAGCAGGCGAAGTTCCACGCGCCCATCGGGCCCTGGATGAAGTCGTAGCCGAGCGTGTCAATGTTGACCAGCATCAAGGCGTTGAGCGGCCAGTGCAGGCCGAGCGGCACCAGGAACGGGTACAGCATCGGGATAAGCAGCGCGAAAACGAACGGGGCGTTGCCGTTCATCCAGGCCAGGCCGGTGCCAATCCAGGCGCCGAGCAGGTAGCCGAAGGGGCCGATGAGGAAGGCGGTGACCGGGATCATCACCAGCAGGGTGAGGAACGGCACGAAGACCATATGCACCGCGGACGGGATGATCTTCTGGAAACCCTTGTACAGCGCCGCGGCGACCGCGGCCATGATGAGCGGTACGAACACGTTGCCGTCGTAGCCGTTGTGGATCATCGGCAGGCCGAAGACATCGATCACGTCGGTCGGCTCGCCGAAAAGCTCGACCGTGTGCACCTCTGGGTGCTCGTCAAGCGTCATGTAATTCGGCGTGAACAGCGCCAGCATGATCGCGGCGGGCACCCACGGGTCAATGTTGAGCTTCTTGCCGGCGTTGTAGGCCACCGCCACGGGCAGGAAGTAGAACACGGAGTTCCACATCGCGTCGACGAACTGCCAGCCCGGCGTCTTCACCTCCGCGCGGAAGTCCACGAGGTGGAACGCGTCGAGCACCGCGGCAAACGCGATGATCAGCGACGCGCCCAGCAGCACGCCCAGGATCGGGCGGAACGAGTCCGACAGGTACTCAAAGAACGTATCCAGCCACGGCAGCCGGCCCTTGGCCTTGTCGCGCTGCTGCTTCTTCAGGTCGTCGTTGGACACGGCGCCGCGCCCCGCCATCTCCGGCAGGTTATTGATGTCGTTGTACACATTCGCCACGTCACCGCCGATGATGACCTGGTAGCGGCTCCCGCCCTGCGGCACAGCACCCATCACCTTGGGGTTGGCTTCGAGGCGTTCCTTGTCGGCCTTGGTGGCGTCGACAAGCTCGAGGCGCAACCGCGTCGCGCAGTGCGTCATGCTCACAATGTTGTCCGGCCCGCCGATACCGGCGAGGATGTCGGCAGCCTGCTCCTGGCGGCCGACCTTCGTGGATGCCATCGGTATGCTCCTTTTCGCTTCAGGCAAACAAAAAGACCTGGGACGCCAAAACGCCCCAGGTCTTGCCCCGCGAACTCACGCGGGTAACAACCCTGTTGTTGGCCTCAATCTTAGGCCCGCCGCCACCGCAATAGCAAAGGGCAGGGCACTCCATCCGAGGGTAGAGAGCAAACTGGGCACCCCGGGCAGCGCGATCACGCCCATCGTGCACACCAGCGCCACGCCGGCCGCCCAACTGCGCACCGGGGAGCGCAGGTCCACCGCCGTCATGGCCAGCGGGATCAACCACACCGCGTAGTAGCCCTGCAGCAGGCCGCCGACCAGGAACACGCCGCAGAACAGCACGCCGATCGTGCAAAACGCCCACACCACGCCAAGCTCGCGCCGCTGCGGGAACAGCACCGCCACCGCGCCGAACACGCCGATGAGCACGACGATGCTCACCGCGACCGTGCCCGCGCCGCTGAGCCCGAGCGCGCCGATCGCGCCGTTGTCGTACTGCCGCGTCTCCGCCAGGTAGGGCACGAGCCGCTCGGTGTACCAGCCCGGCTCCGCGGTGGTGGCCCAGCCGATGCCAAACAGCGCCGCGTAGACCGCGCCCGCGCCGACGAGCACCCACCACTGCCCCAGCAGGAACGGCACGGCGATGAGCACGATGAACTGCGGTTTGATCGTCACCGCGTACGCGAGCAGGAGCGTGGCGACAACCCTCGACCCGCGGTAGTCGCGCAGGCACGCGTGCACGAACGCCACCATGACCAGCAGCAAAAACCCGTTGATATTCGTGAGGTAGATCGTGGATTCCACCGGCTCCGGCACGTTGAACGCAATGCCGATCGCCGCGAGCGTGAGCGGGCGCGCCATGTCCGGCGCGACCATCTTGGCGGTCCACCAGAGGGCAATGCTTATCGACGCCACACTCGCCCCCACCATCGCCCACCGGGCCACATCGAACGAGCCGAACACCGCCAGCGGCGCCAGGACAACGTTCGCCCCCGGCCCGTACAGGTAGTGGGGGTCGGACGTGGAGTAGTCCTCGTTGTAGACCGGGACGCCGTGCGTGTAGCGCTGGACGGCGTCCCAAATGGGAACGAAGTCGAGGCCGTCGCGAAGCAGCGGCAGGATGATCGCGGCGCGCAGCAGGCCGATGATTGCGGCCGACCAGAGCAGCCACGCCGGCACGCGCCGCGGCAGCAGCGCCATGTGCGCGCCGTGCGCGGGAACGCCCGCGTCTGCGGCCACCTACGCCTCCGGCTTGACCATCGGGAACAGCACGGTCTCGCGGATGCCCAGGCCAGTCAGGGCCATGAGCAGGCGGTCCACGCCCATGCCGCAGCCGGCTGTCGGCGGCATGCCTTGCTCCATGGCGGCGAGGAAGTCCTCATCAAGCACCATGGCCTCGTCGTCGCCGTTGGCGGCCAGGCGCGCCTGATCCTCGAAGCGAGCGCGCTGGATCACCGGGTCGACGAGCTCGGAGTAGCCGGTGGCCAGCTCGAAGCCGCGCACGTAGAGGTCCCACTTCTCGGTCACGCCGGGCTTGTCGCGGTGGTCGCGCGTCAGCGGCGAGGTCTCGACCGGGAAGTTGGTCACAAACGTCGGTTCGTAGAGCTGGTCGCTGCACAGCTCCTCCCAGATCTCCTCGACCAGCTTGCCGTGGCCCCAGCCGGCGCCCTCCGGCACCTTGAGGCCGATGGTGTCGGCGATGGCGGTGAGCTCCTCCACGCTCGACTCGATGGTCACCTCGGGCTGGCCCGGGAACTTGCGGGCGAGGGCCTCGTTGAGGCTCGGGTACATCTCCAGGACTTTCCACTCGCCGGAGAAGTCGTACACGGTGCCGTCGGCAAGCGTGACCTGCTCGGAGCCGAAGACCTCGCGGGCGCAGAACTGCACCAGGCCCTTCATCATTTTGGCGCCGTCGTGGTAGGTGCCCCACGCCTGGTAGGTCTCCAGCATGGTGAACTCCGGCGAGTGCGACTTGTCCACGCCCTCGTTGCGGAAGTTCCGGTTGATCTCAAAGACGCGGTCGATGCCGCCGACGACCGCGCGCTTGAGGTACAGCTCCGGCGCGATGCGCAGGTACAGGTCGATGTCCAGCGCGTTCGAGTGGGTCACAAACGGGCGGGCGGCGGCGCCGCCGTGCAGCGTCTGCAGCATCGGCGTCTCAATCTCCACGAAGTCCTCGCCCGTGAGGTACTTGCGCACCGCGGCGATGGTGCGGATGCGCGTCATCGCGTTCGTGCGGGCGTCCTCGCGCATGATCAGGTCGGTGTAGCGCTGGCGGACGCGCTGCTCCTCGTTCATGTCCGCAAACGCGACGGGCAGCGGACGCAGCGCCTTCGACGCCATCTGCCAGGACTGCGCCTGGACGGAGAGCTCGCCGCGTCGAGAAGCGATGACCCGGCCCTTCACGGACACGATGTCGCCGAGATCAGTGTCCGACTTCCACGCGGCCAGCGCGTCCTCGCCGACCTCCGCGAGCGAGAGCATGACCTGCAGCTGCGTGCCGTTGCCCTCCTGCAGGGTGGCGAAGCAGAGCTTGCCCGTGTTGCGCTGGAACATAATGCGGCCCGCGACGGCCACCACGTCCTGGGTCTCCTGCCCCGGCTCCAGCTTGGTCGCGCCGTCGCCCTCCCCCTCGGGCACGGCCTGGTACTTCGCCCGCAGGTCCTGCAGGGAGGTGGTCCGCTCGACGCTGACTGGGTAGGCGTCCTGGCCGGCGTCGAGAAGCTTCTGCCTCTTGTCCCGGCGGATCTGCTGCTGCTCTGAAAGTTCTGGCGTATTCACGTTCAGCCATCGTAGTCGGTCAGCGAGGCTCACTCGACTCCACGGTCACGGTACCGCGCCGCCCGCCCACAAGACTCACCGCGGCCAGGGCGATTATCGACGCCACCACCCCCGCCACGAACGCCGACGCAGACCCCTCCGCCTGCGTCGCGCCCGCCGCCACGCGCAGCGACATCACGCCGATGAGCACCGCGGTGCCGGCCGCGCCGCCGAGCTGCTGCAGCGTGTTGAGGATCGCGGAGCCGTGCGAGTACAGCGCGTTCGGCAGGGCGGACAGCGACGCGGTGAGCAGCGGCGTCATCACCATCGCCATCGCCACGTTCACCGCGATCAGCGAGACCACGATCACCCACGCCGGAGTGTCCTCGCCGAGCAGCAGCCACAGCGCGGCCTGCGAGGCCCCCATGAGGATCGCGCCGGGGACGGCCAGCGGGCGGGTCCCCACGGCGTCGTAGATCCGCCCCGCGATCGGCGAGGCGATCCCCTGCGCCACGCCGCCCGGCAGCAGGAGCAGGCCGGTGAGCAGCGTGGACAGCCCGAGCGCGCCCTGCATGTAGATGGGCAGCAGGTTCACGGTGCCCAGGAACGCGCCGAAGATGAAGACGACGGCGATGATGGAGCAGGTGAAGTCGCGGTAGCGGAACGCCCCGAAGTCCAGCAGCGCGCGGTGGCGGGCGGCAAGGCGGCGCTGGCGGCGCACGAACACGACGGTGAACGCAATGCCCACCACCAGCGCGATCGCCGGGGCGACGGACTCGCCGGTGAGGAGCTGCGTGAACGTCGATAAGCCGTAGACCAGGCCGCCGAACGCCAGCACCGACAGCCCGACCGAGGGCAGGTCGAGCGGCGTCGAGCGGGTCTCGCCAACATTGCGCATGAAGAAGAACGCGCAGACGACGAGCAGCACGGGCACCGGCACCATCACCCAGAAGATGTGGTGCCACGTGTACGCGTTCAGCACCGCGCCGGCCAGCGCCGGGCCGAGCGCCGGGGCGACCGAGATCACCACGGCATTGAGCCCCATCACCGTGCCGCGGCGCTGCGGCGAAACCACGTTGAGCGTGACCGTGAACAGCAGCGGGATCATCACCGCCGTGCCCGCGGCCTGGACGATGCGGGCGAGGATCAAGACAACGAAGGCAGGCGAGAGCGCCGCGAGCACGCTGCCGCCGATGAACAGGCCCATCGCTGCGAAGTACAGGGTGCGGGTTGTAAGCCGCTCGATGAGGAAGCCGGTGGTGGGGATCACCACGGCCATCGTGAGCATGAAGCCGGTGAGCAGCCACTGCGCCACGTCGGCGCTGACCGCGAACTCCTGCATGATCGCCGGCAGGGCCACCGAGACCGTCGTCTCGTTGAAGATCATCATCATCGCCGAGAACACGAGGATGCCAAGCAGGACCGCCGGGTTGGGTGCGGCGGAAGCGGTACGGGCGGTCACGCGCGGAGTCACCTTTCTGTGGGATAAAAGAAAAAGCACGCGGGCAGCACGCTTATCGACGCTCCCCTGTGCTCCAGGCAATGCTGAGCCCGCCTACTGTATGCCACGGCGGGCGGTGGCGCTACTCGCACATCGGCAGCGCGAGTCGCTTCTCCTCGGCCTCGTGGCCGTTGATGACCACCATGAACTGCTCCTTGTTCTCCGGCACCATCACGAAGGCCGGCGGGTAGGCGTCCGGGACTTCGTAGGAGTCGATCATGCACTCGCCGCTGCCCAGGATGACGGCCTCGTCGCGGCCCGGCACGACCTCGTCGCGCGCGTCCTGCGACACGTACTTGGACACGGACACGCCCAGGTCCTGGTTGGCGCAGCGGATCTTGCCCTCCTGGCCCTGCTCCGGGGTGGCGGACTCGCACTGCAGGTCCTCCCAACCCTTCTGGCCCGAGCTGCCGGACACCAGCTGCGGGTACGCCTCGGCGATCTCCGCGTCGGCGCCCTCCCACTGCGCGCCGCGGCTGTTGTCCCACCACCACCAGAACGCGCCGAGCGCGATGAGCAGCAGGACGAGCACCGCGATGATCCAGGGCCACGGGTTCATCTTGCTCTTCACCACGGCCGGGCGCTTGTACTCGCCGGTGGGGCCGTAGGCGTACGGCTCCGGGGGCTTGCGGTAGCCGTCCTGCGGGCGCGGCGCCACGGAGGTCAGCGGGCCCTGGTCCTCGACCGCGGAGGCGGCGCCGCCTGCCAGGGCGAGGAGGTAGCCGGCGCAGGAGCCGGACTCGCCGGCCAGCTCGGCGTCCACGGGGGTGCCGGTGAGCTCGGCGACGAGGTCGCGGA
This sequence comes from Corynebacterium sp. NML 120412, assembly GCF_002285155.1. NCBI lineage: Bacteria > Bacillati > Actinomycetota > Actinomycetes > Mycobacteriales > Corynebacteriaceae > Corynebacterium > Corynebacterium sp. NML 120412. The sequence continues at coordinate 146,028 of NZ_NSGL01000003.1, read as the reverse complement.
AATCGGCGCGGTTGCGCTCGGCGGACCCGGTGGCGTCACTCAGCGAGGGCGCAGGGCCCACGAGCGCCATCTTCACGGGCGTGGACGACCAGGCGGGCTGGACCAGCAGGTGGTCCGGTGTAATCGAGCGGGCGACAAAGTCGGCGTGGCCCTCGCGGTTGTAGGCGTCGATGGCCTCGGCGACCGGCTGGAGCAGGTCGCGGGCCTCAGTCTTGGTGAAGGCGGAGCCGACGGCCTGCTTCTCGCCCAACAGCTGGCGCAGGGGTGTGCCGGTCGGGGCCTCGCGCAGCACGAACAGGTGCCCGCCGTCGGTCAGTCCGGCGCCGCGCGGCTGGAACACGCCCGGGTGCGACGCCTCCGCGAGCGCGGTGTTGAGCGCGCCGACCACATCGGCTGCGTCGGGCCCCGGCGTGGCGGCAAACAGCTCGACCTCCACGGCCTGGCCGCTCTCGTTGGACGCGGTGTACAGGGTGGAATCGGCGGTGCGGCCCGTTTCCAGGACCTGCTCCTGGTCGAAGGTGAAGCCGAAGCGCTGGTTCAGCAGTGCAGCGATGTTGGACACAGACATGCCCAAGAGTGTAGCGCCCGCTATGCCTCGATGTTTTTAAACCCGACGCCCAGCGGCACGCCGACGTTATCAATCAGGTGCACGCCGCCCAGATCGACGGCGGCGAGGAGGCGGGCGTCGCCGGTCGGTGGGGCGGGGCGCATGGCAAGGTCGCGCAGCTCAAGGTAGGCGGGCTCGACCCCGGCGGCGGCGAGCACCCCGCGGGCGGTCTCCAGGACCGCGTCCGCTCCGCGCTCCGCCGCGTGCGCGCCCGCCGTCAACGCCGCGGCCAGCGCGAGCGCCGCGTCGCGGTGCTCCTCCGGCACGTCGCCGTTGCGCAGGCTCACCGCCAGCCCGTCCGGCATACGCACCGTGGGCACACTGTGGATCTTCACCTCCATGCGCAGCGCCGTGACCGCCAGTTGCGTCGCCACGAGCAGCTCGAAGTCCTTCTCCCCCAGCACCAGGTCCGTGGCGTGGGTGGCGTTGAGCGTGGCGAGCAGCCGCGCCACGTCGCGCCCGACCGCCTCGGCGTCTTCCAGGTGCGCCATCCCGGTGTCCACGCTGGCGGCGCAGCCCAGTTCTCCGTGGAAGACCACGTCAACCTTTTCTTCGGCGAAGACTTCCGGGACCTCGTCGCCCGAAAAGGTGACAAACACGTACGAGCCCAGCAGCGACTTCGCCGCCCGGATCAGCTCGATGTGCCCGGCGTGCACCGCGCGGCCGAGCGGCACGACCACGATCGACTTGCCCACCTTCCGGAACGCGCGCCCGTAGGTGGCCAGCAGCGCCTCGTCGCGCACGACGGTCGCTGCTCCCGGTGTAAACGTCATTGGTTTCTCCCTTCGTATTTGTCCATTGCCCACACTTGCATGGCGGCGTCGCGGGCCTGTTCCGCACCCCTGCGCTGCATGTCCACGAACGCGCGGCGCACGCCTGGATCATCGATCGCGCCCAGCAGCAGGTCCGCCGTGGCCGGGTCGAGGCCCGGCCCCTCGCCCGCGGGCTCGTCCCCGAACGCCGGGAGGTTGGGGACGGCGGAGGTGAGGAGTTGGTGGGCGTCGATAAGCAAGGTGCGCTGCGCGGCGCGGAGTTCCTGCGCGGCGGCGATGCGCGGGCGCGCCGAATCTGCGATGGGTACGGCGGTGCCGCCGGATTCCGCGACGAGCATGGCGACGACGCCTTCGCCGAGCTCGTCGGCCGCGGACGTAAGCCACGTGCGGTCGTGGAGGCGGTAGGCGCACATGACGATCGCGTGCGCCGTTTCCACGTCATCGAGCAGCTGCGCGCCGCCGAGCAGCGCCGTGTGCAGGAACATTTGGCGCGGCCGCGCGTACGGGGCGAGGCGGGCGGCGATGCTGCGGACTTCGGCGGGGCTGGCGACGTCGATGAGCACGAGGTCCACGTGCGCGATGAGCCCGGGGTCCGCGAGGTCGAGCGGGCGGACGGTGTGCCCGGCGCGCTCGAGGTCGTCGGCGAGCCCGCACGCGTTGCCGATCGCGCCGGCCAAGAGTGTCGGCGCCACTAGCGCTTGTTGCGTTCCAGCAGCTCAGAGACGGACAGCGAGCCCTCGCGGCCGGCATCGCGGCGGCGTCGGCCTCCGCGGCGCTCATCGCTTTCACGCTTCTCGACGCCCTGCTCATGCCGCCCGACGTGCTCTTCCGGCTCCGGCTGCAGTTGGGGTTGAGGCTTGGGCTCCGGCTCCGGCTTGGGTGCGGCGGTTTCGGTCTTGGTCCGCTCGCTGATCAGCGCCGACAGCGGGTTCTGCTGCTCGCGCTGCGGCTGCTGCCCGATGTTGCCGCGCACAGCGTCGCTGCTCGGCGCACCGCTGGGACGGCCACGGCGGTGGGAGCCGTTCGGGCGCTCCGGCGCCGGGGTGCGCACCACGGAAATCTTCGCGGTGTCAAAGCTCGACGGCCCCTTGGTCTCGTGCTTGTGGGGCTCGGGCTTGGGCGCCTCAACGGGCTCAGCCGGCTCGCTCGGCGCAGTCGGCTCAGCCGCTGCCTCCGCTTCCGCCGGGCGCTCGAGTTCCTGGATGCGCCGCGCCGCCGCACGCACCGCGGCCGGCTCGTACTCGAAGACCTGCCCGCTCATCTCCTCCAGCTGGGAGCGCAGCGCCTTGATTTCCGCTTGCAGCTCGCGGAGCAGCTCGGTGTCCACCGGGCTCGCGCCACCCGCGGCGGCCGCCGGCTGGCGCTCCAGGCGCGCCAGCTCCTCCTTGTGGTTCGCCTCGCTCTGCTTGAGCGCGCGGGTCGCTTCGTCGCGGTCGCGGCGCATGCGGAAGATCACGATCAGCCCGGCCGCGGCGGCCCACAGCGCGAGGATGAGCGAGATTTTCAGCGCGTTTGCCGAGTTGGTAAACAGCATCACCACCGTGCCCACGATCGCGAGCGCGAACGGCACGATGACCCAGAGGTTTCCGCGGTCACTAGAAGAGGGTTGGGCAGTCATGATTAGTACCTTAGCTAACGCCCTCGCCCGACGAGGGTGGCGACACCTCGCACGCCTTCTCCAGCAACACCCCCGCCACCGCGAGCAGCAGGCCGCCGACCACGCCGCCGATGAGCCCCGGCAGGTCCTCCCCCGCCGCGGTGAGCGTGCCCAGCCGCGGCACCACGTACACCAGCGGCCCGAGGTACGCCCCGCCGCACACCGCGCCGGCCCACGCGCACGCCTTGCCAAACAGCATAAAATTCGCGGCCATCATCGGGTTGAGCTGCGAGCGGTCCAGCCCGACCCGCCCGTCGGAGCGCCGCCGCTTCACCACCACCACGAGCACCGCACACACCAGCGCCAGCACCCAGAGGCTCGAGGGCACAGCAGCGCCTATCGACGCCACCGCCCCGTACCACCGGCGCATCAGAATCAATGTGGCCGCCGCGCAGAACCCCGCCGTCCCGATCAGCGCCGCGTAGGACGTGCGACGCATGCCCTCGCTGCTCATCCTCTTAGCCCTCCAGTCTGCGCACGCCGTCGCGCTCCGCCGGGTCCAGGCGGGCGAGCAGGTCGGCGACGCGCTCGCCGCCCAGGGTAGCGGCCGGGTCGATCTCCAGCCAGGGCGCGAGGACGAACGCGCGCAGGTGCGCCCGCGGGTGCGGCACCGTCAGCTCCGGGTCGTTGGACGTGTAGCCGGCGATGTCCACGATGTCCACGTCCAGGGTGCGCGGCCCCCAGCGCTCGACGCGGACGCGGTTGGCGGCCTCCTCGAGCGCCTGGCACTCGCTGAGGAGTTGGGCGGGGGTGAGGGGGGCGTCGATAAGCATGCTCTGATTGAGAAAGTCCGGCTGGTCCGTCTTGCCCCAGGGGGCGGTGGCGTAGAGCGAGCTGACGGCGACGAGCGAGTCGGCGAAGTGATCCACCACCGAGGCGAGGTGCGCGCGCGAATCCTCCATGTTGGAGCCAGCGGAAATGACGGCGCGCATGCTACCTCCTGTGCTTGCGGTTGCGGCGGCAGACGACGGCGACGTCGTCGAAGACGAGCGGAATCGGGGCGTGCGGCTTGTGCACGGTGACCTCGATGGCGTGCAGCGCGTCGAAGCGGCCCATCGCGGTGTCGGCGATCTCAGTGGCGACGGTCTCGATGAGCTGGCGCGGGGTGCCCACGGCAACGTCGTAGGCGAGCTGCGCGAGCTCCGCGTAGTTGACGGTCTTGGTTAGGTCATCGCCCGCCGCGGCCTCGGCGAAGTCCACCCAGCAGGTGATGTCCACGGTGAAAGCCTGGCCAAACTCGGTCTCGTGCGGGAGCACGCCGTGGTGCGCGAAGCACTGCAGGCCCTTCAGTTCGATGCGGTCGGCCATCAGTGCGCACCCCCGTCGCGCCACAGCGCGGCGACGTCGACGGCGTCGCGCGAGACCGCGACCTCGTGCACGCGCACGCACCACGCGCCGTAGTGCGCGGACAGCGCGGTGACGGCGGCGGTGGCGGGGTCGGCGTCGACGGGGCCGTGCTCCAGGCCGCGCTCCTTGCGCACCCCGGTGAGGAAGCGCTTGCGGCTCGCGCCGACCAGGATGGGAAACTCGCCGGCGATGAATTCCGGCAGCGCGTTCAGCAGCGCCCAGTTGTCCGCGGCCGTCTTGGCAAAGCCAAGGCCGGGGTCGAGCGTGATCTGGTCGTGCGCCACGCCGGCGGCCAGCGCGTTGTCCACCAACTCGCCCAGCACCTGGTGGACGTCGCGCACCACGTCCCCGCCGTGGTCGGCGGCCCCGGAGGCGTTGACAAAGGCGTCGGCGCGCCAGTGCATCAGGCACACCGGCAGCTGGGTCCGGGCCATGACGCGGTACATGTCGGCGTCGGCGAGGCCGCCGGAGACGTCGTTGATGAGGTCCACGCCGGCGTCGGCAGCCGCGAGCGCCGTCGACGCGCGCATCGTGTCCACCGAGGTGCGGATCCCGTCCGCGTGCAGCGCCGCGATGACGGGGCGGACGCGCTCCGCCTCCACCTCCGCAGGCACGCGGGTGGCGCCGGGTCGGGTGGATTCGGCGCCGACGTCGATAATGTCTGCCCCGAGCCGCACGAGTTCGTGCGCGTGGGCGATCGCGTCGTCGGCGGCAAGCCAGCGGCCGCCGTCGGAGAACGAGTCCTCGGTGACGTTGACAATGCCCATCACCGTCGTGCGGCCGGGCGCAGTGAGATCGGCCACGCTGACCATGGCTAGCTCCTTATCAGGCTCATGACCTCGGCGCGCGAGGCCGCGTTGGACTGGAAGCCGCCGCGCACCGCGGAGGTGGTGGTCACGGCGCCTGGCTTGCGGATCCCCCGCATAGCCATGCACAGGTGCTCGCATTCGACCACCACGATGACTGCGGAAGCACCAAGCTTATCGACGATCGCGTCAGCCACCTGCCCCGTCAACCGCTCCTGCACCTGCGGCCGCTTGGCGTACATGTCCGTGAGGCGGGCGAGCTTGGACAGCCCGGTGACCTTGCCGTCCTTGCCCGGGATGTAGCCCACGTGCGCCTTGCCGTAGAAGGGCACGAGGTGGTGCTCGCAGGTGGAGTAGATCGGGATGTCGCGCACGAGGACCAGCTCCTGGTGGTTCTCCGCGAACGTCTTCTCCAGGACCTCGGTGGGGTCGGTGTGGAGGCCGGCGAAGACCTCCTCGTAGGCGCGGGCGACGCGCGCTGGCGTCTCCTTGAGGCCCTCGCGGTCCGGGTCTTCACCCACGGCGATGAGCAGTTCGCGCACCGCGGCTTCGGCGCGCTGCTGGTCAAACTTATTGGTCATTGTTGGGTCGGTCCTCTGGGTCATTGGGGTGGTTGTCGCTGTTGCTGTCGCGGTCCTCTTTCCGGTGCCGCGGCAGCTGGCGGGTCATGTCCTCGGACGCGGGGCGGTAGGCGGTGCTGCCGCCGCGGCCTTCCGCATCATCGTTGTAGTACGACTCGTCGGGGCGCTCGTTGTCGGGGAGGCGGAAACCGATCTCGGCGGTCTCGTTGTCCGGCTGCTCCGGCTGGTCCGGGGTCGGCGCGTAGTTGCGCATCCCCGGGTGCTGGCCCTGCTGGCCCTGCTGGCCATCCCCCGGGTAGGTCCAGCCCGGAGGCGGCGTCGGGCCGCCGTAGTTCGGGCGGCTGCCACCGGTCGGCGGGGTCCACTGCGACGAGCCGTCGTCGTCCTTGCCCGGCTTGCCCGGACGCCAGTGGTTGCCACCCTGCTGGCCCTGCTGACGCTGCTGGCGCTCCCGCTGACGACGCTCACGCGTCGCCTTCGACGCTTCCAGGATGGAGAAGCGCTTCGGCGGCTCCTCGCCGCGTTCCTTCGCCAGCTCCACCGGCGTCTTGACCGGCTCGCGGCCGATCTGCTGGTGGAAGCGGGCGTCGTGGGCGGGCAGCTCGGGGCGCACCGGCTCGATGTCGGTGAACAGTTGCTCCAGGTCCGGGCGGCGCAGGGTCTCCTTCTCCAAGAGTGCGGAGGCTAGCGCGTCCAGCTGGTCGCGGTATTTTTCGAGGGTGCGGTAGGCCACCTGGTGGGCTTCGTCGAGAAGCGCCTGCATTTCCTCGTCGATCTTGGCGGCGACGGCCGGCGAATACTCCAGCGAGCCTCCGCCGCCCTTGCCGGAGAACGGATCGCCCTGCTCCTGGCCGTACTTCACGGCGCCGAGCGAGGAGGTCATGCCGTACTCCGTGACCATCGCGCGGGCAATCTTCGTGGCCTGCTCGATGTCGTTGGAGGCACCGGTGGTGGGCGCGCCGAAGACGAGCTCCTCGGCGGAGCGGCCGCCCATGGCGAAGACCATGCGGGCGAACAGCTCATTGCGGTTGTACATGCCCTTGTCGTCCTCGTCCGCGGTCATGGCGAAGCCGCCCGTGCGGCCGCGGGCCAAGATGGTGACCTTGTAGACGCGCTCGATGTCTTTGAGCGCCCACGCGGACAGGGTGTGGCCGCCCTCGTGGTAGGCGGTGACCTTCTTCTCCTGCTCGGAGATGATCTTGGTGGAGCGGCGCGGGCCGCCGATCACGCGGTCGGTCGCCTCCTCGAGCGCGTCGGTAGTGATGACGTTGCCGCCGACGCGGGCGGTGAGCAGGGCGGCCTCGTTAAGCACGTTGGCCAGGTCCGCGCCCGACATGCCGGCGGTGCGCTTGGCCAGCGCGTCGAGGGAGACGTCCTTGGCCAACGGCTTGCCCTTGGCGTGGACCTTGAGAATCTGGGCGCGGCCGGCCAGGTCCGGGTTGGTCACCGGGATCTGGCGGTCGAAACGGCCCGGGCGCAACAGGGCGGGGTCCAGGATGTCGGGGCGGTTGGTCGCCGCGATGAGAATGACGCCCTCGCGGTCGCCGAAGCCGTCCATCTCCACCAGCAGCTGGTTGAGGGTCTGCTCGCGCTCGTCGTGGCCGCCGCCCATGCCGGAGCCGCGCTGGCGGCCGACGGCGTCGATCTCGTCGACGAAGATGATGCAGGGGCTGTTCTCCCGGGCCTGTTTGAACAGGTCGCGCACGCGGGAGGCGCCCACGCCAACGAACATTTCCACGAAGTCGGAGCCGGAGATGGAGTAGAACGGCACGCCGGCCTCGCCAGCCACGGCGCGGGCCAGCAGGGTCTTACCGGTACCGGGAGGGCCGTAGAGGAGCACGCCGCGCGGGATCTTCGCGCCCAGCTTTTCGTAGACGCCCGGGTCCATGAGGAAGTCGACGACCTCCTGCAGCTCATCGACGGCCTCGTCGGCGCCCGCGACGTCCGCGAAGGTGTTGGTCGGGTTGTCCTTGGTCAGCTGCTTCGCCTTCGAGCCGCCGATGCCAAACATGCCGCCGCCGGACTGCATGCGGTACATCATGTAGGAGATCAGGCCGAAGACCAGGATCATCGGCAGCATGAAGCCCAGCATGGACAGGAGGAAGGACTCCTGCGTCACGTTCGTCTTGTACTTGTCGGCCCCGGACTCGCGCACGGCGTCGAAAATCTCCTGCGTGGTGCGCGCCGGGTACTGGGCGGAGATGGCTTCGATGCCCTCGTGCTCGTCCACCGTGATCGGCTCGCGCAGCTCGATGCGGACGCGCTGCTCGCGGTCGTCGATCTGCACCTCCTGCGCGTTGGAGTTGTGCAGCTGCTCGACGGCAACGGACGTGTCGACCGTTTGGTAGTTGCGCGTGTCGTCTCCAAACAGCGTCAGGACGTACAGCGCGATGAGCGCGATGGCGGCGAAAATGCCCCACCGCAACACGTTTTTATTTCTAGTCATACAGTTTTTTGGGTCTTACTTGTCGTCGCAGTTAGTTGTCGCCTGGAGGGGCCTACTGGCCCTCGGAGTACACGCGCGGGTGCAGCGTGCCCACGTACGGGAGGTCGCGGTAGCGCTCCGCGTAGTCGAGCCCGTAGCCGATGACGAACTCGTTGGGGATGTCAAAGCCGACGTCGAGCAGGTCGATCTTGGCGGTCTGCACCTCGGGCTTGCGCAGCAGCGTGATGACCTCGAGGCTCTTCGGGCCGCGGCCGCTCAGGTTCTTCAGCAGCCAGGACAGGGTCAGGCCGGAATCGATGATGTCCTCCACCACGAGCACGTCGCGGTCGGCGATCTCCTTGTCCAGGTCCTTGAGAATGCGCACCACGCCAGAGCTGGTGGTGGAGTTGCCGTAGGAGGACACAGCCATGAACTCCATCTCGGCCGGGATGGAAAGCTTGCGGGCAAAGTCGGTGAGGAAGAAGACCGCGCCCTTGAGCACGCACACCAGGATGAGGTCCTGCTCGGCGTCCTTGTACTTCTCCGAGACCATGTCCGCCAGCTCCTGGATGCGGGCCTGCAGGTCGTCCTCAGTCAGCAGGATGGCCTCAACGTCGTCACCGTAGCGGTTCGCGGGGACGTTGAAATCCTTCTTGGTGTACAGCTCGGTCATGGTTGGGCCCTTCCATCTCCTGTTGGCTTACAACTCCTTCATACTGCCACCTCTTCCCCGCCTGCGACAACAACGGGAGGACTACTTGCAGCGGTCCTCCGGCGGGCGGGTATCCAGCCCGTATTGCAGGCACGGCGCGAGCAGGGCACCGATCAGCGCGGCGACCGGGTGAGCAAAGAAGAGGGCTGGGTCTGAGGAGAGGGCGGACGAGCCGGTGAACAGGCCGCAGGAGGAGCCCGGGATCGCGGGGTGTTCTGCCGCGGGAGCTGCGGGAGCGGCGAGAGCGATCGCGGTCGTGTTGAGTATCGCGCAACCCCTCAAGCGGCGTTACTCGCGCCGCTCGAGGGTGAGTTCGCCGCCCACCCGGCGCACGCGCACTCCCCCGGCCATGTCCACGCCGACCTGACCGTTCCAATGCGTGATGAGCCGCTCGATGGCGGCGAGTTGCCCGCGGTTGGGGCGCACGTCTGCGCTGACAAGCCACGCGTGGATCCGGGAGCGGCGCACGGCGCTGGGCAGGGCGGCGAGTTCGTCGCAGGAGGTGGTCGCGGGGGCGTCGAGAAGCGATTGCGCGGCCGCGATCCGGTCGGCGGTCTGCGCCAGCGGCGGCACGGCGTCGCCACCAAGGAGCTCGGTGAGCGCGGGGATGATGCGCGTGCGCAGCGCTACTCGACGAAACGCGGGGTCCCCGTTCATCGGATCCTCCCACGGGGTCACGCCGAGCTCGGCGCACGCGCCGACCGTATCCGCGCGGCGGATGGGCAGGAAGGGGCGCACGAGGCGCCCGGCGCGCGGCGCCATGCCGGACGGGTTGCCGCGCAGCGCGCCGAGCAGCAGCGTTTCGGCCTGGTCGTCGGCGGTGTGCGCCACCCATACCTCGCCACCGTGGGCGAAGAGCGCGGCGTAGCGGGCTTCGCGGGCCGCGGCCTCCAGGTTCCCGCCGCGCGGCACCGCCACCTCCACGACCTCGGCCGTGACGCCAAAGCCTCGCGCCTGCTCGGCGGCACGCTTTGCGACGCCACCGCTGCCCTCCTGCAGCCCGTGGTCCACCACCACGGCGCGCGCCGGGATGCCTTCAGCGGCCGCGGCGGCGACGAGCGCGAGCGAATCAGGCCCGCGGGCGCAGCGGGCGCGTCTGCGGCGGCGCGGACGGCGCGCCGACAGGCCAGGAAGTGGGGCGAGGTGCGGGGCCAGAACGGCTGCGCGGCCATGGCTAGAAGTCGCGGAGGACGGAGGCGAGCTGGTCCATCCCCTGGCGCGCCTCCAGGATGGACGAGTCGTTGGAGATGAACGCGAAGGTGTAGACGTTGCCGTTCACGCTGGTGACGGTGCCTGCGAGCGCGGAGGTCTCATCGAGCGTGCCGGTCTTCGCGCGCACCCAGCCGCGGCCGGCCAGGTCGCCGTAGCGGGAGGCGAGGGTGCCCTCGCCCGCGGCGACGGGCAGGGTGCCCAGTAGGTCGCGGATCGGTGCTTCGGTGGCTGAGGAGAGTAGAACGCCATCAAGCAGCGCGGGCGGGATGCGGTTCGCGTCCGAAAGCCCGCAGTTGTCCAAGAGGGTGGTGCCGCTGACGTCGAAGCCCTGCTCCGCGAGCGTGTCCAGGGCAGCCTGCGGCGCGTCGGTCGTGCCCCGCGCCAGCGCGAGCTCGCGCCCGATCGCCTCGGCGTAAACATTGTCGGAGTTGCGCATCATCACCCGCATCCGCTCGAGCAGGGTCGGCGACTCCACCGACGCCACGACCTCCGCGTCCGCGGGCGCCGGGCCATCGGCGACGGCGACGTTCGCCGCCCCCAGCCGGTTCGCCAGCGCCTGCGCCACGTCCAGGGCCGGGGTGTGGGTGCGCGGGACGTCGCCCTCCGTCGCCCCGCCGAGCCGGCCGCCGGAGAGCATCGCGGGCTGCATCGGCGCCACGAAGCCGGCGTCCACGTTCTCCGGGTCCCAGCTTTCGGGGTACTCCTCCATGCCGTCCCAGGAGGACGTGTCGATGGTGACGGTGTCGACGGCGTCTCCGACGTTGCTGACCTGGGCGGCGAGCGCATCCAAAGCTTCGTCGTCGAGCCAGACGTCGCCACCGGCCAGGATGGTCACCTCGCCCGGGTTCGCGCCGCGCACCACCGCGGTGGACAGCGTATCCTCCGGGCCGAGCTGGTAGAGCGCGGCCGCGGCGGTGAGGATCTTGGTCACGGAAGCCGGCCGCAGCGGCTCGTTCGCGTGCTGGTCAAAGACGACCTCGCCTGTGGCGGCGTTGGAAATCCGGGCGTGGAAGGTCCCAAGGTCCGGGTTTGCGGCGGGGGACGAGAGGGCGTCGATAAGCAACTGCTCATCAACCGGCGACCCCTCCGCGGGCGTGAGGAGACCGGGCGGGGCTTGCAGCGCGTAGGCCGGCGCGTGCTCAAGCGATGCGAGATCGCGCTGCGCCGCGACGCCGAACCCCGCGACGGTGCCGACAGCTCCGAGCGCGAGCGCGCCCACTACCCAAGTCCATACTTTCACGGGCACTAACCCTAGCCCACGTATGATGGTGAGCCGAACCATCACTCGAAGCAAAGGAGCAACAATGGCTACCGAGGTCATCATCGAAATCCCGAAGGGCTCGCGCAACAAGTACGAGGTCGACCACGAGACCGGCCGCGTCCACCTCGACCGTTACCTGTTCACCCCGATGGCATACCCCGCTGATTACGGCTACATCGAGCACACGCTTGCCGACGATGGCGACCCCCTCGACGCACTCGTCATCACCCCGGAGCCCGTGTTCCCCGGCGTTGTTGTCGCCGCGCGCCCGATCGGCGTGTTCAAGATGACCGACGAGGCCGGCGGCGACGACAAGCTGCTCTGCGTCATCGACGACGTCCGCTACGAGGGCTACCAGGACATTTCCGACGTTTCCGACTTCCTGAAGAACGAAATCGAGCACTTCTTCGTCCACTACAAGGACCTGGAGCCGAACAAGGAAGTCACCGGTTCCGGCTGGGGCGACAAGGCTGAGGCGGAGAAGATCCTGCAGGCAGCCGTCGAGGCGTACAAGAAGTAGCGCCTTTTGCTTTGCTGGCCCGGGCTTGCCGTTTCTTGGCGGCCCGGGCCTTTGCTGTTTTTGCGGGGGCGGGTGGCTCCGTTCGCGCGGTGAGGCGACAGGATGGTAACCAGAGGATGGGAACGTCAGGATGGTGATCAACCGAGTAACAGCCGCGAGTTTGCGAGACGTTACTCGACTAATCACCATCCTCTGGTTACCATCCTGGTTTTTCGACGCGCTTAGAAATTCGGCGCCGGAACCCCCGGAATCAGGCCGCCGGCCCACGCCCACCCGGCGCCGAGGATGCCGATGAGCCCCAGCACCAGCGGGATCACAATCGCGGCAATGGTCCCACCGCTCGACCCCTCACGCTCGCTTGACGCACTGCCGGACGCATCTTGGGCGTCGGCCGGCTCCGTCGGCGTGGTGGTCACCGTCGGCTGCGTCGTCGCGGTGCTGTCCTCGGTCGGCTCGGGGGTGGCGCTGGTCGGGGTTGCGACGCTGGTGGTTTCGCTGGTCGTGCTGATCGGACTGGTCGTGTTGGTCGGGCGCTCCGGGAGCGCCGGCCACGGCCAGCGAGTTTCCGTCGGCGCGGACTCCGCCACGTCGACCGGGCCAACGGTAGGCGCCGTTTCCCTCGTGGTCGCAGGCGCCTGAGTGCTTGTCGACGCCCACACATCCGTCACCTCCGCCGTGGACTCCCGCGGAGTCGACGCCACCGGCTTCGCAACAGTGGTCGTTGAGACTCGCTCAGTGGTTGCCTTGGGCGTTGCCACTGTCGTCATCGGGGCGGGCGTGGTCGCCTTACTCGTCGGAGACTCGGCGGCCGACGTCGTCGACTGCGGCTTCGAGGCCACAGGCTTCACGGTAGTGGTCGCCGGTGCAACCGTCGTGGACGTCTCCGCCGATGTCGTCGGCGTCTCCTGCGTCGTCATTGCAGGCCTAGTGAACGTCTTTGGCGTATCCGCAGTTGTCTTCGGAGTGGGCGTGGTCGCCTTACTCGTCGGGGTCTCGGAATCCGACGTCGTCGACTGCGGCTTCGAGGCCACAGGCTTCACGGTAGTGGTCGCCGGCGCAACCGTCGTGGACGCCTCCGCCGATGCCGTCGACGTCTCCTGCGTCGTCATTGCAGGCTTGACGGACGTCTTCGGCGTATCCGCAGTTGTCTTCGGAGCGGGCTTCGCGGTAGTGGGCGCCTTGCTCGTCGGAGACTCGGCGGCCGACGTCGTCGACTGCGGCTTCGAGGCCACAGGTTTAGCCGTAGTAGTCGTCGGGGCGGCCGGGGTAGATTCCTCCGCAGGCTTCGGCTGCTCAGAAGTAGCTTCAGACGTTGGCTCGCTGCTCGCCTTCAGCTCCGCCTCCAGCGCATCGCGGTTGTCGGCAGCCTCAAAGAACGCGGCGAGGTACCGGTCGGCGTGCTGCTGCAGCGCTGCGGCGCGTGCAGCATCGCCTGCGTCCTCCGCTGCCTTGGCGTCTGCAAGTGCCTGCTGGTACTTCTCCGAGTAGTCTTCGACGGCCTGCTCAGCGTCTGCCATGGTGGCGGGCTTGGGGACGTCGATAGGCGGCAGCTCCGTTGGTGTCGGCTCCGTCGTGATGGCAACCGGCGACGGCACTGAGGTCTCCGGCGCGGCAGTTTCCGACGGCTCGGGCGCCACGGTTGGTTCCGGCCCCACTGACGGTTCCGGTTCCGCCGAGGTCGCCGTGGATTCCGTAGTCTCCGGCACGAAGGTCTCCGAGGGTTCCGGCTCGACGGAAGGCTCGGGCTCCGCCGAAGTCTCCACGGACGGCTCCGCCGAAACTGAAGTCTCCTCCGCCGGCTGCGACGCCTCGCTCGTCATAGGCTGCCCGCCCAGCTCGCGCAGCTGCGGGTGCGTCTGCAGCAGGATCTGCACGTCGAGCTTCTGCGGCAGCAGGGCCAGATCGCCTCGGTTTGTGCCGTTCTTCATCAGCGCCCCGCTGCAGGAGTGCGCGAGCCCCATGGCGTGGCCCATCTCGTGGGCGATCGTCATCACCATGCTGGCGTGGTGGACGTTCGCCGGGTTGGCGTACAGCGCCTGATTCAACGTCACGCGAGGGTTGTTGCCGGGCGTGCCTTGCTGGCGGCCCGCAGTAATCCCAGGCAAGGACCCGAGCTCCAGCATCACGGCTTCGGGGTCCCGGTGGTCCACGTACTCCACACGCAGCAGACCGCCGGTGGCTTTGATCCACGCGTCCATGGCCTCCTTCAGGTGCTCGCCGTAGGCGGTGGTGTTGTAGACCTTGAGCGTGTTGCCGTGGATGTTGCTCTGGTTCGAGCCGAAGAAGTAGCGCTCCACGTTCGGGAGCTCCTTCCCCTGGTTCGCCAGCGCAGTATCAGTCTTGCACTGCGCGTCGAGCGGATCGACCTCTCCGCTGTACGCGTGCGCGGAGGGGGCGTTGACAATCAACAAGGAGGCGCCGAGCGCGGCGGCGAGATACTTTCGGGAAGACACGTGGGGATGACCTTTTTAAGAGATGACTAACGGCGTGCTTAGAAAGAGTACAGCTTCGCCCACCAATTAGCCAGTTCGCCGTCCGCGCCGCCACAGCCCGCAGAAACCAGCGCTGAGCATTATCGACGCCACGCCCACCCACACTATAAGCCCCGCACCACCAGTCTTGGGCAGGTTCCCCTGGCGCACGTTGGCGAGGGAGACACTGACGGTGTTCGCGGCGTCGATGAGCTGCACGTTCTCCCCTGGCGCGCCCGCCCACAGCCCCACCATCGGCGAATCCTGAGAAAACGCGCCGTCGGGTCCGCGGAACTCAAGGACGTCCGTCTCCCCCTCGCGCACGACGCGCAGCACAATCGGCTCGGCGAGCAGTGAGTAGCCGGCGGGCGCCTTCGTCTCCACAAGCTGGTACTCCCGGCCGCGCTCGAGGGCGGCTCCGGTGGTGAGGAAGCCGTCGGGGGTTGGGGCGAGGGGAATGGGGGACGACGGGGCGTCGATAAGCGGACGAAGCTCAAGGCCGGCCTCGAGGGCCACGGTGCGATCCTGGTGATCCACCTTGCGCACGCGCAGCTGCACGGGGCACGGCGCGGTGGCGACGTTGTCGGCCGGGGTGAGCTCGCCGCCCGTATTGCGCGCGGTGACGGTGTTGGGGGTGCAGGTGCCGGTGGCGCGGGCGTAAATTTAACATGCAGACATTTATGCAGCTCGTTTGCACTTCTTAGCCAAATAGCTAAGACCCCCGACCTGGGAAATTGAACGTTTGACTAAAACACCAAAGGTTGCCCAAAGTGCGGTGAAGCACACTCAACCCCTGGGTGTTCTTCGCCACAGCACCTCGCTCGGGTGTGAGCAAACGGGGGGGATAGAAAACCAGGAGGTAGGACACAAAAAGGGGGCGCCCGCACATCATGCGAGCGCCCCACGCAGCCGACGATCCAGCCGGCGGCGTCCACAGGGCTACACCAGGTACCGGCGTCCCACCACAAAGACCGCTGCGCCGACCGCGGAGGCGATCAACAGCGCCACGAGCGCGCGCGCCACTGTGTTGGAGCCGGTCTCGGCAGCCATGCCGCGGGCCTGTACCTCGGCCGCGCCGGCAACAGCATCCGCGGTCACGGGCGCGGCCTGCTGCTGCACCTCCACAGCGGGTGCTGCCTCACCGTCGGCCTGCTCGGTCTTACCACCGGCCCGGGCCTCCTCCAACCCCTGCTCACGGATCGCACCAGCGTTGTCCGTCACCAGCTGCGCCGAGGCCTCCGCCTCCTCCCGCGTCGGGGTTTCAGCAACGCGGGCCACGTCAGCAACGTAGGTGGCGCCGTCCTTGTTCAGGTAGTAGGTCTGCCCGTCCACATTCAGCACAGACGGGAGCGCGACCAGGCCGCCGGCAACTGGCGCCGGGTTGTTCGAGTCCACCGCGTCCGCGTCGAGCACCTGCTCCGCCGGCGCCTGGTCCGCGTCGGGCTGCACCGGGGTGGCAGGCTGGTCGCCCTGCTGGCTCTCCGGCGCGTCGGCGGGAGCAGCCGGGGCGGAGGGGGCGGGCGCGGGGGCGTCGATAAGCCCTGCGACTGCTGCCCTGGTCACGTCGACCGCACGCTCCTGGTCGTCGGCGCTCAGCTGCGCGTAGGGGGTGGCGACGAGGTTGGCGTCGGACACGTAGTGGTCCCCAGCCTGGTTGAGGAAGTAGGTGGCGCCGAGGGCGTCCGTCACCTCGGCGGGGAGGTCCTGAGCGCTGGCGAGCGGGGCCGCGGTGAGCGTGAGCACACCGGCAAAGGCGACGGCGAGGGAAATGCGGTTCATGGTGGTCTCCTGTCTCGAGCGAGGGTCACTCTCAAGTTCACCTTTAGACTTTACACAGAGATGGCGCGTTTTCCCAGGAGTCACACGTAACACATTGGCAACGATTGTCTCGCGGGTCCGCCGGCTACTCGGCGGCGTCCACCGTCGCGTCGTCCACCACGCCCGCAAACTGCCACCCCACCACCGCGTTGCGCACCGCCGCGGCAAGTGGGTTCACCGGCTGGATGCAGGAGATGGTGAGCAAGCGACCGGGCATGGGCTCGGTGCCCCACACGGAGGCGTCGTCAGCCAGCCCCTCCTTCTCCGGGTCGTGCAGGTCCGTCGCGCGGTACTCCAACCACTTGCCCGCCGCGCGCGAATCCTGCGTGCGCAGGTAAAGCGTGTCCCCCTCGCGCACGTTGTGCGCATTCGCGCGCGCGTCGTACAGCCCGTCAAACACACCGTGCACCGCCGCGCCGGTGTGCCCCGCCACCACGACAAGGTCGCCAGCACCCGGGCCCGGGAGCTGATACGGCTTCCCCTCCGCCGTGTACGCGCACGCCTTGCCCATCGACGCCGGATTGATCGCGCCGTCCTTCACCCGGCAATCCCCCTTCTCAAACTCGGCGCGCAAGCCTATCTGCGGCACTGCCATCTCCACCGGCCGCGACTGCCCAATCGGGCCCACCTCACCCGGCTCCCCTCCCCCGCATCGGCTCAGCAGCGCCACCGGCAGCGCTAACACCGCCACCAGCACCGCAAGCACCATCGCGCGCCGCACCCAATACACCCACTGCGGGCGACGCGGTCTCCGGGATCCCATGGCGCAATAGCGTATAGGATCGGCCCCATGAAAACAGTCAATGTCACAGAAGTACCGCAGGGAGCACAGCTTATCGACGTCCGCGAGCCCGACGAGTTCGCCATCGCCCACGCCGCGGGCGCTGTCAATCTTCCCCTGTCCAACTTTGTCGGCCTAGCAGACAAGATCGACCCGGACCAGGACATCTACGTCATCTGCAAGTCCGGCGGCCGCTCAGCCCACGCCGCCGAGTACCTGGAGCAGGCCCGCGGTTGGGACAATGTCATCAACGTCGCTGGTGGCACAGACGCCTGGCTCGCCGCCGACCTTCCCACGGAATAGCCACCTACCCCGGCAAAACACACCGCCCGGCGGGGGCAGTTTTCCGCGCACCTGTAATTGATTGAATTAGCCAACTAACCGTATGATGTGGGCATGGCAACGCACGACGAGCTCCCCAACGCACTCACTAAGTCCCCGTCCTTCCAAATCGAGCGGGTCCGCCGCCACACCAAGGAAGAGGTGGAGCGCACCCTGCTCAAGCACGACGTGAGCATGCGCGGCTTTTGGGTACTCACCTGCGTTGACAACACTGCGCTGTCGCAGTCGCAGCTGTCCAGCCTGCTGGCTGTTGACGCCTCCGACATGGTCCGCCTCGTCGATTCGCTGGAGAAACTGGGCTGGGTCAAGCGCGACCGCGACCCGAAGGACCGGCGCCGCCAGATCGTCACCGCGACCAAGAAGGGCTCCAAGGCGTTGGGGACGCTCGCCGCGGAGGTCGCCGATGCTGAGGACCGCGCCCTCGACGCGTCCAGCGCCAAGCAGCTCAAGAGCCTGAAGAAGCTGTCGAAGGCGATTCTGCAGGACGAGGACCAGTAGGGGCGTCGATAAGCGAAAAGCCCGGCCCCCACGGGGACCGGGCAATGAGGCGCGAGCTTAGTCGCCGATCTGGTCGCGGCCGCGCTTGACAATCAGCGGGTCCGGCTCGCCGACGAGCTCGTGGTCCTTGTTCGTGTACTCAAACTTGGACAGGATGTAGCGCATCGCGTTGAGGCGGGCGCGCTTCTTGTCGTTGGACTTGATGGTCACCCACGGGGACTCGTCCGTATCGGTGTAGCGGAACTGCTCCTCCTTGGCGCGGGTGTAGTCGTCCCACTTGTCCAGCGAGGCCAGGTCCATCGGGGACAGCTTCCACTGGCGGACCGGGTCCACCTGGCGGATGGCAAAGCGGGTGCGCTGCTCGCGCTGGGTCACGGAGAACCAGAACTTGGTCAGCGAGATGCCGGAGCCCAGGATCATGTTCTCCAGCATCGGTACCTCGCGGAGGAACTCCGCGTGCTGCGACTCGGTGCAGAAGCCCATGACGCGCTCGACGCCCGAGCGGTTGTACCAGGAGCGGTCAAAGAACACGATCTCGCCCGCGGACGGGAAGTGCTCAATGTAGCGCTGGAAGTACCACGAGGTGGACTCGCGCGGGCTGGGCTTCTCCAGCGCAACCGTACGGGCACCACGCGGGTTGAGGTGCTCGTTGAAGCGCTTAATGGTGCCGCCCTTGCCGGCGGCGTCGCGCCCCTCGAAAAGGATGATGTGGCGCTGGCCCGTGTCCTTGGTCCAGTTCTGCCACTTCAGCAGCTCGATCTGCAGCGCGCGCTTTTCCTTCTCGTACTCCGCGCGGCTCAGGCGCTCGTCGTACGGGTAATTCTCACGCCAGGTCTGAATCGGCGTGCCGTCCGGCATCATGAGCACCGGATCGTCTTCATCAGTATCGTCAACAACCCAGCCCTCGACCTCTGCCAAGTCGATCAAAGGGAGTTCATCATCCTTGTGGTCAGCCATGTCCTTAAGTTTACCGCCCGTCTGGGGTTTGTGTTCGATGGAAGATTGAGAGGTGGAATCGGAGGTCAGTTTCGCCGGGGTGTCCGCCTGGTGTGCGTTGTGGGCCTTCGCCGCGGGCTTCGGGTCCGGGGCCCTCCGAGTCGATTCCGGCACCGGAGCGACCAGCTTCTCCTCGGATGCGAGCGCGCTGGGATCCTTGGCCGGCTGAGTTGCTTCCGGCTTCGGGCGGGGAGCCTCCAGCTCAAGCTGCGCTTCGCCGGTTCCGCGCACGCGACCAAAGAGACGCCTTAAACGCAAAACAACCCCGCGCAGCGGCGGGGTTGTAAGGCGGTTTGTCTTACGCGACAAGGCCGATCAGCTCGCCCAGGTTGCCAGCCGCCTTAGCAACTGCGCCCAGGATGCCGAGCAGTGCGCCTGCAACGTGTGCGTCAGAGGACAGAAATGCCCAGTTCTGAAGTGCTTCCATGATGTTCTCCTTTTAACGAGTGACCCTATCCAAGGCCAATGAGGTGAGTGTTGAAGTTTGCGCGTTGCCGAAAATGGACGCGCGAGAGACGACTACTTGGAGGCAGTGTCGTTCGGGAGCTCCTTGGCAGCGGTGCCCAGGGAGCCGAAGCGGATCAGGATGTCCGGGATGCCGCGGAACAGCTCGACGAAGTTCTTACCAAACTTGCCGAAGTCCTTCAGCATGTCAGCGATGGTAGAGAGGTCACCCATTGTTTTCCCCTTACGTGTAGGTGCCAGAATGTCTGGCTCTTGATTGACAGTGTCCTGACACCCGCCGTGGGGCATCACACGAAGTATTTTGCCACAGCATTGTGAGCTCGCAAGTGTTTCGGCGAAACTTTTTCCTCGCCAAAATCGGCCCCCATTTGAGAGTTTGTTCACCCAAACGCAACCTTTTTCCAAGGTTCACCGCCAACCTGCGCCGTTACAGCTTTGTTATGGTGCTACTAAGTTAACTGTCTCTTAACTCCGGCGGGGCGGCGTAACGGGGGTTGCGGTGGCGTCGATAAGCAATGCCCCCACAGAGACGGACATTTCCCCACATACGGGGGTATACGGGCTGGAAGGGGCCGAAGGAGACAGCAAAACGCCCCAAGCAGCGCGGGGCTACTCGGGGCGTTTCGGGCGCAAACGGGCTTACATCATGCCCATGGCCTCCGGGTCCATGCCGGCACCTGCGGCGCCAGCCGGCTCCGGCTTGTCAGCAACGACAGCCTCGGTGGTCAGGAACAGACCAGCGATGGACGCGGCGTTCTGCAGCGCGGAGCGGGTCACCTTGGCCGGGTCGTTGATGCCCTCGGAGAGCATGTCAACGTACTCGCCGGTCGCGGCGTTCAGGCCCTGGCCCGCGGGGAGGTTGGCAACCTTGTCCGCAACGACGCCCGGCTCCAGGCCTGCGTTGTGGGCGATCTGCTTCAGCGGGGCGGAGAGTGCCTCGCGGACGATCTTCACGCCCGTAGCCTCGTCGCCGGTCAGCTCCAGGTCGCCCTCGAGCTCCTTGGCCGCCTGCAGCAGGGCCACGCCACCGCCGGCGACAATGCCCTCCTCCACGGCAGCCTTGGCGTTGCGCACGGCGTCCTCGATGCGCATCTTCTGCTCCTTGAGCTCCACCTCGGTGGCGGCGCCGACCTTGATCACCGCAACGCCGCCGGCCAGCTTGGCCAGGCGCTCCTGCAGCTTCTCGCGGTCATAGTCGGAGTCGGAGTGCTCGATCTCGGCGCGGATCTGCTTTACGCGGCCCTCGATCTGGGCCTGGTCGCCAGCGCCCTGGACCAGGGTGGTCTCGTCCTTGGTAATGACGGCCTTGCGTGCCTGGCCGAGCAGCTCGATGCCGGCGGTCTCCAGGGACAGGCCGACCTCCTCGGAGATGACCTGACCGCCGGTGAGAATAGCCAGGTCCTGCAGCATCGCCTTGCGGCGGTCGCCAAAGCCCGGTGCCTTCACGGCGACGGACTTGAAGGTGCCGCGGATCTTGTTCACCACGAGGGTGGACAGGGCCTCGCCCTCGACGTCCTCAGCAACGATGAGCAGCGGCTTGCCCGACTGCATGACCTGCTCCAGGACCGGGACGAGCTCCTTGACGTTGGAGATCTTGCCGGAGACCAGCAGGATGTACGGGTCTTCCAGCACGGCCTCGCCGCGCTCCATGTCGGTGGCGAAGTAGGCGGAGATGAAGCCCTTGTCAAAGCGCATACCCTCGGTCACCTCGAGCTCAACACCGAAGGTGTTGGACTCCTCGACCGTGATGACGGACTCCTTGTTCACGGTGCCGTTGCCAACCGCGTACATCGCCTCGGCGATCTTGGCACCGATCTCCGGGTCGGAGGCGGAGATGCCGGCCGTGGAAGCGATCTGCTCCTGGGTCTCCACTTCCTTCGCGGAGTCGAGCAGGTGCTTGGACACCTTGTCGGTCGCGGCCTGGATGCCGCGCTTAATGCCCATCGGGTTGGAGCCGGCCGCAACGTTGCGCAGACCCTCGCGCACGAGCGCCTGGGCCAGGACGGTTGCGGTGGTGGTGCCGTCGCCAGCGACATCGTCAGTCTTCTTGGCAACTTCCTTCACCAGCTCGGCGCCGATCTTCTCGTACGGATCCTCGAGCTCGATTTCCTTCGCGATAGTCACGCCATCGTTCGTAATGGTCGGCGCGCCCCAAGACTTCTCCAGGACAACGTTGCGCCCCTTCGGGCCAAGCGTCACCTTCACGGCGTCTGCCAGGGTGTTCAGGCCGTTTTCGAGGCTGCGGCGTGCTTCCTCGTCGAATGCAATGGTCTTTGCCATGTGAGTTTGTTGCTCCTTATTTATTGTGGAACGAGTACTCAATTCGTCGGTTCAAGCAGGCGCCCGCGACGGCACGGCTGCTGAGTGGTGCAGCCTCACCCGCTTAGCACTTGGCATCTCCGAGTGCTAGGACCCATTTTTAGCACTCACCCCCAGCGAGTGCAAGCACCATTTGCTTATCGACGCCCACCGTTTCCCCAATGGTAGCGTCGCCCCCATGAGTGAATTCACACCGGACCGCACACGCATCTTCGCCGACCTGGCCAAACTGGTCTCTTTCAACTCCCCGCACTCCACCCCGGAGCTGGCCGACCAGCACGAGGCCGCCTGCGCCTGGACCGTCTCCGCCCTCGAGGGCCTGGGTCTCACCGTGACCCGCCACGCCACCGTGGACAACGCGGACACCATCGTCGCCGTCAAGGAGCCGGTGGGCGACGCCCCGACCGTCCTCCTCTACTCCCACTACGACGTCGTCCCGGCGGGCGACCCGTCGGTGTGGACGAATGACCCGTTCGAGCTCACCGAGCGCGACGGCCGTTGGTATGGCCGCGGCGCCGCCGACTGCAAGGGCAACCTGGCCATGCACCTCGAGGCACTGCGCCTGGTCGAGGCCGCCGGCGGCACCGACCTCGGCCTGAAGGTCGTCGTCGAGGGCTCCGAGGAGCTCGGCGGCGACGACGGCCTGGGCAAACTCATCGAGGCTGAGCCGGAGATCTTCCGCGCCGACGCCATCCTCATCGCCGATTCCGGCAACGCCGCCGTGGGCGAGCCCACCCTGACCACCTCCCTGCGCGGCGGCGCCCAGGTGAAGGTCACCGTGGAAACCCTCGAGGGCGCGATCCACTCCGGCAGCTTCGGCGGCGCCGCCCCCGACGCGGCCCACGCCCTGATCCGCATCGCCGATTCGCTCTTCGACGAGCACGGGCGCACCACCATCGACGGCGTCGACACCACCGCCAAGTGGACCGGCGACGCCTACGAGCGCGACACCTTCCGCACCGACGCGGGCGTCCTCGACGGCGTCCAGCTCCTCGGCACCGTCGATGACGACCCCGCCGACATGTGCTGGGCACGCCCGGCCGTCACCATGATCGGCTTTACCTCCACCCCGGTCGCTGAAGCGGTCAACGCGGTAAACCCGCGCGCCGAGGCCCAGTTCAACCTGCGCGTCCCGGCCGGTCAAGACGCCGCCGAGATCGCACAGAAGATGGAGGAGCACATCAAGGCCCACACCCCCTGGGGCGCCAAGGTGACCGTGGAAATCAGCGGCGTCAACGCCCCGTTTGCCACCGACCCGGAGCGCCCAGCCGCCGCGAAGCTCGGCGAGTGCCTGCGCGAGGCGTACGGCACCGACAAGCTCACCCTCATCGGTTCGGGCGGCTCCATCCCGCTGACCAACACGCTGCAGGAGCAGTTCCCGGATGCTGAGATCGCCCTCTACGGCGTTGAGGAACCCGCCTGCGGCATCCATGGCGTGGACGAGTCCGTCGACCCGACCGAGATCGAGCGCATCGCCGTCGCCGAGGCCAGCTTCCTCCGCCAGTACGGCAAGTAAGCCACCCTCGGCCGCTCAGGGCGCGGTCACGATGCGGCCACAATTCGGTAGCGGAATAGTTATCTAATCGGTACAGTTGGACGCATTGGCCGCGCCTATTCTTTTCGACGCGCCCCACACACTCGCACGAGTTTCCAATTCATGGCCGCTTTGTGCCTCCTTGGGCCGCTTTGTTGGGCTTGTTGGGCTCGGTATGAGAACTCGATCCGTACATGCCCAAGGAGAGGTCCGCACTTTGCTCACGCTGCTCGCCGCGCTCATCATCGCGACGATTGCCGCACCCCCGCTCATCAGGTTCTGCGGCCGGGCAGCGTTCGGCTTGCTCGCCACGGTCCCACTCGGCGGTTTCATCTGGATGGCCAGCCTGTTCCAGCGGGGCATCTTTACCGACGAAGGCGAGATCGTTGCCAGCTACGCCTGGATGCCCTCCGTCAACCTCAACCTGGAGTTCCGCCTCGACCCCCTGGCCGGGTTGTTCTCCCTGATCATTTTGGGCGTCGGTGCCCTCGTCCTGCTGTACTGCTGGGGCTACTTCGACTCCAACCCGCGCCGGTTGGCCAAGTTCGGCGGCGAGCTCACCATGTTCGCCACCGTCATGTACGGCCTGGTCATCTCGGACAACTTCCTGCTCATGTACGTGTTCTGGGAGTTGACGTCCATCCTGTCCTACCTGCTCGTCTCGTACTACGGCGAGCGGGCGTCGTCACGCAGGGCCGCGATCCAGGCGCTCATGATCACCACCATGGGCGGGCTGGCCATGCTGGTGGGCATCAACCTGCTCGGGTTCAACGCGGGCATCTGGAAGCTCAGCCAGATCCCGCAGTTCGCAGACATCCAGAACACGCCGGCGATCTCGGCGGCGATCGTGCTCATTATGCTCGGCGCACTGACCAAGTCCGCCCAAGCCCCGTGGCACTTCTGGCTGCCCGGCGCGATGGCGGCGCCCACCCCGGTGTCCGCCTACCTGCACTCGGCGGCGATGGTGAAGGCGGGCATCTACCTGGTCGCCCGTCTGGCGCCGGACATGGCGGCCGTGAGCACCTGGCACCTGGTGGTCATCTCCACCGGCCTGTTCACCATGCTGCTCGGCGGGTGGATGGCGCTGAAGCAGCGCGACCTCAAGCTCATCCTGGCATATGGAACGGTCTCCCAGCTGGGCTTTATCACCGCGGTGATCGGCGTGGGCTCGCGCGAGGCGACGATGGCGGGCCTGGCCATCACGTTCGCGCACTCCATGTTTAAGGCGACGCTGTTCATGATCGTCGGCGCGATCGACCACACGACCGGCACCCGCGACATCGGCGAGCTCTCCGGCCTGGGCCGCAAGGAACCCTTCGTCGCGTTCCTGGCTGTCGTGTCGGCGGCGTCGATGGCGGGCCTGCCCCCGCTGTTCGGATTCATTGCCAAGGAGTCGGCGCTGGAGGCGATCCTGCACGAGGAGTCGCTGCACGGCATGCCGGGCCACATCACGCTGGTCGTGCTGGTGGTCGGCTCCATCCTGACAATGGGCTACTCCCTGTACTTCCTGTGGGGCGCGTTCGCCACGAAGGCGCAGCACCGCGAAACCGGCGTCTCCCCCGCCGTGGCAAAGATGCACCACATCGGCCCGCTGCTGTCCGCCTCCCCGGCGATGCTCACGCTGGCCACCATCGCGTTCGGGCTCCTGCCCGCCTGGCTGTCCAACGCCATCAACTCCTACCTGGACGTCCGCTTCCCGCGCGACGAGGGCGCGCCGTTGAAGCTGTGGCACGGCATCACCACCCCGCTCATGCTCACCGTGGTGATCGTCGTGGCCGGCACCGTGTTGTTCTGGCAGCGCGACCTGATCCGCAGGGTCCGCTTTGACAAGCCGGCACTTGGCGACGCCGACGAGATCTGGGATCTCATCCTCCACCAGCTCCGCAACGCGTCGCTCAAGCTCACGGCGTCGACGCAGCGCGGCTCGCTGACCATCAACCTGGCGGTCATCTTTGCCACGCTCATGGTGGTCCCGCTCGCCGCGCTGATTCTGGGGCAGAGCAACGACATCCACATGTTGCTGTGGGACAACCCGTGGCAAGGCCTTGTGGTCTGCATCCTGTGCGCCATGGCGATCTTTGCCACGCTGCAGCGCAACCGCCTGTCCGGCGTAGTCATGGTCGGCCTCACCGGCTACTCGCTCGCGTTCATCTTTGCGCTGCACGGTGCCCCGGACCTCGCGCTCACGCAGGCTCTGGTAGAGACCATCGTCATGGTGGTGTTCATGCTGGTCCTGCGCAAGATGCCCACGGAGGTGGAGCCGCGCAACGACGACAACCGGCTGCGCGCCTGGCTTTCCATCGGCACGGGCCTCTCCGTGGTGATCGTGGCCATGACGGCGATGTCGGCGCGCGTGCAGGACCCGGTGTCCAAGTACATGCCGGACCTGGCGTACGAGATCGGCCACGGCCGCAACACCGTCAACGTGCTGCTCGTGGACCTGCGCGCCGCCGACACCTTTGGAGAGATCCTGGTCCTGGTCATCGCCGCCACCGGCGTGGCCAGCCTCATCTTCGGCACGGGCACGTTCGGGCGCGAGTCCCGGCGCCCCACCCTGTCCACCAACAAGCCCCGCTGGCTCGCCTCGGGCGTGGACTCGGAGACGGCGCAGAACCGCTCCATCATGGTCGATGTGGTCACGCGCATCCTCTTCCCGTCGATCATGCTCCTGTCCTTCTACTTCTTCTTCTCCGGCCACAACGCCCCCGGCGGCGGCTTTGCGGGCGGCCTGGTTGCCGCGCTCGCGTTCACGCTGCGCTACCTGGCGGGCGGCCGCGCGGAGATCGACGAGGCGCTGCCGGTCGACCCCGCGAAAATCCTGGGCACGGGCATCCTCCTCTCCGCCGCGTGCGTGGTGGTACCGCTCTTCTTTGGCAACCCGCCGCTCACCACCGGCTACGCCTCGCTGGCGCTGCCGCTCATCGGCGAGTTCGACGTCCCCTCGGCGCTCGTTTTCGACGCCGGCGTGTACGCCATCGTCGTCGGCCTCACCTTGCACATCCTCGGCTCCATGGGCGCGTACCTGGACCGCGAGGAAGACACCCGCAAGCAGCGGGCCCGCGACCGCGCCCGCGAGCTGCAGGAAAAGAACAAGCGGCGCCGGGAGCAGCAGGCGCAGCGGCGCGCCGCCAGGGAGTCCGAGCGGGCTTCGGCTGGAGGCGCGGGATCGTCGATAAGCAACCAAGCCCAAGAAGGGAGCAAGTAGATGGAAGCGAACCTCTTCCTCCTGATCGGCTCGGGCGTGCTCATCGCGTGCGGGGTGTACATGATGCTGGATCGGGCGATGACCCGCATGATCCTCGGCGTGCTGCTGATTGGCAACGGGGCGAACCTCCTGCTGCTGCAGTCCGGCGGGCAGGCGGGCTCGCCGCCGATTCTCGGGCGCGAATCCGAGCAGTACGCGGACAGCGCGGATCCGCTCGCGCAGGCGATGATCCTCACCGCCATCGTGATCTCCATGGCCATGAGCGCGTTCATGCTCGCGCTGGCGTACCGGCAGTACCGTTACCGCACCGACGACATCATCGAGCGCGACGAGGAGGACCGCGCGATTGCGAAGCGGCCGACCACGCCTGCGGCCGCGCCGGACCACGACCGCTCCGACGACCCGGAGACCGGCAAGCCGAGCGTGTCCGGCGACTCATTCGGCCCGCGCTCGTTCGAGACACCCGTGAAGGAGGCGGAGAATGACCAGTAGCCTCTTCGACTTCGCCGACTGGGCGCTGCCCGCCATGCCGTACCTGACGGTGATGCCGCTGATCCTGCCCGCCATCGCGGCGGCGCTCATCCTGGTCTCGGGCAAGCACGTCCAGCTGCAGCGCGCCATCGCGCTCACCACGCTGTTCGCGCTCGCCCTCATCGCCGGCGCCATGATCATCATCGCCGACGTCCACGGCATCCAGACCGTGCACATGGGCGGCTGGGACGCCGTCGTGGGCATCACGCTCGTGACGGACCGGCTGTCCACCATCATGCTGTTCGTCTCCGCCACCGTGCTCTTCGCCGTCATGTGGTACGGCATCTCGCAGGGGCTTCGCGACGGCGACGAGGACGACCCCATCGCCGTCTTCCTCCCCGTCTACATGCTCCTGTGCATGGGCGTGAACCTCTCCTTCCTGGCCGGCGACCTGTTCAACCTGTACGTCGGGTTTGAGATCTTCCTGGTTGCCTCGTACGTCCTGCTCACCCTCGGCGCCTCACCCGGGCGCGTGCGCAGCGGCATCGGCTACGTGATGGTCTCCATGGCCTCGTCCATGGTCTTCCTTGTCGCCCTGGCCCTGGTCTACTCCGCCGTGGGCACCGTAAACATGGCGCAGGCGGGCATGCGCATGGAGGAGATCCCTGACGGCACCCGCGCCGCCATCTTTGCCACCCTGCTTGTTGCGTTTGGCATCAAGGCGGCCGTGTTCCCGCTGGACGCGTGGCTGCCTGACTCCTACCCCACCGCGGCCTCCCTGGTCACCGCCGTGTTCGCGGGCCTGCTGACCAAGGTGGGCGTGTACGCGATCATCCGCATGCGCTCCACCGTGTTTACGGATGGCTCCCTGGACACCCTGCTCATGTGGGTGGCACTGCTGACCATGATCATCGGCGTGATGGGCGCACTTGCCCAGAACGACATCAAGCGACTGTTGTCGTTCACGCTGGTCTCGCACATCGGCTACATGATCTTTGGCATCGCGCTCGGCTCCATGACGGGCCTGTCCGGCGCGATCTTCTACGCGGTCCACCACATCCTCGTGCAGACCTCCCTGTTCCTGGTCGTCGGGCTGGTGGAGCGCCAGGCCGGGTCCGCCCAGCTGCGGCGCCTGGGCTCCCTGCTGTACACGGCCCCGATCATTGCCATCCTGTATTTCATCCCCGCGCTCAACCTGGGCGGCATCCCGCCGTTCTCCGGCTTCCTGGGCAAGGTAATGCTCATCCAGGCAGGCGCAGACGACGGGTCCTGGCTGGCCTGGGTCCTCATCGGCGGCGCGGTGGTGACCTCGCTGCTCACCCTCTACGCCATGATCCTGGTCTGGTCCAAGGGCTTCCTGCGCGACCGCGCCGACGCCCCCGAGGGCAACGTGGCCATGGCGCGGCCGTCCCTGCTTGCCGAGCGCGGCGAAACCACCCAGTTTGAGCAGCGCGACGACGTCGGCCGCCTGCCCGCGGGCATGCTCCTGTCCACGGCGCTGCTCGTCGCCGCCTCCGTGTCCATCACCTTCCTGGCAGGACCGATCTCCAGCATCACGGACCGCGCGGCGGAGTCGGCGCAGGACAGCTCCATCTACCGCAACGCGGTGCTGGAGGGCCCCGTAGGGGCGGACAGCGACGAGCCGACCCGGCGCCCCGAGCGCTTCACCACCCCGCACTCGGACTACGGCGCATCCGACAACCTGGACCGCCACCACGTAGAGCGGGACCAGCGAACCCCCGAAGGCGGCGAGGGCGTTTCCACGGAGACCGTGCCCACGCCCGTCGCTGGGGATACGGAGGAAGCGACGCCGGGGGCGGAGGCGCAGACAAGCACGAGCACCGACGGAGGTGAGGAGTAGATGCTGGAGACGATGCAAGGCGTCAGGCACCGGTTCCGGCCGCTGTTTGTGGTGTGGCTGACGCTCATGTGGGTGCTGCTGATGGGCGAGCTGAGCTGGGGCAACGTCGCCGCCGGGCTCGCGCTCGCGCTGCTGATCGTGCTGCTGCTGCCGCTACCGCACATCCCCAACGCCGGCTACAAGGTCCGGTGGGGCAAGCTGGTCCTGTTCGGGCTGGCGTGGCTGCGCGACCTGCTCATCGCGTCGGCGAAGGTGAGCTGGCTCGCCCTGCGCCCCGCGGCGCCGCCGAAGAACGCCATCCTCACCGTCCCCATGCGGCTGAGCAGCGAGTTCGTCCTGTACCTGGCCACCTGCGCGTACAACCTGCAGCCCGGTGGCTCGGTTACGGACATCAACCTCGCCGACCGCGAGTGGACCATCCACGTCCTCGACGCCGCCGACCCGCACGCCATCCAGCGCGAGATTGATAACGTCGCCGCGCTCGAGCGCCAGATGATCGACATTTTTGAGAGCAGGAGCTAACCCATGGACCCAACCCTGTACAACGTCTTCCTCTGCATCGCCGCCGTCTTCATCGCCGTCGGCTTCCTGCTGCTGGCCTGGCGCGTCATCGTCGGCCCCGACTCCATGGACCGTCTGCTGGGCAACGACGCCATCACCGCCTCCCTCCAGTGCGCCCTCGCCCTCTACGTGTGCTGGACGCTGGATACCACGGTGGTCAACGTCATGATGGTCATCGCGCTGCTCGGCTTCATCGCCTCCATCTCCGTCGCCCGCTTCCGCAAGAGGGATGGTTCGCTGTGAATTGGGCAATGCTTTTCGACGCCATCTCCCTCCTCTTCATCCTCCCCGGATCCTTCATGGTGTTCTCGGCGGCGGTCGGCGCCGTCCGGTTCGGCTCCACCCTGGCCCGGGTCCACGCGATTACCAAGCCGCAAACCACCGGTCTCCTGCTCATGTTCGTGGGCACCATCATCCGGCTGGTCAGCTCCCCCAGCTTCTCCGTGCACGAGCGCGGTGACCTGGGCATCCTGGTGCTCCTGGTCCTATTCGCGCTGATGACCAACCCGGTCACCGCGCAGCGCCTCGGCCGCGTGGCCAGGCGCGAAGGGCTCTACGGTTCCGAGGACCAGCTCACCCGCAACGATCGGCCCGCCGCCTACCACCCGCGCCGCGTCAACCCGGACGCGCCCGCGGACTAGAGCTCGCCGGTGGCAGGTCGCCGCCTTGGACTACCGGGGCGGCTGCATCTCCTGCATCTCGTCGCAGGTCGCGTCCACCACGCGCTTCCAGTCCCCGGTCGCCTCGTAGATTTTCCGCTGCCGTTGGTAGGCCGCCCCGTCGCGCAAAATCTCGCGCACGAGCTCCAGCTCCTCCACGCAGTCAAGCTCCTCCGCGATGGGTGCGAGCTCCACGAGCATGTCGCGCAGCTCATCCTTTACCCAGCGCTCGTCGGTGTCGCGGCTGGTAATCACGAGCGCCTCCATGCCGTAGCGGGCGCCGCGCCACTTGTTTTCGGCGACGTGCCAGGGCTGCAGCGTCGGCAGCGCTTCGCCTGCGGACAGCTTCCTGTCGTAGTACACCACGAGGCAGTGCGTGAGGGCGACGATTCCGGCGAGTTCGCGGAGGTTCGAGGGGGCGTCGCTAATGCGCACCTCGATCGTGCCCCACTTGGCGGCCGGGCGGACGTCGAAGTGCATGCTTCCCGTATGGCTGATCACGCCGGAGGTCTGCTGGTCACGCATGAAGCCGACCCACTCGTCCCAGTCGCGGAACTGGTACGGCATGCCCGCGGTGGGAAGCTGCTGGTAGAGCATGGTGCGGTTTGAGGCGTAGCCGGTGTCAATGCCGTCCCACCCCGGGCTCGACGCGGAGATAGCCAGCAAGTGCGGGTAGTGCGCCATGATCGCGTTGATGATGGGCCACACGCGGTCCTCGTGGCTGATGCCTACGTGGCAGTGCACGCCCCAGAGCAGCATTTGCTGCCCCCAATACTGCGTGCGGTTAATGATCTCCTGGTACGTCAGCTTGGGGCTGAGCGGCTGCTCGCGGAAGTCCGAGAACGGGTGGCCGCCGCTGGCCCACAGCCGGAGGCCCTGCTGCTCCGCGGCGCTGCGGACCTTGCCCAGGTCGGCGTTGAGCGCGCCCATCGCCTCGCGAGTATTGCGGCAGATCGGGGTGACCAGCTCGATGGTGTTTTGCAGGAACTCGCGCTCCAGCCGGGTCCCCGGGTGCTCGCGTTCCACCTGCTCAATGACCTTTTCGGCTTGCGGAACGAGGTCGCGCGTCTCGGGGTCGACGACGCAAATCTCCCACTCCACGCCCAGCGTGGGCTCCGCGGATCGAGCAAAATCGCGATAAGGATCCATGTGGTCAAGTGTAAGTCGGGGTGCCCCGAAACTTCGTCAATTTGTTTCAGGGCAATTGCTTATCGACGCCCCCGTTACCGCCCCGCAAGCACAACCGTAATCGCGTTGCGGTTCTGGATGGCCTCCGACGGCAGCTGGGTCTCCCCATCCGGCAGGTCGTTGTTCGCACGCGGCGTGCCGCCGACGCGCTGCGCCACATCGGCCGCCACCTGGTCCGCCCCCGCCACCTGCGGGTTATAGAACACGTACGTCTCCGGGAACACGCCGAACGTCTGCTCCGGCATATTCATCGCCGCCGGGTCCTGCGACTGGTTGGCCACGTGGTACTGGCCGCCCAGCTCGCCGGCCGTCTTGTTGGCCAGCTCCGGCACGCCCGAGTTGTTAAAGACGTAGACCTGCGCGTCCTGCGCCGTCAGGCCCGGGGTGGCCGGGTTGTTAGCGGGAGCAGCGGGCGCAGCGGGGGCGGCCTCGCCGGCATCGCCATTCGCGTTGGCGTCCGGGTTGTTGGTGTCCGGGTTGTTGAAGTCCGGGTTCTGCGCATCCGAGTTGTTGGTGTCCGGGTTCTGCGCGTCGCCGTCCTGGCCCGCGTTTTCCTGGCCCGGCGCCGGTGCGGCCGCGCCGTTGTTGGCACCGTTCTCGCCCGCGCCGTTGGGCTGCGCGGCGTCGCTCGCCTGGCTGCTCTGGGTCTCTTCAGCGGTGTTGCTCGGGGAGTCGTCGCCCTTGTTCAGCGCAAACACGGCCCACAGCGCGAGCAGCACGCCGACTGCAAGCAGGATCATGCCGAGGCCGCGCTTCGGGAGCCCCGCTGCCGCGGCGTCGCGCGAACCAGTCGCGCGAACCAGCTGCACCCGCACCAGCTGCGCCCGCAGCGCCGGCCGTGGCCACGGTGGATCCGCCCAGCGCCCCGCGGCGCTCCTCTTCCTCGTCAACCAGCTCGGCCTCGACCGGCTCCGCCTCTACGTACTCCGCATCCTCGTACGCTGTGTCGTAGTACCTGTCGTCGGCGTAGCGGTCGTCTACGTACCTGTCGTCGGCGTAGCCGTCACCGTATTCTTCCGGCTCGTCGGCGCGCCGGTGGGCGCCACGGTAGTCGTCACGTTCGCGCGGGAACTCGTCTCGTCCGCGATGTCCATCACCAGGGTTCACAGTATTCACATGCGCCACTCTAAACCCTCAAGCCATACTTGAGGCAGAGGTGCGCGTGTGACACGCCGAACGCTGATCGTCGTCAAGCGCAAAACGCTACCCAATCTCGCGCGCCTCCCGCACCGCGCGCAGCCTCCGGACCAGCTGCGGCGCGTACGCGAGCGCCTCGGGCGACTCCAACAGCAGGTTCAACCGCTGGTAGTACCGGGTGGGATTCAGCCCGAGCTCTCGCCGGATCGCTTCCTCCTTCGCGCCCAGGCTGCGGGGCGCGTGAGCTTCGAAGTCGAGGAGTTCGCGGTCGGAATCGGAAAGCGTCGAGAGCATGCTTAATATAGTAGGCATGACGATTCGACCCATCGTGATTTACGGCGACCCTGTCCTGCACAACCCGACCCGCAAGGTGGAGCAGCCCGTGGAGGAGCTGCAGGAGCTCATCGCCGATATGCACGAGACGATGGACGCCGCGCACGGCGTCGGCCTGGCCGCGAACCAGGTAGGCGTTGACCTGCGCCTGTTTGTGTACCACTGCCCGGACGGCGACGAGATGCGCCGCGGCACAGTGATCAACCCGGTGTTGGAGACCAGCGAGATCCCCAAGACCATGCCGCGCGACGACGGCGAAGATGACGAGGGCTGCCTCTCCGTCCCCGGCGAGGGCTTCCCCACCGGCCGCGCGGACTGGGCCAAGGTCACGGGCCTGGACGAGCACGGCAACGAGATTGCGATTGAGGGCACCGGGTTCTTCGCCCGCTGTTTGCAGCACGAGGTGGGCCACCTTGACGGTAAGGTGTACACCGACGTACTGACCGGCCGCTACAAGCGCGAGGCCAAGCGCGCGATCAAGGCCAATGGTTGGACCGAACCGGGCAACACGTGGCTGCCGGGCACCGACGAGGACCCGTTCGGCCACTAGCCCAAGAGGGAAGGAACTTATGCGTACCACCGCCGCCATCGCCGCAGGCACGATTGTGCTCGCCGCCGCGCCGTTCGCATCGGCCGAGGAGCCGCTGGAGCAGTTGCTTATCGACGTCACCGCGTCCCACAACTCCCACTCCGAAACCCTCGAGACCCAGCAGGAGGACATCGACGCCGCCAAGGAATCCGGTGACGACGAAGCGCTGGTCGAGGCCCAGGACGCCTACCGCGCGACCCTGAAGGAGTGGCGCACCGACCTCATCGACGCCGCCGATGACCTGCGCGAACTGCGCCAGGACGCAGAGCAGGAGGCCGAGGAGTCCGGCACGCCCCTGAGCAAGGAAGACAAAGAAGCCTTCACCGAGGCGGCGGACGCCATCAAGGAGGACCGCAAGACGGTCCGCGAGCTACGCACCGAGGTGCTCGGCGACGACGAAGCGGTCTGCCTCCCCGGCCTCGTCGCCGGCGACACCGGCCTGGGCGGCCTGCTGGGCACGACCGCCATGGACGCGGTCGAGCGCTCCGAGCAGGGCGACAAGCGCATCGCTTTCGACTGTGCGCCGGAATCCGCCCACGCCACCACCGAGGTGAAACGCGCGGAGGAGCCGACGACGGTAGCGGGGTCGACGGAAGCGTCGACAAGCGTGAGCGCTGAGCCGAAAGAGCCGGAAGCGACCGAAGCGACCGGGGAGCCCAACGTGCGGTACCGCGCGAACGTGCTCGCGGACAGCGACGAAGAGGACGACGAGACGACCTCGTCCTCCACCTCCAACGAGTCGAGCACCACCAGCACGTCCACCAGCACCTCCACCAGCTCGCCGGCGGAGACGACCACGGGGACCGCGTCGAGCACAACGAGCTCCTCGAGCAGCACATCCGAGAGCACCTCGGCGACCGCGATCCTGCACAACCGCACGACGTCGGCGAGCTCGTCCACCAAGTCGTCGACCACCACGCGCACGACCAGCAGCACCCGCTCCTCCTCCACCACCACCGAGGAGGACGAGCGCGAGGGCGACCTCGCCGAGACCGGCACGCCGATGCTCAACCTGATCGTGCTGGCACTGCTGCTCACGGCAGGTGGCGTGTTCCTCGTGCGCCGTCCGGCGTAATGTCGCGCATCTTCCGCTCCGACGAGGTGGCCGTCGGCGACCGCGTGGTCGTGCGCCAGCGCCGCGGCGAGATGGCCAGCGACGTCATCGGCCACGTCCTCAGCCTCACCCCGCTGGTCATCCGCCCGCAGGAGGTCGGCGGTTTCCCGTCGTTCAAGGACGCGGTGGAGATTCGGGACGTCCACATCATCAAGAAACTGTCGCCGCGCACCGTCCGCAACTCCGACATCCGCGCGATCGAAACCGCCACCGCGCGCGCATTTCCGGGCCAAGAGCAGCAGCTTATCGACGGCTGGCTCGCCCGCTCCGGAGCCGAAATCGCCGAGCGGTCCAACTCCGCCGCCCCCATCGGCCACTCCGCCTCCCTGCAGCCGGTCCCGCTCGACGCGCTCCGCGAGTTCTACGCCGAGCGTGACATGCCGGTGCAGCTGCTGGTGCCGGAGCGCATCGGCAAACCGGCGCTGCGCCTCATCGAGGGACACCCGGACCGGTGGGAGCTTGGCGAGGAAATCCTGGTCATGACGGCGCCGTGCGAGGACGACCCCGCCGAACCCGCGGGCGCTGACTTCCGCGTCGACGACACGCCCGACGCCGACTGGCTCGCCATGTACCACTTCCGGGGCGCCGCGCTGCCGGAGGACGCGGTGCTCGACCTGGCGTCGCACATCGAGGGCCGCATCGCCTTCGCCCGGCTCGAGCGGGGCGGGCGAACCGTCGCCGTCACCCGCGCGACGCTTACGGAGTCCGACGACGGGCGCACCTGGCTCGGCTACTCCGCCGTGGAGGTCGCCGAGGACTGCCGCCGCCAGGGCCTGGGCACCCAGCTCACCCGGCAGCTGCTCGCGTGGGGCGCGCAACAGGGCGCCGAGCGCGCCTACCTGCAGGCCCGCGTGAGCAACACGGCTGCGCTGGCGATGTACCACAAGCTGGGGTTCCTGGAACACCACCGGCACCGGTACGCCCGGTTGTTGGGGTGAGTCGGGTGGGGGTGACGTGGCGTCGATAAGCACTGCCCCGAAAACGCTAAGGTGGTGAGCATGCGAATTGCCACTTGGAACGTCAACTCGGTGCGGACGCGCGCCGATCGCATCGCTGCATTCCTCGAGCGGCAGGACGTGGACGTGCTGACCATGCAGGAGACGAAGACAGCGGACGCCAAGTTCCCCTACTCCACGTTTCAGGCGGCGGGCTACGAGGTCGCGCACGTGGGGCACAACCAGTGGAACGGGGTGGCGATCGCCTCGCGGATCGGGCTCGAGCACGTGCGCGACCACTTCGAGCGGCAGCCCCGCTTTGCCAAGAAGGGCGAGCCGGAGCTGGAGGCGCGGGCCGTCGGCGCGGACTGCGGCGGCGTCGAGGTGTGGAGCCTGTACGTGCCGAACGGCCGCGAAATCGGCGACCCGCACTACGACTACAAGCTGCAGTTCCTCTACTCGCTGCAGGACACGGTGCGGCCCGGCGACCTGCAGGTACTCACCGGCGACTTCAACATCGCGCCCCGCGACGAAAACGTGTGGGACATCGACTGGTTCGACGGCAAAACGCACGTCACGGAGCCGGAGCGCGCCGCGTTCCAGATGCTGGAGGAGACGGGGCTGACCCAGATCACGCACGACGACCTCTACTCGTTCTGGGACTACAAGTCCGGCCGCTTCCCGCGCAACGAGGGGATGCTCATTGACTTCCAGCTGGCCACCGCGCCGCTCGCGGCGAAGGCGACCCGCGCCTGGGTGGACGTGGACGAGCGCCGCGGCACCGGTGCCTCGGACCACGCGCCCGTGATCGTGGATTACGACACGCACGGCCTGGACATCGACCAAGTGCGATGACGTTCTCGTTCGACCTATCGGTCTGGCAGCTCGTTGCCATGACCATTGACTACGCGATCAAGTTCGTCATGATCGGCATCGTGCCGGAGAACCGGCGCCCGGCGTCCGCCAACGCGTGGCTGCTGCTCATCCTCCTGCTGCCCATCGTCGGCCTGCCCCTCTACCTGCTGATGGGCTCGACATTGGTCTCGCGCCGCCGCCACCGCATCCAGCAGCGCGCCACCGCCGCGCTCAACGACATCTACACGCGCACGCCCGACCACCCCGTCGACGCTCGCCTGGCCCCCGACGTGGCATCAATGATCCGACTCAACCGCGAGCTCACTGGCTTTCCCGCCGAATACAGCCGCGTCCGCCACACCTGGACCGACTACGAATTAGTCATGCGCCGCCTTGCAACGCTTATCGACGCCGCCACCTCCTACGTCGACGTCGAAATCTACGCCGTGGCGTGGGACCAGACCACCGGCCCCGTCTTCGAGGCGATGGAGCGGGCCGTGCAGCGCGGCGTCCACGTCCGCCTCCTGTTCGACCACATCGGCTCCATGAAGTACCCGCACTTCCGGACCCTGAAGCGCCGGCTCACCAACGCAGGCATCGACTGGCACCTCATGCTGCCCCTCAACCTGCTGCGCGGCCGCTTCCGGCGCCCCGACCTGCGCAACCACCGCAAGCTCCTGGTCATCGACGGCCGCGTCGGCTTCATCGGCTCCCTCAACCTCATCGACCGCGGCTACCTCATGCCCAACCACCGCCGCGCCGGACGCCAGTGGGTGGACACCTTCATCGAGCTCGAGGGGCCCATCGTCGCCTCCATGGAGTCACTCTTCGCCGTCGACTGGTACACCGAATCCGGCGAGCTCATCGACCTCCACACCGCCGCGGCCCTCCCCAGCCCCCACGGCGAGGACGTCAACCTAGTGCAGCTCCTCCCCTCCGGCCCCGGCTACCAGACCGAGCCCAACCTGCGCAGCTTCAACTCCCTCATCCACCACGCCAGCGAGCGCCTCATCCTCTGCTCCCCCTACTTCGTCCCCGACGAATCCCTCCTAGAAGCGGTAACCACCGCCTGCTATCGAGGCATCCGCGTCGACCTCCTCGTCGGCGAAAAGGCCGACCAGTTCATGGTCAACCACGCCCAATCCTCCTACTACGAGCAGCTTCTAGACGCCGGCGTGCACATCTGGGAGTTCCCCGCCCCTTATGTCTTGCACACCAAATTCGCGCTGGCGGATCCGGGGGTTGGGTCTGGTTCTGGGGGTGGGTCTGGTTCTGGGGGTGGGCGGCCGGTGGCCATCGTTGGTTCCTCCAACATGGACATCCGCTCCTTCTCCCTCAACTACGAGTCCAGCCTCTTCGTCGCCGAGGGCACCCTCCTCCGCGACCTGCACCGTCTTGCCGACACCTACCTGTCCGTCTCCAGCGAACTCACCCCGGAGCGCTGGAACCGCCGGCCCTGGTACCGCCGCTACGTGGACAACGTGATGAAGCTGACCTCCGCGCTGCAGTAGGCGGGGCGCTGGATGACGAGAATGCGTAAAATTTCCAGCTAGCCGCCTACCCAATTCGTCGCGACCTGGGGAAACGTCGCTCCCATGCCTCGGCCCGGGGAAATCTCTCACTCGACCCCCGAATCGCCACCTCAGCTGCAGCAACTCACGCCCCAGGATGACGAGAATGCGCAAAATTTCCCATAGCTTGCCTATCTAAACCGCCCTGGCCTGGGGAAACGCCACGCCCCAACCACGCAGCGCAGAAATCTCTCACGCCCACCCCGCAAGACCTCACCAAAAAAGCCCCCGACCAGCCGCAACCGGCTGCCCAGGGGCACAAAAACCAAACGTTTACGCGTCGCGCTTGTGCAGCAGCACCACGCCGGCCACCCAGGCGACGAGGGCCCAGACGACGAA
This sequence comes from Corynebacterium sp. NML 120412, assembly GCF_002285155.1. Classification (NCBI taxonomy): domain Bacteria; kingdom Bacillati; phylum Actinomycetota; class Actinomycetes; order Mycobacteriales; family Corynebacteriaceae; genus Corynebacterium; species Corynebacterium sp. NML 120412. The sequence goes on along the minus strand of NZ_NSGL01000003.1, from coordinate 108,085 downwards.
GATGCCGAGGGAGACGAGTGGGTCGTCGTTCGGCGCCTTTTGGTTGAGCATGAACGCGTTGAGGTCCTTGAACGGCAGGAACCGGTCGACGTGCTCGCCGATCTTGGGGATGACGGGCAGGACTCGCTCCACAAGCAGCATCATGAGCAGCCCGGCGCAGACCGTGACCGCAGTGTTGCGGAGCAGCCAGCCGACGCCTTGGACGAGGACGGCGAGGAGTGCCTCGCCAAGCGGGACAGCCCACAGCGCCCGGTGCACGAACGAGTTGCTGGCCCAGCCGACCGGGTTGTTGTCCACCAGGTCCGCCACCGCGAAGCCGAGGACGAGGCTCACCAACGACACCACGGCGACGAGCACCGCGCCAAGAATCAGCTTGGCCAGGGCGAGCTGCCAGCGCTTCGGCGCGACCCGGAAGTTGGTGGCGGCCATGCCGAACCGGTATTCCGTGGTCACCATCATTGAGGTCTGCACCAGCGTGTACATGGAGAGTACGACGGTGATGACGGCTGCCGTCGTCAATGGCTTCGGGAACGACATCGTGTTGTAGATCCAGCCGGTGAGCGCGGCGTTGAGCAGCGAGAGCACGAGCGCCACGATCGTGCACGCGTAGAACGACGCGGTGGTGCGCAGCTTGGTCCATTCGGCGTTGATCAGATTAAGCACGATTTCCCTCCGGTGCGACGTATTGGGCCTTGTCCATGGTCGAGTGCATGTACGCGTCCTCCAGCGAGGCGTGGCGCTGCGTCAGCTCCGCCAGCTGCACGCCCGCCTCGTGGGCGATGCGGCCGACCTCGTCGCTGGTCAGGTCGGGGATTTCCAGCACTTCGCGCTGCGCACTATCCGCGCCACGCTGCACCCGCGCACCGGCCTGGCCGATTGCGGCGCTCAGGCCCTTCATGTCCGCGACGGTGGCGGTGCGCACGACGGTGGTGACGTTGGAGTTCGACGCGATGAACTCGTGCACCGACGTGTCCGCCACCAGCCGGCCGCGGCCGATGACCACCAGGTTGTCGGCGGTCTGCGCCATTTCGGACAGGATGTGCGAGGACACGAGGATGGTGCGCCCCTCGTCGGCAAGCCGGCGCAGCAGGCTGCGGACCCAGCGGATGCCTTCGGGGTCGAGGCCGTTGACCGGCTCGTCAAGGATGAGGTACTCGGGGTCGCCCAGCAGTGCGGCCGCGATGCCCAGGCGCTGGCCCATGCCGAGCGAGAAGCCGCGGACCTTCTTGTCCGCCACGTCGGTCAGGCCGACCAGTCCGAGGACCTCGTCGACGCGCTGCTTCGACAGCCCCGCCGCCTGCGCCTGCCAGAACAGCGCGTTGCGCGCCGAGCGGTTCGGGTGGATGCCCTTCGCGTCCAGCAAAGCGCCCACGCGGTGGGTGGGGTTGGGGAGGTGCTGGTACAACGTGTCGTCGATAAGCGCACTGCCCGCGGTCGGCGTGTCCAGGCCGAGGATCATCCGCATCGTCGTCGACTTGCCCGATCCGTTTGGGCCGAGAAAGCCGGTGACCACGCCAGGTTTGACGGTGAAGGTGAGGTCATCGACGGCCCGGACCGGACCGTAATGCTTGGTCAGTCCCTGTACTTTAATCATGCGGTTCAGTATGCCCGATAAGGCGATCCAGCGCGGCAGCGAACCCCGGGTGGAGGGGCAGCTCGCGCAGCGCGCCCAGCGGAACCCAGCGCAGCTCCTCGCTCTCCTCGTTCGCCGTGACCGGCAGCTGGGCGCCGTCGTCGGTGCGCGCGATGACGGTGGTGTACGCCCAGCCGGGGACCTCGAACGTGACCACTTCCTCGAGCGGGCGCACGCGGTCCGGGTCGATGCCGCACTCCTCCACCGTTTCGCGCAGCGCGGCCTCGCTGGCGGTTTCGTGCGAATCGCGCGCGCCACCGGGGATGCCCCACGTGTCGCCCTGCGCGGTCCATGCGGCACGGTGCTGCATCAGGATTGCGTCGCCTGCCTGCAGGAAGAGGCCAGCCGCCCCGAATTTGCCCCAGTACTTTTCACCGTGGGGTCCGATGACCCATCCGTTTCCGTCGCCAAGCATGCCCCCACTGTAGACAGACACGTTATTCTTGGGGAATGAGCCACAACGTGCAGCTGCCCGGCACGGCCCAGGACGGGGCCGCGCCGACGTCTGATGACGCGTGGCTGGACGAGCTCGAGCGCGTCCCCACCCGCCGCACGTTCGGCGCGATCGTGCGCGACTACGCCACCGGCCCGGCACGCATGGCCCGGCGCAGCGCGAGCTTCCTCGCCACCACGCCCGGCAAGCTCATCGCGATGATGCTGGTGCTCACGCTCGCCCTACTGGCGGCCGGCGCGGCGATGAGTAGCTCCATGTCCAAGCGGCAGGACTCGCTGGACACCCTGGTCACGGCCACGGAGCCGATGAGTAACTCGGCGCACCTGCTGTTCACCTCGCTGTCGCAGGCAGACACCGTCGCCACCACCGGCTTTGTTCAGCCGGGCATGCTCACGCAAGAGGAAATGGACCTGTACCTGGGCTCGCTGGACCGCGCGGTCTCCGCCTCCAACGACGTCTTCCGCGGCTCGGTGGAGACGGAGAACGGGCAGGACGGCGCGGAGATCGAGCGCCTGGTCACCTCCATCCAGCGCCAGATCCCCCTCTACTCCGCGCTGATGGAGCGCGCGCTGGTGAACCAGCGGATGGGCAACCCGGTGGGCGTCGCGTACATGTCCGAGGCCTCAGGCATCATGCGCGAGCACATGCTTAGCGACGCCGACCGCCTCTACAAACTCACGCAACGCCAGGTCGCCCGCGAGATGGCCCGGCTGTCCGCGCCCCAGCTCGTGCCGCTGTCGGGGCTTTTCGCAGCCCTGTTCTTCCTGCTCCTGGCGCAGTGGTGGCTGTGGCGCACGTTCCGGCGCCGCCTCAACCGCGGCTTCCTCGTCGCCACCGCGTCCATGGTGGTGGCGATCCTGTGGGTGGTCGTGTCCAACCTGCAGCTGTGGCAGGCGGGCGTGGTCGGCTTCGCGCGGGCGGCGGAACCGTGGGAGCAGCTGACGGCCGCGCGTATCGACGCCCAAGAGGCCCGCACCGACGAAACGTTCGCGCTGCTGCGGCGGCAGTCCGTGGCACAGTCCTCGCGCTCCTTTGACTCGACGCACCAGCGGGTGAAGGACGCGCTCGGCGCCGCGGAGAACGCGCTGGACGCGCGCGACACGCCCGCGCTGCGCAACGCGCGGGGCGTGGAAGCGCAGGACGGCCCGGTCGCGGCCGAGGAAACGATCGCCTCCGCCCACGAGTCCCTCAACGAGTGGTCCTCCAACCACGACGCCCTCCTCGCCGCTATCGACGCCGGCCAGTACCAGGAGGCCGTGGTTCTCCTCACCGGCACGGAGCCGGGGGCCGAGAAGGCCGGCGACGTCGGCGCGTCGGCGTACCGCGACCTGGACGCGGATCTGCAGGACCTGATCACGCTGTCGCGCGTGTCCACGCGCGAGTACATCACCGCATCCCTCGACGCGACCCGTCTGGTCTCGGGCGCGGTCGCGCTCCTGTCGCTGCTCGCGGTGATCTGCATCTGGATTGGTATCCGCCGCAGGATCGGAGAATTCCTGTGAACACTTCCCGCCGCGTCACCGCCGCCGCCACCGCCGCCGCGCTCGCCCTGTCCGCTTGCGCCCCCGCGCCCAAGCCCTCCCCGACCCCGCCGAGCGACCCGGAGCCCACGTACGAGGGCCTCCCGCTGCCGCCGGGCGCCATCCTGGACCCGCCCGGGATCGCGCCGGAGGGCGAGTTCGCCACCGCGGACTTCGACTGGCAGGGCTCGCTGCGTCCCCACGACGAGGAGGACGGCATCGGCGGCTCGCTGGAGCAGATCCGCAACCGCGACCGCCTCATCGTGGGCATTGACCAATCGCAGTACCTGCTGTCCTACCGCGATACGTCGGCGGGCGACTTGCGAGGCTTCGAGGTCGACCTCGCCCGCGAGATCGCGGCCGATATTCTGGGCGACCCGGAGAAGGTCGACTTCCGCTTCGTGGAGTCCGCCTCGCGCTCGGAGATGCTGCAATCCGGTGCAGTGGATGTGGTGATCCGCACCATGTCCATCACCAAGGAACGCACGCAAAAGGTTTCCTTCTCCACCCCGTACATGATCTCGTACGTGCGCCTGCTCGCCCCTCGCGACCGCGGCATCGAGAGCCTGGACGACCTCGCGGGCATGCGCGTCTGCATTGTCGACGGCACCAACCTGCTCAACCTCGCGCGCACCGTCGCCCCGGAGTCCGAGGTCCTGCGCACCCGATCGTGGTCGGACTGCCTCATGGCCACCCAGCAGTTCCAGGCGGACGCAGTGCTTGCCGACGATGCCATCCTCGCCGGCATGGCCGCTCAGGACCCCCACGCCGAGATCGTCTCGGAGTCGCTGGCCCGGCAGCTCTACGCCGTCGGCGTGCAGAAGGGCCACGACGACCTGGTCCGGGCCGTGAACCACACCATCGAGCGCATCCGCGCCAACGGCACGTGGTCGGCGATGCACCACCGCTGGCTCGGCGGCTCGCTGGCCGAGCCCACTCCGCCGCCCCTGATGTACCGCGAAGAGGAGGAGCAGTGAGCGACCCGACCCCCAAACGCGACCCCGAGGACGCCCCGCCTACCGACGCCGGCCCTGCGACCGAAGCCGTCGCCTTCGACCCCTTCGCCGACGACACCGACCCCGGCACCGAGGCCGTGGCGTTCGACCCGTTCGCCGACGACGAGGACGAAGACGAGGCAGACTTCTCCGGGCTCGGCGAGATGGCCGGCCTGCTCAAAGACCTCGACGACCTGCGCAAAGGATCGGTGAAGGAGGAGACCTCGTCGCGCTCGCGCAAGCTGGCGCTGGACACATTCCGCGAGCTGCGCGGCACCCGGCGCGACGATCGCACCGTCGCTGACGGCATGGTGAAGCTGCCCTGGGTCGAGCCGACCGAGCCGCAGAAGGCGCTCAAAGACCCGCGCACCGCGGAGGTGGAGAAGGGCATCCCCGCCCCGGCCCTGCACCCGGGCGACATCGTCGCCGGCCAGTACGAGATCATGGGCGTGATTGCCCACGGCGGCATGGGCTGGATCTACCTGGCCCAAGACCACAACGTGGCGGAGCGGGTGGTCGTGCTGAAGGGGCTGCACTCGTCGAAAAGCGCTGATGAGGCGGCGGCCGCCGAGGCCGAACGCGAGTTCCTGGCGGACATCACGCACCCGGGGATTGTGAAGATCTTCAACTTCATCGACGACCCCCGCGTGACCAGCGGCTTCATCGTGATGGAGTACGTGGGCGGGCCGTCGCTCCGCGCGCGCTGCAACGAGCAGCCCGACCACAAGCTGCCGCCCGACGTGGCGATCGGCTACATGCTCGAGGTGCTGCCGGCGCTGGGGTACCTGCACTCGCGCGGCGTGGTGTACAACGACCTGAAGCCGGACAACATCATCGTCACGGAGGATCAGGTCAAGCTCATCGACCTGGGCGCGGTCTCCGGCATCGGCGCCTACGGCTTCATCTACGGCACGCGCGGCTTCCAGGCGCCCGAGGTGGCCTCGGAGGGGCCGTCCGTCCACTCCGACATCTACACCATCGGGCGCACGCTCGCCGCGCTGGTCGTGGAGTTGCCGCAGGTCGACGGCGTGTACAAGCGCCACATCCCCACCCCCACCGAGGAGCCGTTGTTCCGCCGCTACATCTCGCTCTACCGCGTGATCATGCGCTGCTGCGAACCCGAGCCGGCGAAGCGCTACAGCTCCGTCCAAGAGCTGCAGGCGCAGTTGCTCGGCGTGCTGCGCGAGATCCTGGCAATTCGCGACGGCCGCACCTTCCCCGCCCAGCAATCCCAGTTCTCGCCGCAACGTACCACCTTCGGCACGAAGCACCTGGTTTTCCGCACCGACCAGCTCATCGACGGCATTACCCGCACCGTCGAAATCACGCCCCAGGAAGTCGTCTCCGCGCTGCCGACCCCGCTGATCAACCGCGACGACGTCGGCGCCGGCATGCTCCAGGGCTCCTCCTACACCGAGCCGCAGGAAACCCTGGAAACGCTGCGCCAGGCGATGCAGACGGACCAGTACCAGCAGTCGCTGGAAATCCCGTTCGGCGTCGTCCGCTCCATGTTGGACCTCGGCCTGACCCAGCAGGCCCAAACGTGGCTGGCCAGCATGAGCTCCCGCCTCGCCGGCAACTGGCGTTTCTACTGGTACTTCGGCGTGGTCAACACCCTGCTCGGCGACTACGCCGCAGCCCAGCGCGACTTCGCCCGCGTCCTCGCCTTCCTCCCCGGCGAGGCCGCCCCCAAGCTCGCCATCGCCGCCGTCAACGAGCTCATGCTCCAACACCTCGGCCTCCACGAGGAGCCATTGCTTAACGACGCCCTCGCGCGCGCCTCCGCCGGCCTCCGCTCCAAACTCGACGACGTGGACCAATCCTTCTTCGAGGACCTCCACGACCGCGGCCTCCTGGACCGGGAGTGGGGCCTGATCACCAACGACCCCGCCATGCTGCGCTTCCACTCCATGCGCCTCTACGCCCTGGTCTGGGTGACCAACCCGACCACGGTGTCCTCCGCCTTCGGCCTAGCCCGCCAGCTCATGAACGAAGGCGAGGTCGAACTCGCCGTCGCCGCCCTGGACAAGGTGCCCAACTCGTCGCGCCACAACCGGATGGCCCAGCTCACCGCCATCCTCTGCCTCGTCTCCCGCGACCTGACCGAGTCCCGCATCCGCCGCGCCGCCCGCCGCCTGGACCAGATCCCCAACACCGAGCCGCGCTTCCTGCAGATCAAGGTGTTTGTCCTCCGCGCCGCGCTGACCTACCTCCGCGCCAACAACCTGCGCCGCGCCGACTCCACGATGCCGCTCTTCGAGTACACGTTCAGCCTCCGCGGACTCCGCCGCGGCCTGGCGATCACGCTGCGGGAACAGGCCCGCGTCGCCCCCTACGCCCGGCACCGGTTCGCCCTGGTGGACATGGCCAACAAGGTCCGGCCCGCGACCTGGTTCTAGGCGGGCCGGGTGCGGGCGGGGCCGGGTGCCCCTCTTCCTTGCCACTTGACGAGATCAGGGTGACGAGGGTACGAGAGTTTCGTCGCATCCTCGCCATCGTGATTTCGTCATCTAGGCCGCAGCCCGCACGTTTCCACACCACGCCAGCCGGCGGCTGCTACATTGGCAGCTAGTGGCGATCGGGGGGATCGCGCCAACAGATCGGGGGAACACCAATGGATAAACGTGCGCTCATCGGCCATCTCATCCGGCCTGGAAGTGCAGACGAGCTCGCCTGCACGAAGCTGTCCGCAACCAAGTTCATCGCCACATCGGTGTGGCAGCAGCTCAAGCCCCACGAACAGGAGTTTCTCCGCACGTACGCGATTGGCGCGGCGGCGCAGACTGCCGTGCTGGTGGGGCGCTCAGCCGCCGTGGTGAGCGGCATCTGGGTCCTGCCCGACCGGCACGCGCCTGTCACGTTGTCCTACCCGGAGCAGGCGGTGCCGGGGAAGGCGTCGTGGCCGAAAGGGGTGCAGTATCGGCGCCTGCGCATCCCGGAGGCGGACCGCTACGCCTTCACCTTGGAGCGCGACACCGTCCAGGTCACCACAGCGGCGCGGACGGCGGTGGACATCGCGCGGTTCCACGGGGTTCGGCACGGGGTGGTGGCGATGGATTCCCTCTTCTACCAGGTGGAACGCAAGGACCACCACCGGGTGTTGGCGGAGTTGGAGGAGGTGGTGGACAGGCTCGTCGGTAAGCAAGGCATCGCCCACGCGCGCAAGGCCCTGGCCTGGTGCTCGAGGAAGTCGCAGTCGCCGTACGAGTCGCTGCTGCGGGTCGTGCTACGCGAGCGCGGGATCGAGGTGGCGGAGCAAATGTGGATTGGGCAGTTCGTGCGGCCGGACCTGCTGTGGGGACAGCTGATCATCGAGGTCGACGGCGACGCAAAGTTCGCGGCGAACGGCCAGGTCGCGGCGCTCGAGCAGCTCGAGCGCGAGAACTGGCTCCGGCTGCAGCACTACGAGGTCGTGCGCGTGACTCCGCGCGAGCTGCTGCGCGATGAGGCAGGCGTCGTGCAGCAGATCCTGGAGCTCAAGGAGCATTCGTCGCTTCTCGACGCCCCACTCACCCCCGCCACCTCGTCCCGGCCCCAAGCGGGCGTGGACTGGCGGCGGCGCAAGGCGGGGTAGGCGCTACAGCCGACCGCTACAGCAGCCCGGCCTGCGCCGCGACGCCCGCGCCAATCCCCAGCGCCGCGAGCAGCGCAAGGACCACGCCGATCGCGATGCCGGTCGAGCTCGAACCGCCCGCAGGCGAAGCAGTAGCCGCCGGAGCCGGCTCAACAGGCGACGCCGGCGCCAGGTCGGTGACGCCCGGCGCGCGGGTCGGGGTGGGCAGGGCGGTGTCGTCGGCAAGCGACTGCCCCTTCTCCGCGACCTTGACCTTGAACGTGTTGATCCCCTCCGGGTAGCGGGCAAGCACGCGCTCGACCTGGTCGGCGAGCAGTGGGGACCGGGTGCGCTGGAGTTCGTCGATAAGCGACTGCATCTGCGCCTTCGTGTAGGTGAGCACGGAAAAGTCCTGGGTCTCGTCGGCGACGAGGCGGCCGTCCTCGTTGTAGACGCGGAACTGGATGGGCATGGTGGCGTCGCGGTAACCGGCGGTCTGGGCGATGGGGACGGTGACGGTGCGCTTGGAGTCGCTCGACAGGGCGGAGGCGACCTGCACGGTGTCGGACCACTCCCCGCCCGGGTAGGACGCCTGCACGCGGAAGCGGTGCGGCGCACTGCCCAGGTTGGACAGCTCGACGCGCACGGTGGAGTCGCTGCGGTTGGCCACGATGACGTTGGGCGCGTCCGGGTCGTTGATCACGCGGAAGCCGGCCTTGCCGTTATTGTGCTCGGCGGCGTGCTTCTCCAGGTCGCGCACGGTCACGTCGGCGCGGTGCGACGTCTCTTCCCCGCCCGCCGTGCTCGTGCCGGCGGTGCCCTGCGTGGTGCCGATGCGCCCGTTGACCAGCTCGATGTGGTCCCAGTCCGGCGCAATGTCGTAGTCGCCGTCGTAGCAGGTCACGGAACCGTCGGTACAGGCGCGCGGCAGCGGCGCGGCGGCGTCGGGGCGCGCCTCGGTGTCCGAGTAGTCGAAGTAGGCGAACTGGTAGAGGTAGTTCATCACGGACCTGTAGTTGGGCACGTAGTCCGAATCCGGGTGCGCCACGTTGTACGCGCCCGAGTGCGTGAGCCCCAGGTTATGGCCGTATTCGTGCAGGATGCTGTTGCGCAGCTGCTCCTGCGACGTCATCAGCTCGTTTTTGGACACGAAGAACGCGCCGTCGCGCACCAGCCCGGTCCCGGAGGAGAGGTCACCGGGCGCCTGCTGCCCGCCGATCACGCCGACGCGGAACACGCCCGCGCGGTCCCCCAGCAGCCGGTCGCGTTCGACCAGGAGTTTCGCCGCGTAGGGCATGCTTGTCGACGCCCCTCCGAAGTAGTACTCCGCGTAGTCCTCAGTGGGGCCACCGTGAAAGTCGGTGTAGGCGGGGATGTTGGTGTAGTAGGCGCCGGCGTCGACAAGCAAATTGATGCCCTGGCGGTCAAACACCTCGACGAGCTGGTTCAGGGTGGCTCGCGAAGGCCGGTAGGTGTTCGTGTTCGCGCGCGAGCAGGCGGTGAAGGCGGCGAAGTCGGCCGGGGTGGGCGCATAGGTGCGGCGGGTTGCGCAGCCGAGCGTCTCCCACTCGGACTTCATCCAGTTGAGCTGGAGGAGCAGGTCGGGCCGGTTGGGGTCCAGGCCCCACGCGTTGAGGGGGAACTCGGTGCCGTCGGCGGTGGTGAAGCCCTGCGCCTCGAAGACGTCGGGGAAGCCGTCGCCGTCCGTGTCGTTAAGGCGGTCGTCCGCGGTGCCGGTGAGCGTGGCGCGGGCGTGCAGCGACTCGCCGGGGGCGACGGTGCCGGCGAAGCGGCCGGCCTGGTAGCGGGCGTCTGTGCTTTCCGGGCCTTCCGGGCTTTCCGAGCCGGCGAGGGCCGCCAGTGCGGCATCACGGTCGGCGCCGGTGCCGATGCGCTGCGCCCCCGCCAGGTCCAGGCGCAGCTGGTAGGCCTCGCCGATGTGCAGGTCCAGCGCGTCGCCCTCGCGGTCGGCGGTGACGGCGAAGTCGCTGTCCAGGGTGCCGTGGGCCAAGTCCACGCTCAGCTCGCGCGGGCCCTGCGCCAGGTTACGCAGCTGCACGTCCACCTCCACCGAGTCCGCCGAGACGCGGAAGGTGCGCACCATCTCCACCTGGGCGCGGTCGTCGCGGTGGGTAAGCGTGACGGTCTCGGCAGAGCCACCGGCGCCTTCGGTGACCTCGGTGTCGTCGCCGGCGTACGAGACATGGGTGCCGGCGGCGGTGGCGTCGATAGACAGCGCATCCTGCAGCACGTGCACCGTTTGGTTGGGGTGGTTGAAGGTAAGCCAGGACACGCGCCCCTTATTCACGTCCACGGTGTGGAACCCGATCGGCGCGCCCGTGGTGAGCTGGACGGCAAACCGGCTCTGCGTGATGTCCGCGGCTGCCGGGCCGGGGGTGCCGGCGCATGCGAGCGCGACGGCGGTCAGCGCGGCGACGGTGGCGCGGGCGGGCCTGAGGCGCATCGGTTCCCCTTTCTGTGCGGAAGCCGGAGCGGCGGTCTAGCGGAGTGGGAAGGCCAGGAAGGTGCGGAAGAACTCGCGGTTCTCGTACAGGCCGAACCCGACAGCACCCGTGCTGGCGAGGATACCCAGCGCAAGCGCGACGAGCTTCCCAACCGCGGAAGCACCCTCGCCCTGGGCTTGCGCCTGCGCCGTCACGTCCGCCGGAAGCACCGTGACGGTGGCGTAAGCCGTGGCCTGCGTGGAGTCGGCGAAGGTCACGCGCACCGGGACGCGGCGCGGGCCCGGGGTCGCGTCGTTGGTGGCGGTGGCGGTGAGGGCGCCTGACGTGGCGTCGATACGCGTGGAGAGCCCCTCGACCTTCTCAACCAGGGAGAACTGTGCTGCCTCGAACGCGGGGCTGCCCGTCACGGAGTCGCCGGGGCGGACCTCCGCGGCGCCGTACTCGGTGGGCTGCGCGCCCGCCATCGCATCGACCGCGGTCGCGCGGACCGCCACGAGACGCTGCGAGCCATCCGGGAACGTCACCACGACCGGGACCTCGGCGCCGTCGCCCGCGTTCGCGCCCTTCGGGGCGGCGACGGTGAGCGCGCCGGTCGCGGAGTCGGCGCGGGTGGGGCGCATGCAGCGGAACTCCGGGCCCGATCTCCAGGACCATCGCGATGCCGAAAAGCACGAGCGGCGCGTCCAGGTGGCTGGTGGTGCGGTCGGTCGTGGGGCGTGGCCGCCGGGGGCGGCGCCGCGCCCGCAGCGCCGCGATCCACGCCCTCTGGCACCGCGCCGCGCGGGGCGATGGTGATGGTGCCGTCGGCGGCCGCGTAGGCGTCGTCGTAACGCAGCTCCGTGGCCTGCGCCATCGAGGCGGTGCGCCGCGCCGCGACGTGCACGGGCACGGTCTCCTCCGACCCGTCCGCGTACGACACATGCACGTTCACGTCCAGGTCAGCCGGCGCCTCGGGAGCGGTGGCCTCGACGCGGCCGGTCCGCGCGTCCACGCGCACGTCCCACCCGTGCAGGTCCGCGGCGGGGTCCAGGCTGAACTCCGTCTCCGCCGGCAGGTCCCGCGCGGTCTGCGCCACGATGGCGGTCTCCCCCGCACCCGCCGCGCGTTCCGCCTGGTAGGCAGGGGTGTACATCTCCGCGTCGCGCGCCTTGAGCACCTCGAAGCGCGCCACGGTCCCCTCGCTCGACCCGTCGGGGTACACCACCTTCACGGGCACCAGCTTCGCCTTGCCCACCTGCGCGTCCAGCGGCGGAGCGTACGTAATTGCACCATGCCTATCGACGCTCACCCCATCCCCCTCAACCTCAAACCTCGTCCCCTCCGGCAACGGCTGGTTATCAAATTCGGAGGAGCGGACCGTAAAGGTGGCTCGCGGCGGCAGCGACTGCACACTGCCACCGGCGCGGGCGTAGGCAACGGCGTAGGTGGGCGTGTAGCGCTCGGCGTCGTTCGCCGCCTCCACAACCCGGACATGGATGGTGTCCGCCTCCCCGTTGCTCGTGCGCACCCGCACCGGGTACTCGCCGGGCGCAACGTCGCGCGACGGGCTCGCGTACACCTGGCCGCCGCGGAAGACGGTCACCCAGTCCGGGGCGCCTGCCTCCGCGGTGACCACGGCGGATCGCTCGCTGCGCACCGGATCGACCGCGTTTTCCGCGCCGGCGGCGACGGTGAACTCGTCCCACTCGAACTGGTCGATCTCCTCCGGGCCCGCGGGGTCGACGGGGGCGGTGGGCTTTTCCGCCTGTGCGGAATTTTCCGCACTCGTCACCCCGGCAGTCGTCGCGCTGGGCTCCGCGGATTCTTCCGCCTGTGCGGATTTTTTGGTCGTCGGTTTGGCGGACTCTGGCGCAGAAGTTTCCGCCTGTGCGGAAGTTTTTGCAGTCGGTTCCGCAGACTCCGGCGTCGAAGATTCCGCCTGTGCGGAATCTTCCGCACCAGTCTCCCCGGCAGTCGTCACGGTGGGCTCCGCAGATTCTTCCGCCTGTGCGGAACTTTCCGCACTCGTCACCCCAGTAGTCGTCGCGCTGGGCTCCGCAGATTCTTCCGCCTGTGCGGAATTTTTGGCGGTCGGCTCCGCAGACTCCGGCGCAGAAGTTTCCGTCTGTGCGGAACTTTCCGCAGTCGTCACCCCAGCAGTCGTCGCGCTGGGCTCCGCAGATTCTTCCGCCTGTGCGGAATTTTTGGCGGTCGGCTCCGCAGACTCCGGCGCAGAGGATTCCGCCTGTGCGGAATTTTCCGCACTCGTCTCCCCCTCCACGACCAGGTCGAAGGTGTCGACGAGCCGCTCGCCTTCTTCCGTGATCAGGTCGACGGTCACGCTCGAGGTGCCCGGCTCCTCCGGGGTGCCTTCGATGACGCTGTCCTCGCCGTTGAACTCCACGCCGTCAGGCAGGCCGGAGACTTCGACGGATGCGGCGTTGTCGGTGGAGACGGGGATGCGGATGGGATCGCCCGCGGCAACCGGTTCGGCCGGTGCATCGGCCAACTCAGCTTCAATCGGCTCCAGGTCGGCCGGGTCGCGGAAGGTGATGGTGAACTCGGTTTCCAGCGGGCCGGCGGCGTTTTCCACCGGCTCGCCGTGGAGGTCGACCACGCGCAGGGTCACCGGGTACTCGCCCGTGCCCTCCGGGCGGCCGTTGACGTAGAAGTACTGGCTGCGCTTGAGGCCGGGGGCCTGGATGGTGGTCCACAGACCGTCGGGAAGCCCGTCGAGCACCAGCTTGGAGCCGAGCGGCACGTTCACCGCTCGCAGGTAGAGGGGCAGGATGAGGCGTCCGGACCAGTAGGTCTTGTCGCCGGGGGCGATGAGGTAGGGCTCGTCGGCCAATTCCACGTGTGCGGAAAATCCGCCGGAGGTGCCGTCCGCAAACGTCACCTGGACGGGGACGTCGAACTCGTCGGTCGCGCCCTCGGTGAATGGGGTGGGTGGTTGGACGGTGATCGCGCCGGCGTCGTCAAGCTCAATGCTCCAGCCCTCGGGGGCCTCGAACCCCTCGCTGAGTGCCCAGGATGTGGGCTCGGCCGGGCGGCCGAACAGGCCGAGTGCGCGCACGGAGGCGGGTGCGGTGGCGGACTCGCCGAATGCGGGACGCAGCGTGTCCCAGTGCACGGTCGTGCGGGGCGCAGCGTGGGCGACGGGGAGTGTGTGCTGCGCGGCGATGGGTTGGACGCCCGAGAGCGCGAGTGTGAGTCCGAATGCGCACGCGGCGAGCGAGGCGCCCCGACGACGTGACGAGCTGTGCGTGCCCATGGCCGCTCCTCCTGTGTTTGCCCGCGCACGGCGGGGACCGACCGCTTTCCTGGAAAACGTTATGGATGTTCCAGGAAAAGCCTACGTGCCCTTTACTTTACCGGCAGGGTTTTGCGATGCAAGAAGCCGCGACCCAACACGGGGCCGCGGCTTCAGTGGAGGGGCGATTTACGCCATCTGCTTCGCAATCGCGGATGCCTTCTGCGCGATCGCCAGCTCCTCGTTGGTGGGGACCACCAGGACCTTCACCTTGGAGTCGTCGGTAGAGATGATGCGCGGGCCGTCGTTAGGCTGCGCGTTGCGCTCCGGGTCGACCTTGATGCCGTACATCTCCATGTTGTCCAGGGCGTCCATGCGGACGTGCTGGTCGTTCTCGCCCACGCCGGCGGTGAACGTGATCGCGTCGACGCGGCCGAGGGCGATCATGTAGGAGCCGATGTAGCGGCGCAGCTGGTGGATATACACGTTGTACGCCAGCCAGGCGTCGCCGTTCTCCTCGTCGATCATCGTGCGCAGCTCGCGGAAGTCGTTCACGCCCGACAGGCCCTTCACACCGGACTGGCGGTTGAGCAGGTTGTCAATCTCATCGATGCTCATGTTGCCCTGGCGGACCAGGTGGAAGATGATGCCCGGGTCGATGTCGCCGGAGCGGGTGCCCATGACCAGGCCGGCCAGCGGGGTAAGGCCCATCGACGTGTCGATCGCGTGGCCGTTCTCCACTGCGGAGCAGGACGCGCCGTTGCCCAGGTGCAGGACGATCTGGCGGGTGTGCAGCGGGTCGCGCTCGATCAGGGCGGGAACCTGCTCGGAAACGAACTCGTGCGAGGTGCCGTGGAAGCCGTAGCGGCGGATCTGGTTCCTCTCTGCAATCTCCGCGTTGATGGCGTACAGCGCGGCGGCCGGCGGCAGGTTGCGGAAGAAGCCGGTATCAAACACGGCCACGTGCGGGATGTCCGGCAGCAGCTCGCGGGCGACCTCGATGCCGTCGATATTCGCGGGGTTGTGCAGCGGGGCGAGCGGGATGAGGTCTCGGATCATCTCCACGACCTGGTCCACGATCAGCTCCGGCTGGGAGAAGACCATGCCGCCGTGGACAACACGGTGGCCGACAGCCCGGATGTCAATCTGGGTCGGGCCGATGCCCTTCTTCTCCAGCAGGCCGAAGCTCTCTTCCAGGCCCACCTTGTGGTTGGGGATGGCGCGCTGCACCACGTACTTCTGGCCGTTGTGCTTGATGGTGATGCGGCCCTGCGGCTCGCCGATCTGCTCGACCAGGCCGGACACGAACGGGTCGTCCGAGGCGCTGGATTCCGGGTCCACGACCTGGAACTTGATGGAGGACGAGCCAGAGTTAATAACCAGTGCGTATGCCATTTACTTTGCTCCTGCCTGGATAGCGGTGATTGCGACGGTGTTGACAATGTCCGGCACGGTCGCGCCGCGGGACAGGTCGTTGACCGGCTTGTTCAGACCCTGCAGCACGGGGCCGACGGCCAGGGCGCCGCCGGTGCGCTGCGCGATCTTGTAACCCGCGTTGCCCGCCTCCAGGTCGGGGAAGATGAACACGTTTGCCTGGCCCGCGACCGGGGAGTCCGGCGCCTTCTTCTTGCCCACGCCTGGGTCGCACGCTGCGTCGAACTGCAGCGGGCCGTCCACGACCAGGTCCGCGTCCGCTGCCTTGGCAGCCTCGAGCGCGGCGACGGCGCGGTCCACGTCCGGGCCCGAGCCGGAGGTGCCGGTGGAGTAGGACAGCAGCGCGACCTTCGGGTCGATGCCAAACTGCGAAGCAGTCTTCGCGGAGACCGCGGCGATCTCGCCAATCTGCTCCGCGGTCGGGTTCGGGTTCACGGCGCAGTCGCCGAATGCCCAAAGGCGGCCACGCATGACCATCAGGAAGATGGAGGAGACCACGGATGCGCCCGGTGCGGTCTTGATGATCTGGAAGGACGGCTTAATGGTGTGCGCCGTGGTGTGCGCGGCACCGGAAACCATGCCGTCCGCCATGCCCTTGTGCACCATCATCGTGGCGAAGTAAGAGATGTCCTCCATCGTCTCCCGAGCCTGCTCGAGCGTGATGCCCTTCTTCTTGCGCAGCTCCGCAAAATCAGCCGCGAATTCCTCGCGCAGCTCGGACTCGAGGTGGTTGATCACCTGCGCCTTGGACAGGTCCAGGCCCTGCTCGTTTGCGCGGCGCTCAATGTCCGCCGGGTCACCCAGGATGGTCAGCTTCGCCACATCCTTGGCCAGCAGCTGGTGCGCGGCCTGCAGGATGCGGTCATCGTCGCCCTCGGGCAGCACGATGTGCGCCTGCTTCTCCTTTGCGCGACCAATCAGCCAAGACTCAAACACCTCGGCGCTCATCACGGGCTCAGCCGCCGCGTCCACCTTCAGGGAGTCCGCGTCAAGGGCTCCTTGCTTCACGACGCCCGCGAGCACCGCCCCCTTCTCACCCAGCACAACCTCAACGTGCCCGGTCTTCTCCGGCGTCGGGGTGACCAGCACGACCGGCACACCGTACGCTGCGGCGACCTCCGCGTCGAAGGTGTAGTCGCCGCTACCCAGGATGAGCGCGTCGCCGTCCGCGAGCAGCTCCTGCGCGTACGCCTCGGCGAGGGTCTCGCCCTCGACGCGCGCGGGGCGCACATTCAACTGAGCCGCGAGCGCGTCAACGTCGACGTCGTCCAGCGTGCAGTTGGCCGCGGTAAGAAGCAGGGAGTGGCCTTGAGCCATGGGTTCCGCCTTTCGTGTCCAGGCGTTTCACGGCCTGGTTCGAGATGCCAGTAAACGCGATCCATTGTACCGGTAAAGGTAAGACTAGTTGGCCCCGAGCTACCCGCGTTTGAGTGTGGTTGCGAGCACTCCCCCTCCCTTGCAGACGCAAAAGCACCGGCGCAACACCCCTACTCGTGGGGGCGTTGCGCCGGTGCGGTGCTTACGCGGTGTTACACGCGTTCGGAATGGCTACTTCGAGGAACCATCCAGCTTGACGGAGCTACCACCAAGACCACCAGGAGCACAGTTGTCGTAAATGATCGTGCCAGCAATGATGCCAGCAGCAATCACCGCGATACCAGCACCGACAGTGGCCAGGTCGAAGCCTGCCTTACGCAGCTGCTCATTCATCTGAGACAGCGCCTGCGCAGTCTGCGGGTTGAACATACCCAGATTCTGCTGAATCTGCGCATTCGCACGCTCGATCTCCTTCGAGGTGTTCTCGACGAACTCGGAGACACCCGGGATAGACATCTGCGTTGCCAGACCAACCGGAATCAGCGCCAGCAGCGGCAGACCAAAGCCCACAGCAGAAGCCGCACACTTACCCTTATCAATCGCCGGCGCCTGCGGGGCCGGCGTCGTGGTAGTCGGGTCGGTTACGCCACCCTTCGCCTCAACCGTCGTAGTGACGGTATCGATGACCTTGCCATCCTTATCCTTGATGGTCACCGTGATCTTCTCACCCGGCTTCGCATCATCATTGGCAGTAATGACCAGGTTGCCCTTGCCATCAAGCTCAGCCTTGCCCGGACCCTTGACCTCAACGGTGGTACCAGCCGGCACCTCGCCACCCGTGTTCGGAACAGTCACGGAACCGCCCGGAACAACGGCGTCAGTCTTACCGTCGGTCTCCCAATCCGGATTCTCAACCGGCGTCGACGGCTCACCAGAGCCATCCTTCGGCTTAGACGTCTCATCAAACGGGTTCGAGCCCTTATCAGCCTCATCCTTGTTGGAAACACCGTCGCCGTCAGCGTCACCGTTCGGGTCCAGGATGGACTTGCCATCCTTACCAACCAGCTCAAACTTCGCATCAGCGGAGTCTGTCGACCCATCCTCGTACTCGAAGTCAACGCCCACATTCGGCTCAGCAACCGGAGTCAGCGCCTCAACCAGCTTGTCCCAATCAGTCTGACCAAGCTGCTCGAACTGATTCGCCAGATCCTCGTTGGACGGAGCCTGCGCAGTCACGGTGCCGTCCTCGTCCGCAGTGAACTCCCAATCGGTCGCGCCGGCCGGAGCATTCACCGTGATCTTGGTGCCGTCCGGAACCGGCTTGTCACCAAACGGCTTCTCAGTCGTCACAGACTCATTCGGCTTAACCTGCTTCGCGGCATCGCCGTAGGACGGATCCTCAACGCTTGCCGTGGTGGTCTTGTCGTTGTCGTTTTCGCCCTTGGTGTGGCCCTTAACCGGAACCTCAACGGTGGTCTTACCACCATCCAGATCCGGATCCTCAATGGTCACCGTAATCGGACCATCAACATCCTCACCCGGAGTGACCACAACATCACCGGTTTCCGGATCAATCTCGACCGGGATGTCCTTGCCATCCTCATCGGTAGCAGACACCGTGGTGTCCTCACCCGGGTTGGTGACCTTCACACCAGTCGACTGCTTCTCATCAGTCGCCTGGACCGTCTTCGGGTTTTCCGGGACCTCAACCGTGGTCTTGCCATCAGACTCACCAGCAGGCTTGCCATCACCATTGTCATCCTGGCCCTTGGTGTGGCCCTCAACCGGAACCTCGGCAGTCACCGGCTCATCAAGATCCGGATCCTCAACCGTCACCGTGATCGGACCATCAACGTCCTCGCCCGGGGTGACAGAGATGTTGCCATCCTCATCAACCTCGACCGCAACCTCATTGCCGTCCTCATCAGAAGCGGTGACCTTCGTCTCCGCATCAGGCTTATTCACCTTCACACCAGTCTGCTGCGACTCATCAGTCGGCTTCACAGTGTTCGGATTATCAACACCATCAACGCTCGTCGCGTTGTCATTGTCACCCTTGTTGTGGCCCTCAACCGGAACCTCGGCAGTCACCGGCTCATCAAGATCCGGATCCTCAACCGTCACCGTGATCGGACCATCAACATCCTCACCCGGGGTGACAACAACATTGCCGTTGTCATCAATAGACGCCGGAAGCTCCTTGCCATCCTCATCGGTCGCAGACACCTTCGTGTCCTTACCCGGATTGGTGACCTTCACACCAGTATCCTGCGACTCACCAGTCGGCTTGACCGTCTTCGGATTGTCTGCGCCCTCAACCGAAGTCTTCGCCGGCACAGTCGGGTCGCTCCCCGGCATGCCATTGTCGTTATCGTCCTCGCCCTGCGAGTGGCCGTCAACATCAACATCAGTCACCAACGGCGCATCCAACGAAGGATCATCAACCGTCACCGTGATCGGACCATCAACATCCTCACCCGGCGTGACAACAACATTGCAATTGTCATCCAGCTTCGCCGGGATGATCGCACCATCCTCGTCCTTGGCTGCCACCGTGGTCTCATCGGTCTTGTTTTCAACCTTGATACCAGTCGACTGCTCATCAGCAGTCGGCTTCACGGCCTGCTTGCCAGACTCGTCAAGCTTGACCGCATCATCAGCAGGCGTCTCTGGATCTGTAGTGTCCTCCGGCTTGCTGTTCGGATCGTTCGGGTCAGTGCCCGCATCAATCTCATCCTTATCGGATGCACCATCGCCATCGGTGTCTGCATTGTTCGGATCCGTCGACTCACCGTTGTTCTTCGAGCCGTCAAGCTCTTCCTTATCGGTTAGCCCATCACCGTCAGTATCAGCCTTCGTCGGGTCAGTACCCTTCTCAGCTTCTTCCTTATTCGTCAGGCCATCACCGTCAGTATCAGCGGTAGCGTCCTTGACCACCAGCGGGAAAGTTCGGGTCCCAGTCGAGTCACCATCGGTGACCTTCACCGTGACGTTAAAGACCGCATTGCCATCCTTAGTCACAATGTCAGCGGCATCCGTGTCATACGCCGGAGTACCAGTAATCTCACCAGTTGCCGGATCGATCTCAATGCCAGCAGGGGCATTCTCCAACGCGTACGTCGGGTCCGTCAGCTCTTCACCATCAGCAGTCTTCGCGGAAACCTGGATCGGCTCAATAGCCTCATCAGACCACGCCTCCTGGCCCTTGATCTTGTCAACAACCAGATCACCAGCAGCCGGAGTCGGCTCACCAGCCGGCACCTGCACCACAATCGTGTCGTTGATTTCCTTACCATCAACCGTCGCGGTGATCGGCAACTCAAAAGTCTGCGCCGGCGCATCCGCAGCAGGCTTCGGCACCGAAATCGTTGCCTTACCATTCTCATCGAAGGACACCTCAGTACCCTGCGGTGCATTCGCCGTATCCGCCTTGAACTCAGAATCAGCCGGCAGCGTGTCAACCGGCTCACCGTTCTTGGTCAGCGTCGGCGAAACGGTAGTCTTACCGTCTGCATCCACCGTCTGCAGCTTCGGATAATCCACACCGTAGGAATCCGCCACCGTCGGCGCAGTCACCGTCGTCTCAACAGGATCAGACGGCTCCTTGCCAGACTCAGTCGCCACAGCCTTGATCTTGTCGCCTTCACTCAGCGGAAGATTCGACTTCGGGACCGCAGCGGTAAACGTGCCCGGATTATCCTTATCCTCCGACGCAACAACCACCGCACCCGACGGCAACGTCACTGCAACGTCACTGCCCGACGGAGCCTTCACCGTCACGGTACGATCACTCGTCGTCACCGGATCAATAGTCGGCGTCTCAGACTTATCAAGCACCTGATCCGTCACCGTAAAGTTCGAGCCCTTGGTCGTCTCACCATTCGGCGAAATCGCAACCAGCGTGTAATTCTCGCCAGCCTTCAAACCATCAAGGTTCGGAATGTTCAACGCACCATTCTCGTACTCACGGCGATCGCCCATCGAGTTATGCCCAACAGCATCAGCCTGATCAAACGAGACCTTACCGTTGTCATCCTCCGTCAACTTCGACGTCGGCAACACCCACACCGTCATCGGCGCAACACCATTGTTCGAAACACCAATCAAACGATCAGTCTTCGGATCCGTGTACTCGGTACGCAGCGCACGAACATCAATATCCGAATCATTGATATTGACCTTATCCTGCGCAGCAGTCGGCACAGCCGGCGCATACGAACCCGGCAACGTCGGATCAGTCTTATCAGTCAACACCTCCTGACCATCCGGCACACCATCACCATCAGAATCAGCCTGCGTCGAATCTGTACCAATCTCACGCTCATACTGATCCGTCAACCCATCACCATCAGTATCAACAACATTGACGTAATCAGTAGCAACAGAGCCCTTAAGACGCTTCGAAGGCGCACCGTTGTCTGCACCAGCGCCCGCACCAGCAACAAACTTGTCGATCATGTCGATTTCTACCCACGACAGAGCCTCGAGGTACTCACCCTCCGGCTGGTTCGTCAACTCAATAAACGCCGGATCAAGTTTGTACTCCATCGTCCACGACCGCGACTGGCCAAGAGTGCCCCACAAAATATCATTGATGTTCCCTCGAACTTCATTGAAGCGTTGAGACGTAATGTCGGCCCCGTCTTCAGCCCACGAAATCTCAGGGTTCGATGCGGACGACGCGAGACCAGTATCTTTGTCAAACCCGACCGTAAACGTCTTTCGATTCTCGGACTTATTACCATCTACATCCGAATTGTAGATAGTCACTTCCTTGACATACGGCGCAATCTTCGGATCCAGCTTCTCGTTGAACAACCAGGACCAGGCATACGATCCCTGAAGGTAGTTCTGTACGAAGCGAGCTGTCGTCGTCGACTTCAGAACATTGTTCTCCTGATCATAGTTAATGTTCTTCGACACACCCGACGGCAGGTTGTCGTCGCCTGCGCCTTCATAGGCTTCAGATGCCGCACCAGATTTCTGTGCTGCTTCTTCCGGGCTGAGCATCACGGCGTTTTGCACCGAGTTACGTGCGATTCGCCCATCATGGCGGACCCAGTAGTAGTCGGCAGCAAATCCACTCTCGGGCGCATTGAGATCAGTCAGCTGCTGACCATTCTCCAAGTACACCTGAATGTAGGAGGCATACGCCGCACCTGGTGCACCAGGGAAGTTCGGGTTGGCATCTGGGAAAGACAGGGTCCACTCTGACCCCTTCGGATCACGCTTAGTGAAAGTACCCTGCGGATCACCTTCCGTGCCTACGAGCTCAACACGAGTAATCTTCGAGTACAGCTCCTCGTCACGAAAACGGATATATTGCGCATTCGCGTCCGGATCACTTGCCGGAATGTCGGAATTGTCCTTGAAGGCTGCCGATTGAATCCAGTGCGGTACCTTAAACACAAACGCGGTGCCTTTAGCCTGGGCATCAGCGTATTCAGGCACCAAACCGACGTAGCGAACATTATCCTTAGCGCCGTCATCGTAGACACGACCATTATCTGCAGGCAGATAATTGCCTGCAGAGTCAGTGATCTGACCCGGAGCTGCCTGCGCCACATTTGCAGCATTCGGCGCCGCAATCGGCTGCGCGAACGGAGCGACCAGCGCCACCGACAACGCAGCTGCCGCGATTGAAGTCCCGCGACGGCGGGAGAAGTTGTGCTTCTTCATAAGATGAAATCTTCCTTCCGCGAAGATGTTCTGGACAAAAGGGAAAGCCCGGAGGTGCGTGGCTGTCAGCACCTGCCTAAAGCGATAGCAGGGACGTCCACGCCGACTTTCACACTTGTCAATCTAGTGACGCTCGCCTGTCACTCGCCGCAACGTTTTCAGCGCACTCCAATCCTGATAAGAAACAAGGAAATTGGGCGTTCGACTGGAAAGGCGTGGCGTCGATAGGCATTGGCCTGCGCGTTTGCGAGCTTTTGAGGCATGAAGGATGGTTGAAAACGCGAAGTACAGCCATGAAACTCGATCTATACGTAAGAAGTCACGACGGGAGCGTTAGGCCGGTACCTTTGTGTATCGGAACCCGATGCGCTGGTGCTGACCGACACCCAAGGAAGGAACAGACAATCGGGGATGAGCACTTGCAAAACATTTATCAAGGCCATTTTCCCAGGCAATGGAAGTGATAGCAGTATCGATACCAGATCGTTTTCACGAGCGTACAAGATTCTCGAGCGATTGAGTGCCAATTAATTCTTACTAAGAGTTTGCTCATGAGCTATTTTGCACCCCCGAAACGGGTGGACGGCTCACAGAAAACTAGCGAGGGCGTTCAAGTTATACTGCGCGCGAGGCGTGAGGGAACGCGAAAGCGCCCGCCCCGATCCCCGTACGGGGAGCAGAGCGGGCGCGGCGCTTACGCGGTGTTATCCGCGTTCGGGATGGCTACTTAGAGGAGCCATCCAGCTTGACGGAGCTGCCGCCAAGGCCACCGGGAGCACAATTGTCGTAGATGATCGTGCCAGCAATGATGCCTGCGACGATCACTGCAAAGCCTGCGCCGACGGTGGCCAGGTCGAAGCCTGCCTTACGCAGCTCCTCATTCATCTGCGACAGTGCCTGCGCAGTCTGCGGGTTGAACATACCCAGGTTCTGCTGGATCTGCGCATTCGCACGCTCGATCTCCTTCGAGGTGTTCTCGACGAACTCGGAGACACCCGGGATAGACATCTGCGTTGCCAGACCAACCGGAATCAGCGCCAGCAGCGGCAGACCGAAGCCCACAGCAGAAGCCGCACACTTGCCCTTATCAATCGCCGGCTCCTGCGGGGCCGGAGTACCGGTCGGGTCGGTTACGCCACCCTTCGCCTCAACCGTCGTAGTGACGGTATCGATGACCTTGCCATCCTTATCCTTGATGGTCACCGTGATCTTCTCACCCGGCTTCGCATCATCATTGGCAGTAATGACCAGGTTGCCCTTGCCATCAAGCTCAGCCTTGCCCGGACCCTTGACCTCAACGGCGGTACCAGCCGGCACCTCGCCACCACTGTTCGGCAGGTTCACGGAACCGCCAGGAGTAATCTCCTCCGACTCATCCGAGATGCCCCAATCCGGAAGATCGACATTCGGAGCCACAGTCGGCGGAGTCGTCTCACCAGAAGGCTCCTCAGCCGGATCCTCCTTCGGCTTGGACTTCTCATCGAACGGGTTCGAACCCTTATCGACCTCATCCTTGTTGGAAACACCGTCGCCGTCAGCGTCACCGTTCGGGTCCAGGATGGACTTGCCATCCTTACCAACCAGCTCAAACTTCGCATCAGCAGAGTCCTTCGACCCATCCGCGTACACGAAGTCAACACCAACATTCGGCTCAGCAACCGGAGTCAGCGCCTCAACCAGCTTGTCCCAACCAGTCTCACCAAGCTGCTCGAACTGCTTCGCCAGATCCTCATTGGACGGAGCCTGCGCAGTCACGGTACCGTCCTCGTCCGCAGTGAACTCCCAATCGGACGCACCGGCCGGAGCATTCACCGTGATCTTGGTACCGTCCGGAACCGGCTTGTCACCAAACGGCTTCTCAGTCGATACGGACTCACCCGGCATGACCTGCTTCGCAGCATCACCGTAAGACGGATCCTCAACGCTTGCCGTGGTCGTCTTGTTGTTGTCGTCCTCACCCTTGGTGTGGCCATCAACCGGAACCTCAACGGTGGCCTTGCCACCATCCAGATCCGGATCCTCAACCGTCACCTCAATCGGACCATCAACACCCTCACCCGGAGTAACAACAACGTTACCGTTGCCATCAATCTCAGCCGGGACCTTGTTGCCGTCCTCATCCTTCGCAGAAACCTTGGTGTCCGCACCCGAGTTAGTGACCTTCACACCAGTGCCCTGCTTGTCACCAGTCGGCTCAACCGGCTTCACACCAGAAACATCAACCGAAGTCTTATCAGAACCGTTGTCATCACGGTCCTTCTCGTGACCGTTAACCGGAACCACAACAGGTGCCCTTTCCCCCTATTAACCATCATACTCCACCCCCACCCCAACCTGACCACCCACACACTCCACCCGGAGTAACAACAACGTTACCGTTGCCATCAATCTCAGCCGGGACCTTGTTGCCGTCCTCATCCTTCGCAGAAACCTTGGTGTCCGCACCCGAGTTAGTGACCTTCACACCAGTGCCCTGCTTGTCACCAGTCGGCTCAACCGGCTTCACACCAGAAACATCAACCGAAGTCTTATCAGAACCGTTGTCATCACGGTCCTTCTCGTGACCGTTAACCGGAACCTCAACGGTGGCCTTGCCACCATCCAGATCCGGATCCTCAACCGTCACCTCAATCGGACCATCAACACCCTCACCCGGAGTAACAACAACGTTACCGTTGCCATCAATCTCAGCCGGGACCTTGTTGCCGTCCTCATCCTTCGCAGAAACCTTGGTGTCCGCACCCGAGTTAGTGACCTTCACACCAGTGCCCTGCTTGTCACCAGTCGGCTCAACCGGCTTCACACCAGAAACATCAACCGAAGTCTTATCAGAACCGTTGTCATCACGGTCCTTCTCGTGACCGTTAACCGGAACCTCAACGGTGGCCTTGCCACCATCCAGATCCGGATCCTCAACCGTCACCTCAATCGGACCATCAACACCCTCACCCGGAGTAACAACAACGTTACCGTTGCCATCAATCTCAGCCGGGACCTTGTTGCCGTCCTCATCCTTCGCAGAAACCTTGGTGTCCGCACCCGAGTTAGTGACCTTCACACCAGTGCCCTGCTTGTCACCAGTCGGCTCAACCGGCTTCACACCAGAAACATCAACCGAAGTCTTATCAGAACCGTTGTCATCACGGTCCTTCTCGTGACCGTTAACCGGAACCTCAACGGTGGCCTTGCCACCATCCAGATCCGGATCCTCAACCGTCACCTCAATCGGACCATCAACACCCTCACCCGGAGTAACAACAACGTTACCGTTGCCATCAATCTCAGCCGGGACCTTGTTGCCGTCCTCATCCTTCGCAGAAACCTTGGTGTCCGCACCCGAGTTAGTGACCTTCACACCAGTGCCCTGCTTGTCACCAGTCGGCTCAACCGGCTTCACACCAGAAACATCAACCGAAGTCTTATCAGAACCGTTGTCATCACGGTCCTTCTCGTGACCGTTAACCGGAACCTCAACGGTGGCCTTGCCACCATCCAGATCCGGATCCTCAACCGTCACCTCAATCGGACCATCAACACCCTCACCCGGAGTAACAACAACGTTACCGTTGCCATCAATCTCAGCCGGGACCTTGTTGCCGTCCTCATCCTTCGCAGAAACCTTGGTGTCCGCACCCGAGTTAGTGACCTTCACACCAGTGCCCTGCTTGTCACCAGTCGGCTCAACCGGCTTCACACCAGAAACATCAACCGAAGTCTTATCAGAACCGTTGTCATCACGGTCCTTCTCGTGACCGTTAACCGGAACCTCAACGGTGGCCTTGCCACCATCCAGATCCGGATCCTCAACCGTCACCTCAATCGGACCATCAACACCCTCACCCGGAGTAACAACAACGTTACCGTTGCCATCAATCTCAGCCGGGACCTTGTTGCCGTCCTCATCCTTCGCAGAAACCTTGGTGTCCGCACCCGAGTTAGTGACCTTCACACCAGTGCCCTGCTTGTCACCAGTCGGCTCAACCGGCTTCACACCAGAAACATCAACCGAAGTCTTATCAGAACCGTTGTCATCACGGTCCTTCTCGTGACCGTTAACCGGAACCTCAACGGTGGCCTTGCCACCATCCAGATCCGGATCCTCAACCGTCACCTCAATCGGACCATCAACACCCTCACCCGGAGTAACAACAACGTTACCGTTGCCATCAATCTCAGCCGGGACCTTGTTGCCGTCCTCATCCTTCGCAGAAACCTTGGTGTCCGCACCCGAGTTAGTGACCTTCACACCAGTGCCCTGCTTGTCACCAGTCGGCTCAACCGGCTTCACACCAGAAACATCAACCGAAGTCTTATCAGAACCGTTGTCATCACGGTCCTTCTCGTGACCGTTAACCGGAACCTCAACGGTGGCCTTGCCACCATCCAGATCCGGATCCTCAACCGTCACCTCAATCGGACCATCAACACCCTCACCCGGAGTAACAACAACGTTACCGTTGCCATCAATCTCAGCCGGGACCTTGTTGCCGTCCTCATCCTTCGCAGAAACCTTGGTGTCCGCACCCGAGTTAGTGACCTTCACACCAGTGCCCTGCTTGTCACCAGTCGGCTCAACCGGCTTCACACCAGAAACATCAACCGAAGTCTTATCAGAACCGTTGTCATCACGGTCCTTCTCGTGACCGTTAACCGGAACCTCAACGGTGGCCTTGCCACCATCCAGATCCGGATCCTCAACCGTCACCTCAATCGGACCATCAACACCCTCACCCGGAGTAACAACAACGTTACCGTTGCCATCAATCTCAGCCGGGACCTTGTTGCCGTCCTCATCCTTCGCAGAAACCTTGGTGTCCGCACCCGAGTTAGTGACCTTCACACCAGTGCCCTGCTTGTCACCAGTCGGCTCAACCGGCTTCACACCAGAAACATCAACCGAAGTCTTATCAGAACCGTTGTCATCACGGTCCTTCTCGTGACCGTTAACCGGAACCTCAACGGTGGCCTTGCCACCATCCAGATCCGGATCCTCAACCGTCACCTCAATCGGACCATCAACACCCTCACCCGGAGTAACAACAACGTTACCGTTGCCATCAATCTCAGCCGGGACCTTGTTGCCGTCCTCATCCTTCGCAGAAACCTTGGTGTCCGCACCCGAGTTAGTGACCTTCACACCAGTGCCCTGCTTGTCACCAGTCGGCTCAACCGGCTTCACACCAGAAACATCAACCGAAGTCTTATCAGAACCGTTGTCATCACGGTCCTTCTCGTGACCGTTAACCGGAACCTCAACGGTGGCCTTGCCACCATCCAGATCCGGATCCTCAACCGTCACCTCAATCGGACCATCAACACCCTCACCCGGAGTAACAACAACGTTACCGTTGCCATCAATCTCAGCCGGGACCTTGTTGCCGTCCTCATCCTTCGCAGAAACCTTGGTGTCCGCACCCGAGTTAGTGACCTTCACACCAGTGCCCTGCTTGTCACCAGTCGGCTCAACCGGCTTCACACCAGAAACATCAACCGAAGTCTTATCAGAACCGTTGTCATCACGGTCCTTCTCGTGACCGTTAACCGGAACCTCAACGGTGGCCTTGCCACCATCCAGATCCGGATCCTCAACCGTCACCTCAATCGGACCATCAACACCCTCACCCGGAGTAACAACAACGTTACCGTTGCCATCAATCTCAGCCGGGACCTTGTTGCCGTCCTCATCCTTCGCAGAAACCTTGGTGTCCGCACCCGAGTTAGTGACCTTCACACCAGTGCCCTGCTTGTCACCAGTCGGCTCAACCGGCTTCACACCAGAAACATCAACCGAAGTCTTATCAGAACCGTTGTCATCACGGTCCTTCTCGTGACCGTTAACCGGAACCTCAACGGTGGCCTTGCCACCATCCAGATCCGGATCCTCAACCGTCACCTCAATCGGACCATCAACACCCTCACCCGGAGTAACAACAACGTTACCGTTGCCATCAATCTCAGCCGGGACCTTGTTGCCGTCCTCATCCTTCGCAGAAACCTTGGTGTCCGCACCCGAGTTAGTGACCTTCACACCAGTGCCCTGCTTGTCACCAGTCGGCTCAACCGGCTTCACACCAGAAACATCAACCGAAGTCTTATCAGAACCGTTGTCATCACGGTCCTTCTCGTGACCGTTAACCGGAACCTCAACGGTGGCCTTGCCACCATCCAGATCCGGATCCTCAACCGTCACCTCAATCGGACCATCAACACCCTCACCCGGAGTAACAACAACGTTACCGTTGCCATCAATCTCAGCCGGGACCTTGTTGCCGTCCTCATCCTTCGCAGAAACCTTGGTGTCCGCACCCGAGTTAGTGACCTTCACACCAGTGCCCTGCTTGTCACCAGTCGGCTCAACCGGCTTCACACCAGAAACATCAACCGAAGTCTTATCAGAACCGTTGTCATCACGGTCCTTCTCGTGACCGTTAACCGGAACCTCAACGGTGGCCTTGCCACCATCCAGATCCGGATCCTCAACCGTCACCGTGATCGGACCATCACCATCCTCACCCGGGGTGACAACAACATTGCCGTTGTAATAAATAGACGCCGGAAGCTCCTTGCCACCCTCATCGGTCGCAGACCCCTTCGTGTCCTTACCCGGATTGGTGCCCTTCACACCAGTGCCCTGCTTGTCACCAGTCGGCTCAACCGGCTTCACACCAGAAACATCAACCGAAGTCTTATCAGAACCGTTGTCATCACGGTCCTTCTCGTGACCGTTAACCGGAACCTCAACGGTGGCCTTGCCACCATCCAGATCCGGATCCTCAACCGTCACCTCAATCGGACCATCAACACCCTCACCCGGAGTAACAACAACGTTACCGTTGCCATCAATCTCAGCCGGGACCTTGTTGCCGTCCTCATCCTTCGCAGAAACCTTGGTGTCCGCACCCGAGTTAGTGACCTTCACACCAGTGCCCTGCTTGTCACCAGTCGGCTCAACCGGCTTCACACCAGAAACATCAACCGAAGTCTTATCAGAACCGTTGTCATCACGGTCCTTCTCGTGACCGTTAACCGGAACCTCAACGGTGGCCTTGCCACCATCCAGATCCGGATCCTCAACCGTCACCTCAATCGGACCATCAACACCCTCACCCGGAGTAACCTCAACGATACCGTTGTCGTCCACCCCGGCCGGGACATTCTCGCCGTCCTCATCCCTCGCAGCAACCGTCGTGTCACCACCCGAGTTCGCAGTCGACACACCAGCACCCGGCTTGTCCTGCGTCGCCTCATCAGCCTTAGCCCCAGCATCATCGCCCGCCGTCGTCGCAGTATCGTTGTCATCACGGTCCTTCTCGTGACCGTTAACCGGAACCTCAACGGTGGCCTTGCCACCATCCAGATCCGGATCCTCAACCGTCACCTCAATCGGACCATCAACACCCTCACCCGGAGTAACAACAACGTTACCGTTGCCATCAATCTCAGCCGGGACCTTGTTGCCGTCCTCATCCTTCGCAGAAACCTTGGTGTCCGCACCCGAGTTAGTGACCTTCACACCAGTGCCCTGCTTGTCACCAGTCGGCTCAACCGGCTTCACACCAGAAACATCAACCGAAGTCTTATCAGAAACATCAGAGGTTGCCTTGAAAGCGCCACCCTTGGTGCGCTCGCCATTCGGAGACTCCGCCACGATGGTGTACTCCGTGTCCTTTTCAAGCGTAAGCTCGCCTGATTTGAATTTGCCCTCCTGGATTGCTGCGACGTCGTCAAGCGATGCAACGTCGACAGCGTCTTCAGCGTCATAGTTCAGGTTGCCGTCTGCATCTTCGTTCAGCTTATTAGTCGGCACAGCGACAATCTTGACCGGCGCTGCTTCCGCATTGGTGACATCAAGCAGCGGGATGTCCTTGCCTTGGAGGTCCTTATCCTGCTCGCGGGTAATGGTGCCAGACAAAGATTCGGGCTTGAGAGGAACTTCCTTCTTAGCCGGCTGCGGAGCAGCGGGCTTGAAGGACTTCGCGTCTACCGGATCGGTGTCATCGGTAAGGACCTCGACATCATCGCGTACGCCGTCGCCATCGGTATCGGCCTTCGAGGAATCGGTTCCGAGATCACGCTCGTAGTCGTCGGTAAGACCGTCGCCGTCGGAATCAGCGATGTTAAGGAAGTCGGACTTCAGTGTGTTCTTCAGCAGCGTCGGCTCAGCACCGCCGTCTTCCTTTTTAGGGCCTGGGAAAGCCTTAGGCCACTTATCCGTAAAGTCCACCGAGATCCAGGAGATGGTGTCGATGCGCTTGCCGTCCGGCGAGTTGGCGAGATTCTCTGCGCCCTCTTCAAGCTGGTACTCGATCGTATAGCTTCCGAAAGCATTCATACCAAATCCGAAGGTGTTGTTCACACCCCTCCACACAGCGTCTTTAGTTTCCGCGTCAATTCCGGGCTCGTGTGGGAGATAGGACAGTTCACGGCGATTGGCGGTGGTCGCGAAACCAGTTTCCTTATCGAAGTCCACCTTCCACTTCGTCGCACCCTGAAGTGGATTGCCTTCCTGGTCAGACTTGTAGATCGTCACGTCAGTGACGTATTTAGCAACATCGGGACTGATCTTCTCGTTAAAAATCCAGTTCCAATAACCGTTTGCGGAATATCCGCCGTCCATAAACGATGCCGTAGTGGTGGACTTAATGGATCGGTTGTCCTGATCGTACTTCAGCTGCTTAGCTATACCTCGTTTGAAAACGTCCGCATTGTCGCCTTCAAAGGTTTTGGAAGGGACACCAGCTTCCTGAGCAAGCCGCTTCGGATCAATCATATTCACGTGCTGGACGGAGGTGTTGAAAATTCGACCATCTTCGCGGATCCAGTAGTAGTCAACCTGCGAACCTTCACTCGGCAAGTCGAGTTCGGAAATCGCCTTGCCGTCCTTCAGGAAAATCTGAATATACGAGGCGTACACACGTCCTGCAGCGCCCGGGAAATTGGGGGTATCAGCAAACTTCAAGCCCCACTCTGAGCCGTTGGGGTCACGCTTGGTAAATGACCCCTGTGGGTCGCCATTGTAACCAACCAATTCGATGCGGTCGATCTGGGAGTAGAGGTTCTCGTCGCGGAAACGGATGAACTGGCTGCTCGTGTCAAGGTCCCCCTCGGGAGCTTTCCCACCATTCCAATCAACCGTATGCCTATGAGGAACTTGGAAGACGTACTGCGGGTTATTTTGCTGCGCGTCCACGAACTCTGGAATGAGACCAGCGTATCGGAGGCCCTCTGATTGTCCATTGTCATTGATTCGCCCAGCATCCGCCGGAATGTAGTTACCGTCGGCGTCGGTAATTTCAGCAGCCTGAGCCACCCGAACGGTAGTCGGTGCAGCGATCGGCTGCGCGAATGGAGCGACAAGCGCAAGCGAAAGTGCTGCTGCCGCGATCGACGTCCCGCGGCGGCGGGCAACATTGTGCTTCTTCATGCTATGAAATCTTCCTTCCACGAAGATGTTCTGAACAACGAGAAAGCCAGAGAGCGCGTAGACCAAACGGCCGCGTCAGCTGACAGCGGAAAACGCCACGCAGACTTTCACACCTGTCAATCTAGTAAAAAACACCCGCGCTAGGTCTAAACGTGCCCCACCGGACGCCCAGGCTCTAAGGTACAACTATTTGGACGTTCAATTACCTACAAAAGGGCAACATTCACCACTGAGCTGCATTTTGAGGCAGGGACACGGCTTTACCAAAGGTCCACGAGCAAGATCCCTTTCGGCTATTACCAAGGTCGAGTACCCCTAAAAAAACTCAGCAAACCGCTCAGCAAGCATTACTGTATTGTTCGACTGTGTAAACCCTCTCGTTCACCAGAAAGAAAAATATAGCCGGCCTTGGCGCTCTCTATATCACCAGCTTAATTGTCACTATTGCCCACTGGAGCGGGCAACCTCAGACCCCATAGACACGCAGATGTAGCATTACCACATTTTCTGCACGAACGTTCAATACTCGAAGACTAGTCGAACTTAAATGTTGACAAGAATTTTTGACTTAGCCATTTGGATTACCCCATTTAGGGGGGGGGATAACGCCGGAATTGAGTGCCACCGCTCCTCGTGGAACACCTCAAAACGGCGCGAGCTACCGCTCCACAATCAACTGCTTCGCTGCCTCTGCGGCGCGCTCGTGGGCCTCGTCGATCGTGTCCGCGGTGGCGAGCACCATCACGGTGTCTCCGTGGACCTCGACCGTCACCTCGTCGACGGCCATCGCCTGCGCGATCTGTTCGGTGGTGGGGTTCACACCGTGGAGGAAAGCGGCAGCGCCGGGTGAGGTGAGCGTGACGTCGATAGGCAAACCTGCGGTCGCGCGCGCATGCAGATCGAACTGGTCCACACGCTGGGTGCCCCGAGTGAGCAGGCCATCCGCGTCAGGGCGGGGCGTGGCCTGGGAGAAGTAGACTTCGTCGCCGTCGACAAAGAGCTCGATGGAGTACACGCCACGCCCTGCGATCGCACCGCTGATACGCGCTGCAATCGAGCGGGCGTTGTCGGCAGCGGCCTGGGACAACGCCGCCGGCTGCCACGTCTCTACAAGCTTGCCGTGCTCGTGACGGGTACCGATCGGCTCGCAGAACCACGTGGCCATAGCGCCCGTGGCCGGGTCGATCGAGCGGACGGTGAGGATCGTGACCTCGTAGTCAAAGTCGATGTACTGCTCCACCGCTACCGGCTCGCGCTCACCCGACTTCGATTCGGAAACGCTCTGCGCCTTGGAAAACGCGGCGCGCAGCTCCTTCGACTCGCGCACCACGGACTGTCCTTCGCCGGCGGTGGAACGGCCCGGCTTGACCACCAGCGGGTAGCCCACCTGCTCCGCGCACGCCTCGAGCTCTTCCACGGTGTCGACGAACTTGTACGCCATCGTCGGCAAGCCAAGCTCCTCGGCCGCGGTGCGGCGCACGCCCTCGCGGTTGCGGGTCATCCGGCACGCCTCCACCGTGGGGAACAGCTCGCAGCCCGAGGTATCCACCAGCTCACGCAGCTTGGTCAAGTCCGTGCCCTCCCCCGCCACGGTAATGTCCGGGGTCATCGCACCCGGCGCGCCCTGCTCAAACGTGCCCACCTGCACCTCGTAGCCTAAGCGGCGGAAAGAGGTTGCAAGCTCCTCCTCCACCGCGGACGTGCCAAGGATGAGCACCTTCGAGCGCTTCGCCGTATTCATAGGCGCCTACTTTATGTCCCGGCACTGCCCTGGGCAAACAGGCGCGCTGGGGAACGGTGACGAGTTACCGCTCCATGACGTCGTTGCGCACGATCGTCTGGTCGCGGCCCGGGCCAACACCGATGTAGCTCATCGGCGCACCGGAGAGCTCCTCCAGGCGCAGCACGTAATCCTTCGCCTTCTGCGGCAGCTCGTCGAACGTGGTGCAGCCGGTGATGTCCTCGTCCCACGCGGGCATGGTCTCGAAGATGGGCTCCGCGTGGTGGAACTGGGACTGGGTCAGCGGCATCTCGTCGAAACGCTCACCGTCGACGTCGTAGGCCACGCAGATCGGGATCTCGCCGATGCCGGTGAGCACGTCCAGCTTGGTCAGGAAGAAGTCCGTGAAGCCGTTGACGCGGGCAGCATAGCGGGCCACCACCGAGTCGTACCAGCCGCAACGGCGCTTACGGCCGGTGTTCACGCCGACCTCACCGCCGACTTCCTGCAGGTAGTCGCCCCACTTGTCAAACAGCTCCGTGGGGAACGGGCCCGCACCCACGCGGGTGGTGTACGCCTTCACAATGCCCAGCGACGCCGTGATCTTGGTCGGGCCGATGCCCGCACCCACACACGCGCCGCCGGCAGTGGGGTTGGAGGAAGTGACAAACGGGTACGTGCCGTGGTCCACGTCCAGCATGGTGGCCTGGCCGCCCTCCATGAGCACGTGCTTGCCCTCGTCCAGTGCCTTGTTCAGGGTGTACTCGGCGTCAATCACCATCGGCTTAAGGCGCTCGGCGTAGGACATGAAGTACTCGAAGATTTCGTCCGCCTCGATGGCCTTGCGGTTGTACATCTTCACCAGCATCTGGTTTTTCACGTCCAGCGCGGACTCGATCTTCTGGCGCAGGATCGACTCATCAAAGATGTCCTGCACGCGCAGGCCCACGCGCGCCACCTTGTCGGCGTAGGTGGGGCCGATGCCGCGGCCAGTGGTGCCGATGGCACGCTTGCCCAGGAAGCGCTCCTGCACGCGGTCCAGCGTCTGATGGTACGGCGCAACCATGTGGGCGTTGCCGGAAATACGCAGGCGCGAGGCGTTCGCGCCCCGGGCCTCCAAGCCGTCGATCTCCTCAAACAGCGCCTGGAGGTTGACCACCACGCCGTTGCCAAGGATCGGGGTGGCGTTCTCGCTCAGCACGCCGGCGGGCAGCAGTTTCAGCTCGTACTTCTCGCCGCCAACGACGACGGTGTGTCCGGCGTTATTGCCGCCGTTTGGCTTGACCACGTAGTCAACCTTGCCGCCGAGAATGTCGGTGGCCTTCCCCTTGCCCTCGTCGCCCCACTGGGCGCCCACAATGACGATGGCGGACATTTTCACTCCTTATATAGGCAGTAATCCGCGCTTATTGTAGCGTGACCCCTATGCGGCTGATCCATTGCGCGTGCGCAACCACCACTTCAATCCCCGGTGCCGAGCACCACCAGCTCCCCGAGGTGCCGACGCGCAAGGACCTGCGCTTCCTCGACGCCGCGGCCAAGGAGGTCCTGCCGGAAGACCCCACTCCGTCGCTCGCGGAGATCCAGGCCTCCCCCAACGTCGCGCACCTTGGCCAGCCGACGCCTGCGCCGCAGCAGCCCGACCAGCGCTTGCGCATCGTCGTCTCCGGCACCGACAAAGCGCTCGCCGCCGTCCTCACCCGGATGATGCGTGGCGACTACCTATGGGCGGAGATCGCTTACCTCCCCGTCAACCCCTCCTCGCCCGCAGCGGTGGCGTGGGGATTGAGCGGGCTCGACCGCGACGCTCTCATCTCCCTTGCCACCTCTGGGCCCATCGTGCCGTCGCCGTGCGTGCGCACCGACACCGGCGAAGTGGTCGCGGGGGCAGCCGCGATCTACCACGACGACGGCGCAAGCGAGTACGTCGGCGAGATCGTCGTCGACTCGGAGCGGCTCCTCTACCGCAGCGGCTCCGAACCCTCCGCGCGCTTCTACGGGCAGTTTGGCGCGCGCCTGGTACCTACCCCCGGCGCCCCGGGAATTGCATCCGCCGCCCTGACAACTCCGCTGGTCCCCACCGGGCCTGTCTCCAGGCGCTCACCGGCGCAACTCGAGCGGTTGCACCGCCTCCCCCTCCTCCGCGGACTCACCCGCAACGCGGGCGTTGCGCCCGGTCAGACGGATTCCTCGCGCGTCCTCACCGGCCGCGCGCTGCAGTCCGGTGGCGACGCTATCACCGTCGAGCTCGACGGGGTGGTACGCCCCCGCACGGTGGAGCGGGTGACCTTTTATCGGCACCTCCGCGACATCCAGAGCGTCAAAATGGGGGCAAATTCTGGGATGTGACGCATCTCACATAGGCGATTTCTTTACGCCCATACTGAGGTGGCCGTTATCACTTCGAGACGTTTGCCCAGCGCGCACACAGCACCTCAAGTCATCCAAACGTCACGTTCTTGCAGGTCACCGCCAGCTGCCAGGGGATTGTACCGGCGGTCCACGAATCCGTCATTAGTTCATTTGTTCGATATGCTTCAATCGGGCCGGACTAAGATGGCCGTTCAAGCGAGAATCTCAAATCCGCCCTACATTCGTTCTTGTTCGCAACGCAGCGAAGCGCGAGCCAAGTGCTCGCAGGCTTCGTCGCTAAGCGAGACAGTCCGCACAATGGGCTGAGTTAGATAGACCCCTGAACGAACTCGAATCACGAAGGAGCTTTTCAGCACCATGGCTAACACCAACCGCATCGAAGATCTGGCAAACGCCACCGCATACGACGTTGACGGCGACAAGATCGGCGGCGTCAAGGACGTCTACGTCAACGACACCTCCGGCCAGCCGGACTTCGTGTCCGTGAACCACGGCCTGTTCGGCGCCGGCACCTCCATCGTCCCGCTGCGCGGCCACACCCTGCGTGACGGCGAGCTGCACCTCGCATTCCCGAAGGGCCGCATCGAGGACGCTCCGGATCTGGACGAGAACGGCCACCTCACCACCGAGGACCAGGATGCGTTCTACCGCCACTACGGCCTGACCGACACCAAGGACGTCACCACCTACGACACCGGCCGCCACGCCGCTGCTGGCACCGGCGCCGCTGCTGGCGCTGCAGGCGTCGCAGGCGCCGGCGCTGCCGCTGGTGAGCGCGAGGTGACCACCGACGAGACCGCTCGCGCAAACGCTGCTGCCGGCACCCGCGAGAACGTCGCTGACACCGACAAGGACGCGATCATCCGCTCCGAGGAGCAGCTGAACGTGCAGAAGGACCGCGTTGAGTCCGGCCAGGTCCGCCTGCGCAAGTACGTCGTGAACGAGACCGAGACCGTCGAGGTCCCGGTTGAGCGTGAAGAGGTTCGCGTTGTCCGCGAGCCGATCACCGACGCTGACCGCGCCAACTACGACGGCAAGATCGGCGAGCAGGAAGCTTCCGTCACCCTGCACGAGGAGCGCGTCAACGTCTCCAAGGATTCCGTCCCGGTGGAGAAGGTTTCCCTGGAGAAGGACACCGTTCAGGACACCGAGCGCGTCTCCGAGGAGCTGCGCAAGGAGCGCTTCGACACCGATGGTGTCGAGGGCGTCGTCGACGGCAAGGACACCAAGAAGTAAGCCCCTCCGCCGGTAGGTAACCGGCACACCCTTTCACGAGAGCCCGGTGGGTACCACTCCCCACCGGGCTCTCGCACGTCTTCGGTTGGACGCTATTCGTCGTAAAGCTCAGGCGGGTACTTGGGCGAGGAGGACGTCGGCGCGAGCACCGATGCCGCGGACTCGTGGGACATGCCGCTGACTTCGAGCAGATCGACGATGAGCGAGCGCGTCTGCGCCAGGATGGCGTACGCCGAGAGCACGGCATCCTCCGGCACCGCGTCCATCGACGCGCGCTGGCCCGCCACGCGCAGCTCGTTGACGATGCGGGGGATGGCAATCGCCTGCGCGCGGCGCGAATCAACCCCGTAGACCTCGGAGAACTCCATGCAGATGTGCGAGAGCGTGTCGATGAGCTCCACCTGCTGCTCCGTCACCGCATCCCCGTCCTCGCACAGCACGTGCGCGCGGCGCGCCAGCACGCGGGTCGTGCGGACCGCGTTATCCACCGGCGGGATGACCAGCGAGAGCGAATTGATGTAGCGGCGCACGCTCCACAGGAACGGGGAAATGCGGATCGACTCCTTGCCGGACTTCACCGCCGACGCCATCTGGTCAATATCCGTCTGCGAGCTACGGATGGCCTCGAAGGCTTCGTCGATGATCTCGGGATCGCGCTCGCGCAGCCCGTTCGCAACGTCGTTAAGCACCGCGCACAAAATGCCCATCACCTTCGAGATCTCTGACCTCGCGCTCTGCATCGGCGCCTGCGGAAGCAGCGCCAGCGTCACCATCGAGACCACGACGCCGACGATCGCGTCGAGCGTCCTATCAATGCCGGTGACCTCCGCGCCCGGCGGCATGATCGTGGCAATGAGGACCGAACCGATCGCGACCTGGTTAATCGCCAGCTGCGACTTGGTAAAGAACGACGC
Source organism: Corynebacterium sp. NML 120412 (assembly GCF_002285155.1). Taxonomy (NCBI): domain Bacteria; kingdom Bacillati; phylum Actinomycetota; class Actinomycetes; order Mycobacteriales; family Corynebacteriaceae; genus Corynebacterium; species Corynebacterium sp. NML 120412. The sequence goes on along the minus strand of NZ_NSGL01000003.1, from coordinate 70,136 downwards.
GATCGCGAGCGATCCGGAGACGATCAGCGCGATCTGCCAACCGCCCTCGCCCAGCCGGTAGAAAAGAAGGTCCCCCACCAGCACACCAATCGTGCCGCCGATAGCCAGGTCCCATGCCTTGGAGAGACGCTCTCCGCCCGTCATGCCGATCATGATGATCACGGAAATCGGGGCGAAGAACGGGCGCTGGTGGCCGAGCAGATCCTTGGCAATCCAGTACGCGAGGCCCGACGCGATGCCGATCTGCAGGATGGGCAGCAAGCGCTTCCGCACACGCAGCAGGCGCGACTGCACCGACTGGTCGACCTGTTTCAGCCGTTCCTTCGTAGTCAGCCGGTGCTTCGCGCTCCCGGCGTCCTTTAGTTCCTCCATGGTGCCTACATTAGCCACCGGGCGGGCGCGCGCACGAGAAAACGCCGCCCCACCGCGACGAATCAGCGGGGGACGGCGCTACTGGCCTGCGAAAGCCTTACTTGGACACGGTGTGGCCCACGGAGCGCAGGTCCTGGCAAGACTCGATGACACGCTGGGTCATCGCAGCCTCTGCCTTCTTCATGTAGGAGCGCGGGTCGTAGACCTTCTTGTTGCCCACCTCGCCGTCGATCTTCAGGACGCCGTCGTAGTTCTCAAACATGTGCGACGCGACCGGGCGGGTGAACGCGTACTGGGTGTCGGTGTCAACGTTCATCTTCACAACGCCGTAGCCCAGCGCCTGCTCGATCTTCTCCTTCTCGGAGCCGGAGCCACCGTGGAAGACGAAGTCGAACGGCTTGGAGCCAGCATCCTGGCCCAGCTTCTTCGCGGCAACCTTCTGGCCCTCGTCCAGGACCTCGGGGCGCAGCTCGACGTTGCCCGGCTTGTACACGCCGTGGACGTTGCCAAAGGTAGCGGCCAGCAGGTAGCGGCCCTTCTCGCCGGTGCCCAGGGCATCGATGGTCTTCTCAAAGTCCTCCGGGGAGGTGTAGAGGTTTGCACCGTGCTTTGCCTGCACGCCGTCCTCCTCGCCGCCGACGACGCCGATCTCCACCTCGAGGATGATGTTGGCGTTGTGTGCCTTCTCCAGCAGCTCCTGCGCGATCTCCAGGTTCTCATCGATCGGGATGGCGGAGCCGTCCCACATGTGGGACTGGAACAGCGGCAGCTCGCCGCGGTCGACGCGCTCCTGCGAGATGGCAATCAGCGGACGGACGTACTCGTCCAGCACTTCCTTCTGGCAGTGGTCAGTGTGCAGCGCGATGTTCACGTCGTAGTGCTTCGCAATCTCGTATGCGAAAGCTGCCAGCGCCTGCGCACCCGCGACCTTGTTCTTCACGCCCAGACCGGAGCCGAACTCAGCACCGCCGGTGGAGAACTGGATGATGCCGTCGGACTCAGCCTCGGCAAAACCCTTGATGGCTGCGTTGATGGTCTCGGAGGAGGTGCAGTTGATGGCCGGGAATGCGTACCCGCCCTTCTTGGCACCGTCCAGCATCTGGTTGTAGATCTCGGGGGTTGCGATTGGCATGGGGAATGTCCTCCCTTGTTGCTCTTGGTAGTACGTAGCCCAGTATGCACCTTTTACAGTCCGGTTGCACGAGAAATTCTCGCGGCCGCCTCGAGCAGCATCCATCCCGACAGTTGCACGGAGAGATCGCGTTCGTCGATACGCACTAAGCCCACTGCCTCGCTTATCGACGCCGGACCAAACCCATAGTTATGCGGCAGCAGCGCATCCTCTGTCCACTCCGCGGCGAACACGGGCAGGCCATCGACTTCCAGCCGGTGCTGCCACAGCGATTCCGCCGAAGCGCGGACCAGCCGCGCGGCGATCTTCCTCGTCGCAATGTTCTCCCGGCTGTCCCGCGGCAGGCGCACCGCCACCTCCGCCAGGTAGCGGGCGAGGATCCCCTTGAACAGGCCGCCGTCGCCGTCGCCCGACTCGTACTTCGGGCTGATGATCACGCCCTGCGGGGTGGCCAGGTGCAGGGCGATGGCCTGCACGATCGCGCGGATGTGCGTGATGTAGAACACGGAGGCGTCGGCGCGCTCCGAGTTGGCAAAGGAATCGATCGGTTCGTCGTGGTCCAGCCCCACATCGTCGCGAAGCGCAAGGGCGACCTCGAGGCTGGCACCGAGCACCGTGCCCTGGTTGTAGGTGTAAATCTTCTCCACGACCTCGGGGCCGTGCATGCGCATGCGGATCCCGTCCTCAAGCAGGCCGTTCTCGCGCACCAAGTTGTCAAAAATCCAGTCCAGGATCTCCCGCGCCTTGTCCAGCCGGCCGGTGCGCGCGAACAGGATCGCTGCCGGGCCGTTGGACGGCACGTTGTAGAAGGTCTCGGCGCGGCGCCACGGCAGGACACCGGTGACCGGGTCGATGCCCTCGAGCAGGTCGAACTCGAGCTTGTCCAGCGCCTTCGGCCGGTGAATGCCGTCGAGCTGGAGCGCGCGGTTCCAGGCGAGGGCCAGCCACGCCTTGTCGTCGTAGTACTTGTTGGCGGTGAGCCGCCACGCTGAGCGCACGCTCATCGCGCGCAGTGTGTCCTGCAGGCGGTGGCGGCGCTCCAGCGACGGCTGGCGCAGCGCCGCATCAACCTGGCAGTCGATGTAGTGTGCCTGCCACCAGAAGTGCCAGTGCCAGTACAGGCGGTCCTTCACTCCCGGCGGCCAGGTCACGACGGCGAGGTTGGTGCCGGGCATGCCCCACAGCTTCTGTGAGTGGCGCCTGTGAATGGCCTGCTCCGCCAGGTCGGCCCGATGCGGCCACACTGACCCGGATTCTGACACCTACTGCTCCCATCACACGCGACTAGCTCGTACTCCCTATATATTGCCAGAGCACCCAGAAGCGTTTCAGGAGAATCGGAGAATACCTACCACGCCTGGCTCAGGTCCGCGTGCTGGCGCACCCACGCGTGCATCGCGATGCCTGCGGCCACGCCCGCGTTGATGGAGCGCGTCGAGCCAAACTGCGCAATCGAACAGGTCATGCTGGCCGCGTGCGCCGTCTCCTCCGTAATGCCGGGGCCTTCCTGCCCGAAGACGAGGACGCAGCGCTCGGGCAGCTCCGCCGTTTCCAGCGGGACGCATCCGGGGGTGTTGTCGATGGCCACGACCGGGATGTCCTCCGCGCGCGCCCACGCGGCAAAGTCCTCCACTGTCGCGTGGTGGTGGATGTGCTGGTAGCGGTCCGTCACCATCGCGCCGCGGCGGTTCCAGCGCTTGCGGCCAATGATGTGCACCTCCTTGGCCAGGAAGGCGTTCGCGGTGCGCACCACGGTGCCGATGTTCATGTCGTTTTCGAAGTTCTCGATCGCCACGTGGAACGGGTGCCGCTTGCGGTCGAGGTCCGCGACGATCGCCTCCATGGACCAGTAGCGGTAGGCGTCGACCACGTTGCGGCGGTCACCATTGGCCAGGAGCTCTGGGTCCAGGCGGGCGTCGTCAGGCACGGGCCCCTCCCACGGCCCGACGCCGTGGCGGCCCTCATTCCACTCGGTGGGCCCCTTCGCGGGCTCAGTGTCCGCGGGCTCAGTGTCTGCGGGCTCAGGCAAGGCCGAGGTCCTCGAGGCCGAGGAGGAAGCGGTACTCCAGGCCGGCTTCCTTGAGCACGGCGTCCGCGCCCGTCGCGCGGTCCACCACGGTGGCGACAGCGACGACCTCGGCGCCCTCCTCGCGGCAGGCCTGCACCGCGGTGAGCGGGGAATTGCCGGTGGTGGTCGTGTCCTCGACCACAAGCACCTTCTTGCCCACGATGCTCGGGCCCTCAATGCGGCGCTGCATACCGTGCTTCTTCGCCTCCTTGCGCACCACGAAGGCGTCGATGTCTCGCCCGTCCGCGTGCATGATGGCGGTGGCGACCGGGTCCGCGCCCAGGGTGAGGCCGCCGACGGCGTCGAATTCCAGGTCCTTGGTCAGCTCGCGCAGCTGCGCGCCGATGAGGCGGGACGCCTCGTGGTGCAGGGTTGCGCGGCGCAGGTCCACGTAGTAGTCGGCTTCCTTGCCGGAGGACAGCGTCACTTTGCCGTGGACGACGGCCAGTTCCTTAACCAGTTCTGCCAGCCTTGCTTTGTCACTCATCAGTGTTCCTTTCCATGTGCTGTTCAGGGTCTGTGTCCGGCCTGGTGCTCGGGCGCGAGTCGTCAAAGATAGACGGCGGCCGCTGCTCGCGACGCACCCGGGTGAGGTCCGCCGGCGCGTCGCCGTCGGCGGGGTGGCCGTCCGCGATGGGCGCTACCTCGTCGCCGCCCAAGTCGCTGTAGTCAATGTCGCCGCGGCGCGCCCCGGTAATGCGGGTGGGCATCTCCAGCGGCTCGTCCGGCCGCTGCATGGTCTCCGCGCTTGGCGACGCCTCCTCCACCAACGCCGGCGCGGGAGCCGGCATGTCGCGGGTGGGGTAGCCGAAGCTGAGGGGTTCGGCGGATTCGGGCGGGAGGGTGCGCGCGGCGTCGGCAAGCAGCGCGAGCGGAGCGAGCGTTTCGTCCCACTCGTCGGCCGCGGAGGCGCGATCCATCTCCGCGAGCACCCAATCCGACTCGAACCAGGCGGCGGTGACGCTCTGCGGCAGCTTGGACAGCGCTGTGCGCACGCGGACGTCCATGAACCGCTCGACCGGGCCCTCGTGGGTACCCAGCACCGTAAAGCCCTCGGTGTGTGTCACTTCCACTAGGTCAGCGGAGGAATCCGCGTGGAAGCCTTCGCGGCGCATGTCCACTACGACATCGCTGACGCGGCCGGTGTCCATCGCGATGACGGTCACGCCGCCCAGGTCCATGACGTGCACGGTATGGCCGTAGATCGCGCCAGAGGCGATGTCCTTGGGCACCGCGCCTGCCGACGCCGCACCACGCTGCCACTCCCCTGCCAGCTCGTCGGAGTGTTTGACAAAGTCGAAGCCGTGTCCCTCGGCCCACGCGCGGCGCTCGCGCCTCGACGCCCCGGGGAACTGCAGGCCAGACTTCCGGTGCGCCCGGCGCGCGGGCTGCGGTGCGGGTTCTGGTTCAGGCGCTGGTTCTGGTTCTGGTTCGGGCTCGGGGTCCGGTTCTGGTTCCGGTACCGGTGCGGACTCGGGTTCTGGCGCCGGCTTAGGCTCCGGCGCGGGCTCCTCGCGCGATTCTTCCTCGTGGAGCGGAACCCAGCGCTCCGAGGCAGGCTCGGCTGGCTCCACCGGTTCAGCTGGCTCCGCCGGTTCGGGGCGCTCGTGCGCGGGAGCCGGGGCGGGTGCTGCGGCGCTTCCGCGATCGCTGGAATCGCGGGAGTCGGCGAACATGAGGTAGCCGCCGGCTGCGAGCGCGATCAACGCGAGAACAAAAAGTAAAGGTGCCATCGCGTCACGATATTACTGCGTCGGCCCAACATCCGGGCGGTTGAGGGGACGGCGCGGCCTACAGGTCCGTGGCCACCGGATTGGTCTTGTTAGCGCTCCACTGCGACCAGCCGCCGACGTAGTGGGTGACCACCGGCAGGCCCACGTGCTCCATCACGGCGAGCAGGAGGGCCGAGTGGTTGCCGGAACCGGAGTAGGCGATGACCTGCGCAGGATCCGTGTTCTGGGTCAGGCCCACCTGCGCGAAACGATCGCGGATCAGGTCCTCCGGCAGCAGCGTCTGCGACCCCTTGTCAAAGAGGTCATAGACGGGCAGGTTGATGGCACCCGGGATGTGACCGGCGCGGAGGTCCAGGATTTCCCTGCGGCCGTCGAAGCGGTCGGCCCCGCGGGCGTCGATAAGCAAGCCCTCAAAATCGCGGACTTCCTGCATGGACGCGGTGGGGAGGTTGCCCGGCTGGACTGCCTTGCTGCGCTTGACCACGGGGCTGCCCGGGCCGGCGAGCGAGTCGAAGCCGTTGCGGTCCCAGGCAGCGAAGCCACCGTCGACGATGTGGACGTCCTCGACGCCCATCCAGCGCAGGATCCACCAGGCGCGGGCTGCGTAGAGGCCAATGCCCTGGTCGTAGATGAAGACGGGGCGGCCATCCTCGATGCCCCAGCTGTGGATCGCGTGCTCCGCCACCTCCGGCTTGGGCAGTGGGTTGCGACCTTGGCGGCTGCCCGGCATGCCCGCGAGTTGCGCAGCCGGATCGCAGAACTGCGAGGTCGGGATATGCTCGGAGAAGTACTTCGACAGCGCCTTCCCCTCCTGCGGTTCCCACAAGGACGCCAAGATGGTGCACTTCTTGCCGGTCTGGATTCGTTGCCGAAGGGCGTCGGCGGAGACAAATACGCTCATGGGCGCCAGTGTAGCGCCGGGACGCGAGGCACACAGCGCGTAAGGGTGTTAGGCCATGTAGCCCGGCGCTTGTTGGATCGCGCCCTCCGCCTCGAGCCCGTCGAGCCACTCGCGGATCCCCTCGCGCGGGCAGTCCGGGCCGATGCTCGCGGCGAGCATGCCGCCGGGGCCAAGCTCGACGCGGCACCCAAACGCGAGCAGCGTCTCCGCAATCTCGTGCGGCTGCTGGGTCTCGGGCAGGATGCGCATTGTCGACGCCCCACCGCGCACCAGCACGCGGTCCACGTGCCAATTGCCACCCACTCGAACGCACTCAACAATGTCGCCCACCGCCAGCGACGTATCCACAAACGGCACACTCGCCACAACGAAGTGGTTCCCGCCCAAACTGTGCGCGGCCAACTGCTCGTTTTCCACACCCGGCATGGCAACGCGGGCGAGGATCTTCGTTGGATACTGCATGTCTCGCAGCCTACCGTCCGCGTCAAATGCGTGAGTACGTTTTGGAACGAGCGGGCACCGGGGGGGGGCAAACCGTTACCCCCGACACATATTTATCCGTACAATGGTTCGCGTCACATCCATTCCCCAATCCTGAGGAGGCAGACCCTCATGACAACCGCCACTTCCATGCGCGCCGCCGTGGTCAAGGAATTTGGCCCCAAGTTGCACGTAGAAGACGTCGCCCTTCCCACCCCGGGCCCCTTCCAAGCACTGGTGAAACTGCACGCCTCTGGCATCTGCCACACCGACCTGCACGCAGCGGAAGGCGACTGGCCGGTGAAGCCCGCGCCGCCGTTCGTCCCCGGCCACGAAGGCGTCGGCGAGGTTGTCGAGCTCGGACCGGGCGAGCACCCCGTCCAAGTCGGTGACATGGTCGGCAACGCTTGGCTCTGGTCTTCGTGCGGGGAGTGCGAATTCTGCCGCACCGGACGTGAAACCTACTGCGCCAAAGCCGAATACGGCGGCTACACCGTCGACGGCTCCTTCGGCCAGTACATGCTGGTAGACACCCGCTACGCCCCGCGCATCCCCGACGGCGCAGACCCCGTCGAAGTCGCGCCGATCCTGTGCGCGGGTGTGACCGTCTACAAGGCGCTCAAGGTCACTGAGACCAAGCCCGGCCAGTTCGTGGTGATCTCCGGCATCGGCGGACTCGGCCACGTTGCAGTGCAGTACGCCGCCGCGATGGGCATGCGCGTGATCGCTGTCGACATTGCCGACGACAAACTGGAGCTAGCAAAGAAGCTGGGCGCAGAGTTTGCGGTCAACGCGAAGGAGCAAGACCCCGCCGAAGCGGTGCAGGCATACACCGAAGGTGGCTCGCACGGGATCGTGGTGACCGCCGTCCACCCGGCCGCCTTCGGTCAGGCCATCGGCATGTGCCGCTCCGGCGGCACCATCGTCTTCAACGGCCTGCCGCCGGGAGACTTCCCCGCCCCCATCTTCGACATCGTGCTGCGCGGCATCACGATCCGCGGCTCCCTGGTTGGCACCCGCCAGGATATGGCCGAGGCGCTGGACTTCTACGCGCGCGGCAAGGTGGCGCCGCATGTGACCGCCTGCGAGCTTGACGACGTCAACGATGTCTTCGAGCACATGCGCCAGGGCAAGATCGACGGGCGCATGGCGATTAAGTACTAGGTGCGCCGCTGGCTGAGGCCCTACGGGGCTTCAGCCAGTAACTAAGTGTCACTCACTTAGACTCGAGCCCGTGACTGGTTATCTTGCTCCCACGAAAAAGGTCCGGGTCGCCGACCTTGCGCAGAAGAAGGCGTCCGGCGAGAAGTGGGCGATGCCCACCGCCTACGACTACTCCACCGCCCGCGCGTTCGCCCAGGCCGGCATTGAGTGTTTCCTGGTCGGCGACTCAGCCGCGAACGTGGTGTACGGCTACGACACCACCAACCAGATCAGCGTTGACGAGATGGTCCACCTCGGCGCCGCAGTGGTGCGCGGGGCGGGCAACGCGCTCGTCGTGCTCGACCTGCCCTTCGGCACCTACGAGGCGAGCGACGAACAGTGCGTGCGCACCGCCACCGACATGGTGCGCCGCACCGGCGCGCACGTAGTCAAGCTCGAGGGTGGCGTGCGCATCGCCCCGCGCATCCGCGCGCTCAAAAACGCGGGCCTCGCGGTATGCGCACACGTCGGATTCACCCCGCAATCCGTCGACAGCCTCAGCGGCTTCAAGGTTCAGGGTCGCGATGCGGGGGCGGAGCTTTTGCTTGACGACGTCCGCGCAATCGTCGACGCAGGCGCCGACCTCGTCGTCTTCGAAATGGTTCCCGCCGCACTCGCTGCTCGCATCACGCGCGAGTGTCCGATCCCCACCGTCGGCATCGGGGCCGGCCCGGACACGGATGCGCAGGTTCTGGTCTGGCACGACATGGCCGATCTGCCCGCAGGCGATCACCGGGCCCGCTTCGTCCGTCGCTTCGGCACGATCGGCGCCGACCTCACGGACGCGGCCGCTGAGTACAAGCGCGCGGTACACACCGGCGAGTTCCCCGCCGAGGAGCACACCTTCGAGTAGCTGTTAGCCGATCTGGATCGGCGCGTTGTCGAGCAGGCGCGTCGAGCCGACCTTGGCCGCGATCAGCAGGCGGGCCTCGCCGGTAAATCCGGCCGGGAGCTCGGCGAGGTCTGGCGTGGTGGCGACGAGGTAGTCGAGGTGGAGGTCGGGCGTGGCGTCGAGAAGCGAGCGAGCGGCATCGACGCTGCCGGTGGCGATTGCCCTGGGGATGGTGAGGGCGACCTCGCGCTCGGCGGCGCTGAGGTAACGGTTGCGCGACGACAGGGCGAGACCATCGGCATCGCGCACAATCGGACATCCGTGGACGCGGACCGGGAGATGCAGATCATCCACCATCTGGCGGATCAGCGCGAGCTGCTGGTAATCCTTCTCGCCGAAGAACGCGTCGCTAGCTCCCGTGAGCGCGAACAGCTTCGCCACCACCGTGAGCACGCCCGCGAAGTGTGTCGGGCGGGTCGCGCCCTCCAGCACCTCGCCGAGGGGACCCGGCTGGATCGTCGTGCGCGGGCCGTGGGGGTACATCGTCTCAGCCGAAGGCGCGAACACCGCCTCGACGCCCTCCGCCTCCAGCTTGGCCACATCCTCGGCGAGCGTGCGCGGGTACGCGTCCAGGTCCTCGCCCGGCGCGAACTGCAGCGGGTTGACAAAGATGCTCACCACGACAGGGTTGCCCAGCGTTTTTGCTTGCCTGACCAGAGCGAGGTGGCCATCGTGGAGCGCACCCATCGTGGGGACCAGGGAAACGGGGCCGTGGCCGATGGCGTCGGTGAGGGACTCAGGGGTGTGAACGAGGTGTGTCATGGTACTGTTTATGGAACGTGCCAAGCAATTACGGGGATTTCTGCAGGTGCAAGGTGACGCCCGTCTCGCGCATCATCTCAAATGTGTCTGCTGTATCGACACCCATCGCCAAACAGGCATCCGGAATAAGAATCCTTTTCCGTGAGTGCGGTTGTGAGCGCTCATGGGTTACGACCGTATGTTGATGCTCACGAGCGTAAGCAACGAGAAGATAATCGGCGTGATTTCCTACAAAAGCGTTGATGGCTTCCTCCCGGTACGCTCCTGAAACAGCCCACTGAGAAAGCGGCTGGAAGTGCTTCGTCGTTGGCTGATCAATCGCCCTGAACAAACCAGGATTTGTACGCGTCCACTCAGCGAGCTCATCATTGCCCTGTAGGAGTTCATCCCGGACGGCTTCGATACTGCACACCAAATCTTGCCGATACGCGCCTTCGAGCCAATCCCAGAATCCCGGCGCGAGGTCGAAAGCGTAATACCGGTTCTTCGCCTCAATGAGGATGTTGGCGTCGATCAGGAACATCAGGCAACCCCCAATTCTTCCGCAAGATTCTCAAACGTTGCATGTTTTTTCGCACCAAGCAACTGGTACGCGTCCCGGTACGCAGTGGAGCCTTCCAAAGCGCTCGCGATCACCGCTCGAGAGAAACTGCGACTGAGGCGCAGTGGCTGGGTGTAGTAATAGTTGCCGCCGCCATCGCTGCGTCGCGTATCAAAAAAAGACATGACACGCCGCTTCTCTACTTCATACGCCTTGGTGTATTCATTCCAAGGAAGCACCTTGGCATCATAAAGACGTTTAAGGATCACCAGCGTACTGACGCGATAGGTCCTAGCAAGGCGTTCCAACTCCTCTACGTTCACGACGCCCTGAAATTCCTCAATCAAAGCATGCATCGGCACAAGCACCTCTGCAGCGACTTGGTTGCACCAGAGCTCAGCCTTAGGACCATCCTTAGCTGTCATGGCGGCTTCCGAGAGTGCGCTGCCACCTAACCAAATGTGTGCCAGCTCGTGAATCAGCGTAAAGATTTGGGCTGCTTTGGTGTCCGCTCCGTTGACAAAGATCAGTGGGGCGAGGGAGTCCGCTAAAGCAAATCCTCGGAACTCACTAGGATCCAGTCTCCGGTGCGGATCGGAACCAACGACACCACTTACCATGACCAAGACGCCGACTCCCTCGATCCGGTCAATCAACTGACGCAAAGCCTGTTCCCAATTGGGGAAGGTGGCGCGTGCATCAAGACCAAAATCTAACGCGTTCCGAATCTGGCTCGCGACTTTTTCAACTGGCGAATTCAACGTGGCAGCACCAACAAAGGAGACTTCGTCGAAATCGTTCATCAAGGCATGTTCGCGATACCAGTCTTGACGCTGCTGACACTGGTAGATCGTGTCAAGGAGATCTGCCGAGGGTTGCTGAACCCCAAAGTTGCCCAACGTCCTCATATCCGGGATTGGAATCGCCTCTACCGGCGGTTCCGGAAGAAAAAGCAAACCCAAAGGCGTATGCGTAGCGTTTGCAAACTTCTTTAATTGTTTGAGTGTGGGGCGTTCTTCTTGAGAGAGCCATAAGTCAAGCTTCGGAGCACGACGAACAGTAGTGTCCTCATCCCAACCACTCCGCCGAACAGCCCAACGAAGAACCTCTGGGGCAACATCCACCCTCACTACCATTCCACTCACCTCCACCGACTTTGTGGATCGACTACGTAGGCATCATCATACGTTTCTTTGACGTCCGCACAGGGGCCGCAGGCTCCTAAATGGAGCTAGCTCCATTTGGCCGACCAGCCAAACCGCGACCTGCGGTTTTGCACTGGCGCAGCATGCAAATGGAGCTAGCTCCTTATAGACGACTGCGGGACTACGGCCCGGAAGCCTGCTCGGCCCCGCCGCCTACACCGACTTACGCCGCGTCGACAGTGAGGTGCTCCCCACCCTCTGCGACGTCCACGTTGACGGTGTCGCCGTCGCGGACGTAGCCGGCGAGCAGCGCCTTCGCCAGGCGGTCGCCGATGGCCTGCTGGATCAGGCGGCGCAGCGGGCGGGCACCGTAGGCCGGGTCGTAGCCGCGCTCCGCCAGCCAGGCCTTCGCGGCGTCGGAGACGTTGAGCGTGAGGCGCCTGGAAGCGAGACGCTCCGCGAGCGAGCCGAGCTGGATGTCCACAATGCCGACGAGCTGCTCGGACGACAGGGCGTCGAAGACGACAACGTCGTCGAGGCGGTTAATGAACTCGGGCTTGAAGTGGTGCTTCACCGCGTCCATGATCTGGTCGTGGCTGCCGCCGGCGCCCAGGTTGGAGGTGAGGATGACCACCGTGTTGCGGAAGTCCACCGTGCGCCCCTGGCCGTCGGTGAGGCGGCCTTCGTCGAGGACCTGCAGGAGGATGTCAAAGACGTCCTGGTGGGCCTTCTCCACCTCGTCGAAAAGCACGAGCGAGTACGGACGGCGACGAACAGCCTCGGTGAGCTGGCCGCCAGCATCGTAGCCGACGTACCCCGGAGGAGCGCCGACCAGGCGGGAGACGGAGTGCTTCTCGCCGTACTCGGACATGTCGATGCGGACCATCGCGGAATCGTCGTCGAAGAGGAACTCAGCCAGCGCCTTCGCCAACTCGGTCTTGCCCACGCCGGTGGGGCCGAGGAAGAGGAAGGAACCGATCGGGCGGTTCGGGTCAGCCACGCCCGCGCGCGAGCGGCGCACCGCGTCGGACACCGCGTTGACCGCGTCCTTCTGGCCGACCACGCGCCCGGCCAGCAGCTCCTCCATATGCAGGAGCTTCTCGGTCTCGCCCTGCATCATCTTGCCCGCCGGGATGCCGGTCCAGGAGGACACGACCTCCGCGATCACGTCCGGGGTGACCTCCTCGGTGAGCATCGTCTTCTGGGTCTCGCTAGCGCTCGCCTCCGCGTCCGCGAGCTGCTTCTCCAGCTCGGGGATGCGGCCGTAGCGTAGCTCGGAGACCTTGGCGTAGTCGCCGTCGCGCTCCGCAATCTCGGACTCGTTGCGCAGCCGCTCCAGCTCCTCCTTCGCGGACTGGACCGAATCGATCTCCGCCTTCTCGTTGGACCAGCGAGTTTTCAGCTCGTTCAGCTTTTCACGCTGGTCAGCGAGCTCCTGGCGCAGGTCCGCCAGGCGCTGCTGCGAGGCTGCGTCCGACTCCTTCTGCAGCGCGATCTCCTCGATCTCCAGGCGGCGGACCACGCGCTCGAGCTCATCGATCTCCTGCGGCGAGGAGTCGATCTCCATGCGCAGGCGCGAACCAGCCTCATCCACCAGGTCGATCGCCTTGTCCGGCAGGAAACGGTTGGTGATGTAGCGGTTGGACAGCTCGGCGGCCGAGACCAGCGCGGAGTCCTGGATGCGCACGCCGTGGTGCACCTCGTAGCGCTCCTTCAGGCCACGCAGGATGCCAATCGTGTCCTCCACGGTCGGCTCGCCCACGTACACTTGCTGGAAGCGGCGCTCCAGGGCGGCGTCCTTCTCAATGTGCTGGCGGTACTCGTTCAGCGTGGTCGCGCCGACGAGTCGCAGCTCGCCGCGGGCCAGCATCGGCTTAATCATGTTGCCCGCGTCCATCGCGCCCTCGCCGCTCGCGCCGGCGCCAACAATGGTGTGCAGCTCGTCGATGAAGGTGATGATCTCGCCGTCTGCCGACGTGATCTCGTCCAGCACGGCCTTCAGCCGCTCCTCGAACTCGCCGCGGTACTTCGCGCCCGCGACCATAGACCCCAGGTCCAGGGAGATCAGCGTCTTGCCCTTCAGCGACTCCGGGACGTCGCCCGCGACGATGCGGCGGGCGAGGCCCTCCACGATCGCGGTCTTGCCCACGCCGGGTTCGCCAATCAGGACCGGGTTATTCTTCGTGCGGCGGCTCAGTACCTGGACCACGCGGCGGATCTCCGAATCGCGGCCGATCACCGGGTCAATCTTGCCCTCGCGGGCGCGTGCGGTCAGGTCGGTGGAGTACTTCTCCAGCGCCTGGAACTGGTCCTCCGGCGCCTCGGTGGTGACCTTCTTGTTGCCACGCACGGACTGGAAGGCTGCCTTAATCGCATCGTAGGTAGCGCCGCGCTTGGTCAGCAGCTCCGCGGCCTCATCTGTACCGCGGGCGATGCCGGCGAGAAGTACCTCGGTGGACACGTATTCGTCGCCAAGCTCCCCGGCGAGCTCTTGCGACGCATTAAGCGCGTTGAGCGCATCGCGGTTGAAGTTGGGGTTGGCCATGTTCTGGCCCTCCGCCTTGGGGTAACCGGCGACCAGCTCGCCCGCCTCGCGCGCCACCGTCGCGGGGTCAACGCCCGTCGCTTTGAGGACGGGGGCGGCGATGCCGTCCTCCTGCGTGAGGATTGCCTGCAGCAGGTGCGCCGGGCGAATATCCGGGTTCCCTGCCGCGGAGGCCTTCTGCAGCGCCTGCTGGATGGCCTCCTGCGTCTTTGTTGTGGGGGTAAAGGATGCCATGGTCAACATCGTCCTTTCCGTGTGCGTCTAATTTCGTCGTGTTTTATCTCCCGTTTTACTCGGGTCACTTGATATAACGCACCGGAAGTTGAGTCTGTTCCACTCAACCCTGTTTTGGTGTTTACTCCCGCTTTGCCGGCACCCACTTCGACGCAAAGGACAGAATCACCACGCCCACGGCCACCGCGAAGGCGATCCAGCCTAAGCCCGTGACAAAGCCGGCGATCACCGCGATGGGCGCGAGGATGGTCATGCCGATCTCAAACGGGGCGAAGCCGACGTACGCCACGCCGTACTCGTTGAGCGTGCCGGACTTCAGCTTCGGGTCGACCATCTTGAGCAGTGCGATACCGGTGGCCACTGCCGCGGTCGCCCAACCCCAGCCGAACAGGCCACGCTCGAGCCAGTTGGTGCCAAAGAACAGCGGGCCCGCCCACAGCATCCACACCACGCAGAACACGGTGCCCAGGACGAACAGGAGCAGGAGCGCCTGCCAGTACCCGGCGAGCGCCGCGGGCACGATCGACGCGATACCGAAGGCAATCATGTAGTCGGTGGCTGCGCCGGAGATGGAGCTAATGGTGTCGCGGTCCAGGTAGTTCGGCCGCCCGACAGCCTTCAGCAGGCCGCGGCCAATCAGGCCCACCACGCACGCCATCGCGAACAGGGGGATGGACACGTTTTCCCACTGCGACTTCACCAGCTGGTTCAGCATGTACGCGATGAGCACGGTAAACACCACGAAACCACCGTGCAGCGCCAGCGGCTCGATGGAGGACGGGTTGGTAGTCGCCTTGCCGATGGAGGGGCGCTCAGATTCGTCGTCAATATAGCCAGTGCGCAGCTCGCGGGGCAGGTCGCCGCTCAGCTCAGCCGCCTTGCCCTTGCGGATGCCCCAGTTTGCCACGATCACGCCGCCAACGATGGCCACCAGTGTGCCCACGGTCGCGGACGTAAAGCCGATGGACGAGGCGTTTTCCACCCCGACCCCCTCCAGCGCGGAACCGACCGCCGCCGCGGTGCCGAACCCGCCGACGAAGCCGACCGGCAGCATCATACCGAACCAGGGCTCCGTGCCAAACAGCGGCGCAAACAGGTACAGGCCCAGCAGGATGAACAGACCCCACTGCCCCATGAACATCGAGGTCGTATACGCCCACATGTTGCGCGCACCCGCGGCCACGGAGCCGCCGAGCTCCATCGAGTACGCCATTGACGCGAACACCACGGCGATCAAAAGTGTCGTGTATGTGCCCACGCTGTCGGACCAGCTGATCACCCCGAGCACTTCCTGCCCGAGGACAAGACCGATCAGCCCCGCAGTGATCGGCGCAGGCAGCAGCAACGCCTGTAATACTTTCAGCCGGTTGCGGAGTACGTTGCCAATGATCAGAAGCACCGAGATCCAGCCAATATCAGTCAGCATTGTGTACGGCGTAAATTCCATTGCTGCCACCTACCTTTCCCATTGTTTTAGATGTCACATTACCCTGTAACGCATGAGCTCTTTCCGCACCGCCTCCCGCGAAGCAGCCCAAGTTTTGCTTAACGACGAATCGCTGTCCCGATCCACACTCTGGACCTACTTCGTTGCTGAATTCCCTGAGGCAACCGGTCTTCTCCCGGCCGGCGTGACGGAAGCAACGCACTCCATGGTGTGCGTGCCGGGGAGGGCACTGCTGCGTGTCGCTGACACCGCGCCGGACAACGAGACGTTGGACCCCGCCGCGCTCAACCCAGCCGTCGAGGCGGGTCTGCGGGATTGGGCCTTGCACATGCGCAGGACCGGCTTTCCCTCCGCCGAGTACCCGCGCGCGGCAAAGCTGTACCAGGACCTGATCGCTTCCATGCTCGGCCACGAGCTCGACGAGCGAGTCGCCCGCACGCTGGAGGCGTTCGGCGAGGTCATGCGCAGCGCGGCCGAGCAGGCTGACCAAAAGGGCATTCCGGCGGCCTCCGCCGCCCAGGTCACCTCGGTCATCGCGGCCTCGTCCTTCGAGGGCGCTCCCGCCGCAGCGCGCACCCGCATCGTGCGCCTGGAAACCAGCACGCCCATTCCGTACGAGCCCGGGCAAGTGGTGCCGGTGCTGCAGACGAACCGCCAGGGTGTGTGGCACGACCTGGCGCCAGCGTTGCCGTACAACGAGCTCGGCCAGCTGGAGTTCCACGTCCGCGAGGAGTTGGACGTGGAAGTGGGCGACTACGTCACGCTGGGCGCAGCTTACGGGACTGCTCCGCTGCGTGGCGTCGATAAGCGTCCTGACCACGGGCTCCTCATTGTCGCCGACGGCACGGGCCTGGCGGCGGCGAAGGCGATGGTGTTCGACCTGATGGAGCGCGACGAGCGCCCCGAGGTTGAGCTGATGATCGGCGTGGAGCACGAGGACGAGTTCTATGACCTGCACACGTTTGCTTCGCTGACCTCGAGCTCCGAGGTGCACAATTGGCTCACCATCACCTGTGTTGCGGAGCAGGTGATAGACCCGGAGGACCCGGAGTCGCCCGCGATTGTGGAGGGGCTGCGCCGCGTGTGGATCGGCGTCGAACGGCTCGCATCGGCGACGGGCACTTGGTGGGGCCGCGACGTCGTGGTCTGCGGCAGCGTCGCCCGTTGCACCCTGATCACGGACGCCATGAAGGAAGCTGGCGCGCCAGCACCGACCGTGGTTGCCATGGACGAGGAAGCCGATTGGTTTAACGAGCACTAGCCGAGCCTCTCGTATTCCTCAATCCACAGGTCCTCGTACTCCCTCATCGTCATCACGTTGTCGTCGCGGTACGGCCGCTGGTACGAGGGCGAGATAAACCGCGTGCCGTCCGGGAAGACGAAGTGCACGTCGTCGGCGTCTTTGATAATCCGCGTGTGCCCTTCCGTCACCAGCGAATGACACGCAGAGCACAGCGGCAACAGGTTTTCCATCGTCGTTTCGCCGCCCAGCGCCCAGTCCTCCACGTGGTGAATCTCGATGAACCTGGTATGGGTGCACCCCGGCACCGCGCATTCGCTACCCCACATTGTCATGAGCGCGTTGAGCTGGGCGTCGCTGGCAAGCCGCGCCGACTTCGACGTGTTGATGATCAGCCCCTGGTCATTCACCTCGTTCACCCGCACGATGGCGTTCGACACGGCGTGGGCAATGCTTATCGACGCCTCTCCCACCCCATTCGGCATATAGGCCCGCCCATCCGTCGTCGTCACGATATTCACGTGCGCTCCCGGCGCGCGCAGTGGGTTCTTCGGCTTGCTGCGCACCACATTGACCATGCCCATAAACGCCGCGAGCATGGCTTTCCCCACTGGCAGGCCGAAGCCGGATTGGTTGGTCATCTCCTTCAGGGCCTCGTCGACGCCGTCCCGTTCCACCACCTCCGCGAGGTCGACGTCGTAGTAGGACAGTTCGCCGATCTTGAGGGCCGCGGCGACCTTCGCGCCTTCCAGGGGGCTGAGGTCCGCCCACAATCCGAATCTGCCGTTCTTCCGCTCCACAATGCGGACGTACGAGGAGGGTTTGCTCTCTCCCTCCTCGCCCTCACGCTGGCGCCACGCGAGCTCGGCTTCAAGCTCGTGGTAGCCGAGCTTGATGGCCAACTCGACGAGCTCGGCCTCATCATTGTGCTTGAGATACGGCAGGAGTAGCCGCACTTTGGAGTAGTTCACGTCTCCCTCGTTGAACGCCTCCGCGAGGAGCGAGTAGCACATGAGATCACGCGCGATGGAGACGTATTCGTGCGCGGTGGATTTTGAAATACCTAGCCGCCGAATGAGCCACTGAGCCGTCGTTGTTGCGCCGAGGCGACGCGCGAGTCGCAGCTTGTCAAAGATGCCGATGTCGCGCAGTAGCGCCGCCTTCTGCCGAGTCATTCGCCCGAAGGTCGATGCAATCCGGTCTGCTAATTGCGTGATTGCGCAGGAGCCAGTAGGTGGATCCTGTTCGACAGCACCATCATCAGCGATAGCATTTTCGATATTTTCAGGACTGGGATGCTTTGGTGATTCGGTCATGATGCGTGGCTCCGTTCATGGGTTGTCGGGGTGTTGGCAATGAAGATAGCACCCCCACCGAACATCGACCTGACCTGCCCTTTTATCAAGTTAAGTACGTTAACAACGTTGACGTTCGCTAGCGCGTTGAGTCGCGGTAACCAACGACTGAAGGAAGTCCGCATTGCGGACTTTTCTCAGCATTCTACGTTCGAACAACATCGATTTCGCGCACACCCATTCCAACGTGACTGAACGGAGTCCGCATTGCGGACTTTTCTCTGGCGGCGGGCCCTACGACATTGGCGTCGATGCCTCAATATCCACCACCGGAAGCGCGCGGCGGGTTGCGCCAACGGTGTCGAGATCAAGGTCCGCGACGAGAATTTCCGGTCCGTATCCCGCCTCTGCAACCACGACGCCATCCGGCGCGACGACCACCGAGTGCCCGATCCCGGTCGGCCCCGACTCCCGCCCAGCCTCTCGCTCGAAGTTGGGACGGGCCTGTCCCGCCGCGGCGAGGAATACGCCCGAATCAAGTGCGCGCGCACGGGTGAGCAAGCGCCACTGCTCGAGCTTGCCGCCCCCATCCGCCCAGCTCGTTGGTACGACGATCACCTCGGCGCCGCGGCGGGCCAGCTCGCGGAACTGCTCCGGGAAACGAATATCAAAGCAGATAGCTACCCCTACGCGTACGCCATCGCACTCGAAAGTCACGAGCCGGTCCCCCGCTTTGACGGTGTCAGATTCGCGATAGTCGAACGCGTCGTAGGTATGAATCTTGTCGTAACCCAGGTGCACGCCTGCACCCGTAATGAGCGCCGTGTTGTAGACCCGGTTGATCGTCCTCCCGTTCACCTCGCGGGAATCCGCAGGCCGAAACATCCCCGCCACAATGGTTACCCCAGCGTCCGTCGCGAGCTGCCGGAGCGCGGTGGCGAACTCGCCATCCAGCCCCTCGGCCTGCTTATCCAAGCGCCCCTGCCCGAAGGCCTGGCTCGTCGCCTCCGGCAACACAATCAGGCTCGCCCCCTGCTCGGCCGCGTTTCGAATGAGCGGCGACACCTTGGCCAGGTTTTCGCGCACGTCAGGGCCGGTGGTGGTTTGAATGCAAGCAAGTTTCATGCACCCAATGCTAAACATTTTCAAGTTTGTTTGCCGCACCCATTGATTCGGCTGTTACGTTTGTATAGGGTTACACCATGAACTTTTTACACCTTACGCAATCCACAGCTTCCACCGCCCGCGCTCACACCCCGCCGGACCTCACTCATTATGACCCGCACCTTTCCCCCTCATCCACCGCAAACGCGTTATCCACAGTGTGTTCGCACCATACGTTAGCCATGCAGCACACCACCGGCGGGATCCACACACACCTCGAGCAGGTTGCCCGCTTTGCCGACCACGTCTGTGACCTCGACAGCACCATCGCGGGGAGGCTCGATGCGCACCGATAGCGCTATCTACCAGCCCACACTCTTCCCCGACGAGTTGCGCCGGGCGGCGGATGAGGTGTGGGAGGGGCTGTGTGGCGTCGATAGGCAACTGCTCAATGCGCGCCAGGCCAGCGAAGCTTTGGTTCGATCCGGCTTCGAAGGCCCTGCGGCGAACGCATCGAATGCGACCCTCAACGCGTACGCGGCCGAGCTGGAAACGCAACGGGCGGACCTCGAGCGGGTTCGTGCAATTCTGCAGGTTGCCGCGTTGGCACACGCCTGCTTGGACGCGGTGGCGGAGGTGGCAATTCGGGCGGGGCACCACCAACTCATCCAGTGGCTCAACCGCCGATCCCAGGCGCTCGACCGCGAAACCGCGGATGCGCTGCGCACGAACGTGCCGCTCCATACTATTGACGGACTCTTCGCCCACCCCGACGACTCCCTCGAGCAGGTCCACGCGCGGCACGCCGCAACCGTCCCCGCCGCGACACTGCAGACCGTCGAAGCCAGCGGCGGCACCATCTTGGAAGCCGGTCCGGCGAGCACCACCGTGATGATTGGTAACACCGTCGCGCCCGAGCGGGTGATCACCATGGTCGCCGGCACGCACACCGGCAAGCCGGAGGACTTGGGCGGCGAGCTCGACAAGGCACAACGCATCGCCGCGCGCACCGGCGCGTCCGTCGTCGTCTGGCAGGGCTACGGCCCGCCCGCCAACATCCCCGACGCGGGCGCGCAGATCAACGCCGTGCGCGGCGCGGACAACCTCGCGCAGTTCCAAGCCGCCCTCGAATCTCGCTTCCCCAGCGCCCAAAAGACGATCGTCGCGCATAGCTACGGCACGCTCGTCCCCACACTTGCCGCCGCCGAGCATGGATTGCTTGTCGACGACCTGTGGCTCCTCGGCAGCGCCGGGGTTGCTGGCGGCAGCGTGGACGACTTGGCGCTCGCGGGGCCGGACTCCGCCGTGTTCGTTGTGGACTCGCCCGACGACATCATCCTCACCCTACGTTCGGGTCCGGAAGCTGCGCTGGGGGCCTCGCCGTCGTCGCCAAGCTATGGCGCCACCCCTATCGAGGGCGTGACCGGGAGCCACACGGACTATTTCACAGATCCGGCGTTCCTGTCCGCCTTAGCACAAGAAGGCGGACAATACGGGCGTTTTTAGGTATCATGTTTTGCGTTTAGTGATTCATCACCCAATAGGAGGGAATCCATGGCACAAAATTTTGCAGAAAACGTCGTAGCTAGGCTCGAAGAACTCGGCATCAAGCGCATCTACGGGCTGGTCGGCGACTCGCTGAATCCACTGTCGGATGCAGTGCGCCAGAGCGACATCGAATGGGTCCACGTCCGCAACGAGGAGGCCGCCGCATTCGCCGCTGGCGCTGACTCGCTCGCCGCCGATGAGCTCGCCGTCTGCGGCGCTTCCTGCGGCCCGGGCAACACCCACTTCGTGCAGGGCCTGTACGAGTCGCACCGCAACGGCTCCAAGGTCCTGGCAATCGCCTCCCACATCCCGACCATGGAGATCGGCTCCTCCTTCTTCCAGGAGACCCACCCCGAGCTGCTCTTCCAGGAGTGCTCCTCCTACTGCGAGGTCGTCCACAACCCGGACCAGGGCATGCGCGTGTTCCACAACGCAGTGCAGAACACCCTGGCCGGCAACGGCGTGTCCGTGATGGTCGTGCCCGGCGACGTCTTCGCCGCCGACGTCACCGACGGCCCGCACACCGCAGACTCCGTCTACGCCACCGGCGCCAAGAAGCGCGTGTTCCCGGATCCGCACGAGGCCGCTCGCCTCGTCGAGGCCATCAACAACGCCGAGAAGGTCACTATCTTCGCCGGCTGGGGCGCTCGTGACGCCCGCGACGAAGTCTTCGCCCTGGCGGAGAAGATCAAGGCGCCCATCGGCCACTCCTTCCGCGGCAAGATGTACTTCGAGCACGACAACCCGTACGACGTCGGCATGTCCGGTCTGCTCGGTTACGGCGCGTGCCTGGACGCCATGGACGAGTCCGACCTGTTCATCATGGTCGGCACCGACTTCCCGTACTCCGACTGGCTGCCGGACGAGAACGTCGCGCAGATTGACATCGACGGCAGCCACATCGGCCGCCGCACCAAGGTCGAATACCCGGTCGTCGGTGACGTGAAGAGCGTCATTGAAAACATTCTCCCGCACATCGAGGAGAACAAGGACCGCAAGTTCCTGGACAAGATGCTCAAGCGCCACTACCAGCTGCTCGAGCACGTGGTGAACAACTACACCAAGAAGGCAGCCGAGTCCACGAAGCCGATCCACCCGGAGCTGGCTGCCTCCGTGCTGGACGAGCTGGCTGACGACGACGCCTACTTCACCGTCGACACCGGCATGTGCAACGTCTGGTCCTCGCGCTACCTCACCCCGAATGGCAAGCGCGACGAGGCCGCGTCCTTCCTCCACGGCACCATGGCCAACGCACTGCCGATGGCCATCGGCGTGCAGGCAGCCTTCCCGGACCGCCAGGTCATCTCCTGGTCCGGCGACGGCGGCCTGGGCATGCTCATGGGCGAGCTGCTCACCATCAAGCTGCACCAGCTGCCGGTGAAGGTCATGTGCTTCAACAACTCCTCCCTCGGCATGGTCAAGCTCGAGATGATGGTTCAGGGCATGCCGTACTTCGGCACCGACCACGAGGAAGCCAACTACGCCGAGATTGCCAAGGGCGTTGGCATCAAGTCCTTCCGTGTGGAGGACCCGGACGACCTCAAGCCGGTAATCAAGGAGGCCCTGGAGTACGACGGCCCGGCCCTCGTTGACATTGTCACGGACCCGAACGCGCTCTCCCTGCCGCCGGGGATCACCTGGGACATGATGAAGGGCTTCACCAAGTCCGGCGCCCGCACCGCCTTCCTCGAGGGCGGCGTCGGCCGACTGTTTGACCTGGCCAAGTCCAACCTGCGCCACATCGGCGGCGCAGCGGCCATCGAGTTCGGCGGCTAGTCCGGACGCACGAAAGAAGGGGACGCAGTCAGATCGACTGCGTCCCCTCTTTTGCTGTCGCGGTTAGGGTTGTGCGCGGCGGCGTCGAGAAGCTGCGGGCTCCCACGTCACCACCGCTGTCGAGCGCGGCACGTGCACGAGCTCGCCGCCGCGGGCGGGGCGGGACTCGAGGCGCTTGCGCAGCTGGGTGTTCTCCTCGTGCTTCGCGGCCAGCTCCTCCTGCAACTCATCGATCTGCTCGGTGAGCTGGATAATCGTCTTGATGCCGGCCAGGTTCACGCCGTCCTCCTGGGACAGCTGCTGGATCCGGCGCAGCAACGAGATGTCGCGGCGCGAGTAGCGGCGCCCGCCGCCGCGCGTGCGCATCGGGGTGACCAGGCCCATCCTGTCGTAGGTGCGCAGCGTCTGGGCGTGCATGCCGGTGAGCTCCGCGGCAACGGAGATCACGAAGTACTGCTCTGTTTCCTTCGACACGTGGCTCACCTCCTACTACGCGCCGGCCCACCCGGCGCGCGGGTCAAAGCCGGAGTCTCGCTCCGCCTGGTGGTAGGTGCGCAGCGCGCTGGTTGCGGCCGCATCCAGGTCGTCGGGCACCTTTACCTCGACGGTGACCAGCAGGTCGCCGGCCTTGCCGGACTTCTTCGGCACGCCGCGGCCCTTCACGCGCAGGGTGCGCCCATTCGGGGTACCTGCGGGGATCTTCACGCGGACGCGCTTCTCCAACGTCGGCACCGTCACGGTGCCGCCGAGGGCGAGCTCGCCGAAGGACACCGGAACCGTGACTTCAAGGTCGTCGCCGGAGCGGGTGAAGACGGCGTCGTCACGCACGTGCACGCTGACAAACAGGTCGCCCGCTGGCGTGCCGTTCGGCCCGGCCTCGCCCTGGCCGGCCAGGCGCACCTTCTGCCCGTCGACCACGCCGGCGGGGATCCGCACCGTGATCGTGCGGGCCCGACGCACGGTGCCGGTGCCGCGGCAGGTGGTGCAGGGGTCCTCGATGATCTCGCCCGTGCCCTGGCACTCCGGGCACGGCCGGGCCATGCCGAACGCGCCGTTGTTCTCCCGGATGTAGCCCGAGCCGGAGCAGCGGCTGCACCGGTGGGTTTTTCCGTCCTTGGAGCCGGAGCCGTGGCAGGTGGTGCACGGCGCGTCGCCAGTCAGCTCGACGGGGAAGGTGGTGCCCTTCGCCGCCTCGCGGAAGTCGAGCGTTATTTCCGTTTCGACGTCGGCCCCCCGCGACGGCCGAGCGTTCCTGCCAGCACCGCCGCCGCGGTTAAAGAGGCCACCGAAGAGATCACCAATGCCGCCGTCTCCAGCTTGTCCAGCACCGGCGTTTCCGAAGATGTCGGAGAATCCGGAGTAGTCCGAGAAGTCCGTCTGCGTCGTGCGAAACCCGCCGGGAAACCCGGTACCACCTCCCCCGAAGCGCCCAGCACCCATCATGGACTTGAACTGGTCGTATTCCTTGCGTCGGTGCTCGTCGCCGAGGACGTCGTACGCCTCCGCCACGCGCTTGAACTTCTCCTCCGCAGCTTTGTCGCCGGGGTGGGAATCTGGGTGGTTTTCGCGTGCGAGTTTGCGGTACGCCTTCTTAATGTCTGCAGCCGAGGCGCTTGAGGAGACCCCGAGGTCACCGTAGTAGTCCTTGCCTGCCCATTCCTGTTGCATTGCCATCTCGCACCCTCCTTTCACGCAATGTTAGTGCGTTGCTCTCGAGTCATTCTGTTGTTCTACGAAAAGGGCCGGGGAAGAGTCCGCTTCGTTGTCGCTTCCTCGTTCCCCGGCCTCGAGCCGTTGGGCCGATCGTGGCCCTAGGCGTTATCTGCTGCGTTATCTGCTGCGTCGCCCTCAGCGTTTTCCGCAGGGTCCGCGATGATCACCATCGCGTTGCGGATCAGGCGCTCGCCGACGCGGTAGCCCTTGCGCAGCACCGTCCCGACGACCTGCTCGCCGCCGGACGACAAGTCCTGCACCGCCTCGTGGATCTCCGGGTTGAAGGGCTCGCCCTCCGCACCGAAGGCCTCGACTTTTTGGTTGGCCAGCACGCCGCGGAACTTGTCGGCAAAAGACTTCAGCGGCCCTTCGTTCAGGTCGCCGTGCTGGTCGGCCAGGTCAAGGTCATCCAGCAGCGGCAGCAGCTCGCTGGCAAACTTCGCCTTCGCGTGGTCCGCGATCTGGCCGCGCTCGCGATCGGTCCGGCGGCGGTAGTTCGCGTACTCGGCGCTCACTCGCTGCAGGTCCTCGGTGCGCTCGGCCAGTTGCTTTTCGACGGAGTCGCCCTCCTCGACAACCTCCTCGGCGGCTTCGCCGTCGAGGCTGGCCTCAATGTCGGCTAGTTCCTCGTCGACGCTCTGGGCGCCCGCGGCTTCTTCCGCGGCCGCTTCAGCCTCGTCGGGGGTGACGAACTGCTCGTCGGTGTTCTCCGGTGCGCCCGGATCTTCCGGCATCTGCGGGTTCGGGTTCGTCATAACCTGACCACTCCTGACTTACTTGTTGTCGGAGTCGTTGGACTCCTCAGCGTCGTCCTCGACAACCTCGGCGTCAACAACGTTGTCGTCGCCTGCGGCGGCGTCGGCCTGGGTTGCGCCCTCGTTGGCCTGTGCCTCGTAGAGGACCTTGCCCAGCTCCTGGGACTCGGTGTTCAGCTTCTCCACGGCGGACTTCACGGCCTCGAGGTCGTCGCCCTTGAGCGCCTCGTCCACGGCATCCGCAGCCTCGGTGACGCGGGTCTTCAGGTCCTCCGGCAGCTTGTCGGAGTTCTCATCCATAAACTTGCGCGTCTGGTAAGCGGCGGTCTCCGCGTTGTTGCGGGTCTCCTGCTCCTCGCGGCGCTTCTTGTCCTCCTCCGCGTGCTGCTCGGCGTCCTTGACCATGCGGTCGATCTCCTCCTGGGACAGGCCGGAGCCGTCCTGGATCTTGATCGTGTTCTCCTTGCCGGTGGCCTTGTCCTTCGCGGACACGGAGACGATGCCGTTTGCGTCGATGTCGAAGGTGACCTCGATCTGCGGCACACCGCGCGGCGCCGGAGCGATGCCTGCCAGCTCGAAGGAGCCGAGCAGCTTGTTCGCAGACGCCATCTCGCGCTCGCCCTGGAAGACCTGGATCTGCACGCTGGGCTGGTTGTCCTCAGCGGTGGTGAAGGTCTCGGAACGCTTCGTCGGGATGGTGGTGTTGCGCTCGATCAGCTTGGTCATCACGCCGCCCTTGGTCTCGATACCGAGGGAGAGCGGGGTGACGTCGAGAAGCAGCACGTCCTTGACGTCGCCACGGAGCACGCCAGCCTGCAGGGCTGCGCCGAGGGCCACAACCTCGTCCGGGTTCACGGACTTGTTCGGGTCCTTGCCGGTCAGCTCCTTGACCAGGTCAGTCACGGCCGGCATACGGGTGGAGCCACCGACCAGGACGACGTGGTTGATGTCGCCGACCGAGAGGCCAGCGTCCTTGATCACCTGGTTGAACGGGGACTTGGTGCGGTCCAGCAGGTCAGAGGTGATCTTCTGGAACTCGGTGCGGGTCAGGGTCTCGTCCAGGAAAAGCGGGTTCTTCTCGGAGTCAACGGTGATGTACGGCAGGTTGATGGAGGCCTGCTGGGAGGAGGACAGCTCGATCTTTGCCTTCTCCGCAGCCTCGCGCAGACGCTGCATTGCCATCTTGTCCTTGGACAGGTCCACTCCCTGTGCGGACTTGAACTTGTCTACCAGCCACTCAACGATGCGGTTGTCCCAGTCATCGCCGCCCAGCTCGTTGTCGCCGGCGGTAGCGAGGACCTCAACGACGCCGTCGCCGATCTCCAGCAGGGAGACGTCGAAGGTGCCGCCGCCCAAGTCGAAGACCAGGATGGTCTGCTCGGAGTCGTTCTTCTCCAGGCCGTACGCCAGCGCAGCCGCGGTCGGCTCGTTGACAATACGCAGGACGTTCAGGCCCGCAATCTGGCCGGCCTCCTTGGTGGCCTGGCGCTGTGCGTCCTCGAAGTATGCCGGGACAGTAATGACCGCGTCAGTCACCTCGTCGCCCAGGTACGCCTCCGCGTCGCGCTTCAGCTTCATCAGCGTACGAGCGGAGATCTCCTGCGGGGTGTAGTCCTTATCATCAATGTTGATGGTCCAGTCATCGCCCATGTGGCGCTTGACGGAGCGGATCGTACGGTCAACGTTGGTCACCGCCTGGTTCTTTGCGGACTGACCAACCAGCACCTCGCCGTTCTTCGCAAACGCGACAACGGACGGGGTGGTGCGGGAACCCTCGGCGTTCGCGATAACGACCGGCTCGCCGCCCTCCAGGACGGAGACGACCGAGTTCGTGGTGCCAAGGTCAATACCTACTGCGCGTGCCATGTTGCATTCCTCCTGTAAACGTGGGGTTTATCAATAAGTTGATGTGCTGTGACTCAACTTCACGGCAACCACTGTAACAGATGATCTGCCGCTCTTGAGTCCGTCGCACTCAATCCTTACAACGGCACTCGGCACAAAGTTGTTCCCGCTCGACTCAACTTTTTATGTTGCGGCAGGTCAGTAGACTTTTTTCACGGCTGGAATTGCGCCAAGGCGTCGTCAACAAACGGTCGCGCCGCGTAGCCCAGGCCGACGAGCGCGAACAGACCGAGCACGATGCCCGTGATGCCGAGCCCGGTGGTCTGGCTCGACGTCATGGAGCTTGCTGGCAGGACCGAGCTGCCGCGCGTCCTGCCGTCAGCGCAGTCCGAAAACGCCTGACTGTAGGACAGGATCGGCGCGGCGAACTCGGGCGCGTGAGTCTTGGCGGCGTCGATGATTCCGTCGCGGATGTCCACAAGGCTCGTGCCAAACAGGAGGCCGCCGACGGTCCCGCCGACCACGGGACCGAAGTCCACGCCGTGGAGCGGCCCCTCCTCGCGCGCCTTGGCCGGAGTGATCGTGATCGTTTGGTCCGTAATCACGTCCTTCTTGGCGGCGTTGAGGAATCCGACCATGCGCCAGTACTTATCCTTTTGCGTCCCCAGCGCGAGCGCCGCCTGCGCGGCGGAGACCTTCTTGTCCGCGGGGACGGGCAGGTCGCTGGCGCTTGCCACGCCCTTTCGCACGCCGTATTCCCAGACGATTTCGGCTTGCGCCCGGGCGTCGTCACCCTCAACACTGTCGCGGACCTGCTCGCCCAGCCGGGTGAACAGCGCGGAGTAGGCACCGTTGACGCGCTCGGTGTCCGTGTCCGTAAAAGTGATGGTGCACTGGTCTTTGTCGGAGTCGTAAGTGGTTTCGTAGGCGTTCGCGTGCGGGGCGACGAGCGCCGAGGCAGAAAGCGCAGCGGCGAGGGCGGCGCCGGCGCAGCGCCTGGTGGTGTAGTTCACGTAGAGTGCTCTTTTCTTGCATGCAGGTTGGCCCCGCGGTCCGCGCATGGGGAGCGGGACGGCGGGGCGTCGATAAGCGAAGGGCCCTTAGAACAGCCCGGTCTCGTTCTCGTCGTAGGAGACGAGCAAGTTCTTGGTCTGCTGGTAGTGGCCCAGCATCATGAGGTGGTTCTCGCGGCCGATGCCGGACTGCTTGTAGCCGCCGAACGCCGCGTGGGCCGGGTAGGAGTGGTACTGGTTTACCCACACGCGACCAGCCTGAATGGCGCGGCCGGCGCGGTAGATTGTGTTCTGGCTGCGGGACCACACGCCGGCACCGAGACCG
The DNA here is from genome assembly GCF_002285155.1 of Corynebacterium sp. NML 120412. Classification (NCBI taxonomy): domain Bacteria; kingdom Bacillati; phylum Actinomycetota; class Actinomycetes; order Mycobacteriales; family Corynebacteriaceae; genus Corynebacterium; species Corynebacterium sp. NML 120412. The sequence goes on along the minus strand of NZ_NSGL01000003.1, from coordinate 42,067 downwards.
TAGATCGTGTCGTTGGCAATGCGGATCGCCTCGTCGTAGTCCTTGAAGGTGGTCACGGACATGACCGGGCCGAAGATCTCGTCCTGGAAGATCTTCATGTCATTGGTGCCCTTGAACACGGTCGGCTCAATGTAGAAGCCGTTCTCCAGCCCCTCGAGCTTGTTCACGTGGCCGCCGGTGAGCGTCTCCGCACCCTCCTTCGGGCCGAGCTCCAGGTAGCTGGTGATCTTGTCCATCTGCTCCTGCGACGCCTGGGCGCCCATCTGCACGTCCGTATCCAGCGGGTTGCCCACCTTGATCTGCTTCACGCGCTGCACGCCAAGCTCGAGGAACTCGTCCGCGATGGACTCGTGGATCAGGGCGCGCGACGGACAGGTGCAGACCTCGCCCTGGTTCAGGGCGAACATGGCGAAGCCCTCGATGGCCTTCTGCTTGAAGCTGTCGTCGCGCGCGAGCACGTCCTCAAAAAACAGGGACGGGGACTTACCACCCAGCTCCAGGGTGACCGGGATGATCTTGTCCGCGGCCGCCTTGTTGATGATCTTGCCCACCTGGGTCGAGCCGGTGAACGCGATTTTGGCAATGCGGTCGGAGCCGCTGAGCGCCGCACCCGCCTCGTCGCCGAAGCCGTTGACCACGTTGACCACGCCAGCCGGGATGAGGTCGCCCACCAGGTCCATCAGGTAGAGGATGGAGGCCGGGGTCTGCTCCGCCGGCTTCATCACCACTGCGTTACCCGCGGCCAGCGCCGGGGCGAGCTTCCACACCGCCATGAGCAGCGGGAAGTTCCACGGGATGATCTGGCCGACCACGCCGAGGGGCTCGTTGAAGTGGTAGGCGACCATGTTGTCATCGATCTGGCTGAGGCGGCCCTCCTGGGCGCGGATCGCGCCCGCAAAGTAGCGGAAGTGGTCAATTGCCAGCGGGATGTCGGCGGCGAGCGTCTCGCGCACGGCCTTGCCGTTCTCCCAGGTCTCGGCCACCGCGATGTCCTCGAGGTGCTCCTCCATGCGGTCCGCGATGCGGTGCAGCATGAGCGCACGCTCCGCCACCGAGGTCTTCCCGAACGCGGGCGCCGCCTTGTGCGCGGCGTCCAGCGCCAGGTTGATGTCCGCCTCCTTGCCGCGAGCGACGCGGCAGAAGGTCTCACCGGTGACCGGGGTGATGTTGTCAAAGTACTCGCCGTCCACCGGCGCGACCCAGTCGCCGCCAATGTAGTTGTCGTACTGCTCGCGGAACTTCACGCTGGAGCCGGCGGTGCCGGGGTTGGGGTAGACAGTCACGGTCTGTTTCCTTTCGCGGTTTAGGGATGGAATGTGACCCACCCTACACCACAGGACAGACGAGAGCTAGGGCATAGCGCCTATCGACGCCCCGCCAACCCCTCACACCTGCTCAAAACGGGATGCACGCCCCTGCCCCTTCGGGACTATGTCGCCCCTGTCCGCTATCCCATCCAAGAGGCGCTTCGACGTCCCCCGAGCGACGCCGGTAAGACGCATAAAATCACCAGTAGTGATCGCTTCGTGGACGCTCAGCCAACGCTCGACAGTGCACGTCGCCTCCAACGGGTCAGTGGTTCGGTACGGCAGCAACTCGCGCACCGGATCTTCGTTGCGATGCCGCTCAATTCGGTCCACCGTGGTCTCCCCGAGCACCCACACATCGTTGTACTTGGCAACGATCGGGGTGGCGTCGACAAGCGTCTGCTTCGCCACATCGAGCGCTGCCTGTGCAGACTCCACAGAAGCCTGGAGCTGCTCCGCGAGCTGAGACGGAGTGATAAACGGGTGATAAAGAAGGTGGTAAAGCAAAATGCTCAGGCGATAATCCTCCTTGCGCTCCGCAGGCCGCAAAGCGTTCATAACCTCCAGCACGGGTGTGGAAGGCATGCCGCCACGCAACGTGACTTCAACGGAAACACCACTTACCTCTTCAATCTGCGGCGGGTTGTGCCCGAGCGCGATCATCGCCCGGTACATACGGTCAATGCCGACCCCCTGCTTATCCACAAGCCCGGTCGCGCGGAACAAGTCCGCAAGCGCCGGGTACCTCGCTTCACGCTGCGTGAGAATGTTTGACGCATTTACATGTCCTACGAATCCGCCCGGACTGTGGACTTCCAGCATCGCGTCCGAATCAGTCCACCGCACCTCCGTCGGCCCGGACCTGTTCCAATCTCGGTGAATAACACCGTTGAGGACCGCTTCACGCACCGCACTGCGCGGTAACTGCCGGATCGGCACGTGGCTAAAACCGTGTTCCACCGTGACCTGAGAGTTGAGCACATCCAGTGCGGTTTCTACTTGATAGATTTGCTCCGCCAACGACTGTTCCGGCACCGGCGCCACTCGGTTGCGCACGCTTCCACTTGGGACATCGAACTGCGTGAGCTCTAGGCCAACGGTTCCCAGGCTAGTTACCAACATCGCTGCAGCAGCAGAAAGTCGACCATCACTGCGGAGCGCCCCAAGAGAGCGGAGGAGCTCCTCATCGGTCTGCTCCCATGGTTCTGCCTGTCGCCACTTTCGCAGGATCGAAAGCGCCTCTGGTCGTGCGTCGGCAGCAGTGCGCTCGGAAGCAATTGCCGTTAGGTCGAAAGACTGCATCGACGCACGATGCTGCCACCACTCCGAGCGATCAACCGGCTGACACGAATCACCTACACGCCAGCGCAAACGATCAGACGTATCCTCAACAGGTGCCGGAGCCTGGCTGACAAGGATAACCAACAACCGAAACCCCTCGACTTGACGCGCCGAAATATCCGGAGCCACCCCGACCCGTGAGTTAATCTCCTGCCTCAGCCAATCAATGCTCAGCTCTGTGCCGAGTAAGCGCCCTGTGCCGTCTTCCACACCTACGATCAGGGCACCACCGCCGGGAGAATTCGCCATGCACGCCACTTCATCGGCAAGCTTGGTGGCAGCATCCGGATTCTCAGGCCGCCCCGGCAACAGCTCGCGCCCCTGCCTACGTCCAGCTTCTTCCTTAAAATCGATCGCCTGGGTTTCTTTTGTCCCCCTGAGACAGCCATCTTCTACCGAATCGAGAATCTGGGCAACCTCGCGCAGCAAGAATGCGCGGTGTTCCATTCCGCCGATCACTGCCATGTCCATCCTCCTCGTGTGCGAATCTCACAACAATCGCCAAAATAGCAAAAGATTGATAGATTAGACACCCCCTTAATCTGTCAATAATTCGCCAAATGACAAAACGCTGACAGATTAGGCACCCCCTTAATCTCACAATGAATCGTCATTCCAAGAGACTCCGGATGATTCTGCGTTCAACTCGACGCCGCGCCCAGCCCGGCCGACTCATGCGTTTCCGCGTATATCTGGCAGAATCAACGGGGTGAACAAGAAGAATTCCCACGACTTCGTCGGCGCGCTCGATACAGAGGCCCACGACGTCGACATGAAGCCCACCCCGGCCGACGCCGCCCAGGAGCTCTCCCAAGAGCCCACCGACCGCGGCGAGGTCATCGCCGCAGATGGTCGCACCGCCGCCGCATGGGCGCTGCGCTTCATCATCATCGTCGCCGCCACCGCACTGGTGCTCTACCTGCTCAAGTTCGTGTGGATGGGCCTGCTGCCCATCTTCCTCGCCCTCATCGTGTCCACGGTCCTCTGGCCGCCGGTGCGCTGGCTGCGCTCCAAGAAGTTCCCCGCGGCCCTCGCCACCTTCACGGTGATCATCGGCTTCTTCGGCATCATCGGCGGCATCTTCGCTGCGATGGGCCCGACCGTGAAGAAGCAGGGCACGCAGCTCTACGACCAGGCCGGACAGGGCGTCTACCAGATCATCGCCTGGGTCAACGAGCGCGTCGACCCCTCCATCATTGACCCGAACAAGATCCGTGAGCAGATCTCGCAGGTGACCGACGCGCTGCGCGGGCAGGCGTCGAATATCGCTTCCGGCGTCTTCTCCGGCATCGGCGCGATCGCCTCCGTGGGCACCACCCTGGTGCTCACGCTGATCCTCACCTTCTTCTTCCTCAAAGACGGCGACGGCTTCCTCCCCTGGCTACGCAAGTACGTCGGCGTGAAGGCCGGCTGGCACCTCACCGAGGTCTGCATGCGCTCGTGGAACACGCTCTCCGGATTCATCCGCACGCAGGCAATCGTGTCGGGCGTGGACGCCATCTTTATCGGTATCGGCTTGCTTGTGCTCGGCGTGCCGCTGTGGCCGGTCCTCGCCGTGGTCACCTTCTTCGCCGGCTTCATCCCGATCGTCGGCGCGTTTACCGCGGGTGCCCTGGCCGTGATCATCGCGCTGGTGTCCAACGGGTTCATGAACGCGGTCTTCGTACTCATCCTCATCATCGCAGTGCAGCAGATCGAGGGCAACGTCCTCCAGCCGATCCTGCAGTCCCAGGCGATGGGCCTGCACGCGGCGATCGTCCTGCTCGCTGTCGCACTCGGCGGCACCATCTTCGGCATCGTCGGCGCGTTCCTCGCGGTGCCGGTCGCGGCGGTCGTCGCCGTGTGGTTCCGCTACTGGGCCGAGATGGTCTCGCTACGAACCGGCGAAATCACCGCCGACGACATCCAAATATCCACCACGCAGAGCGAAACCCTGGACTCCAAGTCCGCGTTCCTCGCGGTCCGCGACCACATGATGCGCATCGCGAAGCGCGAGAAAAAGCCAGTTGGTGAGGCCTCGCTTGGCTCGACCAAGGTCCCGCTTGACGACGCCCCGTCGAAGGACTCCGACTAAAAGGTCGACAGATCACGCATCTGCTCCTACCCTCGGTCGCGCAAACGATTCCAAGACACAAAGGATGAACATGGCTGACCTGAACGGCAAGAACATCGCAATCATCTCAACCAACGATTTCGAGGATTCCGAGCTGACCTCGCCGAAGGAGGCCGTCGAGGCCGCCGGCGCGACCACCACCGTGATCGCACCGGAGACCGGCGAAATTACCGGCAAGAACGGCACGACCGTGAAGGTAGACATCACCACCGCCGAGGCCAACGCCTCCGATTACGACGCGCTGATCCTCCCTGGCGGTACCGGCAACGCCGACCAGATCCGCGTCGACGCCCCGGCCGTCGCACTGGTGAAGGAACTTAAGGCCGCGGACAAGGCAATCGGCGTGATCTGCCACGGTGGCTGGATTCTTACCGACGCCGACCTGCTCAAGGGCGTCAAGCTCACCTCGGTGGCAAACGTGAAGACCGACCTGGTCAACGCGGGCGCAAACTGGGTCGACGAGGAGGTCGTCGTCGACTCCGGCTTCATCTCCTCGCGCACCCCGGCCGACCTCGAGGCATTCAACGCGGCACTGGTCGAGGAGTTTGCCAAGTAGTCCTTAGGCCGCATGCACGGTAGCGGGCGCTGCCGGTTTCTCAACGGGAACCGGCGCGCCCGCTTCATTGTTTTTCGCCGCCCCCGCCCGTCGCGCGCCGCGCCACGACAGTGCCGCCCCCGCCGCGAGCACCGCAATGCGCGCGACCCAGAGACCCCAGTCGGGTGTGTCGAACGCGGCGAGCACCCTCGGGAGGTTCAACACCACGATGAGCGTGCCCACGACCCCTCCGAGCAGGATCGGGTTCAAGCGCGAGACCAGCCACGCCCCGATGGGTGCGGCGATCACCCCACCGACGAGCAGCGCACCTACGGCCGCGAGGTTGGCTACCAGGTCGTCCCACATACCGATGGCAAAGCCTGCGGTCGCGACGGCGGTGACCAGAAACTCCGCGGTGTTGACGGTGCCCACGATGCGGCGTGGTTCACTGCGCCCGGCGGCGAGCAGCGTAGAGGTGGTCACTGGCCCCCAGCCGCCGCCACCGGTCGCGTCCACGAACCCGCCGAACACGCCCAGCCCGCCGAGGAACGGCACCGAGTGCGGTTTCGCGGAAAGCTTTCGCTGCGTGATCCCGCGGGAGAAGCGGATCATCAGGTTCAGGCCGATGAGCGCCAGGATGAGCGACATCACCGGCTGCGCGGCGTTGGCGGACAGGTTGGAGAGCACGGTCGCGCCGATGAACGCGCCGACCGCGCCCGGCACGCCGATCGACGCCACGACCTTCCAGTCCACGTTGCCAAAGCGCCAATGCGCCACGCCCGCCGCCAGGGTGGTCCCCAGCTCTGCGGTGTGCACCACCGCGGACGCGCCGGCGGGCCCGAGCCCGGCAAGCATGACCAGCATGGTGGTGGAGGTCGCGCCGAAGCCCATGCCCAGGCCGCCGTCTACAAGCTGCGCCGCCAGGCCGGCGACCGCGATGAGCAGCAGCGTGCTGAATTTATACATGGGGTTCTCCTTCCAGCGCCGCGCGGTAGCGGTCGGCCACAATGTCCGCGAGCGCCGTGGTTAGGGGCTGCGAGGCCGTGGCCTCGGGGAACGGGTGCAGGGCGGCCCGCGCCTGGTCCAGGAGCAGGCCGTCCGAGACGAAGAGCGGGAGTAGGTGGATGGGGGTCTGCGCCGCGCGCTCGGCCAGGATGTCCGGCCCGCCGCGCGTCGCGGCGATGAGGGACGTTGGGCGCCCAGTTCGCTTTTCGACGCCACCGCGCACCCCCTCGTACCGCGCCGCCTGCTCCGCGTCGGACGTGCCGACTGGGTAGATGACGAGGTGGGCGTGGGGTGGGGCGTCGGCAAGCGCTTGCTCGGCGAGCACCCCGACGAGGTCCTCCCCCAGCCCGATGCTGGAGGCGCGGGTGAGCGGAAGGGACTCGGCGGCGGCCCGCATGTGCGCGGGGACGTCGTTGCGGGCGTGGAAGGCGTCGGTGAATAGGAGCGGGACCACGATGGCACGGTCCTGGCCAAGCGACGCAAGGTGCCGCGCGGCGCCCTCCAGGTCGGGCTCGTCGAACTCGAGGTGGGCGTCCGCGCTGGTGACGCCGAGCCGGTCGGCGGCCGCCATGGTCAGCGCGCGCACGCCGTCGCGGGCCCGCGGGTGGCGAGAACCGTGCGAGAGCGTGAGCAGGGCGACCATGGCGACACCGATCTAGCGCAGGCGCGCGCCCACCAGGCCCGCGGCGAGCGTGTTGCCGGAGGACTTGTCGATGAGCAGGAAGTTGCCCACCGCGCCGCGGGCGGCGTAGTCCTCCACCGGGAGCTCGGCGGCGGTCTGGATGGTCACGTGCGCGATGTCGTTGAGGCGCACCGCGTCCGGGTCGAGGACATCCTTGTCCGCGGAGTCCAGGTCCAGCACGCGGTCCACGCTGACCACGCGGGCGCGCTCGAGCGCCGTGCCGTAGCGCAGCTTCACGGCCTTGCCCGGGGTGACGTCCTTCTCCGAGAGGCCGACCACGGTGGCGGTGAACTCACGCACCGGCTCCGGGCGGGTCCCGGCTGCGAGGAGGTCGCCGCGGACCAGGTCGATCTCGTCGGTAAGCCGCAGCGCGACGGACTCGCCCGCGCGGGCGGACTCCACCTCGCCGTCGGCGGTGTCGATGCCCGCGACGGTGGTGGTGCGGCCGTGCGGCGCGGTCACCGTGTCGCCGACGTGGATGGTGCCGGCGTTGATGCGGCCCGCGTACGCGCGGTAGTCGCTGGCGTGCTCGCGCAGCACGTACTGGATGTTGAAGCGGAAGTCCAGGTCAAGGGCGCGGCCGGAGTTCACCGGCACGTCCTCGAGCACCTCGAGCACCGTCGGGCCGGTGTACCAGTCCATGTTGGTGGAGCGCTCGGCCACGTTGTCGCCCTTGAGCGCGGAGATCGGCACCACGATGGGTTGCTCGATGCCCAGCTCGTGCGCCTTCGTTTCGAAGGTGTCCTTGATCTGGGTGAACGTGTCCTCGGAGTAGTTGACCAGGTCGATCTTGTTCACCGCGAGGATCACGGTGCGCACGCCCAGGAGCTTCGCCACGGTGAGGTGGCGAATCGTTTGCTCGACGACGCCGTTGCGCGCGTCGACAAGCAGGACGACCACCTGGGAGGTGGACATGCCGGTCACCGTGTTACGGGTGTACTGCACGTGGCCGGGGGTGTCGGCGAGGATGAAGGTGCGCTTGTCGGTGGCAAAGTAGCGGTAGGCCACGTCGATGGTGATGCCCTGCTCGCGCTCGGCGCGGAGGCCGTCCACGAGCAGGCTCAGGTCCAGGCCCTCGAAGCCGCGGTCCGCTGAGCTCTGCTCAACGGAGGCGAGCTGGTCGGCGAGCACGGACTTCGTGTCGTGCAGGAGGCGGCCGACGAAGGTGGACTTGCCGTCGTCGACGGAGCCGGCCGTGCACAGGCGGAGCGTCTGGCGCGAGGCCAGAAGGTCGGTGGCGGTGGTCGGGGTTGCGGCAGTCATCAGAAGTAACCTTCCTTCTTGCGGTCCTCCATGGCGGACTCGGACAGGCGGTCGTCGGCACGCGTTGCGCCGCGCTCGGTGAGGGTGGAATTGGCGATCTCGGCGAGGACCTCGTCGATCGTGGTTGCGTCGGAGTCAACGGCGCCGGTGCAGCTCATGTCGCCGACGGTGCGGTAGCGCACGCGGCGCGTCTCAAGCGTCTCGCCCTCGCGGGGCCCGCCCCACTCGCCGGCGGTGAGCCACATGCCGTCGCGGTTGAACACCTCGCGGTCGTGCGCGAAGTAGATCGGCGGCAGCTCGATGCCACGCGCGCCGATGTACTCCCACACGTCCGCCTCAGTCCAGTTGGAGATGGGGAACACGCGCACGTTTTCGCCGGGCAGGATCGCACCGTTGTACAGATCCCACAGCTCGGGGCGCTGGCGGCGCGGGTCCCAGCCGCCGAAGGAGTCGCGCACGGAGAAGACGCGCTCCTTCGCGCGGGCGCGCTCCTCGTCGCGGCGCGCGCCGCCGAGCACGGCGTTGTAGCCCACCTCGGCGATCGTCTCTACCAGCGGCACGGTCTGCAGCGGGTTGCGCGTCCCGTCGGGGCGCTCCTGCAGGTCACCGCGGTCGATCCAGTCCTGCACCTCGGCCACGCGCAGGCGGAGCCCATGCTTTTCGACGACCCTGTCACGGAACTCCAGCACCTCCGGGAAGTTGTGGCCCGTGTCCACGTGCAGCAGCTCGATCGGCGCCGTCGCCGGCGCGAAGGCACGCAGCGCCAGCTCCAGGACAACGCAGGAGTCCTTGCCGCCGGAGAACAGCAGGCCAACCTTGTCGAATTGGCCAGCGACCTCCCGCAGGATGTGGATCGACTCGTCTTCCAGCTCTTTCAGGTGCGGCGAGAGCGCACCGCTGCCGGCGCGCTCCCCGTTCGTTGCAACAGTCATGTGGTCCTTCTACTCCTTGTCCCAGGTTCCAGCGATCTAGTCGGTGTGCAGGCCGCACTCGGTCTTCTGCGCAAACGCCCAGCGTCCCGAGCGGGGGTCCTCGCCCTCGGCCACCGGGAGCGTACAGGTCTCGCAGCCGATCGAGGGGTAGCCCTGAGTGGTCAGCGGGTGGATAATCAGGTCATTGTCCGCGATGTAGGCGTCGGTGTCCTCCAGCGTCCAGGTCACCAGCGGCGAAATCTTCAGCCGGCCCGTCTTGTCCAGGCTCAGCGCGGGCGCCTCGGCGCGGGTCGGGCCGTCGTCGCGGCGCACGCCGGTGATCCAGCCGACGTAGGGGCTCATGTGCACCGCCAGCGGCTCCACCTTGCGCATCCGGCAGCAGGCGGTGGGGTTCCGGCGGTACAGGTTCGGCCCGTACACCTCGTCCTGCTCGGAGCGGCTCAGCTGCGCGGTCGCGCGGACCAGGCGGTTGTCCGGATAACGCTGCTCCACCTTGTCCGCCACTTCGAGGGTCTCCGCGAAGTGGTACTCGGTGTCCAGGAAGAGGAAGTCGGCGCCCGGCAGGAACTGCTTGGACAGCTCCGCCAGAACCGTGTTCTCCATGGACAGCGTGACCACGAGCGGGCCCGGCGCGTGTTCGTGGGCCCAGGTGAGGATGTCGGCCGCGGTGGCGTCGTAAAGCGATGCGGCGTACTTGTCCACGAGCTCGGCGTTGCGCGCGGCGGTAGCCTCGTCGAGCGGTGCGGTCGTGGTCGGGCCGTCGGGGCTGACCTCGGGGTTTTTGTACTGCGAGCTGTCGCCCTGCAAAAGGTTGATCATTTCGTGCCTCCAGTGTTGCGCGCCACCGCGGTGTGCCCGTGGCGAGCGAGTGAATCTTGCAGTGCCTGCGGGGTGGACGGCGCGGGCGCGGGGGCGTGGTCCGGGTCGTCCTGCCCGTAGAACTTCACCTCGAAGATACGCAGGCAGGCATCGCACTTCCATGCGAACTCGGTCTCCTCATCCGGCCACAGCCCCTCGCCCGAGCAATATGGGCAGAAGGTCGGGTGGTTGCGGTTCGGGTTCGGCTGGCGGCGAAAGCTCATCGCAGCTGCTCCTCGTCGGCCCGCAACAGGTACTCGCGGAAGAGTTCGCCCTCTTCGCGGTTGTCCACGTAGTTCTGCACGACGCGGGTGACGTACTCGGTGAGCTCGGTCGACGCCACCTTGTGGCCGCGCAGCTTGCGGCCAAAGTTCGCGCCCTCGCCGACGGTGCCGCCCAGGTGCACCTGGAAGCCCTCGACGCGCTCGCCGTCCGCGTTGGTCACCGTCTGGCCCTTCAGACCAATGTCGGAGACGTGGTGGCGGGCGCAGGCGTTTGGGCAGCCGTTGAGCGAGATGGTGATCGGGCTGTCCAGGTCGCCGAAGCGCTCCTCCAGCTCGTCTGCAAGCTCGATGGCGCGGGACTTGGTGGTCACGTGCGCGAGCTTGCAATACTCGAGCCCGGTGCAGGAGAGCAGGCCGCGGCGGAACTCGCTGGGTTTGGAGTACAGGCCCAGGTTCTCCAGGTCCGCCTGCAGCGCCTCGGCCTTACCCGGGGCGATGTCAAGGATCAGCAGCTCCTTGAACGGGGTGAAGCGCATGGAGGTGGAGCCGTAGCGCTCGACCAGCTCGGCGACCTCGATGAGCTGCTCGCCGGACATGTGGCCCAGGGTGGGCTTGACGCCGACGTAGACGTTGCCGTCGCGCTGCTCGTGCACGCCGATGTGGTCGCGGTCGATGAGGTTGGTGGGCGCCTTCGGCCCGTCGGGAAGCGCGTAGCCCAGGTACTCGTTCTCCAGGACCTCGCGGAACTTGGACACGCCCCACTTGGCCACCAGGAACTTCAGGCGGGCGCGGTTGCGGAGGCGTCGGTAGCCGTAATCACGGAAGATGCGCACCACGCCGGCCCACACCTCGGGGACCTGCTCGAGGGCGACAAAGGCGCCGAGGGACTGCGCGAGCATCGGGTTGGTGGACAGGCCGCCGCCGACGTAGCACTCGAAGCCGGGGCCGAGCTCCGGGTGCTCGACGCCGATGAAGGCGACGTCGTTGATCTCGTGGACGACGTCCTGGCGCGCGTTGCCGGAGATGGCGGTCTTGAACTTGCGCGGGAGGTTCTGGAACTCCTCGTTGGTGACGATCTCCTGGATCTTGCGGATCGCCGGGGTGGCGTCGATGATCTCATCCTTGGCAATGCCCGCGACCGGGGACCCCAGGACCACGCGCGGCACGTCGCCGCAGGCGTCCCACGTGTTCAGGCCGACGGACTCAAGCTTCTCCCAGATGGTGGGCACGTCCTCGATGCGCACCCAGTGCAGCTGGATGTTCTGCCGATCGGTGAGGTCCACGGTGGAGCGCGCGTAGTCGCGCGAGATCTCGCCGACCACGCGGGCCTGCTCGGTGGAGCAGATGCCGCCGTCGAAGCGGATGCGCATCATGAAGTACTTGTCCTCCAGCACCGAGTTGTCCTCGCCGGTGTGCTCGCCGCCGAGGTTCTGCTTGCGCTGCGTGTACAGGCCGAGCCACTTGAAGCGCGGGTACAGGTCCTCGCGGTCGATCGAGTCAAACCCGCCCTTGGCGTAGGTGTCAATGACGCGCTGCTTGACCTCCAGGACGGGTTCGCGCTGCTTGAGCTCCTCGTCGTGGTTGAGGGGCTCGGTGCCGTCGATAAGCCACTGCCCCTCTGGCTTCTTCGTGCGCTCCTTCTCGGCGCGGGTCGCCGTCGATGCTGGCATGCCTTCCTCCTTACTGCACAGACCGAACGGTCTATGGTGTGCGGCACTAAATTTCCGTGCGGTCGAGTTTGCCGTACTGAGCGGTCTACGGCAAGTACTATTTCCTTTTGCCATCTCATCCAGAGGTTTTTGCCTGAATGTTTTCCAAATCGCACCGAGCGGTTCGCTTATCGACGCCACGCCGCCCCCGCACCCCTTGACACCAACCCATTTTTAGACCAAGCTGTCTATACGCTATATTGGTCCAATATTAACGGTTCCCTACCTTGAAAGGACACCCTCAATGAGTTTGCGCGTCGCCGTCGTCGGCGCCGGCCCCGCCGGCATTTACGCCTCCGACCTCCTCCTCCGCAACGATGAGCACGACATCCACGTCGACCTCTTCGAGCAGATGCCCGCCCCCTTCGGGCTGATCCGTTACGGCGTCGCGCCCGACCACCCGCGTATCAAGGGCATTGTGAAGTCCCTGCACAAGGTGCTGGACAAGCCGCACCTGCGCCTGCTGGGTAACATCACCATCGGCCGCGACATCACCATTGATGAGCTGCGCGACTACTACGACGCCGTCGTGATCTCCACCGGCGCCGTGCGCGATCGCGAGCTGCGCATCCCGGGCGGCGAGAAGTCCATCGGCGCCGGCGAGTTCGTCGGCTTCTACGACGGCAACCCCCGCTTCGAGCGCGACTGGAACCTGGACGCCCGCGAGGTCGCCGTCATCGGCGTGGGCAACGTCGCACTCGACATCTCCCGCATCCTGGCCAAGACCGGCGACGAGCTCCTGGTCACCGAGATCCCGGACAACGTGTACGAGTCCCTGAAGAACAACAAGGCGGAGACGGTCCACATGTTCGGCCGCCGTGGCCCCGCGCAGGCCAAGTTCACCCCGAAGGAGCTGCGCGAGATGGACCTCTCCGACACCATCCAGGTGCTCGTCGACCCGGAGGACATTGATTATGACGCCACCAGCGAAGAAGTCCGCCGCGCCGACAAGTCCGTCGACCTGAACTGCCAGGTCCTGGAGCAGTACGCCATGCGCGAGCCGGACGACGCGCCGCACAAGATCTACATCCACTTCTTCGAGGAGCCGGTCGAGGTGCTTACCGACGACTCCGGCGCCATCACCGGCCTCCGCACCGAGCGCCAGGAGCTGGACGGCAATGGCGGCATCACGGGCACCGGCAAGTTCACCGACTGGCCAGTCCAGCAGGTCTACCACGCGGTGGGCTACCGCTCCGAGCCCGTCGACGGCGTGCCCTTCGACGTGGAGCGCAACGTCATCCCGAACGACGGCGGCCACGTCCTGGAGACCATCGAGGACGGCGCCGGCTTTGAGGACAAGCTCTACGTCACCGGCTGGATCAAGCGCGGCCCGATCGGCCTGATCGGCAACACCAAGTCCGACGCGAAGGAAACCACCGACATGCTCATCGCCGACGCGGACGCCGGCAAGCTGGCCACCCCGTCGCACACCGGCCCGGACGAGATCCTCGAGCTGCTCGACGAGCGCAACATCCCCTACACCACCTGGGACGGCTGGTACCGACTGGACGAGGCCGAGCGCAAACTGGGCGAGCAGTCTGCCCTGCCGCGCGAGCGCAAGAAGATCGTCGAGTGGGAGGAAATGGTCGAGCACGCCCGCAACGTGCCGCAGGTGCCCTAGGTATCTCTGGGAGGGCCGGCGAGTGCCGGCCCCTTGAGGTACAAGGCCCCGCCTGATCCGGTGCTAGCATTGCACCGTTTCTATTCGCCGTTGTCGTTTCCGCGCGCAAGGGGCCCAAATGCTTCTCATCCGTCTGCTCGGCAGGTATTCCAAGCAGTACTGGCCGGCCGCGCCCTTCTCAGGATCGGTTTCGGATCTCAAACCCGAGGTCAGCTGCGAATACCCAACCTGGGGGATCTGCACAAAGTAGCAGAAGTCCAGAGGCCGAGGAATGTGGATAGGGCCGCACTTCAGATAAGCTCAGCTTCCCTCACCAAGAGTGCCAGTTGAACGCGGTTATTGATTCCGAGTTCATCAAAAATCTTCGTCAAGTGGGTTTTGACCGTAGCGGTTGATAACAACATCGCTCTCGCTATCTCCTGATTAGTTAAGCTCTGTGCAACTAAGATCGCTATTTCCGTTTCCCTTTCGCTAAGGCCCGCTAGGGCCTGTTGAGCTTGAACCCGCCGATTAACCTGGCCGTCCCGGGTGTACGCGTCAAGCAGGATGCGAGTATGACGAGGGGAAAGAGTGACCTTGCCAGCGGAGGTGTCCCTAATTGCTTGGATTACGGATTCAGGAGGCGCGTCTTTCAATAGGAACCCGATAGCACCGGCCTCAAGGACCTCCATGACGGTCGATTCGTTATCGAATGCAGTCATCATCAATATTGCTTGGCTATGCCCAGTCTTGAGAATCGATTCGGCAACTTGAAGGCCTGCAACGTTTGGCATCCGGACGTCCAGAACAACCACGTCGGGACGCAGACTCAGAAGCTGATCAATAGCCTCAGCACCGCTTCCTGCTTCGCCGACAACTTCGATATCGTCGGTCGCTTGGAGTATGAACTTCAAGCCCCGGCGAACCATCGGATCATCATCCACTAGGTACACACGTATCATCCGATGGTTTCCCTACGCGATCACCGATTTGGGCCAAGGGACTATAACGTGTAGTTCAAAGCGACCGGACCGTTCTCCAAACCGCACAACGCCACCGAACTTGCTTACTCGCCGTTCTACCCGTTTCAAACCCGTCCCACGGCGCTTCTTAACTAGATCTCCCGATTCAACCTCACGCACGGAGTTCTGGATATAGATTTGTAATTCGCCTCCTTCACTGCCACTCAGTTCAACAGAAATCGGGCTTTGTGGAGCATGAACACTAGCATTGGCTAGAGCCTCTCGAACTACTTGCGAGACGAGCTGGCGCATTTCCCGTGGCATTTCATCCACCTGGCGAAGCGATCTAGTGTTCAGCGTAATGTCGGCCCCGCTTCTCCGATTTTCAGCCACGATCGCAGCTAAATCTTCGGGGGCCTGGAAAGCCGACGCATCGTCCAAGCGGTCAATAAGAACTCTGAGGTCCGCTAACGTCTCTACCGCGGTCTCTCGTATCAATTGAGCGTTCTCCTTGATCACGTCGGGGCCAGCTTCGGAGTTGACCTCGAGGCCACCCGCTTGCAGTGACAACAACGCTAGCTTATGGCCAACATGATCGTGCGCTTCATTGGCGATCCGGGCTCGCTCCCTGAGGACGGCCTCTGTAGCCACCCTTTGCCGCTCTAGCTCTTTATGCTGCGCAATCACCCGGTACGACTCAACCAGATTTCTATTGTAGGAAATAACCAGCCCAGCCAGGAACGGCACAATGACGAGAACCGTGCCTTCAACCAGCCAGGCAATAGTTGGATCATTGGTTTCCTTCTCACCCGCCTGAACAGTGACGATCGTTTCCTTCTCCGACCACCCGACTCGGCAGAGGACGAAGGCAGCGACCACAGCCGCGAAACTGCCCCATCCTCGCTTACGCAGTGCCAAGTTGAACACGGTCGGAAGAAAGAAGACGTTAGTTGCAAAAAGAGCACAAACTGCTGGCGGAAAAAGAACCAGAAAGGGATGTCGTTTGCGTTGAAATTGCAGCGCGATCATCAATGCGATTAGCGCTATTAACGCCACCCGACTTTGCTCGCTAGCTCCGCTCAGTGAGACGAAACCGATCAAGCAGATTGACGCAAGGTAGATGAGGTCGCTCCACGTCTGACCCCCAAAAGGGACCGTCACCCGAATCTGAGACTACGCGCTCCAAAGTGACGCCCCCTTTTAGTCGCAAAGATCCTTGACCAGCAAGAAACAGGCGGAACATTGCGCAATTCTAGCTCGTCAACACACACTCGGGCAACTGAGGATTCATAGCTACTTGGCCAAATTTTTAAATGTCCAGTTGGCCGATACCCGGATCGGACCCGGTAATTTAAACTGAGGATGGCGGTCAAACGGTCGCCCTCCCCACTGAAGTCATCGGAAATAGAAAGGAGTACACGTTGGACAAGGAAAACGTTGCCCCGTTCGAAATGGAGCGGATCGACTACCCGGTAATCGAGGAAGACGCTCCAATGCCCCCATTGAGCCAGGAGATGGTCCGACAGGAAGCAAAGCAGGGGCTTCTCGAGATCAGAGATTTTGTGACCGGGGACGAGTTTGTCGCGATGCTGCAAGAACTGTATGCGCTACCGGTTCAGGAACGCGACGAGTTCGTTCGAGGCACGATCCTCGACGAAGATGAGTTAGAAGATCGAGGTATCCATGTGCCTGAGGGCCTGAAGATCCAACGTTCGCGGTTTGGCGACGGCCGACCCACTCTGTTTTGCGTGGCGAAACTCTTGTCAGACGGGGTCAGGAAAGTGACCTACACGTTCGACAGCGACGCGGCACTAGCTTAAGAGGTGCACCTGTGGAAGTGACTAAGAAATTCACGGATAGAGCCAGTTTTCACGGCGCAACTAAAACTGAGCTCGAGTCGAATGATGCTGGTCGACGACTGTTCGGGCTTGCGAATCAGGCGGCTCTTTTTCCGCACCAAGGCGAAATCTTTCTCAACGAGAAGAAATTGGTCCTTGGTGACTGGCTGACTCTGTGGCCCACTGATATCCAGGATGTTGACGTCGAGTTCACACCCGAGTATGGGCGCTTCACAGCGGGCGGTAGCCGAGGCGGATTTCCCTCTCTCGGATTCGTTAGGGATCTTGGTAAGCCCCTGAACCTCTATCTCACTAACGGAGACAGAATCTCACTTCTAGTGAACTTCAGACTCGTCAGTGGAACTAACGACAATAAGTCCTGGCTCGAGAAAATTCGCTCGTTCGCCAACATCGGATGACTCCCTTTGTTCACCCCAAGCAAATCATTGCAATACCAGAAAGGATTCACCATGTCCGTAAATACTTCACCATGTCCGTAAATACCACGTTCAACAAGATCGACAGCGAGATCGCCGAGGTAGAGCTTCGCATCAACAAGGAAACGATCACGAAGCAAATCGATGACTTCATCGAAGTTATCGCTTCTGATGGGTTCATCGGCTACATCAACGATGTCGCTCAGCTCCCCACCCATGCGAAAAGGAAGGAGCTTACTGCAAAGACCGCCAATCTCGAGACTTTGCGAGAGCGCGGAGTGCCAGTTCCTGACGGACTGCGATTCACAACGCGCGAATTCGAGCTACCCGAAGATGGTCGTGAGGCTGAGGGTCCCCTGCTCAAGGTTCGACCGGAACTTGATCCGCGAATGGGAGGCTGCATCAGCATCGGTTTCTACGTCTGCGCCAGCTACGGCAACTAGCTAAAGTTTGTTATGTCCATAGAGTTTTTGGACAAGGAGTCCAATGACTTTTTGGACACGGAATCCATGGAGTTCTTGGACAGTTTCTAGCGGGTCATATTTGTGGTCTGCGTTTCGGTCGGGGCTTGGCGAGTTTCGGGTTCATCCGTGGCGGCTTGCGGTGCTTCATTCCTTCAACGAGGTTGATGTTGATCTGCCCGCCTGGTGGCCTGTGGCTCAGTGTGACTGGCAGTGGCACGCTGAAGAGGAATTCACCGTCGTGGGCCGTGAAGAACTCCGCGATATCGTCGTTGGTGACCGTGGCGTAGAGCTCGCGGTTTTTGAATCTTAGGCCGATGTAGAGCCCGTAGCTACACACACGAACGACACCGTCTTTGCTCACGCGGAGCGTATCTGGGATACCCCAATCGTTTGTTGATTGTGTTGTCGGCACCGTTAGTGTTGGGGTATCGGTGCCAGGTATGCCGTGTGAAGCTGCCATGTCATCGGTGCTGGTCTCGGGTGAAGTTGCCGCTTCCCCGGGGCCGTTTCTCACTTCGTTTGCTGCCTGCGGGTTGTGCGCCTTGTTGTAGGCAAGTACGCGGGCCCAGACTTGATCTGGATCAAGCGGCTGCGTGGGCGAAGGTGCTTTGGGGAAGGTCTCGAAAGCCTGGCGTGGAGTGATGTGCATCTTGCCGACCAGCAGTGATTGGTGCCGTCGTCGTTCGTTGTACACGTGCCGATACTCAGCGAGGTATGTGTTGACCTCGGCAAGGCTTACTGGGTGGCGAGCGTCGAGAAACTGGGTCAATGTGCGGTGGGAGCGTTCGTCTTTGCCTTGGGTTGTCGGCGCGAATCCAGCAATGGCGAGCACGCCTTCGCTGGCGAGCCATGTTTCAGTCGCTGTGAGGTATCCGCGGTGGTAGGTGGCAAACGCGTCGCCGTTATCAGAAAGGATCTCTTGGGGTTTGCCGTAGGTGGCGAACGCTTCGGCAAGCACGGTGCGCGCATCAGTACCGTTTTCCGGTAACGCGAACGCTTTGGTTCCGACGTCGAATCTGCTGGCGTCGTCGATGACCTGGTAAATCGTCACGAGCGTGTGAGCATGGTCGAAGAGGCGGTAGACCAGTCCATCGATCTGCCAGAGTTCACCGACGAAGTCACGGGCGAAGCGTCTATAGGAACTCCTCGGCCGTTTGCGGGCATTAACGTCGACAAACCCCAGCTCATGGAGCCATGAGGCGATTGTGGAACGTGAAGGGGTGCGATCGGCACCGACGGAGTCGAACAAGAAGTAGTAGATCGACCAAGGCCCGTAATCCAAGCCCTGTTCCATCAGCTTTTGCCTGGCGTGGACGACGGCGATCTTGTCGTGGTCTCCAAACTTTCCGGCCGGGTGCTTCGGGGCAGTCGAATCCGGCACAATGCCGGATCGCCCCTTTTGCGCTATCCGGTCTTTGATGTTGTGGTACGTCTGCCGCGAGATGCCCAGTTCTTTGCAAAACTGTGTGATCGTTTTGCCGTCACGAGCAGGATCGAAATCTGCGACCTTTCTGCGCTTGTGTAGTGGAATAGCCATCCGGCTATTCCACCGCTGCAGGCGTCCAAAAAGCTACTAGACATCCTGTCCAAAAACTTCCTGGACTCCTTGTCCAAAAAGTCCCTAGACATGACACAACTAGCTAAAGTTGCGCCCTAACCACCTACGAAGTAGCCCCGATTACAAGCGGGGCTACTTGCCTACGAATGGTACTTAGATGAAAACACCTCAAGTCGCTGTAAAACTTTCTAATCTTAGCAAGAGGTATGGTTCGACTCTCGCACTCGATGACATCAATGTAGAGGTCCCCGCAGGGACAGTAGTGGGTCTTGTGGGGTCGAACGGTAGCGGAAAGTCCACACTTCTACGCCTTATTGCCGGAGTCGAACGCCCTTCCCACGGGGAAATCGAGTTCTTCGGGAAAAACCTCGCCTCCAGCGAAACTATAGGGAGCGGGACTGGAGCTGCAATCGACGCAATGGCGCTTTGGCCGCGCTGGTCAGTCAAACGAACTTTGACATACCTTGGTCAACTGACTGGGCGAACGGACGAGGAAGTCAAGGACGTGATTAAATCCCTGTCGTTGGGTGAGTATTCGTCGAGAAAAGTTCGGACGCTATCGTTTGGAAACCGTCAACGGGTGCAAATTGGTGCTGCTTTGATTAATGGTTCACTCCTGACCATTCTTGACGAACCAATGAACGGTTTAGATCCCCAGGGGCGCCTGCTTATGCGAAACCTCATAGAGCAGTTACCAACTGACGAACGCACTGTCTTAATCTCAAGCCACGACCTCAATGAAATTCAAACCCTTTGCTCCCACATCATCCACCTAGAACGCGGAAGAATGATTTTTGCTGGTGAGCTCGCTAGCTACGTGGGGGAAGCGAAAACTTTCTTAGTACATTATCCGCCGGAACTGAGTGAGGCGATCAGTTCCATCATTGATCATCGGCGTGTCCGAACTGGCTCGCACAGCCCTGGCGTGCTGGAGGTGGACGATCAGAATGTCGAAACCCTACGGACCCTAATGGAGGAGCACTCCATTCCGGTCTTGAATCTGGAGACGAAGAAGCACACTTTGGAGGATCAGTTTCATGCACACGGCAGACCGTAAGACGGTGGTCAAAGTCGAAACCAGAAGGTGGATACTTCATCCGGGAGTCTTTGCTCTACTCGTAGTTGTGCCGTTACTAACCGCACTGTTGTCATACGCCGCAGTCATGGCATCAAGCGGGGCCTCCTCAGATGCCGGTGCGGTCTCGATCGACACCACGGCAGCACTCGGGCCCGACTCAGAAGATCCGGAGAAGCTGGATCTCGCCGCAACCTCGATCTATCTACTAGCGCCACTTGCCGCTTCACTCCACGGCGTTCTTTTCGCTGGAAGCGAGCTCTCATCGGGCGCTCTGCTCAATATTGCGGTCGCGGCGCGGCGTTTGAGAACGATCTTCGCCGTTCGGGCGCTATCTCTGGTACTTTTGTCGTTAATAACCGGAGCAATCCTAACCGCATTATCGATCGCCGGGTTGACGACAGGTTTGAGGCAAGCCGAAGTACCAAGCCTCACCCCCGAAGCGCCCCTTGGTACCGTCATCCTGGGCGGATCCATTCTCTACGCCACCGTTGCCGTGATCGCATTTGCGGCAGCAACACTGCTAAGACGGTGGGTCGTCGTTTTGGTTGCACTCGTAGCTTACTTCGTTGTTGCAGAACCCCTGCTAGCCTCAATGCTGTCCGAACGTGCTTCGAACTGGTTGCCTCACGTTTCGCTTGGAAAGTGGGTGGACCTTGAGCCCGAGAGACGATTCGCTTTCCCAACTATGGTTCTGGCGCTTTTGGCTCTGGTCACTGCCGTGGTTGGCACGCAGCGTGATCGAGCTGCGAGGTAAGACCGTTTCTGTGAATTCAGGAGACTAGATGGATCTGTTCCGCCGACTCGCTCGCTATCGTCGTGAGATTTTCGCGGTGCTCATACTCCAGCTGGTTACCACCCTCGCCACGCTGTACCTACCGGACCTCAACGCAGACATTATTGATAACGGTGTCGCGCGCGCAGACGTGCCCTACATCTGGAACGTGGGCCTGCGCATGCTCATCGTCGCACTCATCCAGATCGTGGCGGCCATCGGCGCGGTGTGGTTCGCCTCCCAGGTGGCCATGAAGACCGGCCGGGACATCAGGGCCGCCGTCTACGACCGAGTATCGGGCTTCACCAGCGAGGACATGGCCCGCTTCGGCACCGCCACCCTAGTCACCCGCGGCACCAACGACGTCCAGCAGGTGCAAATGACATTCCTGCTGTTCATGAACTTCATGGTCGCCGCACCCATCATGGCCATCGGCGGCATCATCATGGCCCTGCGCCAGGATGCGGGGATGTCCTGGCTCGTTGTCACGGCGGTGGTCGTGCTCGCCGTCGTGGTGGGCGTCATCGTGGCGATTCTTATGCCGCTGTTCAAGCAGATGCAGAAGCGGCTGGACGCAATCAACGTCCTGCTGCGCGAGCAGATCGCCGGCATCCGCGTGGTCCGCGCGTTCGCCCGCGAGGACTACGAGACCGAGCGGTTCACAGACGCGAATCAGCAGATCACTAAACTCAGCCTGAATATCGGCCGGGTATTCGTGACCATGTTCCCGGTCATCATGCTCATCCTGAACCTGGCGACAGCAGCGGTGCTCTGGTTCGGCGGCCACCGCGTGGACGAGGGCCTGGTAGAGGTGGGCGCGCTCACCGCGTTTATGCAGTACCTCATGCAGATCCTCATGGCGGTGATGATGGGCGTGTTCATGCTGATGATGCTGCCGCGCGCGATCGTGTGCGCCCGCCGCGTGGCGGAGGTGTTGGGCCACGCCCCGCAGATCGTCGAGCCGGCGCGCCCTACTTCCCCCACCGCCCGCACCGGTGAGGTGGAGTTCCGCGACGTCACCTTCACCTACCCCGGCGCCGACGCACCCGTTCTCAAGCGCGTGAGCTTCACCGCCCGCCCGGGCACGACCACGGCGATCATCGGCGCCACCGGCTCGGGCAAGACGACGCTGCTCAGCCTCATCCCGCGCCTGCATGTGGCCACCGAGGGGCAAGTGCTTCTCGACGCCACCCCCATCGACAACCTGGCCCGCCCCGACATCGTCGAGCGTGTCTCCATGGTCCCGGAGAAGCCCTGGCTGTTCAGCGGCACCGTCGCCTCGAACCTGCGGATGGGCAACCCGGACGCGACGGACGAGGAGCTGTGGAACGCGCTGCGCGCGGCGCAGGCCGACTTCGTCGACGACCTGGACATGGAGATCTCGCAGGGCGGCACGAACGTCTCCGGCGGGCAGCGCCAGCGCCTCTCCATCGCGCGCATGCTGGTGGCGCAGCCGGACGTGTTCCTGTTTGATGATTCCTTCTCCGCGCTCGACGCGTCCACGGACGCGCGCGTGCGCGCCGCGATGACCGAGTACACCGCGGGCAAGGTTGTGATTGTGGTGGGGCAACGGGTGGCGTCGATTAGCGGTGCCGACCAGATCCTCGTGATGGAAGCCGGCGAGATCGTGGCACGCGGCACCCACGAAGAGCTGCTGGAAAGCAGCCAGACGTATCGGGAAATTGAGCAGAGCCAGAAGGCGGTGCAGGCATGAGTGAGCAAGAGCCTCGGAAGGCGAAACAGTTTTGGCCCTCGGCGAAGCGGCTGATCGGGTTGCTGGCGCCGTTCAAGATCGCGCTGATCGCGGTCTTTGTGATGAACGCCGCATCGGTCGTGCTGTCGGTGTACGCGCCCCGCGTGATGGGCCGGGCGATGGACGTGATCTTCTCCGGCGCGATCTCCGCCCGCATGCCGGGCGGGGTGACCAAGGAGCAGGCGGTGGAGGGCATGCGCGCCGCCGGCGAGGACCGCTTCGCCGACATGGCGGAGGCGATGGACCTGCGGCCCGGCGAGGGCATCGACTTTGACCACCTGCGCGAGCTGATCATTGTCATCCTCGCCCTGTACCTGTGCTCCTCCGTCCTCATGTGGGCGCAGGGCGCGCTGCTCAACCGCCTGACCATGCGCACCGTCTACGACCTACGCGAGCGGGTCGAGACGAAGCTGAACCGGCTGCCGCTCAACTACTTCGACTCCCGCCAGCGCGGCGACGTGATGAGCCGCACCACCAACGACGTGGACAACGTCCAGCAGGCGCTGCAGCAGGCGCTGTCGCAGATGTTCAATGCGGTGATCACCCTGGTGGGCATCATCGTCATGATGTTCTGGCTGTCCTGGCAGCTCGCCCTGCTCGCGCTGCTGGCCATCCCGCTCACCGCGGTGGCGATGGGCGTGGTGGGGACCCGCTCGCAGAAGCAGTTCGCCGCACAGTGGAAGGCCACCGGCGCCGTGAACGGCCAGGTTGAGGAGGCTTTCTCCGGCCACGACGTCGCGCTCATCTTCGGCCGCACCGAGGAGCTGCGCCGCACCTTCGACGCGCGCAACGAGGAGCTCACCGGCGCCGCGCAGAAGGCGCAGTTCCTGTCCAACTCGATGCAGCCCATCATGCAGTTCGTGTCCTACCTCTCCTACGTGGCCATCGCCGTCTTCGGCGGCCTGCGCGTGGCCAACGGACACATGACGCTTGGCGACGCCACCGCGTTCATCCAGTACTCCCGCCAGTTCAACCAGCCGCTCGGCCAGATCGCCGGCATGATGCAGATGGTCCAGTCCGGCGTCGCGTCGGCGGAGCGCATCTTCGAGCTGCTCGACGCTGAGGAAGAGGTGGCGGATGTCGAGGGGGCGTCGACAAGCGCGCGGCCCGAAGGCCTGGTGGAGTTCCGCGATGTGTCCTTCTCCTACACCGACGAGCCGCTGATCCAGGACCTCTCGCTGCGCGTCGCGCCGGGGCAGACCGCCGCGATCGTGGGGCCGACCGGCGCGGGCAAGACGACGCTGGTCAACCTCATCATGCGGTTCTATGACGTGGACGAGGGGGCAATCCTTATCGACGGCCACGACATCCGCGATTTCACGCGCCCCCACCTGCGCAGCCAGATCGGTATGGTGCTGCAAGACGCGGTCCTGTTCAAGGGCACGATCATGGAAAACATCCGCTACGGCCGCCTCGACGCGACGGACGAGGAGGTCATCGAGGCCGCGAAGGCGACCTACGTGGACCGCTTCGTGCACGCGCTGCCCGACGGCTACGACACCATCGTGGACCAGGACGGCGGCTCCATCTCCGCGGGCGAGCGGCAGCTGATCACCATTGCGCGCGCGTTCCTCTCGCAGCCGGACATCCTCATCCTGGACGAGGCAACCTCGTCGGTGGATACGCGAACCGAGGTGCTGGTGCAGCGGGCGATGAACGCACTGCGGGCCCAGCGCACATCCTTTGTCATCGCGCACCGCCTGTCCACCGTCCGGGACGCGGACATGATCCTGGTGATGCAGGCCGGGCGGATCGTGGAGCAGGGCACGCACGTGGAGCTGCTCGAACGCAAGGGCGCGTACTACGAGCTGTACCAGAGCCAGTTCTCACATAGCTAGACTACCTTTATACAATTCCCCGGAAGTTAACCAGAAATACACAGCAATTCCGCTTCTTGCTCCTAAGGTGCACTCTCGACCAAGTCCATACGACGTTGATTGAGAGCGCACATGAGCAGAGATGCCAAGCACGCCGAGACCGGCGCGCGCGAGGCGGCAACCGGCAGCACCGCCCTTGCCACCAAGACGAAACCCGACGCGGAAGCGGACGCGCCAAAGAACGCGGACGACGAGCCGACCGCCGACCCGCTCGGCTGGCTGCCGCTGAGCGGCACCGCCAAGAAGGCCGCAGAGTGGATCTCCGTCATCCTGGCGATTTGGCTGCTCCTCAACGCCGTTGGCATGATCGGCGCCGGCTTCAAGATGGCCGCGGGCGACCAGGCGAAGGAACTGTTCTCCTTCGCCGAGAACCCGTTCGTGGGCCTGGCGGTCGGTATTCTCGCCACCGCCATCATGCAGTCCTCCTCCACCACCACCTCTATTACGGTCGGCATGATCGCCGGTGGCCTGCCGCTGGAGGTGGCGGTGCCCATGCTCTTCGGTGCCAACATCGGCACCACCGTCACCTCCACGCTGGTGGCACTCGGCCTGTCCGGCAACAAGCAGCAGTTCCACCGCGCCTTCTCCATGGCCACGGTGCACGACTTTTACAACCTGCTCGCGCTGGCCATCTTCTTCCCGCTGGAAATCTTCACCGGCTTCCTGTCCAAGGTCTCCGGTGTGTTCGCCGGCTCTCTCTCGGGTGAGGGCGACGGCGTGCTCGCCGGCATCTTCGACGCGATCGGCAACGGTGTCGACGCGATCACCGAGCCGCTGGTCAACCTGGCCAAGCTCATCGTCAGCCCGCTGGGCGACGTGTGGGGCGGCATCGTCCTCGCCGTCGGCGGCGTGGCCCTGATCCTGGTGGTCATCGGCTTCATCGGCAAGATGCTCTCCGCACTGCTGGTCGGCCGCGCCCAGGAAATGCTGCACGCTGCGCTGGGCCGCGGCCCGGTCACCGGCATCCTCTCCGGTGCCGTGATCACCACCGCCGTCCAGTCCTCTTCCACCACCACCTCCCTGACCGTCCCGCTCGCTGCCTCCGGCAAGTTCAAGGTCAAGGAGCTGTTCCCGTTCGTGGTCGGCGCCAACATCGGTACCACCATCACCGGCCTCATCGCCGCGTTCTCCGCCTCCGGCGTGGAGGCAGAGTCCGCGATGCAGGGCGCGCTGGTGCACACCATGTTCAACGTCTTCGGCGCACTCGTCATCATGTCCCTGCCGTTCCTACGCGCGTTGCCACCGAAGGGCGCGGACTGGTTGGCCACCCTGGCCGACAAGAACAAGTGGTACGTCTTCATCTGGGTTGGCGGCGTCTTCTTCGCCCTCCCGCTGCTCGCCGTCCTGATCACCAACGTCTTCTTCTAAGGAACCCACCATGACCACCCCCGACAACGCCCAGTCCAAGTCCGGCCAGCGCGCCCAGAAGCTTATCGACGCCGACGCGCCAAACAACGAACTCCAGCAGCTCATCGACGAACTCGAAGAGACCACGAGCGTCCTGCGCGCCGAGCTCGAGATGCGCCGCAAGACGGACCACGAGCGCCTCACGCCGGAACAGCTGGAGGAGCTTAACCGCATCCCGGAGTACCTGGAGATGACCCGCCCGCGCTGGCGCGACGTGCTCACCTTCTTCCGTGAGTTCCGCAACGAAGCCAACAAGAAGCACCAGTAAGGCAGGCACAGCACGTATGAAGCAGCAATTCATCGCACTGACCGCCGCGCTCTCCCTCGCGGCGACCGGCCTGACCGCCTGCGCGGGCAGCGACGCCGAGAGCGGCAACGACACGGTCTCCGGCGGCGCGATCCGCGTCACCGGTTCCGCCACCGTCGAGCCGATCACCTCCTTCATCGCGGACCGCACCGACCACGACGTGCGCATCTCCGCCGACGGCTCCACCGACGGGTTCGAGGCGTTCTGCGACGGCAAGTCCGACCTCAACGACTCCTCCGTGGCCATCCCGGCGGAGTTCCAGCAGCAGTGCAGCGACAATGGTATCGAGTTCATCGAGCTGCCCATCGCGCTCGACGCAGTGACCATTGTGAAGCACGCCGACAACACCTGGGCCCAGGACCTCACCACCGAGCAGCTCCACGACATTTGGTCGAAGGACTCCTCCGTGAGCAAATGGTCCGACATCGACCCGTCCTGGCCGGACGAGGAGATCGCACTCTACGGTCGCCCGGACGGCTCAGGCACCCTCGAGGTGTTCAAGGACAAGGTGCTGGACGGCGACACGATCCGCGACGACTACGAGGCCACCGACGACATCGACGAGCTGTCCGGCTGGATCGCCGACGACCCCAACGGCATCGGCTTCATGGGCGTTGGCAACTACTTGGCCACCGACGGCGAAACCCGCGACCTGATCGACAACGTCCTCGTCGACGGCGTCTCCCCCTCCCGCGAAGCCACGCAGGAGGGCGAGTACCCGCTGTCCAGGCCGCTGTTCGTCTACGTCAGCGCCGAGGCCCTCGACGGCAACGACGCGCTCGCGGACTTCATGGGCACCTACCTCGACCGCGTCGAGGGAGTACTGCCGCGCGTGTACTTCTACCAGCTGCCCGAGCAGGACTACGACGCCGCCCGCACGCGCTTCGACGAACGCGTCACCGGCGCCGACGAACGCTGGAACACCTAAAGCACCACCTACGGTGCTATGATGGGGCCGTTACTCTCTCTGTGAACTGTAAGGAGCATTTCCCCGATGAGCAGCGCTTTCCAGCCCTCCCAGCCGGAGCACATCCGGCTTTCTGACGCGGACCGCACCGAGGCAATGTCCGCTCTCGGGGAGGCGCTGAGCGAGGGCCGCCTCACCCTCGGGGAGTACGACGAGCGCTGCCAGTGCTGCACCCAGGCGCAGACCCGTGCGGACCTCGTGCCGCTGTTCGCCGACATCCCCCAGGCACCCGTCATGGGCTCCAGCGCCGGCATGCCGGCGGCCCAGCACGACGTGCCCGTCTTCACCGCCCGCGAGCTTGTCGAGGCGCGCCGCTCCGGCCGCCGCACCCGCGCCGGCATCTTCTTGCTGGGCACCATCGGCAGCATCACCCTCGCCGGGACGGCGGCCTCGCACCCCGCCGTGCTCGCGGTCATCCCGGTGCTGTTCATCCTGCTCTACGTGATGAAGGTGGGGCCGGACTCCTGGTACTCGCCGTCGCTGCGCGACATGGAGCGCTCCAAGCGCCGCCTCGTGCGCGCCAAGCAGCTGGAGCTGGAGGCGGACCGCGCCTATGACAGGGCGCACAGGAAGGCGGAGCGCCGCGAGCAGATCGACCAACTCACCGGCGATACCCTCAACTTTGCTCAAGAATCCCTCAACAGGTTCCGCCGCCGCGACTAATATGGCCCTATGTCCAAGAAACATCCCAAAACCCCAGACCAGCCAGCCATTCCCGAGACGGTGGCGTCGACACGCACCAAGCGCCCCCACCGCCACTTCGACCAGGCCGACAAGCTCAAGAACGTCTTCTACGACATCCGCGGGCCCGTCTCCGCGACCGCGGAGGAGATGGAGCGCGACGGCCACACCATCCTCAAGCTGAACACCGGCAACCCCGCCGTGTTCGGCTTCGAGGCGCCGGACGTGATCATGCGCGACATGATCGCCAACCTGCCCACCTCCCAGGGCTACACCACCTCCAAGGGCATCACTTCCGCCCGCCGAGCCGTGGTCACGCGCTATGAGCTTATCGACGGCTTCCCGCCCTGCGACATCGACGACGTGTATTTGGGCAACGGCGTCTCCGAGCTGATCAGCATGGTCACGCAAGCCGCGCTCAACGACGGCGACGAGATCCTCATCCCCGCCCCGGACTACCCGCTGTGGACGGCGGCCTCCACCCTCGCCGGCGGCAAGGTCGTGCACTACCTGTGCGACGAAGAGGACGACTGGAACCCGTCGCTGGAGGACATCCGCTCTAAGGTCACCGACAAAACGAAGGCCATCGTGGTGATCAACCCCAACAACCCGACGGGCGCCGTCTACTCCCGCGAGACCCTCGAGGGCATCGCTGACATTGCCCGCGAGCACGAGCTGATGATCTTCGCCGACGAGATCTACGACCGCATCCTTTACGACGGCGCCCAGCACACCTGCATGGCCGAGGTCGCCCCCGACGTCATCACCATCACCTTCAACGGACTGTCCAAGGCGTACCGCGTCTGCGGCTACCGCGCCGGGTGGATGGTCATCACCGGACCGCGCCGCCGCGCGAAGGGCTTCATCGAGGGCATCGACCTGCTCTCCGGCACGCGCCTGTGCGCCAATGTGCCTGGTCAGCACGCCATCCAGGTGGCGCTCGGCGGCCGCCAGTCCATCTACTCGCTGACCGCCGAGGGCGGCCGCCTGCACAAGCAGCGCGACGTCGCCGTGCGGAAGCTCCGCGAGATCCCTGGCGTTTCCGTCGTCGAGCCGAAAGGCGCGCTGTACTGCTTCCCCAAGATCGACGCGGAGATGTACGGCATCCACGACGACGAGCGCTTCATGCTCGACCTGCTCAAGTCCGAGAAGATCCTCATGGTCCAGGGCCGCGGCTTCAACTACCCCACCCCAGACCACTTCCGCGTGGTCACGCTGCCGTGGGCATCGCAGCTGGAAAACGCCCTAGAGCGGCTGGGGAACTTCCTCGCCGACTACCACCAGCACTAGGGGTCGTTTGTTGGTGGTTGGGTGCCGCTGCCGGTCCTTCCGCTTCCGCCGCAATCTGTCAGCCGCGGTCCACCTTCAAACCATCACCTATCCCGACTTACAGCAGCGCAAACCCTTGACCCCCGACGGACACTGTCATAGTATCGACGAGGAACTGTCCCCGAAGGAAGGAATAGGCCGTGCTCAAGTTCCGTGTTTCCGCCTAACACGAAACAGAAAGTTGAATGAGCATGCCTATTTCCCTGAATAACGTCTCCCTCGAGTGGCCTAACGGATCCCCCTGCTTCTCGGACTTGAACGCCACTTTTTCAAGTCACCTGACCGGCCTGATCGGCGATAACGGTTCCGGAAAAACGAGTCTGATCAGGGTCATCCTCGGCGAGCTGCAACCGAGCACTGGTTCGGTCGAGCGCCCGTCGAAAATCGCTTACCTGCCTCAGGATCTTGGACTGCAACCGGACACTACAGTTTCAGACGTCTTTGGGATCACCGAAATCATCGAGGCAATCAACGCCATCGAAGGTGGCCAGTTCAATCCCGAATTGTTCGAGCTCATCGGTGACCGGTGGGATGCTGCCGAAGAGACTCGGGCTGTGTTGTCAGCTCATGGACTCGAGCTTAACCTGGCTAGGCCGCTGTCTACCCTGTCCGGTGGAGAGGCTGTTCGTGTTGCACTAGCTGCGCTCATGGCTGACAACCCCGATTTCATTGTCATGGACGAGCCCACGAACAACCTCGATGCGGAAGCGAAAGCCCAGCTAATCCGCTCTCTTTCCAAATCCACTGTTCCTGCGATTGTGGTGAGCCACGATCGCGACTTGTTGGATTCCGTGGACGGAATTGCAGAACTTCACGACGGGAAGCTTCGTCTTTTCCCCGGTAACTACTCCGTCTACCGTGAAGCTCTGGCCAATGAACAGGAAGCAGCGATGCGGGAGGTGCGGGACAAGAAGACGATTCACAGTAGGCAGGTTCGAGAGCGTGAGGCAATGCAAACTCGCATTGCTCGGGACGCTCGTCGCGGAAAGAAGTTCGCTGCTAACAATCGTAAACCTGGCATGGCGATGGGGCTGGACAAGGATCGGTCTGAGAAGACTGCTGCTCGGCGTGGTTCGGCTCATGCCGAGTCTGTGGAGTCGTCTCTCGCTGAGTATCGTCACGCGCAAGACAAGGTACGCGACGACCAACACGTGTACATTGAGCTTCCCGGTACGGCGCTTCCGAACGGAACCCGCGTTGTGGAGATCCCAGGACTCACTGTTGTGGGCCCCGAGCGTGTCCGGATCACTGGACCGAACGGCAGCGGAAAGACGACCCTGCTCAACTCTGTTGCAGACGGAGACGCGGGGTACGCGATTAGGAATGTGGGGTACCTCCGGCAGCGCATTGTTCTTGATCCCAACCGGTCAGTTTTGGAGTTGGTCTCGGAGGCCAACGCGTCTGCTGATCCGCAGTATATTCGGGACCAACTCGCGCAATTGTTGTTTCAGAATGAGACTGTGCACGCGCCTATCGGAACGCTTTCGGGTGGTGAGCGTTTCCGCGTTGAATTTGCCCGTGTTCTTCTTTCGTCGCCTGCTCCGCAGCTATTGCTTCTCGACGAGCCCACCAACAACATCGATATCTCAACCGTGAACTGGCTTGTCTCCGCTCTTGAGAGTTATGCAGGTGCGCTTCTTCTCGTCAGCCACGACGAAGACTTCTGTGAGCGTATGAACCTTGACAGGGAAGTTTCCATCGATGATTTGACCTGATGTTATGGGCCTCTTCCCGAAAATAGTTCCCGGTTTCAAGGCGAACCCGGGAACTATTTTGCAACTCCCGCCTACCTCGGGCGTTGCGGCCCTACACCGGCCGGAAGGTGTCCGCCGAAGCCGCCTGCCAGTCCTCGGCCCAGCCCTGCGGGGCGTCGTCGAGCAGCTGGCCGGGCGCGAGCCACTCGTAGAGCTCCGCATACGAGCGGGCCTCGGTCGGCGAGACGTTGCGACGCAGCATCGCCGGGTTCAGCTCGGCCGGGTCGCTGACACCCATCGATGCCATGAGCCGCACCGCCTGCTGCACCGTCGCCTTCTGGAAGTTGTAGACGGCCCGCGACTTCTCCTCCACCACGACCGCACGAGTGCGGCGCGGATCCTGCGTCGCCACACCCGAGGGGCACTTGCCGGTATGGCAGCGCTGCGCCTGGATGCAGCCAAGCGCCATCATCATGGCGCGAGCGGCGTTGGTAAAGTCGGCACCCTGAATCATGCGCATCACAATATCCGCACCGCCGGCGACCTTGCCGGATGCGCCGAGTTTGACCTGGTCGCGCAGGCCTGTGCCGACAAGCGCGTTGTGCACCGTCATCAGCCCGTCGGTAAGCGGCATGCCCACGTGGTCCTCAAAGTCGATGGGTGCCGCACCCGTACCGCCCTCGGAGCCGTCGACCACGATGAAGTCCGGGGTAGTGCCCACCTCCCGCATCGCTTTGCAGATCGCGAGCACTTCTCGACGGCTGCCCACGCACAGCTTGAAGCCTGCGGGTTTGCCGCCGGACAGCTCGCGCATCTGCGCAATAAATTCGATCAGCTCCGTCGGCGTGGAAAAGACGCGGTGCCTGGCCGGGCTTATGCAATCCTGGCCACGCGGAACCCCACGGATCTGCGAGACTTCTTCGGTGATCTTGTCCGCCGGCAGCACCCCGCCAATGCCTGGCTTCGCACCCTGACTCAGCTTGAGCTCCACCATCTTGACCTGGTCATCCGCAGCCTTTTCTCGGAATTGTGCGGGATCGAAGTCGCCGTCCGGAGTGCGTGCGCAGAAGTAGCCGGTGCCCAGCTCCCAGATCAGGTCACCGTTATTTTCCATGTGGTACGGGCTCAGCCCGCCCTCGCCAGTATCGTGGGCGAACCCGCCGAGTTCCGCGCCCTTGTTCAGCGATCGGATCGCGTTACGCGACAGCGAGCCGAAGCTCATCGCGGATACGTTGAGCAGCGACATCGAATAGGGCTTCGCGCAGTCCTTGCCCCCAATGAGCGTGCGCGGTGGCTCATCTGGCTGCGCGACGGGTGCGACCGAGTGCACGAGGTACTCGTGGCCCGGCTCGCGCACGTCTTGCACCGTGCCGAAAGCGGTCTCACTTTGGATACCCTTTGCGCGCTCGTAGATAGCGTTGCGCTGGTCCCGGTTGAAGGGTCGGCCGTCCCAGTCCCGCTCAATGAAGTATTGGCGCAGCTC
Organism: Corynebacterium sp. NML 120412; assembly: GCF_002285155.1. Classification (NCBI taxonomy): domain Bacteria; kingdom Bacillati; phylum Actinomycetota; class Actinomycetes; order Mycobacteriales; family Corynebacteriaceae; genus Corynebacterium; species Corynebacterium sp. NML 120412. Next base: position 9,891 of record NZ_NSGL01000003.1, on the reverse strand, counting down.
TGGGCCAATATCCGTGAGCAGGTAGCGCATGTGCCCCAGCACTGGATAGTTCCGCAGTACCGGGTACTTTTGTTGCTTCAGATCGTGGACGGCGACCCCGCCGAGGGCCGCCGCAGCGGCACCGAGGGCGCTCTGAACAAGGTGTGGAGACTTCTTATTAGGCATACCTCCATCATGCCCCCGTTTCGTGGCGAGTTCTACAAGCTGCGTCCCAACGCCCGGATCGTCCAGCCCGCCTGCTGCCACGCGGGGACGGGGAGGACGTTGCGGCCGTCGATAAGCACTCGCTGCTCCACGAGCTTGGCCGAGGCGACCGGATCCATCTCCTTGAACTGCTTCCACTCGGTGGCGAGGATGACCAGCTCAGCGCCGGTCAGCGCGTCATCGAGGGTGTCGGCGTAGTCGAGGGTGGGGAAGACGCGGCGGGCGTTGTCCATCGCCTCCGGGTCGAAGACGCGCACCGCGGCGCCCGCGAGCGAGAGCTGGCCGGCGACGGCGAGCGCGGGCGAATCGCGCACGTCGTCAGAGTTCGGCTTGAACGCCGCGCCGAGGACGGTGATGCGGCGGCCGATCAGGCTGCCGAGCTCCTCGCGCGCCATGTCCACCACGCGCTCGCGGCGACGCATGTTCACCGCGTCCACCTCGCGCAGGAACGTGAGCGCCTGGTCGGCGCCCAGCTCGCCGGCGCGCGCCATGAACGCGCGGATGTCCTTGGGCAGGCAGCCGCCGCCGAAGCCAAGGCCGGCGCCCAGGAACTTGCGGCCGATGCGGTCGTCGTAGCCGATGGCGTCGGCGAGCTTGGTGACGTCGGCGCCGACGATCTCGCAGACCTCGCTCACCGCGTTGATAAAGGAGATCTTGGTGGCCAGGAACGCGTTGGCACTCACCTTCACCAGCTCAGCGGTCTGCAGGTCGGTGACGATGAACGGCGTGTCCTTGGACAGCGGGGTGGCGTAGACCTCGCGCGCGATAGCCTCCGCCTGGGAGTGCTCCGGGCGAACGCCCAGCACGATGCGGTCCGGCTCGATCGTGTCCTTCACCGCGTAGCCCTCGCGGAGGAACTCCGGGTTCCACGCGATCTCCACCGACGTGCCCGGCGCGGCCAGCGCATCGGCGCGGGCCTGCAGCTCCGCGGCCGTGCCCACCGGCACCGTCGACTTCCCCAGGATGACGTGCTCGCCTTCCAGGTGCGGCACCAACGAATCGATCACGGCCTCGACGTAACGGGTATCCGCCGCGTAGGAACCACGCTGCTGCGGGGTGCCCACGCCGATGAAGTGTACGTTGCCAAACGCCGCTGCCTCCTCGTACGAGGTGGTGAAGTCCAGGCGATCGGCCGCCATGTTGCGCTCAAGGACCTCGGGCAAGCCCGGCTCGTAGAACGGGACCTTTCCTGCCTTGAGTCGATCGATTTTTGCTTCGTCTACGTCTACGCCAAGCACCTCATGGCCAAGCTCAGCCATGCATGCCGCGTGGGTTGCACCGAGGTAGCCGGTGCCAATTACTGTCATCCGCATAACTGCCTATTATGCCCGTTCCTGTGAGACGGGGCAGGGTGAGGGGGACGCGGGACGCGGCTGCTATTCTTTCAAATTTGCGAAGAAGCAGCGCACGACGCGATCCTATTTTGCAAAAACCCCTGTTTTTGAAAAATAGACCACGCAGATCTTTGCTACGCTTGCAGAATTGCAAAAAACGAACCGCAAAGGACGGCCGAAGTGAGCGATTACAAATCACTGAAGACGCTGTTTCACATGTCTTCAGACGGCCGCCGTGCTGCTCAAGCGGAGTACACATCCAGGTTTAAATCCCCTGCAACCCTCCATTGGAACTTCCAGGTTGGTGAACACGAACTGTTCGTGGTGCTTACCGGTGAGATCCAGTCGCTCCTCGAACAAGTTTGGCGCACTGAGCTCCAAATAGCTCACAAGTGGGTGACGCTTCCCGGCGTAGCACGTAGTCACTACCTTACCGGCCTTCTCATTGGAGAAATTAAAGCTACGAACCAAATCGAAGGTGTTTACTCGACGCGCAAGGAAATCGTCGATGCCCTTACCAGCCCTAAGAGCGGACCCCACAAGCGTTTCCGGGAAATGGTTGCCTTCTACAAATCACTGTTGGACCCCAACGAACGCCCGGCTTTTCCAGATTCGTCGGAGGCACTGCGCGCAGAGTACGACAAACTGCTCTCGAAGGAGATCAGCAGCGACGACCTACCCGATGGCGAGCTCTTCCGAGCCGACTCCGTAGAAATCCACGACGGCGTAAGAGAGGTGCACAGGGCCCCGCGCAGCGAACACGACATTGAAACGCGGATGCAAACCTTCCTCGACTCTCAGTTCCGTGAAACGCATGTCCTCGTGAATGCGCTCATCGGTCATTTCATATTCGAGTACACTCACCCGTTCTACGACGGAAACGGACGCATGGGGCGATTTTTGCTTGCGTTCAAGGCGCTCGAGATTCTCTCCCCACCCACTTCAATGTCCCTGTCTCATCAGTTCTCGCTGCAACGGAAGAAGTACTACGCGGCCTTCATAGATGCAGAAAATAGTATGAACTTTGGAGAAGCGACATTCTTTCTCAAGGCAATGCTCGAAATGCTGGTCGATGCCCAAGAAGACTTAGAATCATCTCTTGACCAAAAACACGCCCAACTGAGGAGTTTGCAAGACACTCTATCGGCGTTAAAGCGTGATCAGTATGAACGCGGTCTCCTATTCCTAGCGGCGCAAGCACTGCTTTTTGGACCAGACCTCCCCATTCCACTGAAGGAGGCAGCAGCCGCCATGGAAAGGTCTTGGAACACCCTCCGCCCCGTTGCAGACAAACTCGAATCTGAGGGACTGCTGCACTCAGTATCAAAGCGCCCACTCACCCTTGAGCTGACGGAACTAGGCAGAAGGCACCTGGATCTGATGTAACTCCTGCACGGTGGGCGTCGAAAAGCGAAAAGCCCTACTGGAAATTTAGGTACGCGCGCGACGGCGTCGGCCCGCGCTGGCCCTGATACTTCGACCCCAGCGCGCCCGAACCGTACGGGACCTCGGCCGGCGACGACATGTTGAAGATCGCGAGCTGGCCCACCTTCATGCCGGGCCAGAGCGTGATGGGCAGGTTGGCCACGTTGGACAGTTCGAGGGTGATGTGGCCGGAAAAGCCCGGGTCGATGAAGCCCGCGGTGGAGTGCGTGAGCAGGCCGAGGCGTCCGAGCGAGCTCTTGCCTTCCAGGCGGCCGGCCAGGTCCGCGGGAAGCGTGAAGCACTCGAGCGTGGACGCGAGGACGAACTCGCCGGGGTGGAGGACGAAGGCCTCGCCCTCCGGGACCTCGACAGCCGTAGTGAGGTCGGGCATCTCCAGCTTCGGGTCGATGTGTGTGTACTTCGAGTTGTTGAAGACGCGGAAGAACTTGTCCATGCGCACGTCGATCGAGCTCGGCTGCACCAGGGCGGCATCGTAGGGGTCGATGCCGAGCTTGCCGGAGTCGATAGCGTCGCGAATGTCATGGTCTGAAAGAAGCACGCCACAAGCATACGGCAGGCTCGTTTTCCGTTTCAGCGCGGGACGGTGCTAAAGTATTGCCATTGTCGCGCTGATTCGGCGCGGCAGAATGCCGGCGTAGTTTAGTGGTAGAACATCAGCTTCCCAAGCTGAGAGTGCGAGTTCGATTCTCGTCGCCGGCTCCACGTTGGTCAGGCCCGCTTCCCCGCTTCGTACCGGGAGGCGGGCTTTTTGTGTGCGGTGAGTTTGGCTCGGGACGTGGGTTGGGGGCTGGTTTGGCCTGTTTGAGGGTTAAGCGACAAAATGTGTGCTTTTCTCGGCGTGTCGACTTAAGCGACAAAATGTGTGCTTTTTTGGGGGTGGGATGGGTGGTTTTTGGGTGTGTTGTGCTGGGGTTATGTTCGTCCTGCCCAGCCGTGTCGGATGGCCCAGGAGGGGTTGAAGTCGGTGTCGATGCCGGTGTCGTAGACTTTCGGCCGGCCGTCGGGTGAGTTGGCTTGGTCGCGTTGGCGCATGTGTGCCTGGCGGGCGCGTGCGTAGCCGACGTGGCCGAAGTTTTGCTCGATTGCTAGTGCCAGCGGGTCATCGTGGTGCTGGGTGTGCAGNCGAAGAAAGCGAAGCGCGACATTGAGCGCAACGGCTATATTGAAGGAGCGAAAGCCACCGGGTGGAAACAAGCCATCAACCAACTAGCCGTGGCTTACCCCGACCGATTCGCGGACTACTTGTAAACCAAGCCCCCGCACACAAACAATCGGACACTCTCCCATAGCTTTCTTCCAGCCAATCGCCGATGCGCTTGTACGGCATGCCTTCAAGAAACTTATCAACTGCTTGCTCCCGGATCTCACGGGGAAAATGCGCGGACATCAGAAACCCTCTCCGCCCCCGGGGACACTCCAACTATTTGTCCGCGGTCCCTTTTTGTCGCATCCTCGTCACCCTGCCTTCGTCATGTAGGTACTCAGAAGGAGGCGCCCAACCGCCAGAGCTCCGTCAGCTTACGCCCAGCACGCCCCGATCGGCTGGGCGGCGAGCACGGCGACCTCGCCCGACGCGGCCTCCAGCACCCGCCACTTCGGGTGGTAGCGCCACCCGGTGGCCAGCACGTCGGGGTTGTGGAACCAGCCTTGGACCACGCCGTCGTCGGTAGCGAACGTCACGCGCGTGCCCTCGACCTGCAGGATCTCCACCCGTGTCCACCCGCCGGCCTTGCCGTCGCGGGAGCTCGCGGCGCGGGTGACCGGGATCCAGTGCGGGCGGTGGCCATCGGCAACGAGCCCGCAGCGGGTGTGATCCACCGCTGCGTAATCGCGGGCGGGCGGCAGCGGGACCTCCTCGCCGGGGACGCCTCCCTCCGCAGCGGCCGCGCGCAGACGGTTGCGCTCCGGCGAGTACTCAAAGTTCGTACCCACCCGCTGAACCACGTCGAAGGCCGCGAGCTGGGTGCCAAACACGCGGACGTGCAGCTCACCACCAGCGGAAAAGGCCAGTACGGTCTGGTTGATGTTGTCCAAAGTGGCGGGAAGCCAGGACGTCAAAGCCATGAGGGCTCTCCTTGGAAGGTCGCACTTTCGGCGCGCGGTGTTGCAAACGCCGACAGATCTTCTCCCGGGGGCACCGTGCGCGATCTGCGCGGTTGCCAGCCGACGGGCCGGGAGGCCTTGCTCAAATCACACTGCAACAGCAGTCACTAGAAAGAGCGCGTCGGACTTCTTGATCCGTCGACCAGCGTATCGGAGCGAAAACTCCCGGTCAAGGAAGCGCGCAACCACATATGCTGGATACGCATGAAGCTCGCCACCATGATCGTCGCCGGCTCGGCCGCACTCGGCGCGGCCAACGCCGCGCGCAACCGACCACCGCTGCCCTTCAACGACCCGGACTTCTCGCCCTCGTACACCACCCCAGTCATGTACATCCACGGCGTAACCAGCCGCGCCCGGGCGTTCCGCCCCAACGCGGAGCGCCTGCGCGACGAGGGCTTCTGGGTGTGGGGCGCCGACTACGGCGACATGCTTGCCCCCGGCTTCTACGGCATGGGCAACCTGGACAGCATCATCGAGGACGTGCACGCGAACGTGGACCACGTCCTGGAGCAGACCGGGGCTGCGAAGTTAGACATCGTGGCGCACTCGCAGGGTGGGCTCATGACCAAGCTGTTCATCGCCAACGGGGGCGCGCCGAAGGTGCGACGCGTGGTCGCCATGGGAGCGAACTTCCACGGCACCGACGTGCGCGGCCGCGCTCCCCGCTTCACTCCGTTCATTACGCGACACCCGCGGACGGCGTCGGCGTTGGCGTCGCCAGGCGTGATCCAGCAGCTCGCGGACTCGCCGTGGGTGCAAACGCGCCTCAACGTGCCCGATACGGTGCCGGGTATCGTGTACACGTCGCTGTACTCGCCCGCGGACGTGCTGGTCACACCCAATGCGACGTCCATGCTGGCCGCCGTCGACGGGGCGGACGTGGTGAACATCAACGTCGCCGACGCTTATGACGGCTACGCCCCGCGGCACGCGTTGATGGAGCGCGACCCCGTCTTCACCGAGCTCACGCTGTGGGGGCTCACCCGCAAGCGCGGGGAGCACACCCCGCCGCGCATCCCGTGGGCATAAACGGGACCTAGCCGCACTTCACAATCGGCTCGGGGTCGTAGACCGTGGTCTGGGTCTCCTGGTCGATGAGGTTGCCGGAGAGGTCGTAAATGCTCCGGGTGTCCGAGGTGGTGAACCCGGGCGAGCCGCTGGAGGGGCTGCACGTCGCGCCCGAAAGGTTCATCGTGTTCGGCTGGGTCTGCGCCCAGCGCCCGCCGTTGGCGGACTCGACGCGCACCGTCTTCACTCCCATGAGGCTCACGGTGAGCTCGCCGCCGCTCACACCGGTCTGGATGCGCACGGGGTGGTTCGAGTCGTTGCGGAACTGCAGGTCGATCGCGCCCTCGTAGACGGTGGCCTCGCGGCCCGCCGGGTAGCGGGAGATGTAGTAGGAGTGCGGCGTGTGCGCGATGTCAGTCATGCCCGCGAAGTACGCGGCGTTGTAGAGCGTTGTCGCGAACTGGGAGATGCCTCCGCCCACGGCCATGTCGGAGTGGCCGTTGAGGATGATGCCGGACTCCACGTAGCCCTGGGCCGTGCCGCGCGGCCCGGTGTAGCCGTTGAGCGAGAAGGTCTCGCCCGGGTTCACAATCGCACCGTTGACGGTCTGCGCCACCAGCGCAATATTGGTGCCGGACGGCCCCGAGAAGCCGCCGGTGGTGAAGGACCCGACCTCCTCGTTGAACGTGGCGTTCTGCGCGTCTTCGGTGGTGAAGTCGGCCTCGACCGGGCGGTACGCGGCGTCCCAGGTACGCTCCCCATCGCCAAGGAGGCGGTCCTCGAATCCGTCGAAGGTCGCGTCCCAGTCCACCTCGGTGCCGTCTTGTGAGGGCTCGACCCCGCCGCCCTCGAGCACGCGCGCGTTGCGCATCTCGGTCTGCGTCCCGCCGAGCGCCTCACCAAGGATCGCGCCCGCCACGTCGCGGTGCACGTCGGGCTGGATGCGCCCCTCCACGTTGTTGAACTGCACGACCTCGCCCATCCGCTCCTGCGGAATGGTCGCCGTCACGCCGTCGCGGCCGTTGACGGTCAGCGGCCCGCCCAGCGCAGCCTTGATCGGGCCGTCCATCGCCTGCGTAATCACCGCGTCATTGATCGCGGGCTCCACGGGCTGCGGCTCCACGTCCACGCCCTCCGGGTCGAGCCAGCCGTCCGTCACCGCAGCCTCGAGGTCTGCCGGGTTCACCTCCTGCCCCAGCTTCGGGTCGGTCACATTCGCCTTGCCGCCGTCGACGTGGATCGCGCCGTCTACCGGCGCCACGTACAGCTCGTCCTTCACCCGTGCCAGTTCTGGGTCGAGCTTGTGCTTATCGACGCTCCCCTGCACGTCCACCTCGTGCTGCGTAAACAGGCCCGTCAGCCGCGGGATCGGGTTTGCGGACTGGATCCCCGCCGCGTCGACAGTCGCCTGCCAGTCGATCCCCAGCCCCGCCGCCGCCGGCACGAGTTGGGCGCGCTTGTCTGCCGCCATGACCTCGACGGGTTGCTCGGTGACGTCGCCAAGCTCCCCCTGCAGGCGCTCGCGCGCCTCGTCCGGCGACATGCCGCCGATGGCCACGCCGCCGACCGTGGTGCCGCGGGGGACGTTGCCGCGGTTGAGCGCCAGATCCGCCAGGTATACGGCCAGGACGACGGCGAGCAGGCCAAGGACGGCGCCGAGCGCGATCTTGCCCGCCTTACCGGACGACCCGGCGCGGCGGTGCGACGAAGTTTGCCTGTGGGAAGTAGTCACCTGCCACAGGGTAGTAGATGGGGTAGTAGATGTAGCAACGAATTCGCATGCGTGGCTGGCCGCTGACTTACAGGCCGGTGTTGATCAGCTGCTGCTGGGCGCGCGCCGCGGCTTCGTTCACGCGCGCCTCGGGCAGCTCGCCCGACTGCACGGCGGCGACGACCCCGTCGATCACCTGCGGCACGTCCGCGCCCGAGGACCAAAGCGCCTGGTCCGCGCCCGCCGCGATCGCGCGCTTGACCGCCTCCGGCGTCGGTGCGTAGTCCAGGATGCCGCGCATGCCGGAGAGGTCGTCGGTGACCACGACGCCCTCGAACGGGACGCCGCCCGGGTAGTCGCCGTCGCGCAGGATGCGGTACGCCTCCGGGTTCAGGGAGCTGGGCACGCCTTCCGGTCCCATGCCGGGGACGATCATGTGGCCCATCATCACGCTCGAGCGCGGGAAGCGCTGCAGGAGCGGGCCGAACGGGCGCATGTCCAGCTCGCGTACCTGGTCCAGCGGCGGCGTCACGGCGAGCTGGTGGTGCGTGTCGCCGGAGGCGCGGCCGTGGCCGGGGAAGTGTTTGAAGGTGGGGGTGACGTTGGCGTCGATAAGCCCCTGCGCAAACAGCGTGCCAACGCGCACGACCTCGTCCGGGTGGCCGCTGAACGCGCGGTCGCCGACGATGTCCAGGCCGGAAACGTCAAGGTCCAGGAGCGGGGCGTAATCCACGTTGACGCCGCGCCCGCGCAGGGAACGGCCGATGTCGTAGCCGGTGCCCTGGATGACCTCGGGCGGGCGGGCGGCCAGCTCGCGCGGGGCCATGAAGCTGCCCATCACGTCGGTGTGGCGCTGGACGCGGCCGCCCTCGAAGTCGATGGCCACGGAGAACGGGTGGTGGTACTGCGCGCGCAGCGCCTCAATGTTGTGGCCCTCCGCGGTGAGCAGCGCGGGGTCGGCCCAGCTGGGGATGATCAGGCCACCGACGCCCTGGTCGAGCGCCGCGCGGGCCTGCGCCTCGTTGGTCACGCCGACCACCATCAGCGACGCCACCCGCGCGCGCAAGTCCGCGGGGACGCGCTGCTGCGCCGGGCTTTGCGGCGCGCTCGGGGCCGGCTGCGGGGCGGGCGGGACGACGGCGGCGGGTTCGTCGGCTGGATCCCCTCCCTGTGCAGTCTGCGTGGGTTCTTGCGGGGCCGTGTCGTCGTGCTCGGAGCACGCGGTGAGGGCGGCGACAAGCAGCGCCACGGCGAGCACGCCGCCGACGCACACGGCGACCGCCCGGTTCCGCTGCGGCATCTTGGACACGCCCGCCCCCTTCGAGTTGGAAGAAACGCTACTAGTGTAGTCGTGCTGGTAGGCTCATGCGCATGTCCCACCAAGTTCTGCGCCTGCCTGCATCGTTGCCGCGCCGTGCCGCCAACCCGGTGATCGCCTCCGCGGTCGTCGGCGCCGTGCTCGGGGTGGTCGGCGTGCTGGGCGTCGCCTCTGTCTCCGGGCAGAGCACCGTGCCCCAGGGCGGGGCCGTGGCTGCGGACGATGCCGTACTCGGCGGGCCGGAGTACGGCTCCCGGGAGTAGCCGTTGCGCGCACACATTGGCGGCTGGGTGCTGCTGGCGCTCACCGTCCTGCTGCAGCCGCCCGGCCGGGTCGCCGCCGACACCAAGCTGGACCTCTCCGTCGACCCGGCGCGCTTCCTCGCCCGAGCCACGCACGCCTACACCGACGAATTCCCGCTGGGCCAGGTGCAGAACCAGGCCTACGGCTACCTCTTCCCGCAGGGCCCGTTCTTCCTGCTCACGCACTTCGCCGGGGTGCCGGAGTGGGTGGCGCAGCGTGCTTGGTGGACCCTGCTTGTGTGCCTGGCGTACTCGGGCGCACTGATCCTGGCGCGCCGCACCGGGGTGCGCGGCCGCTTCCCGCAGGTCACGGCGGCGCTGCTCTACGCGTTGTCGCCGCGCATCCTCACCACGCTCACCGCGATCTCCTCGGAGGCGTGGCCGGTGGCGCTCGTGCCGTGGACGCTGGTCCCGCTCGCCCGGGCCCGCCCGCGCGTCGTCGGCGCGGTGCTCGCGGTCGCG
>NZ_NSGL01000002.1:0-278847 GCF_002285155.1 Corynebacterium sp. NML 120412 | reverse complement strand
CGTGCATCACCCTTGGTGCGTCCTCGCGCACCCACTCCGGCACCTCCGCGCCCGCGCAGATAGCCAGGCAGACTTCGGTCTGTCTCTTATACACATCTAGGTGTGTATAAGAGACAGGCGCATGCTCGCGCGCGGCGCTGCGCTCGGTCCGCGCATCGGGCTCGACCTCGAGCGACAGCGTCGTATCTTCAAGGTGCAGCGCGGCACGCTTATCGACGCCCGCCACACGCGCCCCCTCCACCAGCGCCACCAGGTCGGCGTAGGTCGCATCGGTCAGATCAATAGAAAAGTGAACAGCCATGCCCCCACTCTACGGGCGCGAGCGGGAGGCGGCGCTAATCAAACTCGCGGGTGGGCTTTTCTCCCCAGAACACCTCTTCAATCACCTGGTGAGCCCGGCGCGTAATGCGCAGGTAGTCCTCCAAGAACTGCTGCTGGTCGTCCGGGTCGTAGCCGGCTGAGCCCGCCACCTGCGCCAGGTGCGGACCCGGCGCGGGCAGCTGGTCGGTGCGCTTGCCCGCGACCAGCACGAGCGCGCTGCGGGCGCGCGTGGCCGTGAGCCAGGCGGTCCGGAGGATCTCCGCCTTCGACGCGGCCAGCACCTCCGGGTCGTCTAACTCAGCGAGGAAGTCCAGCGCGTCCAGGGTGGACGTGGTGTGGAGCCCCTGGTGCTCGTGGGCGTGCATCATGGTGAGGAGCTGGACGGTCCACTCGACGTCGGCAAGCGCCCCGCGCCCCAGCTTGGTGTGGGTGGCGCGGTCGGCCCCGCGCGGGAGGCGCTCGTTGTCCACGCGGGCTTTGATGCGGCGGATCTCGCGGATGTCGGCCCTGCTCGCCCCGCCCTTGGGGTAGCGGAACTGGTCAATCATGTGCAGGAACTGCTCGCCGAGCGGCGCGTGGCCGGCGACGCCGGTGGCGCGCAGCAGCGCCTGCTTCTCCCACACCTCGCCCCACTCGCGGTAGTAGCGCTCGTAGGAGGCGATCGTGCGCGCGACGGCGCCGGAGCGGCCCTCGGGGCGCAGCCCCAGGTCCACCTCGAGCGGCGGGTCACCGGACGGCTTGGCCAGGCGTTTGCGCATCTGGTCCACGATGCGCGCCGCCCACGCGGTGGCGTCGGACTCCGAGGTCTCCCCCACGGGCTCGGCAACCACCATGACGTCGGCGTCGGAGCCGTAGCCAAGCTCCGCGCCGCCGAGGCGGCCCATGCCAATAAACGCGATGCGCGCCGGCTGCTCGGCCAGCTCCTGGTCCTGCAGGTCGGCGTAGATTTCAGATTCCAGCGCCGCCTGGAGCACCGCCTCCCACACGATGGTTAGCTCGGTGCACACCTGGCGCACCTCCATCAGGCCCAGCAGGTCCGCAGACGCGATGCGTGCCAGCTCCGCGCGGCGCAGGGAGCGCGCCACCGCGACGGCCTTGTCGGGGTTGCCTCGGTGCCGGTTGGCGGAGTTGATGATCGCCTTGTACACCTGGTCCGGCGCGGGTTCGAGCAGGCGCGGCCCGCTGGAGCCGTCGCCGAGCAGCTTGACCACGTCGGGGGCGGAGATGATGAGGTCGGAGGTGTACGGCGAGTTGCCCAGGATGTGCATGAGGCGCATGCCGACGACGCTTTCGTCGCGAAGCATGCGCAGAAACCAGCTGCGATCCAGCGCGGCGTCCGACAGTTTGCGGTAGTTGAGCAGGCCCGCGCCCGGGTCGGCGGTGCCGGCGAGCCAGTGCATGAGCGTGGGCAGGAGGATCGCCTGCAGCTTCGCCTTGCGCGAGGTGCCCTTGACCAGCGCGTTGAGGTGGTCGTAGGCGCGCGCGGGGTGGCGGTAGCCCAGCGCGGCCAGCTGCGCCTTGACCGCGTCGGCGGAGAAGGTCGCCTCGCCGATGGACAGGTCTACGACGGCCTCCAGCAGCGGGCGGTAGAAGAGGCGCTCGTGCAGGTTGGACACCACCTGGCGCAGCTGCGACAGCGCCCGCTGCATCTCCTCGACCGCGGTGCGGCGCGCGGTGGCGTGAAACCCGGCGGCGCGGGCGAGCCAGCGCAGCCGCTTCTCGTCGTCCGCGTCGGGCAGCTGGTGGGTCCGCTTGAAGCGCTGCAGCTGCAGGCGGTGCTCCAGGAGTCGGAGGAACTCGTAGGCGCGGATGAGTTTGCTCGTGTCTTCGCGGCCGACGTAGCCGCCGTCGCGAAGCGATTCGAGCGCCGCGACCGTGTTGGGGTTGCGCAGGTCGGCGTCGATGCGCCCGTGCACAAGCTGCAGCAGCTGCACGGCGAACTCCACGTCGCGCAGGCCTCCCTCCCCCAGCTTCAGCTCGCGCTGCCGCAGCGACTCGGGCACGTTGGCCAGCACGCGCCGCCGCATCGCCTGCACATCCTCCACGAAGGATTCGCGCTGGGAGGCCTCCCACACGAGCGGAGCAAGCTTATCCACATAGCACTGCCCCAACTCCAGCGACCCCGTCAGCGGCCGCGCCTTGAGCAGGGCCTGGAACTCCCACGTCTCGGCCCACCGCTTGTAGTACGCCACGTGGCTGTCCAGGGTGCGCACGAGCGCGCCTGCCTTGCCCTCGGGGCGCAGGTTGCCGTCCACCTCGAAGAAGCAGGCGGTGCCCAGCTGCATGAACTCGCTGGCGGTGCGGGTCGCCTTGGCGGTGGCGTCGTCGGCGACGAAGATGACGTCCACGTCCGAGATGTAGTTCAGCTCGCGGGCGCCGCACTTGCCCATGGCGACGACAGCGAGCCGCGTGTCCGGTTCCTCGTCGCCGTAGACGTGGCGGACGGCGACGGCGAGGGCGGCGGTCAGCGCGGCGTCGGCAAGCGCGGTCAGCGTCTCGGTGGTGCGGGTGTAGCCGAGCGGTTCCGTCCCGCCGTGGCCTTTCACCGGGGCGAACGTGCCCGCCAGGTCCGCGGCGGCGACCCGCATCATGAGCGTGCGGTACGCGTCGCGCAGCGCCTCCTTCGCGGCGTGCTTGTCGTCGAAGCGCGCGCCGGCGCGGTACGTCGCCTCCGCGATCGGCGCGGCGTCCACGGCGGCGAGCATCGCCTCACGCATCTCCTCGGCGGTGGGCAACTCGCCCGCCAGCGCGCGCCACTGCCCCGGGTTGGCCACCAAGTGGTCCGCCAGCGCCGTCGAGCCGCCGAGCAGCGCGAAGAAGCGCGTGCAAAACGCCGGATCGGCCGCCAGCTGGTCGCGCACCTCGGCCCACTCGCCCGGCGCGTGCTCCTGCAGCGCCCCGGCGAAACGGTGCGTGTTGTTCAGGGCCAGGTCGGGGTCACCGGTGCCGGCGAGGGTCCAGAGCGAGGGGGCGTCGACAAGCGAAAGCTCCTCGATGTCCTCCGCGGCGCGCGGCGAGACGAGGCCGAGTTTTGCTGGGGTGGGAAGCGCCATATTAAAGGTCCATCCCGCTCTCCAGCTCCCACGGGGTGACCTGGCAGGTGTAGTCGTGCCACTCGTCCCACTTGGCGCGCAGGAAGTACTCGAAGACCTGCTCGCCGAGCACCTCGGCCATGAACTCGGACTGCTCGAGGTAGCGCAGCGCCTGGTCGAGCGAGTTGGGCAGGTCGCGGTAGCCCATCGCGCGGCGCTCGCGGCGGGTGAGCGAGAAGACGTCGTCGCGGGCGGGCTCGTCCAGCTCGTAGCCCTGCTCGATCCCGCGCAGGCCGGCGGCCAGGACCGCCGCGTAGGCCAGGTAGGGGTTCGCGGCGGAGTCCAGCGAGCGGACCTCTACGCGGCGCGACTCCGCCTTGTGCAGCCGGTAGGTGGGCACGCGGACCATCGCGGAGCGGTTGGACACGCCCCAGGTCGCGGCGGTGGGCGCCTCGGAGCCGAACTGGAGGCGCTTGTAGGAATTGACGTACTGGTTGGTCAGGGCGGAGATCTCGTTGGCGTGCTCGATGATGCCGGCGATGAACTGGCGGCCGGTGCGCGACAGGCTGATCTCATCGTCCGGGTCGTGGAAGGCATTCTCGTCGCCCTCGAACAGGGAGAAGTGCGTGTGCATGGCGGAGCCGTCCATGTCCCGGAACGGCTTGGGCATAAAGGTCGCGTGCACGCCGTTGGCTTCGGCGACCGTCTTTACGATGTAGCGGAACGTCACCACGTTGTCCGCCATGGTCAGCGCGTCAGTGTGGCGCAGGTCGATCTCCTGCTGGCCGGCGCTGGCCTCGTGGTGCGAAAACTCGGTGACGATGCCCATGTACTCCAGGGCGCTGATCGCCTGCCGGCGCAGCTTCGGCGCCTCGTTGCGCTTGGCCTGATCGAAGTAGCCGCCCTTGTCGGCCGGCCGCGGATGCTCGCCCGGTTCGAAGGGCTTGACCACGTAGAACTCGATCTCGGGGCTGGCCAGGAACTCAAAGCCCATGTCGCGGGCGTTCTGGATCTGGCGGCGCAGCACCTGCCGCGGGTCCGCGTAGAGCGGGTCGCCGTCCGGCATGGTGATGTCGCAGAACATGCGCGCGGTCTGCAGCCCGGAGTCCTCGTCGAACGGCAGCGCCTGGTAGGTCGACGGGTCCGGCTTCAGCAGCGTGTCGGACTCGGAGATGCGGGTGAAGCCCTCGATGGAGGAGCCGTCAAACCCCGCGCCCTCGTCAAACGCGGATTCCAGCTCCGCGGGCGACATCATCACGGTTTTCAGCGAGCCGAAGATGTCGGTGAACCAGAGCCGCAGAAACGCGATGTCCTGCTGCTCTACCTTGCGCAGGACCTCTTCCTGTTGAGTGTTCATACGGCCCACTGTAGCCGGGCTAGACTCTATGCCAGCCGAAGTGAGGAGAGAAACGCATGCCACAACCACAGGAATTTCTGGAACTCGAGGTCAAGCTCGCCGTCGACGCCGACACGAAGCCACCCAGGCTTTCGCTTATCGACGCCACACTGTCCCCCATCTCCACCACCACCCACGAACTTTCCGCCATCTACTTCGATACCGCGGACCTGCGCCTGACGCGCTCCAAGATCACCCTGCGCCGCCGCACCGGCGGCAAGGACGCCGGCTGGCACGTCAAGCTGCCCGGCGAGTCCGGCGGGCGCCGCGAGCTGCAGCACCCGCTGTCGGATGGCACCGGTAGTGGCAACGGGGTTGGCAGCGATGCCGACACCGTCCCCGAGCCGCTGCTGGACGCGGTGCGCGACGTCCTCGGCCCCGTCCACCCGCCGCTGAAGCCGATCGCGCGCGTGGACAACCGGCGCGTGGAAACCGTGATCGGCGTGCGCTACCCGGACCCGGCCGACTCGCTCGCGGTGGCGGAGTTCTGCGACGACCACGTCTCCGCCGAGTCCTACCTGCCCGGCGGCACGGCCTCCGAGTGGCGCGAGTGGGAGCTTGAGCTCACCGACGCCATCGCCGGCACCCCCGCCGGCGAGCGCCTGCTCAGCCGCGCCACCGAGGCCATGCTGGCCGCGGGCGCCCGCCGCGCGGACTCGCCGTCCAAGCTGGCCACGGCGCTTGGCGACAGCTTCAACAACGCGCCCCTGCCGTCCTCGGGCACCGGCGACGCGGCCGCCGACGCGGTGTACGCCTCCCTGCGCGACAAGCGCGACGCCATCATGAGCTGGGAGCCGCGCGTGCGCGCCGACGAATACGACTCGGTCCACCAGATGCGCGTAGCCACCCGCGAGCTGCGCTCCTTGCTGGAGACTTTCGACGGCGTGATTACCGCCGGCGACCTCGCCCACCTCGAGGCGGAGCTCAAGCACGCCGCGGCGGTCCTCGGCATGGCCCGCGACGCCGAAGTAGTCGAGCAGCGCTTCCACGACCTGCTGGCCAGCGACCAGTCCGACAAGATCGACGTGATCACCGCCGCCCACATCAATCGCGACATGCGCGGCGTCTACGAGGAGGCCCACGCCGACATCGTCGACATGTTCGACTCGGAGCGCTTCACCGCCCTGCTCGCCGAGGTCGACGCGCTGCTTCACGACGCCCTCACGCCCCACCTCCCCGGTGAGGTTGATGAGGATGAGGGTGGCGTCGACAAGCATGAGCCCGAGGAGCCCGCCGACGCGGTGCTCTACGCGCACCTGCGGGCGGCGTACAAGAAGCTGAAGAAGCGCAACGCAAAGGTGGAAAAATACTACGGCGACACCTCCCTGCCGCTGCTGCAGCGCGAGTCGTACGTGCACGACGTGCGCAAGACGGCGAAGAAGCTGCGCTACGCCGCGGTAGCCGCCAAGGACGCGGGCCTGAAGACTGGGCCGCTGGCCAAGGCGTGCAAGCGGCTGCAGACCATCCTCGGCGATTTCCAGGACGCGGTGACCGCGCGCGAGCACATCGAGCGCCTCGCCCGGGCGGCGCGCGACCGCGGCGAGGATACCTTCGCGTACGGCATCCTCTACCAGCGAGAACTGGAGATCGGGCGCGCGGCGCTCGAGGACTACCCGAAGGCGATCAAGGACATCAAGAAGGCATTCAAGCAGGTGTAGAGCCGGGGGCGGGGCTCGCGTCCTAGTCCTCCCAGGCCTCATCCTGGTCGTCGGCGACCTGGTTGCGCTGCGCCGCGGTCTCCAGCGCGCGCTCCGCCTCCTCGCGGGTGTCGTACGGGCCCATGCGGTTGTCCCAGGACGCAACCTTGCCCTGGGTGACCTCGCCGGTGGACGGGTTGAAGTAGAACTTTTCGTCTGCCATGGTCGGCTCCTTCGTGTATTCCGGGGGTTCGCGGTGGGCCGCGAACGGTGGACATTTTGGCCCACCATACCCGCCGACGGCGGTTGGTAGTCTGGAGTTTCCTCGTACCAATCCCCCTTTGCGCAGAGTGGAGAACGCTTTATGTCTTTGTGGCCTGCCCCCGACGCCCAACCATCCGGCCTGGTGGAACGCGCTCGCAAGGAGCACGAACGGCGCGTAGGCGCGCAGCCGGCACACGTCGCATCCGCCCCGGCGACGTGGATCCTCGCCGGGGAAAACGTGGACCACTTCGGCGGCGCCACGCTCATCGGGCTCGGCGGGCTGCGCGCCTCGGTGGCGGTGAGCCCGCGCGACGACCATAAGCTCCGCTTCGCGGCCTCCGCGCCGGGCTCGGAACCGGTCCTGGCCACCGCCCCGCTCGGCGACCCCGACGGCGCCGACCACCCCCTGGGCAAGCGGTGGGCCGGCCTGGTCCACCAGCTGATCCAGCGACAGGTGCTCTCGCGCGACACGGCGGGCCTGGACGTGACGGTCGTCTCTGACATCCCACTCGGCGCCGGGCTCGGGGCGCTGTGGGCCGCGGACTCGGCCCTGTGCCTCGCCCTCGCCGCCGGGCACAGCGACATCAACGACGCGCCCTTCCGCGCCCGACTCGCCGACATCGCCGCCCACGCGGTGGAGACGTACTCATCGCTCAACGGCCTGCGCTCCCGCCACACCGCGGCCCTGCGCGCCACCGGCAACGGCATCGCCGTGATCGACTACGCGGACGGCTCGCTCACCGAGGCCCCGCACCCGACCCGCGAGGGCGTGCGCATCTTCTCCGTCGCGGAAGCGTTCGGTGAGGCGGACGCGGGCCAGGTGGAGGGCATCGCCACGCACCGCGCGTTCATCAGCGCGGCGTGCGCCAACTTCGGCGTCCACTCGCTGCGCAAGCTGCCCGACGCCATCGAGCGCGTCGTCGAGTGGGTCCAGGCGCGCCACACCGTCGGCGACACCACCGCGCCAGCGCCGGAGACGGCACGGGCGTGGGTCCACTTCTGCGAGGCGGAGACGCTGCGCAGCATGGCCGTAGCCAGGGCGCTGCGCTCTCGCCACACCAACGACCTGTTCGCCCTGGTGAACTCGCCAACCGAGCTGCGCGGACTCACTGTCCCCACCGAGCTCGTGGCCCTGTGCCGCGAGCGGGGCGCGCTCGCGGCACGGCCCGCGGCCACCGGCACCTCCAGGGCGGTGCTCGCACTCGTGCCACGCCGGGACGCGGACGAGTTCGCCCGCCGCATGGCCGAGCAGTTCGACGTCGTCGAGATCACGCCGGGCACCACCGCGCGCCTCGAGGACGCCCCCGCGTCCTAGTCGGCAGACCTAGTCGGCGGGCCAGGCGAAGGAGACTTCGCGCTGGGTGGCGTCGGCAAGCACGAGCGAAAACTTCGTCTCCGTGCCCTCCCCCGGCGCGCCGACGGACGGCGCGAGCACCGGCGGGTCCGCGATGAAGATGCGGGCGCGGTCCTCCTCGTTGACCGTGAGCGTCACGCCCTCGAAGTTGTGGCCGACCCACGGCTCGAGCACGGTCGCCTCGGTCAGGTTCAAGCACGCCTTGTCCACGGTGTTGGCCAGCTGGGACGTCCGCCCCATCGTCTTCATCACCCTTGGTGCGTCCTCGCGCACCCACTCCGGCACCTCCGCGCCCGCGCAGATAGCCAGGCAGACTTCGGTGGCGTAGCGGTCGACCAGTCGGCGCAGCGGCGCGGTGACGTGACTGTAGTAGCCGCCGATGCCCGCGTGTACCTCCGGCTCCTTCTCCGACAGGTCCACGTAGCCCGCGCCGCGCAACAGCTTCTGCGCCTCGCGCATCATGGCCATCCCGCGTGGGGTGTCCGCGTCGATCCCGGCGAGGAACTCGCCGATGTTGCCGCCGACCTCGTAGCCCAGGTTCGACGCCTCGCGCCGGAACTCGGCCTCTGCCTCACCGGTCGCGGGCCCGAGCGTGCGCAGGAACCCGACGCCAGCCTCCACCATCATCCTGCCCGCCACCATGCCGGTGAGCAGGGAGATCTCCGAGTTGTAGTCCATGACGGGGTGGCGCGGCTCGATGACCAGCTCGAAGGTCCCGCCCTCGCCGACCACGCGCACGCTGGGCAGCCGCAGGTTGATCGCCTCGCGCCGCAGCGAGCTGCGCTGCCGCAGCTGACCGACCTCCGGGAGCAAGCGTATCGACGCGTGCGGCTCCCCCCGCGCGAAGTCCTCGTGCACCCCGTCGTAGTCCAGCCGGGCCACCGAGCGCACCAGGGCGCGCTCGACGTGAGCGCTGTCCACCTCTCCGTCCTGGTCCAGCTCGAACGTCCACAACACCGCCGGCCGGTCCACGTCCGGCAGCAGCGAGGCGGACCCCTCGCTCAGGCTCGGCGGGTGCAGGCGTGCCGGCTCGTCGGGAAGGTAGATGGTCTGGCCGCGCTGCAGCGACTCGTCTTTGACCGCCCCGCCCGGCTCCACGAAGGCGGCGACGTCCGCGATCGCGTACGTGACGGTGTAGCCGCCGCCTCCTCCCTCGCCGCGCTCGGCAATGTGCACCGCCTGGTCCAGGTCGCGGGAGCCGACTGGGTCGATGGTGACGAGGGGGATCGAGCGGGCGTCGATACGCTGCCCGGCGAATCGATCGGTGAGCTGCGTCGCTTCCTCGAGCACCTGCGGCGGGAAGTCTGTGGGGACGGAAAATTCGCTCGCGATAGCGCGAAAGTTCAGCGGCGCGGCATACAGTTTCATACCCCGCCATCGTGCCAGAGTCTGCGGGAGCGCGCAGTGCGAATGAGCCGGCCTATGAGCCGGATTCTGTGCCCCGGACGGGGCGGTGACCATCCATCTGGGCCACCCATCGCTGGGCGCCTCAAGCAGCTACCTTCGAACATGGGCGGGCAGCCTCATCGCGTCCGACGACCCCTGCGCACGCGCAGCGGTTCTTGCCTTGCTCCCGGTGGGGTTTACCTGGCCGCCGATGTCACCACCGGCGCCGGTGCGCTCTTACCGCACCCTTTCACCCTTACCCCGCGACAAGCGCGAGGCGGTCTACTTTCTGTTGCACTTTCCCGCGGATCACTCCGGGTTGCCGTTAGCAACCACCGTGCCCTGTGGAGTCCGGACTTTCCTCGGCCACCCGCCAGCCCGCATGCGCGGCGGTTCGGGCGGCCGCGGTCACCCGGCCGACTCATTCGCAAGCGGTTATTGTACCTTACCTGTGGTGCGCGACATCGTTGACGCAGCGTACGACACCAAAATCGTCGTAGAAATCCACCACGGACACGCTGGCCAAGTCCAGATAGGTGTGCTTAAACACCTCCGCCCCGGCGCCGAGCCCCTGCCGGATCACGCTCTTGATCGGCATCATGTGGCTGACCACCAGGATCGTCTGCCCGGCGCGCTCCTCCTGTAGCTTCAGCCGCGCGCGGGTCACCCGTCGGTGCAGCGCGGCGAGCGATTCGCCCCGTGGCGGGGCCTTGCTTACCGACGCCTCCCATTCCCCAAACTCCTGCGGAAACTTCCCCCGGGCCTCGTCCCTCGTCAGCCCCTCGAAGTCGCCGAAGTTGATCTCCCGGAATCCGTCGTTGGTTGCAAACGCGTCGAACCCGAGCGCGTCGGCCGCAGCTTCCGCGGTCTGCTGGGCGCGCGCCTGCGGCGAGGCGACGATCGCGTCGATGGGCCCAAACTGCGACTCTTGCGCCAGCGCGGTGAGCGCCCCGGCGGCCCGGCGCGCCTGCGCGCGGCCCAGCTCGGTCAGCTCCGGGTTGGAGGTGCCGGAGAGGCGGTGCTCTGCGGAGTGCGCGGTCTGCCCGTGGCGCAGCAGGATGAAGCGTGTGCGGGTCGCGCCGCTGTTGCCGTAGACCAGCGCGCCGGGGTGGCCGGCCGCTGCACGGTCGTTCGGAGCTTTGGCGGTGGCGCGGGCGGGCAGCCCGCTGTGCAGGCTTGCTTCCTCCACGATGCGGGGCGTGCCGTCCTTCGTGGCGGCGTCCATCGCCTTGTTGGACAGCTCGTCGGCCTTCTTGTTCTTCGCGCGCGGCACCCAGGTGTAGGTGACGCGGTCGAAGCCGCCGGCGAGCTTGCGAGCCTGCACGGCGAGCTTCTGCATGTCAGGGTGCTTGATCTTCCAGCGGCCGTTCATCTGCTCGACAACGAGCTTGGAGTCCATGGACACTGCCACCTCGGTGGCTCCCAGCTCGGCGGCGGCCTCGAGGCCGCGCAACAGGCCGTGGTATTCGGCGACGTTGTTGGAGGACTTCGCGCCCACCACGTAGACGATCTCGGCGAGGGTCTCCCCGCCCTCGCCGTAGACAACGGCGCCGGAGCCGGCCACGCCGGGGTTGCCGCGCGAGCCGCCGTCAGTAAAGACGCTGACCTTCATCGGCTCCCCTACTCCTCGATGGTCAGTCCAGTGCGGGCCGCGGCCTCGTCCGGGGTGAGGCGCACGCGCACGAGCAGGGCGCCGCAGTTCGGGCAGGCGGGGACCTCGTCGGCGGGCGTGCCCATCACTGCGGCCCGCTCGGAGGCGGGCAGCTGGATGAAGCAGGCGTTGCAGGTGCGGCCGTTGAACGCGGCGGCACCCATCTCGTCGTAGACCTCGAGGACGTCGTCGGGGAGCTTGTGGCGCAGCGCGGCGGTGTCCACCTGCTCGCGGTCCGGCAGCGCCTCGACGGCGCGGCGGGCGGCCTCCACCTTGCGGTCCGCCTCGTCCAGGCGCGCGCCGTGGTTGTCGCGGTTGTTGCGCAGCGCGGCGATCTCGTTGTGCGCCTCCTTGAGCTCGGAGAGCAGGTCCGCGATGCGCGACTTCGCCGCGTAGCGGTCGTGCTCCAGGTCCTTGCGGCGCTCCGGGTTGGTCTCGGCGCCGAGCTGGCGCTTGTCATCAATCTCGCGCTTCTTCAGCTTGCGCTCGTCCTCCTGGATGCGCAGGATCTCCAGCTCCATGTCGTCCACGGCCATCTGCGCGGCGGCCGACGCCGCCTGCAGGTCCTTGCGCTCCTTGAGCAGCCTCTCCAGCTCCTGCTCCTCCGGCCGCGCCGAGTCCGGGTGCGCGGCCACGCGGTCCGCCTTGGCCAACTCGAGCAGGATCGGCTGCTCCTCTGCGGAAAGCTTCACGGGTACTCCTCCCTTGTTTTACTTCTCTTCCCCGGGGCGTCCGGGGTGTGCAGACACCGTCCACGGATCGGTGCGGATGTCCAGCACCTGCGTCTGCACGCCTAGCGGCTCAACGATACTCGCCGCCTGCTCCGTCCACGGAAACTCGCTCGCCCAGTGCGCCGTATCAATCACGGCGGGCCCGCCCGCGCGCAGGTGTTCGTCCACCGGGTGGTGCCGCAGGTCCGAGGTCACGTATACGTCAACGCCAAGCTTTGCGACGTCACCGAGGAACCCATCCCCCGCCCCCGAGGACACCGCGACGCGGCGCACCAGCCGGTCCGGGTCCCCCGCGGCGCGCACGCCCCACACCGTTTCCGGCAGCGCGTCGGCCACCTGCTGCGTGAACTCGCGCAGCGTCATCGGCTCGGGCAGCTCGCCCACGCGGCCGAGCCCGTAGGCGTGCTCCTGCTCGCGTGTGCCCGCGGGCTGCGCCATCTGGACCACGTCGAAGGCGGGTTCCTCGTAGGGGTGGGAGGCGCGGAGGGCGTCGATAAGCGAGGCGCGCAGGCGCGTGGGGGCGACGAACTCGACGCGGACCTCGGGCGCGGTGAAGTGCGCGCCCACCTCGCCGTCGGTGGGGTCGGCGCCCTCGACGGGGGTGAACTCGCCGGTGCCGTCGTGGCTGAACGCG
This sequence comes from Corynebacterium sp. NML 120412, assembly GCF_002285155.1. Lineage (NCBI taxonomy): Bacteria > Bacillati > Actinomycetota > Actinomycetes > Mycobacteriales > Corynebacteriaceae > Corynebacterium > Corynebacterium sp. NML 120412. The sequence continues at coordinate 266,441 of NZ_NSGL01000002.1, read as the reverse complement.
CACTCGCGGTAGTTGCCAATCGCGCCGGCGCCGGCGTCGAACAGCGCGCGCTTGACGCTGTCGGCGTCGGCGGGCGGCACGTGGACGCCCCAGCGGTCGGTGCCATCGAGGAAGATGGGCTTGATCGGGCGGCCCGGGGTGATGCCCACCAGCTCGGCGAGCTTATCGGACACGCCAGGCCGGGCGGAATCCGCATTCGTGTGCGCGGCGAACAGGGCGCACCCGCCCGCGATCAGGGTGTGGACCACCTTGCCCTTCGGGGTGTTCGCCGCCACCGAGCTCACCCCGCGCAGCAGCAGCGGGTGGTGGACCACGAGGAGTTGCGCGCCCGCGTCCACCGCGGCCTGCGCGACCTCCAGCGTGCAGTCGAGGGCGAAGGCCACCTTGGTCACCTCCGCGTCCGGGTCCCCGCAGACCAGCCCCACCTTGTCCCAGCTCTCGGCCAACTGCGGCGGGTAGGCGGTCTCCAGGGCGCGGACAACATCAGCTACAACAGTCATGGCACCAAGCCTACAAATTTGCCATGCTGGGGTCCGTGATTGATACAGCAAACAACGGCGGGCAGGACACCATCCTGCTCGACGTGGACGGCACCATCATCGATTCCTATCCCGGCATCCGCGAGGGATTCCTCCGCGGGCTCGACGCGGTGGGCGCGACGCGCCCCGCCGAAGAGTTCATCCGCCGCATCCCCGGTCCGCCGATGCGCGACTCCATGGTGGCAGCAGGCCTGGCACCCGACCAGGTCGAGCGTGCCATGCAGGCGTACTCCGACTACATGAGCAGCGAGGGCTGGCAGCGCTTCACCGTCTTCGACGGCATGGCGGAGCTCATCGCCCGGTGGAAGGACGAGGGGTGGAAGGTGTGCACGGCGACGTCGAAAAGCGAGCACTTCGCGCGGCTGGCGCTGGAGCGCGCGGGCGTGCTTGAGCACATCGACTTCCTCGGCGCGGCGAACTGGGACGCCGGGCGCAGCACGAAGATCGAGGTCATCCAGTACGTGCTGGACAACGCGGACCCGTACCACCCGGTGATGGTGGGCGACCGGATTCACGACTTCGCCGGCGCGGCCGAGTTCGGCCTGCCGTCCATAGCCGTGACCTGGGGCTACGGCGCCGAAGAAGAATGGGAACAGGCCACCTACGTGGCGCACACTTCGACTGAACTGGAGGACATTGTCCGTGAGTATTGCTAACCCCTTGCACATCGACTTCGTCTGCACCGGCAACATCTGCCGCTCGCCGATGGCCGAGGTCATCGTGCGCGACGCGCTCACCGCAGCGGGACTGGGTGGCGACGTCCGCGTCACTTCCTCCGGCATCGGCGGCTGGCACGTCGGCGGCCCGGCCGACGAGCGCGCACAAGCCGAGCTCGCCGCACACGGCTACGACGGCACGCAGCACAGGGCCACACAGTTCGGTGGCGACCGCTTCGACGCGGACCTCATCGTTGCCCTGGATACCAACCACGTCTCCGAGCTCGTCGCGCGCGGCGTACCGGAGCAGCGCGTGCGCCTGATCCGCTCCTTCGACCCCGCCGCGCCCGAGGGCGCCGGGGTCGCCGACCCCTACTACGGCGGCCCGGCCGGCTTTACCACCACGCGAGAGCAGATCGAGGCCGCCGCCGACGGCATCGTCGCCTGGGTCCGCGACCGGGTTCAGTCCCAGCCCCGCACCGACTAAACTAGGCCAGCGTGAAGGGCGAACAGGAACGAGAACAGAAGCGAGACGGCACGCGCGGAACCGCCGAGAAGCGGTGGTGGAAAACCTTTCTCACCCCGGGCTGGATCATCGCCGCGATCCTGATCGCCCTGTTCTCCTACTACGCGTTCACCTTCCTCGCCCCCTGGCAGCTGGGGAAGAACGAGGCGCTCGAGCAGCGCAACGAGCACATCAGCGAAGCGTTCGACCACGACCCGGTCCCGCTTTCGGACCTGCTCGGAGCGGACGGCACCATCAGCCAGGACAGCGAGTGGGCCCGCGTCACCGCCACCGGCCACTACCTAGACTGCACCGTGCTGCTGCGCCTGCGCCCCGTGGACCGCAACCCCGCCTTCCAGGTCCTCACCCCCTTCGCGCTGGACAACGGCCCCACCATCCTGGTCAACCGCGGGTGGGTCCCCGCCGAGAACTCCACCCAGGTGCCCGACATCGCGCCTGCCCCCACCGGCGACGTCACGCTGGAGGCCATGCTCCTTGCCGGCGAGCCCACGCACCCCAAGGCGCCGATGCAGGACCAGGGCTACGACATGGTCTACTCCATCGCCCCCGCCCAGGTCGGCGAGCTCACCGGCACCGAGCCGGTCGCCCCCTACCTGCAGCTGCTCTCCGGCCAGCCCGGCGAGCTCACCGCCATCCCGCTGCCTGTGCTCGAGACCGGCAACCACCTCTCCTACGGCCTGCAGTGGATCGCGTTCGGCATCATGGCGCCGGCGGGCCTCATCTACTTCATCGTCGCCGAGACCCGCGAGCGCCGCCGCTTCCGCGAGGAGCAGGAGCAAATGCTTCTCGACGCCCCCGCCTCCGGCCCCGGGCCCGACCCCGAGTCTGCGGATAGGGAGGATGAGGGTGGCATCGAAAAGCATGCCCCAATGCCCCCGGCCCCCGCGCGGTCGCGGGCGCGCTACGGCGACGGTCGGCGCAACCCGTGGCAGCGCGCCTACGATAGGCAGGAGGAACGCTGACCCCGGCGCAGGAAGGATCCCGATGCCACCGCAACTGACCGTCACCGACCACGACATTCTCGCCGCCCACCTGGACCTTTTCCGCCGCGCCGGGCTGACGCTCGCCCCCGGCATCGAGATCGCAGACGTTGAGGACGGCGTCTGCGACGACCTCGAGGGCTTCCGCGTTGCCCCCGCGACAACGGTGCTTTCGCTTATCGACGCCGACGCACACCCTTTCTTCACCTCCGTCACCTTCTCCGACGGCCTCGACGGTCCCCGCATCCCCACCACGCACGCGCAGCTGCCGGCCTACGTGCACGCGATCTGCGACCCCGCCGGCACGGACCTACGCGACGTCGCCGTCGTGCCCGACCCGGGCTCCGCCACCGCCGGCACGCTGCGCCTCCAGTTCGGCGAGTGGGACGTGGTCGACGTCTCCTACGACCTGGCAAACGGCGGATGGGAGCCGGACCGTGTGAACGGGTCGCGCGGGCTGGTCCCCGACCTCATCGCCGCCGCACTGCCGACGGGCGGGGAGGCCGCCCTCTTTGCCACCGCCGACGGCGACACCGCGATCATCTACCTCACGCCGGAGACCGGCACGGATGCGGGCGTTGCGCACGGCCGCCCCGCGCCGCACACCTCCCCGGATGCAAAGAAGCCGGTCACCGCCGCGGCCGCGCGGGCGGCGGAGCGCAACACGGCGATTGACAACCTGCTCACGGTCCTGGCTGCGGAGTCCGAAGTAGACGCGTAGGGTTGGTGACATGACAATCACCAGCAAAGTCCTGCAGAAAGTCAGCCCCGACGCACCGTTCAAGGTCGTCGAGATCGAGCGCCGCGACCCGCGCGAAGACGACGTGGTCATTGACATCAAGGCCGCGGGTATCTGCCACTCCGACATCCACACGATCCGCAACGAGTGGGGCGAGGCCCACTTCCCGCTCACCGTGGGCCACGAGATCGCGGGCGTGGTCGAAGCGGTGGGCAGCAAGGTGACCAAGTTCAAGGTCGGCGACCGCGTGGGCGTCGGCTGCCTGGTCAACTCCTGCGGCGAGTGCGAGCAGTGCAAGAACGGCCAGGAGCAGAACTGTCTCAACGGCAACGTGGGCACGTACAACTCCGAGGACGTCGACGGCACGATCACCCAGGGAGGCTATGCCGAAAAGGTCGTCGTGAACGAGAACTTCGTCTGCACGATCCCGGATGGGCTGGATTTCGACGTCGCCGCGCCCCTCCTCTGCGCCGGCATCACCACCTACGGGCCGCTCGCCCGCTGGAACGTGAAGGAGGGCGACAAGGTGGCCATCGTCGGACTCGGCGGGCTCGGCCACATGGGCGTACAAATCGCCGCCGCGAAGGGCGCCGAGGTCACCGTGATCTCGCGCTCGCTGCGCAAGGAGAAGGAGGCGTACGAGCTCGGCGCCCACCACGTGCTGGCCACCGGCGAGGACGAGGACTTCTTTGCCAACCACCGCGGCGAGTTCGACGTGATCCTGTCCACCATCTCCGCGCACTACTCGCTTGATGACTACCTGCAGCTCCTCAAGCCGCGCGGCATCATGTCCGTCGTCGGCCTGCCGCCGGAGCAGCTGGGCGTACACATGGGCAGCCTGGTCGGCGGCGGCAAGGTCCTGACCGGCAACAACATCGGTGGCATCGCCGAGACCCAAGAGATGCTCGACTTCTGCGCGGAACACGGCATCGGCGCGGTGATTGAGAAGATCGGCGTGGACGACGTCGACGCCGCCTACGAGCGCGTCGTGGCTGGCGACGTGAAGTTCCGCTTCGTCATCGACACCGAGACGTTCTCGGGAGCTACTTCCGCAGCAGTTTAATCACGGCGACGATTCCGGACAGGATCGTGCTGAGCGCCGCCCCCATGAACACGAGCGCGACCGTGATCGCGACCGGGTGCTCGCCCGGCATTCCCAGCCCGGCACCGAGCACGATGATCAGCACGGCGGTCACGGCCATCATGATCGCCGACCACTTGCACAACCGCGCGGCGCCGTTCCGCTTCTTCGCCAGCGGCGCCGCGTCCGGCACGGTCACCGCGCTAGGCGGGGTGCTCGCCGGGGCGCTCGATGGGGTGCTTGACGACGCCAATGGGTCCTCAAACAACTCATCCGCAGCCGAGTACCCGTACGGACTCCCCGGCACCGGGGTGGCCACCGGGCGCGGGAGCGGCTCCGGCGCTGGCTCTACCAGCGTTTCAGGCGCCGCCGGCTCGGGCGCGCCATCGGCGGCGAGCTCCACGACGAGCTCGACGAGCTTGTTGCAGCGCTTCTCCCCCACGCCGCGCAGCTGAAGCAGGTCGGCGGCGCTGGCCTTGAGCATCAACGGATGCTGCTCGCGCCAAGCATCGAGGTACTTGTCAATCCCGGTGCCCGTCGCCTCGGGCCGGTGCTCCGGGCGGAGGTGGTCGGACATCTCGTACAGCGGGCGTTCGGGGTTGCGTGCGATCCACAGCGCCGCGATCTGCGCCGGCGACGCGCCCGTCCGTTGCGCGTCCTCGGGGGTGAGCCAGGAGAAGGGGGCGGTGGCGGTGGCGTCGATAATCGCCCCCGCACTGCCTGAGCCCATTGCGGCGATGAGCTGGGCAAACCTCGCCTCCTTCACGATGGGCACGCCATACTCGCGGGCCTTGCGCGCCTTGCCGCTCATGGAGTCGGGGTTGGCGGCGACGAGCACCGCGCACTTCTTGGTCACCCCGCCCACGTCCAGGCCCGCGGCGGTGGCGCGCTCGGTCCACGCGTCGCGCGGGATGTCCAGCGCGCCGGTGAACGCGACCCGGTCGCCGGGCTTGAGCACGACGCCGTCGTCAACAGCCTGCGGGTCCTCGAGCAGGCCGGCTGTGTTCACGCCCAGGGCTGCGGCGACCGCGAGCAGCTCCGCGCGCTCATCGTCGGTGATCACCCCATCGGCCCAGGCCTCGACGACGAGCTGGCGGGTGAACTCCTCGTTGATCGCCTCGACGTCCTCCGCCGCCAACCCGGTCGCGGCGGCCTCGAGCAGACGGGCTTCGTCGCGGGTGATCTCCTTGTCCTTGAGCGCGTGCGCCAGCCTGCGCCGATACGTCTCCTCGCCCCACTCGCCGCTCGACGGCAGCGCGCACGAAAGCTGCGCAATCCGCGTGCCCGCCTGCCGCGCCTGCTGGCTGTAGAAGTACCGCAGCAGCTCCGCCGTGGCCTCGGCGTCCGCCAGCGCGGAGTGCGCCCGCTTGTTCGTGATGTTCGCCAGCGCGAGAGCTTCGCTCAGCTTACCGACGCCCATATACTCCCTGGCCAGCCGCATCGTATCCACCCACGCCTCCGACACCCAGTTGGCCATCCCCGCCCTGGCCAGCTCGGTCTGTAGGAACCGCTTCTCAAACGACGCGTTGTGGGCGACCGGCGTGCGCCCCTGCATTAGGCCGCGCAATTCGTCCGCGACCTGGTCGAATGTCGGCGCGTCAACCACATCGGTCGCGGAAATGCCGTGGATGTGCGTGTTGGGGATGTCACGCATGGGCTGCACCAGCGTCCGCCACGTCCGCTCCGCCGACAGGTCCGGCCCCAATTGGACGACACCGATCTCCACGATCCGGTCGAACTTGCCAAACCCCGTGGTCTCGAGGTCGATGACCGCATAACCGCTGTCCTGGCCCACCGCTGACATCCTCCTCCGCGTCGCGCGACTGTTCCCTCCAGGCTAGTGGTGTTATGTCCATAGAGTTTTTGGACAAGGAGTCCAATGACTTTTTGGACATGGAATCCATGGAGTTCTTGGACAGTTTCTAGCGGGTCATTCTGGTGGCCTGCGCTTCGGTCGGGGCTTGGACAGTTTCGGGTTCATCCGCGGCGGGTGGCGGTGCTTCATCCCTTCAACAAGGTTGATGTTGATCTGCCCACCTGGTGGCCTGTGGCTCAGTGTGACCGGCAGTGGCACGCTGAAGAGGAACTCACCGTCATGGGCCGTGAAGAACTCCGCGACATCGCCGTTCGTGACCGTGGCGTAGAGCTGGCGGTTTTTGAACCTCAGGCCGATGTAGAGACCGTAGCTACACACACGAACGACACCGTCTTTGCTCACGCGGGTCTGGTCTGGGATACCCCAATCGTTTGTTGATTGTGTCGTCGGCACCGTTACTGTGGGGGTATCGGTGCCAGGTAAGCCTTGCTGAGCTGCCATGTCATCGGTGCTGGCCTCGGGTGAAGTTGCCGCTTCCCTGGGGCCGTTTCTGACTTCGGATGCTGCCTGCGGGTTGTGTGCCTGGTTGTAGGCCAGCACGCGGGCCCAGACCTGATCTGGATCAAGTGGTTGCGTGGGCGAAGGCGCCTTAGGGAAGGTCTCGAACGCCTGGTGCGGGGTGATGTGCATTTTGCCGACCAGCAGTGATTGGTGCCGTCGTCGCTCGTTGTATACCTGTCGATACTCAGCGAGATATGTGTTGACCTCGGCAAGGCTTGTGGGGTGGCGTGCATCAAGAAACTGGGTCAGCGTGCGGTGGGAGCGCTCATCTTTTCCCTGGGTTGTCGGAGCGAATCCCGCAATTGCGAGTACACCTTCGCTGGCGAGCCACGTTTCAGTGGCTGAAAGGTATCCACGGTGGTAGGCGGCAAACGCATCGCCGTTGTCGGAAAGGATCTCTTGGGGTTTGCCGTAGGTGGCGAACGCTTCAGCCAGCACGGCGCGCGCATCAGTACCGTTTTCCGGCAACGCGAACGCTTTGGTTCCGACGTCGAATCTGCTGGCGTCGTCGATGACCTGGTAGATCGTCACGAGCGTGTGCGCATAGTCGAAGAGGCGATAGACCAGTCCATCGATCTGCCAGAGTTCACCAACGAAATCACGGGCAAAGCGCCTATAGGAACTCCGTGGACGTTTGCGGGCATTAGCGTCGACGAACCCCAGCTCATGGAGCCATGCGGCGATTGTGGAACGTGAAGGGGTGCGATCGGGACCAACGGAGTCGAACAAGAAGTAGTAGATCGACCAAGGACCATAATCCAAGCCCTGCTCCATCAACGTCTGCCTGGCGTGGACGACTGCGATCTTGTCGGCGTCCTGAAATTTTCCGGCCGGGTGCTTCGGTGCAGTCGAATCTGGCACGATGCCAGATCGTCCTTTCTGCGTGATCCGGTTTTTGATGTTGTGATACGTCTGCCGCGAGATGCCCAGTTCTTTGCAAAACTGTGTGATTGTTTTGCCGTCGAGAATGGGATCGAAATCTGCGACTTTTCTGCGCTTGTGCAATGGAATAGCCATCCGGATATTCCACCGCTGTAGGTGTCCAAAAAGCCATTAGACATCCTGTCCAAAAACTTCCTGGACTCCTCGTCCAAAAAGTCCCTAGACATGACACCTCCAGGCTAGTGGGCGGCCTGAGCGCGAAGTGCTCGTGGCCCGGGTGGGGCCGCCGACGCGCGCCTGGTTCGCCCGGGAGGCCCCCGGGGGTGCTCCGGATGCGCCCCCGCTTCACCAAATACCGATACCAGCATGACGAGAACGCAGCTCTAGAGCAGCGAAATCGGGGTCTTACTATCGGTATCTGCAAAACTGAGCGCCCCGGCGCCCCGAGCGAGGCACACCCGCGGCACGCTGAACATGCTGTGCGCCCCCCGGATGTGCTCTGTTTCACCAGATACCGATACCAGGATGACGAGGATGCAGCTCCAGAGCAGCGAAATCGGGGTCTTACTATCGGGTATCTGCAAAACTGAGCGCTCCGGCGCCCTGCCCGCGACGCGTCCGCGCGACCCACCGCCCCACCCCCGCACCGGAATGACGAAAGCCGCCTCCCGGCCCCGGGATGGGGGCGGAAGGCGGCTTCCAGGCTGTGCGCCATGAGGGGCTCGAACCCCCGACCTACTGGGTGTAAACCAGTTGCTCTCCCAGCTGAGCTAACGGCGCGCTAGCGGTAAAGGTTAGCAGAACTTGCCCCCGGCCGCCTAACGCGCAGGTCACGCCGTGACTCGACGCTACTTCTTGGTGCCCGCGGGGGTGAGGCAGGAGCCCTGCCATTCGCCGAAGCGGTCGGCCTTGGTCTGCATTAGGCCGGCGAGCTGGGCGGACTCGGAGATCTCGCCCGGGTGGACGCCGCCGGGTTTGGAGGCGCCCGGGGTCATAAGCCAGACGCGGCCGGAGTCGCCGAGGTTGCGGATGGCGTCCATGAGCGCGTCGACGAGGTCGCCGTCGTCGGAGCGGAACCAGAGCAGGACGACGTCGCAGAGCTCGTCGGTGGACTCGTCCAGAAGCTGTTCGCCGACCGCGTCCTCGATGGCCTCCGAGATGGAGGAATCGGCGTCTTCGTCCCAGCCGATCTCCTGCACGATGTCGTCGGCGTGAATACCCAAGCGGTCTGCGTACGTGTTGACACCTGCGGCGCCCAAAGTCTTGTTTCCTCCATGTTTGGTAATGAACGACAGTGCAATAGAGCTTACATCTGTTGTGATGGGAGTGAGGGGTGAAAGGGGAAAAGGGGGGCGTCGATAAGCAACTGCCCCCCGCGCAGGGGCAAAAACAAAAAACCAAGTAATGTGGGAGGAAACATTGCCCAACCATTTAGGGAGGATTTCTCGTGGCTGAGAAAGACAAGGCCAAAGCGTCAAACATCGAGCTGATTCGCGACGGTGTGGCGTCTTACCTACACGACAGCGACCCGGAAGAGACCCAAGAGTGGATGGACTCGCTCGACGGCCTGCTCGAGGAATCTGACCCCGAGCGCGCGCGTTACCTCATGCTGCGCCTGCTCGAGCGGGCGAACGCCAAGCGCGTCCACCTGCCCGCACTGTCCTCGACCGACTTCGTCAACACTATCCCCACCACCATGGAGCCCGAGTTTCCGGGCGACGAGCAGATTGAGAAGCGCTACCGCCGTTGGATGCGCTGGAACGCGGCCATCATGGTGCACCGCGCGCAGCGCCCGGGCGTGAAGGTCGGCGGCCACATCTCCACCTACGCCTCTGCGGCCGCACTCTACGAGGTCGGCTTCAACCACTTCTTCCACGGCAAGGACGCGGAGCAGCGCGGCGACCAGGTCTTCTTCCAGGGCCACGCCTCCCCGGGCATGTACTCCCGCGCGTTCCTCGAGGGCCGCCTGAGCGAGGACGACCTGGACGGCTTCCGCCAGGAGCACTCCCGCCCGCAGGGCGGCATGCCGTCCTACCCGCACCCGCACGGCATGCCCGAGTTCTGGGAGTACCCGACCGTGTCCATGGGCCTTGGCCCGATGAACGCGATCTACCAGGCTCGCTTTAACAAGTACCTGCAGGACCGCGGCATCAAGGACACCGACGAGCAGCACGTTTGGGCATTCCTCGGCGACGGCGAGATGGACGAGCCGGAGTCCCGCGGCCTGCTCCAGATGGCGTCGCTGTACGAGCTGGACAACCTCACCTTCGTGATCAACTGCAACCTGCAGCGTCTCGACGGCCCGGTGCGCGGCAACGGCCAGATCATCCAGGAGCTGGAGACCTTCTTCATCGGCGCTGGCTGGAACGTCATCAAGGTCGTGTGGGGCCGCGAGTGGGACGAGTTGCTGGAGAAGGACGAGGACGGCGCGCTGGTCAACATCATGAACACCACGAAGGATGGTGACTACCAGACCTTCAAGGCGAACGATGGCGCCTACGTCCGCGAGCACTTCTTCGGCCGCGACGAGCGCACGAAGAAGCTCGTCGAGGACATGACCGACGAGGAGATCTGGGCGCTGCGCCGCGGCGGCCACGACTACCGCAAGGTCTACGCCGCCTACAAGCGCGCACTGGAGACCAAGGGCAAGCCGACCGTCATCCTCGCGCACACCATCAAGGGCTACGGGCTCGGGCACAACTTCGAGGGCCGCAACGCCACCCACCAGATGAAGAACCTCACGCTCGAGGACCTCAAGCAGTTCCGCGACAAGCAGGAAATCCCGATCTCCGACGAAGAGCTGGAGAAGGATCCCTACATGCCGCCCTACTACCACCCGGGCGAGGACGCAGAGGAAATCAAGTACCTCAAGGAGCGTCGCAAGGAGCTCGGCGGTTACCTGCCGGAGCGCCGCGAGCAGTACACGCCGCTTGAGCAGGCCGACTTTGAAAAGACCTACAAGGCCATGTTCAAGGACTCGGGCAAGCAGAAGGTCGCCACCACCATGGCGCTCGTGCGCACCTTCAAGGCCATGATGCGCGACAAGGAGCTGGGCAAGCGCGTCGTCCCAATCATCCCGGACGAGGCCCGCACCTTCGGCCTGGACTCCTGGTTCCCGGTGCAGAAGATCTACAACCCGAAGGGCCAGAACTACGTGCCGGTCGACCACGACCTGCAGCTGTCCTACCGTGAGTCGCCGCAGGGCCAGATCCTGCACGAGGGCATCAACGAGGACGGCTCTTCCGCATCCTTCATCGCCGCCGGTACGTCCTACGCTACCCACGGCGAGCCGATGATCCCGATGTACATCTTCTACTCCATGTTCGGCTTCCAGCGCACCGGCGATAACTTCTGGGCTGCTGGTGACCAGATGGCCCGCGGCTTCATCATCGGCGCCACCGCAGGCCGCACCACCCTGACCGGTGAGGGCCTGCAGCACATGGACGGCCACTCCCCGGTTCTGGCGTCCACCAACCCGGCCGTGGTCACCTACGATCCGGCGTTTGCTTACGAGATGCCGTACCTAATCTCCAAGGGTGTCGAGCGCATGTACGGCAAGGGTTCCGGCGAGGACGAGAACGTGATGTACTACATCACCGTCTACAACGAGCCGACCCACCAGCCGGCCCGCCCGGAGAACCTGGACGTCGAGGGCCTGCACAAGGGCATCTACCTGTACGACGAGGGCGAGAAGAAGGAGCACAACGTCTCCCTGCTCGCCTCCGGCGTGGGCATGCAGGAGGCGCTGCGCGCACAGGGGATCCTGCAGGAGCAGTACAACGTCGGTGCCGCGATCTACTCCGTCACCTCGTGGGTCGAGCTGGCCCGCGACGGCGCGCGCGTTGCCAAGGAGCAGCTGCTCCACCCGGGTGAGGACGCCGGCGAGGCGTTCGCCACCACGCAGCTGAAGCAGACCGAGGGCCCGTACATCGCCACCTCGGACTTCACCACCAGCCTGCAGGAGCAGATCCGCGCCTACGTTCCGGGCCAGTACATCGTGCTCGGCGCGGACGGCTTCGGCTTCGCGGACACCCGCGAGGGCGCCCGTCGCTACTTCAACATCGACGCGGAGTCCATGGCCGTCGCCGCCCTCCTCGGTCTGGCCAACGAGGGCAAGATTGACAAGTCCGTCGCCGCCCAGGCAGCGAAGGACCTGCACATCGACGACCCGACCGAGCCGAACCCGAATGGCGGCACCGAGTAAGGAGCTTTCGCTTCTCGACGCCCCGTCGCCCCCGCCGCGCCACGCGCGGCGGGGGCGTCCCGCGTTTCAGGAAACAGCGCGCATCAGGCGCGCCCGAGGCTCACACTCTAGGCCGAGCGCGTGGGGACGGTGATGCCGTCGCCAAAAATACCCGCCAGCTGCGGGAGTAGGAACGCGACGGCGCCGCCAATAGCGGCAATCAGCCCAATGACCAGGGCCGCCACCTGCGCGTTAGAGGAACCCGCCTGCGCGGTTCCGGTGTGCCCGGGCCCCGCCGGCTTCCCGGTATCGGCAGTGCCTGCAGTACCCGTGCCCTTGCTTACTCCCTTGCCGGTGTTGCTCACCACGAACGTCGTGTTGTCGGTGGTCCCGTCCGCGTAAGTAGTGGTGACGGCAAACCTGGAGCCCCACGCCGTGTCCTTGGGGATCGTCGTGGTGACGGTCCCGTGCTCGTCCACGTGCACGTCCCACTTCTCCGAGGACTCGACGTGCCACCTGTTTACGTCGCTGCCAAGCGGCGTCTCGTACAGGTTGAACGGCGAGATGGTCAGCTTCTGGCCGGGGTCGCCCTCGACCGAGTCATACAGCGGCTCGTAGAGGTATTCGCTGGTGGGCGCGAGCTTCGGCGTCACCTGCACGATCTCAGTCGAGCCGTCCGGGTAGTTGATGCGGATGTCCACCTTGTCCGAGGTGTTCGGCCCGGCGTGCACCAGGGTGGGGCGCGAATGGGTGAGGTTGACCTGCAGCTGGTCCTTCTCCCGCTTGGTCATCAGCGGCTTGGTCAGGTTGTCCTGCGCGATCAGCTTCCAGGTCGCCCCGTCGGGCATGCCCTCGAGGTCGAAGAAGGCCGAGGTGCTGATCCACTGCCCCGGGACGGTGCGCACCACCTGCGGCTCGGCGGAAACGTAGGGCTGGTAGGTGTCCTTCATCGCCTCGGCGGCCTGTGCTGCGGGCGCGACGACGGCGCTCACGCCCACGGCGAGGGCAACGGCGCAGGTGACCGAGGTGGGGGCGATTCGCAGCACGGCTAGGCTCCTTGGATCAGGCGGACGATGGCGGTGGTGACGGCACCGGGTGCGTCGAGCGGAGGCATGTGCCCGGAGTCCGGCAGCACCTGCATGTACGCGCGCGGCCAGATCTCGTGCAACTTCTCCGACTGGGTGACGGGGGTGACATCATCACGGTCTCCCACCAGGATATACCCAGGGATCTCAGAAAGGACTATACCTGCTTGCAGCTCGGAGTGAGAAAGCAGGTCTTGGAAGTAGCCGGCGTAGGTCTCCAGGGGTGTTTCGCGGATCATGGCGGCGTGGAAGTCCACGATGTCGTACGGCATCGGCCGGAAGTAGAATGCCAGCGCCAGGATGGGTGAGATGGTGTCCGTGACGATCTCGCGCACACCCTCGGCAAACCTCGGCGTGTAGCGCACCGCCTTCTCCAGCACCCCGCCGATCGGCCCCGCGAGCACCTGCGGCAGGCCCTGCATGGTGAACGGCTCGACGGCGCTGGACACCTGAACGCTTCCGGCCCAGGTGAATTCGTCCGCGTAGCGCCGCATCATGGACAGCGACACCGGCCCGCCCAGCGAGTGCCCCACCACAATCACGGGGCCCGTGGCGCCGCGCTCGCGGAGGACGGCGGCGCAAGCGTCGGCGGCGTGGTCAATGGTGAGCGTCGCGGGTGCCGCGGTCGAGTTCTGCCCGTGGCCGGGCAGGTCCACGAGGAGCTGGCGTACCTCGGGGCACTGCTCGCGCACGTCCCGGACCTGCATGTAATAGGTTTCCGCGGAGATGTTGAAGCCGTGGACATAAATGACGGTGGGCGCCGCGGGGTCGGTCGGACCGACTTCGTACCAGTGGACGCTGGGGTGGTGGGCGGTGGCGTCGATAAGCGTGGTGCCCGAGCGCTCGTAGCTGAGGCCGAAGGTGCCGTCGGCGTCGTGCAGCTTGGCGCGCGTGTCCAGCAGGTTGCGACGCGCGGCGGGCGTGAGGGTGCGAAGGTACGCGAGCGGATGCAGCATATTTACACCTTATTATGAGGGTATGGAACTCTCACAACGCCTCAATCTTGGGGACTTGGGCAAGCTTATCGACGCCCCTTCGACCGACTCCCCCACCGAACCCGAAGGCAACGACGCGTTCTCCCGTCTCGCCGCGCTGATCGAGCGCATCACCGGCGAGGAGGACAGCGTGCACCGCGAATCGCGGCTGTCGGACGTGGACGTGTCCTCGCTGGACCGGGTCGAGCTGGCCATCCGGATCGAGGACGAGTTCGGCGCGCGGGTGACCGAGCAGATCTACGATGAGTACGAGACTGTTGGCCAGCTCGCAGAATTCTTGGAGGAACACGAGTGAGTATCGCGTACTTAACTGACATGGACGGCGTCCTGCACCGCGAGGGCGACATGATTCCGGGCGCGGACCAGTTCATCGCGCGGCTGCGCGAGGAGGACATCCCGTTCATGGTGCTCACGAACAATTCGATGCAGACCCCGCGGGACCTGTCCGCGAAGCTGACGCGGATGGGCCTGCACATTGAGCCGGAGCGGATCTGGACCTCCGCCACGGCGACGGCGAAGTTCCTCTCCCAGCAGGCCGGCGAGGCGTCCGCCTACGTGATCGGCGAGGCCGGGCTAACCACCGCGCTGCACGAGATGGGCTGGATCCTCACCGAGGCGGACCCGGACTTCGTGGTGCTGGGCGAGACCCGCACCTATTCCTTCGAGGCGCTGACCACGGCCTGCAACCTGATCCGCGGGGGCGCCCGCTTCATCGCTACCAACCCGGACCTCACCGGCCCGGGGCCCAGCGGCGTTATTCCGGCGACGGGCGCGGTCGCCGCCATGATCACCGCGGTGACTGGCCGCGAGCCCTACTACGTGGGCAAACCGAACCCGGTGATGATGCGCTCGGCGCTGAACAACATTGGCGCCCACTCCGAGCACACCGTGATGATCGGTGACCGCATGGACACCGACGTGAAATCCGGCATGGAGGCCGGCATGCGCACCGTGCTCGTGCGCACGGGCATTAGCGACGACGCCGAGATCGCCCGCTACCCCTACCGCCCCACCCAGATCGTGGATTCGGTCGCGGATCTGGTTGGGCGGATCCGCGACCCGTTCGGGGACTAGTCAGCGACGTAGAAGCGCTGCTTGTTCACAAACTCGTCCATGCCGAGCGTACCGAGCTCGCGGCCGAAGCCCGAGTTCTTCACGCCGCCGAACGGCAGCTCCGGGCCGCGCGCCTGCGGGATGTTCACGTGGATCATGCCGGTGACCACGCGGTTGGCCACCTTCTTCGCGCGCTCCTCGTCCTGCGAGAAGACGGCGCCGCCCAGGCCGTAGTTGGAGTTGTTGGCCACCTCGACGGCCTCGTCCTCGCTGGCCACCTTGTAGATCTCGGCGACGGGGCCGAAGAACTCGGCGTAGTAGGATTCGGAGCCGACGGGGACGTCGGTAAGCACGGCGGGGGTGAAGTAGGCGCCCTCGCCGGTCAGCTCGCCGCCGGTGTGCAGCGTCGCGCCTTCCTCGACAGCCTTCTTCACCTGCTCGTCCAGGATCTCTGCGGCGTCGCGGGAGGACAGCGGGTAGAAGTGCCCCTCCTCGGGGTTCATCGGGTCACCCTGGGTGAACGCCTTCGCGCGTCGCACCATGGCGTCGACGAAGTCGTCGTAGATGTCCTCCATGACGATGATGCGCTTGTTCGAGGTGCAGGCCTGGCCGGTGTTGGCGATGCGTTTGCCCCACGCGGTGTCGGCGGCGGCCTCGACGTCGTCGGTGTCCAGGATGATGTAGGCGTCGGTGCCGCCGAGCTCCAGCAACGCCTTCTTCAGGTGCTGGCCGGCGGTCGCGGCGACGGCACGCCCGGCGCGCTCGGAACCGGTGAGCGACACGCCTTGGACGCGCATGTCGGCGATAAGGTCGGCGACCTGGTCGTGGGTAGCGCGGATATTGGTGTACAGGTGGGCAGGTACGCCGGTGGCCTGGATCGCTTCGTCGATAATCGCCTGGATGGCCTCGGCGGAGCGCGGGCAGATCTCGGCGTGCTTGAGCAGCACAGTGTTGCCCGCCATGAGGGTCGGGGCAGCGAAGCGCGCGACCTGGTAGTACGGGAAGTTCCACGGCATGACGCCAACGATCACGCCGGTGGGGACCTTGCGGATCACAGCCTCGCCGCCGGTGTGCTCGATCGGCTCGTCGGCGCCCAGCTCGGCGCCGTGGTCCGCGTAGTAGTTAAAGATGTTGACTACATCGTCGAGCTCGGCCTCGCCCTGGTCGAGCGGCTTGCCCATCTCTTCGGCGATAATGCGGGTGAGTTCGGGGCGCTTGGCGTCGAAAAGCTCGGCGACCTTGTGCAGCAGGGCCGCGCGGTCCTCAAAGCTAACCTCGCGCCACTGCGCAAAGGCGGCGTCGGCGCGGTCGAGGGCCGTGGCGAGGTCCTCGTCGGAGATGAAGTCGAAGGTCTCGACGACCTGGTCGTTTCCGGGGTTTTGTACTCGATACTGATCAGACATGCGCCCCATCGTACGGCCGTGGCGTGACGCTCGCTACAAACCCATGCGATTTGGCGTATGCGTCCAGACGATCGGCGAACGTGACCAGCGCCTCCGCAGGCGCCCGCAAGGTTTCGCGACACTCGTACGTGCCGTCGGCCGCGCGGCGCCACCGGGTAAACCAGATCGCGTCGTCCTCGCTCGTGGTCGGGGCCTCGGGCAGCTCGCAGAGCAGCTTTTCGACGCCACGCCTCCACCGCCCCTCCATCCCGGCCACCGTGAGCGTGGCCGTAGCGGTGCTGTGCTGGCGGGTGTGGGTGGCTTCGCGCGCAGTCAACGAGGTGTACGGCGCGACCAATGTCGTAGTCATGGTGTGGGGGACCTTCCGTGGATTGCTTCGCGGTTTCGGTGAACAACACCCCACACCCGGTGACTAGGCGGGTTCCGGCGCGGTGACTAGGCGCGCCGGCGGGGTGCAAGACGAGAGGTTCGTCTTCCCCAACGGCCTCTGGCTTAACGCGACCAATCTTGCGCCACACGCGTACACTCCGGCAACCCTAAACCCCAGGTTGATCCCCCTATTTGCTCAAGCTGAGGTAGAGGGTGAGTGCCGTGAGGCCTTGTTAAACCGATCCGCGATTTGCCATATCCACCCCTTTATGTGGGCTACGTCTCCCTCATGGGTCTACCGTGTCTACCAACACCCTGCCCTTGAGACCCGGAAAGGTACACCATGACTCAGACCCTGCAGGCCAACGCCGAGAACGTGAGCGAAAAGGACCACCTGCGCGACGCTGCACAGCAATGGCTCGCCGACCTGGAAGCGGCGACGGCGACAGCCGACCCAGACGCGGCGGGCCAGGCCGCCGCCGACCTCTTCGAGCCGGAGGGGTTCTGGCGCGACCTCATCGGCATGACCTGGAACCTCTACACCGCTGAAGGACGGGAAGAGATCGCGCGCATGGTCGCCGCGACGCACCCGGACAGCACGATCACCAACACGGAGCTCACTGACGTCGAGGACGAAGGCGACGGCGTCACGCGCGTGCACTTCACCTGCGATACCGGCCACTTCCACTGCCGCGGCATCGCCAGGCTGCGGGACGGCAAGGCGTGGACCCTGCTCATCTCCGGCCGCGAGCTGAAAGACTTCCCGGAGAAAAAGGGCCGCAACCGCGAGCTCGGCGCGCAGCACGGCCCGACGCAGGACCCGGAGAACTGGGCCGACCGCAGGGAGAAGCGCCGCGCCACCCTCGGCGTTTCGGAGCAGCCGTACGTGCTCATCATCGGCGGCGGACAGGGCGGCATCGCGCTGGGGGCGCGGCTGAAGCGTCAGGGGGTGCCGGCGCTGATCGTCGATAAGGCGAATCGCCCCGGCGACCAGTGGCGCGGCCGCTACCACTCCCTGTGCCTGCACGACCCGGTGTGGTACGACCACATGCCCTACCTGCCGTTCCCCGACGATTGGCCGGTGTTCACCCCGAAGGACAAGATGGGCGACTGGCTCGAGCACTACGTGGGCATCATGGACCTGGACTACTGGACCAACGCCGAGGTCAAGCACGCCGAGTTCGACGAGGCCCGGCAGCGCTGGGACGTGCGCCTGACCCGCGACGGCAACGAGATGACGCTGCATCCGACCCAGCTCGTCTTCGCCACCGGCATGTCTGGGGTGCCGAACCGCCCGCAGCTGAAGGGCCAGGAAAACTTTGCCGGCGAGATTCGCCACTCTTCTGAGCACCCCGGCGGTGATGTGGACGCGGGCAAGGACGTGGTGATCCTCGGCGCGAACAACTCCGCCCACGACATCGCCGCGGACCTGGTGCACAACGGCGCGCGCCCGGTGATGATCCAGCGCTCGTCGACTCACATCTCGCAGTCGGATTCGCTGATGAAGTACGTCTTCGGCCCGCTGTACTCGGAGGATGCGGTGGAGGCTGGCATCGACACCGACACCGCGGACCTCCTGTTTGCCTCCTGGCCGTACAAGGTGCTCCCCGACGCGCAGCGCCCCGCCTTCGACCAGATCCGCAAGGACGACGCCGAGTTCTACGACTCGCTCGCAGACCGCGGATTCATGGTGGACTTCGGCGACGACGACTCCGGCCTCTTCCTCAAGTACCTGCGCCGCGGCTCGGGCTACTACATCAACGTCGGCGCCTCCGAGCTCGTCGCGGACGGCTCGATCCCGGTCCACTCCCCCACCACGATCGCTGAGGTCAAGGAGCATTCAGTCGTGCTTGACAACGGCACCGAGCTCCCCGCCGACGTCATCGTGCTGGCCACCGGCTACGGGTCCATGAACGGATGGGTCGAGCGCCTCATTGACAAGGAGACCGCCGACCGCGTCGGCCGCGTGTGGGGCCTTGGCTCCGACACCACCAAGGACCCGGGCCCGTGGGAGCGCGAGCTGCGCAACATGTGGAAGCCCACCCAGGTCGACCAGCTCTGGTTCCACGGCGGCAACCTCCACCAGTCCCGCCACTACTCGCGCTACCTCGCCCTGCAGCTCAAGGCCCGCTACGAGGGCATGGACACCCCCGTCTACGAGCTCGCGGAGGTCCACCACACTTCCTAGCAGTTTGCTTATCGACGCCACCGCGCCCCCTACAGCAGCCGCACCGCCAACACGCCGGCGATGATGACTGCGAGGCCGAGGGCACGGGTGGCGTCGATAGGCGACTTGCGCGCGCCGAACGCCCCCACCGACTCCATCACCTGGCCGCCGACGATCGTGCCCCCGTTGAACGCGATGACCGTGGTGGCGGTGCCCAGGATCGGCACGAGCGTGGCGCCGCCGATAACGAAGATCGCGCCCACCACGCCGCCGAGCCACATCCACCACGGCCCCGGCTGCACCTTCCGGGTCAGCTGCTTCGGGCTGGTCAAAAGTACCGCGACCAGCAGCAGCACCGCGCCGACGGCCAGGTTGATCTCGGCCGCGTGCAGCGACGATCCCGCGACCGTGCCCAGGTACCCGTTGACCGCGGCCTGGACCGACGAGCACATCCCCACGCCCACACCGATGAGCCGGTAGAGCCACACCTCGGGCCCGTGAGCATCGCCCGCAACATTCTTCCTGCCCACGCCCAGCGTGACCACGATGCCCACCAGCACCACCATGGCACCGACGATGCGCATGAAGCTCACGTGCTCCTGCGGCGAGTGGAACAGGCCGAAGTGGTCGATGCTTAACCCCATGATGATCTGCCCAAGGATGGGCAACACCACCGTCTGCACCGCGCCGAGCTTGGGAAACAGCAAAATATTGCCCAGCACGAAGCAGGACCCCATGAGTCCGCCGAGCCAGATCCACCACGGCGTCTCCGTGCCCGGCGCGAACTGCGGCAATGGGTTTCCCACCAGCACGGTAGTGGCCAGGATGGACAGCAGCAGCGCGATGCTAAACGACGTCAGCGCCGGGACCACCGGCTTATTGTTCACGCTCTGGCGCAGGCGGGAGTTGGCGGCGGTTTGGATGGGGATGATCGCGCCGATCGCCAGCGCAATGGGGAGGTGCAACATAGGCACTCATGCTATCTGGTCGGGTGCAGGCAATCGCGCGGCGCGCAATATTTCCCCGTCCCGCGAATGGCCTAGACCGCCCCACCTGGGGAAACGATAGAGGGGGTCGCGGGAAAGGGAAAACCTTACGCATTCTCGTCATCCCGCAGCCCCCGGAGACATCCCCTGGCCCCTACCCCAGGTTCTCGGCGGCGCGCACGACCAGGTCCCAGAACCGGTCGGCGTCCAGCTCGGTCGCTACCGAGGTGTGGCAGTCGGCGGGGGCGGGGGCTCGGAAGTCGGCGACGGTGCGGCCAGCGGTGAGCGCGCCGGAGAGCTCCACGTCCACCGGCACGGGCACGGTCTTTACCACCGACGGGTCGATGAGGTAGGCGATGCAGCAGGGGTCGTGGACCGGCGGGTTGTCGAAGCCCTGGTTGTCCTTGTAGTTGGTGCGGAAGGCGTCGAAAAGCCCGACGACCAGGTCGCCCACGGGCGTGCCGAGCGCGGCGAACCGCTGTTCCACCTCGGGCGTGGCCAGGGCCTGGTGGGTGAGATCCAGGCCGACCATGACCACGGGCCAGGACTCGTTGAACACGATGTGGGCCGCCTCGGGGTCGGCGACCACGTTGAACTCGGCGGACGCGGTCCAGTTGCCAGTGCCGTAGGCCCCACCCATGAGCACGACCTCGCGGACGCGCTCCACAATGCGGGGCTCCAGGCGGGCGGCGAGGGCGATGTTGGTCAGCGGGCCCGTGGGCACGAGGGTGACGGTGCCGGGTTCCTCGGCCATGATGGTGTCGATGATCGCGCGCACCGCGTGCCCCTCCTGGACCGCAACTTCCGGTTCCGGAAGGTCAAAGCCGTGGATCTCCATGCCGGAGTCGCCGTGGATGGCCTCGGCGGTTTCCACCGGGCGCACCAGGGGGCGGTGCGCGCCGCGGTAGACGGGCACGTCGGTGCGGCCGGCCACAGTGAGGACCTGGGCTGCGTTGCGGGTGACCTTGTCGATGGTGTGGTTGCCGCCGATCGTCGTTAAGCACAACAGCTCGATTGAGGGGTCGCCGAGGGCGAGGAGAATG
This sequence comes from Corynebacterium sp. NML 120412, assembly GCF_002285155.1. Lineage (NCBI taxonomy): Bacteria > Bacillati > Actinomycetota > Actinomycetes > Mycobacteriales > Corynebacteriaceae > Corynebacterium > Corynebacterium sp. NML 120412. Next base: position 245,377 of record NZ_NSGL01000002.1, on the reverse strand, counting down.
GCTACCGCATCGTCGTGGCCCGGGTCGCAGTCCAGGATGATCTTACGCACGCGCGGCCTCCTCGGCGGCGATCGTGTCGGGGAGGTCCTGCGGGCGCGGGATGAGGAACGAGGTGCAGAACGCGGCGATGAGCAGCACCAGGCCGGCGATCATGCCCGCGCGGTAGCCGCCGCCGTTGTCCGCAAACGAGGTGACCACGGCGAAGATGACGGTGAAGGAGATGCCGGCGCCCAGGTTGAACGCGCCCGCGTTCAGGCCCGGCAGGTAGCCCTGGTTGGACTTCGGCGCGAGCACGACGTGGAGCGAGCCGAGCATGATGTTCGCGATACCGGCGTAGGTGACGCCGGCGGCGACGGAGACGAGGAAAAGCAGCCACGGCGTCGGGTTGCCCACCACGAACACGCCGAGCAGGACGGACAGGGCCGCGCCGCCGATGCCGATCTTGAGCACCGTGGTGTAGCCGAGGCGGCCAGCCATGTAGCCCGCGATGGGCCCGAAGATGAGGCCGGCGATGGCGTAGGGGGTGAGCGTCCAGAAGGAGACGGTGCCGGCGGACAGGCCCGGGCCGTTCGTCGCGTCCTGCGCCAGGTTGGGCACCAAGCCATTCATGACGGCGAAGATGCCGGTCATGGTGAGCGTGGTTGTAGTCAGCAGCGCCCAGGTGCGGCGCTGGGTGAGCAGCTCGGGCTGGACCAGCGGGTGGGAGCTCGAGTTCTCGGCGCGCCAGAAGAAGAACAGCGCGATCGCGCCGATGATGAGCAGCACGATGACCAGGAACCAGTTGGCCTCCGCAAGCGCGCCGGCCTCGTTGAACGCGGTGAGGATCGTGCCGATGGCCACCACCAGCAGGGCCACGCCGAGCCAGTCCATGCGCTGGGTCTCGCTGGACTTCGTCTCCGCCACGCCGAAGCGGATGGTAAAGACGGCCGCGAGCGCGAACGCGCCGATGACCCAGAACAGGGAGCGGAACCCGAAGGCGGAGGTGAGCCAGCCGCCGAGCAGGGCGTCCACGCCGGCGATACCGCCGTTAATGGAGGTCAGCACGCCCACCAGCAGGGCGAACTGCTTCTCATCGCGCACCGCCTGGCGCAGCATGACCGACGTCAGCGCCACCGTCGGGCCGGACACGCCCTGCACCACGCGCCCAAGGAAGAGCATTGGCACGTTGGTGGACAGGGCGGCGATGATGGAGCCGATCACGGTCACGCACATCATGGCCACGAGCACCTTGCGGCGCCCGATCAGGTCGCCCCAGCGGGGCATGAACAGGGAGAACAGCGCCGCGGCGGTGAAGAACGCGGTCTGCGTCATACCGATCTGGTTGGTGGTAGCGTTGAGCTCCACCTCCATGGTCGCCAGCGCCGGGGCGAGCATGGATGCGTTGAGCTGGAACGCAAAAATAGCGGTGAGCAGGGCCAGCATGAGCGGCCAGACCTGCGAGGACGGAAGTTTGTGCCCGGCCGCGCCGGGCGCCTGGTTGGGTTGCATACCCATCAGCCTAGGGCATGGGGTGCAAAATCACTTCCCCAGCGCTGCCCAGATCGCGGTGTTGGTCTCCTGCCACAGGGGCTTGGCCCAGTCGCCGAACTCGCGGTCCGTCAGCGCCACCATCGCCTGCCCATCGGCGACCCACAGGTAGGTGCCCGCCATACCGAAGTGGCCGACCGTGTCTGCAGGCATCCCGTCGCCCGTCCAGTGCGGCGCCTTCTCCCCCTTAATCTCAAACCCCAGCCCCCACGGGCACGGCTTCTGCATCCCGTAGCCGGGCACGATGCCGCGCAGGTCCCCGAACTGGTTGCTGAATGCCTCGCGCAGCGTCTCCTCCGCCAGCAGCGTCGGCGCCATAAGCTCCTGCGCGAACAGGGCGAGATCGCTTATCGACGCCCTCCCGCCATGCCCCGCCGACCCATACACTTCAGCCGTACGCATCCCCAAGGGCTCGAAGACCCCCTCTCGCATGTAGTCCGCGAAGGCGAACCCAGTCTCTTGTTCCAGGTAGTCGGCCAGGATCTCGTAGCCGGCCGACGAGTAGATGCGTCGCTCCCCCACCGGCTTCTGCGGCTCGCGGGAGGCGAAGCCGACGCCGGAGGCGTGCGCGAGGAGGTGGCGGACGGTCGCGCCTTCGGGCCCGCAGGCGCTCTCTAGCGAGAACGCTCCTTCTTCGACGGCGAGGAGGAACCCGTAGGCCGAGAGCAGCTTGGTCACGCTGGCGAGTTCGTAGACGCGCTCGGCGTCGCCGTAGGTGGCGGTGCGCGTGCCGATCAGGGCGGCGCTGACGTTGTCGGCGGGCCAGGTGTCGAGGTAGTCGTCGAGGCGGAAATCCATGGTGCCGAGCGTACCTGCACTCCACTGATGTGGACGTGACACACGTGGCGTGTAAGCTAGCTCTCACCTAAGTGCCTCCGGGCCACGGGTCACCGGCCGAACGGCCTTCATAACTGCACGCAGCCTGCGCGGAGACCCGGGCAGGCCCCAACGAGCACGAGAGGGAGAATCGATGACCGGTTCCTCCAAAGTCACGCCCGGTTCCGCGGGCACAAAGACGAAACCCGACAAGCGCGACGACCGCGCGCACGACACGCACGGCGAGGGCGCTGGCTTCCTCGGCGTCATTGAAAAGATTGGTAACAAGCTGCCGGACCCATTCTGGCTATTTGTCATCCTCGCGGGTGTCGTAGCCGTCACGTCCTGGATCGGCCACAAGGCTGGCATGTCCGCGGTAGACCCCGGCACGGGCGAGACAATCGAGGTCCAGTCCCTGCTGACCACCGAGAACATCTCGCGCATGGTCACCGACGCGGTGGAAAACTTCATCGCCTTCCCGCCGCTCGGCGTGGTGCTGTCGGTGATGCTGGGCGTGGCCGTGGCGGAGCAGACCGGCTTCCTCGGCGCGCTAGTGCGCGCGATGGTGGCCAAGGTCGGCCCCGGCATGCTCACCTTCATGGTGGCGCTGGCCGGCGTGACCGGCTCGGTCGCCTCCGACGCGATCTACGTCATCATCATCCCGCTGGGCGCGCTGGCGTTCCACGCGCTCGGCCGCTCGCCAGTGGTGGGCGCGATGGTGGCGTTCGCGGCGTCGTCGGCAGGCTTCAACGCGTCCCTGATCCTGAACATCACGGACCTCCTGCTGGCCGGTATCTCTACCTCCGCCGCCAATATTGTCGACGAGACCTACGAGGTCTCACCGCTGGCCAACATCTACTTCGTCATCCCGTCCGCTATCGTGCTCGCGCTGGTGATCACCGCCGTGACCGAGTTCTACGTGGACAAGAAGGCGCAGGCGCTGGTCAACCACGACCACATCGAGACCGAGGAGCTCTCCTTTGACAAGATTGAGAGCCGCGAGCACGCCAAGGCGCTGAAGGAGGCCGAATCCGGCGACCCGCTGCTGGAGGAGGCCGCCGGCAAGACCAAGGAGAAGGCCGCAGCCGAGAACGCGGCGGCCGACGGGCGCCCCGACGACTACCAGGAGGGCGAGCTCACCGAGGACCAGCTCAAGCTCTCCCCCATCGAGTGGAAGGGCATGGTGTGGTCCACGATCGCACTGGTGCTGTTCCTGATCGCATACTTCTGCCTGCTGTTCATCCCGGGGTCGCCGTTCGCGCGCCCCGAGGAGGGCTTCATGGAGTCTCCGCTGATCCGCGCGATCGCGGTCCCGATTTCCCTGGCGTTCTTCCTCATGGGCCTGGTCTACGGCCTCATTGTCGGCACGATCACCTCGGCCGCGGACATCCCCGAGTTCATGGCCCGCGGTCTGAAGACGCTGCTGCCCATGCTGGTGCTCTTCTTCGCCGTCTCCCAGTTCCTGGCCTGGTTCAACTGGTCCAACCTGGGCGCCTGGACAGCGATCAACGGCGCGGAGCTGCTGCAGCGCTGGAACCTGCCGAACGTGCTGCTCTTCCTGGGCTTCGTACTCATGGTCACGCTGATCAACCTGTTCATCACGTCCGGCTCCGCGCAGTGGGCGCTCATGGCCCCGGTGGTCGTCCCGATGATGATGTACGTAGGCGTTGCCCCCGAGGTGACCCAGATGCTCTACCGCATTGGCGATTCCCCGTCGAACATCATCACCCCGATGTCGCCATACTTCGCCCTCGCGCTGACGTTCCTGCAGCGCTACTACAAGAAGGCCGGCGTGGGCACGCTCATGTCGCTGGCCCTGCCGTACACGATTGCCATGCTGGCGGGCTGGTTCATCTTCTTCCTCATCTGGTACTACGTGGGCATCCCGCTCGGCCCGGGCTCGCCGATGCACTACCAGGTCTAAGTCAACGACGCGTTTTTGGCCCCGCGCTTTCTCCGTTCCGGGAGAGCGCGGGGCCTCGGTGTTTTTGGGCGTTTACTTCGACGTCGACGGGATGATCCCAGGCAACGGGTTGGGCACAATCCCCTGGAGCACCATGTAGTAGCCGGTCGACCCGGCCGCGAATACACCGAGCAGCGCGGTAAGCACGATGTCGGCGCGGCTCGCGTTGCGCACCACCGCGGAGAGACTGCCCGCGGCGATGGCATCCTCGAAGCTGGAGCCGACGGCGCGCTCGTAGCTGTTCTTTACCGAGCTGCCGGAGTTGACCACTACGGTAGCGTCTCGCTGGAACTCGTCGTAGCTCGGACGACTCGGGGTGGCTGCGTGGGAAGAAATTGGGGAGATTGACATGGTGGCCACAGCAATTGCGGTGGCGACGACGGGGACTCAATGTTGCATGCCGCTCACAGTAACACGTTTTTGTATCGATTTTGCGAGGTAGGCGTTTTGGGTTCGGGTCTTGACTGGGGGACCCGCCGGGACATGCGGGTTTGGCCGACCGTTCCGCAGATACCGTTAGTAAGATACCGACAACACGCTCCTGAGCAGCGTCTTCGGGTTCTTAGTATCGGTATCTATACGCGGGACGACAGGAAAGGCACTGCCCCAGTGGCCGGGCTACCCACCAGGGTGCGTGCGGGACCCCAAGCTTGAAAAAATTATCCGATTTCACTGTGCACACACTGGAGAAACGTGCTTTCATAAACACGTCATTGCTTCCCCCTCTGCTACGAAAGGAAGACTTCCCGTGCCAAACGCTCGTGAACTCACCCGGATGCTCAACGACGTCCAGCAGCTCGTCCCCGCCATCGTCGGCGCAATCGTTGCGATCGCAACAGCTATCGGTGTCCTCGTCCCAAGCCTGGAAGACGGCTCCAGCAGCAACGCACTTGGCGGCAACGGCGGTACGAGCAACAGCCGCCCGACCGACTCGAAGGGTGGGTTCTCGAAGCCGGAGACTTCTTCCAGCAACTACCTGGTCGACCAAGAGAAGTTTGACCCGCGTGAGCTCAAATCGAACGTGTCCGTCACGGTGAACGGTAAGGACTATGCGAAATCTCTGATCTCGACCGATAATAAAGCACGCTCGAGCTACCAGCAGTTCATCGTGCCAGCAGGATACGAAAGCCTGAATTTCACCGCTGCGTGGTCGGACACTGTTCCTAACTCCGGCGGTGTAGGAATCGTCACAGTCACCCTCGACGGGGGTGAACGTGGCAAGGTTTACATCAAGCAAGGTCAGAAAAAGTCACAGAAGATCGACGTCCGCGGCGGCGGTCGAGTTCATATCTACTTTGAAGCTGTGAACAACCGCAACGAGAACAAAGGTGTAGCGGCCAACGGCCTCGCAGCACTTTCCCCGGTACTGAAGTAGTTCGGCTCACTCGTCTGAGCTTCATGGAGCGGTCCTAGATTTCGATCTCGGACCGCTCTTTCGTACGTCTAGCCCGGTTACTCCCAGTCGTCAGCGCCCACGCCCTCACCGACCGGCCCATCGCCATCCGTACCTGCCTCCTGCTCCGCGTTCATCGCTTCCTGCGCGGGCCACATTTGCGACGCGCACTGCTGCGTCCAGCCGCTCGTCCCGTCGGTGAAAAACGTGGTCCCGGTTTCGTGGATGCTCGGGTCGCCGCACGAGGCAATCTGCTTGTCTATCACGTGGGGCGCCTCGTTGCCCGGCGCCTCCGTAAAGCCGATGACGGGTTCAGCGGGCTCAGCCTCGGCCGGCGGGAGGGTCTGCTCGGTCACCACAGTGGCGGAAGCCTCCGATGCAGGCGCGTCCGCCGACCCAGTAGCCTGCGTCGCCGCGGGGGCTGGGGTAGCACCGCCCTTTCCCACTTCCGCTAGGTCAAACTTCGCATCCGCGATTCCCAGCGCCACCGCAGCCTCCGGGACCGCATACGCCCCGTACACACGAACCTTCTCTCCAGCCGACGCGCCAGTCGACCACGGCTCGTACCCCGATGGCTTCTCGCACGCATCCACAGGCTTGCCCGTGTTCTTGAAGTTCTCCTTGTCCCACACCACCGGCGCGTCCAGGCTAACCTCCCCGTCTTCAGCGGTGAGCACGCCACGCACCTGCACGAGTGTCTCGCCCTCAGCCACGGCGGCGTCCCCGCCAGCCACACACTGCCCGCCAAGCAGGATCTCCTCAACCTCGAGGCTGCCCTGGCACTCCCCACCGTCGCAGCCAACGGGCAGGGTATCTCCAACCGCCGCGAACTCCGGCACGGAGGTTGTCGACGTCACCGTCGTCGACTCCGCCTCCCCCGGTCCGGTCCCAGCACCCGAACATCCCGAAAGCACTAGCACGCACGCCGCGCCGAGCGCTACCACCACACGATTCACTTTGACTCAAACCCCTTTGTACAGCGGGAAACAATGACACATCTCACTGTAGCGAGCCGCAAACTCACCGCTCCGGAAACAGCGCAATCCCCCACACACCCACGGCAACGGCAACCGCGACGAGCACCCACCACAGCACCCCGCGCGGCCGCGCAAACCACACATCCGCAGCGAGCCAGACCGCGCTCGGCACCGCCAGCGCCAGGCCCAGGAACGTGAGTGCTCGCCAATCCGGCAGCTCCCGGGCGCTGAGCAGCATCACCACGCCTAGCGCGAGCAGCCCTCCCGCCAACGCGCGTGGCCGCGGCCATCCAAGCGGAATAATCATGCGACCGATGCTACCCACACACGCCGAACCCGCACCAGCAAACTACGCTTATACACCATGACCGGCCGCTACCTCGACACCTACGATGCCGCCTGCGACCGCGCAGCCGCGCAGGTCATGGCCCACTACTCCACCAGCTTCTCGCTGGCTACCAGGCTCCTGCCGCAGCCCATGCGCACGGACATCCGCAACCTGTACGCGGTTGTGCGGATCGCTGACGAGATCGTCGACGGCACCACCGCCCAGGCCCACGAGTGCGCCGAAACCGCACTCGACTCCTACGAGGCCGCCGTCCTCCACGCGCCCGCGCACCGCTTCCACGCCGATCCCGTCCTGCACGCCTTTGCCGCCACGGCCCGCGCGTGCCGCTTCCCCGAGGCCGAGCTGCGCGCCTTCTTCGCCTCCATGCGCTCGGACTTGCCCGACCAGCCGGACCTTCCGCTCGACGACTACATCTACGGCTCCGCCGAAGCCATCGGGCTTCTCTGCCTGCGCGTTTTCTTCCGCGGCGACGAGGCCGCGCTCACCCCCGACCTCGCCGACGGCGCCCGCGCGCTCGGCTCCGCGTTTCAAAAGATCAACTTCCTGCGCGATACCGCCGAGGACTCAGCCCTCGGCCGCAGCTACACCGAGCACTCGCTTATCGACGCCCCCACCCACCCCTTCATAGCCCAAATCCGCACCGAACTCGCCCAGGCCAAGGAGCAGATCCCCAATCTACCGGCCCGGGTCCGCCCGGCGGTGAAGGTCGCCACCGCCCTCTTCGAGGACCTCACCGACCGCATCGAGGCGACCCCTCCGGCCCAGCTGCGCACCACCCGCGTGCGCGTACCCAATCACCGCAAGCTCGCGATCGCGGCCCGGGCGCTGCGCCAGTAACAGCTACGCCGCGCAGGTGAGCAGCTTGTCGGTGAACTCCTGCGGCGCGCCCTGCTCGCGCAGGCGGCCGGTGTTGTAGCACTTGAAGCTGGTCTCCGTCTTGCCGTCGGGCTCGACCACGTGCCACTGCTCGCCGTCAGCGCGGAAGGCGACGATCCAGTCGGTCTGGTTCGCGCCCGCAACCGCCCACTTGCCGTCGCAGTAGTCCACGTTCGTGCCGGTGTGGTTGGGCCACCCGGGGACGAGCTGATCAAACGCGCCCGGCTGACAGGACGCGGCCTTCGCGTCGCCGCCCTTAGCCGCGCCGGCGCCGAGCGCCGGGATGGCAATGCCGGCGGCGCCCGCCAGCGCGGCGAGCTCGCCAAGCCCCGGAACCTCCGGGATTTCCAAACCGGGGACGTCGATAAGCCCCTGCGAGACGGCGAAGTAGCTGCCGGCGCCGACGAGCGCCAGCACGCCCAGGCTGATGCCGGCGATGGCGCCGGGGCTCAGCGACGAAGACTCCTGGGCCGGTTCGGCGGCGTAGGCGGGGCAAACGGCGGTGACGGCGACGGCGGAGGCGACGCCGAGGGAAAGCAGCGTGTTCTTCATGCCCACTACTCTAACGGGTTTTCGGCCGCCTGCGCGACGGCCTGGGCGGTGGCGAGGTCCTGCCACGGCATGCCCACCGTCTTGAACACCACGCGGCGGTCCGGGTCGAGCGCGACCTCGCCGCGCACCACCTGGGCCATCGTGATGAGGTCCTCGCGGCGCACGGTGCCTTCCTCGGTGGCGAGCACCACGTCGCCGCCCTCGCGGTAGGCCACGGTCGGGTCCTCCACGATCACCTGGGCGCCGGTGAAGACGTCCGCGGCCAGCTCGCGGGTGTCCGCGGTGTGGGCGCCGACGGCGAGGACGGTGGCGTCATCGCGAAGCGCCGCGCCCGTGACGATGGGTTCAGGCGACGTGGTCGCCGTGATGACCAGGCCCGCGCGGGCGACCGCATCCTGCGCCGCCGCGGAGCCGGAGGCGGCCCAGGGGTAGGCCAGGTCTGCGGGCTCCGTGCGCGAGATGAAGGTGATGCGCGGCTCGCGCACCCCGTCCAGGACGCTTTCCAGGGTGGCGGCGTGGCCGAGGCCCTGCGCCCCGGTGCCGAAGATGGCCACGTCCAACGGTTCGTTCGAGGCCGTGAGTCGGTCCAGCACCCCGGCTATTGAGGCTGCGGGGGTGCGGAGGGTGGTGAGCGCGGTGGCGTCGATAAGCATGTGCGGGGTCAGCGTCTCGGAGCCCATGAGCAGGTAGGACCCCTGCACGAGCGGGACGTCCACCGTGGAGCCCGCGGGCTGAATGCCCAGGATCTTCACACCCACCGCGGTGCCGGCCGCCGACGGCATGAGGTGCATCTCCCCGTGCGGGAGCGGCACCTTGGTGCGGAGCGGGTCCGTGGCGGGGTCGAAACCCGCGGCGAGGGTCTGGCGCAGCTTCTCGACGGCCTCCGCCGGCGACACCGTGCTGAAGACGTCATCGTGATCAATAAATCGCATGGGCCCACCCTACGTGGGGCAACTAGACGCGGCCCTTGAGCGAGGCTGCGCCGTCGTCGAGGTGGCGCGAGTCGTCCTTGTCATTGTCCTGCTTCGGCTGCGGCGAGGGCAGCACGCCCGGCAGCGGGTTGGGGATCATGCCCTCCTGCACCATGTAGTAGCCGGTCGCCGCGACCGCGCCCAGTGCGAACAGCACGGAGATGACCACCTGCGTGGTGGTGGACTTGCCCTCCTCGGAGGAGCCACCCCTGCCCGCGACCAGGTCGTCCAGGCTGGAGCCCGCAGCCTTTTCGTAGTTGTTCTTCACCGAGCTCATGCTGTCCACAATCTCGGACGCGTCCTGGCGGACCACGGGCCTGCCGCCCAGATTGACGGTGTCCCCATTCGCGGCGTGGGCGGGTGCGGCGGTGAGCGAAGCGGTGGCCACCGTGAGCGCGGTAGCGGCGGCGATGATGCGTGAATTCATGAATCAAACACTAACACTTGCGCGTGCCTTATGCGCGATTTACCCCCTCTGAACTGGCGATTTTGTTTTTCGCCGGATATGCGCCAAAATGATTAACCGTTGCACAGAGCAACAAAGAAAATATTCCTCCATAGCTCAGTTGGCAGAGCATTCGACTGTTAATCGAAGGGTCACTGGTTCGAGCCCAGTTGGAGGAGCAGTACTTGCAAGGCCCCGCACTCCCCACGGAGTGCGGGGTTTCGTGTTTGGTCCGCGAGGTCCGCGCGCAAGGAATAACGAGGGCCCGCACTGCGTTCCTACGGTTACTCAGGTGACATAACCACGAAGGAGGAATGCGTTGACTACAGCCAAGCAATGGGTTCTCGCCTCGCGCCCCAAGGGTGCGCCGAGCAGCGAGAACTTCCGACTCGAAGAGGTAGAGCTGCCGCAGCTTGCCGATGGCCAGATCCTTGTGGAGAACACCTTCGCCAGCGTCGACCCCTACATGCGCGGCCGGATGAACGACACGAAGTCCTACATCGAGCCGTTTCAGGTCGACCAGCCGCTGACCGGCACTGCGGTCGGCACCGTGACAGAGTCCCGCTCTGAAAAGTTCAAGGTGGGCGACACGGTCCGGCACTTTGCTGGGTGGCGCACCCACGCTGTGTTGCACGAGGACCAGGCGGAACACATTGACACCAGCATCGCCCCGGCCGAGGCGTATCTGGGCATCCTCGGCCTGACTGGGTTGACCGCGTACGTGGGGCTGACGGCGGTCGGCGAGATGAAGCAGGGCGATGTCGTGTTCATCTCAGGCGCGGCAGGCGCTGTGGGCTCCGCGGCAGGCCAAATTGCGAAGCACCTGGGCGCAGCGAAGGTGATCGGGTCTGCGGGTTCCGCGGAAAAGATCGACTACATCACCGACCTCGGCTTCGATGCAGCGTTCAACTACAAGGACGGCGACGTCAAAGGCCAGCTGGCCAAGGCGGCACCCGAGGGCGTCGACGTCTATTTCGACAACGTCGGCGGTGACCACCTCGAGGCCGCGATCGCGAACGCGAATACGTTTGGCCGCATCGCGATGTGCGGGGCAATCGCGCAGTACAACGACACTGAGCCGGCACCGGGGCCGCGAAATCTGGGGCTGTCCATCGGTAAGTGCCTGACGCTGCGCGGGTTCGTGGTTGGCCAGTACGCGCACCTTGCCGAGGAGTTTCAGGAGAAGATCGCACCACTCGTGGTCGATGGATCAATTGGCTACGAGACCACGGTGCGCGAAGGCATCGACACCATGCCGAACGCGTTCCTCGAGCTGTTCGAGGGCGGCAACACCGGCAAAATGATCGTCAAATTTTAGGAGGACACCATGACCAAGGTACTTATGATCGTTTCAGCAGCGGAGCACTGGACGCTTAACGACGGCACGCTTCACCCCACCGGCTTCTGGGCCGAAGAACTGGTGACTCCGTACTCGGTCTTCGCCGAAGCGCGCTGGGACGTAGACGTGGCAACGCCGGGCGGGGTCGCTCCGACCGTTGACAAGGTAAGCCTGGATGACAGCGCGGGCGACGCAGACACCCTGGCGACAGTCAAGGCGAAGCTTGAGGAACTGGAACCGGTGCTGGCGAAGCCTCTCAACCTGGACGACGTCGAGTCCGCGGACTACGACCTCGTCTTCTACCCCGGCGGGCATGGACCGATGGAAGACCTCGCGGTCAACGAGACGTCCGCCCGCATCCTCACCGAGCGCATGGCAAACAACGCGCCAGTGGCCCTTCTTTGCCACGCTCCGGCCGCTGTCCTCGCAACCGAGAATGCGCAGGGTGGCTCCCCGTTCTCCGGGCGGACGATGACGGGTTTCTCCAATGATGAAGAACGCGCCGCTGGGCTCGCCGAGAAGGCGCCGTGGCTGCTCGAGGACCGTCTCGTGGCCCTGGGAGCGGAGTACACCAAGGCACCCGAGGCGGGCGCGCCCTACGTCGCCGTTGACGGCAACCTCTACACCGGGCAGAACCCGGCTTCGTCGCAGAAGCTCGCAGAGCGCCTCGTGAACGACCTTGCCTAATCGGAGGCAAGACAAGGTTTGCAGCTCCGCCGGCATTGGGGAGCTCCAGAGCATGAAATTCTACTTCTGGCTCTTCGCCCCAACGGCCGGTCGGGGCTGTGATGCTCTCGCAAATGTGCAAGGGCTGCTCTCCAGATGAGGGGAGAAGATGGCAGCTTTTCTTGACACCAAAAACGCTAACTCTCCTACGCCTTGGAGCTTTCGGGGAAGGGTGCTGGAGTCCACCCCCGTTGATGGAACCTCATCGAAGCTCGTACCCAGCCGCAGGGCTCCATGAGGTCGCCGTCAGTGATCTCCATCCCCGCGATTCTTCCGCAACAGGGACTCAGCGTGCGTCTTAGGTAGCAATCCAAGGGTCACTGCTTCGAGCCCAGTTAGAAAAGCAGTTCAGACGGAGTGCGGGGATTTCACGTTGCCCGGGTCGTCTCGCTTATCGACGCTTGCCAGCTCCCTCACTCATCACTACCCTCAGTGACACATGCCATACATCCGCACGACCTGCCGACGCACTAGGAGCAAGCCATGAAAACCCGTACACACGCGGCCCTCGCCATCAGCGCCGCCACCCTCGCCGCCGCGGTCTTCGCCGCACCCGCCGCCCAAGCCTCCACGCACACCTACTCGAACCAAGGCGGCGATGTCCGCTGCGAGATCTACGACTACCCCACCTCCCACACCACCCTGTGTGTTTCCGACGCCGCGCGCCCCGCTCACCCGGAGTGCAATCCACCGAAGCAGCTCATTCCAGCCATCAAGGTGGAAAAGGGCTGGGTCGGCGAGCTTTGTTGGAACCAGGGCTTCACCCAGCCTCCGGAGAAGCTCAGCCCGATGTCTGTCCGTAACGGCGGCGGCGCCACCGTCTTCGCGGCACCGGGTGGAGACCTCTTCGTCTTTGACACCATCAAGATGGCCCTGATCCAAGCAGGCAAGACGAACCGGGTCCTCTTCCCCGGGTTCTAAACCGGGGCTGACGCCAAAACGCCGGTGGCCGGACCAATCATGGTTCCGGCCACCGGCTATGTGTGGGGCCAGCGGGGCTCGAACCCGCGACCAGCGGATTATGAGTCCGCGGCTCTAACCGACTGAGCTATAGCCCCTCCAGCGTGTTACGCGTAGGAAACTATACCTTGGCGGCTGCCTCGCTCTTCTGTCGGCCTGCTGATTTTTTGGCGCCACCAATTTTTGATCTCAGGATCCGCCACGTAAGCTAAGGCGCACGCATTCCTCCATAGCTCAGTTGGCAGAGCATTCGACTGTTAATCGAAGGGTCACTGGTTCGAGCCCAGTTGGAGGAGCCATTAGTGGTTCACCCTTCCCGCCATCGGGAGTAATGAAGCGATAGATCTCCGCCCCTCAAGCGCTATTTCCCACCAACCCATTTCAAAATCTCGCCGGTCGAACTTATTCGAACTTTCGGATAGTTCGGCTGTATGGATGACTTGAACACATCCACGCTCTTTGCGTAATTTCCCGGAACCAACCTTACCTCTCGGCCAAGCATCGCCCCCGCTATCGCAACATGTAGCCTGTCCGTGGCTAGTACGCTAAAGTTATTTGCCAAGTTGAAGAACGGGTCGACAAAACGGTAGTCACCGTCCCCAAGCTTGCTCAAATCAAAATTATTCGGAACTTTTTCCGACAGTCCCTGCCCTTCGCGGTCCTCTCTCATCGCGAAAAGCCGCCAAACGCGATTTTGAGGCTCTACCACGGGCAAGTCGGTAAAGAACGCCATGTCGTGACAAAACGTTGCCGATGGCACTCGCTCAAGACTCGTGAACTTGTCACGTGCAAAGTACTGAACATTGGGCGCTGACACTTCACCCAGGTCATAGGTTGTGGGCAAAACAATAACAGCACGTGCTTCGTCTGCAAGCAAAGCTGCGAACTTTCGCGCACCACTAAAGTTCCGCGACCATGCTCCTCCGCCGCCTAAGACTACGACCTTCCCGGAAAATTTTCCAAGCCGCAAATCATCATCGAACTCGGATTTATTCAACTCCTCATAACGAATTCCAAAAAAGTCGAAGAACTGTCTCGTGCCAAAATTTATTAACCCGTCGCCCCAATTTCCTTTGGAAGGTGAAAAGACAACCCCTTCGCCTTTCGCGATTTTCTTGATTGCAATCGCCAGTCGACGGAATTCGGGAGCACCACGCAAATTTTCTAGTTTGGCATGCCCAGGGGCACCCGAACGTACCACAGGAGACTGCGTCAATTTCCCCGAGCGACTACTACTAGTTCGACTTGGTTCAAGCTTCTCAATGCAACGGTCATCTACCGCGTACTCCAAGGAAATTTTCTGATTCGGGAATTTGTAGTGGTGAAGTCGCGCTACGCGGGGGTCAAGCACTTCAAATGGTCCAGCTGAAACCGCATGGACCGAAACCATCGGCAACGCGTGCGATAGTTTTACGATGGACTTTACCCTCTGATCCCAGCCCTTTCCGTAGGCTTCAATATCTTTGCGGGCCCAACGCCGTGTGCGACTACGTACATTTTCACCAGGGACCCAATTACTCATATCAAAGTTAAAGTTGAGCAAACGAAGTCTCGGTCTCGCAGATTTAGAAATTAGAGTTTCTAATGAGGCGGAGCCGGGAACGGCAATGTACTCGTCAACATCAATTATCGCGACCCAATCCTCCGGATACGATTCTTTCAGCGTTGCGAGCGCCTTAGGCAAGGTCTTGTATTGTCGATCGGAAAGAGGATCGACAATCGGGTATCCGGTCCTGGCAATGTAGTCTTTGTGTTCGAGTTTCCAAGATTTGATTCGTCGGAGTCGCTCCTCATTGTCTAAGCCATCGAAGTATGGCCCATCTGGTTCAAGTACCGAGACATCGAGTTCAACACCATGTTCAGCCTGAATGCGATCAAGCTCGGCTTTACTATTGTCATTGGGGTTATCGAGCAGGATATGGAAATGCTCAAAACCCAATCGCTGATGATAAAGAATCCAATCCTCAAACCTGAATTCGTCGCCTCTTGACATCGTCAGAATGTGAAAGTTCATGGTTCCTCTCGATTGGATCCGCAGCGGAGTACAAAGTCTATTTGGAAGCGCGAGCCATTTTACCCAATTCCGCTCTCTCCAATACTGCGAGACTCTGTGCCGTCACAAACTCTACGACTTTATCAACTAAGACTGATATGGCAGAAACGTATGATGACAGGAGTCGCGCCTCATTCGTTATTTTCCTCAAATCGGTTGTTCTGCTACCAAGAAACTCCGGTCGACATTTTAGTTCAGCAAGGCACAGCGTCGTGACCGCTATAGCCAGTAGAGTCTCAATTGCAAACCTCATAACTGAGGTTTTCGTGGTCGAATGTTAGTGAGAACTACATTACCCACTACGATTCGGCAGCTACCAATAGACGTACTTCAGAACAAAGCTGAATCACTTCAGGCCGTGCTGCGCCCACTCTCTTTGCCAATACGATTGATCCCACGTTTAATTCCTCGGCCATTAGTACCGCTGGGGCCAAAACTGGCCGTGGGTCATCATCACCAAGACGAAACACTTCAGAATTGCTGCTCAGAATCATCGAATTAGTAGATCGCATCGCTCCATTCCATTTGTCTGCAGACATCAGACTGAGAGTCCTCACTCCCGGCTGAGGGAACTCCTCTGAGACAGTGACCTCAGTTGCCCCTGTAGGGAGCGGCTTTGGATAGTACTCGATTGGCCCGGGAAAGAAATCCATCTGTGAATGACGCGTAATCGCGGCCGCAGTATTGGGCCCCATCTTCTGAGGGCAAATGAACTCGCCGCCGCACCAGGGTCCGAAGATCAGATAGAGTGCGATCGCTTCGATTTCGGGGTTAATACGATTCGGTCCTCCGTCGAGGATCCACATTCTCGTCGGTGGCTCGGCGTCGTATTCCGAAAGCTCGGCCGTGTAAACAATTTGATGGGAACTATTCCTACTCTTCGTTATTTTCAATTTGGCCTCCCCAAAACTCGTTTCCGAAGATCAACCAGGTCTTGTCTTCCTCAAGGAGCATTTTTGCCTCAGATTCCGTACACACTCGTACGTCCCAGATTGCGTTGGATGCTCCGCTATCTCCGTCTCGCTTCGCCAACACAAAATCTGGCTTGAGGTCTAGATCAGCGGCTGATACTGAAGCACCCTCGATCATCCAAGCCAATTGCCCAAGTCTCATATCTACGCACTCGTCATCAAGTGCTGCTGGCGACGCCGAAAAATCCAAGCCGCATCGCCGCGCGGTAACCATGTCATGGAAGGTAGCGTTCTGAATGACTGCAATCGGAAGCTCGTGCGGGCCGTCAGCGCCAACCTTAACACTTGCCTGCACGAAGTCCCCCTGCCAGCGTACGGTCGAAGCACTGTTTACGAAGTCACCGGACAACGCCAAGTTTCGCTTGGCAAGTCGGTCAGGGAGAAAGAGGCTGATCTCTCGCTCGATCTCCTCTCGAGGCGCAGTTTGGGGGTAAGCGCCCTGCTTCTTCGCCTTCTCAGCAATGTTTCTCAAATCTCCGGGATTGAGACGCCACTGGATAAATCGGAGCGCTGATCCTGCGCTAGCAAGCTGCTGGTCACTGTCTAAGACGGTAACTTGCTTGCTGTGCATCCTTCTCAGCGTGAGCGGCTTCCCAACATGAGTCAGCGCGACGCCAGATCGCAGCATTCGCAGCATCAAATCGTTGTCTACGCCGCTGGTCAATGATTCGTTGTATTGGAACTGACGGACCACGTCTGTCCTCACCATCCAGGTGCTGTGCCCTGGAGCGGTCCCCTTCTCCATCGCATTCTGAATGGTCGGCTTCTTTGACACAATGAGCTCCAGCTCGCCCGACTCGTTGTCAAAATTGACAAAAGAACCGACATTGCCGACGTTTCCGGGTTCGAGATTTCCAATTTGCCACTCAAGGCGCCTTGGATGCATCAAGTCGTCATCGTCGAGAACCGCTGTATATAGACCCCGGCTGATCCGTGCCGCATGATTTCGTGCCGCAGCGATGCCCGCGTTTTCCTGCCACACGTACCGAACCCTGTCATCACCGAAGCTTTCAACAACTTCTCTGGTGTTGTCGGATCCCCCGTCATCAACAACGACCACTTCGAAATCCTGCATCGATTGGAACAGGACCGACTGAATGGACTCGCCAATCAACTCTGCTCGATTTTGGGTGCAAATCGCCACAGTAACTAGTGGTGGAGCGTCGTCAGGCTTGTGTTCCCACTGTATAAAGTTCCGGACGAAGGAGCGGTCGTTGTACAGCATGTCACGGTTGTTCTCGACTGCCGCGCGCCCCTCTGGAGTTTGGTCCACGGTTCGACGTGTTGGCGGATGCCACATGTGGTACATGCGTACAGCTGAGTCATTGATCCAAACAGTCTTAAAACCTGCCCGTCGGGCCCGCTGCGCGAAGTCCAGGTCCTCTCCCCCGTACGTGTGGAACCGCTCATCAAAACCGCGGATTTCAAAGAAGCCCTGGCGCGAAATTGCCATCATTCCGCCCATCCCCCAACGCGGTCGAAGCCGAGAGTTTCGTTCCATCTGCTGCCACTCGTCGGAGTTGGCCTCTACCCACTCATCGTTCATGGATTGAGGCAAGTCCCGGCATTGCAAAAAGTATGCCGCCTTCGGTTGCGACAGAGCTATCTCAAATATTCTCTCAAACGACTGCGGAGAGAAGACCATGTCTGCATCAGTTGAAACAAGGAGCGAGCCCGTGCTGATGGCGAAACCGGCGTTCAGTGCGCGTGACCGAGACCACTGCGCAACGTCCGGTGTGTACACATAGCGGGCGCCAAGTTTGTCGGCCAGGAGTTCATTTTCTTTCTGGTTTTCAGAGCCGTAATCAGAAATGATTACCTCACCGTTGAACCGGCCGAACGAGGCTTGGATACTTTCCACCGCAAGTCGAATGCGGCGCAAACCCCAATCGCGGAATCCAATTACAACAGAAATATCCACGCCTGTTTCATATGCGGCGAAATCATTGCTATGCATGCGGTTCCGCTCCTACTACGGTGAGACAATTGTTGTTGGACCAGGGTGCCCGAACTTGAAGATCGACTCGATCAATGTTGGGGCAGGAATCCCTCTTTGACCACGGCTGAATAAGCACAGAAAAACGGTCCGCCCCTTCGGGCAATGGAAAAAACTTGGTTGTCGACGGCGTCGACGTCCCGCTTCCCGGACTGTAAAGGAATAGACTCCTTAGCCCCGGGGAGAACGAAAGTCCGAGGTCGCTCGCTACATCTGCAGAAGGAGTCACCCCCGGAAACTGAAATTTTATGATATAGTCCTTATATTCGAATGCGCCGTCTCCAAACAGCGCCAGCCTGGCAGGCACCCCGGCAAAAGGTAACTCGAATCCTATCCGCATATCCGTGATAATACATGGAGTTATTTGGCAGTTTCCTTAGGGGGCGCTACCGTTTGATGATCGGAGTCCGACGCTTCTGCGAGCATGCGCCAAGCTTCTGCAAATCATGCATTCGACCAGGATTTCATGCAATTTTGCGTATTCAGGGAGCGCCCGTATTGCTAGCACTCGTGCTGCCAAACATCAGGCAGTGCTGTCAATAATGGACCGCGTTCAACAATGTAAACCTTGGCCACTCACCACACCGCCCTGTATGTGCTTTTACGACTAGTCGACAACCTTGTCAAGTACCTGCGCGGTCCCCTTAATACTAAGAATCTTTGGAAAAGCGTCGCCCGAGCTCTAAGGAAACCCATTCATAGAACTCATTGACAAAATGATATTGAGCTATTCCCCATAAATGCTGCTCCGTGGAAACACAGAGTTCAGAAGGAACCTCGATAACAGCTATGCCTTCATCAGCTGCTGCATCGTAATACCGTGCGTATTGTTCGTTCCACCACTTGGCCGGCTTGCCTTTTGTCTCCGGTACTGCTTGGCCTTCCCTTGAAGCTTCTGCAAAGTTGAATCGCAGAAGAACAGTCTTTTCTAGATCGACGGTGGAAGACACCATTTGCGCGGACGATTTAAAGAGCGAGAAATGTTCATCGGTCCCGAACTCAATCAACGGGCCATGAGGAACACGCTTTAGCCATCCAGAGTGGTTCAATTCGTTGAGCCAGGTGAGGTATCCCCCACGGTTTACCGGATAGACGCCCAGTCTCTCATCTACGAGATCTAGGACAAGGACATCACTCTCTGTGTTCACTGCGCGGCGTAACGCCGAGGAACTGAAATCATTTTCTAGCATCCTTTGCTGAAAAGCACTGCTCAGCGCGGACTCTACACCAGGAATATCTACCGCAGGATTCGTTGATGAGATCCAAGAACTCCGGGCAAAGTAGCTGCGAAGCTCAAGACTTTCAGATGCAACACGAACGACGTCTCGAGCAACGCAACTGCCGTACACCGCGATGTCCAACTTGCTCATTTGTCTCTCCTCCAATGTGCGCGTACTGCGAACCGAATCTTACCCGGACTAAATCGTGGGGACTTCTTGCTGCGGTAGGCCCGCTGCCGCCAAGAACGAATTAAACTTTCGGAAGTTTTCCGGAACTGCCTTCAGGAATGCGTCGAAATCAGCCTCTTCCACGATTTGCTGCACAGGCTTTTCTAAGACCTGTTCAAGGGACACCGCTGGTAGGGAAAGGGTCTTCGTCAACTCAACTGTTCGCTCATCGTGCGTGACCCACACAGCCGGGACTCCGGACAGCATCGACGCCATATTCACATGGAAGCGTGTCCCCACGGTTTGCGAGACCATTTCTCGGTTGAATTCCAACCAAGCATCCATGTGCCTGAACAACCGATAGCGGCTACGGATAAACTGGGAAAGTGCAGTTTCCCAGTCCGAAGCAGTCCTATCACCCGCCAAAAACCTGAGTGCCTCAGGTGCTTTCCTTACTTCACCGCTACGAAGTGTATCCACGAAGTACCGATGCACGTCCTTGTTCTCCGGCTCGATTAAGAAGAAGTTTCCAGCCACCGCTTGACGTACTAGATGCTGATCGGCTTCCCGAGAATAGCGCGTGACGTTCACCGCTGGGGCACGTTCCTCAGACTCCATGCCACTAAGCCGTTCTTGTAGGTCTTTAAACGCAGTCGGTTTGCTATAGTAGCTCGGACACCCTGTGACGAAGACTTGTCCTTCAGTCGGACCAACGACAGCCTCAATAACACGGCGAGTAAAATCACCTCGCACCGAAATTGCCGTCGTCTTCTCAATAATCTTCTTAAGACATCGCTGCCCCTCAGGTGGAAGAGCATCTGCAGAGATCTTGGCCCCAGATTTCGCTTGCGACCCAAGGCCGAAGAGAACAATCGGTTTCTCATACCCATCTAGTGCTCGCGAGAAGTAGTCATACCGCTTCCTCATCGCGGGCGAAAAGTCATACAAGCGGAAAAAATTCGCCATGGTAATGATCAAATGCGAACAATGATCATTGACAAAGTCGCGAAAGCTTCCTGACGCAGTTAACTGCCTCCATTCCGAGTCGAGCGTGGCCATGGTAGTGCCAAACAGATTCTTTGGCGCGTTGCCGTGAATGATATTTCCCGCGTTCTCGGGTACTTCTAACGGAAACTCGTCCGGGAGAGAGAGTCGAATCCCGTTTGTAGCGATCATTCTTGTCATTTAGTACTTCCTCTTTTGGACATCATCTATCTCGATGCGCCGCGTTGTGTAAGCATGCATATTGCCATTTTCTCCGGCCAACTTCTCGTAGACTCGGAAGACAACGCTGCTTCCTTCAGGCACATTGTCCCACTTCCAGGTGTTCTGCCTTCCATACCACTCCATCGCGAACTCGTTCGCTCCGACGTACAACCGCACCGCCATCGTAGAATTCTGGAAATGAGGAGCACAGGACAACTGCAGGCATTCGTCTTTGGCCGAGAGCGCGTAAAAAGAGCGAACTTCATCACCCTTTTGATCCGAAAACGACCGCAACATCGAAGCATAAATCACGCCGGTCTCAGCGTGATTTGCCCCCAAAACAGGAAGCGTCATGACATCCGCCTTTGCGTCCGTGAGAAAGCGCACCAAGGCTGGAACATGGGTGTCCTTGTGGGGATCGTTATCGCCGACCAAAATTCGAATTGAACCTCCGAAGTTTGAAGGGTCCAAGGTTCTCGAGAAAAGACCGTTCAGCCATTCAACGTCCTCGTAGCTCCGGCCACCTGCCATATAGTGCAAAATGCCTGGGTGGGGTCGCTTGAGAAAATCACCGATCAGAAATTGGGGCGCCGCTACGACTGCATTGCCAGACCCGAGTCTTAATGCATGCCAAACTGCCGCCGTCGCGCCCTTTGACGATCCGAAGAAGTAGACAGAATCGGACGGAGTGTTCCGATCTTTCAGGACTGAACGAATGAACCTCTGCACCGAGTCAGCAACAGAAAAGTCTCGTCCCTCGCACAGATAGTAGGTTCCTTGTTCCCTTGCATCATCAAGGATGAAATACTGGGTGCCTGAAAAATTCGCTAATGAAGACTTGTAATTGAAGGTGAGATCGCCAACAGACGACATTGCTGAAAAAACGAATGCGACCTCGTCGCTAGTGCCAGGAATCGTCAAGTACCTTACGGGCACTCTATCTCGGAACTCTTCTGTTTCCGAAAGTAGCGCAAACGACCTGTCGTTGATGACGAAATCCGACGTGCGCACACGGATAGTTAAATCGAAATCAAACCGCGTCCCGAATGAGTAGACGGACGATTCTGGATTCTCCCCTGGACTATCTTCAATTGCGGAAGAATTCAGATTACAAAATTCAAGTTCTCCGCAACGAGTCCCGTCTTCAGCGACAAAGTGAATGAAGCGACCTTGCCGAATTTGCCTGGTTCCAGGCAACGACACCCTTACTGCAAGAACAAGAGGAGCTTCACTAGAGCAAAAGAATCGCTTTACTCCGAGTTCGGCGTCCCATTCGCTTGTTCCTCCTTTCAAGTTGCCAAATTGAAAGGGAGCGAATTCCCCGTAATATCCGCGCCAGTAATAGTCAAGTGGATCCTTGACTTCATTACAGCTATCGCCGGTTGGAAACTCGAAAAAACCCTCAAGGCTACCGGGCGCTTCCATCGCTCCAAACGCGACAACGAAATTCTCTGGCTTTACTTGTCCCGTTTTCGTACGAAAATCGCGCATTATGACTCATTCACCCTCAGATAGGTCAACTTCAGCGGATTCTCTGGGTTCTTCCATTCCCTAATCTGCAGTTCGGTGCACACGTATCCAGTTGGCAAGCTCAGAGAAAACCGCATTTCACCCTTACCCCGCCGAAGTGGGAGGTACTTAAAGAAGCCGACTGTGGGATTCTCCGAAAATGAAAGTCCGTTGACGCTACTTGCGAGGTCTTTAGCCTCCCCGAGCCCTAGCTCACGATCGTTCTTGCCTTCCGGTTTACTGTCTCGCTCAATTCCGAATCTCATAATATAGTTTCTCGGATCAAGTGCTCCAGAAAACTTGAAACCGTACTTGATTGAGAAGGAGTTCAATGGCTTCGGCAGCTCAAAATCGATCGGCTGTTTTGCAGATTCCTCGCCTTTAAGAAGTTCCCAAGACTCTCCGAATTCGACATTTTTGAGATGCGGAAAGGATCGACGAAAATCAACTGCGCTGGCTAGCTCATACTCGTGTAGCATGCCTTCAAGCTTTCTTAAGCGCTCCGCTTCGGGAACGTTAACTAACGAGTCTTGGTTTGTGGACCTTAACCATAGATAGCTCGGCTCCCTTGAATCGACGATCATCGCATTGTGCTCGTCGACGCGATTGTGGCCTCCCCGAGCGCTTGGACCCACAATTTTTCCGCCGCTTTCCTTCTTGTGTACAGCAGTGAGCCCGATTGCGATTTTGGGCCAGGTAACTTTCCGAGGACGGAAAATCCTCCCTTCGCTCGTCACCGCTGTGTACCCATGCGCAAACGTTACCCACATCCCAACGAAGGGGTCACGAATGTAACCCGCCATTCGGTCAAAGAAATCATCCGCAAGCAAGTCGTCATCGTCTAGCCGATATGCACCGACGCATTCAGTGTCAGCGATCTCATCCCCTACGACCGATTGCCAGGGTGATGCTCCCTCTTTTGGAGCCTTCCGGTCCAAGACTAAAAATGGATGCTTCTCTGCAGCCTCAGTGAGCATCTCCTGGTACTTCGCAGGAAGATTTTCAGAATACGAAACTACGTGACGGATACGATGCCGTTCTGACGCTCGATTGAGCATAGGCACCGTATTCTGCATAAAGACCTCCGCGCGCGGAGCAAGTCGCTCTTCGCTGAAAAGATACTTTTCAAAAGCCGCCTCTTCTGCGGAAGAGGTTCTCGAGCTCGACTTCCAGTCGCCAGCCCCCGGATTGAAGAGGCTAAAGCGCGTGTGCCCCACGAACATAGTGTCTCCTAGTCACAACTATTAATTCTGTTTGATCTAATTCACGACGGCGGCAAAGCCATGCAGCACAATTTCGCTTAAAGCATTCGCCCCAAAACAGGCTAGCAAAACCGTGGTCGTTGGAACCTACACTTCTCCAAAGGAAACCCTGAGTAGGTGTTTACCTTTCAAAGTGCTGCTCTCCGGATCCTCAACAAGCGGAATCCGAAATTCCAACATTGTAGTCGGTTGGGATGAATAGTTTCTGGGAGAGATAAAACCACGAGCAGGTCCACCCCCGGGATTAAATCCGCGAATGAGCTCAACTGCACCTCCGTTGCCGTTAGTGGAAATATCCATACGGGCCCTAGGCATTGTTACCGAAATCGCGCCTTCCCGTGAGAAAGTGACTTCCGCTTGGGGATCCAACACAAAACGTGATACGGCTTCCCTCTCACCTCTGGTGGACTCGACCGAATCACGGATCAAAAACGAGTGCTCGTCCAGCCACGTCACCAGACGTTCAGCAACCACTCCCCTAAAACCATATCGTCCCCTTACCTGGAACGCGCCAGCCACCACAGAATTTGAAAACTCCATGTTGGCTTCAACGAGACGAGTTCCCGCCCCGTATGCGGTAACCTTTTCCGCTCGCACTCCGTCGAACTCTCTAAAGAAGAGGCCAGAGTGACCTAGTTGCCCTCGTATAGAGGTAGCGACTGGGTCATTCGCGTCATACGACTTCAGTCCAGCGTCCTGGATAAGCGCCTCACCGTTATGCCAGAGATAGATGGACGAATCATCTAGTTGTTTATGAAAGACCCCCCGGTAGCCGCAAGTGAACGAAAAGAAAGTCTCATCCGACGATCGCGTGAGCAACCCATTTTCTGGCGAGGCCCACAGTCCAAAGAGAGGCGAATACTCTGATTGCTGAGAGTATGACCCATCTCCTAGTGGTGGAACAGCTCGATTCGGCAGTAGCATGTGACGATACGCAGTCGTAGCCCTGGCGTTCAGCTTGCCCAAGGATTCGTCTTCTTGGCCGTACGCCCAGGATTGAAAATCCGTAATGCTCTTGATCAGCTTGAGGTAAAAGGCCTGATAGATTGGCGTATTTTCGTTCGCAACCCCGTCGTCGCCAAAGACTTCCTTAAACGTCTCATTCAAAAAAGTGACAACGGCACCAGGACCAATCTCTCCCTCCTGGTCTATCGCGATGCAGCCTTCTCTATCCACCTTCGCCCGTGAAACGTCGTTGAACATGTAAAAGCTATGCAGAAGGCTGATTGCCAGCATGACGCCGTGGTTATTGGGGCGCAACAATGACAACTCGTCTACGTATTTGTAGATCGAAAGCACAGATCCGCAGAGAAGCTCGTCCCGTTCTGCGCTCAGGCGTGACCAAGGTCGCTTCAGGAGCCAAGAGCGCAAGTCACACAGTGTCCTGAGCTGGAGTGCGTACTGATGGTCGAGACTACCGCTGAATTCCCCACCAGGTCCTCGAGGATCGACCGCGACATGATTTTTGAGCTGAGAAAGGAGACACCACGTAGTATCCTCATCTCCTTCATCGAGAATCGACGTCGCGTAGCGCATTGAGTTGACCCAGAGGCGAGTTGAGTCCCGGTCGGCATCGAAATTACCGTTGAAAGCTACGACGGGATCGGCGCTAGAAATCGTGATCGTTGCCGAGTTTGGCATCGTGATGCTCCACGCCGAATCAGATCGCTCAACTTTCCAGCGGTCTGGAGAGCCATCGGGAAACTTCAGCCAATAGTCTGGCCTGTTGTCCGCTTTCGCCATATCCATTTCCAACTGCCGCCTTTACACTCCCTCGATATAAATTCCGCGTCACCCCAACGGGTTACGGACGTCGATGTCAGGAAATGTCAAGCCCTTACCGCTTTCATCATTTCCTCGATCTTCGGCCAGACGGAATCAATTGAATACAGATCTTCGATGATGGCGCGGCCCTTCTGCGACTCCCGTTTCACATCAATTTCGCCCTGAAGTACCCCGCGCAATGCTTTCTCCAATTCTGTTGAAGAGTCAAATACCCACTGCTTAGGGTATCCTTGCTCGGCTCCGCGCCAATTCAGCGTCATGCCGATGCTGCCGGCGCAGTACCCTTCGGCCACTGAGACTTGCATACCCTCAAAGTCACTCATTGAAATGACTGCAGCGTTTCCGCAAAGCTCTTGCTTAGGGTCGACCCACCCGTGGTATCGCACGTTGTTTTCAAGTTCCCGTTCGGCAATAAACGCACGGCATTCTTCGTAATAGCTTGCTTCCTCCGGCTTGTTCAACACCCATTCCAATTCTTCTGGCTGCTTGCCGTATACATGAAGTTCCACCTGAGGGAAGTCCTCCTTCAACGAGGAAAGTACCTCGAGCGCCTTTTTGAATCCCTTGAGGCGAGGGACAATTCCAACCATCGCAATCCGTCGCAGCCGATCCTCGTCGTACTCGCCTCGTTCGTAGGTTTGCACATCGAGTGCGTTCGGGATCAGCCAGAGTTTCGATCGTGGAATGTCGAATTTATCTGCGATGTCACCGAGCACGTGAGGAGCGATACAAATGATCCCGCTTACTCGATCAAGGTTGATTTGATTTCCGTAGTCGACAGTTACTTCGGACCTATGAGCCCTGACAACCATCCGCTGGTCTCCGCGGAGATGTTTCGAATACCAGACAGCGGCGCCCAATAGCCATTCGACCCAGACAAAGTCCGCCCATGCAAGAAGCTGCTTCGACTCTCGTTCGTCGTGTCGAGTATGCCCCTCCCATTTATCGATTCGCACAGGATAGTGGTCACGAATGCGGTTCTCGATCGAACCCATAAACTTCAAATCGTGACCTGCGACCAGAACTCGCAGCTGAACGGCCTGATTGAAAACTGCGTGATCGCGCGCCAGCGCTGCATCTACGAGCTCCCTGTAACGGGGTTGGAAGGCGAAGGAGCGAAGGGATGCCTTGTGCCGATTGCAAAAGTCGGCGAACTCATCAAACGCTTCTTTCGACAATTCCTCGGATTTAAACCATACAAACTGTCGTAGGGCGTACTGGACGGCGGAAAAGCCGTGCTCCGCAACGAAAGAAATGCCAAGCTCAGAAAGGTTTTCTTCCACTTCATTCCAGGACTTCGTAAAGTCCGAGAACTGCTCGGAATTAATTTTCTGAGTTACAGACTCGGCTCCGACAGCGTTTCGCACGTATGTCCTTGATGGCAGCGCACGGTATCCAATCCTATTGCAGTGGAGCAAGACTTCAGAGGTAAATTTGATGTCCTCGCCAATACGACGTTTCTCGTCGAAACGAACATGATGGTCCATCAGGATGCTGCGCTTAGCAAAAAAGCTGCACGTGAGGCTTTGATGCCGAGTAATTGCTCGAATTCGCTCGTTCGCGGACTTCAGTGAATCCCATTTGGGGATCAAGTCCCCGATACGTTCTGTTCCGTCCCCCATACGGACACGCAGGGACGTTCGGACAGCATCATAGTTGTATCGCTTAGCGGTCCGCAGAGCGTCCTCGATGCCTTTGGGCTCGAGCACATCGTCCGAGTCTAGGAAGTAGATCCATTCGCCGCGAGCTTTACCAATTGCGTAATTTCTTGGACCAGCTGCCGAACCAGAATTTTTTTCCAGCCTGTAGACGCTCCAGGAGGGGTTTTCAACCGCAATTTCACTGAGTCGCTCAAATGTATCATCCGAGGAGCAGTCATCAACGAAGATGACTTCGCAATTGACGAGCTCGCTCGTATTACGAAGCGAATCGATGGTTTCTGCCATCTTTGCGATCGAATTGTAGGTCGGAATCGCGATTGTCAGGTCAAAGTGGTTCATGATGTACCTCTTTAAATCTCGTAGGTTGGGATTTCACGACCAGTAAGCGCTTCCTTGACAAACGAGGTAGCAACCAGGCTTGCCGGGGAGAGGGGCGCAGGACCAGACTTGTAGCGCAGCTCCGAAGAAGGAGCGAACTTGATCTGCCCCTCAAAGTACGACGTGTGCAAAAGCATCTCCTCAATCTCCTCAACTTCAGGAATATCGGAAGATCGGTCCGCGTACACAAAGTGTCCGCTTTGCATGAAGCTCCTCACGCGGAATTCGTTCTCCACAATGCTGCGTTCACTAATAATTGTTACGTGCTCGTCGCGACGCTGAAGAAGCTTGAATTCGAGGCTTTGCTCGGCCCCTGATTCTACGATCACGAGCAACTCGCTAAAACAGTTCCTCGATTCAAACTCGTTGATGAACTCCGAAAACTCGGACATGCTGCGGATTGAGCAGATGAGAGTCGGCTGTTGATGCCTAGATTGGAAGGAAATTCCCACTACACGCAAGATCTTCTCGGCACGGTGGCGGTAGGTGTTATTCAGAGCGATGTTCAGCGCCCGACGCTGCAGGTCTCGGTACTTCTCGGGCGTCAATGAAGCCAACGCCTCCGGGTCAGAATCTGCATAGATTACTGAATCTCCGAAGAATTCACGTACGCCCTTCGCGTCGTTCGATAGAACTACGCTGCCGGAAGCAGCCAACTCAAACACCCTTCGTGCAAACATGGTGCGCGAATCGGCAACCGTGTTCATTGTGATGCCATATTTCGACTGCTTGTACGCCTGTGCAGTTTCCGTGTAGGGAATTGCTTCACGGGTAAATTTTTCAAACCGCTCTGGGTAACGGTAAGTCTCAAGTGGGCTAGACTTCATGCGGTCATAAATGACCAAATCTAGGCCAGCATCCAGTACCTGATCCATAATCGCGGCTTGGGCCTCGCACCGCTTTGGGTACATGCCGTACCAGGTTCCGGCGAAATTCACCGAGTCAGTGGCGTCGGCTGTCCCCATGGGATTAAACAGCTTTGGCTGTACCGCGAACGGGAGAACGTCTACATAGTTGCAGCCCGCGTCCTTCTTGTAGCCTTCTACGCACTCTTCCGCAGTCGTGAACACGTAATCGAACAACGCGGCCGTACGAACAAAGTCGTTGATGCGATCGGAGTAGTGGGTGGGGTCTTCCTTGTTCCAAAAGACTGTTGGAATTTGGTGCTTGTGGCAGTAGTCAAGAATGTCGAGCAAAGCGCTGCGGTTTTCCTTTGGCCATCTCACCGAGGCGTAAACTTTCCCTTGCCATGGGTGGGTTTTCGGTGATCCTCCCTGCCAGGCCGACTCACAGAAAAACACGGCCGGCTTGTATTTGGTAAAAATGCTCCTCCAATTCGAGGGAGTCAACCGCAACGCATGAAACTCACTCTCGAAAGAGTGGAACGTGAAATCGTCCGCAATCATCGCAACTGGGACTTCGTCCGCGAATGGTATCCCTTTGGCTCGGTAAGGAAGATCAGGTTCAACCGGCACATACGGTTCTCCACCAGTGCGCGATTTCACCCACTCTTCCGCAGCAGAGCCAACCAACGGGACCCGCTTACGCGCTTTTACCTCGGCCGGCAGCACGAAGTTCACGGGCGCGCCAGTTCGCCGGGTCTTCGGGTCCGCTGCGGGGGCCGTGGGGACCTCCATCTTCCGTGCCACTTTTTTGGCAACCGCAGCTGGTGTTGCTTGAATACTGCGGACCGCAGCCTGCAATGCCCTGAGCTCTTGCTCGACCGCTACGTAGCCATCTCGGGAGCGCAAATCGCGACCAACAGTTTCGGTAAGGAGACGGGTTCTGCTCACAGCCCGGCCCAAGTTCACATCGCCAATAAAACCAGCAGCTTGCGAAGCGAGAACTGCTGACCCCGCAAGCGTTGCCGGCCCCCATTTCTTGGTTGTAGCACCAAATGCGGCAGTCGTCAGAACTGATGACCCGACTGCGGCGCCAAGTCGAAGTAATGAACTCTTTGAAGGTTGAAACACTAGTTGCACTTTCAAGTCGCGGTTAGGCCAATGGATCACACATTACCTTAACCGAACTTCATTTCTTCGGTCTCACTTCTCCTTAAAATCACTGGGTTTCGGCTGCCGTTTCCAATATCGCCCGCCGAGAGGAGTAGAATCGCCATCCGACGCTTTACCGATGAGCCACATCGCGCCGGTTGGAAAAATCTCGAATCTTAAGGAGCTCAGCGTGAACGTGCCGGGAGAACTCCCCAAGCCGCAGGAGGCTCAGGTGGTAGTAGACGATGCTCAACTAACGGGCACTCAGCCGCGTCCGCCGTTGATCACCTACATCAAGTCGCTTTGGCAGAGAAGGTTTTTCATTTGGGAGGACTCAAAGAGTAAATCTCTCACCGACGGCCGCGACATGTTCCTAGGTAATTTGTGGATCCTTATTAACCCTCTCATCCAGGTTGGTATTTACGCACTCGTTTTTGGCCTTATCCTGAAGACGTCGCGCGGCATGGAGAATTTCATCGGCTTCTTGGTACTCGGAGTCATATACTTCGGGTTTGTTTCGAAGGGAATCAACTCTGCAGCGGGCCTGATTCAACGTGAACGAAGCATGATTACGTCATTTCATTTTCCGAAGGCTTCGCTCGTGGCATCGATGATCACTAAACAGTTCATTGATAATTTCCCCCCAGCACTCTTAGCCATAGTGATCGCGCTTCTTTTCCAAGCTCACAAGGCGCCCAGCCTAACGTTGCTTTTCGTTTTCCCGATCTACGTCTTGATGCATATTTTCGTCGCTGGATTGCAGCTCATCATCGCACGCGCGACTGCGTTCATTCCAGACCTCAAGGGGCTTGTTAATCTCACAGTTCGAGCGCTGTTCTTCCTTTCTGGCGTGTTTTTCTCTGTCTCTCGCTTTGATGCAGAGCCCACCATCAAGTTGATTGTCGAGTTGAACCCAATCTATCTGTTTCTTTCCACGCTTCGAGGATGCGTACTGGAGGGCACCATCCCCAGTATCGGTGCTAGCGCATACCTCATCGCCTGGTCAGCGATCTTAATCATTGTCGGGTTCATTTACTTCTGGAGAGCCGAGGCGCGATATGCAAGCGTACGCTAAACCTACAGTCGTCGTTCGCGACGTAACAAAAACATACAGCGTTTACCCAGGAGGTTCGTCGCGGTCACTATTCGGGGCACGCAAAAAGGTTGAGGTCGAGGCGCTCAAGAGTATTAGCTTTGCGACGTTTGCGGGCGAGTCGATTGGCGTTCTCGGCCGAAATGGTTCCGGCAAGTCGACACTCCTTTCGATTATCGCTGGCAACGAGTCTCCTACTACCGGCGAAGTCCTCGTCTCCGCGCCACCAACCCTCTTGGGGGTTTCCGCTGTGCTTCAGCCACATTTGTCCGGAAGAGCGAACGTGCGCCTTGGTCTTCTAGCAATGGGCCTTTCACCCGACGAAGCGAGTGAACTGGAGAGTTCTGTTGCGGACTGGGCAGATATTGGCGACGCGATCAACCGTCCTTTGAAGACATATTCGTCTGGAATGAAGGCCCGCCTACGATTTTCAATCTCCACTGCAGTGAAGCACGAGATTCTGTTGGTAGATGAAGCGCTGTCGACGGGTGATGCTACGTTTGCTGCACGAGCGAAAGAGCGGATGGATTCTTTCCTAGATAGCGCAGGAACGATTTTTCTCGTCTCCCACGGCCCTGCCGCAATCAAGACACA
Organism: Corynebacterium sp. NML 120412; assembly: GCF_002285155.1. NCBI lineage: Bacteria > Bacillati > Actinomycetota > Actinomycetes > Mycobacteriales > Corynebacteriaceae > Corynebacterium > Corynebacterium sp. NML 120412. Next base: position 214,593 of record NZ_NSGL01000002.1, on the reverse strand, counting down.
TTGCACCCGAGCTTTGTGGATTCACGACGGTACTTTTATCGCGGATGGTCCTGCAGATGAGATTTCCGATGCATACCGTGCCTGGAGTTCCTTTTCCTCCCAGCGGAAATATGACAAGATGCGCGTGATTGTAGATCGCATTCGCGCCAAGTACGGAAATCCTCCACAAATCGTTCTAGGTAGCGAGTTGGACCACTCTTAAGTCTCTGAGCTGTTTCTGTTCATTTCCAGCACCTCTTGGTATATCGATTTGTAGATCTCTGCGTTGTGGCCCCACGTATGTTCATCTAAAAAGGCGTCGAGTTTTTCAGCCCTGGGAGGCTCTTGGTGGTACGCAGTCAAAATGCCTTCCGCCATATGTTCTGAGGACTCTGGCGGGACGTACTGAGCGAACCCGCCGGTGATTTCCCGAAGCGGAGGGAGGTCGCTAGCAACCACTGAGCATCCAAGAGCGAGCGCCATCACGGGTTTTATTGGAGTGACGGCACGACAAACTGCGGTGTCTTTGCGCGGAACTGCAAAGACATCAAGTGCTCGATACCAGTACGGAATTTCTTCAGATGGTTTTCGCCCGACGAAATGTACTCGTTGCCCGAGTTGCAAACGATCCTTAAGCTCTTCAAGCGATGGACGTGCAGTTCCGTCGCCGACAACGACGCACTCATAGTCTGAAGGCAACTGCGCGACCGCCCGCAGAAGCACATCGATGCCCTCGTACTCAACTAACGACGAAATAATGCCGACCAGCTTCTTTTCAACCGGCAAGTCAAGCAGCTTTCGAGCTTCAGATCTGGCGATCCCTTTCGCTCGAAACTCTTGAAGCTGAACACCATCAACGGCATTCGGAACGACATGGATCTTACTTGCGCTGACACCGTGCTCTCGAATGCTCTGCTTTTGGACCTTGCTAAGTACGACGACCGCATCCGCCGCTTTCATCGCCTCGAGCTCTTGGTTGCGGGAACATTGGTACAGCTCCGACTGCTGAGCCTCCAGGTCACCCAACGACTCCCGTTTAGCCAGCCAAGTCTTTTCTGGCTCTCCCCTGACCTCATAGATCCATGGGACACCCAGGCATGAAGCCGCTTTGCTGACGATCAAGGCATTTCGAAACGGGGTTGTTGTATGCATAAGGCTGATGTCTTGGGCGGCAGCCTGTCGAACCAACGCCTTCACCGTCTTTGTGCGTACAACGGAAGCGTTAATCGGCATAAACCACGGTATTAACCTTGTATATGTAATGTCACCTTCCGCTTCTACATTCGACCTAGCAAACCTGCCTACAACTGCGGGATACCCCAATCGGGTTGTCGGGAATACTTCAACGCCTGAACGCGTCAAAGATTCAATAGTTCCTCGTGAACGCTCCGTGTACCCGGACAAGGTATGCGGTCGACTATTCGTAAGAAACAGCAAAACACGTAGATTCGTCGCTGAGGTCTGCTTCATGTGGTTTCGACTCGTTGCGTCGCTAGCGGGGCCGCCCATCGTCGCAGTGAGCTCCTGCTGAATTCCCCGTAGATGACGAGTCCGAGGGCTAGAGAAAAACCTGCCTTTTTCGAATTGAGATTTCGACCGCAACGCGGCCATCGCCTCATTGATTTGCCCCTTTTGCAGTAATTGCAACGATGGAGAAGACGTCCGCTGCGCTAAAAGCGATGCCACCTTGCTTAAGCGCAGAGCTCCAGGAATCGGCATTTGCCGGAGCCTTTCTGACAGCGAAGTCAGAAAACGGGGAGCGTCCGTGAGGAGTCCTGTCACCGTCACGCTCGCCATTACGGAAATCTGACGTACCAGGAACGAATAGCGTTGTCGCGTTGTCACGAATTCTCCTTATTTGCCACGCTTCCGCTTATAGTGTTGCGCTTCCGATACAGCATTCAAAAGACTAGGCGGCACCACCTCGGTGCGTTCTGAATTTACCCAGTCCAGTCCCTCGGAGCTTACAGATAGGCGAGATGGGTCCCTGGCAAGATCGCACCACAAGTTTGCCAAATCCTCCGGGGCCTCCGGATTCACCACATCGCCAGCGTGGAGCTTTGAGATAAGTTCCGCTGTCTCACCAGTGACAACACCAGAAATATGGATCCCCGCCTCCATCAACTCGTATGTCTTCGACGGAACTGCCCTTGCAAGCGGCTCCCAGTCAGTAAGGTGCACCAAAGCAGTGTCAGCCCACTCATAGCAATCGCCGAGTTCGTCAGCCGGCCGACGATTTTCAATCGAGATTCGAGCTTTCGAATGCTCGACAAGACGTGTCAGCGGTTCACGGGCAGCGCCCGCACCTATGAGGCGAAGATGAATGTGAATTCCTCGCGAGGCGACCATGTTTGCAGCTTCGATCGCATTAGCAAGATTTTGTGCCCTCCCGAGCGTTCCTGCATACAACACGTTCAAACTATTTTTCTTGCTTCGCCCACCGTGTTGTCTCTTAATAGGAGTCTTTGGTGGAAACACATTTCGTATTGTCGTTATGCGAAATGAACCTCCCTCCAATTCCTTTTTCCCAAGCAACTGAGAACGCAAGAAGTCCGAGGTCACTAGAATGCCCTGCGAGTTTCTGAGCGTCCGATATATCGCCTTTCTAGTTATCGCCGTCAGAATCTGGAGGGGGCCGTTGGACAAAAGTTTCTCACGAATCGACTTTTCCCCGATGCTACGATTCCATCCTGCCGCTTGATCAAGGAGATCCGGCCATGCATCTCGCAAGTCGACCATATACGGCACGTCAAAAACGCGTCCGATAATTGCCGCGACTACCGATGTTGGTATTGCGGGGACGGTTCCAATCACAATTTCCGGTTTGAACTCTCGAATCCCACTCGACTTTCGAATCGCCATCGTAATCATTCCGGCCGCTACAAAAGCCTGATTTAGCACACGCGAAGTGAGTGAGCGGCTATCCGGAATGTAAGGGCTCCGGAGGATCAATTCTCCTGAGGGACCAACTTCTGGGCTCGAGCTAGTCCGCAGTGCCTGCAACCACTCCCTGCGCGTCACCTTTCGCTGGTAATGCGGAGGTGGTGCGACAACCATCACGTCATGACCAGCAGTAGTCAAAATATTGGAGAGCCACGACCAACGGCGTTGTGGAACACCGTTTTCTGGGTACCAATACTGCGAAACGATCAGGATTTTCAAATTGAACTACTTATTCTCTCCGGGCGGATCTATGGTAATTCTGCCAGCAAAACAACGTGGCAAAGCTCACTATGTGAACACCCACATTACACACACCCGAAGTTTTGCCCGAACCGGCAATCGCGGGAGGTGACGGTCGGGCAGTTACTTCCGCCAGACTCCCTTTGTATCGATAACCGTCTTTCCTTCAAGCATCGACCTATCCATGGCAAGGAATTCTTTGTGATTCACCAACAGGAGGATCACGTCGGACTCCTGAACGGCCTCGGCCAATGTTTGCTGTCGCAGGTTTGGAATCTCCGCGAGTTCTTCCGGGAGCTGCTGCACATTCGGCTCCACGACTCGAACATCCAATCCTGGGTTCTCCGACGCGAGCCGCTTGACAATCCCCAGTGACGGCGACTCACGCAAGTCGTCAATATCGTTCTTGAAAGCGATGCCAAGTGCAGCTACGGTACCGTTCTCGTTACCATCAACTGCCTTCTTTACCTGTTCCATAACCCATTCGGGCTTGCCGTCGTTGATGTCGCGCGCCATCTTAATCAATTTCGACTCTTCAGGAACAGAGGAAACAATAAACCACGGGTCAACAGCAATGCAGTGTCCACCAACGCCGGGACCTGGCTGCAAGATATTGACGCGCGGATGGTGATTCGCCAGCTCGATCAATTCCCAGACGTCAATCCCCAGCCGGTCAGCGATAAGCGAGAGCTCATTAGCGAACGCGATATTCACGTCTCTGAACGAGTTCTCAGTGAGCTTTGCCATTTCCGCGGTCGTCGCATCGGTTTGCAGCAATTCTGCAGAACAAAACGTGCCGTAAAGCGCGACTGCAAGCTCGGTACCGCGCGGGGTCAATCCGCCGATAACCCGGTCATTGCTTTCCATTTCCTCCATAATGCGCCCAGGCAGCACGCGTTCAGGACAGTGGGCCACGAAGATAGCATTATCTTCATCGTCCCCGATCGTCAGATCAGGACGCTTTTCCAGGATGTAGTCGGCCATGGCGCGGGTGGTCCCCGGAGGCGAAGTCGACTCGAGCACAACGAGAGCGCCGGGCCGCAAGTGGGGAGCCATCGCATCAACGGCGGAGTTGATGAACCTGGTGTCGACCTCGTGATTCTCGCCTTTAAACGGTGTCGGGACGCAGACAATGTACGCGTCCGCTTCGATTTGATCAAAGCGAGCGGTCAATAGGCCACGGTTGACAACGTCCTTCAACATTTCGTCGAATCCGGGCTCTACGAACGGAACTTCGCCCTTGTTAATGGTCTCAACAAACGCGGGGTTGACGTCAACACCAGTAACCTTAATTCCCTTCGAAGCAATGAATGCCGCGGTGGGGAGTCCGATGTACCCCAATCCGACAACGCAAACGTCCTTGAATTGTTGCTGAGTATTAAGCATATCTGGTTGAAACCCTTTCGTTCACAACTCTTTGGCTACGTGTCATTACCGACCACCGTGCATTCAATCTCAAGAGTAAAAGATACACGGCCCGGATCTATATTGAGACTGCTATGTCGTTACTGCGCGGGAGCCGCTGGACTGAATTCGTCAATCCTTTCCCCTACACCAACGATCTCTGCGATCGCTGCTACGGAACGAGTTGCTGCTCTGCCATCACCGTAGGGATTGACCGCGTTGGCCATCGCTTCGTAAGCAGCATCCTGATCGAGGAGGTTCTTGGCCTCGGCCTCGATGCGTCCACGATCCGTGCCAACCAGCTTCACGGTGCCGGCTACGACTGCCTCAGGGCGCTCGGTGTTCTCGCGCATGACCAGAACCGGCTTACCCAGCGAGGGCGCCTCTTCCTGTACTCCGCCCGAGTCAGTGAGCACGAGGTACGCACGATTCAGTAGTGCAGTGAACTGGTCATACGGGAGCGGATCTGTGATGATCACGTTTGGCAGATCCTCAACCTCAGGAAGCACCGCATCGCGGACCTTCGGATTCAGGTGGAGCGGGAGTGCGAACGCGTAATCGGGGTATGCCTTCGCAAGGTCCTGCACCGCGCCTCCGATTTCGGTCATCGCGTCGAGGTTCTCGCGACGGTGGGTGGTCACCAGAACGACCTTCTGATCGTTGTCCTGCAGGGCCTGGAGGCGCTCGTCATCAAATGCGACGTCCCATTCCTTGGCAGCCAAGAGGGCGTCGATCACCGTGTTGCCCGTGACCACGATGTCCTTGCTGCGGAAGTTCTCACGGCGAAGGTTTTCCTTGGACTGCTCGGTCGGCGCGAGATGGAGGCTGGCGAGCTGGCCAATAATTTTGCGGTTTGCTTCCTCCGGGAACGGGGAGAAGATATTGCCGGTACGCAGCCCCGCTTCGAGGTGAACGATCTTAACCCCACTGTGGAAGCCTGCGAGAGCAGCGGCCATTGCCGTCGAGGTGTCGCCCTGAGAGATGATGACGTCGGGTGCTTCGGACTTAATGATTGGATCAAGACCCTGAATTGCCCGGGAGACGAGCTCATTGAGGGACTGTCCCGGCTTCATCAGTCCCATGTCATGATCAGGCTCGATCCCGAAGCGCTTGTTCACCTGCTCGAGCATTTCGCGGTGCTGACCTGTGGACACCACCACAGACTCGAAGCGGTCATCGTTCTCGAGTGCTTTGATTACTGGCGCGACTTTGATTGCCTCGGGGCGGGTGCCGTAGACAGTCATCACTTTCGGTTTGGGGGAAGACACGATTCCTCGTTGCGATGTTGGGGGATAATCACTTCCCCCTAATCTATCGCAACAACCGTCAACACGTTGTGCCGGTGCCATCAACCAGTAAGGTGGGGGCCATGTATCAATTCGTTGTCGGAGCAGCCGCCGGGTACGTGTTCGGCACGAAGGCCGGCCGCAAGCGCTACCACCAGATTGTCAACGCTACCCAGGCAGCGGTGAACTCGCCAGTAACCAAGCAGGTGGTGGAGTCCACCCGCAAGGCCATCGCGAACAAGATTGACCCCGAGCCGCGCATGCGCGAGGTCAAGGACCTGCGCAAGGGTCGCAGGCTGCGGGGGAAGAAGAACCCGGAGCTCGAGGATCAGATCCTCGAGCCGGATGAGGACTAAGGCGGGCTAGGCGGCCAGTAGGCCGGACACGATGCCGTCGAGAATGTCCTTCTCGCTGATGATGAAGGAGGTCGCGCCGGCCTCGCGGGCGAAAGCGTCCATCATCTCCTCTACGACGGTGGAGCCGGAGCCGATGACGTCGGCGCGGCCGGGGTGCATCGGGCCGTACTCAAGGCGCTGCGACGCGGTGCGGGCGCGCAGGTCCGCGGTGACCTCCCGCATGCGCTCGAAGGGGATCTCCGACATATGGATGCGCGCGGGGTCGTAGGAGTCGAGGTCCTGGGCGAGTGCGGAAAGCGTCGTAAAGGTGCCCGCACAGCCCACGAACGTGCGGGCCTGGGCGAAGGGGACGACCTCGGCGGCGTCGGCGATGCGATCGCGGATGTAGGTGCGCGCGGACTCGGTTTCTTGGTCGGTCGGCGGGTCTGTGCGCATGAAGCGCTCGGTGATGCGGACACACCCCATTTGGGTGGAGCGCGCGCCCTGGTCCATGACGAACTCGGTGGAACCGCCGCCGAGGTCGATGACGCAGAAGGGCCCGCGGGCGGGATCGATGTCCGCCGTGGCGCCGCGGAACGACAGGTGCGCTTCCTCGTCGCCGGAAATGACTTCGGCCTGCGCACCAGGCTGGATCTGGCCGAGGAGCTCGCGGGTCATGGCGAAGAAGTCCTCGCGGTTGGAGGCGTCGCGGGTGGCGGAGGTGGCGACCATGCGGACGCGCTGCACGCCCTCGGCACCCATGCGCTCGGAGTAGGCGGCAAGCGCCTGGCGGGTGCGCTCGATGGCCTCCGGGTTGAAGCGGCCTGTCTCGTCCACACCTTGGCCGAGCCGCACGATGGTGTTCTCGCGGGTGACCTCCGTCAGCGTGCCATCGTCGTCGCGACGCGTGATCAGGAGGCGGATGGAGTTGGTGCCGCAGTCGACGGCGGCGACGGTCATCGGTGCGTTCTGTGGGGTGGTCATGCGAGCCCCTCCCCTGCCTCGTCGAGGGTGATGCCCAGGTCCTCGAGCGTGGGCCAGTCCGCGGGGATCGCGGAGCCGCGGAGGTTGCCGTGCTCGGCGGCAAGGGCAACGGCCTCATCGCCGAAGCGGACGCGGCCCGGGCCCTCCGCGAGGGCGTAGGCGATAAGCACGTGGAGGCACTTCACCCGCTCCGGCATCCCGCCGCCCGAGAAGTCCGTGCCCAGGTCCTCGATGGCGTTGCGCTCGGCCAGGTAGTGCTCGTGCGCGGCGAGGTAGTCCTTGCGCAGCGCCTCGCCGCTTTCGGAGTCCTCGTTTAGGCGGGACTCCATCCACTTCATCACCTGGGCGACCTCGAGCCGCGACGCTTCGGCGGTCAGGCGTGGGTCTGTGAGGTAGTAGAGGGTTGGGAAGGGCGTGCCGTCGTCAAGCTTTGGCGCGGTCTTGAGCACCGCTGGCTGGGCGTCGGGCGTGCGGTAGGCGATGGCGAGGACGCCGCGGGGCGCGCGGCCGAGCTGCTCGGCGACGGTGGCGAGGTCCTCCTGCGTGGGGGTTTCGTGTTGCATGGGGCTATTGTCGCATAGCGTGCGCACGGGGCACTTGGCGCGGCGGGTAGGTTGAATGCAGTGTCTGGCCACGATTGGAGGAACCGTGCATCCTGAGCGCGACTACTCGCGGTACGCGGGCGAGGTGTACACGTACGGAAGCCTCGACGACTTTGCGGCGGGGAACGTGCCAAGCGGGATCCATGCCATCAGCTACGGCGCTGGAGCGTTGGAGGTGCGGCTGGTGCGGCGCTCGAGCAACGCGCTCGTGGTGGCGTTCCACGCCGCAGTCGATCTTTCTTCTTCCACGATTCCGGTCTTTACGGGCCAGAAGGTGACGCAGGATCTCGACGCCTCCGTGCTGTTCATTTCAGACCCGTCGCTGGAATTGGGGCTGTCCATCGGCTGGTTCACGGGAGACCGGGAGCGGCCACTCCAACGGGATCTGGTGCGCGTGATCGAGCACGTGGTGGCGGAGCTTGGTGCCGAGGTGGTCGTGTGCCAGGGATCCTCAGCCGGCGGGTTTGCGGCGCTGTACTACTCGCTGCAGTTGCCGGGGTCGCTGGCAGTGGCGATGAACCCGCAGACCAACATTATGAAGTACTACCAGCCGCGGGTGCGCGACTATGTGGACGCGTGCTGGCCTGGTGGGGTGGGTGGAGCGGATGATGTGACGATGGATTTGGTTTCGGCGTACTCGGCGGCCATGCCCAACAAGGTGCTCTACCTGCAAAATCGTGACGACGCGTTCCACTTGCAGCACCACTTTGGTCCGTGGGCAACGCGGCTGCGAGAGCGCTACGGCGTGGACTGGTGCGCAATGCCCGGCGACTGGGGCGACGGGCACGCGGCACCGCCCTCGTTCGCGCAATCCGCGGTGCTGGAATACGCCCTGTCGTTCAGCGGGGACTGGGACGCGCTCATGCGCGACGACGAGTTCCGGGAAGGGCTGCGGCTTCTCGGCGAATCTAGTTAGGGCTGCGCCGGGTTCCGGGGCATCGGCGGGCGGTTCGGCGTCCTGCGGCGCTTCTGGTGCCTGGTGCGCAGGTTGCTCCGAAGGCTCGGGCGCTGGTTCCTCCGGCTCCGGGAGCTCGCGGGGTAAATCCCACAAGGCGGGTAAACAACGAGGACGAGTCAAGTCGTATCCAGCGGATGAAGTGTCACACCTTGATCCGTCGGATCCTCAAAAATTCAAGAAGCGTCACACACTCCACCTGGAATGCATCTGCCGCATCCGGAATCTTAATTTTGCTCACTGAATTAGGAGCTGGCTTCTCATTGGACACGATGGTGTACCCGTACCGGGCGCCCGAAGCCACGAGCCACGAGTCAGCCGCGTTAAGGAAGGTCGTTGCAGCCGAATGATTGTACGTCGGGTGATTGTCGGCCCACTCCGTGACCTCCCGATAGGCATTGATTTCGTCAGCATCAGACTCGAGAACTTGATATGGCTGCACCTTGTTTAAGTACCACTGCAAACGTGGGTGCTTCCACCTTCGTAGCTCGGTGTCTACCTCATCGTGGAAAAACACATCGCTGGTGAAAAGAGTCCTTTCAAGCTCGCGCCAAAATGTTGGGAAGACATCCTCCGGATAAAGGTTTTCAGCAGTGCCCAGGAAGTTCGTATCAACCAAAAACAATGGTTATACAACCTCCTGGGTCGCCCAAGCGCTATTTTGAATCAATTTTCTAAGCGACTCGTACGAGGCAGCTCCAAGGTACCGTGCGGCATCTCTCTCGCCTACCTCTCCTGACTGGGCTGCCAGGGTAACCGTCTCGTAAAACCGTCCGCCCACACGAGACCGCACCAGAACATGGAACGCTGGACCACCCGTACTGCTAACCTTAGGGGCTTTCGCCTCTGTATTTGCGCGGACAAGTGCCAGTACCTTGCTGGCCGCTTCAGCATCGATGAGGCCGATCTCCCTTAACCTCCAAAGCACCGCCTCGCGGCTCATGCCAAACTCAGCTGCCAGCAATGCAATGTTTTCTAGGAGAGGTTTTCCCTTGACGTACCGTGGCGTCACTGACGCCTCGGGAGCGAGAAATGCTGATGCAAACGAGTTACACCAACGCTCGACTTTGTGGTGCTCGCTATGATTTGAAATACCGGCCTTCCCCAAAGCCACGTGCGCCAGTTCATGGGCAAGACTAAACAGCTGGGCTGTCTTTGCATCTCGAGTGTTAATGAACACCAGACAGTAAGTACCATTGATCAAGGTAAACCCCCGAAATTCATCAACGTCGAGGGGACGGCTCGTAGAGTTTCCGACAACGGAGTTCCGAGACACAAGCATTCCGGCATCCTCCATTTGGGTCACCAGGGCCCCGACCTTGTCTCGCCCTGAGATTGGGGAATCCGCGTCGATCCCCAGGGCAAGCCTGGTCCGATGCGCGGCTGCGCTCGGAGTGAGTTCCTCCTGAACGAGTCGGAGAATTTGAGGACCAGGAATCCCCACCTCTGCGGCGTACTCCGCATACCAAGCCAAACGACCCTCAGCTGAGTGAATCACCTCCTGGAGGTCAGGGCTCATCCCATCGAGTCGCTGATTTCCTACGGTACGAAAGTCTGGGACATCAGTCTTTTCACCCGTAGGTTCATCAAGAAGGAGGCGGCCAAACGGGATGTGAGCCTTCTCCGCCAGGGACTTCGCCTGCTTGAACGTGGGGGCAACGTCGCCTTTGCGCCAATCGTTGAGTTTAGGAAACTCATCGAGGAGCTTTTCTTCATTTAGGCCTGTACGTTGCAGTGCCCAGTCCAGAACATCTTTGTTAATTTCAATGCGCAGAGTCCCCATTATTGCCCTCCCTTCAATCTCGCTTTGGCACGTCAGTGGTCAACAGCTGGACTTAGTTTTGGCTGTCTCACATGAGTAAATTCAATCAAGAGCCAGAATATTCCAGTTCGTCCACGCTTTTCAATACCTATATCCGGCTGCTCGCCAAAATGAAAAATGCCATCTGCAAGCCGCTATTCGAAAGGCCTGCGTTCTAAGCTGTGTTTATTCAGCAGGTACTTCGAGCTCATCAGGGACCTCCGCGGACTCGGGCGCTGTGTTCTCCGACTCCGGGAGCTCGCGGAGCGAATCCCACATGACGGCGGGCCAGGAGCGCTCGTCGGGAAGCTCATCGGTGGTGATGGAGGGGCTGTGGGACATGCGCGGGTCGATGATGCGCCAGGCGGACTCCCCCTCCGCCATCACGCCCAGGCGACGGCGTGTCTCCTGCTCCACGTAAGCGGGGTCGTCGTACTTGGCGATGTCCTCTTCCAACTGCGCTTTCCTGCGCTCCAGCTGCTCGATGGAGGACTGCGCGCGGGCGATCTCGGCGCGGCCCTCGTAGTAGTTGCGCAGCGGGACCGCGATGGCGATGAGGACTGCGATCACGAGCGCGATGAGGATGGCCATGCTGGTGATGTCCTGCTGGAACAGCGCGGGCAGGCGGCGCTTCTTCATGCCAGCGGCAGCCTCTTCGGCGCGGCGGCGCTGCTCGCGCTCGCGCGAAGCCACCGGCACCCTTCGAGGTGCTTTGTTGCGCCCGCGTCTCCGGCCGGGCTCCTGCGTTACGCGTGAGGACATAGTGATTCGAAGTGTAGCCCTCCGGAGCGGGCGCGCGTGAAGGCGCGCGGGCGACTACGGCAGCTGGATGCCGTACCCAGAGAGGTCGATGCCCAGCCTCGGCGCGAGTGCCACACCGGCGCCCAGGGCGGCAAGGACGCCCAGGACCACTGCGACGGTGGTGCCCGCGGTAGTGCTGCCATCGTTGCCGGGGCCAGCGGCGGGCGTTTCCGGCGAAGCCGGCACCTCCGGCTCGGCCGCTTGCGCCTTGGCCAGCGCGACGGTGGCGCGCCGCAGCTCCTCCCGCGCGTCCTCCACGGCCTGCTTGCGCACGGAGAGTTCGACGCGTTCAGTTTCGGCGTCGATGTTGGCGTCGTTGACTGCGTCGGTGGCGTCGGCAAGAGCTTGCTCGTCAGCGGCGTCCGCGTCGAGCGCCTCGAGCTTGCGCTTTGCGACGTTGCGCGCCTCCACCTTCCAGTCCAGCGCCGCCTGCGCGGCGTCGACCTTGGCCTGCTGCGACTGGACCGCCTGCTTCGCCTCCGCGAGCGCAGTCTTCGCGTCGGTCACTGCCTGCTCGGCGGCGGTGAGTTGGGCGTCGTAGGCGGATGCAGCAGCATCAGGTGCGAGCGCCAGCATGACGGAGCCGGCCGCCGCGATGGCGAGGGCGCGCGCGGAGCGGGATGACACGGGGTGGCCTTTCTAGGTGTGCGGGGGATGACACACACAAGCCTAAGCGCCCGCCCTATTATCAGGGCAGCTGGATACCGAACTGGGAGAGGTCGATACCCAGTTGCGGGGCGAACGCGATCCCCGCGGCGAGGATTGCCAGCAGGCTGGCGACGACCGCGATGGCGGTCCCAGCCGTGCTGCTGCCCCCGGGCTCCGCGGGAGCGTGGGCCGTGGTGGTGGTCGTCTCAGCCGGCGTGGCCGCGGTGGTCGACTCGGTCGGTGTGGCCGCCGTGGTCGTCTCCGCCGGCGTCGCCGGGGTGGTCGTCTCGGTCGTCGCAGCCGCCGTGGACGTCTCGGCCGGCGTGGCTGCCGTAGTCGTCTCAGCCGGCGTGGCCGCGGTGGTAGTCGTCTCGGTCGGCGTCACGTCTTGCGACGTTGGTGTGGGTGCCGGTGCCGGCGGCTGCGGTTCCCGGGCGCGCACCTGCTCGAGGGCAGCGCGGGCGGATTCGACGGCGTCGCGCGCAGGGCCCTGCGCCTCCGAAAGCTCGGCGGCTGCTGCGCGTTCCGCCTTGAGGGTGGACTTGGCGTGGTCGAGGGTGACGGTGGCGTCGGCAAGCGATTGCTCGTACGGCTCGCGCGGGATCGCGCGCTTGCGCTCCAGCGCTGTGGATGCGGAGGTCAGGCGGGCCTTCGCGCTGACGACGTCGACGCCCGCGTCCACCTCGGCCTGATCCGCGTTCTGCCTCGCGGCGGTGGCGTCCTCGTGCGCGGCGTTCGCCTCGTCGAACTGGCCGGTGAGACGGTCGAGCTCCGCGGAAGCCGCAGACGCCTCCTCCGCGGCCTGGGTGGAGCGATGCTCCAGCGCGATGTACTGCTGGGTGAAGGACTCGATCGCCTCGGTATGGTCAACCGGTTCAACTGACGGATCCAGTCCTGCATCGGTGTACTCGGACTTGTCCAAGCCGTCGAGGATTAAATCGCCGTAATCTCGTTCGTCGCCGGGGTTGAACTCTGGGTTGGCCAGGGATTCTGCTCGCATGAGGTCGGTTGCGCCCGCGGGGAGGTAGAACGGCTCGCCGCTTTCCAACGCCTTGCGGGTCATGGCGTCAGTCCGGTAGAAGCTGTCGTCCGAATGAGTGTCCTCGATGAAGAACATCGTGGTGGCGAAGATTCCGCCCTTGCTGTCGGTCGCGATGCCCACACCCATGCGCTGCACATGCGGCGCAAGCATGTTGCGGTTGTGCCCAGGCGAGTGGCGCCACCTGTCAAAGAACATGTACGGGACCGACTCCCAAGTCTGGCGCGTCCACGTGTCGACCTCTTTGCCACGACCCGAGTTGTAATCAAAGATGATGTTCTCTCCGGAATGGCCCCACCCGTCCATATCCGAGTGGCGGAACGCGACGTCGAGATCGCCGGACTCGTCGTAGTCCTGCGCCATGACCTCGGACCAGGCCTCGGCTTGCTCCGTAAACACGGGGTGCACCGTCAGCGGGTGGAGGCCGTGGGCCTCGCGGTACTCGTTGATCATTTCCTCGATGGACTGGGAGGCCAGGCGCTTCCAGTCCTGGACGGAGTAATCCGAACCGGAAAAATCGCGACGCTCAAGGTCGTCGAGCTCCGCGCCGACGGAGTACAGCTGATCATCCGCCTCGTCGCTCGTGCGCTCGAGCTCCGCGACAACGTCCGCCTGCGCATCGCGCCGCTGTTCCGCCTCGGCGAGGCGCTTTGCCGCCTTGACCTCTGCGGCGGCTGCATCCTTGGCGGACTGGGCGGCTGCCGCTGCGGCGGCTTCCGCCGCGGCGAGCGCGTCCTTCGCCTCCTGTTCGGCCCGCTCCAGCGCGGTCGCGTCGAGGTTGGCCAGGTCGGCCTTCGCCTGCTCGTACCGTGTCGTGGCGGTGTCAAGGTCCGCCTGCGCCGCGTCGGCCTTCGCCTGCTGCGCCTCAGCGTCCGACTCCGCGGCGGTGCGCGCCTCCTCGGCGTCCGCCACGGCTTGCTCGGCGTCGGCGAGTTCCTGCTTCCAGGTGGCCAGGTCGGCCTGGTACTGGTCCGCAGGATCAGCGGTGGTGGCGATCGTAGCGCTGGCGGTGTCGGAGACGGTGGCGAGCGCCGCCGGCGCCGGGACGAGGGCAAGGGAAAGTGAGGTCGCCGCAGCAACGGCGACGAAAGTACGGGAATACACGGGAACGGCCTTTCTCAGCACGAAAACAATGCACGGGAAGTTGCATACACAACCCTATCCGCCCGTACACAGAACGCCCCAAGCATTACCCAAGAAAATTGGAAGAATATGCGGGCACGCCAAACCCCCTTGCACTCCGCGTTGGGCGGGGTGCAAGGGGGGCGTCGAAAAGCGCTTACTTCTTAAAGCGCGGGAACGCGGAGCGGCCGGCGTACACGGCGGCGTCGTCAAGCTCCTGCTCGATGCGCAGCAGCTGGTTGTACTTGGCAACGCGCTCGGAGCGGGCCGGGGCACCGGTCTTGATCTGGCCACAGCCCAGGGCGACGGCGAGATCCGCGATGGTGGTGTCCTCGGTCTCGCCGGAGCGGTGGGACATCATGGTGCGGTAGCCGTTGCGGTGCGCGAGATCGACCGCGTCGAAAGTCTCGGTGAGGGTACCGATCTGGTTCACCTTCACCAGCAGGGCGTTCGCAGCCTTCTCCTCGATACCGCGGGCGAGACGCTCCGGGTTGGTGACGAAGAAGTCGTCGCCGACGATCTGGACCTTGTCGCCGATCGCGGCGGTGAGCTTGGTGTAGCCCTCCCAGTCGTCCTCTTGCAGCGGATCCTCGATGGAGACGATCGGGTACTGCTCGATGAGCTCCTCGTAGACCTTCGCCATCTCCTCGGCGGAGTGCTCGCCACCCTCGAACTTGTACACGCCGTCCTCGAAGAACTCGGAGGATGCGACGTCGAGCGCCAGGGCGATGTCCTCGCCCGGCTTCAAGCCAGCCTTCTCAATGGCCTCAACGATAAGGTCGAGCGCAGCCTTGGTGGAGTCGACGGACGGGGCGAAGCCGCCCTCGTCGCCCAGGCCGGTGGACAGGCCCTTGGCCTTAATCACGGACTTCAGCGCGTGGTAGACCTCGGCGCCCATTCGCAGCGCCTCGGCGAAGGATTCGGCACCGATCGGGGCGATCATGAACTCCTGGACGTCCACGCCGGAGTCAGCGTGAGCGCCGCCGTTGACGATGTTCATCATCGGGACCGGCAGGACGTGCGCGTTCGGGCCGCCGATGTAGCGGTACAGCGGCAGACCAGCGGACTCAGCAGCGGCCTTCGCAGCGGCGATGGACACGCCCAGGATGGCGTTGGCGCCGAGGCGGGACTTGTTGTCGGTGCCGTCCAGGTCAATCATGGCCTTATCAATCAGGCGCTGGTCATCAGCATCGATGCCGGCCACAGCGTCAGCGATCTCCTCGTTGACGTTCTCCACGGCCTTCTGCACGCCCTTGCCGTTGTAACGGTCGCCGCCGTCACGCAGCTCGTGGGCCTCGTGCACACCCGTGGACGCGCCGGAGGGAACGCCAGCGACGCCGTTTGACATATCGTCGAGCAGCACCTCTGCCTCGACGGTGGGGTTGCCGCGGGAATCAAGAATCTCGCGGGCGAAGGCGTGGATAATGATAGCCATTGTGGCTCAACTCCTTGAGTGTGGACATTGAAGTTTCCGCCTCCCGATTCTTCCAGAGTTTTGCCGAGAATGCTCGCCCCGACGGGGAATCGGTAGCCCCGTTTGTGTTTGGATGTGCCCGGACGTGTGGCCTTAGCGGGGCGCCGACTGGTTCAGCGCGTAGTTCGCCGCGGCGTTGCGCACCTTGCGCACGTACTCGTTGGACTGGTTGTAGGCGTGCACCGCGTCGTACCATCCGTCCTCCGTGGCCAGATCGCGCCCGTTCGCGCACAGGAGGTTGGCGGTGCCGAGGGCGGCGTCGTCAATCTGCTGCGGATCCGGGTAACCGTCGCCGTTCGCGTCGCGCCCGTAGCGCTGCCACGACTCCGGGATAAACTGCATGGGCCCGAGCGCGCGGTCAAACGTCGTGTCGCCATCAAACTCGCCCCCGTCCGTGTCGTGAACCACCGCGAAGGATTCGCTGCCGTCGAGCTGGGGGCCGATTATCGACGGCACCGCCACCCCATCCTCACCCAACCGGGCAGAATCAAACGTGTGCCCCGTGTACGTGCCGTGGCGCGTCTCCACCCAGCCGATGCCGGCGAGCGTATTCCAGTTCAGGTGGCAGGCCGGCCACGCCTCCGCCGCGATGAGGGCCGCGTTGCCGTAGGCGCGCACCGCCTGCGCGTCGACGCCCGTCTGCTCCGCGATCGGGGCGGCCCACTCGGCGAGCTGGTCGGAGGTGCGGCCGGGGGCGTGGACGTCGATGAGCGGGGGCGCCTCGGCGGCCGCCGGGGGGATCGTGTCCGGGACCGGGGTGCGGGTCTGGCGCGGGATCGGCTGCCCCAGGAACGAGAGGACCCACGCCACCACGGAGATGGCCAGCACGACGGCGAGCGTCATGACGAGGAGGCCGACGCAGCCGCAGCCACGAGCGGCGCGACGGGCGTGAGTCGAATTTGCCATAGCTGCCGAGCATACCGGCCCCGCGGTGCCAGACAGGAACGGGCAGGCCGTGAGTCACATAAGTCACACGCGTCACTTGCGTAACGTGTAGGCTGTTGCGCGGACGGCCGAACGGCCCACGCCACGTACCCGAAAATTCTTGCTTCCCGGAAGGAACCCCCATGACCGCAATCGCTGCCCTGCGCCGCACCGCCCTCGCCGCCGCGGGCGTCCTCGTCGCCACGTCGCTCATCTCCCCCGCCACCGCCGGCGCCGACACCAACTACGTCGAGCTGGTCCGCGTCCTCAACGGCAACGTCAAGACGATGGACTGCAACGCCCTGCGCACCGTCGTCCGCGGCACCGGGCTTGCCGACGAAAACACCACCCGCTCCCAGTTCGTCGGCAACGTCAACAAGGCCGTCGGCGAGGACGCAGCCCTGCGCCTCGTCGCCGCCCCCACCGTGAACACGCTCGGCGACCGCGCCCTCGAGTGCGGCGTGGTCAAGCCGGACCAGGCCACCCCGCTCTCCCAGGCCATCGCGATGAGCTCGCAGATGTCCTCGCAGGCCGGCCTGCCGGAGATCCGCAACTTGCTGCCCGCCGTCGCCGCGCAGTAACCGCGGCTAGTCCGCCTCTCGGGCCTTGCCCTCCGCCCAGAGGCGGTCCTGCGTCGCCTGATCCACGATCCCCGTCGACCCGTCGAAGAAATACGGGGCCCGCGAGCGCATCTTCGCCACGAACGCCGCAGCGACGTCGCCGAAATCGAACGCGCCGCGCTCGTCGGCGATTTCGGCGTGGAAGAGGACTTGCAGGAGGACGTCGGCAAGCTCATGCTTCAACGCCTCATCACCCGCGCCCTGCTCGATCGCCTCCGCCAGCTCGGCTGATTCCTCGCGAAGAAACGGCAGCAGGCTCACGTGCGTCATCTGCCGCTCCCACTCGCCGCGGCGACGGGCGTCGTGCATGACGCGGCGGGCCTCCACGATCGGGTCCTCAAGCGACGGCACGCGCACGACGTCCTCGCCGGCCGCGGCGCGCTCGCGCACCTCGGGGTCGGCGGGATCCGTCGTGACCAGCCACGGCTCGCCCACCGTCGACGGCGCGCTCAGCGACCACCGCACCGACACCGGCACCTCCGCGGTGAACGCCAGCGGCCCAACCAGCCGCTGCACCACGTCCACCGGCACCATCTGCGGCCACCGAGCATCAAGCACCAACACAGTCATACCGCGCATTGTAGCGGCCACCCGGACATGCAAGGATGGACGCATGACAATCGCAGAAGCGCTTCACGACGCCACCCCAACCCCCGAGGACGTCGCCGCAGACTCCTCGACCTTCTCCCCCATCCGCTGGAAAACCGGGTGGCCGCACCACCTCCGCCGCGTCCCGCCGTTCCGCGACGACGCCACCGCGTCGCTGACCCGCCGCGACGTGTTCCTCTTCGCTCAGGACGTGGCCGACTCGGAGTACAACCGCGACCAAATCATTGACTTCCTCGGCGCTGCCTTCGCGTTCGCGGCCGGCCAGTCGAACCAGGTCATGCAGTTGCAGCAGTTCTTGCGCAACAAGCACAAGGCCAACCAGCTGCTGCAGGCGATCCGCAACATCGGCGGTAAGTCCGCGGTGGACGCCTACGCGTCGCTCGTTGAAACCGGGCTGGCGCCGAAGTTCGCGTCGCACGTGGCCTATTTCCTCGCCGGGCCGCAGGAGGCCGGCGACGAGAAGCCGGTGATCATCTGCTCCAAGCGCGCCGCCGGCGCCGGGCTGCCCAAGGACGCCGACTGGACCGCCGACGACTACGCCGAGTACCTCAGGGCGCTTCGCGAGGCCCGCGACGCCCACGACTCCTCCCTGCCGCTCGACGCGGTGGAGTACGCGCTGCGCAAGCACGCCGACGCCTAACACCCGCGCAATGCAGACGGCGCCCGTCCCCCAATGTTTCGGGGACGGGCGCCGTTTGTTTTTTGGGCGTTAGCTGCTCAGGCCGCTGATGCCGGTGAGGCCGAGGTTGCTGAACCTGTAGCCGAGCGCCAGAACGATGCCGACGACGGGCGAGAGCATCGCGACGGTCGGGTCCGTGGTGACCGTCTTCGGAAGCCCCTGGAATTCCGTGATCTTCTGGCCCTCGACCTCGCAGGACTGCATGCCGGCCTTCGCGTTGGAAAGGCAGAGGATGCGGTCGCCCTCGAACTTGCCAAGGACGCGGACGCCGTTGGTGCCGTAGTCGAAGAAGCGGGGGTCGCCGAAGCGGATGACGTCGTAGCTGCGCCACGTGGTGGCGTAGCCGGGGTCAGACGGGAACTCCTCTTCGGGGACGTAGTAGCCGCCGGTCCAGTCTTTGCCTTCGAAGGGCTCTTCTGCGGAGGCGGGGGCGGCGTTGATGACGGAAGTTGCGGACAGGGTCAGGACTGCGGAGAGGGCGGCGACGCGGGCCGCGCGGTGTTGTGTGCTCATACTCATTTAATCTACGGGTATGCGGCGCGCGTTACAGCTGTTCGGAAATTTTTGGCACGCCAAAGCGGCGCCGCCTCACCGGCGCGCCTTGGCGTGAGCGTTTACGGGGACGTCGGTGGCGGCTCCCCGTCCACCGCGGAGTAGGTGCGCCCCGTCGGTACGACGTGGCCGCCCGGGCTGATCCACACGATCCGCCCGGCACGTCGCTCCACCCGTCCGAACTGCGGCAATCCGTTGACTCCGTTGTGGAACGAGCACAGCCAGCACAGGTTCCCGGCGTGCGTCTCGCCGCCGTCGCGGTATTCGTGGATGTGGTGCGCCTGCGCCTTCGCGGCCGGCGCGCGGCAGTCCGGCCAGCAGCACCGGGCGCCGTCGGTGTCGATCATCCGCCGGTGCTTGTCGTGGGCAAACCGCGCCCGGTAGGTGTTCAGCGGCCCCTCCATCGGCGAGACAAGCGTGATGTAGCCGTTGCCCTGCAGCTTGCGCTCGAGCAGTTCCGCGCCCGTGAGCACGGCGCCGTTGGACATCTCGACCCGGATGTCGTCGCCGTCGCCGGTGAGGATCCGGACATAGTCGGTCACGGTGAGCACGACGTTGGCGACGGCCGTGGTTTCGGCGACGGGTTTGCGGCTGAGGAGCCAGGCGGTGGCGTCGAAAAGCGAATCGCTTTGCGCGTCGGCCTCCATCGAGTCGACGACGTCCTGGAGCTGCGCCGAGGGCCCGACGAAGGAGAGCCGCATCGTGCCGTCGGCGTAGCGCGCCACGCGGTAGCCGTGCGCGGGCGGCGGCGTGGGTGTGCGTTTGAGGGCTCGCGCTTGACGACGCACCTCCGCCCCGTCGCCAGACGTCGCGCACAACGCCTCGCGGAACCGCCAGCGCTCCGTGGGGTCGGTGATCGTGCGCGACGCCCGGGCGATGTACGCGAGCGTGTCCAGGCGGTGGCCGTTCTCCAGCGCCTTGTCGCGGCAGCGGCGCTGGTAGGCGCTGTGGGAGGTCGGGCCATAGAAGGTGGTGGCGACGGTGACAAACTGCTCGGCGCGATCCGCCTCCATACCGCGCGCGGTGAGCTCCGCGGCGGTCATGCCCGCGACGAGGCCCGCGAGCGCGATGGCGCGGCGGTCCAGGTCGATGAGCGCGTCGATGTCTGTCAAGGTGTCCATGCCGACCACACTATGGGCCCATCAGGGCAGGTCACAAGGGTTTGTGATTCTTCTCCGATTTTGCCGCCGCGAGGGAACCGAGGCGGCCTCCGCTGCGTCTAAAAGGGGTTAGGCGCGCGAGGCGCGGTCGTTGAGCTCGCGGCGCGCCTGCTCCAGCGCCACGAGGTCCGAGAACAGGGCGTTGTAGGCCTCCGGCTCCTCGGAGGGGCGCATGCGCTGGAGCTGGGACTTCAGCTGCGCAATCTGGTCGCCCACGCGCGTCTCCTGCAGGCGCGAAAGCACGGAGTCGACGTAGCGGTCCATGTCGTCGGCGTGGATCGGCTCGACGGCGAGCTCGGAGACGAAGTTGCGGCCGGCCAGGTCGCGCATCTCCGCGGCGACGGCGGCGAGGAAGTTTGCGCCGTGCTCGGTGGCGGAGGCGACGCCGCCCGCGCTGGCGATGGCCTCGCGGACCTGGCGGTAGGCGTCGTTGGTGAACGCGTCCGGGTTGATGCCCTCGAAGTAGGTGCCCGCCTTGTCCGGGTATTGCAGCGCGATCTTCAGCGCCTCGCGTTGCGGCCACAGGAGCGGGTCCTGCGGGTTCGGCGGTTGCAGGGCCGGGGGCTGGCCGGGGGCCGGTTCGGAGGCGGAGGGGGTGGGGCGGGGGCGTCGGTTGGGTTTCTGGGGGCGTCGAGAAGCACTCCGCACCTGGTCGAGCACCTCGTCCGGGTTGGGCCAGCCGACCCAGCCGGCGAGGCGGCGCGCGTACTCCTGCTGCAGGACGGTGTCCTTGATGGAGGCGACGACGGGGACGGTGCGGCGCAGCGCCTGCACGCGGCCCTCGGCGGAGTCGAGCGAGTAGTCGGCGAGCAGGGATTCGATGACGAACTCGAACATGGGCACGCGCTTGGCCACCAGGTCGCGCAGCGCCACGTCGCCGCGGGCCAGGCGCAGGTCGCACGGGTCCATCCCGTCCGGCGCGACGGAGACGAAAGACTGCCCCGTGAACTGCTGGTTGCCCTCGAAGGCGCGCATGGCCGCCTTCTGGCCGGCCTCGTCGCCGTCAAAGGTGTAGATGAGCTCGCCGCGGAAGTAGCTGTCGTCCAGCATGTGGCGGCGGATCGCGGAGAGGTGGTCCGCGCCGAACGCCGTGCCGCACGCCGCCACGGCCGTGGTCACGCCTGCCGCGTGCATGGCCATGACGTCCGTGTAGCCCTCCACGATCACGGTCTGGTGCCGCTCCGAGATGTCGCGCTTGGCCAGGTCCAGGCCGAATAGCACCTTCGACTTGTGGTACAGGAGCGTGTCCTGCGTGTTCATGTACTTGCCCATCGGGTCGTCGTCGAAGAGCTTGCGGGCGCCGAAGCCGATGGTGTTGCCGGCGGCGTCCTTGATCGGCCAGATGAGGCGGCGACGGAACTTGTCGATGGGTCCGCGGCGGCCCATGGAGGATATGCCGGCGTCGATAAGCTCTTGCACCTCGAAGCCGCGGCGGAGCAGGTGCTTGGTCAGGGTGTCCCAGCCGTCGGGCGCGTAGCCGCACTCGAAGCGGTAGATGAGCTCCTTGTCAAAGCCGCGCTCGAGCAGGAAACTGCGGCCCGGCTCGGCCTCCGGGGTCTCGAGCTGCTCGCGGTAGAACTCGTGCGCCGCCTTGTTCGCGGCCAGGAGGCGCTGGCGGGTGCCGGGCTTGACGTCGCGCGCGCCCGTGGATCCGCCCTGGTAGTTGATGTGGTAGCCGATCGTGTCCGCGACCGCTTCGACGGCCTCGGGGAACGTGAGCTGCTCCAGCTCCATGAGGAAGTTGAAGACGTCGCCGCCCTTGCCGGTGGAAAAGCAGTGGTAGTAGCCGCGAGCGGGGCGGACGTGGAAGCTCGGCGTCTTCTCGTCCTTGAACGGGCTGAGTCCCTTCAGCGAGTCGTGGCCCGCCGGTTTGAGCTGGACGTACTCGCCGACGATGTCCTCAATCGCCGCGCGCTCGCGGATCGCCTCAATGTCGCTTTCCGGAATCCTGCCCCTTGCCATGCGCCCAATCGTAGTGTGCAACAATGCGTGGCGTGAAAAAGCTTGTCGTCGCACTCGCGGGCGTGCTCAGCGCATGCTCGCTTATCGACGCCCCCGCGTCCCCCACCGTCCCAACCTGCGAAAACCTCCCGCAAGAGGCCCGCGAGACGATCTCGCTCGTGCAGCGTGGCGGGCCGTTCCCCTACCCCGACAACGACAACGCCCGCTTTGGCAACTACGAGGGCGTACTCCCCGATGAGGACTTGGGCTTCTACCGCGAGTTCACCGTGGACACGCCGGGTGTGTCGCACCGCGGCGCGCGGCGCATCATCACCGGAAGCCGCGACAACGACGGCGGCGCCGGCGACGAGACCCCCGAGGTGTGGTACTACACCGCCGACCACTACGAGAGCTTCTGCCAGGTGGAGGAGGTTCAAGATGTATAGGACAGGACACGGACGGAACCGAAACCCGGTGCTGCTCACCGCGCCGGTGCACACGGTCGCGGACGTTGCCGGGGCGATCTCCGTCGCGGTGTTCGGGCCCGAGCGCCCGGCGCCGCGCAACCTCGACGGCCTCGCCGACCTACTGCGCGAGGCGCGGCCGGCGCGCGTGGTCGCCTGCGACTGGCACCTGCCGGCGGATGAGACGCGCAAGGTCGCGGCCGTCTTCCGCGACAACCGCGTCGAGCTGGTGCGCTAGCTAGACCTGGATATTCGCGAGGTCCGAGAGGTCCGGGAACTCCGGCAGCGCGATGCCGAGCTGGGGACCCACCGCGGCCACGATCGCGAGCGACACGCCCAGCGCCGCGAGCAGGGAGAACACCACCACGCCTGCGGTCGCGCCTGCCGACGACGCCTCGCCCCGGTGCGGCTGCGAGCTGCCCGGCGCGGGCGCGCTCTGCACGGGATCCGCAGTGGGCAGGTCGACGTTAGCCAGCTTCGCGCTACCGGCACGCAGGTCGTGGCAGCGCAGCTCCGCCTGCTCGAGCGCTTGGTGGTAGGCCAGACGGTCGTTGAAGTACTTGCCGGTGGCGTCGTTTTGCAGCACGTACGCCAGCGAATCCGCCTTGTCCTTGGCCAGCCCGGGGAACGCGGCCTGGAGCTGCTGCGTCAGCGAGCGCCCGTTTTCGCGGTCCCCCGCAGTGGTGGTGGCCGTGTTATCGGCGGCGTTGACGGCGCCCAGGCCCGCGACCGCCTCGGCGGTCGGGCCGAACGGGACGTCGGCGGCGGACTCGGACCCGCGCACCTCCAGGTAGTGCTCCGCCAGGCTGCGGGGCATGACCTTCTGCAGGAGGTCGAGGTCGTTGTAGGCGCTAGCCTCGGGGTAGACGTCCTCGATGGCGCGGACCCACGTGCCGGCGATCCGCTTGCCGCCCAGGTCCTTTTCCTCGCTCTTGAAGGAGTCGGCGTAGGCGCGCTCGGCGGCGGTCATCGTGAGCGTGCAGGACGCCTCGCCCTTGGGCGCGAGCTCCGCGGCCGTGGCGTGCGGGGCGACAAGGGCTGCGGCGGCGAGGGCCGCGGCGGAGAAGGCGGGGAGGTATGAAGTGCGCATGGTGCGTGTCCTTTCTGTGAGCCGTCTACTTGTTGTATCGGGAGTTGCGGTAGGAGCGTAACGGTGGCTGTGGCCAAGTTGCATGTTCCAGGGACGGTTTTAAGGTGTGAGATATTACATTTGTATCTCTCAAAGGAGTCACGCATGCGTAGTCGTACCGTCATCGCGTTAGGGGTCTCAGCTTCGATCGCGCTCTCGCCAGTCACAGCCACTGCAGACCCGAGTGCTGCGGTTCCGGTCACGGTCGGCCAGAACGGCACTTCGCTTCACGTAGGCGAAGTAACGGTGCCGGTTACGGCGGCTGTCGCCGCCGTTGCCGGTATCGGCGTGCTCATAGGCGGCGCGCTCACTGTAGCCATTCAGGTGCTTCTGGCCGCAGGGGCAGAGAAGAACGAAGAGGGAGTGTCATCCAGCGATCTCCCAAGTGCAGAGTACGTCAGTCGTTTTGACTTCAGTGCGACTGAGCATGACCCCGCGATCGGCGGGCTCAGCGGCATGGATCAGCTCGAGGATGGGCGATACATCGCAATTTCCGATGACAAGCATGAACACGGCCCTATCCGCGCATACATCTTCACTACTCAGGATCATCGCAGGTTCGCGCATGAAGGTGAGGTGCGCCTCACGCTTCCTGACGGCTCCGACTACACCGAATTCATCGACGCGGAAGAGATTCGCCAGCTGCCCAATGGCAACTTGTTGTGGACCACCGAGGGAGACGCGCGCGAGGGACAGGTCGCTCCACCGCAACTGATTGAGTCGACCGCTGCTGGTCGCGAAGTCCGCCGAATCAATCCACCCGCATACCACTTCCCCGATGGACACGACACGAAGGGCATCCACCACAACAACGGACCGGAAGCAATGACATTGGCGGATGGTGGTACAACCGCGCTGACAATCAATGAGAATGCGCTCGCGCAAGACGGGACCAGCAACGATCCGAAGCACAGCTCAGTCAATCGCATCACCGAATATAACCTGGCCAACGGAAACGCCACTCACGAGTACGCGGTACGCGCGAACCCCGGTCGCGGAATCACATCCGTGCTCGAGGCAGAAGACGGGTCGCTCTATGTCCTTGAGCGCGGGTTCTACCCTGAGCTGGGAAAAAGCGGCGAAGTCCGCGGAGAGATTTACCGACTCACACTCAGCGGCGCGGACGATGTTCTCGGCAAGGACACGCTCGACGGGACTGAGCAGCTCGCAACTAAAGAATTGGTGTACGACTTCGCCGACAACCCACCGCAGCCCGACAACGTCGAGGCACTTTCATGGGGGCCAATGCTGGATGACGGCCGCCGTACCCTCCACATTGCTGTCGACGACAATTTCAACGACACACAGTCAACACTATTTCACACAGTTCTTGTGCCGTAAGGGGGCGGGGGAGCGTCGATAAGCAACGCCCCCCACTTTGCACCACGCCGTGTGATGTGTGGCATACTTCTCACAGTTGTGACACGAACCACGGAAAGAAAGTTGGCGTATGAACTCGCTACTCCTCGTCATCATCGGACTCGCCATGATGGTGGCCGGCTACCTGCTGTACTCCAGGTTCCTCGGCCGCAGCGTGTTCAAGCTATCGGACACGTTCCGCACGCCGGCGCACACCATGGAGGACGGCGTGGACTACGTGCCCACCAACAAGTACGTCCTGTGGGGCCACCACTTCACCTCCGTGGCGGGCGCGGCGCCGATCATCGGACCGGCCGTCGCCGTGATCTGGGGGTGGCTACCGGCGTTTCTGTGGGTCACACTCGGCACCGTGTTCTTTGCGGGGATGCACGACTTGGGGGCGCTGTGGGCGTCGCAAAGGCACAAGGGCCAGTCGATTGGCACGCTGTCCGGGCGCTACATCGGTGCGCGCGGGCGCAACCTCTTCCTCGTGGTCATTTTCCTGCTGCTGCTCATGGTGAACACCGCGTTCGCCGTGGTGATTTCGAACCTGCTCATCGCCACGCCGTCGGCGGTCATCCCCACGTGGGGCGCGATTATCGTCGCCGTCCTGATCGGCCAGGCAATTTACCGCCTCAAGTGGAACCTGCCGCTGGTCTCGCTGGTCGGCGTGGCCGCGCTCTACGCGCTCATCGTGCTCGGCGACCGCTTCCCCGTCGCCCTGCCGGAAACGGTCATGGGCATCCCGGACCGAGGCGTGTGGATCATCCTGCTCTTCGTCTACGCCTTCATCGCCTCGCTGCTGCCGGTGTGGGTGCTGCTGCAGCCGCGCGACTACATCAACGGCCTGCAGCTGTTCGTCGGCCTCTTCATCCTGTACGGCTCGTTCTTCATCGTCCGTCCGGAGATCGTCGCGCCGACGCTCAATGACGCCGTCCCCGCCGGCACCCCGAACATCTTCCCGCTCCTGTTCGTCACCATCGCGTGCGGCGCCGTCTCCGGCTTCCACGGCATCGTCGCCTCGGGCACGTCGGCCAAGCAGCTGGACAAGGAGACGGACGCGCGCTTCGTCGGCTACTTCGGCGCCGTCGGCGAGGGCCTGCTCTCCCTGGGCACCATCGTCGCCACCACCGCCGGCTACAAGACGCTCGCCGACTGGGAAAGCGTGTACAACGAGTGGAACGCGGGCGGCGTCAACGCGTTCGTCGAGGGCGGCGGCGCGCTCATGAACGAGGGCCTCGGCATCCCGACCTCCCTGTCCGCCACCATCCTGGCCACCATGGCCGTCCTGTTCGCCGCCACCACCATGGACTCCGGCGTGCGACTGCAGCGCATGGTCGTCGGCGAGATCGCCGAGATCATGGGCGTGAAGCTCTCCGGCCTGGTCGCCACCATCATCGCCGTCGGCGCCGCACTGGGCCTGACGTTCTCCACCGGCATGGACGGCTCCGGCGGCATGATCATCTGGCCGCTGTTCGGCACCACCAACCAGCTCATGGCCGGCCTCACCCTGTCCGTCCTGGTGGTCATCCTGACCAAGCTGCGCCGCCCCACCCTGCCGCTGCTCATCCCGCTGGTGTTTGTCACCCTCATGTCGCTCTGGGCCGCCGTGCTGCAGCTGCGCACGCTCTTCGAGGCCGGCAACTGGCTGCTGCTGGGCATCGACGTCATCATCATTGTTGCGGCCGTGTGGGTGGTGGTTGAGGCGGTGGCGTCGATTAGCAAGGCGCGCCGCGAGCCCGCGATGACCTGGGACGACGAGTATGCAACTGCTTAAGCGCCTCGGGGCGGGCCTCAGCGAGTTCTACCAGGCGCCGTACCGCCGCGAGTTCGCCCGCGCAGCCCGCGAGGAGGACGACCTGTTCACGCTGCTCGTGGCGTCGGAAACGCTCGGCATCCCCAACCCGGCCAGCTACTACACGCTCGAGTTGCTGCCGCTGCTGTACGATGACTTCCACGCCTGGCACACCCGCATGGGCATGGAACGCTCACCACTCGACGGGATCTCATGCTGCTAGACGCACCAGTCATGTTCTTCGGCGGCAAAGGCGGCGTGGGCAAAACCACCATCTCCGCCGCCACCGCCGTCCGCCTCGCCGCGCGCGGTCGCCGCGTCTTGCTCGTCTCCACCGACCCCGCCCACAACCTCGGCCACATCTGGGGCGAGGCGCTTCACGACGCCCCCGTCACCCTCGAGCCACGCCTCGACGCCATCGAGCTCGACCCGGCCGCCATCACGCAGCAGCACCTGCGCGCCGTCGGCGGCTCCATGCGCGCGATGATGCCGGAGCGCCTCCACCGCGAAGTGGACCGGCACCTGGAAATGTCGCGCCACTCCCCCGGCATGCACGAGGCGGCGCTGCTCGAGCGCATCGCCGACCTGGTTGCTGGGTCCGAGTACGACAACCTCATCTTCGACACCGCCCCCTCCGGCCACACCTCCCGGCTCGTGGCGCTGCCGGAGCTCTTGGCCGCCTACACCGACGGGCTGCTCGAGCGGCGCGACAAGTCGGACAAGTTCAGCGACCTCGTCCGCGGCATGGGCGGCGATTCTAGCGGCGGGTCGCCCGTCGACCGCCGCAACCAGCAGATCCGCTCCACACTGCTCGCCCGTCGCCGCAAGTTCGAGCGCCTGCGCGCCGTGCTCACCGATCCCGCCGAGTGCGTCTTCCACATCGTGCTCACCGCCGAGCGCCTGCCCGTGATGGAGTCGATGGAGTTCTACGAGGAGCTCACCGCGAACGGGGTGCACGTGGGAAGCGCGATTGTGAACCGGCGCACGCCAGATGAGGCGGGGGCGTTCCTGGAGGGGCGGCGGGGCGTGGAAGCGCAGGCGCTCGCGCTCCTCGACTTACCTGTGCCGGTGGTGGAGCTGCCGTGGCTCCCGGGCGAAATCGGCACGCGCGAGGCGCTCGGGCAGATCGCCGAGCGGCTCTAGGCGGAGCTACAGGAACCCGTCGAAGGCGGCAGCCTTGTCTGCCACGCGCTCCAGGCGCGACTCTGTCATGGAAGCGATCTGGTCCACGATCACCCGCTCGCGCTCCAGGTCCGTGTCCGCGGCCTCGAACCAGGCGCGGAACACGGTGTCCAGCGTGCCGGGCGCGCCGGCGCGCAGGTACTCGTGAACGCGGAAGATGCGCTCGCGCTGCCGGTCCTGGCGCGCGATGTGGGCTGGCAGGTCCATCACGTAGAGGACGGCGACCGTCTTGAGCAGGCGGACCTCGGCCTCCGCGTCGGGCGGGACGACGAGGTCGCCGTGCGCCCGGCCGAGCCCCGTGACGAGTTCCTGGTTCGCTGCACTCGCAAGCGTGGCCTCCGTGACCGCGCCGACGTAGCGCCCCACCAGCTGCGAGGTCAGGGACTTCAGCCCCGTCCAGGACCGCAGCGTGAAGTCGAAGTCCGCGGCCGCGGCGATGGCGGGCAGGGAGCGGAGGCGATCGGCGGCGTCGATGAGCTGGTCCGCCGTGCCGCCGAAGGCGTCCGCGCCCTTCTGCGCCAGCGCGGCAAGCTCCACGAAGTCCCACAGCACCTGCAGCGAGACGCGGCCGGAGACGATGCCGTCCTCCACGTCGTGGACGGAGTAGGCGATGTCGTCGGAAAAATCCATCACCTGGGCTTCCATCGGCGGGCGGTCGTCGGTGTGCCCGGCGCGCGCCCAGGCGAGCACGTCCGCGTCCTCGTCGTAGGCCGAGTACTTGCGGTTGATCGTGCCGTCCGCGTTGGTGCGGGTGCGCGGGTACTTCACGGCGGCGTCGAGGGAGGCCCGGGTGAGGTTGAGTCCGTATGAGGTGGCGTCGATAAGCACTTTGGGCTCGAGGCGCGCGAGGATGCGCAGGGTCTGCGCGTTGCCCTCGAAGCCGCAGGGCGCCACGGCGTTGAGCGCGTTTTCCCCGTTGTGGCCGTAGGGCGGGTGGCCGATGTCGTGGGTCAGGCCGGCCATTTCGCACAGGTCGGGGTGCAGGCCGAGGCGGGTGCCGATCCCGCGCGCGATCTGCGCGACCTCCAGCGAGTGCGTCAGGCGCGTGCGCGGGGTGTCGCCGTCGCGGGGGCCGACCACCTGCGTCTTATCCGCAAGCCGGCGCAGCGCGGCGGAGTGCAGCACGCGGGCCCGGTCGCGCGCGAAGGCGTCGCGCGTGTCCTGCTCGGGCGCGATCTGCGCCTGCTTCGGGGCCTCTGGCGCGCGGCGGGCGAAATCCTCAGTTGTATAGGTGTACACGCCCCAAGCGTAAAGGCTGCAGCGCGCGTTCCCCGGTTGCGACTACCCTAGTTGGCATGAATTCGCGCTATGTACGCATCGTGGCAACCGCGCCGCTCATCGCCGGGGCATTGCTTATCGACGCCCCCATGACCGCCGCCCACGCCACCCCGCCAACCCCCGACGCACCGGCCGTCCTCGCGCAGGCCGTGGACACCGCGACGGCGCCGGGCAAGCTCGCGCAGCCCGTCACGGACGAGGCGGGTGTGCTCTCCGAGGCAGAGCTGGCCAGCGTCAAGGACGCCGTGTCGAAGGTGAGCCAGGAGAAGCACCTCTCGCTGCGCGTGGTGTACACGAGCTCGCTGGGCAACCTGACCGGCCCGCAGTGGGCGGAGCAGGCCGCCGCCGCGAACGGCCCGAACACCGCCGTGCTGGTCGTCGCACCCGACGAGCGCGACTACGGCGTCTTCGGCGGCAACGACTGGGCGCAGAAGGACATCGACGCGATGGACGCGGCCGCCTACGAGAAGCTGTCCGCCGAGGACTGGGCGGGCGCCGGCACCGCTGCGGCTGAGGCCGCAATCAGCGGCGGTTCCGACGGTAGCTCGGGCGCCGGCTGGGCCGCGGGCGGCATCGGCGTGCTCACACTCGCCGGCGGCGGCGCCTACGTAGCGTCGCGCCGCAACACCAAGAAGCAGAACGCGAAGCAGCTCGAGTCTGCCAAGGCGCTCACGCCCGGCGACACCGATTCGCTCGGACGCCTGCCCACGCCGACGCTCGAGCAGGTGGCGCGCGACGCCCTCGTCGCCGCCGACGAGTCGATCACGCAGGGCAAGGAGGAGCTGCAGGTGGCGTCCGCGGAGTTCGGCGCCGAGCGCGTGCGCCCGTTCACCTCGGCGATGAACCAGGCGACCTCCACGCTGCAGCGCGCGTTCCACACCCACCAGAAGCTCTACGACGCCATCCCGGAGACCGAGCCGGAAAAGCGCGCCATGCTCATTGACATCATCTCCAGCTGCGGCAAGGCCGAGGAGGCGCTCAAGGCGAAGACGGATGAGTTCAACGCCATGCGCGGCACGCTCATGCGCGCCGACGAAGAGGTTAACGCGCTTCGCGCCCGCACCATCGACATCCGCGCGCGCATCGAGCCGGCGAAGGCGACGCTGGAGGAGCTGCGCAGCCGCCACAACGACGGGATGCTGCACTCGATCGATGACAACGTCGACGTCGCCGAGTCCTCGCTCGCGGAAGCCGAGAAACAGCTGAGCGAGGCCAGCGCGCTCGCCGCGAAGCCCGCGGGCCAGCAGGGCGCGCTTATCGACGTCCTCGCCACCGCCACCCAAGCCGTCAAGGTCGCCGACACCAACCTCGCTGCCATCGAGCACGCCGAGGACAACCTGGCCAAGGCGCAGCACAACCTGCCCGCGCTGATCAAGGAGATCGAGGGCGAGCTGCGCGAGATCGACCAGGTCAAGGGCTCTACGCAGCAGGGCGCGCGTATCGACGTCGCGTCCCTGGACACCATCGCCGCGCAGGCCCGCGAGGCCCTGTCGCAAATGGGCGACCGCGCTGAGACCGATCCGCTCGCCCTCTATACCGAGCTGACGGACCTGGACGGGCGCATCGACGCCGAGCTGGACCGCGCCAAGGGCGTGGCCAACGACCAATCTCGCGCCCTCCAGCTGTTTACCCAGCAAATGCAGGTGGCCACGACCCAGATCCAGTCGGCTGAAGACCTCATCCGCTCCCGCGGCCGCATCATCGGCTCGCACCCGCGCTCCCTGCTTGCCGAGTCCCAGCGCCAGTACGCCGAGGCACACCAGCGGCGGACCAGCGACACCCGCGGCGCGATCGACTTCGCCCGCGCCGCCACGGACACCGCGCGGCGCGCCTACCAGGCGGCCAAGGACGACGTGGACCACTACCGCTCCCAGCAGAACCGCCAGACCGCCGGCGACATCGCGCGCGCAGCCATGTGGGGCGCGATTCTCAGCGGCGGCTTTGGCGGCGGTGGCGGTGGCGGCGGCTTCTCCGGCGGTGGCGGAGGCGGCAACATTGGCCGCGGCGGCACGTTCTAGCAGCACAGACAGGTGTCCCGTTGCTACAACGCCCGGGGTTCCGTAGTGTCTGAATCACAGCTGCGATACATTAGAGCCACATAAGCTTTGGTTGGCAAACACTAGCCAGCCAGCCACCACGAGCGGAAGCGGGAGGTTTTCACGATGAGGGCGCTTATCACCACGCAACTCACCCCCGAAGACCTCAACGAGCTCGACGCACTCCGCCGCTGCTCCAGTTCGGCTGCGGCGCGCGAAACACTGGCGCAGCTCGTGTCGGCGTTGCGCCGGGGCGAGAGCATCTACGTCGGCTCGCCGGACGACGCCGAGTAGGGGTGGATCAGTAGCGGGTGCGGCGCACGGGGGCGTCGATAAGCGTCAGGCACCACGTCATGAACACGATGTCCAAGGTGATCTCCCGCGGGACGGTGACCGCGAGATCGCCGTTCGCGCGCGCGACGGTCAGCGCGACGATGTTCCCCTGGGCGTCAACGATCTCGCGGCGCGGGCGCAGCCCTGTCCGGTTGAGCTCGTATGCGGCGCCGTTGCAGTCCGCGGCGTAGCGCGCGACGGTGAACGACGTTTTGCGGACCGCGAACTGCTCGCCGTGCGCGCCCTCAGCGCGCAGGTCAGCCGGGTTGCCGCTGGTGAAGCGGAGGGGCGTGGCGCCGAAGCGCAGCGTGCCGTCCTCCACCGCAGCGAGGCGCGCGCCGCCCTCGGCGGGCGGGTCATCGTCCTCGCGGATCAGCAGGTTGTCGCGCCAAATCACAGCACGAACACTAGCACGGCAACAAGCGAGAAGAGCAGGAGCGTTGCGATCAGCACGTTGGAGGAGACGATCTTGCGCGCCTCCAAGATTTCGCGGGAGACCCAGGCGAGCGCAGCGACGTCGAGAAGCGAAAGCTCGGTCTCGCCCTCGAACTCCAGGATGGCCTTGCGCACGCCGTTGTGATCGGAGGTGAACTGGGCGACCTTCGTGCCGGAGGCGTCGTCGACGATCCAGTTTTTCGAGGTCTCCGCGACCATCTGGTAGGTGCGTCCCTCCACGTCGACGCGGATCTGCTTGGCGCGCTTCAGCGAATCGTGCGCACGCACGAACTCGGTGCCGCCTCGCGTCGCCACCGCACCCGACTCGGGCGACGCGAGCAGCTCCCACTGCTGTCCCGCCACGACGGCGCGGTCGTGCGTGAACTCGCCGAGCACCTCGGGGCCTGCCTCGGCGAGCAACTTCAGGTTGTCCCGATCCGAGCGGTCCCAGCTGACGTAGTGCATCGTGCCTATGCCCCGATCAGGCGGGCGGCGAGGTAGGCCTCGAGCTCGTCGATCTTCACGCGCTCCTGCTCCATCGTGTCGCGCTCGCGGACAGTGACCGCGTTGTCCTCGAGGGTGTCGAAGTCGTAGGTGACGCAGAACGGCGTACCGATCTCGTCCTGGCGGCGGTAGCGGCGGCCGATCGCGCCGGAGGTGTCAAAGTCGACATTCCAGTGCTTGCGCAGCGTGTTCGACAGCTCGCGGGCGGGGACGGACAGCTCCTCCTTCTTGGACAGCGGCAGCACTGCCACCTTCACCGGAGCCAGGCGGCGGTCCAGGCGCAGAACGACGCGCTTGTCGGTGCCGCCCTTGGCGTTTGGCGCCTCCTCCTCGTCGTACGCGTCCACCAGGAAGGCCATCATGGAACGGCCCAGGCCGGCGGCCGGCTCGATGACGTAGGGGATCCAGCGTTCTTCGTTGGCCTGGTCGTAGTAGGACAGGTCCTCGCCGGAGCCCTTCGCGTGCACCGAGAGGTCGTAGTCCGTGCGGTTGGCCACGCCCTCCAGCTCGCCCCACTTGGAGCCCTTGAAGCCGAAGGCGTACTCCACGTCGACGGTGCGCTTGGAGTAGTGCGACAGCTTCTCTTTCGGGTGCTCGTAGAGGCGGAGGTTCTCCTCCTTGATGCCCAGGTCGACGTACCAGTTGTAGCGGTCATCAATCCAGTACTGGTGCCACTCTTCATCCTCGCCCGGCTTGACAAAGAACTCCATCTCCATCTGCTCGAACTCGCGGGTGCGGAAGATGAAGTTGCCCGGGGTGATCTCGTTGCGGAAGGACTTGCCAATGTTGGCGATGCCGAACGGCGGCTTCATACGCGACGAGGTCATCACGTTCTTGAAGTTCACGAAGATGCCCTGGGCGGTCTCGGGGCGCAGGTAGTGCAGGCCCTGCTCATCATCCACCGGGCCCAGGAAGGTTTTGAGCAGACCGGAGAACGCCTTCGGCTCGGTCCAGTCGCCGGGCTGGCCGGTCTCCGGGTCGTTGATGTCTGCCAGGCCGTTCTCCGGCTCGTGGCCGTGCTTCTCCTCGTACGCCTCGATGAGATGATCGGCGCGGTAGCGCTTGCCGGTGTGGCGGGACTCCACCAGCGGGTCCGTGAAGACCTCGACGTGGCCGGAAGACACCCACACCTGGCGCGGCTGGATCACGGACGTGTCCACGCCCACGACGTCGTCGCGGGACTGCACCATGTGGCGCCACCACTGGCGCTTAATGTTTTCCTTCAGCTCTACGCCCAGCGGGCCGTAGTCCCATGCCGAGCGCGTACCGCCGTAAATCTCGCCCGCGGGGAACACGAGTCCACGGCGTTTGCAGAGGTTGACAACGGTATCGATCTTGCTGGCGGGCACGGATAGCCTCCTGTAATCCGGTTTCGGGTAACGGTGCCAGTGTAGCCCAGGGCACGCCCGGCGTATGCGCATGGGGCGCGCACCGCGCGAATACCCCACGCCCGCTCAAGCCGGTGGGCAAGAAACTGGCAAAAGCCCCGCGAATTTCCTAAACTGAGAATCCTGAGAACGCCCACAGCGATTAGAAAGGGGCGGCGCCTTGGCACGACGTAAACGAAGCGCCCCAGCAAACCTCGACGCAACCGCGGAGCTCATCAGCGCGCTGAACTCCGAGCTGCGGCTGCAGATTTTGCTCATGCTGTACAACGGCGATCACGTGGTCCACGAGCTGGTGGCCGACCTGAAAAAGTCGCAGCCGCTAATTTCGCAGCACCTCCGCGTGCTCAAGTCCGCCGGGCTGGTCACCTCCTCGCGCTCCGGCCGAGAGGTGGTCTACAGCCTTGTGGTCCCGGAGGCCGGAGAGGTCATCTTCGCGCTCTCCCGGGCCGCCACTCGGGTGACCAAGGAGGCAGAGGAAGCGAACGCCGAGCGCGACGATCTGGCCGAGAAGCGCAGCGCGCGCGAACACGGCGATGCGCCGACCTCCCCCGGCGCGGGCGCCGGCATGGGCGCGGCGATCGTGGCCCCACCAACGATGTCCCCCACCGTGGCTCCCACCGCGGACCCCG
This sequence comes from Corynebacterium sp. NML 120412, assembly GCF_002285155.1. Classification (NCBI taxonomy): domain Bacteria; kingdom Bacillati; phylum Actinomycetota; class Actinomycetes; order Mycobacteriales; family Corynebacteriaceae; genus Corynebacterium; species Corynebacterium sp. NML 120412. The sequence goes on along the minus strand of NZ_NSGL01000002.1, from coordinate 179,963 downwards.
GGATCGTTCCGCAGACCCCGCGGCAGCCGGTGGAGTAGCCGCGCTACCGTAGATAGGTATGGCACAGCAGCACCAGAGGACGCCGAAGGAGCCCATCCCCAAACTCGGAGCGCGCATGACGCGCCAGCGCACGGCGGTGGTGGAGACGCTGCGCGACGTCGATAAGTTCGCCACCGCCAAAGAAATCCACGCCGAGCTGGATGCGCGTGGAGAGAAGGTCGGCCTGACCACCGTGTATCGCACGCTGCAGTCGCTCGCGGAGATCGACGCCGTCGACGTGCTCCAGAACGCCGACGGCGAGACGCTCTTCCGCCACTGCCTCACCGAGCACCACCACCATCACCTCGTGTGCACGAAGTGCGGCCGCAGCGAGGAGATCGACGGCGGGCCCATCGAAGACTGGGCGCGCGAAACCGCGAACTCGTATGGCTACCGGCTGGTCGCCCACGACGCCGAGATCTACGGCATCTGCGCCGAGTGCAGGAAGCTTCTCGACGCCAACGCGTAACCTTACTTCTCCGCAAACTTATCCACCGCGCCGCCGAAGCGCCGGTCGCGCTTGGCGTACTCGTAGACCGCCTCGAACAGGTCGTCCTTGGTAAAGTCCGGGAACAGCTTGTCCTGGTAGACCATCTCCGCGTAGGCCGACTGCCAGAGCAGGAAGTTCGAGGTGCGCTGCTCGCCGCTGGGGCGCAGGAACAAGTCCACGTCCGGCATGTCGGGCCGGTAGAGGTACTTGGAAAACGTCTGCTCGTTGATGTCCTGCGGGCGGATCTTGCCGTCACGAGCGTCAGTGGCGAGCTGGCGTGCGCCGTCGATAATCTCTGCCCTGCCGCCGTAATTGATGCACATCGCGAGCGTCAGTCCGGTGTTGTCCTGGGTCAGCTCCTCGGCCGCTTCCAGCTCGCGCAGCACCGAGCGCCAAAGGCGCGGGCGCCGGCCGGCCCAGACGATGCGGACGTTTTTCTCGTTCAGCTCGTCGCGCTGGCGGTGCAGCACGTCGCGGGAAAAGCCGAGGATGAAGCGGACCTCGGACGCCGCGCGGCGCCAGTTTTCCGTAGAAAACGCGTAGGCCGACAGCCACTCGATCGTGCCCATCTCGATGCAGGCATCGACACAGTCCATGAGCACTGCCTCGCCGCGCTTGTGCCCCTCGGTGCGCTTCATGCCGCGCTGCTGCGCCCAACGGCCGTTGCCGTCCATCACGAGTGCGATGTGGCGGGGGATGAATTCCGGATCGATCTGGCGCAAAGTCATGCCCTTATTATGCCTGTTCCATCATTCGCAAACTCTTCAACCCGGACTCCAGGTGGTACTGCAGGTGCGCGGTCGCCGCGCGGTGCACCTGCGACTCCACCGTTGCCGAGTCCGGCGTGTACTGATAGCCCCGCGCGAGCAGCCACATCGCGTGCAGGGTTTCCTCCGCCACCGTCATCGACCCCGGCGGGCGGCAGTTCGTGCACACCGCCCCGCCCACGGCGGCGTTGAACGCCCGGTGCGGGCCAGGCTTCTCGCAGTTCGCGCAGTTGTACAGCGACAGCCCCCAGCCGGCGTGATCGGTGGCTCGCAGGATGAACGCGTCGAGGACCTGCGTCGGCGCCTCCGTCGTCTGTAGCTGGCGGATGCCGTCCTTGACCAGGTCGAACAGCTCTGGGTCCGCCTCCTCGTACGCGAGTTTGTCCGCCGCCTCCAGGATCGCGCACGCCGCGGCGTAGCGCTCGAAGTCCTCGATGATGCGCGCGCCGTGGTAGGCCACGGTGTCGGCGGCGGTGATTGTAGACAATCCCTTGCCCGGGTAGATCTGGACGTCCAAGTCGACGAAAGGCTGCAGGCGGGAGCCGAACCGGGAGCGCGCCTTGCGCACGCCCTTGGCCACGCCGCGGACCAGGCCGTGGGAGCGCGTGAGCAGGACGACGACGCGGTCGGCCTCGCCGAAGTCGTAAGTGCGGACGACGAACGCGCGGTCGCGCCAGGACGGGCGGCCCGGGCGCGAAGGCCGTGAAGGCCGAGTAGGCCGAGACGCCTTAGAAGCCAAGGCGGCCCAGCGCCTTCGGGTCCTGCTGCCAGTTCTTCAGCACCTTCAGGCGCAGGTCAAGGTACACGTTGTGGCCTACCAGGTCCATGATCTGCTGGCGCGAGCGGTGGGTGATCCCGGACAGGCGGCGGCCGTTCGGCCCCTCCAGGATCCGGCGCTGCCCGGGGCGCTCGAGGTAGATCACGGCGTAGATCATGGTGCGGTTCGGGTTGTCCGGGTCCGGCACCATTTCATCGATCTGGACGGCTACGGAGTGCGGCAGTTCGTCGCGAAGCCCCTGCAGCGCCTCCTCGCGGATCAGCTCGGCGATGCGCGCCTCGAGGTCCTCGTCGGTGACGTCGCCGACCGGGTAGAAGCGCGGGCCCTCCGGCAGCTGGCCAACCAGGATGTCCATCAGCACGTCCGTCTGCACGCCGTCCGTGGCGGAGACCGGCACCACCTCGCAGTCACCGCCGAGCAGCTCGTGCAGCGCGAGCAGGCGCTCGCCGACCATATCGCGCGATGCCTTGTCCAACTTGGTCACAATGCCAACGATCGGCGTGTTCGGCTTGATGCGGCGGATCTGGTCCAGGATGAAACGGTCGCCGGGGCCGATCTTCTCGTCCGCGGGCACCGTGAACCCGATGACGTCGACGTCTGCGAAGGTGTCCTTGACCACGTCGTTGAGCCGCTCGCCGAGCAGCGTCCGCGGGCGGTGCATGCCGGGCGTGTCCACGATGATGACCTGCGCGTCCTCCCGGTTCACGATGCCGCGGATCGGCCGGCGCGTCGTCTCCGGCTGGTCCGCCATGATGGCCACTTTCTCGCCCACGAGCGCGTTGGTCAGCGTGGACTTGCCGGTGTTGGGCCGGCCCACGAAGCTGACGAACCCGGAGCGGAAGCCCTCCGGCGTGTCGGTGAAGCCGGGCACGGTCGGGCGGGGCGCCGCGTCCGTACCACCGGTGGTATCGGCGCGCGCGTCGTCTGGCAGGTCGGCCTCGTCGGGGAAGAAAGTGCTCATGGCGCGTAATCCTACCCGGTGCGAAGCCCCCGGTACCTGTTCACCGCGGCCAGGATCTCAAACCGCCGCGGCGCCGTGAGGTGCCCCGGGTGCGCGCGCCCCGGCACGAGTGCCGCGAGCCCTTCAGCCTCGAGCTCGCCGAGCAGCTTCTCGACGCCCACCGCCACCGGTGCCCCGCCGCGGCCGCACCACTCGTCCAGCCGCTCCAGCGCGGCGGCGATCGCCGCCGTCTGCGGCGCCCCGGCCAGCTGCGGCAGGAAGGACATGTCGATGTCGCTCTTGCCCACGCTGATGGTGTCCTGCCCCCGCGCCTTCGGCCCGCGGCGCCGCCCGCCGCAGGAGCCGCCTGAGCCGCCGGAGACAAAGGTCGGGCCCGACAGCGTGCGCGTATCCGGCGCGAACATCTCCGGTGTGACCGGCAGCTGCGCTGGCTCGTGCCCGCGCCCGACCGCGTGGGCCCGTTCTGTCACGTCGCTCGGCACGTAGGCGTCCAGGGCGATCACGGTGTCCGCGAGCCCCAGGTACGCGCCGGAGCCGCCGGCGACCAGCACCGTCGACACGCCGAGTGCCTCGTAGAGCCCGCGGACGCGCGCGCTGAACGGCGTGATCGGTTCGCGGTCGGCGGCGATGAGCTCCGCCATCACGGTGTCTCTGATCATGAAGTTGGTGGCGGAGGTGTCTTCGTCGATAAGCAACGTGCTCGCACTCGCCTGGAGAGCCTCGATAACGTTGGCTGCTTGGGACGTGGAGCCAGAGGCGTTGGCGGTGGAGAAGTGCGCGGTGTCGGCGCCGTTCGGCAGGTTGGCAATGAACGCGGAGATGTCCTGCGACGTCACCGGGCGACCGTCCTCCGCGCGCACCGTGACGGCGTCGGCGCGGGTGATGGCGAACTCGCGGCCGTCGCCAGCCGTGTGCGGGTACACGCCGCGCTCAAGTGCGCGCAGCAGCGTGGACTTGCCGTGGTAGCCGCCGCCGACGATGACGGTGAGTCCCTCCGGGACGCCCATCCCGGTGACGGTGCGGCCGCTGGGCAGGTCGAACGTGACGCGCAGCGGCTCCGGACTGCGGAACGGGACGCCGCCGTCGAGCGGCAGGTCGCTCGCGCCCGATACGCGCGGGAGGTTCGCGCCGTCGGCGACGAACGCGACGAGCCCGCGGCCCGGCAGCTCGGCGCGGAGCGCCTCCTGGTCCCGGAGCAGCCACACTGCGTCTTCCAGGGCTTGGCGCGACACCGCCGCAGCCCGCTGCGCGAGCCGGGGGACGTCCTGCGTGAGCAGCTGCGCCGCCTGCTTGCCCAGCACCCGCCGGCCGCGCGCGGGCAGCCCGACGAGCAGACGGAATTCTACGTCGCGCTCCCCCACCAGCACGTTGGTACGCTCGAGGACCTCCTGGCCGAGCGCCCCGATGCTGATGGTGTTGGATTTGCCGCTGCCCCCTCCACGGCCGGGCGCGCCGCCGGAGCGCAGGAGCGCCGCAGCCTCGCGCGCCAGCACGTCGGCGACGGCGATGCGGTCGCCGCGCGTCGCGGTGAACTCGCCACCCAAATCGAGCGCATCGCGCGGCACGATGACGCGGATTTTCGACGGCGACGCGAACGGGTCCGACTGCACCTTGTCCACCACCAGGCGGAACTCGCCGGCCTCGTATTCGCCCGCGAGCTTCTTGTACGCGCCGTAGCCGGCGCCGTCGATGTCGCGGCACATCCGATCCAGCTGGTCGATGGTGCCGCGCCGCCTTGTGGGACGCGAGCTCCGCGCGTCGGTTCGGTGGTTCCGGTGTCTGCGTTGCTGTGCCATGCCCGCCACCGTAGTCGGGGGCGCGCCACCCCCGATCGGCGGCCGGCATCCGCGTACCCCTACTCGGTATGCGTTACACTGGCCGTGCTTTTGTGATTGCACCCACTGCTGAAAAAGAAAGTGAAGCAGATGCCTTTCTATGAATTTCGTTGCCCAACCGGCCACACCACGCCCAACCGGCCACACCACCGAGCGGCTTCTTCCCATGTCCTCCGAGTCGCGCACGACGGACTGCAAGGACTGCGGCGAGGAGGCGACGAGGGTGATTAGTGCACCGGCTGTGGGAAGCGTCGATAAGCGAAAGGCCCAGCTGGTGGAGGCAACGCAGAAGAGCGCATATGAACCCGCGGTCGTGAACTCGGTCCCGCGTGCCGGCAACCGGCGCGCCACCCCGGTCTCGCACAACCCGCAACACGCCAAACTTCCGAAGCCTTAGGAGGCAGCATGCCGAAGAATCTTTTCCCACTCGATTCCGCCAAGCCGTTCCCGGATCAGGAGACCGTCGGCCACAACCGCTGGCACCCCGACATCCCGGCGATCCAGACGGTGCAGCCCGGTGACACCTTCCGCGTTGACTGCCGCGAGTGGTTCGACGGCGACATCCACAACGACGACAGCGCCGACGACATCCGCGACGCGCCGCTGAACAAGGTCCACGCGCTCTCCGGCCCGTTCCGCATCGAAGGCGCGAAGCCGGGCGACCTGCTGGTTGTGGACATCCTGGACGTGGGGCCGATCCCGCAGGAGGAGGGCCCGCTCGCCGGCCAGGGCTGGGGCTACACCGGCATCTTTGCCAAGAAGAACGGCGGCAGCTTCCTCACCGACCAGTTCCCCGACGCGTACAAGGCCGTGTGGGACTTCACCGGCCAGACCGCGACCTCGCGCCACATCCCAGGTGTGAGCTTCACCGGCATTATCCACCCGGGCCTCATGGGCACCGCCCCGTCCCACGAGCTGCTGGGCAAGTGGAACCAGCGCGAGGCGGCGCTCATCGCCACCGACCCGGAGCGCGTCCCGCCGCTCGCGCTGCCGCCGGAGCCGGACCACGCCATCCTCGGCTCGCTCACCGGCGCTGACTTCGACCGCGTCGCCGGGGAAGGCGCCCGCACCGCCCCGCCGCGCGAAAACGGCGGCAACCAGGACATCAAGAACCTGTCCAAGGGCACGCGCGTGTTCTACCCCGTGTATGTCGACGGCGCGAACTTCTCCGTCGGCGACCTGCACTTCTCCCAGGGCGACGGCGAGATCACGTTCTGCGGCGGCATCGAGATGGGCGGCTTCATCGACTTCCACGTCGACGTGATCAAGGACGGCATGGCCAAGTACGGCGTGACCGAGAACGCCATCTTCATGCCGGGCAACGTCGAGCCGCAGTACAGCCAGTGGCTCGCGTTCTCCGGCACCTCCGTCACGCTCGAGGGCGAGCAGCGCTACCTGGATTCCCAGTTGGCGTACCAGCGCGCGTGCCTCCACGCCATCGATTACCTCACCACGTTCGGCTGGTCTCCGGAGCAGGCCTACCTGCTGCTGGGCGCGGCGCCGATCGAGGGCCGCTTCTCCGGCGTGGTGGACATTCCGAACGCGTGCGCCACGGTGTACCTGCCGACGGAAATCTTTGACATTGACATCCGCCCCGGCGCCGGCGAGCCGCCGCGCATCGACCCGGGCATCGGCGCACCGCGCTCGTCCTTCGCCTAGGCGGTACGTGCGGGGTCGACGATGCACTCCTGCAGCTCAACGAGCGGCAGCTCGTCGAGCCCGCGCTCGCGCACCGCGCGCACCATCGCGCCCATCGTCCCGGCGAGGTGGTCGAGGCGCTGCTGCGGCGCGACGTCGATGAGCGCGGCGTACAGCGCCGTCGCCAGGTCACCCGCACCAACAATGTTGCCGCCGAGCCGCGGGGCGTCCGTGCGCAGGACGCTTGTCGACGCCACGTCGACCATCCCAATCGTCTCCGGGTTGCCCGTCTCCACCGAGGTGATGAGCGCGTTGCTGCACAGCGACCGCGCGGCGTCCGCCAGCGCCTCGGTGTACTCCGCGTACTCCGCGTCCGCGGCGTACGCAGCGTCGCCCGGGTCGAGGCGCCGGCCGGTCAGCAGCGAGAGCTCCCACTGGTTGGGCGTGATGGCGTCGGCAAGCGGGATGAGCGTCTCCGTATACACGCCGGGGATGTCCTCGCGGACAAACGAGCCGACCTCCGAGTTACCAATCACCGGGTCGCACACGTAGCGCGCCTGCGGGTTGGCTTCCTTGATGGCCACGACGGCGTCGCGCACCACCTCCGCCATCTCGGCGGTGCCGAGGTACCCGCTGACAAACAGGTCTACCTGCGGGAACGCGAACTCCATGCCGCGCAGGATCTCGCGCACGTTGTCCGCGCCGAGTACCGGACCGCGCCACGTGGGGTACTCCGTGTGGTTGGAAAAGTTGACGGTGTGCACTGGCCACACCTCGTGGCCGAGCCGCTGCATAGGAAACACGGCGGCCGAGTTGCCCACGTGCCCGTACGCCACCGCCGACTGCAGCGAAACGATGTTCACTACAGCGCTTCCACGTTGAACTGCAGCTGCGGGTTGGCGTAGTAGTCCTGCGCCTCCACAAGCTTGAGCTCCTGCGAATCCGCCTCGTGGGTGAGGCGCAGCATGTCGTAGACGGAGCTTGCGGTGCGAGCCAGCGCGTCCGCCGCGTCGCCGCCGCGCAGGTAGTGGCCGGTGAACAGGGCGGCGGTGACGTCGCCGGAGCCGTTGCGCTTAAACGGCAGGCGCGGGGTGCGCACGATCCACTTGCCCTTGTCGTCCACGGCGATCATTTCCATGACGTCCTCCGGCGCGTCGGGGCGCTCGACGGAGGTGACCAGCACGGTCGACGGGCCCATCTCGCGGGCGGCGTCCACGGCTGCCAGCGTCGAGTCCAGGTCGGTGACGTCACGCTCGGTGAGGTAGCCCAGCTCGAACTGGTTCGGGGTGATCAGGTCGGCGGCCGGCACGACCTTGTCGCGCAGCAGCGGCGGGATGTTGTCGGAGACGTGGCAGCCCGACTTCGCGTTGCCCATCACCGGGTCGCACGCGTAGATGGCGTTCGGGTTCTTGGCCTTGACCTGAGCGACTGCATCGACGATCACGTCGGCGATGTCGTCGCCGCCCTGGTAGCCGGAAAGCACCGCGTCGACACGCTCGAGGGCGCCGCGCTCATCCATGCCCTTAATGATGTCCGCGACATCCGAGGCCGGGATCATCGGGCCGGTCCAGTGACCGTAACCGGTGTGATTGGAAAAGTTGACGGTGTACACCGGCCACACCTCGTGGCCGATGCGTTGAAGGGGAAAGACGGCGGCCGAGTTGCCCACGTGCCCATACGCAACTGCCGATTGGATGGAGAGAATGTTACTCATACCACCTATTGTGCCCCCGCCGCTTTGCGACGGGGGCGTTAGGGGCCACAAACGCAGCCCCGAGAATTTCCTAATATTCTCTACAGCTCCGGAGAGACGAGGATCTTCACCGCGGTCTCGTTGCGGTTGATCAGGGTGTCAAAGCCCTCGTCGACCACGCCGTCGAAACCGATCTTGCCGGTGATGAACGGCTTGAGGTCGATCTTGCCGGACTCGACGAGCTTGATGGTCTGCTCGTGGTCGTGTGCGTAGCCGATGATGCCGCGCAGCGTCAGCTCCTTCATCACCACGCTGTGGATGTCCAGCGATGCCTTCTTGGACCAGATGGACTCCACGACCAGGGTGCCCTTGAGCTTCAGGCAGTCCACCAGCTGGTCCAGCACAACGTTCACGGAGGTGGCCTCGAAAGCGATGTCCGCGCCCTTGCCGTCTGTGATCTTCATGATCTCTTCCTTGAGGTCCTGGCTGCTCGGGTCGATGGCGTAGTCGACCACGCCGGCGTCGAGCGCCTTCTGGCGACGCAGCTCGGAGAGCTCGGAGATGACCACGGTGCAGCCGTATGCCTTCGCCACCGCGGCAGTGAGCACGCCGATCGGGCCGGCGCCGCCGATCAGCGCCACGTCGCCTTCCTTCGCGTCCGCGGCGGAGAAGCCGTGGTGGGCAACGGAAAGGGGCTCGATCAGGGCGGCCTCATCCAGCGGGATGTCGTTGGAGATCGTGTGGACCCAACGGCGCGGGACCGCAATCTTCTCGGAGAGGCCGCCGCCACCGCCGGCCAGGCCAATGAAGTTGACGTCCGGGTGCAGGTTGTACGGGCCCGGCTTCTTCGGGTCGACGTCATCCGGCAGAACGTACGGCTCGACGACGACGTGCTGGCCGACCTCCAGGTCGTCCACGCCCTCGCCCAGCGCCGAAACCACGCCGGAGAACTCGTGGCCCAGGGTGACCGGCGGCTCTTCGCCCGTGATCGGGTGCGGGTGGCCCGGCTTCGGGCAGAAGATCGGCCCCTCCAGGTACTCGTGCAGGTCTGTGCCGCAGATGCCGCACCAGGCGATGTCGATGAGCACTTCGCCCTTGCCTGCCTCCGGCGCGTCAATCTCTTCGACGCGGATGTCTTTCTGACCGTAGTAGCGCACTGCACGCATTGGAAAAACCCCTTTCAAGAGGAAAAACTGACAGGTACTATCTTAGCGCGTTTCGTCAGTCGGCAGCGGCTCTTCGGGGGGTTCGGGGACGTCGATAAGCACCGTCCTCGTCTTGATGCGGCCGCGGCGGTCGAAGCCGCCCTCGGCGGTGTAGCGCACGCCGTCGATCACCGTCGACGACCCCGGGAGCGGGACGCGGCCAAGCTGGTAGGACAGTAGGCCGGCGAGGGTGTCCACGGAGTCGGTGAGCTCGTCGTCGAACTCGACTTCGTAATCGAAGTGGTCCTCGAGGTAGTCCACCAAGTCATCGAGCGGCAGGCGGGACTGGGCGCGGAACTGGCGCTCGCCGATCTGCTCGATCGGGGCGTCCTCGTCCTCGTCGAACTCGTCGGTGATCTCGCCGACGATCTCCTCCAGCAGGTCCTCCATGGTGAGGAGGCCGGCCACGTTGCCGAACTCGTCAATGACGATAGCGATGTGCGTGTTTTGCTGCTGCATCTGCTTGAGCAGCTCATCCAGCGGCTTCGACTCCGGCACGAACAGCGGATCGCGCATCAGCCCGGTCAGCTGCGTCGACGCGTCGACCGGGGCACCGTTGTCGCCGAACATGTCCTTGAGGTAGGCCACGCCGACGATCTCGTCGACGCTCTCGCCGATGAGCGGAACGCGCGAGTGACCCGAGCGAACCATCAGGCTCGTGGCCTGGCGCGCCGTCTTTTCGCTCTCGATCCAGATCATTTCCGGGCGCGGCACCATCACCTGGCGGGCGTGGGTGGACGCGAGGTCGAAGATGTTTTGGATCATGCGGCCCTCGGTGGTCTCCACCACGCCCTTCTCCTGCGCAATGTCAACGGCCTCGCGCAGCTCCACTTCGGTGGCGTACGGGCCGTCGCGGAAGTCCGCGCCCGGGTGGAACAGGTTGCCCAGCTTGATCAGGAAACGGGACACCGGGCCCAGCACCGCGTGGAACACCACGAGCCACTGGGCCGCCTTCAGCGAGATGGTGTACGGGTTGCGCTTGCCAGCCGTGCGGGCGAAGACGCCGATGATGCTGAACTGCAGCAGCGCTACCGCCACGATCGCCGCGGTGATCGCCCAGCCTTCCGCGTCAATGAGGTCCATGGCTGTGATCGCCGCGAACACCGCCGCCGTGATGTCCAGCGTGGTAGACAGCAGCACGAGCATGTTGACGTGGTTCGCGCGCGCGTTGACCACGCGCAGCAGCGCCGGCGCGCCGGCGACCTCGTCCTTCACCATGTTTTCCACACGCGCCCGGGAGACCGGGGTCAGGGCGGATTCGACGGAGCCAAGAAGGCCGGACAACAGCATCGCCGCGAGCGCGATGATGCCGTAGAAAATGGTGTTGTGCATTGAGGTGTTAGTTCTCGTTCTGGGTCGGTGCGTTGGGGCCGCGGGTGCCGTGGGGGCTGTGGGGGTCTGCGTGCTGCGCCTCGCGCTCACGCATCAGACGGTCGAGCTCCTCGCGGTCAGCGGCGGAGGGGAACGCGTGCGCCCCGGTCGGCTTCGGCTGGTACTCCACCCCGCGCGCGGTCATGGAGTCGTACCAGTCGGCGAGGATCTCGTTCTGCAGCGCGAACATCTCGCGCTCGTCGGCGGGCTGGATGTGGTCGTAGCCGAGCAGGTGCAGGACACCGTGGACAGTAAGCAGCGCGAGCTCGTGCGCCAAATCGTGGCCGGCCATCTCCGCCTGCCTGCGGTCAAACGCCGGGCACAGGATGATGTCGCCGAGCATCGCCGCGCCCAGTGGGGTCGCGTCGGGGCGGCCGCCGCCCGGGGTCAGCTCGTCCATGGGGAAGCTCATCACGTCGGTCGGGCCCTCAAGGTCCATCCAGCGGACGTGGAGATCGGCCATCGTCGGCTCATCCACGAGCGTGATCGTGGCCTCGGTGTCCGGGTGGACGTCCATGGTTTGGAGGGCGAACGAGCAAACGTCGATAAGCATTTGCTCGTTGACGTCGGCCTCGCCGGACTCGTTGAGAACTTCAATGCTCACTGGCTGGCTTCCTCCTCGCGCTCGCGCTCAAGCTCCTGCTGGCGCTTTTCGTAGCGCATCGAATTCTGGGCATCGTGCCGGTCGTACGCGGCGACGATGCGGGAGATCAGGTGGTGGCGCACGACGTCCTCGCCGCGCATCTCCTGGAACGCGATGTCATCGATGTTGGACAGAATGCGCCGGGCAACGCGCAGGCCGGACACGGTGCCGCGCGGCAGGTCCACCTGCGAGATGTCGCCGGTGACCACCATCTTCGAGCGGAAGCCCAGGCGGGTGAGGAACATCTTCATCTGGGCACCGGTGGTGTTCTGCGCCTCGTCCAGGATCACGAACGCGTCCGACAGGGTGCGACCGCGCATGTAGGCGAGGGGGGCGACCTCGATGATGTTGGCGTCGACGAGCTTGGGGATCATCTCCGGGTCCAACATGTCCCGCAGCGCGTCGTAGAGCGGGCGCAGGTACGGGTCGATCTTGTCGTTCAGCGTGCCCGGGAGGAAGCCGAGCTTCTCGCCCGCTTCCACGGCGGGGCGGGTGAGGATAATGCGCTTGACTTCCTTGGCCTGCAGCGCCTGCACCGCCTTCGCCACGGCCAGGTAGGTCTTGCCGGAGCCGGCAGGGCCGATGCCGAAGGTGATGGTGTGCTCATCAATCGCGTCGACGTACTGGCGCTGGCCCGCGGTCTTGGGGCGGATCACCTTGCCGCGGCGGGCGACGATCTCTGCGCCGAGGATCTCGGACGCGGATTCTGGCGTGTCCGTCTCCATAATGCGGGCGGCGTGGACGACGGAGTCCGGGTCCACGGGCACGCCACGGCGCGCCATGGACTCGAGCTCATCGACGACGCGCGCCGCGTAGGCCACATCCGCCTCGGCACCGCGCAGCGTCAGCGTCGTGCCTCGCGCGTGGATGTCAGCGGCGAGCTGCCGGTTGAGGACCCGCAGGTTGCCGTCGTTGACTCCGAGGACGGCCTGGGCGTAGGCGGAGTCCAATTCGAGTTTGCGGGTAACTGGATTTTGCATGCTGCTCCTCAACACTACCAGCGAGACGTCAACGCGCCGATGGCGCAAAGTGCCGCGAACCCGGCGCTCGCTGTGCGCAGGACTTGCGGCCCCATCCGCACGGGGTGGGCTCCGAGCAAATCTAACTCATCTTGGCCAATGCCGCCCTCCGGGCCAACGATGAGGAAGACCTCTTCGCCGAAGTTGAGGTCCTTGATGGAGTCCGTCGCATCTTCGTGCAGCACGACCGCGGGCTTGCCGGCGATGAGGTCCTTGAGCTGGTTGGTCGTCACCGCGTCGTGGACCTCAGGCAGCCATGCCCGGCGCGACTGCTTCGCGGAGGCGGCTGCCTGGTTTTGCCACTTCTGCACCTGCTTCGCCTGCTTGTCGTTCCCCCACCGCGCGATCGTGCGGTGCGAGATCCAGGGAATGATGGCGTCCGCGCCGCCCTGCACGGCGAGGTCGACGGCCAGCTCGGCGCGTTCCGACTTCGGCACCGCTTGCACGAGCGTGACGCGCGGCGTGGGCGCGGCTTCGGTGTGTTCGGCCACCACGTCGCCGACGACACGGTCGCGCGAGCAGTCGCGGACGACGACTTCGGCGGCGTTGCCGTGGCCGTCGACAAGCATGATGTGCTCCCCCGGGCCGATGCGCTTGACGTGGGCGTGTTTCGCTTCGGCGCCGTCGAGCTCGCCGGAGTTTGGCTGCACGGCGTAAAAGTACGGCAGGCTCATCAGCGGCGGAACTTACCACGCATGCGGGAGAAGAAGCTTTCCCCGCCGGACTCCTCGCTGGAGTGCACGCGCGCCTCGTCGTCGTGCGACTCGCGCAGCTGCTCCAGCGCGGCGCGCTCGTCCTTGTTCAGGTCGGTCGGCACGACCACCTTCACGTGCGCGACCATGTCGCCCGCGCCCTCGGCCCGCAGGCGCGGCATGCCCTCGCCGTGCAGGACGATCTCCTCATCCGGCTGCACGCCAGCCGGAACCTGGATGGTGGTCTGCTCGCCGGCCAAGTTCTCCACGGCCAGATCGGTGCCAAGCGCAGCGTCATACATTGGCACGCGCAGCTGCAGGTGCAGGTCGTTGCCCTCACGGGCGAAGACGGCGTGCGGGGCGGTGTGGACCTCCACGTAGAGGTCGCCCGCCGGGCCGCCGCCGTGGCCGACCTCGCCCTGGTTGGCCATGCGGATGCGCATGCCGGACGCGATGCCGGCCGGGACATTCACGGTGAGGTCGCGGGTGGTGCGCACGCGGCCGTCGCCGGCGCACTGGCGGCACGGGTCCTTAATAATCTCGCCGTAGCCGTGGCACTTCGGGCACTCGTGGGTGGTCATTACGTTGCCCAGGAAGGACTGCTGCATCTCCTGCACCGCGCCCTGACCCTGGCAGTAGTCGCAGGTTTCCGGCTTGGCGCCCGACTCGGAGCCGGAGCCCTGGCACTTGTTGCACAACACGGCGGTGTCCACGGTGACGTCCTTCTTCACGCCGGCAAACGCCTCTTCCAGCGTGATCTGGGTGCGCAGCAGGGCGTCGTTGCCCGGCTGCACGCGCGAACGCGGCTCGCGACCCGCGCCACCCCCGCCGAAGAACGCCTCGAAGATGTCGCCGACGCCGCCGAATCCACCGAAGCCGCCGCCGGGCCCGGCCGCGCCGCCCTGCTCCATTGGGTCTCCGCCGCGGTCCACAATGCTGCGCTTCTTCGGGTCCAGCAGGACCTCCTGCGCCAGCGAAATGTCCGCGAACTTCTCCGCTGCCTCCTCGGACGGGTTCACGTCCGGGTGGTACTTGCGGGCGAGCTTGCGGTACGCCTTCTTAATCTCTTGCTCCGTGGCTTCCCGGTCGACGCCGAGAATGCCGTAGTAGTCTCGTGCCAAAGTATTTACCCTTTCAGATTTATAGAAGTGTGAAAAAGTGCTTCGCCCGCTGGTCGCGGCTGCTATTCGCCCCGCAGGATGCGGCTAATGTATTGGGCCACGGTGGCAACCTTTTGAATCGTACCGGGGTAGTCCATGTACGTCGGACCGACCACCCCGAGTCCGCCAAGCGCCTCGTCGCCCGCGCCATATGCAGTAGTAACAATCGCCGCCTGGGAAAATTCCTCGTTTTCGTTCTCCCGCCCGATCCGCACGGACACCCGCTCCAGATCTTGCGCGCTGGCCAGGAGCTTCAGCACGACGACCTGCTGCTCCAGGGCCTCGATCACGTTGTGCAGGTCCGCCAGCCGGTGCACGGTCAGGTTGCCCGCGCCGGCGATGAGCAGGCGGTCCGCGGTCGTGTCCACCAGCGTGTCCACGAGGACGGCGGCGCAGCGCCCGACGGCGTCGGCGAGTTCCCGCGGCGCCCTCGCGTGCAGGGTGGACAGCCCGGCGGCGGCCTCGCGCATCGTCCGGCCGACGAGAACGTCGTTGAGGAGGTCGCGGAGGACGGGCACGTGGGCGTCGACAAGCGGCCCCTTGAGCTCGACATTGCGCTGGTCAACGCGTCCGGTGTCGGTGATGACCACCAGCAGCAAGCGAGTCGGCGTGAGCGAGACGACCTCGCAGTGCTTCACGCGCGACAGGTCGAGGTTAGGCAGCTGCACCACCGCGGCCTGGTTGGTCAGCTGGGCGAGCAGCTGGACGCTGCGGCGCAGCACGTCCTCGAGGTCCACGCCGTGCTCGAGAAAGTCTAGGATGGCGTGGCGCTCGGCGACGGAGAGCGGCTTGACGTCGTCGTGCAGCGCGTCCACGAACGCGCGGTACCCGGCCTGTGTGGGGATGCGGCCGGAGGAGGTGTGGGTTTGGCTGATGTAGCCCTGTTGTTCCAGCACGCTCATGTCGTTCCTGATGGTCGCCGAGCTCACGCCGAGCCCGTGGCGCTCCACCAGTGCCTTCGATCCGACTGGTTCTTGCTGCGCGATGTAGTCGGCAACGATTGCGCGCAGCACCGCCTTGCGGCGGTCATCAGCAGCACTCATTAGCACTCCCTCTCATCGACTGCCAGTCATCCTACTCGGCGGCCAGAATATCGGTCACGATGCCGTCGGCAAGCAATCGGCCCGCATCCGTCACCGCGATGCGCTCGCCCGCGGTGAGCAGGCCGCCGCGCACATGCTTGTCGACGACCCCGCGCGCCCCCTCCCCAACCCAGCCGGCAGGGATACCCTCCTTGAGCCGCAGACCGAGCATCACCTGCTCGTCGTGGTGCTCCGCAACCGTCACCGTCTCCGTGAACCCGATCGGCAGCTCGCCGCCCCGCAGGGTGTCGGCGTAGCGCTCTGGGCGCTTCACGTTTGCGAAGCGCTCGCGGCCGATATAAGAGTGCGCCCCCGGACCCGCGCCCCACCATTGACCATCGCGCCAGTACAGCAGGTTGTGCCGGCACTCCCCGCCCGGCTTCGACCAGTTCGACACCTCGTACCAGCCAAACCCCGCGGCCTCGAGCGCCTCGGCGATCAACTCGTAGCGGCGCGCGTACACCTCCTCCTCGGGTGCCGGCAGCTCACCGCGGCGCACCTTGCGCGCCATCGCGGTGCCGTCCTCCACGATGAGCGAGTACGCGGAGACGTGGTCCACTCCCGTGGAAAGGATCGCGTCAAGCGTGGCGCGCACGTCATCGTCCGTCTCCGTCGGGGTGCCGTAGATCATGTCCAGGTTGACGTGGTCGAACCCGGCGGCGAGCGCCTCGCGGGCAGCGGCGACAGCGCGCCCCGGCGTGTGCGCGCGATCCAGCACCTTGAGTACGGGCGTGGAGGCGGACTGCATCCCGAGCGACAAGCGGGTAAACCCGGCCTCGCGCAGCCCCGCGAAGTAGCCGGGGCTGGTGGACTCCGGGTTCGACTCCGTGGTGACCTCGGCGTTCGGCGCAAGGCCGAAGGTGTTGCGGACGGCGCCCAGCAGACGCGACAGTCCCTCTGCGCCGAGCAGCGACGGGGTGCCCCCGCCCACAAACACCGTATCCGCGCGCGGCGGGGTGCGCTCGCCCCGCTCGGCGGCGGTGCGCGCGGCGGCGAGCTCCAGCTCGCGCTCGATCGCGTCCAGGTACTCCGCGTGCGAGGACGCTACCTCGGTGGGCGTGTACGTATTGAAGTCGCAGTAGCCACAACGGGTCGCGCAGAACGGGACGTGAAGGTAGACGCCAAAAGAGTCGTGTTCAGCCATGCGGCCAGTTTAGGCACCGCGCCGGGAGCGCTTCGCCGCGACCTTCTCCACGATCCGGTTGATGCGGGCGCGCTCGTCCAAAAACTCCGGCGGGTTGGTCCCACGCATGGTCCGCACGAACGCCGGGTGGTCGACGCACACGGTCTCCACCCACCCCTCGACGGCGGCCTCGACCAGCTCTGAGACGGTGGCGTAGAGGTGCGGCAGGCTCACCGCGCCGAGCTCGCGCGCGACCATGTCGGTCTGCTCAAGGGTGTAGGCGACAATCTCGGTGAGGTGCTGGACGGTGAGGTCGGTGCGGCCGGTGAGCGCGTCCTCCATCGTCTGCACGGAAAACGGCGCGGAAAGCGGGAAGAGCTCTTCCAGCCCGGTGGCGTCGAGAAGCTCCGGCTCGGGGACCTTCTCCTCGGGGCAAGCGGAGGCGGACAGGACGCCCGCGCGCATCCCCGAGGTCAGTGCCTGGCGCAAGCCGATGAGCTCGCCGACCACGCGGCGCGCGTCCACGCGGGCGTCGTCGGCGATCTCCACAAACTCAGCGAGGCAGTCGTCCGTGAGCTCGCCGTCGTAGTCCGCGACGGCCTCTGCAATGTGCTCGATGTACTCGGCGACCTCGTCGCCGATGTTGTAAATCTCCTGCGTGAGCTCGCGGTGCCGCAGCATTGCAGCCGTCTTGTGCACGGACAAGCCCCCTTTTGTATTGCTCAGGACGAGTTACGGATTTGCTGGGAGCAATGCTAAGGCACGCGCGCGCCCCGGCGCGGAAGGCGCGCCGAAGCTACGCCGCACCCACCCCGCCCCCGGCGGGTGCTAGCGCTCGTAGAGCTTGTCGATGTCCTCGCGGAAGCGCTGGAAGACCACGTTGCGCTTGACCTTCATCGTTGGTGTCATTTCGTTGTCGCGCTCGGAGAGGTCGCGGTCCAGGATGCGGAATTTCTTGATCGCCTCGGCGTGCGAAACGGTCGCGTTGGCCATGTTGATCGCGTCCTGCACCTCCGCGCGCAGGCTGGCGTCCTGGGCGAGCTCCGAGAGCTTCTTCTGCTCCGGGATGTTGTGGGTGGCCTTCCAGCGGGCCAGCTCGTCCTCGTCCAGCGTGACCAGCACGCCGATAAATGGCTTGCCGTCGCCGACGATGAGCGCGTTGGAGATCAGCGGGTCCTGGCGGATGATCTCCTCCATCGGCCCGGGCGAAACGTTCTTGCCGCCCGCGGTGACAATGAGATCCTTCTTGCGGCCGGTGATGCGCACGAAGCCCTCGTCGTCCACCTCGCCCAGGTCGCCGGTGTTGAACCAGCCCTCGTCGAACGCTTCGGCCGTGGCGTCCGGGTTGTTCCAGTACTGCTTGAACACGCCGGGACCGGAGAACTCGATCTCGCCGTCGTCGTTGATCCGCACCGAGTAGCCGTTGACCGGCGGGCCGACGGTACCGATCTTCTGCCCGACCTTGTTGTTCACACACGCCGCGGCGCAGGTCTCGGTCAGCCCGTAGCCCTCATAGATGGGCACGCCCATCCCGCGGAAGAAGTGCGACAGCTCGGCGCTCATCGCGGAGCCGCCGGTAATTCCGTAGGTCACGGCGCCGCCCATGGCGTCCTTGAGCTTGGAGTAGACGAGCTTTTCAAACACCTTGCGCTTCGCCTTCTGCACGCGGCTCGGCCCCTCCGGCGTATCCAGCGCCTTGGAGTACTCGATGGCGGCGCGCTCGGCTTCGAGGAAGACGCGCTTGCCCACGGCGGAGCCGTCAGCGGCCTTGTTGTAGGCGGCGTTGCGCACCTTCTCAAACACGCGCGGCACGCCGAGCACCATGTTCGGCCGGGCGCGCTGCAGCTCCACCGTGAGGGTGGAGGTGTCGGACCAGTGCGACTGGGTCGCGCCCGCCATCGCCAGTGCCAGCGACACCGCGCGCTGCAGCACGTGCGCGAGTGGCAGGAACGTCACGACGCGCTTGCCGGGCACGGCGACCTCGCCGATCTCGTTCTTAATCAGCGCCCACGTCTGGTAGGCCCAGTTGCCGTGCGTGAGCTCCACGCCCTTCGGCCGGCCGGTGGTGCCCGAGGTGTAGACGATCGAGCCGATGTCGTCGTGGGTGATGGCGGCCACGCGGGCGTCGATAAGCGACTGCTCCACCTCGCGCCCCTCAAACTTGAGCGTCTCCACGCCCGAGGCATTAAATTCATAGACCTTGCGCAGCTGGGACGTGGAGCCAGCCAGCCGCGGCGTGCCATCCTCCTGCAGCACGAACGAGCTGATCAGCTGCGTATGATCACGCGTCTCCGTCAGCGCCAGCTTCGCGCCGGAATCCTCCAAAATCCACTGGATCTGCGACATCGAGCTCGACGGGTAAATCGGCACCGACGCCGCCCCGGCTGCCCAGATGGCAAAGTCCATCAGCGACCACTCGTAGCGAGTCGCCGACAGGATCGCCACGCGGTCGCCGGGCTCAATACCAGCCGCCACCAGGCCCTTCGCCGCCTCGTAGACTTCTTCGAGGAACTCGCCGGCAGTCACGTTCACCCAGTCGTAGTTACGCGGGCGGGAAAACAGCACCGTGTGCGGGTGCTCCGTGCACAGCGTGATCAGCTGGCTCAGGCAGTTTTCCGACGCGTCGAGCTCGAATCCGAGGTCCGTGGTGAAAGAATTCTGTGACATCTGTGACATAAGCCCTCACCCTACCGCGTTAACAGCTGCTCGGCCCCGCTCCGGGCGAGCGCGCGGCGCGTTTGGCACAATATACCTTGTGTTCACTGTGATGAATGAAGAACTCCTGCTGTCACTCGCCCGGTCGTACGGCTTTGGCACCTCCTACCGCTCCGACGTTGGGAAACTTGTTACGCCGCCGGCGCAGTCCTTCATGAAACTGCTGCGCGCAATCGGCGTGCCGCTGTCTGAATCCCCCTCAGACCAGGAGCTCCAAGAGCTTATCGACGCCCGCGCGACCGCCCTCGCGACCCGGCCGCTGCCCCTCACCGTGGTCGCCACCGCGGGCGAGGAACAGCACTTCAACGTCCACGTCAAGGACGGCCACTACGCGCACTGCTGGATCCGCCTGGAGGACGGGTCCTCGCGCGACGCCTACCAGGACGAGAACTGGGTGCCGCCGACCACCGCCGCCGACGGCACCGTCTGGGGCGAGGCGACCTTCCACGTCCCCGGCGACCTGCCCGAAGGTTGGCACGAGCTGCACCTGGAGTCCGACGACCTGGACGAGGTCTGCCCGCTCATTGTGGTGCCGGCCCGCCTGACCACCAACGAGGCGCTCGAGCGCCGGCCCGCGTACGGCGTGATGGCGCAGCTCTACTCCGTGCGCTCCACGCAGTCCTGGGGCATCGGCGACTTTGAAGACCTCGCGCGCATCGCCGAGGCTGTCGCCGCCGAGGGCGCGGACTACCTGTTGATCAACCCGGTGCACGCTGCGCAGCCCGTCCCGCCGGTGGAGGACTCCCCGTACCTCCCCGCCTCGCGCCGCTTTGTCAATCCCATTTACATTTCCGTCGAGGCGGTCCCCGAGTTCACCAAGCTGGGCGTGGAAACGCGCGCGGAGGTCAACCAGCTGGTCAGCCCGCTGAAAGCGATGAACCACACCGCCGACCCGCTGGACCGCAACGCCGTGTTTGAGGTGAAGCTCGCGGTCCTGCGCGAGCTGTTCTACCTGTCCCAGCAGGACCCGGGGCGCTCGCACGATTTCGAGCTGTACACCCTGGACGAGGGCGAGGGCCTGCGCGAGTTCGGCGAGTGGTGCGCCGTCCAGGCCGACGCGGTCGAGCACGGCCAGCACGCGGCGAAGGCCGCCGACGAGGAAACGATCCAGTTCTACATGTGGCTGCAGTTCATCGCGGACGAGCAGCGCCGCGTCGCCCAGGACCGCGCGCTGGCCGCCGGCATGCGCATCGGCATCATGACGGACCTCGCCGTGGGCATTCACCCGGACGGCGCGGACGCGCACACGCTGGCTGATGTGCTGGTTGCCGACGCCTCGGTTGGCGCGCCGCCGGACATGTACTCCCAGCAGGGGCAGGACTGGTCCCAGCCGCCGTGGAACCCGGAGGCACTCGCCCAGCAGGGGTACGGCCCGTGGCGCGACTTGCTGCGCACGGTGCTGCGCCACTCCGGCGGCATCCGCGTCGACCACATCCTGGGTCTGTTCCGCCTGTTCTGGATGCCGCGCGAGGACAAGCCGGCTGACGGCCTGTACATGAACTACGACTACCGGGCGATGGTGGGCATCCTCCTGCTTGAGGCGCAGCGCGCAGGCGCCGTGGTGATCGGCGAGGACCTGGGCACCTTCGAGCCGTGGGTGCAGGACGTGCTGCGCGACACCGGTGTGTTCGGCACGACGGTCCTGTGGTTCGAGGCGACCGATTCCGACGACCCACGCCCGGCCGACCAGTACCGGGCGCTGGCGCTGTCCGCCGTTGGCACGCACGACCTGCCGCCGACCGCCGGCTACATGGAGGGCGTGCACAACGAGCTGCGCTCCCGCCTGGGCCTGGTCGCGGAGTCGCTCGAAGAGCTCAACGCCGAGGACGGCGTGTGGATCGGCCGCGTGCTCAACCAGGTGCGCGCCGAGGGCGCGTTCGCGGGCACGGCGTTCGCGGACGCCGACTTTACCCAGTACGACCTCGGCGAGTTCGACAGCGCGGGCTCGCTGGATGACCTGCTTGTCGGACTCACCCGCTTCATCGCCTCGACCCCGTCCGCGATGACGTGCACAAACCTCGTGGACATGGTGGGCGACCGCCGCATCCAAAACCAGCCGGGCACCAATGCGCACCAGTACGCAAACTGGTGCATCCCCCTCACCGATGCCGCGGGGAAGCCGGTGCTTATCGACGCCCTGCCGTCCCACCCCCTCTTCCACCGGGTCGCAGAGGCGTCGCGGCGGCCGCAGCGCTAGCTTGGCCGCTGTGCGCCGCCGGCGCAGGTCCCGCGCAGGTGCGGGCTCGACCGGCTCGGCCTGCTACACCAGGCTGCCGACGATCGCCGCAATAACGACGAGCGCGAGCATCACGTACAGTGCCTGCGTCACCCGCGACTGCGGGTACTTGCGTTGCTGCCGTGGCAGGCGCTGATCCTGCTTGCGCAATTCTTCCGGGTTTGCCATGGCGCTAGTGTACTTCCCCGTCCGCCGCGGCCGAAACTTCGCCGTGTGCGCTTCCGGTCTCTTGGGCGCTTTTGGTCCCGCGAGTTCTGTCGCGCAAGAACGCCAGCCAATCCGCCACGCGCAGCATCGCCCACGCGGCGAGCCCGGCCGCCGGCAGCGCGACGGCAAGCACGATCGGGAGCTGGAGCCAGGGGCTCAGTGCAAACATGAAGGTCCCTCCCCCGTGTACGCCTACGCGCGCCCAGTGTTGGACGCGAAGTCGGTGCCCTCAAGCCCACGCCGCACGAGCAGCGGGCGCGTATCTTTCTCGCGGCCGCGGAACGCCGTGTACGCCTCGGTGTAGTCGCGCGCAGCGCCGCGCGACAGGATGGCGTCGCGGAACTTCGCGCCGGTCGCCCGGTTGATGCCTTCCTCCTGCACCAGGTCGTACCCGTCCGCGTCCAGTGCTTCGGCCCACAGATAGGAGTAGTACCCGGCGGAGTAGCCGCCGGCGAAGATGTGGTTGAACCACGTCGAGCGGTACCGAGGCGTGAGCCCGGGAACGTCCAGGTGGTAGCGCCGCAGGACGTCTTCTTCGAAGGCGTCGATGTCGGTCGGGGTGGCGTCGGTAAGCGAATGCCACTCGAGGTCGATGGCGCTGGCGGCGAGGTATTCGGCGGTGGCAAAGCCCTGGCCAAACTGGCGCGCGGCGCGGACGGACTCGAGCAACGCGGGCGGGATCGGCGCGCCGGTGTCCACGTGGCGGGCGTAGTTGCGCACGATTTCGGGCGCGAACGCGTAGTTCTCGTTGATCTGCGAGGGGAATTCCACCCAGTCCCGGGGGACGTTGGTGCCGGACAGCGACGGGTAGCGCACGTTGGAGAGCAGACCGTGCAGCGCGTGTCCGAACTCGTGGAAGACGGTGGTGACCTCGTCGATGGTGAGCAGTTCGCTGTTCACGCTCATGACGTTGACCACCACCGGTGCCGTGCCGGCGAGCCGGGACTGGTCCATGAACGAGCTCATCCACGCCCCGCCGCGCTTGGTCTCGCGCGCCGAGTAGTCCGTGAGCAGCAGGCCGAGACCGGTGCCATCTTCTTCCTTGACCTCCCACACCTGCACGTCGTCGCGGTAGCCGCGCAGGTCCTCGCGGCGCGTGACGGTGATGCCGTAGAGCAGGTTCGCCGCGTAAAACACGCCGTCCTCCAGCACCTGCCAGAGCGGGAAGTAGTTGCGCAGCTCGGCCTCGTCCAAGTTGAGTTCCTCGGCGCGGCGCTGCGCCGCCCAGTACGGCCAGTCCGCACCGTCAGGGCCATCGGGGCTCCCAAGATCCGCGCCGCGCGACCGCGCGAGCTCGCCGGCCAGCTTGCGTTCCGCCTCCGCGTTCGCCGCGGCAGCGGGGGCCAGGTCCGCGATCAACGCGCGGGCCGCGTCGGCGGTGCCAGCGGTTTCCTCCGCAATCACGTAGTCCGCGTGCGTGTCGTACCCCAGGAGCTTGGCACGCTCCTGCCGCAGCGTGACCGTCTCCACCACGATGTCAACGTTTGACTCGGCACCGCGCTGCTGGGAGGCGTCGAAAAGCGCGCGCCGTGCCGCGGGGTCCTCCAGCTCGGCCTGCAGCGACTGGGTCGTGGGAAGTTCGAGGGGCACGATGTACTCGCCGCTCCCGTCGTCCGCCGCGAACGCGTGCAGCTGGTCCTCGCTGAGGCCCGCGAGCTCGTCGCGCGAGAGCCGCACGGCGAGGCGCTTCGTATCGGCGAGCAGGTTGCGGCCGAACTGCTCCGAGAGTTCGGACAGCCGCCCGTTGATAGCGGCCAGGCGCGCCTTGCCGTCTGCGTCCAAATCCGCGCCGCGGCGCACGAAGCGGCGCACGAGCAGCTCGTGAAGGCGCCGCGATTCCTCGTCATCGGGCACCGCCACCGCGCGCAGCCGGGAATACAGCTCCGCGTTTTGGTAGATCGCGTCCGTGTGCGCGGACAGCTGCGGGACGATGCGGTCGGCCACGGCGTCAAACTCCGCGGTGGCGTCAGTCCCCTGCAGGTTGAAGAACCAGGCGAGCACGCGCGATAGGTCCTGCCCCGCGAGCTCGAGCGCCTCGACGGTGTTCTCCCAGTTCGGCGACTCCTGCGCGCAGATTTCCGCGATCTCCGCGTCGTGACGCGCGAGCGCTTCCTCAAACGCGGGCTCGACGTGCGCGAGCCTGATGTGGGCAAAGTCCGGCAGCTGGTACGGCAGCTCCGACGGGGCAAGCAGTGGGTTGGTCATGGCGGCCATCATAGGCGGTTACGATTACGGCATGGCTACGCGCGAAACTCAGGTCACTTGCCCCGCCGGCGCAATCGTCGGCACCAGCGACGGAGCAGTCCGCGAATTCCATTCGATCCCGTACGCGCGTCTCAACGCCGCGTTCGACCCGCCCGCCCCAGCGCCCACGGGCATGCTTATCGACGCCACTACTCCCCTCCCCCACGCCACCCGCCTGAGCATCACCGCCCCGGAGGGTGCTCGCAGAAACGACGACCTGCCGGTGCTGGTGTGGATCCACGGCGGCCGGTTCGAGGAGGGCACCCACGCCGATGACCGCGCCAACGGCCCCGCCTTCGCCCGCGACGGGATCATCCTGGTGCAGGTGGGGTACCGGCTGAAGTTTCCGGGGATGCTGCCGGTGGGCGGCGACGCCCCCGGCCAGTACCGGGCCGTGCAGGACTGCGCGGCGGCGCTGAGCTGGGTGCAGCGCAACATCGAGGCGTTCGGCGGCGACCCCACCAACGTCACCGTCGCGGGCCAAAGCGCCGGGGCGGACATCGCGGTCTGGCTGTGCCGACGCGACCACTACAAGGGCGAGTTCCGTCGCGCGGTGGCGGCGTCGCCGGTGTTCCCGCGCCGCGGGATGGACTCGCGCCGGTGGGCGGCGCGCGGCGCAATCGGCGGCGCGCTGCTGCGCGAGGACCTCAACCCGCGCTACGCCCGCTCACCGAAGGGGTTCGACCGCGCCTACCGCCGCTTCCGCACGCAGTACTTCACCGACATCGCGCTCGGCCCGTTCCCGTTGGAGCCCGCGAAGCTCGCTCGCGTCCCCCTGGTGGTCACCTCCACCCGCGACGAGTTCTTCCCCAACGGCGCGTTTGCGGACGGCACTGCCCTGGCCACCCCCGTGGCGCGGGCATTGGGCCGGCACATGGGGCTGGCCAAGCGGCGCGTCGGCGAGTACCTCGGCGCGGCGTCGCGCATCGACCCGGGCCACGTGGTGGGGCGCCTGATTTCCGACGCCATGTGCCGCCGCTGGGTCGACGACATTGCTGAGGGCGCGCCGGGAACGGTGTGGCAGGCGGAGCTCATCGCCAGCGCCGACCTCCCGGCGCACCACGCCACCGACCTCGCCCCCGCGTTCGGCGCCGATGGCGCCTACGGCACCGGGCTCAACCGGTGGCTCACCCAATTTGTGCGCGGCGGCGACGTCGGGTGGGATCCCTACAGCGGCGGCACGCGCGCGGGGACGGGGCGGACCGCGCTGCGCGTGGCGTTGGACGGCTCGGGGGCGCAGGAGGTGGCGGATCCGCTTGGCTACCTGCGGGGCGCATTCAGCCCCGTGGCCCACGAGCTTTAGTTGGAGCCGGGCTCGGTGAGCGCGCGGCGCAGGCGCGGGTCCGCGAGCTCATCAACGAGCCACGGCGAGAACACGAACGGGGTGGCGTCGACGGCACGGATGAGCGCCTCCGACGCGACCCAGTCCCAGGAGTCGACCTCGTCCGGGTTGGCGTTCAGCGCCGCGCCCGGCGCGAGGCGGGCGACGTAGACCGGGCAGCACTCGTTTTCCACGATGCCGGAGGAATCAACGGCGCGGTAGCGGAAGTCCGGCAGGATCTCCGTCAGCCCGTCGATCGCAGCAATGCCCAGCTCCTCGGTGGCGCGGCGGCGCACCGCATCGGCCACCGCTTCGCCCGGGCCCGGGTGGCCGCAAAAGGAGTTCGTCCACACCCCTGGCCACGCAACCTTGAAGAGCGCGCGGCGCGTGAGCAGCACCTCGCCGTCGGCGTTGCGCAGCCAGCAGGAGAACGCGAGGTGCAGCGGGGTGTCGGTGGTGTGCACCGTGGCTTTGTCGGCGGTGCCGATTGGGGTCCGCGTGGCGTCGACAAGCACTACTTGCTCGCGCATTAGTTGTTCAGATTCCCCTTGAAGGTGACATTGCCAATGGTGAACTCGGCGTCCCACAGGTTGCCGGTGGACACGTTGAAGGCGTACTTCGCGTTCGTGGTGGCGCCCGGGCCGAGCGGCAGGTCCACGCCGACGATCTCCACGCCGGCGTTCTCGCCGCTCATCGGGTCGGCGTTTTGCATGTTGTTGTTGCCGGAGTTGTAGCGCAGCTTCGGGGTGAGGGTGTCCGCGGGCATCGGGACCTCGCTCTCGTTGGTCACAGCCACGACGACCACGGTGCCGCCACCGGGCGCAGCGCTGGTGCCCTGCCACTTGTAGGAGAGGTCCATCGCCGGGTCCTCCACGCGCTCGCCCGTGATCTCGTCGCTGATTAGCGGGTCGGTCTCCTCCGCCTTGAACTCCGGCGCGGGGGCGCCAGTCGGCGTCGTGATCTCGATTTCAGATTCCTTCGCCTCCTCGCTCTCGTTGCCGCTCACGCACGCGGACAACGCAAAGACAGACGTGGCGGCAAGCAGCACGGCGGTGAACTGCGAACGGTGTGACATAAACGCCTCTTTTACCTCGTTGTGGCACTGCACTGAAATGCGCCGATCAGGCGCTTTCCAGTTCTTCCTCACTGTACAGCCCTAGTACCCTAACCAAATTATGCAGTCATTGTTGCGTGTCCTCCGCAGCGCCTCTGCGCTGTGGCCCTACTACCTCGCCGTCGTGATCATTTCCTCCGGTGTCGCAGCACTGGGGTTGGTCTCCCCCTTCATCATCCGGGAGGCCACCGACACCATCGTCGGATACGTCAGCGGTGGCAGCGAGGGGCCGTCGCCGGTGCGCACCGTCGTGTGGCTGGCCATCGCGCTGTTTGCTGCCGAGACCGCTGCGGCGCTGCTGCGCAACGTCGCCGGCTACCTGGGCGACGTGATGGTGGCGCGCATCCGACAGATCATGTCCACGCGCTACTTTGCCAAGCTGCTCGCGCTGCCGCAGCGCTACTTTGACAACCAGGTCACGGGCACGATCATCGCCCGCCTGGACCGCTCGATTGCAAACGTCACCCAGTTCATCCAGTCCTTTGCCAACAGCTTCCTGCCGATGCTGTTGCAGGTCGTGGCGATTCTGGCGATCACGGCGTACTACTACTGGCCGCTGACCATCCTCCTGGCGCTGTTGTTCCCGCTCTACATGTGGCTCACGGCGCTCACGTCCAAGCGGTGGCAGCGGTTTGAAAAGGAGAAAAACGCCAACATCGACGAGGGCAACGGCCGCTTCGCCGAGGTGGTCGGTCAGGTCAAGGTGACCAAGTCCTTCGTGGCGGAGGTGCGCGAGCTGGACAAGTTTGGCACCCACTACAACAACACCGTGGACATCACGCGCCCGCAGTCGCGCTGGTGGCACAGCATGGACACGGTGCGCGGCATCGCCATGACGGCGGTCTTTTTGGGCATCTACCTGATCCTGTTCGTACGCACGCTCCACGGCGACTTCACCATCGGCGAGATGGTCATGCTCATCCAGATGGTCACCATGGCTCGCCAGCCCGCGCAGATGATGAGCTGGATCGTGGACGCGGCGCAGCGCGCCATCGCGGGCTCGCGCGATTACTTCACGGTGATGGACGAGCCGAACGAGCCCACCGCCAACCGCGAGCTCGTCGCCGCGCCCCAGTCCACCGGCGTGCCGGAGCTCACGCAGGTGACGCACGAGCCGCTCGAGGTGCGCGAGCCGGTCATCGCGTTCGACGACGTCTCCTTCGCGTACAACCCGGGCGAGCCCGTCCTGGAGGGCCTGACCTTTTCCGCGCGCGAGGGTGAAAAGATCGCGCTGGTGGGCGAGTCTGGTGGCGGCAAGTCCACCATCGTCAACCTGTTGCTGGGGCTCTATCCGCTTCACGACGGCACGCTCACCGTCTGCGGCCGCAACCTCGAGGACTTGAGCGTGGAGGAACTGCGCGCGTCTTCCGGCGTGGTCTTCCAGGAACCCGCGCTGTTTTCCGGCACCGTGGCGGAAAACATCGCCTACGGTAAGCCCGGCGCGACGCGCGAGGAGGTCATCGACGTGGCCAAGCGCGCGAACGCCCACGACTTCATCACCCGGTTCAAGGACGGCTACGACACCGTCATCGGCGAGCGCGGCCTGCGGCTGTCCGGCGGGCAGAAGCAGCGAGTAGCCGTCGCGCGCGCGATGCTCAAGGACGCACCCATTCTGGTGCTCGACGAGGCCACCTCGGCCCTGGACACCAAGGCGGAGCGCGCCGTGCAGGCCAGCCTGGACGAGCTGATGAAGGACCGCACGACCATCATGATCGCGCACCGCCTCTCCACCATCGCCGACGTGGACACCATCATCACCCTGGACAACGGCCGGATCGATGAGATCGGCTCGCCGGCGGAGCTCGCTGCCTCCGGCGGTATTTATTCAGAGCTGCTCACGCTCACCGCGTCTTCGTCCGCCGCGGACCGGGCGCGCCTGAAGTCCTTCGGCTTCCAGCTAGACGGCGAATACGACGCCGAGGACGAGGACGCCGCGGACGTGGAGGGCGCCGCGCAGCCCCACAACGCCTGATCCCGCGGGGCGGCGTGGCGGAGGGGACGGGTGGGCGTCGTTAAGCTTGGGCCATGGATTTCCCCGAGCTTGAGCAACTCCGCGCACGCGGAACCCGCAAATGGACCCAGTACGACGACGATGTGCTGCCGCTGTTCGTCGCCGAGAGCGACTTCACCACCGCCGAGCCCGTGCGCGCGGCGATCGCCGACGCCGTCGAGCGCGAGATGTTCGGCTACACCCCCGCCCCGAGCGCGCAGCAGCTGCCTGGGCTGGTGGCTGACTTCTACGAGGCGCGCTACGGCTGGCGGCCGGACCCCGCGCGCATCTTCCCCATCCCCGACGTGGTGCGCGGCGTGTTGCTATCCATCCAGCACTTCACCGAGGGCCCGGTCATCGTGCCGGTGCCCGCCTACCACCCGTTCTTGGAGGTGGCGGGGACCGCCGGACGCGTGCGCATCAACGTGCGCGCCGTGCCGGGGCTGGACCTGGACGAACTGGACGCGGCGTTTTCCCGCGGCGCGGGCTCGCTCGTGCTCACCAACCCGTACAACCCCGGCGGGTGGACCTTTACGCCCGAGCGGCTCGATGAGATCTGTGCCCTTGCCCGCCGCCACGGCGCGCGCGTGATCGTCGACGAGATCCACGCGCCGCTGGTCTACGACGGCGCCCACACGTGCGCGGCCGCGAACAATCCGGACGTGTGCATCACTATTACGGCGGCGTCGAAGGCCTGGAACGTGGCGGGCCTGAAGTGCGCGCAGCTGATCTTTTCCAACGACGCCGATGTCAAGACCTGGCAGGGACTCAGCGGGGTGGCGAAAGACGGCACGGGCACGCTCGGCATCGTCGCCGCCGAGGCGTGTTACCGGGACGGGGGTGACTTCCTCGACGGTGAAATTGCGCAGCTGCGCGAAAATCGCGACTGGCTCGTGGAGCACCTCCCGCGCGAGATTCCCGGCATCGAGGTCGAGGTCCCGCAGGCCACCTACCTCATGTTTTTGGACTTCCGGAATACCAAGTTGACCACGGAAAAGCCCGCCACTTGGCTGCGTACGCACGCGAAGGTGGCCATGAACGAGGGCGTGAGCTTCGGCCCCGGTGGCCGGCACAAGGCGCGGCTGAATTTTGCCACCAGCCCCGCGATCCTGCGCGAGGCAGTCGAGCGCATGGCGGGGGCAATTCGCCTACTGTAGGTGGGCATGGAGCAGACCCCACAGGCCTCAGATTACCTACCCCCCGCACCCCCGGAGCAGCCCTGGGAGCGGCCCGACCCCGAGTGGTACAAGGACGCCGTATTCTACGAAGTCCTCGTCCGCGCCTTCTACGACCCGGACGGCACGGGGTTGGGCACGCTCAAGGGGCTGGAGGAGAAGCTCGACTACCTGCAGTGGTTGGGGGTGGATTGCCTGTGGATCCCGCCGTTCTACGACTCCCCGCTGCGCGACGGCGGCTACGACATCCGCGACTTCCGCAAGGTCCTGCCCGAGTTCGGCACCGTCGAAGACTTCATTTCGCTTATCGACGCCGCGCATAAACGCGGCATCCGCATCATCACGGACTTTCCCATCAACCACACCTCCGACTCCCACGCCTGGTTCCAGGCGTCCCGGCAGGACCCGGATGGGCCGTACGGCGACTACTACGTGTGGACCGACGACAACACCCAGTACGACGGCACCCGCATCATCTTCATCGACACCGAGGAATCCAACTGGACCTGGGACCCGGTGCGCAAGCAGTACTTCTGGCACCGCTTCTTCTCCCACCAGCCGGACCTGAACTACGACAACCCGGCTGTGCAGGAGGAGATCCTGGACATCATCCGCTTCTGGCTCGACCTGGGCATGGACGGCATCCGCCTCGACGCCATCCCCTACCTCTTCGAGCGCGAGGGCACCTCGTCAGAAAACCTGCCGGAGACGCACGGCTTTATCAAGCGCGTGCGCGCACTCTTTGACGAGGAATACCCCGGCCGCTTCCTGCTCGCCGAGGCCAACCAGCTCCCCGACGAGGTGGTGGAGTACTTCGGCGACGGCGGCACCGACGAGCACGGCAACCCCGACGGCTCCGGCGACGAGTGCCAGATGGCGTTCCACTTCCCCGTCATGCCGCGCATTTTCATGGGAATTCACCAGGAATCGGCGACGCCCATCATTGACATCCTGCGCGAAACCCCGGCGATCCCGGCGTCCGCCCAGTGGGGCATCTTCCTGCGCAACCACGACGAGCTCACCCTCGAGATGGTGTCGGAGGAAGAGCGCGACTACATGTACAAGCACTACGCATCCGACCCTCGCATGCGCGCCAACGTGGGTATCCGCCGCCGCCTCGCCCCGCTGCTCGGCGGGCACCGCGACCGCTTGGAGCTCGCGCACGCCCTGCTGCTCAGCCTGCCCGGCTCCCCGTTCCTGTACTACGGCGACGAGATTGGCATGGGCGACAACATTTGGCTGCCCGACCGCGACGGCGTGCGCACGCCCATGCAGTGGTCCAACGACCGCAACGGCGGGTTTTCCAAGGCCGAACCGGAGCGGCTCTACCTGCCCCCGGTGCGCAACGACCAGTACGGCTACCACATCGTGAACGTGGAATCCCAGATGGACCGCGAGAACTCGCTGCTGCAGTGGGTGCGCACGCAGGTGCACATCCGCAAGCAGTACAAGGCGTTCGGGCGCGGCTCGTATATAGAGGTGGACCACGGCAACGAGCAGGTGCTGGCCTTCATCCGCGAGTACGACGCTTCCGCGGACGGGACCCCCGGCGGCGGGGTCGAGCGAATCCTGTGCGTACACAACATGAGCTCGCGCCCGCAGGCGGTGGAGATGCACCTTTCGCAGTACGCCGGCGTCGTTCCCCGCGAGCTGTCCGGCGGCCTGGAGTTCCCCGCCATCGGCGAGCTGCCCTGGCTGGTTACCCTCGCGCCGCACGGCTTCTTCTGGTTCGACATCTCCTAGGGAGGGCGGCATGTTCGATCTCGCCTCGCAACGATTCTACGGCGCAAAGTCAGACACCATCGACGCGATCACCGTCGCCACCGCGCGGCCGGTCGCCGTCGCTGGTTGCGGAGCCACGGCGAAGTGGCAGCTTCTCGACGTCACACGCGGCGCCGACTCGGACACCTACCAGGTCCTCCTTGCAGAGTCGGCGAACGGTGAGACGCAGGACATTCTGAGCACCGACTCCGGGGCCACGGCCTACGTGGCCGCGCTCCCCGAGCTCGGCGAGGTCCACGGCGACCTGATCACCGGCGCCGCTACCCCACTGGGCGCCGAGCAGTCCAACACCAACCTCGTCGTCGGCAACACGATTGTGAAGGTGTTCCGCCACCTCGAGGACGGCCTCAACCCGGACGTTGAACTGCTCACCCGCATCGGCGACTGCCCGCACGTCGCCGCCGTGAACGCCTACGTCACCCGCGGCGAGCAGACGCTGGCGATGCAGCAGGAATTCATCCGCGGCGGCATCGACGGGTTCGTGCTCACTACCGGGGGCTCCGCCGAGGGGACGCTGCCGGAGGCCGAAGTCGCCGCGCAGGCGGAGTCGCTCGGGCGCGCGATGCGGACCGTGCACGAGGCGCTTGCCCACGCATTCGGCGTCCAGGAACGGCCGACGCGCTCGATCGCCGACACGCTCACCGCAAACCTGGATGCATACGTGCGCCGCGCACCGCTGCTCGCCGATTTCGCCCCGCGGATCCGCGCGCTCTACGCGGAGCTCGGCAACACTGAGTCAACCGAGTCAACCGAGTCAACCGAGTCAACCGAGTCAACCGTGCCGGTGCAACGGGTCCACGGCGACCTGCACCTGGGACAGACGCTCAAGACCCCCGAGCGGTGGTACCTCATCGACTTCGAGGGCGAGCCGGCGCGGCCCCTCGCGCAGCGGCGCCGCCCGGACCATCGGCTGCGTGACGTGGCCGGGATGGTGCGCTCGTACGGGTACGCCCGCGCCGTCGGCGGGTTTGACGTGGAATGGGAGCGCGGCGGCGTCGAGAAGCTGCTCGCGGGGTACGGCGCCGAACGCGACGCGCTGCTCGCCGCCTACATCGTGGACAAGGCCGCCTACGAGGTGATTTACGAGGCGAACAACCGCCCGGACTGGGTGGACATCCCCCTCGACGCGATCCGCGACCTGGTGTAGGAGCGGATTAGGCCAGTAGGGCGCTGCCGAAGTAGTCGTCCTGGTCGGCGACGCCGGGCAGGGCGAAGAAGTAGCCGCCGCCGTAGGGGCGGATGTAGTCCGCGAGCGGCTCGCCCTCCAGGCGCTTCTGCACGGTGACGAACTGGCGCTCCAAGTCCTGCTGGAAGCAGACGAAGAGCAGGCCGACGTCGAGGGTGCCATTGTCGCGCACGCCGTTGTCGTAGTTGTAGGCGCGGCGCAGCATGAGCTGGTCCGCGGTCTCCGGGGTGCGCGGGTTGGCCAGGCGGATGTGTGCGTCGGTGGGGATCACGTCGCCGTTCGCGTCATCGAGGTAGTCCGGGGCGGCGTACTCGTCGCCGCCGGAGAGCGGCCCGCCGGTGGCGCGGTCGCGGCCGAAGATCTGCTCCTGCTCCGCGATGGAGATGCGGTCCCAAAACTCCGTATACATGGCGATCAGGCGCACGGCCATGTAGCTGCCGCCCGCGGTCCAGTCGGGCTCGCCGTCGCCCACCCACACCAGGTCGTCGAACTGCTTCGGCGAGGGGTTGACGATGCCGTCTTTAAACCCGAGGTGGTTGCGCTGCGTGCCGGTCGGCCGGGGCTCGTTCATATAGCCGTTCTGGCGCCAGCGCACGGCAACGTCGCCGCGGGTGTGGCGCAAGATGTCGCGCAGCGCGTGGGTCACGGTGTCGTGCTGGTCGGCGCAGATCTGCAGCACCAGGTCGCCGTGGCAGAGATCGGGGTTGAGCGTGTCGTCCGCGAACGCCTCCATCGCGCGCAGGCGGGCGGGCTTGCGGTTTGCGAGCCCGAAGCGGGAGTCGAAGAGGGACTCGCCCACCGCGAGGGTGATGGACAGGTTGTCGGTGGGCAGGTCCGGGCCAAGCTCGCCCGAGTCGCTGGCGGGGAATGCGATGCCGTCGACGGCGGTCGCGCCCCCGGCCGTGAGCGCGCGGGAGCGCTCGGTGATCGTGCGCAGGAGCTGCTCCAGGCGGGCGCGGTCCCCCTGCTGGATGTCCAGGGCGACGATTTCCGCGTACTTCTGCGGCTGGTTGATGATGCCCTGCTGGTGCTCGCCGTGGAATTCCAGGCGCGCCTCCGGGTTGTTCACGGTCGCGTTGTCGGAGCGCGGCGTGCCGTCGCCCCGGGGCGAGTCCGCCTGCTGCGCCTGCGTCGTCGCCTGGACCCCAAGCGCCGCCGTGGCCGTGGCGGCGCCGGCGAGGAACGTGCGTCGGTTGAAGTGGAACGGGCAGGTCACTAGTTCATCCTCCGGATCACAGTCATGGTGGCCACCGTGGCCAGCAGCTCATTCGCGCGGGCGACCTCGGCTTGTAGCCTCAGCCGGTCGTCTTGCTCCCAGTCGTCGTAGGCCGTCGGCGTGCCGCCGGCGCCGTACTTCGCGTCCATCTCGTTGGCGAGCTGCTCGAGCGCGTCCAGCTGGTCATAAATTGGGGTGGTGTCCAGGCCGCGCCCCTCCACGAGTTCGCGCACCGGGTCCATCGTCGCCCGGGTCGAGGTCACGTTTCCGCGCAGCGCCGTGGGCAGCGCGTGTGCGCCGAAGTCCCGCTCGCCGCGCATGTCAAAACGCTCGAACTCCTCCATCACCTCGTGCGTGCGCAGCCCATAATCGGGTGCCGGGATGGCAAAGTGCGTGGTCTGAAGCGCGTGCGCCGCCTTGTCGACGGCGTCGGCCAGCGCCTCCGCGGGCGCCACCGCGTCCTGCACCGGCGCCTCGGAGAAGAGCAGCTTTTCGACGTCCTCGTACCCGCCAAGTGCCGCGCCCGGCCACATCTCGGACGCGTCGTCGAAGGAGCGGTACGTCTCCAGGTATGCCAGGTAGGAGGCCTGCGCCTCGCTGCGGTTACCGGAGCGGGTGGCGTCGACAAGCGCCTGCGCGTTGGCCTGCAGCTCGGGGACGCGCTGTTTCTGCGCGGCAGCGTGGGCGGTGGAGACGGCGGCGACTTCTCGGTCTGTGATGGGCACCATCTTCGGGGCGTCCGTGATGGGGGATCCGGTGACCTGGAACGGTTCGGACTTCACCGCGGAATCACTGTGAAACACGCATGTCAGGTGGTACGTGCCGTTTTGAAGTTTGGGGGTCCAGGCGCGCTCGGCGGGGAAGCCGACGCGCTCGAGGACCTGGTAGGCGTAGCCGTCATCGTCCGATACGTAGACGGTGAGGGCCAGGCCTGAGGTGTTGTAGACATTCCAATTCGCCTGGTCCTGCACATCCCCGGGGGACGGGCAGTTGTACACGTCGCGCACGTGCAGCTTGAGCTGGTCGGGGTTGTCACTCGGTGCGGGCTGCGCGGAAGGCTGGCCCTGCGATTGCGACGAGGAGCCACTCGAGCCTTCCGTGCCACTCGAGCTTGAGATTCCCGGGATGTGCACGATGCCGACGATGACTGCGATGAGTGCAGCCAGCGCCGCCAGAGCGTATTGGATGTTTTCCTGCATTACTGAGCGCGTGCCTTAGAACGGGAGCTTGATGGAGTCCTTGATGTTCGCGGGCAGCCCCGGCATGCCGTTCATGACCCAAGCGCCGATGCCACCCAGGACAGCAAGGACGGCGACGACCGCGGCGATGATGCCGCCGGTGGAGGATCCGTCCTGCTCGCCGGCGGGATCACCCTTGCCCGGCTGCTGCGCACCCGGCTGCGCGTCGCGGTTGACCATCTTGGCCACCTCGGCGACACCGTTCTCGGTGACCAGCGGGTTGTTCATGCCTTCTGCGACCGGCTTGAGGTTAGAGATCTCGCGGGAGGTGTTGTCCACCTTCTCAATCGAGGCGTAATCCTTGGCCACGGTGCCGTCGGTCTCATTGAGGAACAGCTTCGGCGCCTTCTCACCGTTGAAGTCGAACATGTTGTTCAGCTCGCCGGCGCGCTCGTCGAAAGCGATGCCTCCCAGTCGGCCCAGCCCCCAGTTGTCCTGGATGAACTTAGTGATGGAGGTCTGCTCGGTGTAGGTGGAGTCGACAAAGTTGGTCTTTGCGTACGGGGAGACGATCAGCAGCGGCTGACGGGTACCCGGGCCGCACTGGCCGTGCTTATCACCCGCAATGCCGACCTTCTTGGCTGCCGCGGTGCAGATCTCCGCGTCCTGGTGCGGATCGTTGGAGCCGTTGAGGATCTTCGGTGCCTGGTGGTCGTACCAGCCGTCGGAGTCGTCGTAGGCGATGACGACCGCGGTGGAGTCCCACTCCGGCGAGTTCTGCAGCTCGTTGATGTAGTGGGTAATGAAGGCCTGCTCGTCGTACGGGTTGGAGTAACCGGCGTGGCCGTCCTGGTAGTTCGCGGCCTTGAGGAAGGAAACGGCCGGCAGGTTGCCCTGCTCGATGACCTTGTCAAAGTCGGTCAGGTCGTACTGGTGGTTCGCGCGGTCGGTCTTACCAATCATCTCGTCGCTGGACGGCGCGAAGTGGTGCGGGTTCGCGGTGGATGCGTAGTACTGGAACGGCTGGTGGTGCGGGTTGTAGTCCGTCTTATCCTGGCCGGTCAGCGTCTTGTGCGCGGCGCCGCAGCGTGCACGGGAGGAATCGGTTGCCTCTTCGGTCGGGCGGAATCCGCCCTGGAACCAGCCCCAGGTAATGTCCTTCTCATTGAGCTGGTCACCGATGTTCTTGGAGTGCATCGCGGTGACCTGGTTGGTGCCCGCGGAGGAGGAGTTGGAGCAGTCGTCGAACAGCGGGTCCGGGTCGCCGACGACGGTCGCGGTCTTGCCGTCCTCGGAGACACCGGCGAGGGCGTGGTTCTGGCCGTCGACGATCTTCTGCTGCTCGCCGGTGGCCGGGTCGTGCATGGTGGCGTCGGCCACGGTGCCGGAAATCAGGTTGAGCGCACCCGGGGTGGACGGGCCGAAGATGGTGGAGAACGAGTTGTCGTTCATGGCGAAGTTCTGCGCGTAGTTCCACAGGCCGGTGACGGTGTTGCCGTCGTAGTAGCCCATGGTCGTGCCGACAGTGGCGAAGGAGCCCTCGCCGTACTTGTCCACATCGGTGGACACGGTCTCTGCGAACTTGTCCATCTTGCCGCCGTTGTAGGCCTTCTGCTCGTCACCGTAGTGGTGGTTCTGGTCCGTGGTCACGGCCTGGCCCGGGGTGAGGCGGAACGGCTTCGTGGAGTTCGGGTTCTTCTCGCCGAGCAGGTCGTTGTTTTCCAGGTTGTTGACCTTCGGGGTGTCCTTCTTGGCGGTGAACTTCGGGGCGTCGTTGCCCGAGCCCTGCATTTTCTCGCCGTCGAGGTTTGCGGCGTTGGGGTAGGTGCCGAAGTAGTGATCGAAGGAGATGTTCTCAGAGTAAATGACCACGACATGCTCGATCGGGGTCTTAGTGTCGGCCTGGGCCACACCCGGGACGATTGCAGTGGTCGCGGCGACTGCGGCGCACGCGGCGATAGCGCGGTGACGAAGCTTCATGGCGAAGTCCAATCTTGAAGTAAGCGGATACTGCGGTAACGACGAAAGCTGCGGCACCCCTGCGCGAGGACCGTATCCTTTCAGCGCCTATTTAAATTCCCGCCAGGTCACTTTGCAAAGCCTGCCAATCCATCCATTTCCCGCGCGTTCAAGCCTGTGAGCTGGAACAATATTGAAATTCTCGCCCGATCACACCTACTGTTGACGCAAAATTCACCAACAGTTTGCCTAACTTTCCACTTTCTCGCTCCGCTCGCGCCGATCGCTTATCGACGCAAACCCGCTGGCAAATTAGTTGCGCTCCCCAAATTTTCCACTATTTGGGACAAAGTTTCCCAAAAATGGAATCTTCGATGTACGCTGAAAACCACCCAACACCTACAAGGAGGGTTTCAATGAGTTCCACAGCAACGTCCGCCGGCGCCTCGGGCAGCACCGGCGGCCAGACGAAAACGATCGTCATCACCGCGCTCGCACTGTTTTCCATGTTTTTCGGTGCTGGCAACCTAATTTTCCCGCCGATGCTGGCGGTCTCGGCCGGCGACAACTTCTGGCCCGCCATTCTCGGCTTCCTGGGCACCGGCGCACTCCTGCCAGTGCTGGCGGTGATCGCGATCGCCATGTCCGGCGCGAACGTCCGCGACCTTGCGCAGCGCGCCGGTTCCGTCTTCGGCGTCGTCTTTCCGGTGCTCGCTTACCTGTCTATCGGCGCCTTCTACGCGCTGCCCCGCACCGGCGCCGTGTCCATGGAAACGGCGATCACGCCGCTGTTTGGGTGGGACGGTTTGTTCGCCTCCGCCGTCTTTAATGTGATCTTCTTCGGCGTCTCCCTGGCGCTGGCGTGGAACCCCACCCGCATTATGGAAACCCTGGGCAAATTCCTCGTGCCCGCCCTGGTGGTCCTGCTGATCATCATGATCTCCGTGTCCATTGTCAAGTGGGACGCGGAGCCTTCCGCCCCGAGTGAGACCTACGCAGACGGCCCGTTCACCTCCGGCCTGCTCGAGGGCTACCTCACCATGGACTCCATCGCCGCGTTGGCGTTCTCAATCGTGGTCATCTCCACGCTGCAGTTCAAGGGGTTCAAGGAGGGCAAGGAAATTGTCCGCGGCACGATCCTCGCCGGCGTTGGCGCGGGCATCATGCTGGGCGCCATCTACCTCGGCCTGGGCACTATCGGCCGCGTCATCCCCAACCCCACCCAGTACGACAACGGCGCGGGCCTGCTTGCAGACGCTTCCAACCTGACCATGGGCATGGCGGGCCAGATCATCTTCGCGCTGATCGTCCTGCTCGCATGCTTGACCACGTCGGTCGGTCTGATCACCGCGACCGCCGAGTACTTCTCCTCGCAGTTCCCGGGCTCCTACAAGATCTGGGCCGTCGTATTCACCGTCACGTCGATGGTCATCGCAACGCAGGGCCTCGACTTCGTCATGACGATTGCGGCCCCGGTCATCGGCTTCCTGTACCCGCCCGCCATCTCCCTGATCTTGGTAACGCTGGTCGAGCCGGCGTTTGCCAAGCGCACCCGTTTTACCTGGGCGTTCTTCCTGCCCATCTGGGTCGCTGTGATCTACTCGGCGATCGAGACCTGCATTTCCCAGGGGTGGGGCGCGGACGCGCTCACGCCGCTGGTGTCCTGGCTGCCGCTGCACGCCGAGGGACTGGGGTGGATCGTCCCGGTTGTCATCGCCTTCCTCATCGGCCTGGCCATCGACTGGGCACACCCCAAGACGCCGATGGCGGTGGGCACCAACGAGACCGTCGACGGTGACGTAGTCACCGCGTAGTGTGGGGGCATGAATACGCGTGCCCCACTGTCACTCATTGATTTTTGCACCCGCTACCCCGACGAATCCGTCGGCGAGGCCATGGAGCGCTCCGTAGCCTTCGCCCAGCACGCGGAGTCGTTGGGGTATTCGCGTATCTGGTACTCCGAGCACCACAACATGAGCTCGATTGTCTCCTCCACGCCCGCGGTGCTCATCGCCCACATCGGCGCCAAGACTGAGCGCATCCGCCTGGGGTCCGGCGGCGTGATGCTGCCCAACCACTCCCCCTACGTCATCGCCGAGCAGTTCGGCATGCTCGAGGAGCTCTACCCCGGCCGCATTGATCTGGGCTTGGGCCGCGCCCCCGGCACCGACCAGCAAACCCTGGGCCGCGCGTTGCGACGCGACCCCCGCGCCGCCGAAAACTTTCCGCAGGACGTCCTCGAGCTCCAGGCATGGCTGTCCAACGAGTCGCCACTCCCGGGCGTGACCGCCGTCCCCGGCTTCAACACCAACGTGCCGCTGATCATTCTCGGCTCGTCCATGTTCGGGGCGTCGCTGGCCGCCAAGCTGGGCCTGCCCTACGCGTTCGCGTCTCACTTCGCGCCGCAACACCTGGAGCAGGCCACCGCCTACTACCGGGAGAACTTCGAACCCTCCGAGCGCTGCCCCGAGCCGTACTGTGTGGCCGCTGTCAACGTCACCGCCGCGGAGACCGAGGAGGACGCGGAGCGGCAGACCGGGCTGGTGCACCGCAACCGCGTGCGCGCGATGTTGGGCCGAAGGGGCCAGGTGCTTGACGACGCCCAACTGGACGCCGTCGTCGACTCCTACCAGGGCCGGCAGATCATTGACATGCTGCGGTACACCGCACAGGGCACCGGCGAGCAGGTCGTCGAGTACCTCGACTGGTTTGCACAGCACGCGGGCGCGGACGAGCTCATGATTTCGTTGCAGGCACCCAGCCACGAGGAAGTACTCGCCTCCATGGACATCCTCGCAAGCCACTGGAAACATTAATTCGCCGATGCGTGAACACTCAGGATCCTGGTATAGGGTCTAGCCGAGTTCATACTTTTAGGCGCGCTATAGCTGGGAGAGTGTCATGTCCGTTTCGCCGCTTCGGCCCCCGCAACAACACGAGGAAATCGCGGCGCACCTGCGCGATGAAATCTTCACGGGCCGGATCCCCGCGGGCGAACCACTCCCCTCTGAGGCGGACCTGTGCGAGCAGTTCAATTCGTCCCGCGGCCCCGTCCGCCAGGCGATGGCGACCCTGCGTGCCGAGGGACTCATCTCCTCCGGCCGCGGTCGGCGCTCGCTCGTGCTCTCCAACATTCGCACCGAGTCGTTCGAAGAGATCCTGTCCAACACGGCCTGGATTGTGAACCTGGGCAAGGCCCCCGGCCAGGTCCTGGAGCACTACGGCCTGGCCCCGCTGCCCCAGCACGCGGCGGACGTGCTGCGCGTCCCCGGCCGCGAGGAGGCGGTGACCGTGCAGCGCACCCGCACCGCCGACGGCGCCCCGCTGGTGATCGAGTCTCTCTACTTCCACCCCAGTGTGACCAACGCCCTTGACGGGGTTGATCCAGAGCACGATTCCATTCACCGCCGCCTCGTGAGTAGTGGGATCGACTTCAACAACCTGTCCCGCGCGCTGACGGTCCACGCCGCGACCGACAACGAGGCGGACGCGCTCGACATCGCCCCAGGTACACCGGTGATTCAGGTGGAGATGCGCGTCTTCGACCACTCAGGCAGGCCCGTCGAGCTCGCGGTGCAAACGTACCGCGCCGACATGATCACCATCGGGCTAAACAATGTGCGGGGGCACTCGTCCCCCCTATGGTTTGAAATCGATTCGTAGTCGCCCCGTGGGCCCCGTTACACTCTGCCCATGGCTTCCATAGCTGGTTCCCACCTTCCCCGGCTCGCCGGGGCGCTTGCCGCGTCCTGCGCGCTACTGACCACCGCCGCGTGCGGCAGCGGAGGAGACACGGACGCGGCCCCCGAGCATGCCCGCGGAGAAGTCGTCGTCGCCACGCAAGCGGCACCCGCCAGCCTGGATTTCACCACCACCGGCGGCGCGGCCGTCCCCCAGGCGATGATGGGCAACGTCTACGAAACCCTGGTCCGGATCGACGAATCGGGTAAACCGCAGCCGTTCCTCGCCACCAGCTGGGAGGAAAGCACCGACGGCACCGAATACACCTTCCACCTGCGCGACGACGTCGCATTTGCCGACGGCACCCCCTTCGACGCCGACACCGCCGCGTTTTCCATCAACTACGTCAAAGACCAGTGGACGAACGGCCTGAAGAGCCAGATGGCGCCGGTGCGGGAAGCGGTGAGCGTCGATAAGCACACGCTCCGCGTCACGCTCGACTCCCCGAGCCCGGACTGGTTATGGTCCATGGGCACGCTGACCGGCGCGATGATGGCGCCGGCGAGCGTGGACCGGCTCGCCACGGATCCGCTCGGGACCGGCCCATACGTAGTGGACAACTTCCGCGTCGGCGAAGCCATCGAATTCAGTGCGCGCGAGGACTACTGGGGCGAGCCCGCCGAGCACGACGCCAAAATCCGCTACTTCGACGATTCGATTGCCGCTGTCAACGCGCTGCGCACTGGCGACGCCGACGTGGTGTGGGCGATGCAGGCACCGCAGCTCATCGACGCGCTCCCCGACGACATCACGGTGGACATCGGCACCACCAACGGCGAGGTCCTATTTTCCATGAATAATAATCGCGCTCCGTTTGATGACCCCGACGTCCGCCGCGCTGCTGCCTTTGCCATCGACCGCGCGGCGGTGAATAGCGTCGTGTACAACGGACTCGCCACCGACACCGGCGGCGCACCCGTGCCGCCGACCGACCCCTGGTATACGGGCGAGAATTACTACCCCTACGATCCGGAACGCGCGCGAGAGCTTCTCGGCGGGCGCGCTCCGGAAATCACCATCACCGTGCCGAACCTGCCGTACGCGCAAACGGCCAGCGAACTTATCTACTCCCAGCTCACCGACGTCGGATTCCGCGTTCACCTTGAAACGGTCGAGT
The DNA here is from genome assembly GCF_002285155.1 of Corynebacterium sp. NML 120412. Classification (NCBI taxonomy): domain Bacteria; kingdom Bacillati; phylum Actinomycetota; class Actinomycetes; order Mycobacteriales; family Corynebacteriaceae; genus Corynebacterium; species Corynebacterium sp. NML 120412. The sequence continues at coordinate 138,286 of NZ_NSGL01000002.1, read as the reverse complement.
TCCCCGCGGTCTGGCTCGCAGACGTGCTCAAGGGGCACGACTACCAGGCGTCCTTGGTCGCGCACGTGGAACCGCGTGACCTGGGTGTGCTGTTTGGCGACCCCGACTATTACCTCGGCTACGACTCCGAAGCAGCACGCGCCGCGCTCGGCAGCGGCGACCGCGTGCACGCCGTGGACACGATCATGGCAGACGCCGGCGCGCTCACCCTGGTCAACGCCCCAAACGTCGTCCTCTACGCCCCGGGCGTGCACGGTCTGAACCCCAACGTCGTCACCGACTCGCTACCGTTAAAGGAGGTAGAACGGTGAGCAAGCTCCTTTCGCGCGAGCACCGTGCGGTCAGCACCGGCAGAACCAGGAGTGGCGCTTCCGCGTTCGCGGCGCGCCTCGGCCGCGCGCTCCTGCGCTTTGTCCTATTACTCCTCGCCGCGAGCGTCATCATCTTCGTGTTGCTCCGCGCCGTCCCCGGCGACCCGGCGCGCGTCGCCCTCGGCGTGAGCGCAACCGACGAGGCGGTCGCGGAGCTCTCCCACCGGCTGGGCACCGACCGTCCGCTCGTGGTCCAGTACCTGGACTGGGTAGGTGGGATGCTCACCGGAAACTTCGGCATCTCCATGGCCAGCGGCACTGAGCTCGCCCCCGTCGTGGCGGAGCGCGCAGGCGCGTCGCTCACGCTGACCGTCATCGCGATGGTGTGCTCGCTGGCCATCGCGGTGCCGGCGGGCACCTACCTGGCGCGCCGCCGCGGCCACGCCGACGCCGCGCTCATCAACGCGCTGACGCAGGTCGGCATCGTGGTCCCCTCATTCCTGGTGGGCATCCTCGCCGTCGCGTGCTTCTCCGTCCGACTGGGTTGGCTTCCCGCGAACGGGTGGGGCACGCCGTCGCACATCGTGCTGCCGGTGTTCGCGCTGACGTTGGTGCAGGCATCGATCCTCACCCGCTACGTGCGCGCCGCGATTTCGGAGGAGCTCACGAAAGACTATGTGCGCACGGCAAGGGCGAGCGGGGCGTCGGTAAGCACTGCCCTGGCTCGCCACGCGCTACGCAACGCCGCGCTGCCGGTACTGACGGTGACGGGCGTGCAACTGTCCACCCTCATCGTTGGCGCTGTGGTGATTGAGCGCGTGTTTGCGGTGCCTGGCCTCGGGAGCATGCTTATCGACGCCGTGTCGACCCGCGATCTCACCGCGGTCCAAACGGTGATGATGTGCATCGTCGCGTTTACGCTCGCGGTCAACCTCGCGGTGGACGTCAGCTACGCCGCGATCGATCCGCGAACGAGACAAGCTGGGCGGCCGGGGAGGTTCGCATAATGGTGACAACGCGTAAACGCTTCGGAGCGGGGCGCACCTTCGGGCTCGTGCTCGTCGCGGTGGCAGTGCTCGCCGCGCTGCTCTCCCTGGTATGGACTCCGTACGACCCGCTGCACGCCGACCCTGCCGCTCGCCTGGTCGGCTCCAGCTGGCAGCACTGGATGGGGACCGACGAGCTCGGCCGCGACATTCTGTCTCGCATCATGGACGGCGCACGCCTCACGCTTGCGGTCTCGCTTGCCGCCGTCGCCGGTTCCGCCCTGGTCGGTGTTCCAATGGGCGTCCTCGCCGGCATGCGGGGCGCGGCAGGTCGTGGCGGCGGCGTGGTCATGGCGGGCGCGGACCTGCTGCTGGCGTTCCCCGCGCTGCTGCTGGCCATCGTCTTTACCGCCGTGTTCGGTGCGTCGATGTGGGTGGTCATCCTCGCTGTCGGCATTGCCGGCGTGCCCGGATTCATCCGCGTCGCCAGGGTCGGCACTATGCAAGTCATGCACCAGGATTACGTGCTCGCCGCACGCATCTCTGGCGTCGCCGGGTGGCGCATCGCGCTGCGGCACGTCCTCCCCAACATCGCACCCATTATTACGGTGCAGGTGTCAGTCGCGTTCGCGCTCGCAATCCTCGCGGAGGCAGGGCTTTCCTTCCTCGGCCTGGGTACCCCGGCGCCGTACGCGTCGTGGGGGCGCATGCTGCAGGCGTCGCAGCCGTTCTTGGCCACGTCCCCGCACCTGGCGCTGTGGCCCGGGTTGGCCATCGCGCTGACCGTGCTCGGGTTTAACCTGCTCGGCACCGGAACCGAACGGAGGGCACAGTGATTTTGGCGAACAGTACCGCAGACGGCTCGTCGACACCGTTCATCACCGTCGACGGGCTGACCATCCCCGGCGTCCTCGACCACGTCAGCTTTGCCCTCGAACGCGGAGAGCGGGTCGGCATCATTGGTGAATCCGGCTCGGGCAAGTCGCTCACCGCCTTGTCCATCATGGGGCTCGCCGACCAGCCCGGGCTTCCGCCTGCCTCGGGCTCGGTCACCGTCGATGGCATCGAGATGGTGGGGACCCGCGACAGGACCCGCCGAAAGATACGCGGGCAACGCGTCGCCATGGTGTTTCAAGAACCGATGACGGCGCTGGATCCCTTGACCAGGATTGGGCGGCTCGTCCCCCGCGACCTGTTGCGCCAGGTCGGTGTGGATCGCCCGGACGCGTACCCGCACCAGTTGTCGGGTGGACAGCGCCAGCGTGTCCTCATTGCGCTCGCTCTCTCGCAGGACCCCGACGTGCTCATCTGCGACGAGCCGACCACCGCGCTCGATGCAACGACGCAAACGGAGGTCCTTGATCTCATCGACTCGCTCGTCACCGAGCGAGGCATGGGGCTGCTGTTCATCTCCCACGACCTCGCGGTCGTGCACCATATGACTGACCGCACCCTTGTCTTCCACCGCGGGCGCATCGTGGGATCCGACGGGGAGTACGCCCGGTCACTCGCGCGCGCCGCGCAACCGGGCCCGCCCGCGGCAGACCCTCATGCGCACGACCGCGAGCTGCGCCAACCCGTGGTCGAGCTTGCCGACATCACACTGAACCGCGGGGCAACGCGGGCGCTCGACCGCGTCAGCCTCACTGTGCGTGAGGGCGACCGCGTGGCCATCGTCGGCGGGTCCGGCTCCGGCAAGACCACGCTCCTGCACGTCATCGCGGGGCTTTTGGCCCCGGATTCCGGCGAGGTGAGTGTGAGCAAGCGATTGCACATGGTGTTCCAGGACCCTTACTCGTCGCTGGACCCCCGCATGCGCGTGCGCGATTCCATCCGCGAGGCCGGCGTCGACGCCGAGCGCGCCGACGCGATGCTTGAGGCCGTCGAGCTCGGTGGGACGGGATCGCGGCTGCCGAACGAGTTTTCCGGCGGGCAGCGCCAGCGCATCTCAATCGCCCGCGCCGCAGCGCCGCGCCCCGGGCTCCTGCTTGCCGACGAGCCCGTCTCCGCCCTCGACGCAACCGTGCAGCACCAGGTGATCGACCTACTGCGCGCCACCGTCGGCGACGGCACGCTCATTTTTGTCACCCACGACTTACAGGTTGCCCGCGAGCTGTGCCCACGGCTGGCGGTCATGCACCGCGGGCGCATCGTCGAGCACGGCGCGACCGAAAAAATCTGGGCCGACCCGCAGCACGAGTACACCCACCAGCTCCTCGACGCGATCATCCCTTACGAGACCCCGACCGATCTTCCGTACGATGAGGACCTATGAGCCAACACAGCGCACCCCGTCCCGCCGCAACGAGCAGCACAGCGGATACCGCAGCCCCAGCCGACATTGTTGTCGTCGGCTCCGTCAACGCTGACCTGACCGTGAACGTGCCGCGGCACCCCGAGCCCGGAGAGACGCTGCTGGGCAGTGGCGGTGGCATTACCGCCGGTGGCAAGGGCGCGAACCAGGCGTGCGCGGCAGCCAAGCTTGGCGGGCGCGTGGCGCTCGTCGGCGCCGTCGGACGCGACGCGAACGCTGCACCAGCGACCGCGCTCATGCGCGAAGCTGGAGTCAACCTCGACCACCTCGAGGACGTCGACGACGTCACCGGGCTCGCCGTGATTACCGTCGCCGCCGACGGCGAAAACACCGTCCTGGTCATCCCCGGCGCAAACGCTTTGGTCGACGCAACGTTCGTGCGCGCGCACCGTGCCCCCATCGAACAGGCGCCGCTGGTCTTGCTGCAGGGCGAAATCCCGGCGGACGGGTTCGCCGAGGCCGTCAATCTGGCTCACGGGCGGGTGGTGATTAACCTTGCGCCCGTTGTCGACGTACCGCGCGACGCGCTGCTCGCGGCCGATCCGCTGCTAGCCAACGAACACGAGGCCGGCCTGATTCTGGCGCAGCTTGGCCTCGACGGCTCGGGAACCCCGCCCGAACTGGCGCAACGCTTGCTCGACGCAGGGTTCGCGTCCGTCGTGCTCACGCTTGGTGCGGCGGGCGCGCTCGTCGCCGACGCTGACGGCCTGCGCGACATTGCGAGCCCGCGCGTGACGGCGGTAGATACTGTCGGCGCCGGGGACTCGTTCGCTGGCGCCCTGTGCTTCCGGCTTGTCGCCGGCGACTCTCTGGATGACGCGGCCGCCTACGCGGCGCGCGTCGGCGCGTTTTCGGTTCAGCGCCCCGGTGCCCAGCCGTCGTACCCAAACTCCGGTGACGAGCTGCCAGGGGCTGCGCGCTAGTCGCGGATGCGGGGCACCAGAGACCAGCTCAGCAGGTGCTCCTCAACTCGCTCAAACACGCTCGTGAGGTCCTCAAATTCGTGCGCCTCGGCGGAGCTCAACTGCACTTGCTCGCGGGGAACCGGTCGTTGCATGCCCCGATCATAGCCCGCGCGCAACCGCGCGTGCACCCCACACGCACTACCGCTGCGCAGCCATCTCCAGCAGCCGCCCAATGACCTCCGTCCCGTGTCGGCGAAGGCCGTCGTGCTGGTACGTTGCGGTCTCCCACACGCTCACACCCAGCGCGTCTGCGGTGGCCAGCGACAGCTCGCGAGGTACGAAGATGTCGTCGGTGTAGACGGCTGCAACGCGTCTGCCACCCGCAGCCTCGTGCGCCGCCGCGCCGTCGTTGACGCCCGCGTACTGGTTGCCCCAATCCGTTATCTCCGCGAGTGCGTGCGCCGCGTCCTTGAACGGACGCAACGCGGGGTCCTCGTCGAACTGGAAGGGGAAGATGTGTTCGCCGGTGAGGTAGAACTCATCGTCGCCCGGCGAGGCGTCTGGGGCGAAGCCGGGCACCGTGTGCGAGACACGCTCCGCAGACCAGTTCGTCGCCCCCGGCACGGTGCCGCCGTAGATGGATTCGTGGATAGCGGCGTAGAGCGGGTTGGGAGCGAAGCTCACACGTTGGCCAACGTTGGCGAGGAAGTCGGTGCGCAGTCGGCCGTTGGGGTGGAAGGGTGATTCGAGGAGGCTCGCGAGCGTCGCAAAGCCGCCCTCGCGCCCAAGCTCAATGCCGACGGTGCGGAAGCGACGCGCGGTGAGCCGCTCGCCCGTTGGCAGGTGCTCCTCGGCAGCCTCAAGGTGGCGGCACACCTCGCGCATCGTGCGCTCTGCCTCCGGGTAGCTGCGATTGAACGCGCGGTGGCGGGCGCGCAGCTTGGCAAACGTCGCCTCGTATACCGCGTCGGGGCCCTCGCTTATCGACGCCAACCCGCCCGTAAACATCGCCACCCCGATATGTTCCGGCGCAACCGACAGGTAGTGCAGCAGGCAGAACCCGCCGAAAGACTGCCCCAGCACGTCCCAGCGCTCGATGCCGAGCTCCTCGCGGATCGCCTCCGCGTCCTTGATGATCTCCGGCGCGCGCAGCTCTGTAAGCGTATCGGCGTTGATGAGCTCGGGCGTGGCCGCGTCGACTCGCGTGGACCGGCCGGTGCCGCGTTGGTCCAGCAGCACGACCCGGTAACCGCGGCGCAGCGCCTCTTCAATCCACGCGAATCGCTCGCGTGGCGCGGGCGAGCCCGGCCCTCCCTGCAAAAACAGCAACGCGGGGGCGCCGGTGTCTCCCAACACGCGAGCGAAGACGGACCATTGGCCTCGGGTGACCTCTACAGTTGACTCCATGCCTGCGATCGTAGACACTCCCCTCATGATCCCCGCCTTCCACCGCCTGGCGCGCCGCGACCGCATCCGCCCGTACCGCTGGTGGCGCCCGCTTCTTGAGATCGCAGTTGCCGCTGCACTGTTCGTCGCACTCCAGGCAGTGTGGGTGGTCGCGTTCATTCTCATCAACGGCAAAGAGAGTATCGGTCGTATTGAGGACGGCACCCCCACATCGATGCTGGTTGGCTTCGGCGCGCTCGCGATGACGGTCCCGGCAGCGTTCGTAGCGGCGTGGTCCTCAGGGCGTGACGTGCGCGCGCTCTGGTCGGTCGAGCGACGGTTCCGGTGGCGCTACTTCCTGCCCGCGCTCGCGGTCTTTGCCGCGCCAGGCCTGCTCACGCTCGTTGCTGACATCGCCATATACGGCGCGCCCCCTGCCCCGTTGGACCCAACTTTCTTCTGGAGCGTCGCCATCGTGCTCAGCCTGGTGCCGCTGCAGTGTCTCGCAGAAGAGCTGCTCTTTCGCGGAGTGGTTGTGCAAAGCTTCGGCGCGTGGATGCGCTCGCCGTGGCTCGCATACCTACTGGCCCTGCCGATCTTCGTCGTCGGGCACACTGCGGGCGGCGGCGGCATGGTCACCATTGTGGTCTTCGCGCTCATTGCCTCGCTGTTGGTCCACCGCTCGGGCGGGATCGAGCTTTCGGTGGCGCTGCACATTGTCAATAACGTCACTGTCTCGTACGCAAGGTTTTCCGGTCTTATTGATCTGGAATCGGCGCGCGTCCTGCTGTCTGTCGTCGGCCAACTTGGCGCGTTTGCCCTCGCACTCATCGCGCTGCCGATCATTGGCAGTAAGGTTGCCCCCATGCCAACCACCGATGGCCACCTGCGAACCCTCCCCCACCCCACCGGCGACCTCCTGTTCAACTCGTCCGCCGGGCCCGAGCACGGCGGCGTGCCCGTGGTGGCGCCGTGGTTTGCGCAAACGCTGGGCCCGCAGATGCACGGGTGGGCGCGCGCCCTGCCGTGGGTCATCACCGAGGAAACTGGCGAGACCACCACTGCGGAACTCAGCAACGATCGCCTCCGCCTGATCTACACCGTTCGTCGCGGCCCCGAGCCCGCGTTCACGCTGCGTGCGGTCAATGAGGACGAGGAGTCTCGCCGTATTCAGCTCGCACTCCACCCTTACTGGGCCGTCGACACCGCGCGCGCACGCGTCACCGGTCTCGCCGACCAGCCGTACTTTGACAAGGTCGCGGGTGAAGCGCGCAGGATTGACGGCGATCTCGCATTTGGCCGGGAGGTCGACAGCGTCGTTCGCACCACCAACGACTGCATGCTTATCGACGACCACCGCGCCCTCGCCTTCCGCACCCACGGCACCGACCACGTCGTGGTGTGGAACCCAGGCCCTGAGGAATGCGCCGCCGCCGACGGGCTGCACGCGGACGACTGGACCCGCTTCGTCTGCGTCGAACCCGCGCTCCTGGGCGAAAACCGCGAAGGTGTTGAGCTCGCCCCGGGCGCGTCTGCAGAACTCTCGCTGACGGTCACTCCGACTGCTGGCAGCAGCGTGCGCGCATGACGGTACCGCTCCATCGCAGCGCCGACGCGCGCCCCGGGCGCAGTACGTGGGTTCGCGCAGCGGAGCTCGCGCTGCTCGCGGCGTTTGCCACCGCCTTCGGCGTCGCCGCCGCACTCGCCATCCAGTTGTGCAGCTCGCGCGGGATCCTGCTCGACGACCCCGCGCAGCGAGCACTCTTTGAGCCGCTGCTGATTCTCGCAGCGACGCTGCCGGCGGCGCCCCTCGCCGCCGCGTGCACCGGACGCCACCCCGCGACACTGTTGTCAACCACGTGGCGCATCAGGTGGCCCATAGCGGGGCGCGCCCTCGCCCTCGCGGTTGGTCTCTACGCTGCCGCCACGGCAGGCGCCGTCGTGTGGGCACGCGTTAGCGGGGAGCCCGCCCCGGTGAGCGAAACGCGCTCGGTTGCGATGGTGTGTGCGCTGTGCGCCGTGATCACGCTGCAATCGGCAGCAGAAGAGCTCGTGTTCCGCGCCGCGCTCCCCCAGATCATTGGCTCGGGCGCATTCGGACGCTGGTGCGCACACCCTGCTATCGCCTACGGCCTGCCCGCGCTCGCGTTCGTCGCGCTGCACACGGGCGGTGCAGGCACGCTTCTCGACGTCGCCGTGTTCGCCGCCTGCGCGGCGTGGCTGACCTGGCGCACCGATGGAATTGAGGCCGCGTGGGTGGTGCATCTGGTAGGTAACGTGTGGGTGACGGGGGCGTCGATAAGCTCCGGCCCCCTGGGCACAGTAGCGACCGTGGTATCCGCGGCGCTGATAGCCGTGTCTACCCCTCGTCGGTAGACAGGGCCGCGACGAACGCCTCCTGTGGCACCGTCACGGAACCGATCGCCTTCATACGCTTCTTGCCTGCCTTCTGCTTCTCCAGCAGCTTGCGCTTACGCGAGATGTCGCCGCCGTAGCATTTCGACAGCACGTCCTTGCGCATCGCGCGGATGTTTTCGCGGGCGATGATCTTCGAACCAATCGCCGCCTGCACCGGCACCTCGAACTGCTGGCGTGGGATGAGCTCCTTGAGCTTCTTCGTCATCTTGTTGCCGTACCACTGGGCGGAATCGCGGTGCACGATCGCGGAGAACGCATCCACGGGATCGCCCTGCAGGAGGATGTCCACCTTCACCAGGTCCGACTCCTGCCAGCCAGCCTCCTCGTAGTTGAGCGAGGCGTAGCCCTTCGTGCGTGACTTGAGCATGTCGAAGAAGTCAAAAATAATCTCGCCGAGCGGGATGATGTAGCGCAGCTCAACGCGGTCCTCGGACAGGTACTCCATGTTCTTCATCTGACCGCGCTTGGACTGGCACAGCTCCATCGTGGAGCCGACGAACTCCTGCGGCACGATGATCGTCATGTTGACCACCGGCTCGAAGACCTGCTGCAACTTGCCGCCCGGCCAATCCGACGGATTGTGCACGAGGTGCTCAGTGCCGTCCTCGGCGATCACGCGGTAGGTGACCGACGGGGCCGTGGAAATCAAATCCAGGTCAAATTCGCGCTCGAGGCGGTCGCGGGTGATCTCCATGTGCAGGAGGCCGAGGAATCCGCAGCGGAAGCCGAAGCCCAGCGCCACCGACGTTTCGGGCTCCCAAGTCAAGGAGGCGTCGTTGAGCTGGAGCTTCTCCAGGCTCTCACGCAATGTCGGAAAATCCTCCTGGCTGACCGGGAACAGGCCCGAGTAGACCATCGGCTTGACGTCTTCGAAGCCTTCCAGCGCTTCGGTGGCGCCCTTCTGCGCCCAGGTCACCGTGTCACCCACGCGCGTCTCGCGCACGTCTTTCACACCGGTGATCAGGTAACCGACCTCGCCCGGGCCCAGCCCCTTCGTTTTCTTCATGGTTGGAGAGACGACGCCGATCTCGAGGATCTCCAGGGTGGTGCCGGTATTCATCATTTGCACCTTTTGGTTCGGCTCGAGCCTGCCGTCCATCATGCGCACGTACGTGACCACACCGCGGTAGGTGTCGTAGACCGAATCGAAAATCAAGGCGCGCGCAGGCGCATCCGGACCGTGTTCCGACGTCGGCGGCGGAACGAGCTCGACCACTTTGTCCAGCAGCTCCGCCACACCCTCGCCGGTCTTCCCGGAGACGCGCAGCACGTCCTCCGGCTCGCAACCGATAATGTTGGCAATCTCCCCCGCGTACTTGTCCGGATCTGCGGCGGGCAGATCGATTTTATTCAGCACGGGGATGATTTCCAGGTCATTCTCCATGGCCATGTACAGATTGGCCAGGGTTTGGGCCTCGATCCCCTGCGCGGCGTCGACAAGCAAGATCGCACCCTCACATGCGTCGAGGGAACGCGAAACTTCATAGGAAAAGTCCACGTGGCCGGGGGTATCGATCATCTGCAGCACCGTGTCCTGGCCGGCGTACTCACCGGTCGTCGGCGTCCAAGGAAGGCGCACATTCTGCGCCTTGATCGTGATGCCACGCTCGCGCTCAATATCCATGTTGTCTAGGTACTGGTCGCGCATCTCGCGCGCAGCCACCACGTTTGACAACTGCAAAATCCGGTCAGCGAGCGTAGATTTGCCGTGGTCAATGTGGGCGATAATGCAGAAGTTTCGGATCCGCTCGGGCGAAGTAAACGTCTCTTCCGCAAAATTTTTCGTAGTGGCAGCCATAGTTTCACCATCCTACCGGGCACAACCCAGGCGAAACCACTTGTCCCGCCCACCGCGAGCGCCTAGAGTGTCCAGCAACACGGACGGAAGGTTCAGCAGCGTGGAATCACACGGAGACCCCACCCCTCAGGGCGACAAGCCGCGCCTGGTCAAAAGGCCCAGAAGCTTTCAACCGCTGAACAAGATCAAGGCGACAACGTCCAAGCTGATCAGGCGCAACCGCGGGAGCAAAGACGAGCACCGCGTAGGTTCGCTGGACCAGGGGCTCGCGTTACTCAACGAGCGCCTGGGGACCCGCAACCCGGCGCACGAGCCCCGCACCGCCACCTACGTCACGGTGAGGCCGACGGCGCACCTGCCGCGCAACATTTACTACGCACCCGATATGGACGGCAACGCGGAACCCGGCGAGGTTGTCTGGGTCACCGTCCCCTCGCACCCGCCACGGCAACGCTCGATGCTGGTCGTCGGCCGCGAACGCGGTGAAGTTCTCGGCTTGCTCATCTCCTCCGAAGCCGAGCACGCCAGCGACGAACGCTGGCTGGGCATCGGTGCCGGCGAATGGAACGCCTCTGGAAAACCCTGCTGGGTACGCCTGGATAAGACAATGATCGTGCCGGAAAGTGACCTGCACCGTTCCGGCACCATCATCCCGCAGCGCCGATTCGAGCGTGTAGCCAACCGCCTGCGCGACAGGTTCGACTGGGAGTAGCGCACGTTTTGGGGTTTCTCCTGCTGAGCTGCTAGGTTTGAGTGGTTGTTTCAGCCCGGGGCATTTCGGGGCTTGCTTGACGACGCGGTCAGGACCTTGGGTCCGCGTAGACCAACGCACGGCGCACGCCGACGAGGGTCGCTACAGCCAGGCAGTTTCTTCCCCGCTTCCGGGAGATCGACACGAACCGATCCGTTTTTACGAAAGACCAAGAGGTACATCATGGCAAACATCAAGCAGCAGAAGAAGCGCGTTCTCACCAACGAGAAGCGTCGTCTGCGCAACAAGTCCATCCGTTCCGCCACTCGCACCGAGATCCGCAAGTTCCGCGAGGCTGTCGAGTCCGGCGACAAGGCTGCCGCAGAGGCTCAGCTCCGCGTGGCTTCCCGCAAGCTTGACAAGGCTGTGACCAAGGGCGTCTACCACCGCAACAGCGCGGCGAACAAGAAGTCCAACATGGCTACCGCCCTGAACAAGATGGCGTAACTGACGCTGAGCGTCGTCGCTCCCGCCCCGGCCGCAAGGTCGGCGTGGGAGCTTTTCCATATTCGCGCACGGGAGACGCAATACTTGCTCCCAGGTTGGATTACGATTGCCGGGTGATCATTTCCCAATCGTCCAATCCCCGAGCGCCGCGCCTGCCACGATCGTGGCGACGAACGATGAGTGCGGCCGCATTGACCACGACACTCGCCCTCAGCACCGCGGTTCCATTCAGCGAGGATGACGGCTTCCTTGCTGTCGCCTCCGCGGATACCCATGTGGAGAGCCGCCCGCAGGACGCCTCGGGCAGCATCCTGCCTGCCACGAATGCGTCGCTCGCAGAAGAGCTTCTCAAGAGCCCGCCACGCGGCCTGAACGGAGCTTTTCCTCAGCTTCCCGGAGTAGATCCGGTGGTGGCGCAGCGCATTGGCGTCCTCATCGCACTCATCGCGGTACTGGGCGTTGCGATTCCGATTGTGGGCACCGAGGGGTCGTCGAAGAACACCGCTCCCGACGGTGACTATGAAGGCGGAGGATCGCTCCAACGTCGCACCGTGCAGGCAGGCGGTAGAACCCGCGCGTTCAACGTCGTACTGCCCGCCCACTATCACCAAGGCGATGCCTACCCGGTCATCATCGCCTTTGGCGGTTGGCAGCATTCTGCTGAGCGCTCGCGTGAATACATGCGACTGGAATCGGTCGCTCGTGATGCAATCATTATCTATGCGCAAGGAATTAACAATGCTTGGGGCGGCGCTCCATACGCTGACACGACTGTGGACAACGACATCGACTTCGTGCGTGCCGCGATCGATGACGTTGCGACCAACTTCGGTGGCGAGCGGGACCGTGTTGCTGCGATCGGGCTATCCAACGGCGGCGGCATGGCTGCCGCGTTGGCGTGCCACGCACCGGAATTGGTCAAAGCAGTTGCTTCGGCTGCCGGTGCGTATTACGACCCGACCGTGAGCAACTGCACGTCCGGCGACGTGGCGACGCTCCTGCTAGACGGGACGAACGACGACGTCGTGGGGTATTTCGGCGGAACCCGACACGGCGCGCACTTTCAAGCCGTCGACCGGGTGTTTGCTACGTTTGGCCGGAAGAACGGTTGCTCGACGCAGCTCATTGAAACCCCCGGAGCGTTTTCCACCAGCTTTGAGCCCACGACTTGTCTCACGCCAACTCGGCTTGAGCGCGTCGACGGTGGCGGCCACACGTGGTTTGCCAGCCCAGACGCGACGACGGAGTCCGTCAATTTCGTCCTCAATGAGCTCTAACGCGGCATCATAGTGGAGCTGCGGGGACTTGCCGCAGCCTTGCGCGTTACTGCCCCAATGCGAGTGCGCCGCGTAGAAAGAGCACAACACCGACGACGAAAAAGAAGCAGCCAGCGCCGATGTCAATGAAGGGGCCTGCCCCTAGCATCCGGCGCCGGACGCGCTCTGTAGAAATGACCTGGGTATACGCCGCAAACAACGCGAATGAGCTCAGCCACAGCGCCAATATAACGACAACCGCCGTCAGCGCCGAAGGGTGCGCCGGCAGTAGCGGGGCGATCATCGCTGAGAGGCCGAGAACAATTTTCGGGTTCGCCAGGTTCGTGGTCAGTCCTCGGATGTAGCTGGACCGTGGCGTGCCGAGTCGGCGTGCAGCCTCAACCGTATTTGGAGGAGGCTTCCTCCTCTCTGCCCAACCGCTACGTACGTTGCCGATCCCCATCCATGCCAAGAAAGCGCCACCCAATACCTGCACGGCCTCGAGTGCCCACGGAAATGCATTGAGGAGCGCAGTCGCACCGATCACTGTCAACGTGCACCACAACAGCACCCCAGTTTGCGTCCCCAGGGTCGTGGCCCACGCATGGGTGCGCGACCGAGTCCCTGTCCGCGTAATCAGAATGATGTCCGGCCCCGGTGATGCCGCACCCAGCAAGTTTAGGCCGACGATGACAGCCAGGTCCCCGAACCCGATCATGCGGTCGGTCCCAGCAGATCTTCGCGGCCAAACATACGCGCAGTTTCCCGCGCTGAAGGCTGCCCTGCCTCTGGGCTCGCGTCGGCGGCAAGCAGCACGCTCACCATGTCCTCGTCGCCTTGAAACACCGCGCCGGCGAGGATGCTCTGGCCGCGGGAGTTGAGGCGTTCAACATCTGCGCCTCGGTCGAGCAAACCACGGACCACATCCACATGCCCTGAATAGGCGGCGAGCATGAGCAAGCTATTGCCGTCCTGATTGGACAAATTCACATCCACTCCGGCGTCAACGTAGTCCAAGAGCGATACGTCGCCGGAACGTGCCAAGTTGAACATCTTGGTGGCGAATTTCCGCACTTCCTCGGGAATTTTCTCGTCTTGGTGGGCAGGATTGCTCGTGCGCTCACTGGTCATACCGAAAAACTATCACGCGAGCTGTGCGAGGCGGCGGACAGCGTTCTCCACCGCAAACTCGGGAATACCGCCATTGCCTTTCACCTCTGCGTCCAGGTCGGCCACGATGATCACGGCCTGCGACACTGCCTCAGAAGACCACCGTCGCGCGAGCTGCATGGTCTTCTTCACCCCATACGGTGGCATACCGACAACCCTGGCAAGCTGATTTGGGTCCCCACGCTCCCCTTGCAGCTTTGCGAGGTCGCCGACCTTATACGCCAACGCCGCTGCGATAGCTACAGGATCCGTGCCCAGTTGCAACGCCCGGCGCGTTGACGCCAGCGCTTTGTCTGCACGGCCCTGCAGCGCGAGTTCCGCAATATCGAACCCGGCTACTTCTGCAACGCCCGTGTAATACTGACGGACTGCTTCGACCGTGACTTCGCCGTTTGTGTCTGCCACGAGCTGACTGACAGCGGACGCCAGCTCCCGCAAGTCAGATCCCACAGATTCAAGCAGCGCGGCGACGACATCTTGATGCGGGCGAACGCCGTGACGACGAAACTCGGACGTAACCCATGCGGGTCGGTCCCGACGGCCAACCGGATTTGCAGGATGTACCTCAGCGATTTTCTGGAATTTCTTCACCATCGCCTTTTGGCGCCCACCGCCGGTGTGCTCGATGATGAGCGTCATGCCCGGGGCAGGATCCATGCATGCGTTCAGGAGCACCTGGGTGGGCTCTTTTCCCGCTATTTCTGCCTTTTTCACCACCACGACACGTTCTTCGGCGAAGAGGGATGGGCTTGTTGCCATCGCGATTTCGCCTTCGGTGACGTCGCCTGCACGCAGCGTGGAGACCTCCGCAGCAGGGCCAATCTGGTCGATGATCTCGTTGGTGATTCGCTCCGCAAGAAACGCCTCTTCACCGAGTACGAGGTGCACGGGGTTGAGCATGTCCACCATCTTAGGGGCCGGAACCGCGAAGCTCCTGCGTGCCATCAGCGTAGAGTCGTACGGGACCATCACGGTTGGGAAACAGCACCGGGATACCGGATGCCGTTTGCACGGGCCGCGAGTGTGGACGCCCGGATTCAAGCACCACCACAACCTGGGTTCCTCCTGGAATTGGTTCGACGTCTTCCTTGCTTTCTACGACGTGTGCAGTAAGCTGCCCCGGATCAAGCGTGCGACCATGTCCGCCAAAGGGGGTCTGCATCACGAGGATCAACGACACAGTTGTGGCTAACGTCAGTCTCGGGCGTCCCGCGACCAGGCCCGCGACGATCCATCCGTAGGCGACGAGTGCGGACGCTGGAGTGGCGTCGATGAGTGCAAAAGGCATCTCCGATCCCCATGTTGCGACCTTGTGGACCCACCACGCGAACGGTTCCATTGCTTGCAGGAGCACCACCTCGAGGCCTCCTGGCAGCAACGCGAGAACCACCGCGATCAAGCCGAGGACCGTGATGAGGGGAACCACTGGGGCGACGAGGACATTCGCTGCCACCGAAACAAGCGAGACTTGTCCCGACATCAGCGCAATGATTGGTATCGTGGCAAGGTCAGCAGCAATTGCTACGGCCAGCGCTCGGACCACAATGTCCGGCCACCCGGTAACTGCAAGGGCGCGGTAAAGCAGTGGGTTGAGCGCGACAATCCCGGCAGTAGCCGCGACTGACAGCGCAAATCCGAAATGTACCGCCAGGTCTGGGTCGATAAAGATCAAGACGATCACGGACAAACACAACGCGTGAATGGGCTCGACTCTTGACGACGCCACCACCGCCACGACACCGACCAGTCCGGTCACAGACGCACGCAGCACGCTCGGATCCGGACCAATCAGCGCGGCAAAGAGTGACAGTGCTATCGCCGCGGCAATGAGGCGCCCCCGCAATCCAAGGCCTACAAGCGATGCGACGACGATCGCAAACGTTGTCACAATCGCTACGTTCGCGCCGGACACCGCGGACAAATGGCTTAGCCCCGTGTCAATGTATGCCTGTTGCTCCGCCTCGGTTTGATATTGCGTATCCCCAAGTACCATTCCCGGGATGAGGCCTCCCGCAGCCTCCCCAACATTTGCCTGCACAGATTGTCCAAATGTCGCACGGACATGGTGCGCAAACGCGGCAAAACCGCGCGGCGCAGCAACAGTGTCCACTTCGCCGTTTACTGTCACCGTCCCGATCCCAGGAAACGTGGACTCCCGTACCTGGCCAGATACCGCTACGCTTGAGCCTGAAACGACAGAGTCATCCAGCTCCGGTGCGAAGACTGGAATCTTCGCTGGGTAGCCATCAAGGCTCACGTTTGTAAGGAACCCGCCCGAGCTCAACGGCTTAGGCTGTCCAAGCACTGTCGCTGGGAATACTGCACTGCGACCAACCTCGTGGCTCAGTGCAAAGGATGTTGCAATACGGATACGCAGAGACGTACCAACAAGGGATGCAGCGCCAAGTCCGGCGACCAGGATCGCCTGCCCCTTTTGCCACGCACAGAGAAACACCAATGCTGTCGCCGCTACAAAGAAGCCTGCGGGGAGCAGGCCGATGAGCAGGCAGCAGACGGTTGCTCCCCACACGACGAGAGCTGCCGGAGCGAGTCGGAGTTCCTGCATAGCTACAGCGTGATCTGGTCTTTGAGGGCGTCAAATTTGGCTTGGCCGATCCCTTTGACGTCCATGAGGTCCTCCAGCTTGGCAAACGGGCCGTTTGATTCCCGGTGGGCAACAATCGCCGCCGCTGTGGCGTCACCAACACCTGAAAGACTGGTCAGCTCTTCTGCTGTAGCGAAGTTGAGCGAAACCAGCCCGCCTGCGCCACCCGCCGGAGGCGCACCGCCAGACCGGGCGCCGCCAGCTCCGAGCTCGTTAGGAACCGGCGGCGCGCCTTTGCTTGGCACAAGGATCTGTTGGCCGTCGACGAGCAACTGTGCTTGGTTGAGCTGGTAGATGTCCGCGTCACCGGTTGGCCGTGCCACGTTGATGGCATCCGCGATTCGGGCTCCGTCTTGCAGTGTGACGAGCCCCTGGTTTTCTACTTGCCCGATCACGGAAACCACGATTTGGCCACTGGATTCTGCTTCAGTTGCAGTCGATTCCCACTGGGGCACAGACTCGCTGTGAGAGGGTGGGCGGGTGATGGCCCACCCACCGACCGCCAGAAATACGAGCACCACCGCGCTGATGGCATATTTTGGAGCCACCTGGATGCGGGGCGGCGGATATTTTACGTTGAGGAGATCCTCTTCCCCCGTTGGACGAGTGAGTTCTTTAATTCTTGCTAAAGATTCCATATCGCGATAATACGCAATATTCGAACCAATCGGAAGACGGAACGCATTATTCGTTCAACATCGCAAGTAAGTGAATCTGGCCCGGGGGGCACCGACGAAGATCACGCAGGCGAATTACGCCGCAGGCCGCCCCTGCGAAGAGAAGACGACCGAAAGTCCAATAGCCCCACGACCGGTGTGAACTGCAAGCACATCCACCAGAGGCGCGACAAGTACGCGTGACCCGTTTGGCAGCACCTCTCTGAGTGTTTCCGCCAACTGCTCAGCAGCGTCCTCGCATTCGGCGTGTTGGATCGCAGCAAACACAGGGAGGTCCTCAGCGCGCTCCATCACAAGTTCTGCCAGCTTGGCAAACGCCTTCGTCTGCGTCCTCGTCTTCCCCGCCAGCTCGAATTTTCCCTCGTGCAACCGAAGAATGGGCTTCGTGGCCAACAGTGCTGCAGACAGCACCGCCGTGCCAGTTGAAAGCCGCCCGCTCTTACGAAGGTCATCAAGCTGGCTCAAGTACAACCACGTTTCGGAGCGCTCAATCGTGGACCGCGCCATCTCCTCGCATTCGTCCAAATCAGCTCCCTCACGCGCAATCGTTGCCGCCGCCATCGCTGCGGCTCCAACTGCCATACCGGCAGCGTTTGTGTCCACCACTCGCACGTTGCCAGGAAAGACTCCCGCCGCCTGGACAGCCGCGGACCACGTTGAAGAAAACGATTTCGACAGATGCAAGGCGACGACGCCGTCGTCGCCTCCACGCTCGAGTTGGCGGCCGTAGCACGCAGCAAGCTCGATAGCGGTGAGTCCGCTCGTCGACGCCCCCTCGTCCCCATCCAGTACGTGGAGATCAACCACGGCAATATCCAACTCTCGCAGAAGCTCCTCCGAGAGTCCCGCTGCAGAATCAACGACAACGCGCACCGTCATGGCACGACCAGCCCTTGGTTCCAGGCTTCGAGATACCACTGCATTCCCGCATCGGGCTCACCGTAGGCCGGCATCGCGTACAGGCGCGCTGTATTTGTATTGCCTAGGCTCTTAAATAATGGGTATTGCGACACTTCAAGTCCCAACAGGTTCGCTGTCAGCGCCGAGATCGTCCCTCCGTGCGCAACCAGGAGCACCGCGGAGTCATCCCACGCGTCGTATTCTGCAAGCAGCTCCTCAACAACCGGACGTGCGCGCTGCGCAACTTCTACGCGGCTTTCCCCTTCTGGTGGCGCCCACGCGGCATCGTTGCGCCAGCGAGCCCGCGCACCTGGGTGGGCCGCATCGACTTCTGCGTGCGACTTTCCCTGCCACTCACCGAGGTGGGTCTCTCGGAGCCGAGCGTCAGTCGACACGGGGAGTCCCAGCTGATCCGCGATGATCTGCGCAGTATTTGCCGCACGCTGGAGATCAGAAGCAACAATCTTTGACACTCCGAGCTTGGCCACCAATTCCGCAGCCGACCGCGCCTGCGCCAAACCGGTCTCCGAAAGCGGGGAGTTGAGGTGTCCCTGCATCCTGTTGGTCGCGTTATATGTAGTTTGCCCGTGCCGCAGCAGAATTAGCCGGCGCTGCATCGGCGCTCCTTTGCTCGTAATCAATGTGGCGCGTTGAAAAGGGGATCAACGACGTTGGTTGCTGACGGGGTGGGCGTCGTCAAGCGTTAGTCTTCGTCCTCCGCGACCTCACCGGCAAGCGGCAGGTCTTCCAAGGTTTCGACCTCGCGAACGTCTCCGAAGTCGCTCGGGCGCTCATACGGCGCGATGCCCTCAACCGAGATCGCCGGGCAATCGGCATACAACCGGTCCAAGCCGTAAAACTCGCGCTCCGCTTCGCGCTGCACGTGCACCACAAAGTTTCCGTAGTCAAGCAGCACCCACCTGAACTCACGGTTCCCTTCCCGACGCTTCGGCTCGAGTCCAGCCGCAGTGAGCTCAGACTCGACCTCATCGACAATGGAAGCGACCTGCCGCTCACTGCTTGCAGAGACGACTACAAAAATGTCCGTGATGCCCATGACCTGGGAGACATCAAGGACGGCAATGTTCGTGCCAAGCTTTTCGTCGGCCGCCTTTGCGGCAATCGTGGCTTGATCGATGGAGACCTGCGCTGCACTCAAGAAGCAATTCCTTTTCGCTGATAACAATAATGCGCCCCCATTCTCCCACGATGAGCGCGCAAAGTGCCACTTACTGGTAGAGCTGGTTCTTCCCGATGTATTGCACGACGCCGTCGGGAACCAGATACCAGACTGGCCTCCCCTGTCCTGACCGTTCCCGGCAGTCGGTCGATGAAATCGCCATTGCTGGAATCTCAATCAGATGCACGCGCCGCTGAATTTCCTCCGGAAACATGTCCTCGCTGAGCTCGTAACCGGGACGCGTCACGCCGACAAATTCCGCGAGCTCAAACATGTGCTCCCAGTCGCGCCACGACATAATCGAGCTCAGCGCGTCCGCTCCCGTGATGAAGTACAGCTGCGCGTTGGGAAACTGCTCGCGGAGATCACGCAGCGTGTCCATCGTGTAGGTGGGCCCTCCCCGGTCAATGTCGACGCGAGAGACAGAGAACCGCGGATTTGACGCTGTGGCGATCACCGTCATCAAATACCTGTCTTCAGCGGCAGTAATTGTGCGTCCCGCCTTCTGCCACGGGTTACCTGTGGGCACAAACACCACCTCGTCGAGCTGGAAGCGGTCCGCGACCTCACTCGCGGCAACGAGGTGCCCGTGGTGGATGGGGTCGAAGGTGCCGCCCATGATGCCAATGCGCGCGGCATCATCCAACGAGTCTGCAAAAGCGTCGTCCATGCTGCTTAGCGTACGCGGGACGTCGTTCGTATGATGCCACGACTCCGCTTTTCTGACCGGACCGTGGCAACTGGCCTAGTAGCGGACTTGGTCCACGAACCTGCCGAACGAGTCCGATACCTGGTTGTCCCACCGGGAGCCCCAGATGAAGTAGCGCCCGTGATTACCGCCGTTTCCCTGAGAAGCGCGCAGCGTTTGCACGGAAAGGTCGCAGACACCATCGAGGGGCAGGCAGTAGTTCACGCGGTTGCCAGTGCCAGCGGCCGTGCGGGAGTTAAACGGCAGGAATCCGAGAATGCCGCCCGCGCCACCGCCCGGCACGCCAACGGTGGACGGGTCACCGGCAGCGGTGTTCGGATTGCCAAAGTAGACCACACCGGCGAGCTGGCCGCGCCGCGCGAGCTCACGCTCGTGCTCGAGCATGATCATCGCGCCCTGGGAGTATCCCGACAGGATGTACTGCGGGTGGCAGCCCGTCGTGGCTTCGTACCCGTTGATCATGGCCATTACGCCAGTGCGACCAACCTGCACAGAGTCGAGGAACTCGTTCCCGGCGCGCATCGCCATGCGGAGCACGGGGACGGAGTATTGCATTGCGAGGCTAAACGCTTGCAGCGCTGTCGTCGGTGCAATGACGTTGGGGACCTCATACTCGGGGTACACAGCCGGGTAGAAACGAGGTTCAAGGCCGAGTACTTCGACGTCCTTCATCAGGGAATTGCCGCCGTGCGTGGCCGCGTAACGCCCCTCAGCGTGGCGGAGGAAGGCACGGATCGTCTGCCCTTCCCAGCCGTTCGACACCCACGGCGCCTGCGGGGAGTAGCTTGTGCGGAAAATCTGGTCGTTTTGTCCGGACCCGCGTGCGGCAACAAAGGCAACGGCTGGGCATCGGTGCTGTGCTTCGGCCTTTGGGGTCGGGCTCAGCGGACTCGCGACAACGGTAATTGCGGCAACCAGGGCGATGACGATCGCGCAGAGGCGAGCGCGGAGATTGGCATGGGAATTTAACACGCCAATGAGCATATAGCCAGTTGCCGTCAATGTCTCATTACGATCACGGGCGGGTCTGACCATCCCCCTCCAAGATCCACTTTGTGCTGGTCAGCTCGGGAAGCGCCATCGGTCCGCGCGCGTGCAGCTTCTGGGTCGATATACCAATCTCTGCGCCCATTCCGTATTCAAAGCCATCAGTAAAGGCAGTCGAAGCGTTCAGCACGACTGCCGCAGCATCGACCGAATCGGCAAACTGCTGCAGCGTCGACGCGTTCAGCGACGCGATCGCCTCGGTGTGCCCGCTGCTGTACTCGGCGATGTGCTGAATCGCACCGTCGACGCCCTCAACTACGGCGCATGCAATGTCCATCGAAAGGTATTCCTCAGCCCAATCAGCCTCGGTAGCCTCAATAATTCCTTGCGCCTGAAACGCGCCAAGCTTTCCGACGTCGCCGTGCACCGTCACCCCCGCTTCCTGCAGTGATTGGACGATTCGGAGTTTGTCTGCGTCCGGGAGCGCGGCGTCGATAAGCACTGTCTCCGTCGCGTTACATACGGAGCACCGGCGGGTTTTGCCATTGAGGAGCATCGCTATGGCGTCATCGAGATGGGCGTCACGGTCAATGTAAAAGTGGCAATTGCCGGTACCGGTCTCAATAGTCGGAACAGTGGCGTTTTGAACGACTGCGTCGATAAGCGCCGCGCTACCGCGCGGAATAACAACGTCCACCAGACCGCGCGCGGTGATGAGCTCCTGCACCGAATCGTGACTTTCACACGGCAGGAGTTGCACCGCTTCGCGCGGAAGGTCGAACGGGTGGAGGGCGTCCTGGATAATGTTCACCAAGGCGGAGTTGGAATGAACCGCCGACTTCGAGCCCCGCAAAAGCGCAGCGTTGCCTGACTTCAACGCCAACCCGAATGCGTCAACGGTGACGTTGGGCCGTGCTTCGTAGACCATGCCCATCACCCCGAGTGGAACGCGAACCTGTCGCATGCGGATGCCGTTAGGCATCGTATGACCTCGGAGCACCTCGCCGATGGGATCGCTAAGGTTCGCCACCTGCTCCAGGCCGGCAGCCATCGCCGCAACGCGCTGTCGGCTGAGTGCCAGGCGGTCCACCATCGCCTCTGACATACCGTTGGCGCGCGCCGCCTCGATGTCCTTCTCGTTGGCGGCCAGGATTTCGTCCACTCGCTCCACCAGAGCACCCGCGGCAGCAACGAGAGCGCGGTTCTTCACCGCTGTCGATGCTTTCGCAAGCAGCGGCGCGACCCGCTTCGCTTCACGCGCAAGCTCCTCCACGGACACCGTTTCGTAACCGGATTGGGCAGTGCCAGCCGCTGTTGTGTTTCCGCTCATCCTAGTACCCCGCCTCGACGTCGACTTCAGTGCTCATCGATTCGCCCGCGGCAAACAACTCCCAGTTTCTGGCCGCAAGCGCGCCAACCCGACGGGCCATAAAGCGCGGAATGTTCGCAGTGTGGGGCGTAATCACCACATTATCCATCTCCCAGAGAGGATGGTCTGCAGGCAGCGGTTCGGGGTCCGTCACATCCAATCCGGCACCCGCAATAGCACCGTCTTGCAGGGCTGTTGTGAGCGCCTTCGTATCAATCAGCGCTCCCCTCCCTACGTTGACGATCACCGCGTTATTCCGCATCTTCGCCAGCACCGTGGCATCAACCAAGTGCCGAGTTTCCGGAGTCAGTGGCGCCAGGAGAACGACACAGTCGGATTCGGACCACACAACCTCCATCGCTTCGACATCCCCCATGGCAACGGTGCGTTCAGCCCCACTGACGTGACGGCCTGACCGATTCACCGCGGTAATTTCAACGCCGAACGGCGCGGCAAATTCGATGAGCTTCTTCCCGATGCCACCCGCGCCGATGATCGCGAGCTTCTTCGCGTCAAAAAGGTACTCAGTTTCACCAAAGAGTTGCTCCTGGTTCCACTCGCGAGACACTGCCTTGTGGCGGTGGAGCACAGCGAGGAGCAGCGCCAGTGTAGCTTCTGCAACCGTGTCATCGTAGATTCCAGCTGCGTTGGCAAAACGGACACCGCGCTCAGCGTGGCGGGCAAGAATTCCAGCTTCAAGCAGCTGCTCAACACCCGCATAACCAATCTGCACGACCTTGACGCTATCCGGCAGTTCAGCGGGGAAATCCGACGGTCCGCCGCGGAAGATCAGCAATTCAGGGTTCTCCGAAAGATCGACCATTTCATGACCAGCTGCGCGCAGGTGGTCCGCGGACTCTTTCCACAGTGAGGGCAAAAATGCGAACTTCATGCCCCCACAGTAATCGCTACAGGCGGCTCGCGTACTGAGAAAGGTAGTCCGCATGCACTACCGGCCGACGCTTGGATTCTTCCAGCTCGGTAGTGTGCTTGCCCAACATCCCATGGAGCTCTGCAGCATCAAATGCAACTTCACCGCGCCCAACGACCTCGGAGTCAGGGCCGAGGATCTCTACAATGTCGCCTGCGTGAAAATCGCCCTCGACATCAGTAATACCCACCGCGAGCAAACTCGTCCCACCCCGAGTCACCGCGTCAACCGCGCCGGCGTCCAACCGCAGCACGCCCTCTGCGTCTGCCGCATAGAGCGCCCAGAACTTCCACGCCCGTAACTGCGATTCCGGTCGTGTATGGAATACCGTCCCGCAATCGGCGGGACCGAGCGCCTGGTCAATATTGCTTGCCGACGTCAACAACACCGGTACCCCACCCCGCGCCGCGAGCCGTGCCGCCGACACTTTGGCCGCCATACCCCCGGTTCCGAACGCGCCTCCGTCGCCCGCAGCGACTCCCTCGAGGTCGCGGCCACTGCGAACCTCACTGATGAACGTCGCATTGGGGTCGGAGGGGTTTCGGTCATACAACCCGTCGACGTCGGACAAGAGCACGAGCGCGTCTGACGAAGTCAGCGTGGCCACGATGGCCGAGAGCCTGTCGTTATCACCAAATCGCATTTCTGTAGTGGCGACCGTATCGTTCTCGTTCACGATTGGTACGGTGCCAAGCTGCCGCAGCCGGTCGATGGTCCGCTGCGCGTTGCGCGCACGCTCGCGTGCCCCTGCGTCTGCTTGCGTCAGCAGCACCTGGCCGGTGGTTCGCCCGTAGCGTGCAAAGGACGACCCCCAAGCCTGGCCAAGATGGACTTGTCCCACTGCTGAGGCGGCCTGCTTAGTCGCCAGATCGCGCGGACGCTGGTGCAGTCCCAGCGGCTTGCACCCGGCGGCAACAGCACCAGACGAGACGACGATGATGTCAGTTCCCGTGCTCATACGTGCATGCAACGCATCCACGAGCGCGTCGATTTTCGCAGTGCTGACTGCTGAATCCTCATTAACTAAGGAACTCGAACCAATCTTCACCACGACCCGACGTGCCGAAGCAATCTGTGCACGCAGCTCGGATTCAGAGACCATGGGTTGCTAGCCCTCCCAGCGCTTCCGCTCGGCTTCTTCACCGTCGCCGTAATCAAACTCATCGATCAGGCCACGGCGAGCCTGCGAGGCACGCTTGCGTTCTGCCGCGGAGACGCGATTCGTGTCGTAGAGGCGAGCGTCGCCACCGCGACCAGCAAGTGTCGGGTCTCCGCCACGCATCGGTTCCCAATCAAACGAGATTTCACCGATCGTGACCGTATCGCCCTCCTTGGCACCAATCCGACGGAGCTCGTCCTCAACACCAGCCTTTTCCAGACGGTCGGAGAGATAGCCCACTGCCTCGTCGTTTTCAAAGTCGGTTTGCCGGATCCACCGCTCAGCTTTCTCGCCCGTAACAATCCAGCCCTCGGGGTAGAGCGGATCGCGCTCGACAGTGATGCCGGAACCGGACCGCCCATTTCTCCCCACTGCGCGTGGTCGGATGATCTGCGGCTCCGCGCCCAGTGTGTTGCCACCAGCACGGGCAGCCTTTCGAGCGGCTTTACGCTGCGCGTCACGCGACTTCTTCACAACGTCCCACATCGCCCACTTCAGCTCTTCGAGCCCCGCGCGAGTCACTGTGGACACGAAATACACCGGCCATTCAAACTTGTCCTTGATGTCACTGAGCAGGAACTCTGCAAGCTCCGCCGCGTCGGGAATGTCCAACTTGTTCAGCACGATGACCCTTGGCCGTTGGCGAAGGTCCCCGAGCCCGGAATCGTGGTCGAGTGCCTCAGCGTAGCTATCGAGCTCAGCCTCGAGCGCTTCAATATCCGAGATCGGATCGCGCCCAGGCTCAAGTGACGCAACATCTACCACGTGAACGAGGACGGCGGTTCGCTCGATGTGGCGAAGGAAATCAAGTCCGAGCCCCTTCCCTTCGCTGGCACCCGGAATAAGCCCCGGCACGTCGGCGATGGTAAACGTGTCGTCGCCGACGTCGACCACGCCTAGATTGGGAGCAAGTGTGGTGAACGGGTAGTCCGCAATTTTCGGCTTCGCAGCAGAAAGTACCGAAATGAGGGACGACTTACCGGCCGATGGGAACCCCACCAAGCCCACATCTGCGACAGACTTCAGCTCAAGGATGAGATCGTGCGCTTCACCAGGTTCCCCCTTCAGCGCGAACCCCGGGGCCTTCCTCTTCGCGGTGGCCAGTGCTGCATTACCTAGCCCGCCAAAACCGCCTTCTGCGGCAATAAACTTCGTCCCCGGAACGGTGAGGTCGGCGAGTATCTCGCCATCTTCACTGCGTACGACAGTGCCGACGGGCACGTGGAGGATGAGGTCTTCGCCCCGGGCGCCATTGCGGTGATCGCCCTCGCCGTTCGCACCACGTTCAGCCTTCACGTGGGGCCGGTACTGAAAGTCGAGCAGCGTGTGCACCTGGGTCGACACCTCGAGGACAATGTCTCCGCCGTGTCCACCGTTGCCGCCGTCCGGCCCACCGAGTGGCTTGAACTTTTCGCGGTGCACGGAAACACAACCGTGCCCGCCGTCGCCCGCTTGCAGGTGCAGAACCGCACGATCAACAAACTGCGCCATGGTTACGCCCGCCTTTCCGTGATTTCGTGCTTCTCACTTGCAGGGTACCGGGTCAGGTATCGACTACTCGCCGATACCCGCCACCGCGCGTACGGTGTCGTCTGAAATTCGACGAAGCTCCTCACCGGACACATTGTTCTGACTGATCCACAGCTTGTGCTGGTGCTCTAGCCGGTCCGCGAAATTGCGGGCCCAGCGGCCATTGCTTCGCTCCGCAGGCGGAAGTGCTTCGTAGGCTGCGACGACAGTAGCGGTGAGCAAGTCAGCGTCGATAAGCCAGCCCCTGCCGGTGATGCTTGCTTCCACAATGCGCGCGACGTCGACGGGCGAGTAATCGGGGAACTCAATGGAGTTCGGGATACGCGAACGCAAGCCTGGGTTTGCATTCATGAACTCGTCCATCTCCTTGGTGTAACCGGCAAGAATGGCGATGAACTTGCTCCGGTCATTCTCCAGGCGAGGGAGCAGTGTCTCCACTGCTTGCAGACCGAAATCGTTAGCGCCGCCTGCTGCGGTGAGCTGGTACGCCTCGTCGATAAACAGGACGCCGCCGAGCGCCTCATCCAGCGCACGGGTGGTCTGTTTTTCAGTCGCACCAATCACCGATCCGACGAGGTCAGAGCGCGTGACCTCCTTGACAGTGGAGGATTCCAGAATGCCGAGTGCGTGGAAAATTTCCGCCACGATACGCGCAACGGTCGTTTTGCCAGTACCCGGGTTGCCAGAAAAGACCATGTGGTAGGTCGGCGACGACGTCTGCAGACCTTGCGCTTCGAGGCGCTGATTCGTTTCCGCGACACGCACCAATTCGGCCGCCCACTGCTTGACCTCTTCGAGGCCAATCAGGCTCTCCAGCTGATCCAACAGCTCTTCGACACGCTGACCACTCGATTCTCCGCCCGAAACCGCGCGAATATCGGCGTCAGTCACGCTCGTGATTTCCTCATTCGTCACCTTCGACAAATCACCCGCGTATTCGCGTGCAAGTCGACTACTAATGGAGCTGATGAGCTTATCCTCGAAGTTTCTCGCCCAACGGCCATTCGAACCGTCACCGGAACGTCGATACTGACGGCGGATCGCCGAATGCAGCGCTTCCTCATCAAAGGTGTAGCCCTTCTTTGCCAAGCTCGCCGCACCGATCTGCGCAAGCTCGTCGGCAGAGTAGTCCTCAAAGTCAAACCGGTTCGGAATGCGGGACTTCAAACCGGGGTTCATTGAGAGGAAGTCCTGCATTTTGTCTGTGTAACCTGCAAAGATAATCACGATGTCTTCGCGGTTGTTCTCCATAAATGTGAGGATCGCATTCACGGCTTCCTTGCCAAAGTCGTTGCCTCCCTCAGAGTGAAGGTCGTAGGCCTCGTCCACAAACAGGACGCCACCGCGGGCTTCTTCAAGCACCTTGTTCGTCTTCTGGGCGGTGCCACCAATGTGCTCCGCAACGAGGTCCGCACGTCCAACCTCGACGAAAGTGTTCGTGCGCACCGCTCCTGCGCTGTACAGCGCCTGGCCAAGAAGGCGAGCGACGGTCGTTTTACCTGTACCCGGATTACCGAGGAACATGGAGTGCATAACCACAGGCTCGGACGCGAGGCCAAGCTCATTGCGGCGCTGATTGAATTTCACGCGGTCCATAAAGGAGGCGATCTGCCGCTTCACGCTCGCAAGGCCGATGAGCTCGTTGATCTGCGCCATCGGATCGCCAGGTGCCGAGGCGACAGCCCCAGCAGCGCCGCTTCCTTGGGAACTTCCGCTGACTTGACCGCTCTTCCCCGAGTTTGCTGACGTGGGCCCGTTAACCGGCGTGGGCGCTTGGACCTGCTTCCATTGTCCATCGACGCTTTCGAATACGGCAGCAACGTCGACGTCCACCTGGCTGCCATTTTGGGAGTAGATTGCAATCTGCGCGCCCTGCGTGAGCTTTGTATCTTCGACGCTGAGCACGGAGCCATTGACCAGAAACTCACCGTAGGAGGCAAAGAGAGTGAGCTCATCGAACTCGCCTCGACTGCCGTTTTGGAGGACGAGCTGGCGGAAGTTTGCCATCGACGGGTGGAGCACCAAGGAACCAGATAGCCGCGAGTTTTCAGCCATGATCGAGAACGCTCGCGTGTTTTCAAATACGGCCAGCACACCGTCGAGAATCTGCGACCACCCGAGAAATGACCGCTTGGCCACAAGTTCCCCTCCGCTCACCGAGAGCGTCGCATTTGTTACACCCGCGGGAGATTCAACAATCGCATCCTCAAGCAAGAGCCTTCTGCCCCTGGCAAAAATGGCGGGCATATTGCTCGACCGTTGCGCGGTGACGACACGCGTACGAACTAGCTCGCCAAACGACTGGTCAAACACGTTGAAGCAGTTTTGCCCATCTGCCTGCAGAATCGTTGCGTCCTCAATGCGCACGGTGCCGCCGTTTTTCGCGCAAAGCGCGCCGGTGACCGCGATCGTGGTTTCGTCGCGACCAGCCCCTCGAATTGTGAAGTGCCGCATCTTTTCCGGCACCGACTGCATCCGGTACTCCCCGGCTTCAAGAATCACCGTCGCCTCTGGCGCAAGCCTTGGGGCTACAACGCGGTCAAAGTCCGCACCTTCGGAAGCACTCCACCGAACTTCTGTTTCGTCAGCGCTCTCCCGCTCCACGACGCATGAGCTCTGATCAACATCAACCGTTGCGCCACCGGAAGCCTTGACGGTAATGCGCTCTCCAGTTTGGCTGCTCATCTGCGGAATCCGGACCGTAGCGTCCTTCACAAAGATCTCGGGGCGGCTCGTATCGACGTGCGCGCGCTGCCCCTCGAGCACACCTCCGCCAGCGACAGCTGCAATTCTCTTACCTGCCGGAGTCTTGATGGCTACGCCTTCGCCGAGGTGGGCACGTCCGCCCTTATTAATGATGAGGGTCCCCACTGTGGACGAAGCGATCGTTGCACTCACATTTGAAAGAATTTCGAGCGCGTCGGTGTGGGATCGTTCAACTGCGATTTGAGCATTTTGCGCGCCAAGGATCGCCTTCTTAGCGTCGCTGCCACGTACATCAGAATTCACCACGTTGAGCTGCGCATCTTTGACCCCGACAGCAGGGTACGTCGAAACTGCCGGGATTCGCACAGTGCAGTAGCTCAGGGTTGCTTGTCCACGGTTACAAATGACGGCGTTAGCCTCATTCGGCCCCATCACGCTCACACCAACTAATGCCGCACCATCGGCAAGTACGACGCGACCGTGGAAGATTACACCCCGACCACTCGCCTGCACGGTGCGCCCCACAACGCGAAGTGTTCCGACTGAGTACTCCCCAGGTGTTACCGTCAGTGTTCCACCCAAAGGAAGCTGCTCAAGTAGGGTTGCGAGATCATCGTGCGTGGTTGCCTGCATCTACACTCCTTTTCGCGAATTCTGCTCCACTTTACGTCAGCCCCGCATGCTTGTGCGCCCACTATGCATTTTCGCAACCCCTTGACAACCCGCACAACGTTTCGGTAGTTTCGCCGTATGGACTACTCAAACGAAATTAGCAACTACTTTATGTTCCGTCGCAATGGCATCAAACTCGGCGAGTGGGTTGCCAGATCAAATAAAACACTCGGCGAGCTCGTTCAACTAGGGATGCCAAAGGACTACGCGATGGATGTGCTCGACCTCGCGGAGCTGCTCTTTCGCCCGGTAGTGCACACGAGATACCAGAAACGGTGCCGAAAGTACGCAGCGAACAACGAACATTGCGTCGAAACTTTAGCGCTCATTTTCCGTGCTTCTCGCAGTATTAAAGATCCGACATCGCGGTGGAAATTCCGCGTAGAACTCTGCAATACTGCAGGTGACACAGACGTTGTCCGTCGCACAGCGCGGAGAATCAAGAAGGCATATCAACCGACCCAGAGCCCCCAGGACGGGGTGCGAGTAAGGCGCTCCGGCGCGAAGACGACTGTGACGTTTACAGGCGATTCCAGCGCTCTAGAGGATGTCGTCAATACGCTCAGGAGCGGCACCAATAAAACCGGTGATCCACTTGATCCAATTCTTTGGCTGCGCGGAAAAAGGCAGGATCACTCGGCAGAAGATCGCGCGCACGCGGTTATGCCGATGAGTGACTTGCAGGCCATTATGAAAGGAAGCGCCTGTTCCACCGGGGTGCGGCTCGCGGATGGATCAGTAGTTCACGGATCCGATTTCGCCGACCGCGAGTTGATCTCATTAGGCCGCATTACGCTTGTAGCCGAGGGATATGGCCCTCCAGGTCACACCACCGTTCCGGCAGATTCTCCAGGAATGCAAAAAGCCGCGTAGCCCCGTAATCGGGGCCACGCGGCCTAGCGTGTTGCCAACTTTGGCTTACGCGGTGGCTTCGTCCTCAACGACGCCTGCAGCCTCTGCCTGCTCCAGGACCTCAGAGGCGACGCCCTCACCATCGGCCGGGATGATGTTCACGATGCGACGCTTACGCTTGATGCCGAACTGGACAGCGCCCGGCTTCAGTGCGAACAGGGTATCGTCGCCGCCACGGCCGACGTTGTCGCCCGGGTGGAACTTGGTACCGCGCTGACGGACGAGGATCTCGCCGGCCTTGACCTGCTGGCCACCAAAGCGCTTCACGCCGAGGCGCTTGGACTCAGAGTCACGACCGTTCGAGGAGCTGGATGCACCCTTTTTGTGTGCCATTTGTCTATCTCCTTAAAAGTAAGTCTTACTTGATGCCAGTGATCTTGACCGTGGTCAGCTGCTGGCGGTGGCCCTGGCGGACCTTGTAACCGGTCTTGTTCTTGTACTTGAGGATGTCGATCTTCTTGCCCTTGCCGTGCTCGACGATCTCAGCCTCAACATTGACCTTGGACAGTGCGTCTGCGCCGGAGGTGACGTCTGCGCCATCAACGAGAAGGATCGGGGTGAGTGCAACCTTGTCGCCTGCTTCACCCTCCAGCTTCTCGACCTTGACGAGGTCGCCTTCGGCAACCTTGTACTGCTTGCCGCCGGTCTTGACGATCGCGTACATAGAGGGTTACCCCTTATCTCTACTCGCGCATCCGCCGGCATGCTTCGGTGGACGCATGGAACTTCATTTCAGTGCTTCAGGACCTGATCGATCCGCCGTGCCCGCATGCTTGGGCAACGAGGCGGCACGCCCCAAAAACAACGACTGCCAAAGACTACACCGAACCGGGGCGTTTCTCCAAACCGCGATCTGGGGCGCTGTGCCTCAACGACCTCGGGCGCTAGGAGCGGCGCTTGCGTGCGGCCCGTCGGCGGCCGCGCCGGCTTCGCTGGCGTCCTGCCTCCTCACCATGCTGCTCCGAGTCCTTGTCCTTACCTTCGTGTCCACGGGTGCCACGTTGGCTGCTGGTGTCCCCATGGGCGCCGGCATTGCGAGCGTTAAGCCCGCCATCTTGTCGGGGGTCGGGCGCGGAACCATCCTCGGACGACACACTCCGATTCGTCCGCCGTACCGCTCGACGGCGACGACGGCCTCCAGAGGCGTCACGGGAAGTTTCGACGCTCCCACGATTCCCCGTCAATTCATCGGCGCTCGCCCCTCGGTCTCGCGTTCCAGACTGATCTGTCGTGCCTCGCCTTACAGGTTGCTGGGCTTCACTCGCCTGCGAATCGTCGTCCCACTCGTTGCGTTGCGGCCGTTGATCGGAGCGAGAGTTGCCCCGGGTCTTCCGTCGACGACGCGGTGACTTCTCAAAATCCGCCATTGCATCTTCAAAGCTCTGCCGCGAGTTCCCAGTGTTCTCGTTTTCTCCGTGCGCAGGAGCTTCAGTCTCGCTCGAGGTGCTGCGGGTCGCTGCTCTCCGAGCGCTGCGACGCTTTTTGGATCGCCCTGCTCGCGAGGTTCCCTGCGCCGGCGCGTCTTCGTGGTCGTTGTTGTCGCCGGCATCCCCGGAAGCTCCGCCCGACGCCCCAACTGTCTTCGAGTGCTCGGCCTTCGCATTCTTTCGCTGCGCTTGACGTCGCCTGCGCCTGTTGCGTCCACCACGCTCATTGCCACTTTCGGACTGCGTGGTTTCACTACCGCCCTCGTTGACGCCGTCGTTCTCTGTTGGCTCCGAGCTAAGAACAGTGTTTTCCTCACTGCCGCGCTGATCTTGGTGCTCCCCGGCACCTGGTGCGTTCTGCTCAGGCGCTTGCGAACGATTTCGGCCACGACCTCGACCGGAGCCGCGACGACCGCGTCGCCTCGACGAAGTCTTCGGCTCGTCCTCCTTCTCCTTTTCTGCCGCCACAACGGCATCCGCCAATTCGTCGATGGCCTCGTCATCCAGCGGTTTCTCTACGGGTTTCGGCGCCTCGGAGAGCGCAGAATGCATCGCTCTGGCCGCAGGGTGCTGACCGGACGGGAGTCGCTTGGAATCGACGCGCCCGTATCGCGCTCGCTTCTCTTCAACAACTGGATCTTCGGTCAGCAGAATGCCTCGACCGTCGCAGCAATGGCAGGGTACGGAGAACGTCTCAAGAAGACCGTTCCCAAGACGCTTTCTGGTGAGCTGTACCAGACCCAGAGAAGTTACCTCGGAGACATTGTGGCGGGTGCGGTCGCGCCCCAGTGATTCCTTGAGACGTCGAACAACCAATTCTTGGTTCTCCGGCAGGATCATGTCGATGAAGTCGATGATGATCATGCCGCCGATGTCGCGCAGGCGGATTTGGCGAACAATCTCCTCGGCTGCTTCGAGGTTGTTTTTCGTCACCGTTTCCTCGAGGTTTCCGCCGGATCCGGTGTACTTGCCGGTGTTGACGTCGATAACCGTCAGTGCCTCGGTGTGTTCGATGATCAAGGTGCCACCGGACGGCAGCCACACCTTCCGAGCCAAAGCCTTTTCGAGTTGCTCATCCACGCGGTACGTCTCAAAAGCATCGCGTCCATCGTGCTTCTTGCTGCGGTACTTCTTGACGCGTCCGAGCAAGTCAGGCGCGACGGATTCAACGTACGCGCGAATAGTTTTGTACGACTTCTTGCCGTCAACGATGAGTTTATTGAAGTCCTCGTTAAAAAGATCCCGTACGACCTTGATCAATAGTGCCGGCTCCTCATAAAGGGTCACCGGCTTCGCGCCATGAGACTTCTTTTCACGTTCGGCGAGTTCCTTGATCTCCTCCCACTGGCTGTGAAGGCGCTGCACGTCCGCCGCAATAGCTTCCTCAGTGATGTTTTCGGCAGCGGTGCGGATGATCGCCCCACCCTCCCCGGGTACAACCTTGTGGAGGATCTCCTTCAAGCGCTTACGCTCCGGGGCCGGAAGTTTGCGGGAGATCCCGGCTGTCCGTCCTCCCGGAACATAGACAAGGAACCGCCCCGCCAACGAAATTTGGGTCGTCAGACGGGCGCCCTTATGCCCAACCGGGTCTTTGGTGACCTGAACAACGACCTGGTCGCCGGACTTCAGCGCGTTTTCAATTCGTCGCGCGCGACCCCCGAGTCCAGCAGACTTCCAGTCGATTTCGCCCGCGTACAGCACACCGTTTCGGCCTTGTCCGTAGTCAATAAACGCGGCTTCCATGCTGGGCAGCACGTTTTGCACGCGCCCAAGGTAGATGTTGCCAACCATGGTGACCTGGTCTTCTGTGTCAACAAAGTGCTCAACAAGCAGGCCGTCCTCGAGCACCCCGACCTGTGTCACCATTCCCGTGCCATAGTGCCGCTCGCGGTCCCGCACCACCATGGTGCGCTGCACGGATTCGCGGCGCGCAAGAAACTCTGCCTGGCTGACGATGCGCGAGCGCTTACGCTCCTCCGCGCTCCGCTCACTGCGGCGACGTCGCTTCGCTTCCAGACGAGCCGATCCCTTGATCGCCTTCGGTTCGTCTATCTGCTCAGCCTCTTGCGTATCGACGCCACGCTCTGCCCCATCAGCGCTCTCCTGCCCGCGTGAATCGCTGGCCTTGCTCGCCTTTGCGTTGCCGCGGTTCCGTTTCTGCCGCCCGCTGCGCGCGGAGTCCGCAGAGCTTCCTTCCGCTGTGCGCAAGGTACCGTCCCCAGAATCAGAAGATGAGGCGTCCGAGTCATCCAGTCCGTCGGATCCTTCTGCCACCTCGCGGTCAGCGGCACGGGCAGCTTGCGCTGCACGACGAGCGCGTCGACGCTGCGAACGAGTCGGAGCCTTGAACAGCGGAGCGTACTCGGTGACCGACTCGTCCTCTGGCGCCGGCGTCACGTCAGGTTCCACGTCAGTAAGCGGCTCGTCGGAAGCATCGCCGCTCGGATCCGTGCCCGGTTCATCTGCGGTGGCCAACTCGGCATTGACCTTGTCCTCAATTTGGTGGATCTCGTTCTCTACGTCTTTGCGTACGCGGTGTCGGATCTTCTCGTCCGCGTCGGAAGACTCGTCCCCAGCGTCGCTTGATTGGGGTGCGTTGGTCTCGGGAGACAGTGCGTCGAGAAGCTGCTCGCTCTCCGCGCGAGTGAGCGAGGACTGCGCTACCTTGACTACTCCCATGTCCGACAGCGCAACGACCAGGTCTTTCGAAGGCACGTTGAGCTCTTTGGCCAACTGGAAGACGCGCATCTTGTCCTTGAGGCGAGAGCGGTCAAACGTCGCGTAGGGGTTGACCGTTGGCTCATTGGCTGGCTGTTCGCGCTTCGCAGGAGCCTTCTTTGTTGACTTCTTTGTCGATTTCTTGGCCGGCTTTGTCGACTTCTTCGCCGTCGCCTTCGTGCTGCGGCGCTTCTTTGGCGTGGATTCCTCGTTCTGTGCCACGAACCTATTCTCCTGTTATGCGTCTGCCCGCACAGCTTCTGCGCCGGGCACCGGGCGCTGGCATTTCCTGCCGCCGCCGCACAGTGCCGCGCGAATGCGCGGGACTTCAATGTCAAAGTTTGTCAGCACGCGCGGCGTCAACAACGTCAACAACGTGAATATCGTCAAGGACGTCAACGACGCGATGCTTGCCATCTATTGTGGCACAGGCCCCCGCCCCGCGCGTTTACCCCGCCCTGTCCACGGTCAGTCCTCTTGACCAACCGCTAGTGGTTCTCGCTCTGCGGCCCCTCCGCAAGCTCGAGGAAGCGCACAACTCCGCCAATAGTTGTTTCGACGACTGGTTTATCCCAACCCGCAACAACAAGGGATGACCCAACAATTGCTCCGAGAATTGCTTCGCCATCCGCGTTGGTAACGCCCGCGTACTTGAGCAGTGCGTCGATGGCGTTGACTGCCTCGTAAAACTGCTCTTTGACCATCTCCTGCAACGCGGGCGCCTCGCGCTCGGCATCGACGGTTGCGGAAATAATCCCGCGCACCCAGTCTCGGTGCCCACAGGTCACAAGATCCAGCGTCGCTGCAGCGAGCTCACGCCGATCTTCTCGAATCTTGGGGTCCTTCAGCGCCTCCTCGAGGATCGCCGCCTGTACGGCGTGGAATCGCTCAAAGCACGTCTGGATGAGCTTCTCACGGCTCTCGTAGTAGTAACCAATCGAGCCAACCGGCACCCCAGCACGCGCGGCCACGTGCCGATGAGTGACTGAGGACATTCCCTCCTGCAGGAGAAGATCAATCGTGGCCTTTTCAATAGACGCGCGCTTCGCTTTTGCACGTTCTTGCTCTGGCTTGTCGTTGACCATCTCCGAGCCTTTCTCCGATAAAGCATACGATGGACTCATCGCAGCGTGACGCTTTCCTATGCATTGTGACATATGTATTGAGTCGCAATAAATCAACTGAATGATTTACGAGTTTTGCCCAGGAAAGCATAGAAAAACGCTACCCCAGGATGCGCTCTTCCGGGGGTAGCGTTGTCGAAAGTTTGGTGTGGTTGGTTACTTGTTGGGGAACCAGATCGCGATCTCACGCTCTGCAGATTCCGGGGAATCGGAACCGTGCACCACGTTCTCACCGACGGTCAGCGCGAAGTCGCCACGGATGGTACCCGGGGTCGCCTTCTCCACCGGGTGGGTGCCGCCTGCCAGCTGGCGCCAGGCAGCGATCGCAGACTCGCCCTCAACGATGCCAGCAACCAGCGGCGCAGAGGTGATGAAGTCTACGAGGTCACCGAAGAACGGCTTATCCTTGTGCTCTTCGTAGTGCTTCTCGGCGGTCTCGCGGTCCGCGGTACGCAGATCCATCTCCACCAGCTTCAAGCCCTTGCGCTCGATGCGGGAAATGATTTCACCGACGTGCCCGTGGGCAACGCCGTCCGGCTTAATAAGAATCAAAGTACGTTCGGTCATGGACCAGACTCTACCGAAACCTCTCGCACGATGCGCGATGCATCTGCGGGCGTCGCGTCACGCTTCCACAACTGCACCTGCCGAACCGCACCATCTTCATTTCCCTCACGGATCATCCGCATAATTGTCGTACGCTGTTCCGGGTCAAGCGAAAGATCCGGGGCACCCATGTCCTGATACTTCATGTACAGCGCACATGCCAAAGCACCGCCCGCGATCACGATCGCAGCGGCGCCGACCCAACTCGGCCACGCAAACAACGACGCACCAACGGCGACAAGCGACATCACCGCAGCAAGCACCAGCAGGAAGAATCGCATGCCCTCCAAGCTACTAAGGTTTAGGGGGATGTACCAGCATGTTCCGCTCCATGAGCTCGCGCTTAGCCAAGGCCTTCCTGACGCACCCGCGTTGACAGAGCTGTCCACGGGCACGACGGTGACCTACCGCGAGCTCCGCACACTCGCTAACAACGTCTCGCGCGTACTGGCCCACGCCACAACATCACCCTCCCCCGTCATCGCGGTCCAACTCCCAAACTCGGTGGAGTTTGCGGCCGTGATCCTCGGCATCGCCCAGGCGGGTGCAGCGTCCAGTCTGATCGGCCCGCTACTTCGCAACCATGAAGCGAGACATCTCGCCGAGCTCGCCGGCGCAGACCCACAACTCGGCCTCATCCGGATGGAGCAGGCGCAAGCGCTGATACGCGGCACGACTCCCGCCGGTTGGCCACGCCGCGACGCTGCTAACCACACGCCCGCAGTCAGTGCTGCGAATGCACAAGAGCTCGCCTTCGTTCCGTACTCGTCGGGCACCACGGGGATGCAGAAGGCGGTGGGGTTGACGGGGGCGTCGGTAAGCGCAAACATGACCCAGTTTGCTGCAGCGATTGCACGAAGTGGGGTGGGTACTCACACCCCAACGATGTCGCCGCTGCCCTTCTCACACATCTATGGCTTGACCGCGCTGCTGCTCACCCCGCTCATGCTGGGGCATCACGTGCTCACGATGCAGCGCTTTGATCCGGAGCGCTTTGTGAGCGCGCACCGCGATTTCGCCGTGCAGCTCACATTCATCGCCCCGCCGCTCGCGCGCGTCCTCGAGACCGCCCCGGCCGATGCCTTCAACGCACTCGAACTGATCATCAGCGGCGCGGATCGACTCGACCCCACGGTGGCACGAACGGTGGAGTCGCGACTGGGCGCGAGCGTGATCCAGGGGTACGGAATGACCGAGACGTCGCCGGTCACCTTTGTTGGCGTGCGCGGCGAAACGCCTCCGGACTCGGTGGGGTTCCCGCTCCCCGATACCCGCTTCCGCATCGGTTCCGACGGTGAATTATCCGTCGCCGGGCCACAGCTCATGCGCGGCTACCTCGGGCAAGAGCCGATCGGTGAATGGTTTCAAACCGGGGACCTCGCGCGCGTGGGAACGCACGGCGAGCTCTACATCATCGGACGCGCCAAAGACACGATCAAATACAAGGGCTACCAGATCGCTCCGGCCGAGCTGGAGGCCACGCTGCTCGAGCATGAAGCAATTGTCGACGCCGCCGTCACCCCCTTTGTGCTCAATGGCACCGAGGTCCCCCGCGCCTTCGTCGTGCCCGCACCCTCACCGGCAGCCACGTCTGCCCGCCTCACAGCCGACGGTGTCATGCGGTTCGTGGCTGACCGGGTCGCGCCGTACAAGAAGGTGCGCGTCGTAGATTTTGTCGAAGAGATCCCCCGTAGCGCAGCCGGGAAAATCCTCCGCACCCAGCTGCGCGACCTGCCGCACGCAGACTAGCGCGCCGGGTCTTCTGCAGTGCCCAGGTGCTGGGTAACTAGGTACCCGGCGCGCATACGCTGCAGCATCTCCGAGCGCAGCTTGATGATGAAGAACCACACCACGCCGAACGTGATGCCGACGGCAGTGACGGACCAGTGGATGAAAAACCCGAAGATGAGCGGAATCTGGAGCGCCAGGTCCACCCACAGCATCACCGGCTTCTTCTGGAAGAACGCAACGACCACGTGCGCGAGGCCGATGACGGTGACGTAGACCCAGTTAAACGTGGTCCAGAGCTCCCCGTTCTCAACCTTGAGAATCACGGTGAGGATGAGGAAGATCGTGATCGCTTCCATCACGAGCGTGCCGGAAAGTACGCCGGTCAGGCCTGCCATCGGGTCTTTGACCGGGGCCTTGCCCGGGCCGAGGGGGCTCATATCCGGCTCGCGACGCGCGCCGCGGCGCGAGCGCCGGGTGTTGTTCTGGTCAGCCATGCCCTCATCGTATCGCTGAGAACGGTTGGGCCATAACTGGTGCGCGGTGGCGTCGACAAGCGCTTCGATCAACGCGCCTGGACGCAGTACTCAATTACTCGAGCGGCGACGTCGATTCTCGTCACCTCCGTGAGGGAGGCAAATTGGGCGTTCGAGTTCACCTCGCCGACAAGCGGGCTGGACGCATGGAGGAAATCGACCGAGCCAATATCCAGGCCGAGCGCGCCCATCGCTGTGCGTGCAGTGTCCACGAAGTCCGCGGGCGGATCCCACGGCACCGCGCGACCGCCACCGGTCACGTTGGCGCGGAAGTCACCTCCCTGGCCGAACCTTTGCATCGCAGCAACTGGGGTCTCACCAACCATGAAGATGCGGGCGTCGTGGCCGTGGGATTCAGCGATGTATTCCTCCACGATCACGGGCGCGGGATGAGCGGCGCGGAGGAACGCGACCAGCTCCGCGGGGGCGTGGATCAGCTCGACCCCCTGCCCCCACGAGCCGATTGCACGTTTCGCCACGACCGGGTAGCCCAACTGACGGTCCACGGCAGCCAGGAATTCGCTCTCCTCCCATTCCGCGGCCGATAAGTTCCGGTACGCCAGCGGCGCAGTCAACGTACACGGGTGCGCAATGCCGGCGTGAGAAAGCACCGCGTGCGTGTACGCCTTGTTATCGCACGCAGCGATCGCGGTCGCGGTGTTGATGGTGCGCACCCCCAGCGCTTCGAGCTGTGCGACGACGGCAACGTCTTTGTCCTGGATAAGCGCGACGCGCGGCAGCGGACCGGTGCCCATCGCGGCGACAACCTCATCGGTACTCACTCGCCGCAAATCAAGCCCGACCGCGCCGGCCGCACGCGCAAGAGCGCCGAACTGCCACTCAAACTTGTCCCAGTGCAGCCAGCGGTTGGTCACCAGCCAGGCAGCGTCGCAGCCCACCGCACTACGCCTCGGGCTCCTGCGCGTCCAGCGCAGTGAGGTAGGTGCGGGCATCACCGGCGGTGGCGATGGACCCGGTGACCAACACGCCCATGCCGTCTTCGCCAGACTCTTCGGCGACCTCGCGCGCCAGTTCCACCGCCGCCGGCAGATGCGCCTCGATCCGAACGCGGTCGTCACCGAACACGTCGTACGCCACCTCCGCCAGCTCGTCGACGTCCATCGCACGTGGGGATGAGTTCTGAGTAATCACTACCTCGCGCAGCTCGGGCTCCAGCGCTGTCAGCATCTGGCGTGCGTCTTTGTCCCCAAAAATCGACACCACGCCGATCAGACCCGTGTAGTTGAAGTCCCGCTCGAGTGCGGAGGCGAGGGTGCGGGCGCCGTGGGGGTTATGGGCGGCGTCGATAAGCACGACCGGGTCCTTACCAAACCGCTCAATCCGCCCCGGGACCGTCACCTGGTCAAATCCCGCGCGAACGGCGTCGGCATCAAGCGGGTGCTCGCGGGTCACGCCGAAGAACGCCTCCACCGCGGCGAGCGCAAGCGACGCATTCGCCGCCTGGTGGGCGCCCGCGAGTGGGAGGAAGATGCCGTCGTACTCTCCACCGAGTCCGCGCAGCGTGAGCTGTTGGCCGCCGACGGCAACCGTGGACTTCCCTACCGAGAACTCGCTGCCGCTCCGAGCAACGATTGCCTCTGTGTCCACCGCACGCTCGAGAATCGCGTGCATTGCGTCCGGCTCCTGCTCGGCGACCACCGCAATGTTTTCCGCCGGGCTCAACGCGCTCAACGCGTCCGCCTCGCGGGGCTTAATAATCCCGGCCTTCTGTGCCGCGATCGCGGCAATGGTCTGGCCAAGGAACGCTTGGTGGTCAAGCCCGATCGGGGTAATCACGGCGACATCGGCGTCCACCACATTCGTCGCGTCCCAGGTCCCGCCCATGCCGACCTCCAGGACGGCGACGTCGACGGGCGCGTCCGCAAACGCCACGAACGCCATGGCTACGAGCACCTCAAAGCGGCTCAGCGGGGTGGCAAACTGCGCGTCGACCATTTCCACGAAGGGCTCGAGCTCGTCAAAGATTTCCGCGAAGCGTTCCGGCGCGATCTCGGCGCCGTCGATGAGCATCGTCTCGGTCACCCGCGTGAGCTCAGGGCTGGTGAACAGCCCCACGCGGTGTCCCAGTGCGCGCAGCAACGACTCGGTCATCCGCGCGGTCGACGTCTTCCCGTTCGTGCCCGCGACCTGGATCACCTTCAGCGTGCGCTCGGGCGAACCGAGTAAATCCATCAATGCGGCAACGCGGTCAAGGCTCGGGTTCGGGTCGGCAGCACCGGCGCGAGCATCAAGCTTCTCGCTGACCCGCGTGAGTGCAGCGCTATCCCCGGAGTACTCAGGAACCCGACTGATCGGCTCGCCGTCGTCGCTCGCCAGCTGCCCAACGCGCATCCCCACCAGCCCAGCGAGGCGCGCAAGCTCGTCGTTCTCCGAGCCTTCCGGAGACCCGTCGGGCTCGACGCTGTCGGCGGCCCGAGTATCACCCAGATCCCGAGTACCACCCAGATTCAGCGTCATGCCACTGTCCGTCATGGAGATACGGCCGAACTCCGTGTCGCGCTCACGCACCGGCGTGAGCTCGTCACGTTCCTGCTCGTCGCCGTGGGTGGTGTTGTCGCTGTGGTCGTACTGCTCGCTCATGCGAGCCAGTCTACTTCTCCGGCAGCGTTTCCAGTCGCGCGGTCACGCGCTCGAATTCCTCTTGCGCAACCTTCTGCCGCACCTTGATCTTCTCCACGACCTGCTCCGGCGCGTTGGTCAGGAACTGCTCGTTGGACAGCTTCGCACCGGTGGTGTCCAGCTCCTTCTGCGCGGCGGCGAGCTCCTTCTCCAGGCGCTTGCGCTCGGCAGCCACGTCGACCGTGCCGGAGGTATCCAGCGCCACGTCGAGGTTGACCTGGCTCAGGCGCATCTCGATGCTTGCCGACGCTGCAAAGTCCTCACCCGGCACCTCTACTCGAGCGATCTGGCGCACCATGTCCTCCTGGCCAGCCAGATCCGCGGACGCGAAGTCCAAGCGCGCCGGCACCTTCTGTGACGGCTTCACGCCCTGGTCGGCGCGGAAACGGCGCAGCTCGGTGATGAGCTTGATGGAGTCCTCGACGCGACGGCGCGCGTCGAGGTCCGTCTCCACACCACCGTTGGTGTCGTCTGCGGTCGGCCACGCAGCCGTGGTTACGGTCTCCTCACCGGTCAGCGCAGTCCACAGGACCTCGGTAATAAACGGCATGGTCGGGTGCAGCAGGCGCAGGACCACGTCGAGGACACGGCCCAGCACGATCTGGGTGTTGCGGCCCCGTTCCTGTTCTTCCGCTGACACGTCAGCATCAGTACGCGGGATCTGGGTCTTGGCAATCTCGAGGTACCAGTCGCACAGCTCGTCCCAGGCGAAGTGGTAGAGCGCCTCGTTGGCCTTTGCAAACTGGTAGTCGTCCAGGTAGGCGTCGACGCGCTTGCGGAGTTCCTCGGCGCGGTCGAGGATCCAGCGGTCGGCGTCGGTAAGCGCTTGGCGCTGCGGCAGCTCGCCGACCCCGGCGCCGTTCATCAGCGCGAACTTCGTGGCGTTGTACAGCTTGGTAGCAAAATTGCGGGCGGCCACGGCGTGGTCGTCGCCGATGGGCAGGTCCACGCCCGGGTTCGCGCCGCGGGCCAGGGCAAAGCGCAGCGCATCCGCACCGAAGCGGCCGACCCAGTCCATCGGATCGATGCCGTTGCCCAGGGACTTCGACATCTTGCGGCCCTTTTCGTCGCGCACCAGGCCGTGCAGGTAGAGGTCCGTGAAGGGCACCTGCGGCCGGCCACCCTTGCCCTCGCCGAGGATTTCCGGGGTGAACTTACCGGCAAAGGTGCCAAACATCATCATGCGCGCCACCCAGAAGAACAGGATGTCGTACGCGGTGACGAGGACGGAGGTCGGGTAGAACTTGTCCAGCTCAGGCGTCTTCTCGGGCCAGCCCATCGTGGAGAACGGCCACAGCGCGGAGGAGAACCAGGTGTCCAACACGTCCGGGTCCTGCTCGTAGCCGGCGGGCGCTTCCTCGTCGGGGCCGACGCACACCACGTCGCGCTCGCCGTTTTCGTCTTCCGGCCCGTACCAGATCGGGATGCGGTGCCCCCACCACAGCTGGCGCGAGATGGTCCAGTCGTGCATGTTGTCTACCCAGTCGAAGTAGCGCTTCTCCATCGACTGCGGGTGGATCACCGTGTCGCCGTTGCGCACGGCGTCGCCGGACATCTTAGCCATCTCATCCACCTTGACAAACCACTGCAGCGACAGGCGTGGTTCGATCGGCTCGCCGGAGCGCTCCGAGTGGCCCACGGAGTGCACGTAGGGGCGAATCTCCTTGACAATGCGGCCCTGCTCCGCGAGCGCCTCGCGCACGGCGACGCGCGCTTCCTCGCGGCTCAAACCGTCGAAGCGGGTGCCAGTGTTGGCAATGCGGGCCTGCTCATCCATGATGATCGGCATGTCCAGGTTGTGGCGCAGGCCCATCTCGTAATCGTTCGGGTCGTGCGCCGGCGTGATCTTCACCGCGCCCGTGCCCAGCTCCATATCCACGTAGTCGTCGGCGATGACCTTGACCTTGAGGTCGTCGCGCAGCGGGTGGGCGAACTCCTCGCCGATGAGGTGCGCGTAACGCTCGTCGTCGGGGTGGACGGCGATCGCCACGTCGCCCAGCATGGTTTCGACACGGGTGGTGGCTACGACAAGGTGCGGCGCATCGTCGTCAAGCGAGCCGTACCGGATAGAGACGAACTCGCCCTCGACGTCCTTGTACACGACCTCAATGTCCGACACCGCGGTCTCGAGCACCGGCGACCAGTTCACCAGGCGGTAGTCGCGGTACACCATGCCCTGGTCGTACAGCTGCTTGAAGATGGTCTGCACCGCCTTGGACAGCCCATCATCCAGCGTAAAGCGCTCCCGCGACCAGTCGACCGAATCGCCGATCGCACGCATCTGCGTGGTGATCGTGCCGCCGTACTGTTGCTTCCACTCCCAGACGCGATCGATGAACTCTTCGCGGCCGTAGTCGTAGCGGTCCTTCCCTTCCTCA
Organism: Corynebacterium sp. NML 120412; assembly: GCF_002285155.1. Taxonomy (NCBI): domain Bacteria; kingdom Bacillati; phylum Actinomycetota; class Actinomycetes; order Mycobacteriales; family Corynebacteriaceae; genus Corynebacterium; species Corynebacterium sp. NML 120412. The sequence goes on along the minus strand of NZ_NSGL01000002.1, from coordinate 95,050 downwards.
GCCTTGAGCTTCGCCTCCACCTTGGTCTGCGTAGCAATGCCGGCGTGGTCCATGCCGGGCAGCCACAGCACCTCGTAGCCTTGCATTCGCTTGCGGCGCACGAGGGAATCCATCAGCGTGTGGTCGAGCGCATGGCCCATGTGCAGCTGGCCGGTCACGTTCGGCGGCGGCAGCATGATGGAGTAGGCGGGCTTGTCGGATGCGGGGTCCGCCGTGAAGTAGCCCTTGTCCACCCACTTCTCGTACAGCGTGGACTCATGGTCCTGCGGTTCCCAGCTCTTGGGAAGGGTGTCCGCGCGGTTCTTGCCTACTAAATCATTCGTCGCTTCACTCACGGTTGCCCATCATAGCCCCCGCTCAGAACAGCGCGTCAGCCACTTCGGCTTCCTGCCTGAGCGCGTCCACGTTCGCCTGGATGCGCTCGCGCTGGAAGTCGCTCACCTCCAGCCCTGCGACGGGCTCCCACGTCCCGCCGGTCCCCACTGCCGGCACGCCGAAGACCAGGCCAGTGTCGACGCCGTATTCACTTGTCGACGCCTGCGCCACCGTCACCCAACGCCCATCGGTCCCCTGCACCCAGTCCCGCATGTGGTCCACGGCGGCGGACGCCGCCGACGCCGCGGAGGACTTCCCGCGCACCTCGATGATCTCGCCGCCGCGCTTGGCCACGCGCGGGATGAACTCGTCGACGTACCAGTCCCGGTCCACCTTGTTGGCCAGCGGCTCGCCGTTCACGGTGGCGTAGGTGATGTCTGGGAACTGCGTGTCGGCGTGGTTGCCCCACACCACCAACCGCTCGAGCGCGGTGGAGGGCACGTCGAGGTGCTGTGCCAGCATGGACAGCGCGCGGTTGTGGTCCAAGCGCATCATCGCATTGAAGCGATCGTCGGGAATGTCCGGGGCCGACTTCGAAGCGATGTAGGCGTTAGTGTTGGCGGGGTTGCCCACGACGAGGACGCGGACGTCCTGCGCTGCGGCGTCGTTCAGCGCCTTGCCCTGCTCGATGAAAATCTTGCCGTTGGCCGCGAGCATGTCGGCGCGAGACTCGCCCTTTCCGCGCGGCTTGGCACCGACCAGGAACGCCGCGTTCGCTCCCTCGAACGCCTTGGCTGCGTTGTCCGCGACAGTGATGGTGTTGACCAGCGGGAGTGCAGAATCGGCGAGTTCCATCGCGGTCCCCTCCGCGGCGCGCACGGCAGCCGGGATCTCCAGCAGCGTGAGGTTGACCGGCTGGTCCTTACCAAAGACGTCGCCGGAGGCGACACGCCAGAGCAGCGAGTACGCAATATTGCCTGCGGCTCCAGTAACCACAACGTTGACGGGCTGTACCGGGGATTTCGTCATCATGACTCCTTGGCTCGGATGTGTGCTCGATCGTTTACCCGACGAGTATAGAAACGCGACGCCGGTGGGTACTCGCGCATCTCCCCCCATTTGGGCACAACTTTGGCCAGCTTCTGTGGTTTTCGCTTCGAATGGGGACATCGGGGGCGCATGTGGTGCACGATGGAAACGTATGACCTTGGCGTTGACGCGCACCGACCCCTGCCCGCCCTGCATGACCCGAAGGAGACCCTGTGACGCAACAGCACAAGAGCAGTGACGCAGCTGACGCAGTTGACGCAATTGACGGGGCTGCCCAGACCTCAGATACGGGCGAAGCGCGGGCCGACTCCGGCGCCGCATCTTCCGACTCGCTGGACGCGGTCGTCGATACCGCGCTGCGAATGTTTGCCGCGGACGGGTTCCACGCCACGAAGCTGGAAGCGATTGCCAAGGAATCCGGTATGTCCAAGCGCAAGATCCACTACAACTTCGGGGACAAAAAAGGACTGTATACGCGGGCGACGCTGCGCGCCCTCGAGCGCCTCACCCCACCCGAGCACGTGTTGAATCGCTCCTACGCCGTACCCGTCGAGGGGATGCGCAAGTTCATCGACGCGCTCTACACGGCCGTCAAGCATAACCCCGATTCCGCAGGCATCCTGCTGCGCGAGGAGTTGGACCCGGTGCTTGACGGCACCACGTCGGCACTCACCCAGCGCACCGACACCGTCGCGCTGCACCTGGAACGCCTCCTGCTCATCGGTCAGGACTCGGGCGCGTTCCGCCCCGGAATCTCGGCCGATGACGTACTGGTGTTGCTCGTCTCGCTCAGCTTCTTCCCCACCGCTTTGGGCGACGTCGCGGAGGGGCTGCGCAACATAAACTTTCGCTCCGAGCGCAACAACACTGGCCTGCGCAGGATGGTCATCGACGCGGTCATCGCGTTCCTGACCACCAACATTTCCCCGTCCGGGTACGACAGCTACTTGGAGCCGACGCCTGCGGCGGACGCGGCGGACTTGCCCGAAGTCCACACCATCGCGGATGTGAGCGCCGATTACCTCGACGACCCGGAGACGCGCATTTACTAACGCGCGCCGCGGCCCGCGCGCAGGGCGCGCTTAGGCCGAGCGCTGCTCTTCGTCCGTCAGGTACTGCGGCTCGGCCTCGCCCCGCACCACGTCCGCGGAGATGACCACGCGGTTCACGCCCTCACGGTCGGGGAGGTCGTACATGATGGGCACCAACAGCTCCTCCATGATTCCGCGCAGTCCGCGAGCGCCGGTCTTGCGTTCCGCCGCCTTGTCTGCAATGAGCCCGAGCGCCTCGCCATCCAGCTCAAGCTCGGCACCGTCCATAGCGAACAGGCGCTGATACTGCTTCACCAGGGAGTTCTTCGGCTCCGTGAGCACACGCACCATGGCGTCGCGGTCCAGGTCCTCCACGCTGGCCAGCACCGGCAGACGGCCGATGAACTCGGGGATCAGTCCGAACTTCACCAGGTCGGCCGGCTGCACCTGGGAAAGCAGGTTGGCCTCGTCGCGCTCCGCCTTCGAGTCGATCTCTGCGCCGAAACCGATCCCCTTCTTGCCCACGCGCTCCGCGATGACCTTGTCCAGACCAGCGAAGGCGCCGGCCACGATGAACAGGATGTTCGTGGTATCAAGCTGGATGAATTCCTGATTCGGGTGCTTGCGCCCGCCCTGCGGCGGGACCGACGCGACCGTGCCCTCCAGGATCTTCAGCAGCGCCTGCTGCACGCCCTCGCCGGAGACGTCACGCGTGATCGACGGGTTCTCCGACTTGCGCGAGATCTTGTCCACCTCGTCGACGTAGATGATCCCGGTCTGCGCGCGGTTGACGTCAAAGTCCGCCGCCTGCAGCAGCTTCAGCAGGATGTTCTCCACGTCCTCGCCCACGTACCCGGCTTCGGTCAGGCTTGTCGCGTCCGCGATTGCAAACGGGACGTTGAGCATTCGGGCCAGCGTTTGCGCAAGGTACGTCTTACCGGAGCCGGTCGGGCCGAGCAGAAGAATGTTGGATTTGGAGATCTCCACGTCCTCCTCGCGGCGGCGCCCCGTCGATGCAAGCGACTCTGCCTTGATGCGCTTGTAGTGGTTGTACACCGCGACGGCGAGCGTCCGCTTCGCCTGATCCTGCCCAATGACGTACTGGTCCAAAAACGCCGTGATTTCGGACGGCCGCGGGAGCCGCTCCGGGTCACCAGCCTGCCCCTGCTGCGAGCTCGCGAGCTCTTCTTCGATGATCTCGTTGCAGAGTTCAATGCACTCATCGCAGATGTACACACCGCCACCTGCGATGAGCTTGCGGACCTGCTTCTGGCTCTTTCCGCAAAACGAGCACTTGAGCAGATCCGATCCGTCGTGTGTTGCTGCCATGTGCGCTATTTACTCCCGTTCGTGCAATCGCCGTGCGGTCTTTCCGTGCAATATACGTGCCCCCGCCACGGACTGACCAAAAGGTTAGATTTCAAGTGTAGTTCCTCCGTCAAACCAACGGACGCACGCCCACGCTGGTTCCCGTTTTGCGCAACAATGGTTGCCGGACCTGCATTTCAGCGGAAAGGACGCAGACAATGACTCACCTTCACGTCACCGAACATGGGGATCCGACTCGCCCGACGGTGGTGCTGCTCAGCTCCATCGCCACGACACACGAGGCCTGGTCCAAACAGATCCCCGTCTTGGAGGGCGCCTTCCGTGTCGTCACCGTTGATCACCGCGGTCACGGCAAGTCCGACAAGGCTCGGGTTGCGCCCGGGGCATCGCTTATCGACGACCTCGCGTCCGACATCCTCCACGCCCTCGACGAGGCGGGCGTGGACCGCTTCAGCATCGTCGGACTTTCGCTCGGCGGGGCGCTGGCGCAGTACATCGCCGCCACCAGCGGCCGCGTGGACAAGGCTGTGTTCGCCTGCACCGCCACCTACCTTGGCGGGCAGGACAAGTGGTCCGAGCGCACCGCCCTCACCCGCGAGCAGGGCACAGCGGCGCTGGCCGACGGGATGATGGGCAACTGGTTCACCGACGGGTTCCGGAAATCGCACCCGGACGAGGTGCAGCGTATCCATGACATGGTGTCCGGCATCGACGGTGAAGGCTACGCACAAAACGGCGACGCCCTGGCCAAGTGGGACTTCGCCGACCGCCTGGGCGAGATCACCTGCCCGGTGCTGACGATCGCCGGAGCACAGGACCCGTCAACGCCTCCCGCAGAGTTGGAGAAGATCGCGCGCGGCGTCGCGGGGCCGGTGAAGTCGGTGGTGATCGACCCTGGTTCGCACCAGGTTGGCATCGAGCGCCCCGAGGAATTCAACCGGGCCTTGACCGCGTTTCTCTAGGCCGCATCGGCTACGCTAGTAGCGTTCATCGTCGCCGGAAAGGATCTGCTCGTGAAACGCACCCGTACCCAGTCTGTTCTCGCAGCGCTCGTTGCTGCAACGGTATTGGCGGGTTGCTCGTCTTCCGAGGGCGACGAAGCTCGCCTGGCGGAGCCGGTGATCGACTTCCCTGCGACGAGCACGACGGCGTCGCCGACGACGTCGAAGTCCACATCTACCTCTACATCGAAGAGCGCGAGTGCGGACGAGGACGACGAGGAGGAAACGACGAAGTCGTCGTCGACGAGCTCGTCGAAGACCTCTGAAAAGTCCAGCTCGGAAAAGAAGACCTCGACGAAGAAGACCTCCGAGAAGTCCACGAGCACGCGCAAGACCAGCACCCGCCGAGCTGCAAAGGACGAGGTGGAAGAGCAGGTGATTACGGAGACGGTGCCGGTGGATGACGGCTCGAATGGGTGCGCGTGGCCGGCGCAGGGCGAGGGCAGCGGCAACCAGGAGTACAGCACGTTCTGCGACGGTACCTGGGCGCGCACCATCACTCCTGAAAACGATCAGGAGTACTTCTGGACTTCCGAGGGCGGCACCTGGACCAGCGTGGACCCGACTGGGTCGAACGAGAACGGCGTGTGCTGGGCCCGCGAGCCGTTTGCGCAAGCGCCTGAGGCCGTGAAGAACGCTGTGCCGTTCTGCGCGTAAAACAGGATAGTCCGCGCGCAAACAACGCCACCCGGTTCACTGCCGGGTGGCGTTGTTGTGTGCAGCGCGGGAAGCACCCGCGCGAAGCGTTAGGCGTTGAGCTTGCGGTAGTCAAAGACCTGGTCGATGATCCCGTACTCCACCGATTCCTGGGCGGTGAGGATCTTGTCGCGGTCGGTGTCCTCGCGGACCTGCTCCGCGGTGCGGCCCGTGTGACGGGCCAGCGTGTCCTCCATGAGGCGGCGCATGCGCTCGATCTCGTTGGCCTGGATCTCCAGGTCAGAGACCTGCCCCTGAGTGCCCTGGGTGGCCGGCTGGTGGATGAGCACGCGGGAGTTAGGCAGCGCAGCGCGCTTGCCCGGGGCGCCGGCCGCGAGGATCACGGCAGCTGCGGACGCGGCCTGACCGAGGCAGACGGTCTGCACATCGGGGCGGACGTACTGCATCGTGTCGTAAATCGCCATCAGTGCGGTGAACGAGCCGCCCGGCGAGTTGATGTACATGGTGATGTCGCGGTCCGGGTCCTGCGACTCGAGGACCAGCAGCTGCGCCATGATGTCGTTGGCGGAGGTGTCATCCACCTGGGTGCCCAGGAAGACGATGCGCTCTTCAAAGAGCTTGCCGTACGGGTCGATCTGCTTGGTACCAAAGGAGGTTTCCTCCAGGAACTGCGGCAGGACGTAGCGGGAGTTCGGCATCTGGAAAGTCATAAGTTCAGTCCTTTGCGTTGAGGGTGTTCCGGGTTAGTTACCAACTGGGCCGTCGGTCTGCGCAACGTTCTCAATGACGTGGTCGACGATGCCGTACTCCAACGCCTGCTGGGCGGTGAACCAGCGGTCACGGTCCGAGTCCTTGGTGATCTGCTCGAAGGTCTGGCCGGTGTGCTCGGCGATGAGCTCAGCCATCTCACGTTTGGTCTGCGCGAACTGCTCCGCCTGGATCGCGATGTCCGCCGCGGTGCCGCCGACGCCCGCGGACGGCTGGTGCATCATGATGCGCGCGTGCGGCAGCGCGTAGCGCTTGCCCTTCGTCCCGCCGGAGAGCAGGAACTGGCCCATCGACGCGGCGAGGCCCATGCCGTACGTAGCCACGTCGCACGGCGCGTACTTCATCGTGTCATAGATCGCCATGCCGGCCGTCACGGAGCCGCCGGGAGAGTTAATGTACAGCGAAATGTCGCGCGTGGGGTCCTCCGCGGACAGCAGCAGGATCTGCGCGCAAAGCTTGTTCGCAATCTCATCATCAACCTGCTGGCCGAGGAAGATGATGCGCTCACGCAGCAGGCGCTCGTAGACGGAGTCTCCGAGATTCATGCCGTTAGCTGGGGATGTCATATGACGCTCCTTTAATCCTTCGTTTCCGTTGAGTCAATGCCCCTACCCTACTCGGGGCCGCGCGCAATGTGGACCCTGTTCGCTACCGGCGTACGCGCCCTCCGATTCGCGCCGCCCGCGCACGAAAAAAGCCACCGCCCGCGCGTGGGGCAGTGGCTTCACTGGGCAGGGGCAGCGTATCGACGCCCCCGTGACCGCTTACTTCTCTTCGGTCGCCTCAGCGGACTCGTTGGACTCTGCAGCCTCGTCCTCATCTTCGATCTCGCCGAAGTACTCGTTCGGGTCAATGGTGTTGCCGTCCTCGTCGGTGACGGAGGTGCGGCAGATGGCTGCGGCGAGGGCCTTGCCGCGACGCACGTCTGCGAACAGGTTGCCAATCTGGCCGGACTGCTGCAGCTGGGCCACGAACTGGTTCGGGTCCATGCCGTAGGACTGCGCGGTGAACAGGATGTGGTCGGTGAGCTCTTCCTGGGAGACCTCCGGCTTCTCCTCCTCAGCGACGGCGTCGAGGAACAGCTGGGTGCGCACAGACTCCTCTGCCTGCTCGCGGGTCTGCTTGTCAAACTCCTCGCGAGTGGTGCCCTGTGCCTCGAGCAGCTGAGCCAGCGCGTTCTCGTCGTGCGCCATCTGGCCGAGCAGCTGGTGCAGCTGGTTGTGCGCCTGCTCCTCAACGACGGAGTCCGGCAGCTCGAAGGTGGACTCGGAGAGCGCGGCCTTGAGGACCTCGTCGCGGATGTCCGCAGCCTGCTTCGTCTTGGTGTCCTCTTCCAGCTGGGACTTGGTAGCCTCGCGCAGCTCGTCGACGGTGTCGTATGCGGAAGCTTCCTGCACGAAATCGTCGTCAAGCTCGGGGAGCTTGCGCTCCTTGGACTGCTGGACGTGGACCTTGAAGGTGGCCTCCTCACCCTTGTGCTCGCCCTGCTCGATAGTGGCGGTGAACTCGGCGTCCTCGCCGGTCTTCATGCCGCGCAGCGCGGTGTCCAGGCCCTTGACCAGGTCGTCGCTGCCGATCTGGTAGGTCAGGCCTTCGGAGGAAGCGTCCTCGAGCTTCTCGCCGTTGACGGTTGCCTCGAGGTCGATGATGGCAAAGTCATCGGTCTTCATCTTGCGCTTGGTGTCCTTGAGCTCGCCAAAGCGGGAGCGCAAGTTGTCCAGCTCTGCATCGACGGCCTCGTCGTCGACCTTGATAGCCGGGACGGTCACAGCGATCTTAGAGAAGTCCGGCACGGTGATCTCCGGGCGAACGTCGACCTCAGCGGTGAACTCGACGACGTCGTTGTCCTCGATCTTGGTGATCTCCAGCTCCGGCTGGGCCAGCGGGGTCAGCTCGTTCTCCGCGATGGCCTGCTCGTAGCGCTGCGGCACCATGTCGTTGACAACCTGCTCGAGGATGGGGCCGCGGCCAAAGCGCGCGTCGATAAGCTGGCGCGGAGCCTTGCCACGACGGAAGCCCGGAATGTTGACCTGCTGTGCAATGGACTTGTAAGCCTGGTCAATTTCCTTACCGAGCTCGTCGAAGGGGACGCTCACGTTCAGCTTGACGCGAGTCTCACTGAGCTTATCGACGGAAGTCTTCACGAAGTAACTCCTGTACTAGTTGATTGAAAAAGATTCGTATGTGCAGCAAGCCCGCTCACGAGGAGCGGGCTTGCTCTTGTCGGGGCGACAGGATTTGAACCTGCGACCCCCTGCTCCCAAAGCAGGTGCGCTACCAAGCTGCGCCACGCCCCGCAATTTTTACGGCATGAGCTGCGGTAAAGCAGGATGGTGGGGCACCCTACCAACTCACGCCAAGCAATTGTAGCGTGCAGCGTACGCGATATGGAATTAAGGCCCCGTTAAACCGGGTGCGGTGGCGTCGACAAGCAATTATTATGGCAAAACAAAAAGGAGACAGCCATGAAACGCACTGTCGCGCTCGTTGCACTACTCCCCCTCGCTGCGTGCGCACCCAGTCAGGATCTGCAAGAGCACCTGCTTCATGACGCCCCATTCACCCTCGCAGACGTCGCCCGCGAGTCGACCGGCAAAACCGTCGATCGGGCGTACGCGTGGTGCCCCTACCACGACGCGTCGCAGGCCGCGGCGCTCGGCTTTGACAAGCAAGACTTCTTTAGCATCAACCGCAACCCGAGCGCATGGGAAACTCGCACCGGCATCGGACTCATCTTTACGGACGGAAGCACTTCCGTCGAATGGTTCGAGCCGGAAGAGATCAACGCCTGCGGAAACGGAATTGAGTCTGGGACCGAGCTCGACCCGGGCGCAGAGCTTCGCACACACGTGGAAAAGGTGGAATACTCCGGATCATCTTCCGGGGTGAACCAACGCGAGGTGAGGGTGCTCGAGCGTTGATGGGCGACGCCCCGCACGACCGGTTTCACCGGGAGAAAGTGGAGGGAATGACGGGAATCGAACCCGCGTCTTCAGCTTGGAAGGCTGAGGTATTAGCCACTATACGACATTCCCAGAACGCGAAATCGCTGTGGAAAGTGTAGCGCAGGGCCTCAGCGAAACCAAACCCGCGCCGCATACGCTGCTGCGCGATCATCCCGGCGCACATACTCTCGGTGGTGACAAACCTCGACCTCCCCAAGGATGTGACGTTCGTGTTGTGGCCGTTTGTTTTCTTGATCGTCGGCATCGCACTGTGCGCCTTCATCATGAACCGCAGTGGCAACGACCCGCGCGAGCGCGTGCTTTTCGACGCCGCAGTGTCCGATGCAAAACGCTGGACGGACCACCTCGGCACGCAGTTGTCGGGGCTCACGGGCAAGGACGAGGCGTCCCGGCAGGCGCTGGCGGACGCAAACGAGCGGCACGACGCGGCGCAAAGTGCACTCGCGTACGCCCAAGCACCTGACGAGGTGCGCGCCGCCCGCAACGCGGCGCTGGAGGGCATGCACTACCTCAACGCCGCACGCGAGATCATGGGCATGGCGACGGAGTCGCCCCTCCCGAAGCTCCGGGGCCAACTCGAGGCGGGGAGAGTGGGCGAAGAACGGATGATCCGGCAGGAGGACGGGCCGACGCTACTGGCGTCGCCCATGCCGTCGGTAAGCACTCCGCACTTCTACCCCGGCGGCGCGGTCGCGGGTCGCCCGGTGCCGGCCGGCTGGTACTCCGATCCGTGGTGGAAGCAGGCGCTCGTCGCGGGCACGTGGGCCGCGGGTGCTGCGGCACTCTCCTCCTCCGTGTACGCGGAGGCCGAGGAAGATCCCCGCAAGAAGATGGAGTCCGCATCTGGCAGCGGAGGCAGCGGAGGTGGCAGTGGCGACTGGTCGAGCACCCCATCCTCCGGCAACGCCACCTTTGACAACGAAAGCAGGGGCGGCAGGTTCGACGTCGACGACAACCGGGGGCGCGGCGACGACGGAAGTGACGGTGACAGTGGCGGGGACGGCTGGTTTGGCGGCTTCTTCGGCGGGGACGGCGGTGACGGGGGCGGCGACGGCGGGGGCGGGGACTAACACGCAGATAGCCAAAGCTCTGCCCGACCAGTGGGCTGTGTGCGATAAACTGCTTGACGTTCAACCGCCCTATATATAAGGAGCCGCAGTGCGCATTGCAGTGTTGCTGAAAGAAGTCCCGGACACCTACAGCGACCGCGACATGAACCTGGAGACCGGTCTCACCGACCGCTCGGGGGACGTCGCCGCCGACGAGGTTGGCGAGCGCGCGGTGGAGGCCGCGCTGCGCGTTGCGGAGAAGCTGGGGAAAGACGACGTTCAGGTCGAGGTCCTTTCGGTCGGTCCCGCACAGGCGGCGGAGTCCGTGCGCCGGGGGATCGCGATGGGCGCGCAGGAAGCGACGATGGTGACGGATGACCGCCTCGTCGGCGCAGACACGACGATGACGGCGACGGTGCTGGCAAAGCTGATCGAGCGCGGCGACTACGACCTCGTCGTTGCGGGCACGATGAGCTCAGACGGCGGCTCGGGCGTGATCGCCCCGATGCTGGGCGAGCTGCTGAACTGGCCCGCGCTGACCAATCTCACCTCGCTCGATGTGGACGGTGACACCGTCACCGCGACGCAGGCGGGCGATCACGCGACGTCGACGCTGCGCGCGCAGCTGCCCGCAGTTGTCGCGGTTTCCGACGAGTTCGCGGACGCGCGCTTCCCCAACTTCAAGGGCCTCATGGCGGCGAAGAAGAAGGAGCTCACCACGCTCACGCTCGATGACCTTGGGGTTGACGCCGAGGATTACACTCCGGCCCGCGCCATCATGGTGAGCATTGACCGCCGCCCGCCGCGCGAGCAGGGTGAAATCATCGACGCGTCGAGCTCGTCCGCCGCCAAGCTGGTCGATTTCCTCGAGTCTCAGAACCTTATCTAGTTAGGAGCCCACCATGACCACCACAGATCCGGTTCTCGTCGTCTTGCCCGACACGCTCGACGGCCAGCCCGACCCCGCAGCCGCAGAGCTCATCGGCGCCGCCAGCACGCTCGGCGACCCGGTTGTCCTCGCCCGCAGCGCCGACCACGCGGAGGCCCTCGGTGGGCTCGGGGCGACCAAGGTCGCGACCTCGGAGCTTTCGCTTATCGACGCCACCGTGGCCGCCATCGACACCTTCAACCCCCAGGCCATTCTCACCGCCCACGACGTGCGCGGCCGCGACCTGGCCGCCCGTGTGGCCATCCGCGCCGGACGCGCGCTGCTCACCGACGCTACGAACGTTCGGCGCGACGACCAGGGCATCGTCACCGACCACTCCAACTACGGCGGCGCGTTCACCGCCGTCGCTGCCGCCACCCACTCCGCGCCGGTGGTCACGCTGCGTCTGGGCAGCGTCGACACGCGCGCGGCAGCCACGAACGCGGAGGTCATCGAGGTGACCGGCGACGCACGCGAGCGCCGCGTCGCCGAGGTCGTCGAATCGGCCCCGGTGGAGCGCACCTCCTCCCGCCCGGAGCTGACCACGGCGGACAAGGTCGTCGCCGGCGGCGTCTCGCTCGGCGATGCCGACATGTTCGAGGAGCTCGTCGGCGGCCTCGCGGACGCCCTGGGCGCCGCCGTCGGCGCGACCCGCTCCGCGGTGGACGAGGACCAAGTCCCCTACGAGGCGCAGATCGGTCAGACCGGTGTGCTGGTGTCCCCGAAGCTGTACATCGGCGTGGGCATCTCCGGCGCCGTGCAGCACCTGGTGGGCATGCAGACCTCCGGCACCATCGTTGCCATCAACAATGACGAGGACGCCCCCATCTTTGAGATCGCCGACTTTGGCATCATCGGCGACCTCTTCGATGTGGTGCCCGAGATCATCTCCGAGATCGAGTCCAGGAAGTAGGCGCTCTATGCAGGTACCCGTACGTCAGGGCCTGCCCCGCGTTTCCGGCGGGGCACCGTGGCCGCCGGTGGAAGTTGCGGAGGTACCGGAGCCTAAGGGCGGCGCTGCGGCACATTCCGCACAGGCGGAAGACCCGGCACCGAACCCAGCTCACTTTGCGGCCGCAGAGTACGTCACCGTAACCCTGCGCCGCGGCCTGCCCCGCACCCCGGGCGGCCAACCCTGGCCCGCAGCGGAAACCGCCCAGGTCCCAGCACCGAAAATTTCCGCACAGGCGGAAGACCCGGCACCGAACCCAGCTCACTTTGCGGCCGCAGAGTACGTCACCGTCCCGCTGCGACGCGGTCTGCCCCGCACCCCGGGCGGCCAACCCTGGCCCGCAGCGGAAACCGCCCAGGTCCCGGCGCCAAAATTTTCCGCACAGGCGGAAGCACCGGCACCGGAGGCGGATCCCTCTGCGACCGCAGAGCCGGCAGCGCCGGCAGAGTCAGAAGAGCCGGCAGCGCACGTCACCCCGACGGCACCCGCAACACCTGCCACACCCGCAACTCCTGCCGCTGCCGGCGGGTCGACGGCGAAGCGTGCGGGGGGTGGCACGGAGGCGTCGAAAAGCACTCCTCACAACACCAAGCCCTGGCTGTGGGGCGGTATCCTCGTCGTGCTTGCGGCGATTGGTGTGCTGGCTGCGCGCTGGTTCGTCGGGACGGACACGGGCGCGGACTTCATTGCGCGCTACAGCGGCGCGCAGCCGCTGCCGGAAAGCGCGCCGGAGGGCTTCCCCGCGTGGCTGACGTGGTCGCACTTCTTCAACATGTTCCTTATGGCCATGATCATCAAGACTGGTCTGATGCAGCGTCGCGAGAAGAAGCCGGAGGCGTACTGGGCGCCGCGGAGCAGGCCGCGCGAGAAGATTTCGGTAAACCTGTGGCTGCACGTCGTACTGGACGTGGCCTGGGTCGTGCTTGGCGCGATCTTCTATGTGCTGCTGTTCACCACGGGCCAGTGGATGCGCATCGTGCCCACGAGCTGGGAGACCTTCCCCAACGCGGTGTCGGCGGGCATCCAATACCTGAGCCTAGATTGGCCGAACGAGAACCCGTGGGTGTTTTACAACTCCCTGCAGGAGCTGTCGTATTTCCTGGTGGTGTTCGTGGCGTCGCCGCTGGCGATCATCTCGGGTGCGCGCATGAGCCCGCTGTGGCCGAAGCAGTGGAACTTCATTTCCATGCGCGTGGCTCGCGCGCTCCACTTCCCCACCATGCTGTTCTTCGTCCTGTTCGTGATCATCCACGTCGCGCTCGTATTCACCACGGGCGTGCGCGGCAACCTCAACGCGATGTTCGCCGCCACCGACGACCCGACCGGGTGGACGGGCACGATCCTCTTCGTCATCGCCATCGCGGTCATCGCGGGCGGTTGGGCGCTCGCCCGGCCGATGTTCGTCGCGCCCATCGCTGCACGCACCGGCAACGTGACGCAGCGCTAGGGGCAGTCGCTTATCGACGCCCCCGTCACCCCGCCCGACTACGATGTCGGCCATGACGGAAACGATTCCCGAGCTCAAGCTCAACGACGGCACGCTGATCCCCCAACTCGGCTACGGGCTGCACCGCGTCGACCCCGCCCGCGCTGAGGAACTCACCCTCGCCGCGCTTGAGGCCGGGTACAGGCACCTGGACACCGCCTTCATCTACCACAACGAGGAGGGCGTCGGCCGCGCCATTGCCGCCTCCGGCGTGCCCCGCGACGAGCTGTACGTGACCACGAAACTGTGGAACGGCCGGCACCGCGACGCCGACGCGGCGCTGTCCGAGTCCCTCGAGCGCCTGGGGTTGGACCACGTGGACCTGTACCTGATCCACTGGCCGGTCCCCTCGGAGGGCGCCTACGTGGACGCGTGGAGATCCATGGTCCAGCTGCGCGAGCAGGGGTTGACCACCTCCATCGGCGTCTCGAACTTCCTCCCCAGTCACATCCACGACCTGGAGATGGCTACCGATGTCACCCCGGCGGTCAACCAGGTCGAGCTGCACCCGCTGTTCCAGCGGTGGAAGGAACTCGACGCGATGCGGGTGCACGGGGTGGCCATCGAGGGGTGGGCGCCGCTGGGCGGCGGCAACCTGGACCTTTCCGACTACCCGGAGATCACCGACGCCGCCGAGGCGCACGGGAAGACGCCCGCCCAGGTGGTGCTGCGCTGGCACCTGCAGAACCGGGTAATCGTCTTCCCCAAAACCAACTCGCCGGAGCGCATGGCGGAGAACCTGGACATCTTCGACTTCGAGCTCAGCCACGACGAGATGGCCGCCATGATTGCGCTTGACGAGGAGGAGTTCGGACGATTCGGGCCGCACCCCGCGCACTACTCGGACATGTAGCCTTCAATTCCCAGCGCCGCGAGCTCGGCGCACAGGGCATCGATCTGCGCTGACGTGTGCGTCGCCATGAGGGTGACGCGCAGGATCGCTTGCCCGCGGGCCACGGTGGGCCAGCGGATGGCGGGCACGATGAACCCGCGCTCGAGCAGCTGAGCGGACGCCCGCATCGCGGCTTCCTCGTCGCCCACGTGGACCGGGATGATGGGGCCGGCGCCCGCGGGATCGATCGCGCCTTCGCCGCGGTTGGCGTTCCAGCGGGCGATGTTGGCGTGCAGGCGCTGCACCGGCTTGGGATCGGATTCGAGGACCTCGACCGCGGCGGTGATCGCTGCGCAGGTCGCCGGCGCCGGTGAAGTGGAAAAGACGAAGGAGCGCGCTTGCTGGCGCAGGAGTTGGGCAACCGGCGCGTTGGTCGCCACGGCAGCGCCCTCCGCCCCGAGTGCTTTGCTGGCAGTGATGAGCTGGATGTCGGGGCGCAGGCCGAAGTACTCGGGGAGGCCGCGGCCGGTGGCGCCGATGGTGCCGATGGCGTGGGCGTCGTCAAGCATGCTCCAGGCGCCCTTCTCCCGGCAGACCTCGAGCAGTGCGGGCAGCGGCGCGCAGACGCCGTCCATGGAGAACAGGCCGTCGGTGACCACGAGCGCGTGGGCGGTCGTGCGCTGGGACAGGGCGCGGGCGACGGCCCCGACGTCGCGATGCGGGGTGACGCGGACCTCGGCGCCGCTGGCCTTCGCCAGGCGGCAGCCGTCGATGATGCTGGCGTGGTTGCGCGCGTCCGAGACGATCGTGAGGCCGCCCGCGCTCGCGCACGCGGCGGCGAGGGCTTGGAGGGTGGACACGTTGGCCTGGTAGCCGGTGGCGAAAAGTACTGCATCGTCGTAGCCGGTCAGGCGCGCGCACGCGGCCTCGGTGGCCAGGTGGAGCTCGTTGGTGCCGGTGGTGAGGCGGGAGCCGCCCGAGCCCGCACCATAGGTGCGGATCGCGGCGATGGCGGCGTCGGCCAGGCGCGGATCCTCCGCTAAACCCAGGTAGTTGGAAGAGCTGAACAGGGCGGCGTCGGTGCGGTGTGCCCCGTCCCGGAGGCTCGCCTCGGCGCGCTGGGCGGTGGCGAAGACGGACGGGCTGCGCCACAGGCCGCGGGCGCGCCAGTCGTCGAGGCTGGCGGCGGCGACGTCGGCAAGCGTCTCGGCCTGCGGTGGCTGGCCGGGGGTCACTGCGCGTCCTCCTGCGAGGGAACGCGCACCAGTACCGGTTCTCGCTCCAGGTAGCGGAAGAGCGCGGCGGTGTCGGCGCCCTCGCGGACGAGGAAGGCGCGCGCACCCGCGGGCGAGCCGACCGGCTTGATGTTGGGGATGCGCGTGTACGTGCCGGCGTGGGCGACGTAGCCGGTGGTGTAGTCGGGGTCGTCGGAGATGCACAGCTCCGCGAGTACGTCGGGGTGCGCGGCGACCTTGCTGCTGAGGACGAGCGCCTCGCGGGCGGCGTCCTTGCCGGGCGCGGCCGTGGGGTCGACTGCAGCTGCGCTATCCACGTGGCTCACGCGCACGCCACGTTCGCGGTCGGGTTCCAGCCGCGCGCCGGTGCCCGCGCACACGAGCATGGCGCCGCGCATGTCCCGTGCGGCGAACGTGTCGCGGACCAGGGCGTCGGCGTGCGGGGTCAGCGGCGCGAGCAGCGCGCGGATCACCTGCTGCGCCTCACCTGGGTGGGCGCACTCCGCCACCTCCACGGCGAGCGCGGGGACGCGCCGGATCGCTTCGGGGTCGAGTGCTTCCACCGTGAGGTGCGTTTCGGCCGCCACGCCCTTGGGGTGGTCCAGCGCGCGCTGCGCAAGCTGCGCGCAGGTGGACGACACGCGCTCTGCGGGCACGATGCGCTCCGCGCCAGAGATGTGTCGGCCGTTGGAGCTCGCGCGCATGCGCACCGAAAAGTAGGTCATGTGACCCAACCTACACGCCGCCTTGTACAGTGTTCAATATCGCCACCAGCTGCAGCAATGAAAGGCTCCCATGACGCCCGACGAGATCACCGCGATCGACACCGCGCACATCTGGCACCCCTACGCCGCGCCCGGCTCCGGCAACCTCCCCGTCGTCCGGACCCACGGCGTCTTCCTCGAGCTCGCCGACGGGCGCACGCTTATCGACGCCATGTCGTCCTGGTGGGCCGCAGCCCACGGCCACGGGCACCCCCGCCTGGTCCGCGCCGCCCACGAACAGATCGACCGCATGTCGCACGTGATGTTCGGCGGGCTCACCCACGAACCGGCAGCACGCCTCACCCAAAACCTCCTCGAGCTGACCAGCGGCGAGGCGGGCCCGAACTACAGCCGCGTCTTCCTCGCAGACTCCGGCTCGGTGTCGGTGGAGGTGGCCATCAAGATGGCGCTGCAGTACGCCCGCGGCACCGGCCACCCGGAGCGCAACCGGCTGCTCACGTGGCGCTCCGGCTACCACGGCGACACCTTCGCCGCGATGAGCGTGTGCGACCCCGACGGTGGCATGCACTCGATGTGGAAGGGCGTGCTCGCCGAGCAGCGCTTCGCCCCCGCCCCGCCGGTACGCGGCGCGAGCGAGGACGCACGCGCCGCGTACCTCGCCGAGTTTGAGCAGCTCATCACCGACGACATTGCCGCAGTGGTGATCGAGCCCGTCGTCCAAGGCGCCGGCGGCATGCGCTTCCACGACGCTGAGCTGGTCCGCGGCGTGCGCGAGCTCTGCACGAAGCATGGCGCACTCCTGCTTGCAGACGAGATTGCCACCGGCTTCGGGCGCACCGGTCAGCTCTTCACCACCCTCGACAACGGCGTGGTCCCCGACATCCTGTGCGTGGGCAAGGCGATCACGGGCGGGTTCATGACGCTCGCCGCGGTGCTCACCACCGACGAGGTCGCAGCCGGCATGGAGCCGTCGGCGATCATGCACGGGCCAACGTTCATGGGCAACCCGCTCGCCTGCGCCGTGGCCGCCGAGGCGACCGACATCATCGCCGAGGGTGACTGGCGCGAGCAGACTCGCAACATCGAAACCTGGCTTACCCAGGCACTTGCGCCCGCGCGCAACATCGCCGGCGTCGCCGACGTGCGGGTTCTCGGCGCCATTGGCGTGGTGGAGATGGCGTTCGACGTGGACATGGCCGCCACCACGCAGGCCGCGGTGGACCAGGGCGTGTGGATCAGGCCGTTCGGGCGCAACATCTACACCATGCCGCCGTTTGTATGCACCGAGGACCAGGTCCGGCAGATCGGTCGGGCCGTCGTCGCGGCCGCTGACGCGGCCGCAGCCGCACACAAGGAAACACAGGAGCAGGACCAATGATTGTTGTCATCACCGGTACAAACACTGACGTGGGCAAGACCATCGCCACCGCGGCGCTCGCATCGGCGTGGCAGGCGGATGGGACGGCCGTGCGCGTGGCCAAACCGCTGCAGACCGGAGAGCCGGACGGCTCCGGCGACGCCAACACGGTCGACCGTCTCACCGGCGTGGCCACGCACGAGTACGTCCGCTTCCCCGAGCCGCTCGCCCCCAACTTGTCGGCCCGGCGCGCCGGCATGCAGGTCCCGCCGCTGGGCGAGGTCTGCGATTGGATCCGGGCGCTCGACGCCGAGGACGGCGGCCGCGGCGTCACCCTCGTGGAGGGCGCGGGCGGCCTGCTGGTGCGGCTTGCAGACGACTACACCATCGCCGACATCGCCGCCGAGCTGGACGCACCCGTCGTTGTCGTGACCTCGCTGGGCTTGGGCAGCCTCAACGCCGCGGAACTGACGGTGCGCGAGGCGACGCGCCGCGGTGTGCGCGTCGCCGGGCTTATCGGCGGCATGCTGCCCGCGGAGCCGGACCTGGCGACGCGGCTCAACCTTGAGGAGCTGCCCGTGGTCACGGGCGTGAACGTCTGGGCAAGTATCCCCGCCGGCTCTGGCGCGCTGGAGCGCGATGCGTTTGCGCGGATGGCCGGGGCACTCGGCGTTCCCGCGCCGCCGCGGTAGCTCGGTCTAGAGCGGGCGGCCGACCTCGGATTGCGCGATCTCCTCCGCGTGGCGGATCACCTTGGCCAGCGCCGCCGCGACGTCGGCCTCCCGCTCGCCGCTCAGGATGTCCTTGCGCACCTCGATCATCACGCCCAGCACCTTCATGTTCTGGGTGAACTCGACGGGGATGTACACGCCGGTGAACGGGGTATTGCGCTCCACGTTGAACCCGGCGGCGGTGAACTCGCGGTCGGTCACGTCCGCAAGCAGCGCCGGGGTATGGATCGAGTGGGTGCCGATGCAGATGTCCGGCAGCAGCGTGCCGGGGTGGATCTGGTACTCGTCGGGCTGGTTGGAGTAGGAGTGCACGTCCACGATCACCGCGCCGTCGAGGGCGTCCAGGCGACCGCGGGTGAGCTCGGTGACGGCCTCTGCGTAGGGCTCGTAGTACTTCGCGCGCAGTTCGGTGGTGTCAAAACCCGCGGGGCGCAGCAGGTTGCCGTCGCCAAGCTTCATGTAGACGGCGCCGCGGCCTGAGGCGTCCATCGAGTCGCGCTCGTTGGAGAACCGCCCCGGGTCCGCCACCAGGCGCGACAGGTTGTTCACGATCATCCACGCGTCCACCCCGGACTGCTCGCGGGCGGCGGTGGCGAGCTCAAGCGTGCCGTCGTCCGTCACGCGGTCGAGCTCCTGCGCCAGCTGCGCGTCGGTGGCGACGAAGTCAGCGGCCACCTCCTCGGGGATCTCGCGCGAGGAGTGCGGGACGTGGATGATCACGGGGCATGCGGCCCCGCCCTGCGTAATGATGTAGTGCTCGGGCTGTGCGCTCATGCACAGAAGCGTAACCGGGATTTTAGGATTGCGCTGGGTTACCCGGCACCTCCGGAGCCACACCGGTCTCTTCGTACTTCGCCAGGATGTCAATGCGGCGCTGGTGGCGCTCCTCCTCGCTCCATGGCTGGGCGACGAAGGCGTCGACGATCTTCAGCGCCTCCTCCTCGGTGTGCATGCGCCCACCGATGCCGATGAGCTGGGCGTTGTTGTGCTCGCGCGCCAGCTTCGCCGTCTCCTCGGACCAGGCCAGGGCGCAGCGCGCGCCCTTCACCTTGTTCGCGGCGATCTGCTCGCCGTTGCCGGAGCCGCCCAGCACGATGCCGAGCGAGTCCGGGTTCGCCACCACTGCTTCAGCGGCGGCGATGCAAAACGCCGGGTAGTCATCGGCGGCGTCGTACTCGTGGGCGCCGCAGTCGATGACCTCGTGGCCTGCGTGCTCCAGGTGGGCTTTGATCTGGTTCTTTCGCTCGAAACCTGCGTGGTCTGCTCCAAGGTAAATTCGCATGCGCACAAGCCTACCTGCCACCCGGCCCGGCCAGGGCCCCTACGCCTGTTCGCGGACCTGCGGGTCCTCAGTGCGCGAGCGCTTCAGCTCGAAGAAGTAGGGGAAGGAGGCGAGGGACACGGAGGCGTCGAAAAGCTTGCCCGCCTCCTCGCCCTTGGGCACGCGGGTGATCACTGGGCCGAAGAAGGCGGTGTCGCCGAGCTTGACCACGGGCGTGCCGACCTCGTCGCCGACGTTGTCCATGGCCTGCTGGTGGTAGGCGCGCAGCTGGTCGTCGACGACCTCGGAGTTGGCCACATCCGCCAGCTGCGGCGGCAGACCGACCGCGTCGAGGGCCACGCCGATGATCTCGTCGTAGCCGCCAAAGCCTTGCTTGCCGCCCTGGCCCTCGGTGTGCACGAGCGTGCCCATCATCGTGTACAGCTCGTCGATCTTCTCGGGGAATTCGTCCTTCACCTTGGTGAACACGCGGGCCGGGCCCCAGTTCGCCTCCATCATGCGGGCGTAGGTCTCCGAGAGGTCGCGGCCGTCATTGAGCACGCTCAGGGACATCGGCACCCACTCGACCTCGATGTCGCGCACCTGCTCGACCTCCTTGATCCAGCGGGAGGTCAGCCAGCAAAATGGGCAAGAAACATCGAACCAAAAAGTGACTTGTTGGGTCATTACATTCTCCTTCGTGTGAGCGGTTGGCCCCCACAGTAGCTATTTCGCGCGTCCGAGTATGTTGGGGCCATGAAAACAAATCTGACTCGGGCCGACGCGCGGCACCGCGCCGCCCTCATTTCCAACGTCCACTACTCCATCGAGCTCGACGTTACTGGCGCCGAGCAGTTCCGCTCGCGCACCACGGTCACCTTCGATTCCCGTGCCGGCGAAACTTCCTTCGACCTGGTCGCGGACTCGTTCACGGCCACCCTGGACGGCTCGCCCGTCGAGGGCCGCGAGCTTTCGCTTACCGACGGCCAACACACCCTCAGCGTCGACGCCACCATCACCTACAACCGCACCGGCGAGGGCCTGCATAAATTCACCGACCCGGTGGACAACAAGGACTACCTCTACACCCAGTTCGAGCCCGCGATGGCGATGAAGGTCTTCGCCTGCTTCGACCAGCCGGACATCAAGGCCACCTACGACATCGCGGTGACCGCACCGGAGTCCTACACCGTGGTCCTCAATGCGCCGACCACGCGCGAGGGCAACACCTGGTCCGCCACCGTGGACTACCCCCTGTCCACCTACCTCATCGCCGTGATCGCCGGCGAGTACGAGCACGTCACCGACACCTACTCCGACGAGCACGGCGAGATCCCCCTGGGTATCTACGCCCGCGCCTCCCTCATGGAGCACCTGGACGCCGAGCGCCTGTTCCGCCAGACCAAGGACGGCTTCGCCTACTACCACAAGAACTTCGGCGTGGCCTACCCCTTTGGCAAGTACGACCAGATCTTCTGCCCCGAGTACAACATGGGCGCGATGGAAAACGCCGGCGCGGTGACCTTCCGCGACGAGTACGTGTTCACCTCCGAGCCCACCCCGTACCGCCTGGAGCGCCGCAACGACACCATCCTGCACGAGATGGCGCACATGTGGTTCGGCGACCTGGTCACCATGCAGTGGTGGGACGACCTGTGGCTCAACGAGTCCTTCGCCACCTGGTCCGCCGCCATCGCGCAGACCGAGATCGGCGAGTACCCGGACGCTTGGACCACTTTCGCCGCCGTGGAGAAGGCGTGGGCTTACCAGCAGGATCAGCTGCCCACCACGCACCCGATCGCGGCGGACGCGCCCGACATCGAGACCGCGGAGCAGAACTTCGACGGCATCACCTACGCCAAGGGCGCGTCCGTGCTCAAGCAGCTGCAGGCCTATGTGGGCCGCGACGAGTTTTTCGCCGGCGTCCACGAGCACTTCACCAACCACGCTCACGCCAACGCCACCTTCGCTGACCTGCTCTCCGCGCTGGAGAAGTCCTCGGGCCGCGACCTGTCGAGCTGGTCCGAGCAGTGGCTGCGCACCACCGGTGTCTCCGCGCTGCGCCCGGAAATCACCGAGGACTCCTTCGCCGTCGTGCAGGAATCCGACGTCATGCGCACCCACCGGGTTACCGTGGGGCTCTATTCGCTTATCGACGGCTCCGTCACCCGCACCCACCACGTCACCCTCGACGTCGACGGCGCGCGCACCGAGGTGCCAGAGCTCGCCGGCGTCGACCACGACCTGGCTCTGGTCAACGACGAGGACCTCACCTACTGCAAGATGGGCCTGACCCCCGCGCACCAGCGCTTCGCCCTGGACCACCTGGGCGAGATCACCGACCCGCTGGCGCGCACCCTCGTGTGGTCGTCGCTGTGGGAGTCCGTGCGCGACGGCCAGCTCCCGGCCCGCGAGTTCGTCCGCCTGGTGGCCAAGCACGGCGCCGCCGAGGACCAGCCGAGCGTGCAGGAGCGCCTGCTCGCCCAGGCCACCCTGGCGGTTAAGCAGTACGTCGACCCCGCCTGGCAGGCCGAGGGCTTCCGCCTGCTCAACGACGCCTTCCGCGGCGCCGAGCCGGCCGCAATTTTCGACCGCGCACTTGCCCGCCTCTCCCCGACGCCGGAGACGGTGGACTACCTCAAGCAGCTGCTCGAGCGCTCGGACAACCAGGAGGTGCGCTGGCTGGCCCTGACCAGCCTCATCGCCGCCGGCGAAGCGCCGCTCGAGGACGCGGAGAAGGAAGAGGACACCTCGTCCGAGGGCGTGATTTCGCGGTTGCGGTGCCGCGCGACCGTGGAGAAGCGATGGGCGTGGGACACGCTGGTCAATGAGGACCTGACCAACCTGGAGGCGCGCTACCTCATGGACGGGCTGAAGTTCAACGGCGACGAACTCGACGCGTTCACCGACGAGTACTTCCGCGTCGCGCCGGCGCTGTGGGACCGTCTGACCAATGAGATGGCGCAGCGCACCCTCGAGGGCATGTACCCGACCTGGGCGATCTCCGAAGAGGCCGTGCGCAAGGCGGACGCATTGCTTGACGACGCCTCCGTGTCCGCCGGCCTCAAGCGCATCCTCGCCGAGGGCCAGGACCGAGTCGCGCGCGCCGTGCGCAACCGCGCTGCAGACGCTGAAGGCGCTGCAGACGCTTAAAGCGCTGGCGAGGGTTGCTAAGGCGCGGCGCTAGAAGCGCGTGACCGCGCGGAGCTGCGCCACGTCCGGCCGGACGACGATGGTGGCGTAGGCGACGACGAGGCTCCCCTCGTACAGCTTGCGGGTCACGCGCTGCAGTGGCGCATTCGCCGCCATCTGGAGCCGACCGCGCTCCACATCTGTAGCCACGCCGGGGGTGACCACGTCCTCGCGCAGCGTTGCCGCCTCCGGCCGCCTGTCCGCCGTCAAAGTCAGGCTGCTCACGGCGTAGCCTTCCTCATATCTTGGGCGCACGTAGAGCGTCTCCGAAAACGCCGGGGCCCCGTCGGCATAGTGCACACGCTCCTCCGCATACACCTTGTCGCTGGCCCCGTCGCTGGCCCCGTCGCCGAGCTCGGCGTCGGTTTCGGTGTCTCCAAAGGCCGCGGCAACAACCCGAGGAGGGGTGATGCGTCCGGAAAACAGCAGTTTGGAGACGATGTCCACCCCTTTCTCCTCCAGCTGCGCCGCCAACCCGGTCGCCCCATTGAGGTCCACGACGGGCGGCAGCGCGCGCACAAACGTGCCCCCGGCTCGGCCGCGCTTGCGCTCAATGATGCCTTCAAGCTGCAACACATCAAGCGCGTGCCGCACTGTCATCCGGGCGACGTTGAACTGGTCGACTAGCTCGCGCTCGGGTGGGAGCTTGTCACCGGGCTTGAGTTCGTGAGACTCAATCCTGGTGCGCAGCGTCTCCGCGATACGGAGATACGCCGGTTTCGTCGCCATAGATACCTTCCCTCGCTCTCCCTCGCGCAATGGGAAAACTCCCAAGACGAGCAATTCGGCCGTTGATTTACGTTCATTTACACGCAGCCGTCAAAATTATTGAAAACGGCTGTGTAAATTTCTCTTCGATCAACGTTAATCAACAAAGGATGCAGTTACCCTGCATTCTTTCTACGCGCCCAACCGACAGTTGTTGTCAAATCAATGGTCTAAATTTGGACGAACGTCGCCCTTTCCGACCCCGGCAGCACACACCCAAACGGGTGCACACCTCCCCCCAATCACCCCCAAAAGGTACATTCCGACCGGACATGCATGCCATGCATGAAAAACCTTGAAATTACCCCCTATTAGGGGTCTAACTTCGATGCAATTTATGCACCCGCAGGTATAACGAGGTCACCAGGCGAACTCGCCGCACCGAGCTTCCTAGCGTCCGGCTTACAACGCCGCCACGGCTTGCTCGAGGTCGGCGATGAGATCGTCCACGTCCTCGATGCCCACCGAGATGCGAACCAACTCCGGCGGGACCTCGAGCGCCGACCCGTTGACCGCCAGGTGCGTCATGGTCGCCGGGTGCTCGACCAGACTCTCTACTCCACCGAGCGATTCTGCGAGGCAGAACAGCTTCGTCGACAAGCAAAACGCCTTCGCCTGCTCCTCGGTCTGGAATTCGACGGACACCATGCCGCCGAAGCGCGTCATCTGGCGCTTCGCCACCTCGTGGTTGGGGTGCGAGGCAAGCCCCGGGTAGTGGACCTTGGCCACACAGTCCTGGCGCTGGAGGAAATCGGCGACCGCCTCGGCATTATCGCAGTGGCGGTCCATGCGCACCGCAAGCGTCTTCAGGCCGCGGGCGGTGAGGTAGGTATCAAACGGTGACGGGATCGCGCCGACCCAGCCAAAGAAGAAGCGCAGGTCCTCCTCCAGATTCGCATCCTTGCCACACACGATGCCGCCAACGACGTCAGAGTGGCCACCGATGTACTTGGTGGTGGAGTGCAGCACCACGTCCGCGCCCAGCTCGAATGGCTTTTGCAGGTAGGGAGAGGCGAACGTGTTGTCCACGACGAGGGTTGCTGCACCTTTGGCCCTACTGATTGCCGTGATGTCCGCGATGTTTAGCAGCGGGTTCGTCGGAGTCTCCACCCAAATCACCTTGGTGTTGGGCTGGATCGCCGCAGTGACCGCGTCGGTGTCCGTAATGTCCACCACCGAGTTCTCCACGCCCCACAGCGTGAAGACCTGTTGGATGAGGCGGTAGGTGCCGCCGTAGGCGTCGTTCCCGATGACGATGTGGTCCCCGGGCTTGAGCAGGATGCGCAGTAGGGAGTCAATCGCCGCCATTCCGGAGGCGAACGCCACGCCGTAGTCCGCCCCCTCCAGCGCGGCGACGGTCTTCTCCAGCGCGGTCACGGTCGGGTTACCCACGCGCGTGTACTCGTACCCGCCGCGGAGCTTGGCCAACCCGTCCTGCGCGAATGTGGTGGAGGCGTAGATCGGCGCATTGATCGGTCCGTACAGGCT
The DNA here is from genome assembly GCF_002285155.1 of Corynebacterium sp. NML 120412. Taxonomy (NCBI): domain Bacteria; kingdom Bacillati; phylum Actinomycetota; class Actinomycetes; order Mycobacteriales; family Corynebacteriaceae; genus Corynebacterium; species Corynebacterium sp. NML 120412. Next base: position 69,929 of record NZ_NSGL01000002.1, on the reverse strand, counting down.
GTCAGGCTCGTACCCAGCGTGAATTGAATCTGTGGAGAACCCAGAGGTCATCGCGGTACCTTTCTTGTCGTCGCGGCCCCTCCGTGCGACGCATCCGTGCGGCGAGGGGAAGTTTCCCCGAAGTGTAGACCAAGCGGTTCATTTTGGGTGCGGAATGGGCGAATTTTATGCACAGGACGTTCGTTCCGTCTGGCCAGCACCGGCACATCCAGCCGGTTAAGATTGCACCTGATGAGCTATACAACAACACTTCTCGCAGCAGCATCGAAGGGCACCGAGGCGCGCGTTGACAGCGCCGTCTCCGGCCTCTCCACCTGGTGGAACGACCCCGACACGCAGCAAAACTTTGTCACCCGCCCCTTGTGGATCCTCCTGATCATCCTCGTGGCCTCCGTGCTGCAGTGGGTGCTCAACCGCCTGATCCGCCGCGGTGCCGAAAACGCAATCAAGAACCCGGGCAGCGGCGTGCCCTTCCGGCGCGGGGAACGCGACGTTGATTCGCCACAGGCGCGCTCGCAGGAGCAGCGCCGGCAGGCTCGCATCCGCACCCTGTCAAACGTGGGTCGCTCTGCGGTGGCCATTGTCATCTGGGTCTGGGCCATCATGGCGATCCTGGACCAGCTCGGCGTGAACGTCGCCCCACTCGTGGCCTCTGCAGGCATCGTCGGTGTCGCTCTCGGCTTCGGCGCGCAGTCGCTGGTCAAAGACTTCTTGTCCGGCATGTTCATCCTGCTTGAGAACCAGTACGGTGTGGGCGACGTCATCGCCGTCAATGACGTCGAGGGCACTGTCGAGGACATGACCATGCGCATCACCACGCTGCGCGACATCGACGGCACGCTCTGGTACATCCGCAACGGCGACATCGAGCAGGTTGGCAACAACTCAGACCGCTTCTCGGTCGCCCGTATGGAAGTCCCCGTCTCCTTGTTCGCCGACCCATCGAAGGCCGCAGACGTGATCCTGGATGCTGCCCGCGCCGCTGCCCAGAACGAGCGCGTCAGCCGCAACATCATCGGCGAGCCCGAGCTCCTCGGCGTATCCAGCTTCACTACCGACCACCTCACCTACCGCGTTACCGTAAACACCATGCCCGGCGAGCAGTGGGGCGTGAGTCGCTTCATGTACGAGCAGATCCTCGAGGCAATGCAGGAAGCCGACGTCCGCCTGCCGGGCTCCGAACCCACCCTCGTGCGCAATGACCCGCGCGACAAGATCACCGAAAGAGGGCCCTCCAATGACCAGTAACCCGCAGGAGCATTCGCTTTACGACGCCCTTGGCGCCGACTTTTTCCAACGCCTCGTCGAAGGCTTTTACAACCAGGTCAAAGAAGACGACCTCATCGGCCCGATGTACCCGGACCAGGACTGGGACGGCGCGCAGGACCGGCTCCGTTGGTTCCTCGTGCAGTACTGGGGCGGTCCCCGGACCTACCAGGAAAAGCGCGGCAACCCCATGCTGCGGCGCCGCCACTTCCCCTTCCCCATCGGCGAGCCAGAGGCGGATCGGTGGCTACACCTCATGGAAAATTCGCTGAACCAGTTTTCGGACGAGGAGCTCCCCGAGGCGTACCGCTTCGCCCTGTGGAACCACATGCAGCGCGTCGCCTACATGATGATCAACCAGGGTCCGCGCGCGTACTAAACGAGCGCGCTTAGACGAACAGCCCGAGTCCCGTTGAGTGGTAAACGGACCCAAACGGGGCGTCGAGACGCACCCAGCGCCCCGCGGTGGACACCCGCAGATGGCGCGGGATGTCAATGGGGGCAGCGAAGCCGGGGATGAACCCCAGCGACGTGCAGGTAAAAATCATTCGCATGGGGATCTCCACCGGGCTTGCAGACTCCGCGTCGGCGGTCAGCACCGTCGAGTCCAACAGCGACTTCGGCGGCCCCATCGGCCCGGAAAACTGGCGGGCGAGTTCTCGGCCCTTGTCGGCGAGCTGGCGCGCCACCGAAACTGGCACCTCGTCACGCACCGTGAAGCCCTCGCGCGGGGGCAGCGCGCCGGGCCAGTTGGGGTCCCGCGCCGCACCGACTTCGGCGCGGCCAGCCTGCAACGCAGCCAGCAGATCGCTCGCCGCCACCACTGCCCCATCGCGCGAGGCCTCGCCGCTCACCCGGCGCGACGCGATGCAGTCGAAGGGGGTGGTGACGTAAACGTCGACCGCGGGGGCGTCTGCGTCGAGCGACTGGAACCGGGCCGACGCGGAGGCGTCGAGGCCGGTGGCCCGGCCGACCAGCGCTGTCAGCCCCGGAGCACCGCCCGTAATGCGGAGGGACTCCATTTACTCCTCGCCAGCTTCGTCGATGCTCGAGGCAACGCGGGTCAGGATGCCGATTTCCTTCTGGGTGATCTGTCGCGGAGACGTCGTCGCGGTGTCCACGGTGACCTGCACGGTTTCCACCACGCAGCAGATGTGGCCTTGCGCGTCCTTAATCTCCTGGCGCGTGGTGAACGAGGTGTTGCCCAGCCGCACAACCTCGGTGTCCACGGTGACCTCGGTGGTGTTGGGCAGCAGCGGGCGGATGTAGTCCGCGTCAACGCGGCGGACAAACACGACGAACTCATGGCCCTGCGCCTCGAAGAACTGCTGCGCGAACGCCAGGCGCGCCTCCTGGGCGAGCTCGATGTAGGCGGAGTTGGTGACGTGGCCGTACCGGTCAAAGTCGCCCCAGCGCAGCGAAACCTTGTGAGTATGCGGGGCCCCGGCGCCGTTCGCGCCTGCGGTCTCGCCGTGTCCTGGTTGCTCAGCCATATTCTCCACTCCAAACTTCGCGGGTATGCGGTGCACGTACTGCCGACATGCTACCCCACAACCAACGCCCCGCCACGGAACCAGTGTGAGCTGGCTCTCGGGGCGGGGCGTGAAGCGGGAGGCCGGGTGGCGTCGAGAAGCGTGTGCCTAGCGCGTCAGCTTGCGGTGCGTGACGCGGGACGGCTTCGCGGCCTCTTCGCCCAGTCGCTCGACCTTGTTCTTCTCGTAGTCGCCGAAGTTGCCTTCGAACCAGTACCACTGGCCTTCCTCAACGTTGCCTTCCCAGGCGAGGATGTGGGTGCAGGTGCGGTCCAGGAACCAGCGGTCGTGCGAGATGACCACGGCGCAGCCCGGGAATGCCTGCAGCGCGTTTTCCAACGACCCCAGGGTTTCCACGTCGAGGTCGTTGGTGGGCTCATCGAGCAGGATCAGGTTGCCGCCCTGTTTCAGCGTGAGCGCCAGGTTGAGACGGTTGCGCTCACCTCCGGAGAGGACCTTGGACGGCTTCTGCTGGTCAGCACCCTTGAAGCCGAAGGCGGACAGGTACGCGCGCGAGGGCATCTCGTTCTGGCCAACGTGGATGTAGTCCAGGCCGTCCGAGACGACCTCCCACACCGTCTTCTCCGGGTCGATGTTTGCGCGGTTCTGGTCCACGTAGGACAGCTCGACGGTGGAGCCCACCTCAACGTCACCGGAATCCGGGTCCTCGAGGCCCACGATGGTCTTGAACAGGGTGGTCTTGCCCACGCCGTTCGGGCCGATCACGCCAACGATGCCGTTGCGCGGCAGGGTGAACGAGAGGTCCTTGATCAGCGTGCGTCCGTCGAAGCCCTTGTTCAGGTTTTCCACCTCGACGACCTTATTGCCCAGGCGCTGCGGGGTCGGGATCTGGATCTCCTCAAAGTCCAGCTTCTTGTACTTCTCCGCCTCTGCCGCCATCTCTTCGTAACGCTCCAGGCGGGCCTTGTTCTTTGCCTGGCGAGCCTTCGGCGAGGAGCGAACCCAGTCCAGCTCCTTCTTCAGGCGCTTCTGCAGCTTCTGGTCCTTCTTGCCCGCGACCTGGAGGCGCTCCTGCTTCTTCTCCAGGTAGGTGGAGTAGTTGCCCTCGTACGGGTAGAGCTGGCCACGGTCAACCTCGCAGATCCACTCCGCGACGTTGTCCAGGAAGTAGCGGTCGTGCGTCACGGCGAGGACGGCGCCCGGGTAGTCCTGCAGGTGGCGCTCCAGCCACAGCACGCTCTCCGCGTCGAGGTGGTTGGTCGGCTCGTCCAGCAGGAGCAGGTCGGGCTCGGACAGCAGCAGCTTCGCCAGCGCCACTCGACGGCGCTCACCACCCGACAGGTTGGTCACCGGGGAATCCGACGGCGGGCAGCGCAGCGCTTCCATCGCCTGCTCGATCTTGGAGTCGACCTCCCACGCGTCGGCCGCGTCGAGCTCCTCCTGGAGCTTGCCCATTTCCTCCATGAGCTCGTCGGAGTAGTTGGTCGCCATCTCTTCGGCGATCTGCTCGAAGCGGGCCTTCTTTTCAAAAATGTCGCCGAGGCCCTCCTCGACGTTCTCGCGGACCGTCTTCTCCTCGTTCAGCGGCGGCTCCTGCAGCAGGATGCCCACCGACGCGCCGGGCTGGAGAAATGCCTCGCCGTTGTTCGGCTGGTCAATTCCCGCCATGATCTTGAGCAACGACGACTTACCAGCGCCGTTGGGGCCCACGACACCGATCTTGGCGCCGGGGTAGAAAGCCATAGTGACGTTGTCCAGAATGACCTTGTCACCGATGGCCCTGCGAACGTTTTTCATCGTGTAGATGAATTCAGCCACGTGAAGTCCCCTCTTGTGAATTCGACTGCGAAATTGGCGTAAATGCTTTCCACAGACTACATCATTTCGGGGCCTCCACATGGCCTGACTGCCTGCACCAGACCAAGCATCGCGCGCGGGGAAGCAGCGACAGATCAGCGTTGGGTGAAGTGACGGTTTAGAACGGCACCCCCTCGGCGTCCGCGGAATCCGAAGAGTCTGCGGAATCTGCTGCGTTTGCGCCACCCGCGCCGCCACCGCCGGCGGCCGCGCCGACCAACACGGGCTCGCGCTCTTTGGCGCGCTTCGCGTGCCCGATGGCGTCTTCCTCACTCATCAGCCGGTCAGTAACGTCCCCGCGACTGTCGCGCGTCAGTTCCTCCGTTGTCTTCGCCCGAAGCGGTTCCTGCCCGGCCAGCGTGTTGCCAACGGGCTCGCTACGCACCGAGCTGACCTGGTGGCGGGCCAGGTCGAACGCAACTTGGGTCGCCTTCAGCACGATCTTTGAGCGCTTGAGCTTCTCCTGCTCGGCACCCTCCGGCGCGTCAACCAGCCACGTTTCCGTCACCAACTTGCCGCAGACGGAAACCGGTAGTCCCCGCTTCAGCGACGCCGCCACGTTGGTGGCGAGCTGCCCCCAGCATTCGACATCGATATACAGCTGATCCACATCCTCCCACAGCACCTTCCCGGAGGAATCCTTTTCCTCCGTCGGGCGACGGCGCGAGGTGGCGAGGCGAAATTTGCACAGCACCGAATCGGTGTCCTTAAACACGCGGAGGTCTGGGTTATCAATCAGGTTGCCGTGGATGTGAGTGTGCAAGTGGCTCATGGGAGAGCCACCCCCTTTCCTAAACTTTGACGTTTGTTTCGTGCAACGGGGCGTCGACAAGCGCTTGCTCCGTTAGTGGTATTTTTACACGAAACGTACGAAATAGGAAGGGGTGGCGGACAATTTTCCAAAAATGTCAGCTAGAGTCGATTGTATTGCGCGAGCATCTCGTTGTATTGGCGCCATTCCTCGTCGTCTGTTTCTTCTGCCTTGCGGTCGGATTCGATCGCTTCCCGGTTGTCCTCCGCAAACCACGCGCGGAACAGCTGCGCAAACACGATGACCAGCGGGAACGAGCCGGCCGCCCAGCCGATACCGCCGCCCACCTTTTGATCATCAAGCAAGTCCGGATCCCACGGGAGTTGTAGCGACTGGTAGAAATCCTCGCCCAGCACGAAGTTGAGCTGCATCAGGTACACGCCCATAAAGAGGTGGAACGGCATGGCGATCCACAGCCACGCCAGGCGGACTTTCGCCGAGTGACGCGCGGGCAGCTCGTCCGGCCCAATGAGCTCCCAGAAGTAGAAATAGCCGGAAACAAGGAACACGGCGTTCATGATCACATGGCCCGCGTGCTCCGAGATCATCAGCTCATACAGCGAGGGGAAGACGTACATGACGTAGAAAAGCACGAGGAACTGCACCGCGGACACCGGCGGGTAGGTGATCACGCGGACGAGGCGCGAGTGCTGGAAGCTCTCCGCCCACAGGCGCGGGTTGAACTCGCCGGCCGGGTAGGCCTCGCGGACCAGCGTGAGCGGCGCGCCGAGCACGAAGAAGACGGGAGCGCCCATCGAGAGGATCATGTGCACTGTCATGTGCGTGGAGTACGCGGCCGCCATGTGCATCCCCAGCCCGGAGCTCAGCGTGACCACCACCGTGGCGCAGCCGAGCAACCACCACGCCGTGCGAGACGCGCGCCACCCGGGCACGCGGCGCACCAGGTAGAGGTAGTACACGGCAAGCAGCAGCGCGATAACGCTGTACAGCAGCTCCGGGCGCCACTGCGTCAGCCAGTTGCCCCACGTGAGCGGCTCGGCAAGGTTGTAGCCCAGCGCCACCTGCATCGCGGTCAGGTCGGGGTCCAGCGGCGGCGGGGGCGGGGTGCGCCCGAGTGTGACCGACAGGCCCGCAATTGCCGCCATGACCACGACCTCCACGAGGGCGAAGCGGGTAAACGCGCCGGGGCGCGACCCCAGCTGCGGCAGCGTGAGCTGGCGGTGCGCGAACCCCATCAGGCCAAGCAGGAGGATGCCCGCGAACTTGATCACCAGCACCCAGCCGTAGGCGTAGTCGAGCAAGTCGGACAGCCGGACCCGGATGAGCGCATTGGTCAGCCCAGATACCAGCATGACCAGCAGCGCGAACAGGGCAACCGCGGAATACCGCCGCGCCGCCCCCTCCAGGTTGGGGCCCAGCCTGCGGCCGTGCGCCACCAGCGCCATGAGTCCGCCGACCCAGATGAGCATGAACACCAGGTGCCAGATCAGCGAGTTCGTGCCAAAGTCGTGGCTTCCGCCCGACGCCGAGTGACCCGTCAGCGCCAGTGGCATTATCGACGCCAACGCGCCCCCACACAGCGCCACCTGGGAAAACCAGCTGCGCGCCAGGAGTCCGCACACGCCAACGACCGCGGCGATGATGGCGGTGACCAGCCACACCTTCGCGTCGGCAACCTGCTCCAGCGCGACGGACCAGGCACTGAGCTGGAAGAAGACCTCCCCGAGCGGTTCGCCGGAGACGTCGGAAAGCACGAGCGGAATCATCGTCAACCCGATAAGCGCGATGCCAAGCTGCGCCCAGCCGCCGGTCCGCGATGCGATGATCCCGTCGACGGTGAGCTGCGCGCCGTTCAGATCCGCGCCCTCGCCGCGCCGCGTCGGCGGGATCAGCCACGCGGTGAGGAAAAACGACCCTAACGACAGCGCAAACAGCAGCCAGGCGACGCCGCGCAACGCGGGCAGGCCGGCAGTGGTCAACGCACCGGGATCAGGGATGCCGAGGGCACTTAACGACGCCCCCGCGAACGATTGCGCCACCGCACCCGCCACCACCGCGGCGATCACGCAGGCTGCAACGTACACCGGCCAGGCGGGCCGCACTGCCCGCTTGCGAACTCCCACTTCAGACATGCCCCCTACCCTACTTTTGATTGATTGGGGTGCCTAACTGGCCTTGCGCTACAATAGGCGGGCTGCACGGAGCGCCCGGGCGTACGGGTGCCCTCGTGAGCGCTGCCCCCATAGCTCAGTGGATTAGAGCATCCGGTTTCTACCCGGCTGGTCGCGGGTTCGAGTCCTGCTGGGGGCGCTTTTCGTTGGGGCGAAAACCGCTGCTAGGAGGAGTTTCGGCGCTTCCGTCGCAGCATGTCCACCGCCACCGCGGTGCCGAGGATTGCCGCGTGCTGACGCTGATCCAGGCCCGGCTGGAAACTGATCCGGTACGAGGTCTTACCCATAAACGCGCGCCCCATGCCCGTGTACTCTGCATTGATGCTCGCGATCGGCTGTCCGTTGCTGGTCAGGTCAAAGTTGAGGGCGAGCAGCTTGCCATCAATCTGCACGCTGGGAAAGCCGGCGATCTCCAGGTCAAGCTTGGTGCGCAGCAGGGAAAACTTGCTGCGCAGTGTGGCGAGCACCATGTCGGGCTCCGCCAGGCGCACCTCGTAGGAGTCCCGGAGGAAATTCGCCGGGTCGGTCACGCCAAGCACGAGGGTGCCTTGGGCGTCGCGCACCTCCACCCCGCGCGAGCCACGGAACATATCGGCGAGCTGCAGCGTTTGCCGCGCCGTGCCGACGAGCTGGCCCTGCCCGTCGGTGATTTCAAATTCGTCGGTACCAAGTGCCTTGGTCTGGCTGAAAATCAGTTCATCGCGATCAAGCATGACGCCAGGCTACCGCCACGGCAGCCACCACGCTTTCCGATGCGGCGGCGCGTGCCGCGTCTCAGGCTTCTCTTCGTCGACCTCCGGAGTCGCGTCAGGCTTCTCGACGACTACGTCTTCCCGGTCTTCCCTTAGCTCGTGGGCCCCGTGGTACTCCTCCGCTTCCGGCACATCCGGTGCGTCAGGTGCTTTTACCAGCTCGGCGTCAGTGCCGTCGGTGGCGTCGGCGGCGTCAGCGCCGTCAGTGACGTCACGCCGCACTTGCGTTCATGCCAGGCCGAACTTCTTCACGTTCGCGTTCACGGCCGTACGCAGGAGCGCCAGGTTGGTCCGGGAGGAGTCGACTGCCACGTAGATGAACAAGTCATTTTCCAGAATCTTGATCAAGTGGAACTGGTCGGTGAGGGTAAGCAGCATGTCCTGCAGGCCACCCTGGATGCCCAGCGCCTCCATGGTCTTGAACTTGGCCTTCACCATCTCAGAGTTGTACGCAGCCGCGATGTCCAGGTCGAAGTCCGGGTAACGGGAGGTGGACACCAGGGACATACCGGTGTTGATGTCGACGACAGATGCGCCAATGAAGCCGCTGAGGTCCTCAGAGACGGCGTTGAGGAAGTTGTTGAGATTCTCCTGCTGGGACATTCGATTCCTTTTCGTATTCTCGTGTAATTGCTGGTCACGGCGCACAGGTACGCGCCCGTTTGGGACGGTGGAAGTGCACGCTGGCCCGGATTGCCACCACAGGATACCGCAATATTAGACAAATGGAAAGAAAAGTCTGATAATTTGGGTGTCACTCCCCAAACTGAACCTGAGGAAATGATATGACTCAAACGCCCGCCACTGGGCGGCGCCACGGAAAGGCCGAGGACATCACCGCCGATGACCTGGACCCACACCTGACAATGCCCTCGGACGCCATCATTGGCGCGTACTCAGATTCCGAGGTCGTCTTTGTCGGCCCGGTTGGGGTTGGTAAGACGACGGGAGTCGCGACCATCTCGACGGTGACACCCATCAACACTGAGGCGCACGCCAACGCTTCCGACGACTTCATCGCTCAGACCAAGACAACGACCACCGTGGGGATCGACTTCGGCGTCTGGGACCGCGCCGACACCACGCGCGTCGCCGTCTTCGGCACCGCGGGCCAAGACCAGTTTGATGATGCGCGCACCCCCGCCCGCAATCCGGCCGCAGCGCTCGTGGTCTGGCTCTTCGGGCTCCCGCAGCTCCTGGAACAGCAGGTCGTGCACTGGCTGGAGACCATCGGGAGCTTGGACGCCTATCACCGCACCACCTTCGCGGTGAACTTCATCGACCCGGATGGGCCCGACCCGCTCCCGATCCTGCGCGATTTTCTTTCCATGGCCGGCCACTCCGACATTCCCGTGGTGGCGGCCGACCCGCGCGTGCACGACGACGTGGCGCGCGTTATTGACCTCGCCCTGACCAGACTGGAGGATTACCTGTGACCGCGACGCTTGAAAACACGACGACCACGTTGGCCACAGACGGCCTGGAGGGCGGATTGTCAGAAGCCATGAAAGATGACGTCAAAGCTCAGATTGGGCGCCACCGCCGGGTGCGCGGCACCGATTTCGCTACGAACGACCTGGCTGCCGCCGCTCTGCCATACATGTCGCGCATGCGCCACCAGGTACCGGGAATCTACGCAGTCGTCCTCGGCACCGGCGACGGCACCCACGTCTGCTCGATCGGCCTCGGCGACGCGCTCGACGCCGCCCGGATCAGCGCCCTAAACTCATCGATGTTTGGCACCGCCGGGGCGCAGGCCGCGATTGTGGACCCCTCCCGCGACCCCAATGAGGCGAAAGGCGAAGGACGCGACGCAATCGTTAGCGTATCGCTGCCAAACGACGAGGTCATCGCACTGGCAAAAGTGGCGCACCCGCCCGTCGGCCACCTGGTCCTGGCCGTTTTTGCCCGCGACGTACAGCTGGGCATGGTGGTCCACCACGCGCGTACCTCCGCGCAGGCGCTCTCGGAGTGGCTGGACGAGGAGTAATCCCACTTGACGTTACCCCGCGTTCCGGTACACTTTCCACTATGGAAAACATGGAGCCGCAGGGTCGGCAAAGCACGACCAATCAGCACGCCAGAGTCAAACACAAGGACACAGCCGCCTCCGCTCGCGAGACACTCGAGGCAATTCGCGACACCGAAGCGCGCGCCAAGGCATCCCAACCCGTGCCGTGGCTGAGCATCGTGGCGACCAGCCTCTGTTTCGGCGCCGGCATGTACTTCACCCTCGTTGGGCACGCCTGGGGTTTGCTCATCCTCCTCGCTGGTGTGGTGGGCATCATCTGGATCGAGCTTTCCGCCAAACGCGGGGTGCGCACCGCGATGAAGCAAGAGGTCCGCGAGGATCCGAAGCTCAATTGGAAAGCTGTCGTCATTCCTCTGCTCGCATACCCCCTCATGACGCTCGCTGAAGGAATCGGCACAGTGGCCTGTGCCATCGTCGCGGCAGCCACAACAATTGGCATGATCGCCGCCTACGGCCTGACCTGGAACAAGTACCATGACTAACCCCGTCATCCACCCCATCAACCGTTTGAAGATTTGCGCGGCGCTCAACGCCGGCGGCGCCATCGAGGGCGAGACGCGCTACGAAATGCGCTTCAGCACGCTTCGCGACGCCACCCAGCTTTCCGACGCCACGCTGTCCAAACAGCTCAACGCCCTGGAGGAAGCCGGTTTTGTGACCCGGTTCCGCGAGTACGGCTCGACTCGGGCGAAGGACACGGTGTGGGTCACGCTCACCAGGGAGGGGCGCGAAGCCTTCCAGGCGCACATGGAGGCGTTGGAGGCGCTGGCGAGGGGTGAGGTGGGCGTCGAGAAGCACTAGCCCAGGTACCCTGTAGACCATGACTTTTCCAGCCCCCGAAATTGACTCTTATGCCCTGGTGACCGGCGCGTCACAGGGCATTGGCGAGGCGGTGGCGCGCGACCTCGCCGCCGCCGGCTACAACCTGATCATCGTCGCCCGTCGCGAAAACGTGCTCATGGAGCTCGCCCACGAACTGAGCGACGCGCACGGCGTCAACGTCGAGGTCGTGGCCGCCGACCTGGCCAAGGAGCGCGACGTGGACGCGCTGCTCGCGCACATTGCGACGCGCAAGGTGACGCTATGCGTGAACTCGGCGGGCATCGCCAGCTTCGGCCCATTCATGCGCCAGGACTGGGGATACGAGACAAACCAGTACAACCTGAACTCCACCGCCGTGTTCCGCATCACCAAGGCCGTGCTGGACCAGATGGTGCCGCGGGGCGAGGGGGCGCTGTGCAACGTCGGCTCGGCAGCAGGCAACATCCCCATTCCCAACAACGCCACCTACGTGTTCACCAAGGCTGGCGTGAACGCGTTTACCGAGGCCCTGCACTTCGAGCTCAAAGATTCGGGCGTGCATTGCACCCTGCTTGCACCGGGCCCGGTACGCGACGCGTACATTCCGGAAGAGGAGCAGTCCATCGTGGACAAGGTCGTGCCGGATTTCCTGTGGACCACCTACGACTCGTGCGCCCGCGACACGCTGCGAGCCATGCGCGCGAACAAGCGCCGCGTGGTCCCCGGCCCGCTGTCCAAGGCGATGGACGTGGTTTCCGCCTACGGGCCGCGCGGCGTGATCGCCCCGCTCGTAGGCAGTTTTTACGCAAAGATGGGAGAAGAGTAACCGTGGACATCCACGCAAAAGATAACCGGATCGTTTGGGTCGACCTGGAGATGACCGGTCTAGACACGCACCGCCACGTGATCGTCGAGGTGGCGGCACTGGTGACCGATGCCGAGCTCAATATTTTGGACGAAGGCCTGGACATTGTCATCGGAGCGACCGAGGCCGAGCTCGCTGAGATGGATGACTTTGTCACCAAGATGCACACAGATAACGGGCTGCTCGACGAGATCAAGGCGTCGACCGTCACCATGAAGGAGGCCGAGGACGCCGTCCTGGCACTGCTGGACAAGCACTGCGATAAGGCGCACCCCGCTCCCCTGGCGGGCAACTCAATTGCCACCGACCGCGCCTTTATCCGCGAGCAGATGCCACGCCTCGACTCGGCCCTGCACTACCGCATGATCGACGTCTCCACCGTCAAGGAGCTCACCCGCCGCTGGTTCCCGCGTGCGTACTTCAACCAGCCCGAGAAAGGCATGGCGCACCGCGCGCTCGCGGACATCGTGGAATCCATTCGCGAACTGGACTACTACCGCCGCTCCGTGTTCGTGGAATCTCCCGGCCCGGAGACCCCGGAAGCTGAGCACGCAAGGGACGCTGCCAATAGCGCCTACCAGCCGTTTTTGTGATTTAGAGACCGCGTACTAAGGTAGTTCCCGCTGCTGAAAACGCAGCGATGGTGGCTGTAGTTCAGCTGGTAGAGCACCAGGTTGTGATCCTGGGTGTCGCGGGTTCGAGTCCCGTCAGCCACCCCAAAGTTACCCCGTGACCTGTACAAACAGGTGACGGGGTACATTGCTTTCTCGGTCGGCCGCGCCCTACAGCGCCTGCTCGCCACACTCGCCGGTACGCACGCGGATCACGTCGTCGACCGGAGAGATCCAAATCTTGCCGTCGCCAAACGTCCCCGTGGATGCCGCCCGAAGGATGGCGTCCACCGCCCGGTCGGCCAGCCCCTCCCCCCGTGACAATCTCGAGCTTCAGTTTCGGCACGAAGTCCGCTGCAACCTCTGCGCCGCGGTAGACCTCGCCGCGCCCGCCACGAAGTTGCCCGCGGAATCAGCGATCTGGCCCCCTGACCCCAAATGCCTGCAGCGGGGTGGCCACGATCCCGGCGATGTCGTCTCCAGCGTACGACGCCGACCATCCCCACAACACGTAGACGACGGGGACGACCGCCATCGCGGCGAAGGACGTCACCATCATGTCCAGCACCAGGGAGGCGCTCATGAGCATCCACGCGGAGTTCCCTGACGCCGCCAACAAGCGAGAAGGCAAATAAAAACGCTCCAAGCACAATCAGTGCCTGGAGCAGATCGCTTGTCGACGCCTACGCGCCACCAACCTTACGCATTGGGATCCTCGGTTCCACCCGAGCGCATCTCCCAGTCCATGTTCCAGTAGCCGAGCCCGTCGTACGGCGTGAGCGTGCCACCGTATGTGTTCTGTACAGTCACCACATCACCGCGCTTCACGTTCTCCTGGAACCACTGCGCGTCCGCCATCGACGCGTTAATGCAACCGTGCGATTGGTTCGTGTTGCCGAGCGCCCACATCGCCCACGGCGCGGCATGGAGGTAGATGCCGGAGTAGGACAGCTGCGTCGCGTACGACACCGGGGTGACGTAGCCACCCTGCTCGAGGCCGAGACCATAGGTGCGCGAATCCATCACCAACGAATTGTGCATGTCGCCCACAATGAAGGTGCCGTTCGGCGTATCACGCGAGTTATCGCTACCCATTGATACCGGGAAGGACTTCACCAGTTCGTCATTTCGGTAGAACTTCAGCATCTTATCCGCGTTGTCTACCACAGCCTCGACCTTGTCACCAATGGTAAAGCTGTGCTCGACGTCTTCGACGCCGTAGACCCCGCCACCCATATCCTTGCCGTAGACGTTGGCAGCGACAGTGACCTCGGTGCCAGGCTCCCACAGATCCTTCGGACGCCAGCGCAGCTCGTAGGGATCGAGCCAGAAAAACCCACCCTCGGTGTCATTGGAGGTCTCCACGTCGATGAGCTCCTCAACGGCCTTCGTGTCCTGAATCGGCACGTCGAAGCGGAGCGTGATTGCTTGCCCCACACCGACGTTGTCACCGTCAAGGGGGCCCAGATACACGTTGGTCTCAGCCGCCGGAACCACCGTGGTGAAACTCTGCTTCGCCTTCTGGCCCGCAGCGTCTTCAGCCTTCACCGTGTACGTGCGACCGTAACCGAGCGGCTCCGCCGTTTCCCACTCAGTCTTTTCATCGTTCATCTTCGCCCTGACAACCTTGCCGTCTTCGTTGGTCATCACCACAGACGACAGCCCCTCATCCGAGGTAACGGTGACTGGCTCACCAGGCTCGGCATCTTCAGCGCCGTCCTCGAAAGAGAATTCCGGCGGCTCCGGCTTCGGTTCCTCTGCCGCTTCGTGCTCCTCGGTCTTGGCAACGTGCTGTGTTTCAGCCTCGTTCGTCTCACCGATCGTGCACGACACCAGCGTGGTGGCCATCGCGGCCGCCGCAACGACGCCAGCTGCCCGGCGCACCACTTTCCCTACACGCATGAACGCTTTCCTACCTCCAATATCGCGTTGTGCATTGCAATTACCCTATCTGCCAAAAGCACCCAAACGCTACTTCATTTCGCTTTAAATAGATTACAATTTGAACACTACGAAAAAGGCTCGTGACCAGGCGATTTCACTCCCTGCAAGGAAAGGTGTTATTGTTTTCAACGTCGCCGAGAGCGACAGAGAGAAAAACAAAATACGCGCCATTAGCTCAATTGGTAGAGCAACTGACTCTTAATCAGTGGGTTCGGGGTTCGATTCCCTGATGGCGCACAGTTCACCCCCTCGCGGAGATACCGAATGGTACTCAGCGAGGGGGTTTTCTTTTTCGGTACGCTAGTCCCCTAGAACGTATCACCCACGACAATCCAGCACGCCCCCTTCCCAGCCCCAAAAACCTGAGAGCCTTTCTTAATACAGGAATAGGTCACCCCTTTTGTATCCTGCAGATTTAGTGCGCCTCCCCGCTTTCCTGAAACAAAATGCGCATACATTTGCCGGTCGCCTGAGAATCAATTAAGGTTGCTACTATGAATACGGCACTCCTGCTTGTAGACGTCCAAAATGACTTCTGCCCCGGCGGACCGCTCGCAACGGCTCGCGGGGATGAGGTGGCGTCGAAAATTGCCCAGTTCCTCAGCACCGAGGACAACCGGACGCGCGAGTACGCGCACATCATCGCCACCCAGGATTGGCACATCGACCCAGGCGAGCACTTCTCTGAGAACCCCGACTTCCAGGACTCGTGGCCGCCGCACTGCGTCGCGGACACCTACGGCGCGAAGATCCGCGGGCCGATTGACACCTCGCTGATCGACCACTTCTTCCGCAAGGGCGAGCACTCGGCCGCGTACTCCGGCTTCGAGGGCCACGACGACAACGGCATGCTGCTGGGCGATTGGCTGCGCGAGCACGACATCAACGAGCTCGATGTCTGCGGCATCGCCACCGACCACTGCGTTCGCGCCACGGTGCTCGACGCGCTGAAGCAGGGTTTCAAGGTCCGGGTGCTGCGCGGCATGGTCGCCCCCGTCGATGACGCGACGGGCGCCCGGGCCCTCCAGGAGATGATGGACGCCGGGGCGGAGATCGCCTAACGCCGGGGCGCTTGTCGACGCTACAGCGCAGCAAAAAACCGTCCACCCACCAATCGGTGGTGTGGACGGTTTTTCGTTGTTCCGAAGCGGTCTGGCGCTAGTTGCGCGACAGCAGCTTTTGCAGCTCGTTGAGCTCCTTCTTGCGCTTGCGGCCGTTGAGCACCTTGATGCCGACGAGTGCGGCGATACCGACGCCAATGCCGGCGAGGACCTTCTGCACCGTCTCGTCCTTCAGCCACTCCAGAGCGCCGTCCTTCGCGCCCCCCGCGAGGGTGGACGGGTTCGCGCGATCCGCGAGCTCGTCCAGGGTGCTGGCGAGCTGGCTGCGGGTGCGGGAGATGTCGCGCTCAATGTCGTGAATGTCTCGTGCCACGTTCAATTCTCCTACGTTGTACTCGTTTGTCGGTTCTTGTGACCACAGTAGTGTAAAACGTGTAAAACGGTGAAGTATGAATGATCAGATCAGACTGGAAAAGGGCGACACCGCCCCAGCCTTCACCCTGACCAACGACAAGGGCGAGCAGGTCTCCCTGTCAGATTTCGCCGGAAAGCGCGTCATCGTGTACTTCTACCCGCGGGCGAACACCCCGGGCTGCACGACCGAGGCGTGCGACTTCACGGAAAAGCTCGAGGACTTCAACAACGCCTCCGTGACCGTGCTGGGCATCAGCCCGGACCCCACCGACAAGCTCGCGGACTTCCGTGCGAAGCACGATCTGGGCATCGAGTTGCTTGGTAATGAATCGAAGGACACCCTCATCGCGTACGGCGCGTTTGGAGAGAAGAAGATGTACGGCAAGGTGACGGAGGGTGTCATCCGCTCCACCTTCCTGGTGAACGTGGCTGAGGACGGCTCCGGCACCATCGAGGAGGCCAAGTACAACGTCCGCGCCTCGGGGCATGTCGATCGGATCCTGCGCGACTGGGATATTTAGCAGCGTTAAAGCCCCGGGCGAATAGCGCCACCCAGGTGTGATCTTCACCGTGTTTCGCGGGAACTTTTTGCTTATTCACGCCACACCCAGGCATAATGGTCATATCAGTGAAATTTTGTCCCCCACCGATTTGATGCGGCGTTGACCTGCCGCGACGAAGTGAGGCCTCATGTCTAGTCCAATCAATCCCAGCGATTCCCGCGCCGACGACACCGCCGGTGCCGCGCGCCCGTCCAGCCCGTACCCGCTGCAGGGCTCGCACGACGACGAAGCGGACGCACGTCCCCGCTCCACCACCGCCCAGTGGGCGACCGTCGTCGTCCTCGCCCTCATCGGCTTCGGGCTCCTCGGCTGGTTGCTGCTCAGCGACAACGATGACGAGTCCGCCCCGGCGACGGACACCCCCGTGAGCGCCAACGCTACGGCCGGTGCCAACGCCACCGGCGCGCAGGCAGAGGCGCTCAAGGCGGCAGAGGTGCACCTGAACGGTCAGGCGATGTCCGAGGAAAACCTGTACACCCTGCTGCGCGACACCGACGGTTTCGACCGTGAAACCGCGAGCTACGCCGTCGACCACCTCGACGCGGACTTCAACCAGCTCGCCCTCCAGGTAGCGCAGCAGATGGAAGAAGACGGCACGAGCCGCAGCGAGCTCACCAAGGCCCTGACCGAAGGGCCCGAGCACTTCACCCGCGAGCAGGCTGAGTTCGCCGTCGAGCACCTCTAACGCAGAGCACCTCTAACGCAGCCGGAACTCGCGCGAGCACAAAGCACCTGGGGCCTTGATGCCCCAGGTGCTTTCTCGTGCGCCCGGAGAGACTTGAACTCTCACGTCCGTAGACACTGGAACCTAAATCCAGCGCGTCTGCCAATTCCGCCACGGGCGCGGTGACCATCATGCTACACGGCGCGACGCGCCCGCCCGAAACCGGTAAGCCCCCACTCACCCCATCAAACTTTAGTTTGGTTGCAGGTGTGGAGTTGGTAAACTGTCCGCTTGTGAGTGAGTTCGGCGAAACAGAGGCCCCTGCACCGGAGAAGCGCTCCCGCGTGAAGGTGCGCGCGTGGCATATCCTGCTGCTTATCGCCGCCGTCATCACCTGCTGCCTGCTGGCGTGGTGGCAGTGGACCCGCTTCCAGTCCGGCACGGGCACGTTCCAAAACCTTGGGTACGCCCTCCAGTGGCCGTTCTTCGGGGCGTTTTTTGTTTACGCCTACCGGGCGGGCATCCGCATGGAAAACGAGAAGATCGACGCGATCAACGCCGGCGAGCAAATGGACAGCCTGTACGAGGCGGACCTGGCCAAGTACGGTGCGGACCCATCGCAACCGAAAACTATTAGCGAAGACTTCCTCCCATCGCGGCCGCAGATGGACGTCCAGGAGTACAACGACATGCTCACGCCGCGTAGGCAAACCCCACACCAGCACAATTCCGAGGAGAAGGACGCATGACCGAGCAAACCCCCGCTGCCACCCCGAAGATCCACCCGGAGCGTCAGCGCCGCGTGCGCACCGCGCTGCACCTCTTCTCCATCACGGCGTGGATCACGGGCGTACTTTTCCTCTTGCTCATCACCCGCATGGTGATGCAGTACGGCCTGGACATGGACGTGTCCCTGCTCTCGTGGGTGGCTCGCGTCCACGGCTTCGCGTTTATGTTCTTCCTCGTCGCCTCGCTGAACCTGGGGCTTAAGGCCCGCTGGTCATCGGTGACGTGGGTGCTCACCGCGGTTTCCGGCATCGTGCCGTTCATGTCCTTCATCGTCGAAGCGAAGCGACGCAAGGAAGTCACCGAGACGTTCCAGCTCGGCTAACCAGGGCGGTCGGGCACCGGTACGCGCCCCGAACCAATTACTTTTCTTCCCCAGCCCGGGTCAGGACCATCACGCCGATGTCCTCGGCGCGGTCATTGTCCGGGCTCAACGTCAGCGTGTCGCCGTTGATCTTGCCCTTGTACTCCAGGTCGCGCCCGGAAAGCGGGTCGGCGAGCTTAAATTCCTCGTCGTCCTGCTCGCAACGGGCGTCGTTGGTTTGGCCGTCCGGCTCGGTGAGCTCCCAGTGGCAGTCACCGCCGTCGATGGTGAGGGTCGCGGCGCCGCCGGGCTGGCTGGCGTCCGTGGAGGTGACATCGCCGGACCAGGAGCCGTCCCAATCGGAGGACGAGCCGCAGCCGACGAGCGCGGTTCCGGCGATCATGACAGTGGCTGAGAGTGCAAGCGTTTTCTTCATGCCACTACCCTAGCCAAACTGGCCTATCCCAGCAGGCGCGCGATGTCCGGGGCGAGCGCGCGCAGCGCCTGCCCACGGTGCGACCAGGCGTTCTTCTCCTCTGGCGTCAACTCCGCCGAGGAGACCGGACGCGTCGCGTCCGCTGGCTGCGCGTCGTCCGGGGCGAACAGCGGGTCGTAGCCGAACCCGCCCTCGCCCTGTGGCTCGCGGAGCAGCTGGCCCGGCCAGCGGCCCGTCGCCGTGAACTCGTCGCCGGCGGGGGTGACGAGGGCGCAGCAGGAGATAAACGCGGCGTCGCGAAGCTCGATGTCCTGCATCTGCGCGAGCAACAACCGGTTATTCGCGGAGTCGGCGTCGTCTGCGTCGTGGTCGCCGGACCAACGCGCGGAGAGCACGCCAGGCATCCCGTTGAGCGCAGTGACGGCCAGGCCCGAGTCGTCGGCGACGCAGGGCAGCCCGGTGCGCGCGGCACCGGCGCGAGCCTTGATCAGCGCGTTGTCCTCAAAGGTCAGCCCGTCCTCTTTCGGCTCCGGGTAGGGCTCGACGTCGCGCAGCGACACCAGCTCAACACCGGCGATGTCCAGCTCGCGCAGCACCTCTTCGAGCTCGCGGAGCTTCCCGGGGTTGTTCGAAGCAACGAGGACTTTTACCATCCCAGGGCCGCCTTCTGGGCGCCGATGAGCTCGTTGAGCCCGACCTCGGCAACATCGAGCATCTCGTTGAGCTCGCTGCGGCCGAAGAGGCCGTGCTCACCGGTGCCCTGGATCTCCACGAAGTTGCCGCCCTCTTGCATCACCACGTTGAGGTCAACCTCCGCGCGGGAATCTTCCTCGTACGGCAGGTCGAGGCTCACGCGGCCGTCGATAATGCCAACGGACACCGCCGCGACCGGCTTGAGCAGTGGCTCACCCGGGACCACGCCGCGCTCCTTGAGCACCTCGATCGCGTCCGCCAGCGCTACGTACGCACCCGTGATGGACGCGGTGCGCGTCCCGCCATCGGCCTGCAGCACATCGCAATCGAGCTGGATGGTGTTTTCGCCCAGCTCGGACAGGTCCACCGCAGCGCGCAGAGAGCGACCCACCAGGCGGGAAATCTCGTGGGTGCGGCCCTTGACCTTGCCCTTCATGGATTCGCGCGGCATGCGGTCGTGGGTGGCCGACGGGAGCATCGCGTACTCCGCGGTGAGCCAGCCTTCGCCGGAATCCCGCTTAAAGCGCGGCACGCCCTCCTCCACGGAGGCGGTGCACATCACGCGGGTGTTGCCAAACTCGACAAGCACGCTGCCAGCTGGGTTGGAAGTAAAGCCGCGGGTGATGCGCACCGGGCGCATCTCGTTGAGTCCGCGGCCGTCTGCGCGTTTGAAATCAGTCATGCGCCCCAGCCTAACGCACGCCGCGCGCCCTACAGCTCGAAGACGTCCCCCGCGGAGCCAACCACGATCTCGCCATCAAACTCGGCTCGCGCAGCCTCGAGCGTGGCCTGCGTGCTGGTCCACGGCTGGATGTGCACGAGCACCAGCGTCTTCACCCCAGCCTCGCGGGCGATGCGACCGGCCTCTGCGCCGGAAAGGTGCATCCCCGGCGCCATCCCCTCCGAGGTCGGGCCCCAGGCGGCTTCGCAGAGGAAGAGGTCGGCGTTGCGGGCGGCGTCGATAAGCGCGGGCGTCCACGCGCTATCCCCGGAATAGGCGATTGCGTGCGAGCCATCCTCGATGCGCAGCGCGTGCGACTCCGCAGCCGGGTGCACGACCTCGAACGGTGTCACGGTCACCCCGCCAAGGGTTTCGGCCTGCCCGGCGCGCCACGCTGCGAAGTCGAAGGTGTCTGCGATGTCGTCGATCTGGTCCGGGCCGTCCGCGCTCATCCGGCCGACATGCTCCGGCGTGTAACTCGGGCCGAACATGCGGTGGCGCGACTCCGCCGGCTTTTCTGGGTGGTAGCGGCGCCACACCAGCAGCGAGGCGATGTCGGAGCAGTGGTCCGCGTGCAGGTGGCTGAAGCACACGTGCGCGTCCGCCGGGTCGAAGTGTTCCTGCATGGCAGCGAGGGCGCCGGGGCCGAAATCCAACAGAATGTCGCTGTGCCCGGGCGCGCTCACTACGTAGGAGGAGCCGGGGTTGCCTGGCGCGGCCAGGCTCCCGGAGCAGCCGAGGATGGTCAACTTCATGCGCTTACTGTGCCACGAATCTGCGGGGAATTCTAAACTTCGGGGCATTTTTGCTTATCGACGCCCCACAGCCCCCAAGTTTTGCTCCCCCACTGCCCGCACCTGCGGCCCCAGGAAGCGCGCGGCCAGCCGGTCGAACACCGCCGGGTCGCCCGTCGATGCAAACACCCGCTCGGGCGCGCGGCCGCTCTCGGCCTGCGGCGGGGCGAGCATGTCGCGCTCCGTGAGCACGCGCAGCACGTCCTTCGACGTCTCCTCCGCCGAAGAGACAAGCGTGACCTGCTCGCCGATGGCCAGCTGAATCACGCCCGAGAGCAGCGGGTAGTGCGTGCAGCCCAGCACCAGCGTGTCCACGCCTGCGGTCTGCAGCGGTTCGAGGTACCCCTGCGCCACGCCGAGGATCTGGCGGCCGGAGGTAATACCGCGCTCCACAAACTCCACAAAGGCCGGGCACGCCGCCGCGGTGACCTGCAGGTCGGACTTGAGCGAAAAGAGGTCCTGGTACGCCCCCGACTTGATGGTGCCCGCGGTGCCGATGACGCCTACCTTGTTGTTCCGGGTCGTCGCGATCGCGCGGCGCACGGCGGGCTGGATGACCTCGATGACGGGGATGTCGTACCGCTCGCGCGCATCGTGCAGGAATGCGGCGGTGGCGGTGTTGCAGGCAATGACGAGCATCTTGCAGCCCTGGTCTACGAGCTGGTCGCCGATGCGCTGCGCGTGCGCGCGCACGTCTGCGATCGACTGCGGACCGTACGGACTGTGGCCCGTATCGCCGATGTAGATGATTGCTTCATCGGGCAGCTGATCCATCACGGCGCGCGCGACGGTCAGCCCTCCCACGCCTGAGTCGAAGATGCCGATCGGGGCGGTATTTCCCCCGCTGGTTCCGTTGCTACTCCCACTGTGCTGTTCCATGGGTGCCATTGTGCCACCCGTGTCGCCGCGCTAGTAGCCCGCCTGTTTCCGAGCCTTCTTCGCCTCGCGCTTGGCCACCAGCTCCGGCGGGTCGTCCGAGGTGATGATCATGCCGGCGAAAAATCCGCCGATGGCGCCGAAGAGGTGTGCCTGCCAGCTCACGCCGGGCGTGCCCGGCAGCACGCCCAGGATCAGCCCGGAGTAGAAGAACGCGAGCACGAGGCCCAGCGCGATCTGCGTCCCGGATCGGTTGAAGATGCCGCGCACCAGCAGGTAGATCAGCCAGCCGTAAATGACGCCCGAGGCGCCGAGGTGGTTGGTACCAATCCCGCCGAACAGCCAGGTGCCCAGCCCGCTGAATACCGTGGCAAACGTCGTGACCTCCCAGAAGACGCGCTTGCCCGAGTAGCCGATGAGGAACGCGAAAATCGCGCCGGTGACCGAGTTACCCACGATGTGCTCGAGGTTGGCGTGCAGCAGCGGGGCGGTGAAAATGTGCCAGATGCTCACCAGGTCGAGCGGGTGGATGCCCCAGTACTGCAGGAGCCCTCCGAACAGCCCCTCGTTGAGCAGGAACACCGCCCAGATCACCACCAGGTAGCCGATGGCAAACGTGAACCCCGTGCGCCGCTGCTTCTTACGCTTGGTCCGTTTATCTTCCGGCTGCACGCCGTCCGGGAATGCGGGCAGCTGCGTCTCAGGGTGCGAAAACGGCCGCTGGAACGGCTTGCCGTAGCCGGGCTGGTGGGTCTGGCCGTAGCCCCAGCCAGCGCCCTGGTAGGGGTTGTTGGGTGGGGTCGGGCCGCTGGTTCCGTAAGGATTGTGTGTCATCGCTGATAAGTGTAGCCGTGGCGCTCCCCGGCGCGCTGAGCAAGCTTATCGACGCCCACCAGCAACCACGTCCGACCACGCCGTCACCCCGAAACCGCCCGTGGCACTGCACACCGCGTCCACGATCGCTGCCTCCACCGCGTCCGCCGCGGCACCGCAAAGGTGCGCGAGCGCTTCCGGTGCCAGCGGCTCCGCGGCGTCGCCCTGCCCACCCGCGTCTTGACCATCATCTTTCGGGACGGAGACGGCGAAGAGGGTGTCGCCGTCCAGCGGCGAGTGGGCGGGGCGGATCGCGCGGGCGATGCCGTCGTGCCCCGTCATGGCCAGGCGCTGCAGCTGCGGCACCGGGAGGTCCTCGTCGGTGGCCACCACGCCGATGGTGGTGTTCAGCCGCGGGTCCGGCGCGCCGCTGCCAGGGGCGGGCCGCTGCAGGGTGCGGTACCGCTCGAGGTCCACTGCGGGCTTCGAGGCATCGCCAAACAGCAACCCCGTCGCGGGGTCAACCACGGAGCCCACCGGGTTTGCCACCACCGCGGCGGTCACCGTCGCGCTCCTGCGCGCCCCGGGAAGATCCACCGCGCGGGACGCGATGCCGAACCCGCCGCGCAGGACGCCGGCGGTCGCGCCGCAGCCGGCTCCGACAATGCCCGACGCCAACGGCTCGCCCGCGGTGTCCTCCAGCGCTGCCGCCACGGCTGCGGCGCCGTCACTCGCAGTTGGGCGGTGCGACGGATCACCGACGGCAAGGTCGAAAATGACGGCTGCGGGGACGATGGGCACGCGCGGGCCGGGCACGCCCTCGCCGAAGACTGGGAACCCCCGCCCGCGCGACTCCAGCTCGCGCATCGCGCCGTCGGCGGCGGCCAGGCCGAACGCCGAACCGCCGCACAACAGTATCGCGTGGACTCGCTCGACCGTGGTGCCGGCCGCCGCCGTGCACGTCGACGGCGGCGCGCATCCCGCGCGGGTCGGCGGCGACGAACGCGGTCACACCGGTGTCGCCCAGGGAGAGATGGGCCGCGGGAAGGATTGGGGCCACGGTGGCGTCGACAAGCATCTGTTTACTCGCAGAGCACGTCGACGAGGGAGTCCTGGCAGAACGCGAGCCACTCCATGAGGCGCTCGCGATCCTGTGCCTGGCCCTCTCCGCCGCGATCATCCGCGGACACGTAGAGGCGCATGTCATTGAGCGCGGCGACGAACTGGTGGGCCTCCTGCTCGTCGATGCTCACCTCCACGCCTCCGTTGGGACCCAGCACGTCATTGATCACCTGCATGTTCATCAGCTTCGCGCGGATGATGTCGTTCTCGTGCAGGCTGCGGAGCAGGCCGTTGTCGCCGTCGAACTCCTCGTCGCCCTCGCGTTCGAAATCGGGCAGCAGGCGGGCCAGCTTCGGGTCCTCCGGGGCCTCGGTGTGGCCCGTGGACATGCCGACCATCTCTGCAAACTCGTCCTTCGGCGCGGACTGCGCGCGCGAGATGAGCGCCTCCGACACGGTCGCGGTGAGGTCGCCGATCACCTCGCGTTCCAACGGATCGAACTTGGTAGTGAACTTCACGCCTGAACGCATCAGGCCTTTCTTCTTACGCCACGGTTGCATAGCTCTACCCCGCCTGCTGCATCGTCGCCCACAGGCCGGCGGTGTGCAGCTTCTTCACGTCGCCCTCGACCTTGTCCTTCTCACCCGAGGAGACCACGGCCTTACCCTCGGTGTGTACCTGCATCATCAGCTCATTCGCGCGCTTGCGGTCGTAGCCCAACACCGTCTGGAACACGTAGGTGACGTAGCTCATCAGGTTGACCGGGTCGTCCCACACAATGCACATCCATGGCAGGTTCTCTCCGGCCGCGACCTCAACCTTCAGGTCCTCCTCGAGGTCCGGGGTAGCCATCGGCGAGCTCATCTGCGGCACTCGGCTCGCGGCTGAACTCGCTTCCGGGCTCATGTCCTGGCTCATGTCCGGGCTCATGTCCTGGCCCATGTCCTGGCGCGTGAATTCGCAATTCATGCGGACCAGCCTACCGGTTGTTTCCCGCACGTGTGCCCCGGGAGGTTGCTAGGATCAGGGCCCATGCGGAACATCCCCAGCCTCCAGGAGCTGCCTGTCTCCACCGAGCAGTTGCTGCGTGCCGTGCTTGCCGTCCTCGGCATCGTCAGCGCGGTCGCCCTCACCGTGGTCAGCGCGCAGCACTCCGACGGCTCCTCGCACGCGGACGGGCGCGGCGACAGCTACGTCGATCCCGACTTTGACACCGGGCAGCAGCTCGAGGAGATCCGCACCGACTTCTTCACCGCCATCGCCCAGTTGCGTATCGACGACACACTGCCCCCAGTCAGCCTCGACCCCGAATTGCAGCGCACCGCCCAAGCCCAAGCAGAGGGCAACGCGGTCACCGGTGAGCAGCCACCGTTGGATGCCGGCGAGAAGACCGCGCAGGTCTCCGCCCACCTCCCGGTAGAGCAGGCCTCCGGCTACGAGTTCTTCGAGCTGTTCACCCATTCGCCCGAGCACATGGAGGTGCTGCTGGATGATCGCCACCGCGACGTGGGCATCGGCGTGGCCTACGGGCGCGGCGATGTGTGGGTCGTCGTGGCGTTTGCGGGATAGCCCCGAAGAGCCCCTTCCGCGCAAATAAACGCGACGCGCGCGACCAGGGCGTAGTCTGTAAGACCATGACGAACTCCACGCCGGACTCTACAGCGTTTCTGACCGACATGTACGAGCTCACCATGCTCGACGCCGCACTGAAGGACGGCACCGCACACCGCCAATGCGCGTTCGAGGTATTTACCCGGCGCCTGCCCGGCGAGCGCCGCTACGGTGTGGTCGCCGGCACCTCGCGTGTGATCGACGCGGTAGAAAAGTTCCGCTTCACGCAAGACCAGATCGACGCGGCCGACTTCCTGTCCGACGAGGCCAAGGACTACCTGGCCAACTACCGGTTCTCGGGCGACATCGACGGCTACCGCGAAGGCGACATCTACTTCCCCTACTCCCCCATCATGACGCTGCGCGGCACCTTCGCCGAGTGCGTCATCCTGGAAACAGTCATCCTCTCCATCCTGAACTCGGACTCCGCTGTCGCCTCCGCCGCCTCCCGCATGGCCTCGGCGGCAGACGGCCGCCCGATCATTGAGATGGGCTCGCGCCGCACCCACGAGCAGTCCGCCGTGACCGCCGCCCGCGCCGCCTACATCGCCGGGTTCGAGGCCACCTCCAATATGGAGGCGTCGCTGCGCTACGGCATCCCGCCGTCAGGCACCGCCGCGCACTCCTGGACGCTGCTGCACGTGGACGAGGACGGCACGCCGGACGAGAAGGCGGCGTTCAAGGCGCAGATTGACCAGCTGGGCGTAGATACCACGCTGTTGGTGGACACCTTCGACATCACCAAGGGCGTGGCCAACGCCATCGAGGTCGCGGGCACGGAGCTCGGCGCGGTGCGCATCGACTCGGGCGATCTGGGCATCGTGTCGCGCCGCGTGCGCCAACAGCTGGACAAGGCCGGCGCGTTTAACACCCGCATCATCGTCTCCTCCGACCTCGACGAGTTCGCCATCGCCGGGCTGCGCGGCGACCCGGTCGACGGGTTCGGCGTGGGCACCTCCGTGGTCACCGGCTCCGGCGCCCCCACCGCCGGGCTCGTGTACAAGCTCGTCGAGGTGGAGGGCCACCCGGTGGCGAAGCGCTCGTCGGGCAAGCAGACCTACGGCGGCGCGAAGACGGCGCTGCGCGGCTACCGCGCGTCAGGCGTCGCTGTCGCCGAGATCGTCTACCCGCTCGACGCGGAGATCACCCGCAAGCCCAACCTGGATTACCACGAGATCGTGGTGCCAATGGTGCGCGGCGGCAAGCGCCTCCCCGAGTACGACGAGCAGCACGGCAGCCTAGAGCAGGCCCGCACCCTGCACGACGCGGCGCGCGGCACCCTGCCGTGGGAGGGCCTCGCGCTCTCGCGCGGCGACGCCGCCATCCCGACGCGATTCGTCGGCTTCCCCGACCCGCTGGACTAACACCGACCCCGCTACACTTTCACGGTGTGAGCACGCGCGAGGAAGAAGAAGGCACCACCACCGGCGACGTTCCCCTGAGCGGGGAGACGCTGGAATTGTTGGGCGCTGTCGTCGATAAGCTTGGGGGTGCAACGCGCGAGGGGCAGCAACGCATGGCTGAGGCCGTGGCGCGCGCACTGGACACGGAGCGCCACCTCGCGGTGCAGGCCGGCACAGGTACCGGCAAGTCCTTCGCCTACCTCGTGCCCGCGGTGCGCTACGCGCAGGCCAACGACACCACGGTGGTCGTCTCCACCGCCACGCTCGCGCTGCAGCGCCAGCTGGTGCAGCGCGACCTGCCGCGCCTTGCGGACGCGCTCGAGCCGCACTTGTCGCACCGCCCCACCTTTGCAATTCAAAAAGGCCGCAACAACTACGTCTGCCTGAACAAGCTCGCGCAGGACGAGCCAGAGGGATCGCTTATCGACGAATCGGAGCTCTCCTGGACCGGCCGCCACGTCAAGCGCGTGGCCGAGTGGGCGCAGGAGACCGAGACCGGCGACCGCGACGACCTCTCCCCCGGCGTGCCGGACCTGGCGTGGCGGCAGGTCTCCGTGACCTCCAACGAGTGCCTTGGCGCCGCCCGCTGCCCGCACGGCGAGGAGTGCTTCGCCGAGCTCGCGCGAGAGAAGACGCGCGACGTGGACGTCGTGGTGACCAACCACGCGCTCCTGGCCATCGACGCGCTCGCGGATTCCAACATCCTGCCCGAGCACGAGGCCGTGCTCATCGACGAGGCCCACGAGCTGGACGCGCGCATCACCTCGGTGGCCACGAACGAGATCTCCGCCCGAGCGCTCACGCTCGCGGCGCGACGCGCGGACAAGATCGGCGGCGACGGTGACAAGCTCGAGGAGGTCAAGGACGACTTCACCGCGGTGATCGACCTGGAGCAGCCCGGCCGCTGGGAGCGCATCTCCGACCCGGCCCGCGGCGCGTTCGCCGCGCTTCGCGACGCGCTCTGGGCCACCCGCACCAGCATCGCGGACAGCCCCGAGGGCGAATCGGAGAACAACCCGGAGAAGTTTGCCGAGCGCACGAACCTGAAGAACCACCTCGGCGACCTGCACGACGCGGTCGTACGCATCCTGGGTGTGTTTGACGAGGACGACCCCGCCAAGCACACGGACGTGGTGTGGCTGACCCGCAACGAGCGCTTCGGAGATTCCGTCGCCGTCGCGCCCCTGTCCGTGGCGGCCCTGCTACGCGAGAACCTGTTCGGCGAGCAAACCGTCGTGCTCACCTCCGCGACGCTCACGGTCGGCGGCAACTTCGACGCGATGGCCGCCGCGTGGGGCCTGCCGTCCGGGTCCTGGGACAGTCTGGACGCGGGCACCCCATTCGACCCGGCGAAAGCCGGCATCCTCTACACCGCCCGCCACCTCCCAGCCCCCGGCCGGGACGGGCTGAGCCGCGAGACTCTGGACGAGATCGCCACCCTCATCACTGCCGCGGGCGGGCGCACCCTCGGGCTGTTCTCCTCGCGCCGCGCCGCCGAACAGGCCGCGGAGGCGATGCGCGCGCGACTCCCCTTTGACATTTTCTTACAGGGCGAGGACTCCACCGGCGCGCTCGTGACCGCCTTTGCCAACGCGGAAAACTCGTGTCTGTTTGGCACCCTGTCGCTCTGGCAGGGCGTGGACGTGCCCGGCAGTTCCCTCTCGCTCGTGCTCATTGACCGCATCCCCTTCCCCCGCCCCGACGACCCGCTCCTCCAGGCGCGCGCCAACGCCGCCGACGCCGCCGGCCGCTCCGGGTTCATGGAGGTCTCCGCAACCCACGCGGCACTCCTCATGGCGCAGGGTGCCGGCCGCCTGCTGCGCTCGGTGGACGACCGCGGCGTCGTCGCCGTGCTGGACAACCGCTTAGTCACCAAGCGCTACGGCGCATTCCTCCTGCGCTCGCTGCCGCCCTTCTGGCAGACCGACCGGCTCGACGTAGTCACCGGAGCGCTCAAGCGCCTGGTCGCCCGCTAGCCGGGTCGAACGCGCCCGGCGGCAGCGTGAGCACCGTCATCGAGCCGGGCGCGACCTCGGTAAAGCCCGCATCACGCACCGGCACCGCGCCCGGGTGCGCCGCGCAAGCGGCGAACACGTCCGCAGGCACCTCGCGCACGTTTAGCGGGCACCCGGCGGCAGCCCACTCGCGCACCTCGCCCTCCGGACGCGCTGCCGCGTACAGCATCGACGCGTGCCCCACCTGCGCCGCCGCCTTCCCGGCCGTCATCTCGAGGGACGCGTCCACCACGATCATCGGCGCGGTCGGGTCGAACGGGAGCGGGCCCTCGTCGGCCGGCAGGTCCGTGCCGCGGACCTGCAGCTTCGCCAGCTCGCGCGGCACCTCGGACACCGCGGAGGGCACGAACGCGCGCACGCTGCCGACGGTCACGCCGGGCAGCGCCTGGACATCGTCCCACGCCTTGTTGCGGGCGCGCCGCGCCACCTTCCGGATCCTGCGGGAGTACCACGCCTCGAGCCGTTCGCGCCAAAACCCGTCGCGCTCGGCCCGCTCGTCGAGGCAGACGAGGAGGGCGGCACGTGCGGCGTCGATAAGCATGGCGTTGCGGGCGGGCGGGTCCTGCTTCGGCAGATTGATGGCTATTTGCATCGCCTGCACCGCCGCGGGGTCGTCGGGGTCGCCGGAGCCTGCGCCTATCGACGCCGCGAGCAACCCGTGCGCCGACGCCGTCACAGCGGGCGCCTGGTGTCGATGCCCGCGGCCGCGTCGGAGGAGTCGATCTCCTCGCGGGGAATGCCCAGGATGTAGAGGACCTCGTCCAAGAACGGGAAGTTCACCGACGCGTCCGCGACCTCCTTGAGGGCGGGCTTGGCGTTGAACGCAATGCCGAGGCCGGCTCGGGAGATCATGTCGATGTCGTTGGCGCCGTCGCCCACCGCGACCGTCTGCGAAAGCGCCAGCCCGGAGTCCGCGGCGAACTCGGCGAGGAAGTCCGCCTTGGCCTTGCGGTCCACCACCTTGCCGATGACCCGGCCGGTGAGCTTGCCGTCCTCAATCTCCAGCGTGTTGGCGCGCACGTAGTCCAGCTCGAGGTCCGCGGCGAGGTCCTCGAGCACCTGGATGAATCCGCCGGAGACGACCGCCGTGCGGTAGCCCAACGAGTTGAGCGTGCGGATGGTGGTGCGGGCGCCCGGGGTGAGCTCGATGTCGGCGGCAACACGGTCGATGACGGAGGCGTCGAGCCCAGCCAGTGCCTTCACGCGCTCGCGCAGCGACTCCTCGAAGTCCAGCTCGCCGCGCATCGCGCGCGCCGTTACCTCGGCCACCTCCGCTTCGCGGTCGGCGTGGGCGGCGAGCATCTCGATCACCTCGCCGGTGATCAGCGTTGAGTCGCAGTCGAAGCAGACGAGGCGCTTCGCGCGCCGGTGCAGGCCTGCGTGCTCCATCGCCACGTCCACGCCGAGTTCGCCGGAGAGCTCGGCCAAACGCTTGCGCAGCTCCTGGGCATCGCCAGGTGTGTAGTCCGGCATGGTGATGCGGAATTCCAGCCCGGTTACCGGGTACTGGGCAACGCCGCGGATGGCGTCGATGTTCGCACCCACGGCGGCGAGCTCCGCGCCGAGGCGAGAGATGGCCTCCGCGCTGACCGGGTTGCCCAGGGCCACGAGCACGTGCGTCGAGCGGGGGCGCGACACCGCGCGGGCTTCCGCGTGTGTCTCGATGTTCACGCGCTGGCCGTACTCCCACAGCCCGTCGCGAAGCTCTCGCTCAACCTGCGTGAGCGAGTGGGGATCCATGCCTACCAGGGCCGCGAGCATCATGCGTCCGCGGAAGTCTGTCTGGGAGACGTCGAGCAGCTGCACCCCGTGCCGAGCGAGGACGGTGAAAAACTCGGCGGAAACGCCGGGGCGGTCCGGGCCCGAGGTGGAAATCACCGCGGGCTTGAGACCCGGTTGCAGTTCGACTTGGAAGGCTGGCTGGTTGGTCACAAACCAGGACGATAGCACAGCAAAACCCCTCACCGAGGCGGTGAGGGGTAATTACTGTCAGGGGGTTCGCGCCAAGCGAATTACTTGGTCACAGCGGTAGAACCGGTGGTTGCGGACTCGCCCTTCCAGGTTGCCGGGCCGTCTGCGTGGTGGCCGGCGTGCGCCTCGCGGCGCAGGGTCTCCACCATGTGCGGGTAGTGCAGCTCGAACGCCGGGCGCTCGGAGCGGATGCGCGGCAGCGCGGTGAAGTTGTGGCGCGGCGGCGGGCAAGAGGTTGCCCACTCGAGGGAGTTGCCGTAGCCCCACGGGTCGTCCACCGTGACGACCTCGCCGTAGCGCCAGGACTTGAACACGTTCCAGATGAACGGCAGCATACCGATGCCCAGGATCAGGGCGCCGACGGTGGAGACCTGGTTCAGGAAAGTGAAGCCGTCGGTGTCCAGGTAGTCGGCGTAGCGGCGCGGCATGCCCATGTTGCCCAGCCAGTGCTGGACCAGGAAGGTCATGTTGAAGCCGATGAAGACCAGCCAGAAGGACAGCTTTGCCAGGCGCTCGTCCAGCATGCGACCCGTCATCTTCGGGAACCAGAAGTGGACGCCGGCGATTGCGGAGAACACCACGGTACCGAACAGGGTGTAGTGGAAGTGCGCGACCACGAAGTAGGAGTCGTGCAGGTGGAAGTCCAGCGGCGGGGACGCCAGCATGATGCCGGTCAGGCCACCGAAGAGGAAGGTGAACAGGAAGCCCATCGCCCACATCATCGGGGACTCGAAGGTGATGTGGCCGTTCCACATGGTGCCGACCCAGTTGAAGAACTTCACGCCGGTCGGCACGGCGATGAGGAAGGTCATGAAGGAGAAGAACGGCAGCAGGATCGCGCCGGTGGCGAACATGTGGTGCGCCCACACGGCCATGGACAGGCCCGCGATGGCCAGCGTTGCGAAGACGAGACCGATGTAACCGAAGATCGGCTTACGGGAGAAGACCGGGACGATCTCGGAGATGATGCCGAAGAACGGCAGCGCCAGAACGTACACCTCGGGGTGGCCGAAGAACCAGAACAGGTGCTGCCACAGGATGGAGCCGCCATTAGCGGTGTCGTAGATGTGGCCGCCGAGCAGGCGGTCGTACAGCACGCCCAGTGCCGCGGCGAGCAGCAGCGGGAAGATCATCAGAACGATGATGGAGGTGACGAACACGGTCCAGGTGAAGACCGGCAGGCGGAACATGGTCATGCCCGGTGCGCGCATGGTCAGCACGGTGGTGAGCATGTTGATCGCGGAGGCGACGGTACCAACACCGGTTGCGCCCACGCCGACGATCCAGAGGTTGGCGGAGACGGACGGGGTGTGGACTGCGTCAGCCAGCGGCATGTACATGGTCCAGCCGAAGTCGGCCGCGCCACCCGGCGTGATGAAGCCAGAGAGCATGGCGACAACGCCGACGGTGGTAATCCAGAAACCGAAGGCGTTCAGGCGCGGGAAGGCCACGTCCGGTGCGCCGATCTGCAGCGGCAGGATGTAGTTAGCAAAGCCCCAGACGATTGGGGTACCAAAGGCCAGCAACATCACCGTGCCGTGCATGGTGAACAGCTGGTTGAACTGCTCGTTGGACAGGAACTGCATGCCCGGGTGGAACAGCTCAGCACGGATAAGCAGCGCCATGAAACCGCCGAGGAAGAACCAGACGAAGGACATGATGATGTACATGATGCCCAGTTCTTTGTGGTCGGTCGTGGTCAGCTGCTTGTAGATTTTGGAGCCACGGCGAGCGTGTCCCGTCGGCTCCGGACGTGTCGGCGGGACATGATTGTCCAGCCTTGGCGCCACAGCGGTCATTCGATCCTCCTGACTTCGGCTCGCCACCGCAATGGCGGCGAGGCCTTGTTAGATACCGAATCATCATATGTGATCGGCTCATGAAATTGCCAGCCCTCCCAGGCCAGCTACAGGTTAAACAATAGGCCCTTGCGTCACATCGTGCGCGTCGGTCCGAAAGCACCACGCGCGATCCGCCGGGATTGCCCCGCGTGCGCGCCCACTCCCCCGCCGAGGTGGGCGCGACACGCCCAAACACCTCGACAGATTGCCGGTTGACCCCATTCGTGGTCAACCCCGCGTTAAGTTCCCCCGTTGTATATCAAACGAAAGGTTGAGGCTTATCGACGCTCACGTGGTCGTCGATAAGCGTGCCCCTAAAAGTCCCAATCCTCATCGGCGGTGTCCTCCGCCTTGCCGATGACGTAGGACGAGCCGGAGCCGGAGAAGAAGTCATGGTTCTCATCCGCGTTCGGCGACAGCGACGCGAGGATCGCCGGCGACACCTTGGTCTCATCCGCCGGGAAGAGCCCCTCGTAGCCGAGGTTGTTCAGCGCCTTGTTGGCGTTGTAGCGCAGGAAGCGCTTGACGTCCTCGGTCCAGCCGAGCGGGTCGTAGATGTCCTCGGTGTACTGCTGCTCGTTCTCGTAGAGGTCGTAGAGCAGATCGAAGGTGTACTCCTTCAGCTCCTCCTGGCGCTCCGGGGACTCCTCGCGCAGCGCGACCTGGTACTTGTAGCCGATGTAGTAGCCGTGCACGGCCTCATCACGGATAATGAGGCGGATGATGTCGGCAGTGTTGGTCAGCTTGGAGTGCACCGACCAGTTCAGCGGCAGGTAGAACCCGGAGTAGAAGAGGAAGGACTCCAGCATCACGGAGGCGATCTTCTTCTTCAGCGGGTCGTCGCCACGGTAGTAGGACTTGACGATCTTCGCCTTGCGCTGCACCTGGGCGTTTTCCTCGGTCCAACGGAAGGCGTCGTTAATCTGCGGCGTGGACGCCAGCGTCATATAGATATTGCTGTACGACTTCGCGTGCACGGACTCCATGAAGGCGATGTTGGTATACACGGCCTCCTCGTGCAGCGTGCGCGAATCCGGGATCAGCGACACCGCGCCGACCGTGCCCTGGATGGTGTCCAGCAGAGTCAGGTTCGCAAACACGCGCATAGTGGCGAGCTGCTCCGCGTCATTGAGCGTGTTCCAGCTCGGGATGTCGTTGGACACCGGAATCTTTTCCGGCAGCCAGAAATTACCGGTGAGGCGGTCCCACACCTCCTGGTCCTTATCATCCGGAATCTCATTCCAGTTGATCGCCTTAATCGGGTTCGGGTGGCTATCCAGGTATGCCTGATATTCCTCGCTCATGGCTCACATCCTAACCAAATGTCTTCTTCCCCCGCACCGCGCGTCACGCGATTTTGTTTACCCCCGTTGAGGACTAGGATAATGGTAGTTCTATTTCTCGTTTTCCCACCATATGAGGTTGAATTCCATGGCCGCACCCCAGGAACCTTCGGCGGAGCCCCTGCTCACGTCGATCCTTGACACCCTCGGCGAGCAAATCATCTCCGGCGCCCTCGAACCCGGATACACCTTTACATTGCAGGACTTGTCCTCCAGGTTTGGCATCTCTCGCACCGTCGCCCGCGAGGTCATGCGCGCGCTCGAGCAGATGGGGCTCGTCTCCTCGTCACGCCGCGTGGGCATTAAGGTACTGCCGCCCGAGCACTGGGCGGTGTTCGATCAGTCCGTGATCAAGTGGCGCCTCTCGTGCGCCGAGCAGCGCCCCGCGCAGATTACGTCGCTCAACGAGCTGCGCACCGCCGTCGAGCCGGTCGCCGCGCTGCTGGCCGCCAGCCACGCAACGCCCGCGCAGTCGGCGCGCCTGCTCGAGCTCGCGGAGCTGCTGGTCAAACTTTCCGAGGCGGGCGCCGGCAACACGCAGGAGTTCCTCGACGCGGACAAGGAGTTCCACACGCTGATCCTGCACGCGTCGGGCAACGAGATGTTTTCCACCCTCGCGGAACCGATCATGCACGTGCTCGAAGGCCGCACGCGCTACGGCATCATGCCGGACGATCCCTCAGTGCCCGCGATGCGCATCCATGTCGACCTGGCAAAGGCAATTAACGACGGCGACGCCTCCGCCTCCGAAGCCGCCTCCCGCGACCTGCTCACCGGGATCAAGACCTTCCTGGCGATCTAGACGGTCTCGCAGGGAAGTACAGCGAAAAGGGTCTGCACTCCGTTCTCGGTGTGCAGGCCCTTTTCCGGGTTGAGACCCAGGCTTCCGGCTACAGCATGCAGGACACGCAGCCCTCGACCTCGGTGCCTTCCAGCGCCATCTGGCGCAGGCGGATGTAGTACAGGGACTTGATGCCCTTGGTCCAGGCGTAGATCTGCGCGCGGTTCAGGTCACGGGTGGTGACCGTGTCCTTGAAGAACATGGTCAGCGACAGGCCCTGGTCCACGTAGCGGGTCGCCACGGAGTAGGTGTCCACGATGGCCTTGTAGCCGATCTCGTACGCGTCCTCGAAGTACTCCAGGTTGTCGTTGTCCATGTGCGGCGCCGGGTAGTAGACGCGGCCGATCTTGCCTTCCTTGCGGATCTCAATCTTGGAGGCGATCGGGTGGATCGACGAGGTGGAGTTGTTGATGTAGGAGATGGAGCCGGTCGGCGGCACCGCCTGCAGGTAGCGGTTGTAGATGCCGTCGCGCGCCACGTCCTGCTTCAGCTGCTGCCACTCCTCCGCGGTTGGTGCGGCGATGTTGGAAGCGTCGAAAAGCGCCTTGACCTTGTCGGTCTTGGGCTGGAAGTCGGCCGGGTCGTAGCGGTCGAAGAATTCGCCGGTAGCGTACTCGGACTTGTCAAAGTCGGCGAACGCCTGGCCCTTTCCCACCGCGATCTTGTGGGACGCGCGGATGGCCTGGAACATCACGGCCGCGAAGTAGGCGTTGGTGAAGTCGAGTGCCTCCTCGGAGCCGTAGTGGATGTGCTCGCGGCCGAGGTAGCCGTGCAGGTTCATCTGGCCCAGGCCGATGGCGTGCGAGGCGTCGTTGCCCTCGCGCACGGACGGCACGGAGTTAATGGCCGTCTTGTCCGCCACGGCGGTCAGCCCGCGGATGGCGGTCTCGATGGTGCGGGCAAAGTTGTCCGAATCCATCGTCATCGCGATGTTCAGCGAGCCCAGGTTGCAGGAAATGTCGTGGCCGACCTCCTGGTAGGTCAGGTCCTCATTGAGCTCGGAGGCGGAGTTGACCTGGAGGATCTCGGAGCACAGGTTGGACATGTTGATGCGGCCGGTCTTCACCGGGTTCGCGCGGTTCGCGGTGTCCTCGAACATGATGTACGGGTAGCCGGACTCGAACTGGATCTCCGCCAGCGTCTGGAAGAACTGGCGGGCGTTGATCTTGGACTTGCGGATGCGCGGGTCCTCCACCATTTCCTCGTACTTCTCGGTCACGGAGATGTCGGCGAAGGGCTTGCCGTAGACACGCTCGACGTCGTACGGGCTGAACAGGTACATGTCGTCGTTGCGCTTGGCCAGCTCGAAGGTGATGTCCGGGATGACCACGCCGAGCGAGAGGGTCTTGATGCGGATCTTCTCGTCCGCGTTCTCGCGCTTGGTGTCCAGAAACTTCATGATGTCCGGGTGGTGCGCATTCAGGTACACCGCGCCCGCGCCCTGGCGCGCGCCGAGCTGGTTGGCGTAGGAGAAGGAGTCCTCCAGCAGCTTCATCACGGGGATGACGCCGGAAGACTGGTTCTCAATGTGCTTGATGGGCGCGCCGGACTCGCGGATGTTGCTCAGCAGCAGGGCGACGCCGCCGCCGCGCTTGGACAGCTGCAGCGAGGAGTTGATGGCGCGGCCGATGGACTCCATGTTGTCCTCGATGCGCAGGAGGAAGCAGGAGACGAGCTCGCCGCGCTGCGCCTTGCCGGCATTGAGGAAGGTCGGGGTGGCGGGCTGGAAGCGGCCGGTCATGATCTCGTCCACGAGCGCGGACGCGAGCTTCTCATTGCCGTCGGCGAGGAAGAGCGCCGTCATCGCCACGCGATCCTCAAAGCGCTCGAGGTAGCGGCGGCCGTCAAACGTCTTCAGGGTGTAGGAGGTGTAGTACTTGTACGCGCCGAGGAAGGACTTAAAGCGGAACTTGAAACCGTAGGCGCGCTTGAACGTCTCCTTCACAAATTCCCAGTCGTAGGCGTCCACGACGTGCGGCTCGTAGTACTTGTTGTCCACCAGGTACTTCATCTTCTCTTCCAGGTCGTGGAAGTACACGGTGTTCTGGTTCACGTGCTGGAGGAAGAACTGATTGGCCGCTTCCCGGTCCTTATCAAACTGGATGTGGCCGTCCTCGTCGTAGAGGTTCAGCAGCGCGTTGAGCGCGTGATAATCCAACTGGTCGGTGGTATTCACCGGTTCCGGGACGACTTTCCCGTGCTTATCCGAAGCAGAAGCGTAGGTGGACACAGCAGAGCCTTTCATTCACGTTTGTCGGGTCTCTAGGTTACAAGTTTGAGGTTTCTTGCGCTCGGGCGCAGGGCGCGCGCACTAGGCGCTGCGCGGATCGCGCCGGTATTTCGCCTGGTACTTGGCGCGCAGCGCGTCGAGCCGGTCCCCATTATCCGCGGGAAGCGGCTGCAGCGCCGCCTGTTGCCTTTCGCTCAACGGCGCGAGCCCGAGTGCCACCGCGTTGCGGATCAGCGCGCCGCGCACGTGCGCCACGTCGTCCCACGTCCCCATCAGCTCGAAGCGGTAGAGGTAGGGCACGTTGCACTTGCGCGCGATGATGTCGCCGGCCACGCAGTAGTCTGGGCCGAAGTTCGAATTGCCACCCGCGATCACACCGCGCAGCTGCGACCGGTTGCGCGGGTTGTTGAGGAAGCGGATGACTTGCTTGGGCACGGGCCGTGATTGAGCATTGCTTATCGACGCCCCTCCCCCGTACGTCGGACACACCAGCACAAAGGGCTCGTCCACCTCGAGCGGCGCCTCCGCCCTGCGCAGCGGGATCCGCGCGCTGGGCAACCCGACCTTTTCCACGAAACGTTTCGTATTCTCCGTCGTCGAGGAAAAGTACACGACAAGCATGCTCACTCCAGGTGTTGAATTGTGCAGGTGGTGGGGTGCGCGCTCCGCTTAGGGCGCGCCGTGTGGCTCGCGCGGAGCCGCTTAGGCGGCGGGCTTCAGGCCGCGGATGCGATCCGGGCGGAAGCCGGACCAGTGCTCACCGTCCACCTCGACGATGGGTGCCTGCAGGTAGCCGAGCGCCATGACGTAATCACGAGCCTCCTCGTCCACCGAGATGTCGACGAGGGAGTACTCCAGGCCAGCCTTGTCGAGGGCCTTGGTGGTTGCCTTGCACTGCATGCAAGCGGGCTTCGTGTACACGGTGATGGACATAACCTGTAGCTCTTTTCTGTCGCGTTTACGGGAAGATGACGGGGTTTCCTCGGCGCTGATTCCTACCTCAGCGCAACACCAAGAAACACTATACCTTGGGGCAATTTCTGGCAAGTGATACTACATGTAGTAGTTACAGGGCTGGTATTCCCAGGATAGGCCCCAGGAATTACCCACATGTAGTCCGCTATAACCACTCCCGCACCAGCAAACGGGTTACATCCGTGCAATTTAATTTCACAAAAGCCAACACCCCGCCACCGGCCGGACGGAAATCCGGTTGGTGGCGGGGTGTTTGGGCGGGCGGTGAACTAGCCCTGGCGAGCCTTGAAGCGCGGCTCCTTCTTGTTGATCACGTAGACCTTGCCGCGGCGGCGTACAACCTGGGCGCCCGGCTTGTTCTTCAGCGACCGAAGCGACTTGCGGACCTTCATCGGGCGCTCCTTTCTTCTCGAGGTTTCATTGACCTGCGACCTCATGCCCAGCCGCAGCACGCTACCAGCATGCTGCGCGGTGCCGGGTCGCGACACGTCGATTAAGGTTACACGTTCTTCTGCCCAGCACCAAAACGCTGGCGCATCTCCGCGGCGACGTCGTCAAGACTGCGCCCCATCGTCTCCGGGACCCGGCGCGCCACGAAGACGGAGGCGACCACGCCGAAGACCGCAAAGAGGCAGAAGGTGAAGGTGGCAGAGGTGGCGTCGACAAGCGGGAGGAAGAACTGGGCGACCACCCAATTCATCACCCATAGCGCGAGCCCGGCCAGGCCCATCCCCACGCCGCGGACCTGTGGGGGCACGAGCTCGGAGATGAGCAGCCACGTCGTCGGCGAGACCGCGGCCTGTTGCGAGGCGATGAACCCCGCCATGCAGGCGAGCGCCACCCACGCCAGGGCCGCATTCCCCTCCGCGGCCCGGAACATCACAGCGAGCGCGACGAGGAAGACCACGTTGCCCGCCAGACCGATGAGCAGCAGGCGCGTGCGGCCGATCCGGTCCACCACCTGCAAGCCAACCCAGCAGGCGACCACGGACACCAGTCCAATGACGATGGAGGTGTAGACGGCGTTTTCGGTGGAGAGACCGACGGTCTCCATCATGGTGGGCGCGAAGTAGACGATCGCGTTGACGCCGGTGACCTGCTGCGTCACACCGAGCAGCGCGGCGACGAGGACTGTGGAGCGCAGCCAAGGGGTTCGGCGGAGGGTGCGCCATTCCCCGGCGCTGGCGGCCTGGCGCGTCTGGGCGTCGTCAAGCAACAGCTCCTCGAGCTCATCCGAGCTCATGCCGACGCGCGCCGCAGTCACCTCCGCCTGCCGACGTGCCCCGCGACGCGCCTGCCACAGCGGGGTTTCCGGCAGCAGGAGCATGCCGACCGCCAGCGCGGCGCCCGGGACGGCGGCGAGGCCGAGCATCCACTGCCAGCTGCCGGTGTGCGCGAGCACCGAGTTGACCAGGTACGCGAGGAGCTGGCCGACCACGATCATGAGTGTGTTCAGTGAGACGAGCTTGCCGCGGACCTTCGCCGGCGACATCTCCGCGATGTACATGGGCGTGACGATGGAGACACCGCCGACCGCGACCCCGAGAAAGGTGCGCGCCGCCGCGAGGGCCCCGACGCCGCCAGCCAGAGCGCACCAGACGGAGCCGAGGACGAAGAGGGCGCCTCCGACGATGAGTGTGCGGCGGCGGCCGAGCGCGTCTGCAACCGCGCCGCCGCCGAGGGCGCCAATCGCGGCGCCGACGAGCAGCATGGACGTCACCAGCCCCTCCTGCCCCGGAGACATGCCAAACTCAGGGGTGATAAAGAGCAGCGCGCCGCTCATCACACCAGTGTCATAGCCGAACAGGAGGCCGCCGAGTGCGGCCGTGGCGGCGACGGTGCGCACGTAACGTGGTGCGCGAATGTTGTGAACCATGTCCCCCAATATGGCTGACGGCTACGATGGATGTCATGTCTGAACACGACGAAAACCTGCAGCAGGACATCATAAACGCCCTGGGTGTGCGCCCCTTGATCGATTCAGAGGAGGAGGTGTCGCGCCGCGTTGACTTCCTGGTTGAC
This sequence comes from Corynebacterium sp. NML 120412, assembly GCF_002285155.1. NCBI lineage: Bacteria > Bacillati > Actinomycetota > Actinomycetes > Mycobacteriales > Corynebacteriaceae > Corynebacterium > Corynebacterium sp. NML 120412. The sequence goes on along the minus strand of NZ_NSGL01000002.1, from coordinate 29,926 downwards.
TACCTCGCAGCCACAGGCGCGAACGGCTTCGTGCTGGGCATCTCCGGCGGACAGGATTCTACCCTTGCGGGCAGGCTCGCCCAGCTCGCGGTGGAGCGGCGTCGCGCCGAGGGCGCCGAGACCACGTTCGTCGCGGTCCGCCTCCCGCACGGCGTGCAGGCCGACGAGGACGACGCGCAGCTCGCGCTCCAGTTCATCCGCCCCGACGAGACCGTCACCGTGGACATCAAGCCCGCCACCGACGCGCTCAACGCGCAGGTCGCCTCCGCCATTGGGGTGGACGGCCTCGGCGACTTCAACAAGGGCAACGTAAAAGCCCGGCTGCGCATGGTGGCCCAGTACGCCATCGCTGGCGAGCGCGGCTTCCTGGTCATTGGCACCGACCACGCGGCGGAGAACATCACCGGCTTCTTCACCAAGTTCGGCGACGGCGCGGCCGACCTCCTCCCGCTCGCCGGCCTGAACAAGCGCCAGGGCGCCGCGCTGCTCCAGCACCTCGGCGCCACCCCGCGCCTGTGGGAGAAGGTGCCCACCGCGGACCTGGAGGAGGATCGCCCGGCGCTGCCCGATGAGGAGGCGCTCGGCGTGAGCTATTCGCTTATCGACGATTACCTGGAAGGCAAGCAAGTGCCCGCCGACACCGCAGCGCGCCTGGAACACCTCTGGCGCGTCGGCCAACACAAGCGCCACCTGCCGCCGGGGCCGACCGAGAACTGGTGGCGCTAGCTGCTCAGCCCGGAGACGACGTCGCGCGCGGCGCGGACCAGCGCCGAGGCGTAGCTCGGGCCGTGGGTGGTGGCGTGGACCGCGAGCGGGTGCAGCTGATGAACCGGGATGCGGGCGCGCCAGCCTGGCCCAAGCGTGCCGCCCGCGCCGAGGTACCCGTCCACGATCGCGTCGAAGTACGGAGCACCGAAGAGCTCCAGCATGGCGATGTCCGTCAACGGGTGCCCGCCGTGGGCGGCCGGGTCGATGAACCTCGGCCCCTCCGGGCTAAACAGGAGGTTGCCCGCCCACAGGTCGCCGTGGATGCGCGCGAGCGGGGCGTCCTCGTCCTCGGCCAGGAGCGCGTCGCAGGCACGCTCAACCTCGACGAGCTCGTGCGCGTCCAGGTTGCCCACGGCATGCGCCGAGCGCGCGAACGGCAGCACGCGTTGGTTGACGTAAAACTCGGCCCAGCGGTCCGCCGGCACGCAGTCCTGCTCAAGGCGCCCGATGAAGTTCGGCCCCTCCCACCCGGTCGGCGGGGCGCCGAACGCCGGGGCACCCGCGGCGTGGATCGCAGCCAACTCGCGGCCGGCGCGGAGCGCGGCGTCTCGAGTTGGGCGTGCGGGCTCGACGGATTCGATGGTGAGAGTGTTCGTGGCGTCGTGAAGCGAAAAGACCTCGACCACGGCCTGCGACCCCTCGCGCAGCCAGCGAAGCCCCGCCGCCTCGGAGGCGGCGGACCCCGGGGCGCTGCCGTGCTTGGTAAAGCCCTTACACATCAATGCCCTCCTTGTCCAGCAGGTAACGTTTCGCGTCGGTGCCGCCACGGTATCCGCCGAGACCGCCGTCCGCGCGCAGCACCCGATGACAGGGCACGACGATGGGCAGCGGGTTGTGCGCGCAGGCGCCGCCGACCGCGCGCACGGCGTTGGGGTTTCCCACCTGCTCGGCGAGCTGCTTGTAGGTGGTGGTGGCGCCGAAGGGGACGCGGGCGAGCTCGCGGAGGACCTCGGTGCGAAACCCCGACGCAAAACGGAAGTCCAGCGGGAGCGTGAAGCTCGTGCGGTGGCCCTCGAAGTACTCCGTGAGCTGTTGGGCGGCCAGCGGCACTTCGGCGGGGCGGTCGGCGCGGTCGCGCTCGGCGTCGATGTCGTCGCACTCGAAGAGGACCTTGGCCAACCCCTTCGGTGTCACGACGAGGCCCAGGCGGCCAAGTGGGGAATCGATCTGGTGGAACTGCAGCGTGTCCATGGGCCCCACCGTAGCCTGCAAACGGCCTGCTCGCCGGGGGCGCATTCGATAAACTCCAAGCTATGCACAAGAAACTTGCAAGCATTACTCTTCTCCTCGTTGCATCAGCCGCGGCGCTCGTGGGGTGCAGCGATTCCTCTTCCGAGACGATCGCGGGGACAAACCCGCCTATCGACGCCACCGTGTGCGACGGCGACGCCGGCTGCGAATCCGACATGCGCGACTTGAGCCACAAGCTGGTGGATGCTGACGACGCGAACGGCGACGGCGTTATTGACCAGGAAGAGCTCGACGCAGCACGCGATCGAATGGATAAGGAAGCCGCGGAGCAAGCGGCGTCCGAATCGAGCGCGGCAGCGGCAGCTTCCGAGTCTGCAGCCGCAGAGGCGTCCCGCTCCGCGCAGGCGCGCGAAGAGGCCGAGCATTCAGCGGCGGCAGCGTCCGAGGCAGCCGCAGCGGAAGCGCTCAACCAGCAGCAGGCGCCCGAACCGGAGCCGGCACCCGCGCCGGTACAAGAAGCGCCACAGCAGGAGGCGCCAGCGGAGCAGGCTCCTGCCCAGCAGGCTCCTGCCCAGCCCGCGCCGCAGCAGGGCGGGCCGAGCATGGAGTGGGCCACCATGGGCCCCTACGCCTCCGAGTGGACGTGCGAGCAGGCGCGCAGCCTCTGGCCGGTGGACTCGAGCGCTTGCTACACCGGGGCCGACGGCAGCGCCTACTTCGAGGGCATGCGCCAGGCTGCGCAGTAGGCAGCCCGGCAGTGGGGATTACGCCGGGCTGCGCCCACCCCCGCATCTTCGTCATCCGGTCCTCGTCAAACAGGCCGCACCTCGCCGCCAACCACGGCCAGAGCCAGGCACGTTCCGCCCCGCGCCAACGAAAAACTGCCCGGCCAACTCACTGAGTCAGCCGGGCAGCGTGCCAAAGTGGAGCTAACGGGATTCGAACCCGTGACCCCCACACTGCCAGTGTGGTGCGCTACCAACTGCGCCATAGCCCCGTAGGTGAATATGTAATTGTAGGAGTGGAGCTAACGGGATTCGAACCCGTGACCCCCACACTGCCAGTGTGGTGCGCTACCAACTGCGCCATAGCCCCAGTTTGGGATTGCATGGACCGGCAGCGACCGGCCCGAAGCACTTTGCTCAATATACACGCGCGCCCGCTGGCGAACCAAATCGCCTGCGGGCGCGAATTCTGGCAACTCCACCCGGCGGGGCCGGGCTGGGTGAGCAAGGACTACTTGCTGTTCTTCAGGGTCTCCACCCAAGCGTCGCGGTCGCCCTCAATGTCCTTGCCGTCGACCATCACGCGCGGGGACCAAGCGCCCTGCTGGTCGGCCGGGACGTCCTTGGTGCGGTCCTCCTGCAGCTTAATGTTCGCGTCGGAGACCTCCTTCGCGGTGTCCATGTACTTGCCGTCGCGAATCTCCTGCACGGCATCCCCGGATGCGCCGTAGTCCTCGGCCAGCTTGGCCAAGTCTTCAGCCTCGAGCTTCTTGTACACGTCCTGCTGGTTCCCAAACAGGTAGTAGCGCAGGTTGAGCGCGGCGTTCGTGTCGTTGTGCGCGAACAGTGCCAGCTCCGCCGCCAGGGTGCGGGTGGAGTGATCCGGCGAGTACGCGTCGCCACGGCCGTCCAACGCCACCATTGGGCGCAGCTCAATCTGGATCTCGCCTGCCTTCAGCGCCTCGAGCGCCTGGTCGCCCGTCGCTTCCTCCAGCTCGGCACAGTGGGAGCAGGAGAAGTCTTCGAACAGGTCAGCCTCCGGAGCGTCCTCCGCACCCTCGGCGGCGAGGTGGATCACGTCGGAGCCTTCCTCCCAGGTGGAGGTGATACCGGTCGTGTCAATCATGTCCTCGGCAATCGCGTCCTTGCGGTCCTTCTTACCGTTGAAGACGATGATGCCAATCACAATCGCGGCGATCGCAATGACGGCGACGATGGCCCAAATGAAGCCGGCGCCACCCTTCGCGTTCGGGTTCTGGACCTTACGAGTGGTCAATGTAGGTTCTCCTCAATATCAGAAGCGGTTGTGGCCGGTCGGCGCTGCCACGCGGGTTTCGGTAGCGTCGATAAGCGCCGCTCTACCCCGCGGATTATACGGCACGACCTGGCCCTAGGGGTAGATGGCGAATTTCTTGAACGGGCGATAGATCATGAACAGCGTGATCGCGATGTAGATAACGTCGCGCCCCACGGTGGCCAGGAGGTTTGTCCCCTCGGTGCCCTCAGTGTTGGGGTCGAAGCAGCCGCAGTCAATGATCAGGCCGCGTTGCCACGCGGAAAGCATACCGATGATAAACAGGCTCAGCACGCCGATGGAGACCCAGCCCGCGGGGCGCAGCTTGATCCCCAGGAGCAGGAGGAGCCCGCCCGCGAGTTCGAGGGGACCGATGATGTGCGCGAGTAGGTAGGACCAGTCGCGTGTAAAAATCTCGTACGCGGCGATGGTTTGCGTCACGTCCAGCACAGCGCCGATTTTCGGGATCGCCGCCTTAATCCACACGTAGGCCATGAAAAAGCGAGCCGCCGCCGAGAGCACGTCGAGCACGAGCGCGCGCGTGCTGCGCTTCGCCTCCACCTGCTTTTCGGGCGCGTCCGTTGCATCTATTGTCGTCACAACCAGCAGCGTAGCGCAGCGCTGCATACCGCGGGAAGCCTCCACTCCGATTAATGGTGTGATCTGTGACTCGCCTATACTCGGCACCATGCCTACCTGGAAAGACATCACCACCGCAAATCCCGCCCACTCCGAAAATTATGCACAGCGATGGAAAGCATTCGTCGCCCAAGGCAAAGACATCGACGGCGAGGCCAGGCTTATCGACGCCACCGTGCCCCGCCACGCACGCATCCTCGACGCAGGCTGCGGCACCGGCCGCGTCGGCGGCTACCTCGCCCAGCGCGGACATGAGGTGATTGGCACCGACCTCGACCCGATCCTCATCGGCCACGCGAAGGAGGACTTCCCCGACGCCACCTGGCTGGTCGGCGACCTCTCCGAGGACGAGATCCCCGCCCGCGACATCGACGTCGCCGTGTGTGCCGGCAACGTGATGGGCTTCCTCGACCCCGCCGGCCGAGCGCCGGCGCTGGAAAACATCTTCCGCACCCTGCGCCCCGGCGGCCGCCTCTTCGTCGGCTTCGGCGCGGGCCGCGGCTGGAGCTTCGACGACTTCCTCGCCACCGCCAAGGAAGTCGGCTTCGCGGTCCAGTACTGCTACGAGAGCTGGGACCTCCAGCCGTTCACCCAGGACTCGGCGTTCCTGGTTGCCCAGCTCGCGCGCCCAGCATCTGGACAGTAGCCCTGCACCATTACACAATTTTCTTCAATGTCTCGACGCATATACCTCTACGCAGACGAAACTGGAAACCTTGACTACAAAGGCTCCCCAAACCCGAAAGGCGGTGGCGCGTCAACGTATTTCGGCTTCGGGACAGCTACCTTCGATACGGCGCGTCACGGAGATGATCTCATCGAAGGCCTTCATCTCAGGGCGAGTCGCTCCAAGGAAGGCATATCTCTCGCAAGGGGTTTCCACGCTGTCGACGATTCCGCCAAGACTCGAAACGAAATGTTTTCACTTATCAAGAGCCAAGCGCCACGTTTCGACACGACTTTTTTATACAAAGCGAACGCATATCCATACGTCAAAGCCGACGGACCATTGCGACTCTACAAAATGGCGTGGTTTCTTCATCTTAAGAAAGTCGCCCTACAGGTATCCCGGCCAGACGATGAGCTCTACGTCGTCGTCGCAGAATTTGGCACCAAACAGATACGGAAAGCTGCGTCCGAATCGGTAGCAGAGGTCTGCGACCAGATCAACAGAAACATCACACTTTGCGTATGGACTGCGCAATCCTCTTGGGGTCTCCAGGTGGCGGATTACGGTCTTTGGGCAGTTCAGCGTCATCTCGAGGGCAAGAAATGTACATGGTTCGAGCCTTGTATTAAACCAACGCTCTCCACGCTATTTACCCCCTGGGGCCGGCCTGAAAATCACTGAAACCGGCTATCCCGCCTGTGAAGGTGGGAAGTCCTCCCCTGGAGGACTTATCGCCGGTTTCACCCACAGCTTAGTCGCGCAGCTTCGACTACGGCAACCCCTGTGTAGCCCCTACTCCCCCAGCACGTCGGCGACAACGGCCTTCGCCGCCTCCTGCACCTGCTTGAGGTGGTCCTCGCCCTTGAAGGACTCCGCGTAGATCTTGTACTTGTCCTCGGTGCCCGACGGGCGGGCGGCAAACCAGGCGTTTTCCGTGGTCACTTTGAGCCCGCCGATGGCTGCGCCGTTGCCGGGGGCCTCGGTGAGCTTCGCGGTGATCGGCTCGCCGGCGAGCTCGGTCGCGCTGACTTGCTCCGGCGAGAGCGCCTTGAGGGTGGCTTTCTGCTCGCGGTTCGCGGGGGCGTCGATACGCGCATATGCGGGCGCGCCGAATTGCTCGGCCAGCTCGGCGTAGCGCTGCGACGGGGTCTTGCCGGTCACGGCCGTAATCTCGGCGGCGAGCAGGTCCATGATCAGGCCGTCCTTGTCGGTGGACCAGACCGTGCCGTCTTTGCGCAGGAAGGAGGCGCCGGCGGACTCTTCGCCGCCGAAGCCGATCTGCCCGTCGATAAGCCCGGGCACGAACCACTTGAAGCCGACGGGGACCTCGACGAGCGTGCGGCCAAGCGACTCCACAACGCGGTCGATCATGGAGGATGACACGAGCGTCTTCCCCACTGCGGTGCCATCGGCCCAGCCGTCGCGGTGGCTGAACAGGTACTCGATCGCCACGGCCAGGTAGTGGTTCGGGTTCATCAGCCCGGCGTCTGGGGTAACAATGCCGTGGCGGTCCGCGTCCGCGTCGTTGCCGGTAGCGATGCCGTATTTATCGCGGTTGTGCACGAGCGACGCCATGGAGTTCGGGCTGGAGCAGTCCATGCGGATCTTGCCGTCGGTATCCAGCGTCATGAACCGCCAGGTGGCGTCCACGTTCGGGTTGACTACCTGCATGTTCAGGCCGTGACGCTCGGCGATTGCGCCCCAGTAGTCCACCGACGCGCCGCCCATCGGGTCCGCGCCGATGCTCAGTCCGGAGCCGCGGATTGCGTCGATGTCCACCACATTCGGCAGATCGTCGACGTAGTTGCCCAGGAAGTCGAAGCGTTCGGCGCGGTCATCCAGCACGCCGGTGACGTTGACTCGGCGCACACCCTCCAGGCCGCGGGCGAGGTACTGGTTGGCGCGCTCGGCGATCCAGTCTGTGGCGTCCGCACCAGCAGGGCCGCCGCTGGGCGGGTTGTACTTGAAGCCGCCGTCGCGCGGCGGGTTGTGCGAGGGCGTGATCACGATGCCGTCCGCGCGCTGCGGGTCCGTGCCGGTCACGCCGCCGGTGAGCTTGGCATTGTGCGCCAGAATCGCGTGCGAGACTGCGGGGGTGGGGGTGTAGCGCCCCGCGGCGTCGACAAGCACTGGCACCTCGTTGGCAATGAGGACCTCGAGCGCGGTGACCATCGCTGGCTCGGAGAGCGCGTGAGTGTCGCGGCCGATGTAGACGGGGCCGCCGATGGAGTTGGCGCGGCGGTAATCCACGATGGCCTGCGTGGTGGCCAGGATGTGCGGCTCGTTGAACGCGTTGTCCAGCGCGGACCCGCGGTGCCCGGAGGTGCCGAAGCTCACCTGCTGGTCAGGATCCTCCGCGTCGATGTCGCGCGTGTAATAGGCCGTGACTAGCGCGGCGATGTCGATCAGGTCTCCGGGCTGGGCGAGTTGACCAGCGCGTTCGTGTGCCATGTGCGTGCTCCTTGTGTCTCCGTCAGGCGCGCCGCTTCTCGACGCCCCCTGCTCACCCCCATCTTCCATGCTCCAACCGATTTCTGCCAGGATTCGTATTTTTATCACTCGACAGGTTATTCTGACGTCCAAAGTTCCGTTCGCATTGCGCACGGCAGCGCGACTGCGGCGTGAGCCTATCCTCAATTCCTGCCCGAAACGTGGAGTTATGACCTCATCGTTGAATGACGTCCTCAGCGCGGTGTCCACCGTCGTCTGGGGGCCCTTCGTCCTCATGCCGCTGCTGCTCGGCACCGGCCTATACCTCACCATCCGGCTCGGCGGCATCCAGTTCCGCACGCTCGGGCGCGCCACGCGCCATGCGTTTATTGATACGAGCAGCGAGGGCGCCGGCGACATCTCCAACTACCAGGCACTCACCACGGCGCTCGCCGCGACCGTGGGCACGGGCAACATCGTTGGCGTTGCCACCGCGCTGTCCATCGGCGGTCCGGGGTCGCTGTTCTGGATCTGGGTGACCGGACTCGTCGGCATGGCCACCAAGTACAGCGAGGCCTACCTGGGCGTTCGCTTCCGCACGACCGACAAGCACGGCAAACAGCAGGGCGGACCCCAGACCTATCTGCGCCGCGGGATTCCCGGTGGCCTGGGCAAAGTGCTCGCCGCGGCATTCATGCTGTTTACCATTTTCGCGTCGTTTGGCATCGGCAACCTGGCCCAGGGCAACTCGATTGCCGCCGGCATGGAGGACGCGTTTGGCGTCGACCCGGTCGTCTCCGGCATCCTCATCTTCCTCTGCGTGGGCGCCGCCGTCCTCGGCGGCATCGAGGGCATTGGCAAGATGACGGCCGCGTTCGTGCCGCTGATGATCGTCATTTACGTGGTTGGCGGTATCGCGGTGCTCATCACCATGGCCGACCAGATCCCGGCGGCGCTGAGCGCGATTTTCACCGGGGCGTTCTCCGGCTCCGCTGCCGCTGGCGGTTTCGTCGGCTCCGGGATCATGCTGGCCATCCAGTTCGGCGTGGCTCGCGGCATCTTTTCCAACGAGTCGGGCATGGGTTCCGCCGCCATCGCGGCCGCCGCCGCGAAGACGGAGCACCCCGTGCGTCAGGGCCTCGTGTCCATGACCCAGACGTTCATTGACACCATCATCGTTGTCACCATCACCGGCCTGGTCATCGTCACCTCCGGCACTTGGCAGATGGGGCGCGACGAGGCAGCCGTGATGACCGCGGCCGGCTTCGCCGAGGGGCTTCCCGGCCACTGGGGAGGGACGATCGTCTCGATCTCCCTCATCTTCTTCGCGTTCTCCACCATCTTGGGCTGGTCCTACTACGGCGAGCGCTCCATCGTGGCGCTGTTTGGCCAGTGGATCAGCGTGCCCTACCGCATGTTCTTCACCGCGCTCTCGTTCGTCGGCGCGACCTCCGAGCTCGAACTCGCGTGGACCTTCTCCGACCTCGCCAACGGGCTCATGGCCATCCCGAACCTCATCGGCCTACTCATCCTCTCTGGGCTCGTCGCCCGCGAGACCCGCGAATACCTCAGGTTCGACCCCAAGCTCAAGAAGTCGCCTGACGACGTCGCCCGCTTCGTCCAGCAGCAACGCTTGGATTGGCACTAGCCGCCTGCTAGGCTGGCGGCATGCAGGGTCCACTCAATGAAGCGCTCCTCGTCGGCCTCGGCGCCGCACTGGGGGCGCTTTTGCGCGCCGCCCTTGTCGCCGTCATCCCAGGCTCCGCTGCCCTTGCCACGCTGGGCATCAACGCCGCCGGATCCTTCGCCATGGGCTACTTCAAGCCCGGACCGTTCCTTGGCACCGGTGCCCTCGGCGGCTTCACCACCTTTTCCGCGATGACGGTCGCCGCAGCCACGTCCAGCGCGATCTGGGCTCTCGGCATCATCGCGGTGAGTTTCATCGTCTGCGTCGGAGCTTGGTTGCTTGCCGACGCCACGTCCCCCCACCCCTACCGCACACAGGCAAGGCCCTGAACATGGCTTTGCTGATCTGGACCACGGTTGCCATCTTCGCGGGAGCCTTCGCCGGCGGCGTTTCCCGGTGGGCGCTAGCGCGTATCCCCGCACCTCGAGTTGGTACGTGGGCCGCGAATATGGTCGCTTGCTCCATCCTCGGCTTCGTCTCCGGCCACGGTGGCTTGGTCGCGATGGCCATCGGCACCGGCTTCGCCGGCGCCTTGTCCACCTGGTCCACCCTGGCCAAGGAGCTCGGTCAGCTCATCCGTGATCGGAATTGGAGCGAGCTGGTGCGCTACGCCTTAGCGACGGCAGTGCTGAGCCTCGTCGCCGCCGGTTTCGGGCTCCGCTGGGGTGCTCTCGCATTCGGGTAGGACTGCGCCCTCCTCGACGTGACGCGGGGCCGTCGGGTTCCTAACTCCACGGCTGCTCGGTAGGGCGGTCGACCTTGCTATGGCGGGGTGGATGGGGTGGGCGCCGCCGGTGTGGTTGCCCGCTCGGGGTGGCCTTCGTCTGGCTCGGTGTTTCGGTGGGGTGTGGTGTCGGGTGTTTGACGAGAAGACCATGTGTTTGATGGCAGCTGTGTGTTGGACGAGAAGGGGGTGACGAATTCACGTCCCTCGTCTCGCATCTTCGTCACGGAGACCTCGTCAAATAGCCGCCCTACTGACTGCACGCGGGGTTGGGCGGTGCGCCAGCACGCGTGAACCCCGGTAGCAACAGCAACGCCAGGCGATCATGCGGTGAGGATAACCGTGTAGCCTTTGCCCGGGTGTTCAACCGGGTTGCGCTCTGCGGCGACAGCGTAGGCACCACGGCGGTCCACGCTCCCCATTTGCTCTGCGGTGGCAGAGTAAAGCCCCCGGCACGGCCACAGCTTGGTCTGCGATGGTTGTGAGACTTCGGCGCGGGCTGCGTTATATGGAGCTAGCTCCATTTGGACGGTGGCGCCGGTAAATACCCTGGTCGCATCCGTCTGGTGGCCGCAGATGGAGCTAGCTCCAACTGCGCGGATCCGCCAGTAAATCACCTGATCGCGGTTGGCCGGACGGTAAAAATGGAGCTAGCACCAAGCACACGCGCCTCGTGGGTCGGCCGAGCCCCCGCCATTGATGCCCGTCACAGTCGGCAGCTGACAACGGCTACTCCCCGGTGGCAGGTTACGCGTCTCGGCGGGCCAGGCTCCCCCCACCCTGCTACGCACACACGAAGAAGCGCCCCGGCCACAAAGGGCGGTGCGGATCAACACATGATCCCACCACCCCCGGGGCCGGGGCGCACAAACAGTATTCAATTATTTATAGTTATTGGGTCGGCGGTAACCTACTCTCCCACACCCTCCCGAGTGCAGTACCATCAGCGCGGGCGGGCTTAGCTTCCGGGTTCGGAATGGGACCGGGCGTTTCCCCGCCGCCATCAACCACCGACACACCCACGGGGCATGCCAGCCACCAACCACCAACGGTTGGTGATGCGACAGTCAAAATATTCAACAATATGAACAGTTAGCCAACAGTGTGCTGTGCCAGCACTGCATAGTGGACGCAAACAAATCGTTTCGCAAACCTACAACACCACAAGTGTATCCACGTGTGTGCAAAAGTGTTTGATCAACGGCGGATTAGTACCAGTCACCTCCACACCTTACGATGCTTCCAGATCTGGCCTATCAACCCAGTCATCTCCTGGGCGCCTAAGAAACCTCATCTCAAAACAGGCTTCCCGCTTAGATGCTTTCAGCGGTTATCCCTCCCGTACGTAGCCAACCAGCAATGCTCCTGGCGGAACAACTGGCACACCAGAGGTACGTCCGTCCCGGTCCTCTCGTACTAGGGACAGCCTTCTTCAAGTTTCAACGCGCGCGGCGGATAGAGACCGAACTGTCTCACGACGTTCTGAACCCAGCTCGCGTGCCGCTTTAATGGGCGAACAGCCCAACCCTTGGGACCTACTCCAGCCCCAGGATGCGACGAGCCGACATCGAGGTGCCAAACCATCCCGTCGATATGGACTCTTGGGGAAGATCAGCCTGTTATCCCCGGGGTACCTTTTATCCGTTGAGCGACACCACATCCACAAGTAGGTGCCGGATCACTAGTCCCGACTTTCGTCCCTGCTCGACTTGTAAGTCTCACAGTCAAGCTCCCTTGTGCACTTACACTCTAAACACCTGATTGCCAACCAGGCTGAGGGAACCTTTGGGCGCCTCCGTTACATTTTGGGAGGCAACCGCCCCAGTTAAACTACCCACCAGGCACTGTCCCCAACCCAGATCATGGGCCAAGGTTAGATATCCACTACGGTCAGAGTGGTATTTCAACAACGACTCCACACCAACTAGCGTCAATGCTTCACAGTCTCCCACCTATCCTACACAAACCGCACCGAATGCCAATACCAAGCTATAGTGAAGGTCCCGGGGTCTTTTCGTCCTGCCGCGCGAAACGAGCATCTTTACTCGTACTGCAATTTCACCGGGCCTGTGGTTGAGACAGCAGGGGAGTCGTTACGCCATTCGTGCAGGTCGGAACTTACCCGACAAGGAATTTCGCTACCTTAGGATGGTTATAGTTACCACCGCCGTTTACTGGGGCTTAAATTCTCCGCTTCGACCCAAAAAAGATCTAACAGGTCCTCGTAACCTTCCAGCACCGGGCAGGCGTCAGTCCGTATACATCAACTTAACCGTCTTCGCACGGACCTGTGTTTTTGATAAACAGTCGCTCCCCTCTCTTCTCTGCGACCCACACCAGCACACCACACGACAATGCAGCTACCAGCACAGGTCCCCCTTCTCCCGAAGTTACGGGGGAATTTTGCCGAATTCCTTAACCACAGTTCACCCGACCGCTTTAGTATTCTCTACCTGACCACCTGTGTCGGTTTCGGGTACGGGCCGTATGCACACTCGCTAGAGGCTTTTCTCGACAGCACAGGATCACCAACATCACCCAAAAAAGGGCTACGCATCACGCCTCACACACAAAAACGATGGCATTTCACACACCGTCGTGCCACACGCTTACACCACAATCCAATAAGTGGCTTGGCTACCACACTGCGTCACCCCATCACTTGACTACAACGACTCAGGCCCCACGCATCACACCAACCCAGGGCAACAAAGTTACCCCATGGCCAGCGATCAGGGTGGTTAGTATCACCGCTTCATCACTTGACGCACACACACGGGTACGGGAATATCAACCCGTTGACCATCGACTACGCCTGTCGGCCTCGCCTTAGGACCCGACTCACCCTGGGAAGACGAACTTGACCCAGGAACCCTTAGTCATCCAGCGGTAAGGATTCTCACCTTACACTCGTTACTCATGCCTGCATTCTCACTCGCACACAGTCCACAACCCCTCACGGTACTGCTTCACACCATGCACGACGCTCCCCTACCCAACAAAACATTGTTGCCGCGGCTTCGGCGGTGTACTTGAGCCCCACTACATTGTCGGCGCGGAACCACTCGACCAGTGAGCTATTACGCACTCTTTCAAGGATGGCTGCTTCTAAGCCAACCTCCTGGCTGTCTTCGCGATCCCACATCCTTTTCCACTTAGTACACCCTTAGGGGCCTTAACCGGCGATCTGGGCTGTTTCCCTCTCGACTATGAAGCTTATCCCCCACAGTCTCACTGCTGTACAACACTTACACCGGCATTCGGAGTTTGGCTGATGTTGCTAAGATGATAGTCCCGCTCAACCAACCAGTAGCTCTACCTCCGGCAAGCTCATACAACGCTGCACCTAAATGCATTTCGGGGAGAACCAGCTATCACGGAGTTTGATTGGCCTTTCACCCCTACCCACAACTCATCCCCGCAGTTTTCAACCTACGTGGGTTCGCGCCTCCACAACCTCTTACAGCTGCTTCACACTGGCCATGGGTAGATCACCCCGCTTCGGGTCCAGGACATGCCACTAACAACACCCAATGAGGATTCGCTTTCGCTACGACTACCCCTAACGGGTTAACCTCGCGACATGCCGCTGACTCGCAGGCTCATTCTTCAAAAGGCACGCCATCACACACAAGAAGTGCTCTGACGGATTGTAAGCGCACGGTTTCAGGAACTCTTTCACTCCCCTCCCGGGGTACTTTTCACCATTCCCTCACGGTACTATCCACTATCGGTCACACTGAGTATTTAGGCTTACCGGGTGGTCCCGGCAGATTCACAGCAGATTCCACGAGCCCGCTGCTACTCGGGGCAACAACAACACACACGCACACGCCTTCACGTACAGGACTCTCACCCACTCCGGCGCACCATCCCAGATGCTTCCGCTAACACGCACGCGCACGCTCCTGGTCAGCAGCCCAGAAACACTGCACCCCACAACACCACACACGCAACCCCTGCCAGGTATCACACGCACATGGTTTAGCCTCATCCACGTTCGCTCGCCGCTACTAGCAGAATCACAATTGTTTTCTTCTCCTACGGGTACTGAGATGTTTCACTTCCCCGCGTCAACCTCCACACAGACTATGCATTCATCTGCAGGTAACACCACACAACCGGTGCTGGGTTCCCCCATTCGGACATCCTCGGATCAACGCTTTGTTGACAACTCCCCGAGGCATAACGCAGCCTCACACGTCCTTCATCGGCTCAGCATGCCAAGGCATCCACCGTACGCCCTGAATAACCAAACAATTATCCAACACACACAAACACACACCACCACACAACGGGCGGCGCATGCTCAGATACACAAAACACAAAAACAGTCTTGCAAACTTACAAAACAAAAAATCCTTCACAACACCACACCCCAAGCACACACAAACATGCGCACAAGGATGCGGCAAAGAAGAAAGATGCTCGCGTCCACTATACAGTTCTCACACAACACACCCACACCACAACAACCACACACCACAAACAGCGCAGTGATCATTCACGTGCAGGCCAACAAGACAACCACAACCACACACAACATAAACGTCGTGCGCAGGCCATGTGCTGCCCCAGACACCCAACAGCATGCCAACATACCCAAAACCATGTTTGCGGAACACTTGGTCACACACCCGCGCCACACAAAGCAGAAGCATCCAACCCTGCCGGTGCGCATCCACCCGGAATTTATACAAAACAAATACGTGGCAGTCACACCTTAGGCGACATCAACCACCAACCCACAACCGTGGGCACAACAATAAAAAGCTCCTTAGAAAGGAGGTGATCCAGCCGCACCTTCCGGTACGGCTACCTTGTTACGACTTCGTCCCAATCGCCGATCCCACCTTCGACCACTCCCTAACAAGTTTGGGCCATGGGCTTCGGGTGTTACCAACTTTCATGACGTGACGGGCGGTGTGTACAAGGCCCGGGAACGTATTCACCGCAGCGTTGCTGATCTGCGATTACTAGCGACTCCGACTTCATGGGGTCGAGTTGCAGACCCCAATCCGAACTACGACCGGCTTTCAGCGATTAGCACACCCTCACAGGATCGCACACGCGTTGTACCGACCATTGTAGCATGTGTGAAGCCCTGGACATAAGGGGCATGATGATTTGACGTCATCCCCACCTTCCTCCGAGTTCACCCCGGCAGTCTCTCATGAGTCCCCAACCAAATGCTGGCAACATAAGACAAGGGTTGCGCTCGTTGCGGGACTTAACCCAACATCTCACGACACGAGCTGACGACAACCATGCACCACCTGTACACCAGCCACAAAGGGAAAGACTATCTCTAGCCCGATCCAGTGTATGTCAAGCCCAGGTAAGGTTCTTCGCGTTGCATCGAATTAATCCACATGCTCCGCCGCTTGTGCGGGCCCCCGTCAATTCCTTTGAGTTTTAGCCTTGCGGCCGTACTCCCCAGGCGGGGCGCTTAATGCGTTAGCTACGGCACGAACCCCGTGGAAGGGACTCACACCTAGCGCCCACCGTTTACGGCATGGACTACCAGGGTATCTAATCCTGTTCGCTCCCCATGCTTTCGCTCCTCAGCGTCAGTTACTGCCCAGAGACCTGCCTTCGCCATCGGTGTTCCTCCTGATATCTGCGCATTCCACCGCTACACCAGGAATTCCAGTCTCCCCTACAGCACTCAAGTTATGCCCGTATCGCCTGCAACCCCGCAGTTAAGCTGCGGTATTCCACAAACGACGCGACAAACCACCTACGAGCTCTTTACGCCCAGTAATTCCGGACAACGCTCGAACTCGACGTATTCCTCGGCCGCTGGCACGTAGTTAGCCGGTGCTTCTTCTCAACCTACCGTCACAAAAGCTTCGTCGGTTGCGAAAGGAGTTTACAACCCGAAGGCCGTCATCCCCCACGCGGCGTCGCTGCATCAGGCTTGCGCCCATTGTGCAATATTCCCCACTGCTGCCTCCCGTAGGAGTCTGGGCCGTATCTCAGTCCCAATGTGGCCGTACACCCTCTCAGGCCGGCTACCCGTCGACGCCTTGGTAGGCCATTACCCCACCAACAAGCTGATAGGCCGCGAGCTCATCCCATACCGCAAAAGCTTTCCACCACCCCATCCAAGAAGTGGTCATATTCGGTATTAGACCCAGTTTCCCAGGCTTATCCCAAAGTACAGGGCAGATCACCCACGTGTTACTCACCCGTTCGCCACTCGAGTACCCTGCAAGCAGGGCCTTTCCGTTCGACTTGCATGTGTTAAGCACGCCGCCAGCGTTCATCCTGAGCCAGGATCAAACTCTCCACAAAAAGTTTCAGCAAGAAACAAAGGCCGTGAAAAGCCCAAACCTAACCAAAAACAAACCAACCCACACCACAACCAAATGCAGTGCAGGACTGGCAAATCCTCAAATTACCTTCTCATGCCGACCCAACCCGACGGGGCAAAAACAGGCCGACACAACAAAAAATATAGTTACAAAACGCGAATCAAATCACGCACCATAACCAGCAAACCCCACCTGCAACTAGAGGTTCACAAGCAGCGCCACCGGCACACACCAACCACACCAAAAGTGCAGCCAGCACAACACAGGCACGCAACCAATCCACAAACAAAAGTACATTGGCACACTATCGAGTTCTCAAACAACACACGCACATTTACCCACCACCAAGCATTTTGCTCAGCAGCTGTAAAAAGCGACTTTGTCGACACTACACAAACCACAATCCGAAAGTCAAATCCTTGACCCAACCGGACCGAAGTCCATATTTTCTTATGTCGGCCAGCGATCGTTTTCCTGACCGCCGTCTCACCAGCTCCACTCCCTTGCGGAGTCTGTCTGGCGGGGCGTTGTCGGTCTCGCTGACTCACATAAAGTTACACACACCCAAACGCCAACACAAATCCCCAGCGTATGGGGCCTAAATCGCACGTTAAAGGTGTCACTTAAATGCGCTTACGCAAGCGAACGCTCGATCTTGCCGCCGAGCTCGTTGATCTGCTCGACAAACTTGGGGTATCCGCGGTCAATGTGGTGGACATCGTGCACGGTCGTCTGTCCATCGGCGACCAGGCCAGCGAGCACGAGTCCGGCGCCGGCCCGAATATCACTGGACCACACGTCAGTCGATGAGAGGTTTTCCACCCCCCTGATCACCACGTGGTGGCCGTC
Source organism: Corynebacterium sp. NML 120412 (assembly GCF_002285155.1). Taxonomy (NCBI): domain Bacteria; kingdom Bacillati; phylum Actinomycetota; class Actinomycetes; order Mycobacteriales; family Corynebacteriaceae; genus Corynebacterium; species Corynebacterium sp. NML 120412. The sequence continues at coordinate 12,632 of NZ_NSGL01000002.1, read as the reverse complement.
GACATTGGCGTCGGCACCCAGGCGAAGCATCTCGTCAACAAAACGGAAGCGGGCCTCGAACACATTCTCCGTGATCACGGTGACGCCCTCGGCGATCGCGCTGATGGCGATGGCCATGGGTTGCAGATCCGTCGGGAACCCGGGGAACGGCAAGGTTTGGTAGTCCACCGCCTTGGGGCGCTGGTCCATGCGGACGCGGAACCCGTTTTCGTAGGTTTCCACGTTGGCGCCCGCGAGCTTGAGCTTGGACAGCGCAAGGTGCAGGTGGCGCGGGGCAATACCGGTCACAGTGATGTCGCCGCGGGTGATCGCGGCCGCGTATGCCCAGGTACCCGCCACGATGCGGTCGCCCACCACGGAGTGCTCGGTGGGACGCAGCTCGTCCACACCGTCGATGGTGATGGTGGAGGTGCCAGCGCCGCTGATCTTCGCGCCCATGGAGTTCAGCATGTCGCAGAGGTCGACGACTTCGGGCTCGCGCGCGGCGTTGTCCAGCACCGTTTGCCCCTCCGCGAGGACGGACGCGGTGAGGATGTTCTCGGTCGCGCCGACAGACGGGAAGTCCAGACTGATCTTCGCGCCCGTGAGCTTCTCGGCGCGCGCGACAACCGCGCCGTGCTCGATGTGCGTCGTAGCACCCAGCTTTTCCAGGCCAGATTGGTGCATATCCAGGGGTCGCGAACCGATCGCGTCGCCGCCCGGCAGCGCCACGTATGCCTCATGGCAGCGCGCCACCAACGGCCCGAGCACGGCGACGGAGGCGCGAAATTGGCGTACCGCGTCGAAGTCGGCGCGGGGAGAGACGGTGGTCGGGGTAGTAATGCGGACGGTCGAGCCGTCGATGTCGACGTCACAGCCGAGCCCGATGAGCACGTCGCGCATGAGCGGAACGTCGAGGATTTCGGGGCAGTTGTGCAGCGTCGTCGTGCCCTCCGCGAGGAGTGCCGCAGCCATCAGCTTCAGCACACTGTTTTTCGCGCCGTCGACCTTGACCACGCCTTCGAGTCGGTTACCGCCTGTTACAAGAAATCGCTCTTTCACGGGGCCTACTGTACTCAACTCGGGGTGCGGCGTGGCGTCGATAAGCAAAAAGCGTTACGGCAAGGCACCGATGCGGCGCGCGGCGTTGACCGCCTCGTAGCGGGTGTGCGCGCCGAGTTTGCGCATCACGCTGCGCAGGTAGGACTTGACGGTCTCGGCGCCGATGCCCATTTCCTCTGCCGCCTCGACGTTGGTGTGGCCGAGCGCTACGCAGGACAGTACGTCCAGCTCGCGGGCCGAGAGCTTGGTCGACTGCTTGACGCGGACGGGCGAGACCATTTGGTCACACAGCTGCTCGAGCTCCTTGCGGAGCGCGTCGTCGTCGACCCGGTTGGCCAGCATGCGCAGCTTGGAGTGCGTGGAGCGGATCTGCTCCCACTCCGCGCCGTTCATCACGCGCCCCACCTTGGCCGTTCCCTTGCCACCGTCGGCATTGCGGAGCGCGGCGTTCACGGCCAGCTCCTGTTCGAGGGTGCGCGCCGTCATCGCGACCTCCTCGATCACCTTCTCCCCCAGCCGCACCGGCGAGTGGACGCCAACATAGAGGACACCGCGAATATCGCGCAGCACGATGACCGGGACAGCGACGACGGAGTGCAGCCCCTCGTCCTGAATCTGCTTATCGTACTCGTGCGAAATGACCGCCGCACGCGTGTAGTCCGAGACGCCAACTGCGCGCCGCGTACTCACCACGCGACCGCCGACACCGGAGCCGTTGTCCAGCACGAGGTCCTGCAGCGCGGGAGTGCGCAGCCCGATCCACTGGGTGATCTGCAGCCTGTTGTCCGGCAGCAGCGTGCCGTACATGGCAACGGGGATGCCGGTCGCCGTCTTCAGCGCCGTCAGGGCTGCCCGAATCGCGTCGTCATCGTCCTTGATCCGCTGTGCGTCCATGGTCATTGCTGTTGAGCCTTCCACCCATCTGAGTGTCCCCACGGGGCCACCCGCGAGTTGAACTTGACGTTGAATCCCAACCATCATAACGCGACTTTGGGGGTAGCCAAAGTTCACCCCTCCCGCTGTATTTACACGCGCGGGTGTGGTTTTTGGGGGCGGTGGGCCTTCGCTTATCGACGCCCCCGCGCCCCCCTCCCCGCACCAACCAGACTGTTCAGTCTACTCCGGTGAGACTACATAGTCTGTTTTATCCGTGTATAGTTGGCCGCACAACGGATTTGGATATGAACAGCAAGGAGCTGATCACCATGGCAAAGATCGCCAACAACGTCCTCGAGCTCATCGGCAACACCCCGCTGGTTGAACTGCACGGTGTGTCCAAGGATTCCAAGGCCCGCGTGCTGGCCAAGCTGGAGTTCTACAACCCGGCAAACTCGGTCAAGGACCGCATTGGTAAGGCCATCATCGAGGCCGCTGAGAAGTCAGGCGACCTGAAGCCGGGCGGCACCATCGTCGAGGCAACCTCCGGCAACACCGGTATCGCCCTCGCACTGGCTGGCGCGGCCAAGGGTTACAAGGTCATCCTGACCATGCCGGAGACCATGTCCATTGAACGTCGCGTGGTCCTGCGCGCGTTCGGCGCAGAGATCGTCCTCACCCCGGGCGCAGCCGGCATGAAGGGTGCCGTGGAGAAGGCCGACGAGATCGTGGCTAATGATGAAGGCGCGATCCTGGCTCGCCAGTTTGAGAACGAGGCCAACCCGGCCATCCACTACGCCACCACCGGCCCGGAGATCTGGAACGACACCGACGGCGAGGTCGACATCCTCGTCGCGGGTGTGGGCACCGGCGGCACCATCTCCGGTGCCGGCAAGTATCTCAAGGAGCAGAAGCCGGACGTGAAGAACGTGGCCGTCGAGCCCGCTGCGTCCCCGCTGCTGTCCACCGGCGAGGCCGGCCCGCACAAGATCCAGGGCCTGGGCGCCAACTTCATCCCGGGCACCTTTGACCGCAACCAGATCGACGAGATCATCGCCGTCTCCAACGAGGACGCCGTGTCCACCTCTCGCGAGCTGGCTCGCGAGGACGCCGTCCTCGCCGGTATCTCCGCCGGCGCGAATGTGAAGGCCGCACTCGAGCTGGCCGAGCGCCCGGAGAACGAGGGCAAGACCATCGTGGTCATCATCCCGGACTTCGGCGAGCGCTACGTCTCCACCATCCTCTTCGAGGACATCCGCGACTAGCGGAGGCGTTGGCCGCGGACTGCGCGGCGTCGAAAAGCACCACCCCGTGGTGCTTTTTTATTTGCGCGCTTGTCCGAAAAGAGTAGGTAGACTACCCGTCATGCTGAGCGTAATTTCCCGCATGAGAGAAGACCTGGCCAACGCCAGGGAGCACGACCCCGCAGCGCGCGGCGATCTGGAAAACGCGGTGGTGTATTCCGGGCTGCACGCGATCTGGGTCCACCGCATCTGCCACTGGATGTGGGAGCGGGAATGGAAGGGCGCGGCGCGCATCCTCGCGCAGGCCAACCGCTTCTTTACCGGGATTGAGATCCACCCGGGCGCGACCATTGGCCGCCGATTCTTCATCGATCACGGGATGGGCATTGTCATCGGCGAGACCGCCGAGATCGGCGACGGCGTCATGCTCTACCACGGCGTCACCCTGGGCGGGCAGGTGCTGACGCAGACGAAGCGGCACCCGACGATTGGAGACAACGTCACCATTGGCGCGGGCGCGAAGGTGCTCGGTCCTGTCACGATCGGGGCGAACTCGGCCGTCGGCGCGAACGCCGTGGTGACCAAAGACATCCCCGAGAACTCGATTGCCGTGGGCATCCCAGCGAAGGCGCGCGAGCGCAAGGATACGGAGCTGCGGCGCCTGGTGGACCCGGACAGCTACTTCGACAACGGTCAGTACGTCATCTAGGGCGCTTACTCCACCAGGTCCTTGTACTCCGGGTTCTGCACGATGTAGCGGGCGACCGCCGGGCAGGACGGGACAACGCTGAGGTTGTCCCCGCGGGCATCATCAAGCGCGAACTTGATCAGCGGCTTGGACAGGCCCTCGCCGCGAAACTTCGGGTCCACGACGGTGTGCGGCAACTCGCGCGCCGAGCCGCTGTCCTTGTAGGTGGCAAAACCGGCGAGCTCGCCGTCCACGTGGATCTCGTACTGACTCTTGTCCTCATTCTTGGACAGTTCCACGTTTGCTTGTGAAGTCTCGGGCATGATCGCTCCTTCTGAGAAGTCCGTCAGAGAGTGTTCGCTCAATCGGTGGCCCAGCCTACCGAAAGCACGAAGCCCCTCCACAATGTGGAGGGGCTGGGGTGTGGCTAGAGCCAGGATCGAACTGGCGACCCCACACTTTTCAGGCGTGTGCTCTACCGACTGAGCTATCTAGCCAGAACTGCTCAGGCAGTTCAGCGACCCTGACGGGACTTGAACCCGCGACCTCCGCCGTGACAGGGCGGCGCGCTAACCAACTGCGCCACAGGGCCATTATTGTGTTGTCTGTGCGATTCCTTCAGTGTGTTGCACTGTCGCTCGCACGAGTTGATACATTACACAGACCCCGTGCGAGCAAGCAAATCGCCTGCGCATACCCCATTTCCGGGCGGCGCGCTAGGACTCCTGCATTGCGAGGTACCGCCCGGTCTCGGACCCGGTGTGCGCATGCTTGTCGACGAGCTCCCGCACCGTTCCCGCAGCCACCACCTTGCCACCAGCAGAGCCGGCGCCTGGGCCGAGGTCGATGACGCATTCGGCACGGGAAACCAGGGCCAGGTTGTGATCGACGACGATGGCGTCGTGGGCGTCTGCCGCAGCTACTTGGTGGTTCGCACCGTGGAGTGTGGCCGTCGCAGATGCTTATCGACGCCCACGCGAGCCGCCCCTACCCGTACACCTTCTTCCCGGCGACCCAGGTCTGCCAGGTGATCGGCATGCCGGGCCGGTACGCCAGGTTGATGGCGTTGTCGGCGTCCAGGATGTGCAGGTCCGCCGCCGCGCCCGGCGCGAGCGTGCCCTTCGCGGGGCGGCCCTGCGGGTCCTTGCCGCCACCGACGTCGTGACGCCACAGCGCCTTCGCGCCGCCGGTGGTGGCTGCCTCGATGGCCTCGTCGAGGGTGAGGCGCTGCTGCAGGACCGCGGTGGTCACGCAGAAGTTCATCGAGGAGGTGAAGGACGTGCCCGGGTTGAGGTTTGAGGCGATGGCGACGGTGGCGCCGGCGTCGAGAAGCGCTCGGCCCGGAGCAAGTTCCTCGCGCGTGGACAGGTCACAGGCCGGCAGCAGCGTGGCGACGGTGTCGGAGCCGGCGAGGAGCTGGATGTCCTCGTCGGAAAGGTAATTGACGTGGTCAACGCTGGCCGCGCCCATCTCTACGGCGAGCTTCACGCCGGGGCCCTCACCGAGCTGGTTGCCGTGGACGCGCACGCCCAGGCCCGCGGCCTTGCCGGCCTCGAGGACGCGGCGGGACTGCGCCTCGTCGAACGCTCCGCGCTCGCAGAAGACGTCGATCCACTGCACATGGTCCTTCACCGCCTCCAGCATCGGGCCGACGACCTGCTCGAGATACTCGTCGGCCTCCTCCCCCGGCGGCACGAGGTGGGCGCCGAGGAAGGTGACCTCGTCGACGTGGCGCGAGGCCACGCGCGCGGCCTCCGCCTCGGACTCGACGTTGAGGCCGTAGCCGGTCTTGGTCTCGAAGGTGGTGGTGCCCAGCGCGTGGGCGGCCGCAACGCGCTCGGCCACCAGCTGGTCCAGGCGCTCCTCGCCAGCGGAGCGGGTGGCCTCCATGGTCACTGCGATGCCGCCGGCGGCGTAGGACTCGCCGGCCATGCGGGCCTCGAACTCCTCGGCGCGGTTGCCGTCGAAGACCATGTGCGTGTGCGAGTCCACCCAGCCGGGCAGGACGGCGCGGTTGCCCACGTCCACGGTTTCGGCGTTGTTCGCCTCCGCCGGGGCTTCGTCGGCGGGGCCGGCCCAGGCGACCACGCCATCGTCGATAAGCAATGCGGCGTCTTTGATGGTCCCGAGCTCTGAGACGGTGCGGAGCTCTGAAATTCCGGTGATAAGGGTGCTCATGGGTTCCTTTCTACTTGTCGCGCGCGTGGAACTCCATGGGGATGCGCACGCCGCGCTCCTTGGCCACCTCGTTGGCACGGGAGTAGCCGGCGTCCACGTGGCGGATCACGCCCATGCCCGGGTCGTTGGTCAGCACGGCCTTGAGCTTCGCCTCGGCGAGCTCAGTGCCGTCGGCGACGGTGACCTGGCCGGTGTGGATCGAGCGGCCCATGCCCACGCCGCCGCCGTGGTGGATGGACACCCAGGTCGCGCCGCCGGAGACCGCGGTCATGGCGTTGAGCAGCGGCCAGTCAGCAACGGCGTCAGTGCCGTCGAGCATGGACTCGGTCTCGCGGTACGGGGAGGCCACAGAGCCGGAGTCCAGGTGGTCGCGGCCGATGACGATCGGCGCCTTGACCTTGCCCTCCTTAACCAGGTTGTTAAAGATCACGCCGGCTTTGGCGCGCTCACCGTAGCCCAGCCAGCAGATGCGCGCCGGCAGGCCCTCGAACTCGACGTATTCCTCGGCCGCGTCGAGCCAGCGGTGCAGGTGCTCGTTGTCCGGGAAAGCCTCCTTGATGGCCTGGTCGGTGACCTTGATGTCCTCCGGGTCGCCCGACAGCGCGACCCAGCGGAACGGGCCGAGGCCCTCGCAGAACAGCGGGCGGATGTACGCCGGGACGAAGCCCGGGAACTCGAAGGCGCGGGTGTAGCCGGCCTTGCGCGCCTCGTCGCGGATGGAGTTGCCGTAGTCGAACACCTCGGCACCCTCGTCCTGGAACTCCACCATCGCCTGGACCTGCGTGGCCATGGCCTCGCGAGCCTTCTTGGTGAAGGTGGTCGGGTCCTCGTCCGCCTCGGCGTTCCAGCTCTCAAACGGGATCTCAGTGGGCAGGTAGGACAGCGGGTCGTGGGCGGAGGTCTGGTCCGTCACGATGTCCACGGTCAGCTCGCCCGCGCGGTGGCGGCGCAGCATCTCCGGGAAGATCTCGGCGGCGTTGCCCACCAGGCCGACGGACAGGGCGCGCTTCTCCTCCTTCGCCTCGGTGACCAGCTTGATGGCCTCTTCGAGGTCAGTCGTGACCTCGTCGAGGTAGCGCTTGCCCTGGCGGCGCTTCAGGCGGGCCTCGTCGACGTCCACGATGAGGCAGGCGCCGCCGTTAAGGGTGACGGACAGCGGCTGCGCCCCGCCCATACCGCCGCAGCCGCCGGTCAGCGTGAGGGTGCCGGCGAGGGTGCCGTCGAAACGCTTCTTCGCCACTGCCGCGAACGTCTCGTAGGTGCCCTGCAGGATGCCCTGGGTGGCAATGTAGATCCAGGAACCGGCCGTCATCTGGCCGTACATCATCAGGCCCTCGTCCTCGAGCTTGCGGAAGTGCTCCCAGTTCGCCCAGTCTCCGACCAGGTTGGAATTGGCAATGAGCACGCGCGGGGCCCACTCGTTGGTCTTCCACACGCCGACCGGCTTGCCGGACTGCACCAGCAGGGTCTCGTCGGACTCGAGGTCCTTCAGGGTTTCCACAATCGCGTCGAACGCCTCCCAGCTGCGCGCGGCGCGGCCGGTGCCGCCATAGACGACGAGGTCGTCCGGGCGCTCCGCAACCTCTGGGTCGAGGTTGTTCTGCAGCATACGCAGCGGGGCCTCAGTCTGCCAAGACTTCGCGGTGATGTCAGTGCCTCGCGGGGCACGGACCTCGCGCGCGCCTTCAGACCAGTTCTTCGCCATGGAAATGTCCTTTCGTGTTGTCCAACCGACTTACGGTAATGAGAGTAACGGTCATCACAAGAGGACAAAAGGGTGATATACGGTGGGGTGTCTCGTATGCGAGACACCCGCGGTGGGGGTCCGCGCCCTTACAGTTCGACGCCCTTTGTTTCCCGCATAAAGAAACCGGTAGCAACCAGCACCACCGCCATCAACACGAGGTAGTACTGAAACACCTGGGGGCTTCCTTGCTCACCGAGCCATGCGTTGAGATACGGTGCGGTGCCGCCGAAGATCGCAGTAGCAAGCGAGAGGGTTGTTGCCACGCCCTTCGCCCTGAATCTGGTTGGAAGCGACTCGGTCCAGATCGCGCCGTTCACCCCGAACAACAAGGACAACGCGAGCAGGGCCATCGTTTGCCCCAGGAACTGGGTGATAAACGTGCCATCGAGGAACCTGTACACCGGGACGGTAATCACCAGGAACAACACGCCGGAGATAAGCACCATCGGACGTCGCCCAACCTTGTCGCCAAGGATGCCCATAATCGGGATAGCCAACAGGAAGAGGAACTCCGCGAGCAAACTCGCACCGAGCGCACTGTTCGCAGATTGTCCATGCACCACTTGCACATGCGTTGGCATGTAGATCGACCACGTATAGAAGAACAGAGATCCTCCAGCGGAGACGAAGAAAATCGTCGCCAGGCCGCGCCAGTGACTGAAGATCGAATCGCCAACCGTGGACTCCTCGTTCTCAGAACCCGATTCTTGGCCCGCTTCGAACGCTTCCGTTTCTTGCAGCCCGCGCCGGAGCCACAACGCGTAAAGCCCCAGAATGCCACCGACAATGAATGGGATTCGCCAGCCCCACGCGGAGACCTGGTCATCCGTCAAGATGGCGTTGATGATCAGCCCCGTCAGCGTCGCCACCATGGTGCCCAGCACCACGCTAAACCATGAACTGGATCCGAAGAACGCGCGCCGCTTGCGCGGAGCCCGCTCCACCAGATACGTCACTGCGGTCCCCATCTCGCCACCGTGAGCGAGGCCCTGCACCAGTCGGGCGGTGACCAGAATGATCGATGCCAGAATCCCGACCGAATCGAACGTCGGCGAAAGGCCAATGACCAGCGAGCCCCCTGCCGTGATCATCATCGCCACCACGAGGGATTGCTTACGCCCAACCTTGTCGGCGTATGCACCGAAGATGTACCCGCCGACCGGACGCGCCACAAAGCCGACCGCAAAGACAGCGAGTGTGCTGAGCAGTGCCGACGTGGGGTTGTCGTGATTAAAAAACTGCACCGCAAAATATGGGGCGAAGATGGTGTAGATATTCCAGTCGTACCACTCGAGCACGTTGCCAAAATTGGCCACCACCATGTCGCGGACACGCTTACTCAGCGACCCGCCTGCCGCGTCTTCCCGCTCCGAGCGCGGGCCGTACGACGTCGCACTACCAGGTCGGATAAGCGGTTCCCCCGGTCGTTCCGCGGAGGGCTGCGTCATGCAGACCCCTCCAATCCCGCTTGAGCATCAGAATCGGAGCCGGGTACCCGCATCTCGAACTTTTCGGTGACTACCGTGTAGTCGAAGTACCCCATGCGCGCGATCGGCTTCATCTTCAGCACGTCAAGCTTTCCGTCGTCTCCGAGGAAATCCTCGTTGATGTGAATCGTCATGACGTCTGCAACGACGATGTCGATCGTGCCAACCGGAGAGTTGCCGGGAACGCGCAGGGTGGTCTTGTACTTGCACTCAAATTTGATCGGACTTTCAGCCACCATCGGAATGTGGTGGTTGTCTGCGTACACCTTGGTCACGCCATGCCCCTCAAGGTGGTCCCATTCGCTTTCGTCAGGGCCAAGCGCCATCGCGGAGAGGTTCACAGCCTCACGGAGGTCGTAGGTGGCCATGTTCCACACGAACCACCCCGTCTCCTCAGCGTTGAGCACCGTGTCCTTGCGTCGTCCATCCGGGTACTGGTTCGCGGAAAACATCACCATCGGCGGGTCAAACGTGAGGTTCTGCCACTGGCTGTATGGGGCAATGTTTTCGCGCCCGTCGGTGCCCACGCTGGAAAGCCACCCGATCGGGCGCGGGATGGTGCTGGACTTAAACGGAGAGTACGGCAGCGGGTTCTTCTCGCTCTGCGGGTGCCACTTCATCGTTTCCCTCTTTCACTCTTGGTGTGATACGACTTACACCAAGTAGGGTAATGAGGGGTCCGTTACTCTCGGCGGGACTTGCATCACGTCTTGTCTCGTATGCGAGACACCCGAGCCCCTACCGCAGCTCGCCGACCACGGCTTCCACGGCCGCCACGTAGTCACCGCCCTTCACCAGCTGCACGGAATGCTCCATCTCCGGGGCGAGGAAACGGTCGGTCGCGGGGGCGTCGACAAGCGCACGAAGCGCCCCAATTGCTGCCGCGGTGCCGGCGGCCGGCTCGCCCTCGCGCATGTCCAGAGCGCGCGCGGCGGTGAGGATCTCCACGGCCAGCACACGCTGCAGCCCGTCGACACTGCGGCGCAGCTTGCGCCCCGCGGCCCAACCCATGGACACGTGGTCCTCCTGCATCGCGGACGACGGGATCGAGTCGGCGGAAGCGGGTGTGGCGTTGCGCTTGAGCTCGCTGACAATGCCCGCCTGCGTGTATTGCGCGATCATGTGGCCGGAGTCCACGCCAGGGTCATCGGCGAGGAAGGCGTTGAGCCCGCGGTTGCGGGCCGGGTCAAGGAAGCGGTCGGAGCGGCGCTCGCTAATCGACGCCAAGTCGGCGACCACAATGGCCAAGAAGTCCAACGCGTAGGCCACCGGCGCGCCGTGGAAGTTGCCGTTGGAGGACACTCGGCCGTCCTTGGTCACCACCGGGTTGTCGATGGCGGAGGCGAGCTCCCGGTTCGCCACGTTGGTGACGTGCGCGAGCGTGTCGCGCAAGCCGCCGGCAACCTGCGGCGTGCAGCGCACGGAGTACGCGTCCTGCACGCGGGTGGCCTTGAACTCCTCGCGCGCCGCCGCCAAGATCGGCGAGTCTGCAGCCACGGTGCGGATGTTGTAGGCGGCGTCGGCCTGCCCCGGGTGCGGGCGCAGCTGCTGAAGGTCGTCGTCGAATACGGTGAGCGTGCCGGTGAGCCCCTCCACGGTCATGGCGGTAGCGATGTCGGACACCTTGGCAGCTTCGCGCAGGTCCGCGATGGCCAGGCACAGCATGCCGAGCATGCCGTCGGTGCCGTTGATGAGTGCCAGGCCCTCCTTCTCGCGCAGGACGAGCGGCTCAATCCCCGCCTGGGACAGCGCGTCCGCCGCCGGTACGACCTCGCCGCCCCGCACGCGGACCTCGCCCTCCCCCAGCAGGGCAAGCGCGCAGTGGGCCAGCGGCGCGAGGTCGCCAGAGCAGCCGAGCGAGCCGTACTCGCGCACGACCGGGGTGATGCCCGCGTTCAGCGCCGCCGCGTACGTCTCTGCAACGATGGGGCGAACGCCGGTGCGGCCCGTGCACAGGGTGGAGAGGCGCAGCAGCATGAGCGCGCGGATGACCTCTTCCTCGACCTCGGGGCCCGAGCCGGCGGCGTGGGAGCGCACGAGCGAGACCTGCAGCTGGGCGCGCAGCTCCTCGGGGATGTGGCGAGTGGCAAGCGCACCGAAGCCGGTGGAAACGCCGTAGACGGGGGTGGGGTCTGCGGCGAGTTCGTCGATACGGGTGCGGGTGGTGGCGATTTCTTCGAGCGCGGCCGGGTCGATGGCCACCTCAGCGCCGTGGCGAGCGACGGCGACGACGTCCTCGATGGTCAGCGCGCCGATTCCTACTGAAACTGTCTGCATATCTGTCATGGGCGCGATAATAGACCATGAATGTGTCCGATCTCATAACTTCCCGAAGAAGCGTGCGCGCAGGTGCGCGGCGGCGTCGCCCAGCGCGGACACCAGCTTCCGCTCGTCGGCGCTGCCCACCGGGTACGTCACCGCCAGCGCGGCCGCCGGGCGCGAGAGGTGGTCGAGCACCGCCACGGCGACCGACTCCTGCCCGCGGGAGACATCTTGGGATTCTGTGGCCCACCCTTGGCGTCGATAAGCGTGCAGCTCCTCCTTGCACTCGCGGAAGCTGCGGCGCGACCCGGAAGCATTGAACACCGCGCGCAGCTCCGGCTCCGGCAGATGCGCAAGCATGATGCGCCCCGAGGCGGTGGAGAGCGTGGGCAGGCGCACGCCGACCTCCGTGACCAGCGAGGCGGCGCCCGGCGCGCGCACCTCGTGGAGGTAGACGGTCTCGGCGCCGGCGAGCCTGGTGAGGTGCGCTGACCCGCCGGCCAGCTCCGCAATCCGGGCGAGCGGCGCGGTGGCCAGGCGCACCAGCGGCTGCTGCGTGGTGTACGCCTGCGCCATGCGGTACGAGGCCAGCCCCAGCCCGTAGGTGCCCGCCTGGCTCAAATGGACGACAAAGCCGGAATCCTCCAGCTCGCGGAGCAGGTGGTACGTACTCGAGCGCGGGAGACCCAGCTCGCGCTGGATGCGGGTGGCGGAAAGCGGCACGTCCGAGGCAGACAGCAGAGCAAGGATGCGCAAGACATTGTGCGCGGCCGGGACTTGTGGTGAATTCATCCCGCCTAGTATGCAACGGCGCTAGGCTCGGGTGGCATGAATACCGTTACCGCCCCTTTGTTCTCCCCCGCATCCGAATGGTCTGGCCGCAACGACGGCCCGGGCCCCGAGCACGCGCGCTGGCACAGCACCATCGACACCGCCTCCGGCCCCACCGCCGTCCCCGGCCACCCCGTTCCGCTCCCCGCCCACACCCACCCGCCCGCCCTGCTCATCCCGCCTGCGGAACCGCGCCGCGCGCCGCCGAGCGCCCGGGGCCTCGGCGGCACCCCCCGGCTCGCCGGCGGCCCCGGTACTCCCGTCGCGCCCCGGTCGCA
>NZ_NSGL01000001.1:1391193-1525590 GCF_002285155.1 Corynebacterium sp. NML 120412 | reverse complement strand
CCCCGGATCCCTGCCGCCTGCTGGTGGGGGGGATCAACCCCGGTCGGCTGACGGAAGAGGTCGACGCACCGCTCCCCCCTGTCTCTTATACACATCTAGGTGTGTATAAGAGACAGGCGTCGCTGACTGGCACCGTCGGCGTGAAGCCGACCTACGGCGGCGTCTCCCGCTACGGCGTCGTGGCCTGCGCGTCTTCGCTGGACCAGGTCGGCCCCTGCGCCAACAACGTGCTGGACACCGCGCTGCTGCACGAGATCATCGGCGGCCACGACGAGTTCGACGCGACCAGCGTGGACCGTCCGGTGGCACCGCTTGCGGACGCCGCCCGCGAAGGCGCCAGCGGCGACCTCACCGGGGTCAAGGTGGGCAAGGTCAAGCAGTTCCAGCGCCCCGGCACCCAGGACGGGGTCAACGCGCGCATCGACGCCGCCTTTGCCCAGCTCGAGGCCCAGGGCGCGGAGATCGTGGAGGTGGACTGCCCGCACTTCGACGACGTGATGGGCGCCTACTACATCATCCAGATGTCGGAGATGTCTTCCAACCTCGCGCGCTTCGACGGCATGCGCTACGGCCTGCGCGAGGGCGACGACGGCGAGCACTCTGCCGAGCAGGTCATGGCCGCCTCCCGCGGCGCCGGCTTCGGCTCCGAGGTCAAGCGCCGCATCATCCTCGGCACCTACGCCCTGTCGGTGGGCTACTACGACGCCTACTACCTGCAGGCACAGCGCGTGCGCACCCTCATCGCGCAGGACTTCGCCCGTGCATTCGAGCTTTGCGACGTCATCGCGGCCCCCGCCGTGCCGTCCACCGCCTTCAAGCTCGGCGAAAAGGTCGACGACCCGCTGGCCATGTACAACTTCGACCTGTTCACCCTGCCGCTGAACCTCGCCGGCCTGCCGGGCATGTCCGTGCCCGCCGGCAAGGCGGACGACACGGGTCTGCCGGTCGGCCTGCAGCTCATCGCCCCGGCGTTCGAGGACGCGCGCCTCTACCGCGTCGGCGCCGCCTACGAGACCGGCCGCGACGCAGACAAGTAACGCGTCGCCCATCCCAACCCCCGAGACCCTGAGAGGACCCCTTTCGTGACAACTTCTGTGACGTCGGCGGGGCGCTCGGTGGCACCCCACTCTGGCCCCAACCCCTGGGTGACGCTCGCGGCGCTCGCCGCGGGCTACTTCCTCATCCTTGTGGACCAAGGCCTTATGCCGGTGATCACCCCGCGGCTGCCCTACGAGGTCGGCGACGCGGTCTGGCTCACCAGCGTTTACCTGCTGTGCACCGTCGTGCCCATGCCGGTGACCGGGCGGCTTGGTGACAAGTACGGGCAACGCCCCGTCTTCCTTACCGGCCTGAGCATCTACGTCGCGGCGCTCGCGATCGCCGCGAGCTCCTCGCACCTGTGGGGGCTCGTCCTCGCGCGCGCCATCCAGGGTGTCGGCTCCGCGATTTTCCTCCCGCAGGCTTTCGGGATGATCAACCGCGTCTTCCCGCAGCACAAGCGCGGCCGCGCGTTCGCCGCGTGGGGCGTCATCGGTTCCATCGCCTCGCTCACTGGCCCGGTGGTCGGTGGCGCGATCATCGACGCCGGCGGGTGGCGCGCCGGATTCATCGCCCAAGCTGTCCTGGGCGTCGTCGCGCTGTGCGCGGCGTTCGCGTGGGTGCCGCGGCTGCCGTCGTCGCCCGCGCAGATAGACCTGGCGTCGGTCGCGCTCTCCTTCGCCGGCCTGGGTTTGCTCATCTACGGCATTCAGTACGGCAACGTGGTCGCCATCGTGCTCGGCCTGTGCGGCGTCGCGCTCATCATCTGGCGCGGCGTGAGCGGGCGCGACCACGGGTTCCTGCCCGTCGGGCTGTTCCGCGACAGCAACTTCGCCCTGGGCACCCTCGGGGTCGCCGCCCTGGGCTTCACGGCAGCGTCGATGTTCATCCCGATGATGTACTGGCTGCAAACCGTCATGGAGGTGTCGTCGGCACGCGCGGGCCTGCTCACCGCCCCGATGTCTATCGTCGCGCTCGTGCTCACGCCGGTGGCCGGCGTGCTGTCGGACAAGATGCGCCCCAAGGTGCTGTGCGTGTTCGGCTTCGGCACGATGAGCATCGCTCTGCTCGCCACGTACGCCGTCGTGCGCACCGGTGCGAACCCGCTCTGGGTCGCGCTGCTCGCCGCGGTCTTCGGCGTGGGCAGCGCGTTCACGTGGGCGCCGAATGCCACGACCACGATGCGCTCGGTGCCCGAGGAGGACTCGGGCGCGGCCTCCGGGCTGTACAACACGTTGCGCCAGGTGGGCAGCGTGCTCGGCGTAGCGCTCGTCGGCGCCGTGCTCGTCTCCGGCGACATCGCAGTGTCGGTGCGCTGGGCTGTGCTCATCCCGCTCGCGGCGATGCTCATCGGTGCGGTCAGCTCGTTTTTCCTCAAGAGCGACCGCTAATTCGCTTTTCGACGCCCACGCCACCAGCTCGGTCGGCCAGCTTCCTGGCAAACGCGCTAAGGTGGCAGTTATGCGACTTGCGACACTAACTTCCGGCGGCGACTGCCCAGGGCTCAACGCCGTCATCCGTGGAATTGTCCGCACTGCCAGCGCCGAGTACGGCTCGACCGTCGTCGGCTACCAGGACGGTTGGGTCGGCCTCATGGAGGATCGCCGCGTCGACCTGTACGACGACGCGTTCATCGACTCGATCCTGCTGCGCGGCGGCACGATCCTGGGCACCGGCCGCCTGCACCCGGACAAGTTCAAAGCCGGGATTGACACCATCAAGGAAAACCTGGCCGACGCGGAGATCGACGCGCTGATTGCCATCGGCGGCGAGGGCACCCTCAAGGGCGCGAAGTGGCTGGCGGACAACGGCATCCCCGTTGTGGGCGTGCCGAAGACCATTGATAACGATGTCGCGGCGACCGACTACACCTTCGGCTTCGACACCGCCGTCTCCGTCGCCACCGACGCGATCGACCGCCTGCACACCACCGCAGAATCGCACAACCGCATCCTTATCGTCGAGGTGATGGGCCGCCACGTCGGCTGGATCGCGCTGCACGCCGGCATGGCCGGCGGCGCGCACTACACCGTGATCCCCGAGGAGCCGTTTGACATCGCCGAGATCTGCAAGGCGATGGAGCGCCGCTTCCAGATGGGCGAGAAGTACGGCATTGTCGTCGTCGCAGAGGGCGCCACCCCGAAGGAAGGCACCATGGACGGCAGCCTGGGCGAGGAGGACGAGTTCGGCCACATCACCTTCAACGGCATGGGCCAGATCGTCGCTGACGAGATCAAGAAGCGCCTGGGCTACGACGTGCGCACCACCGTGTTGGGCCACATCCAGCGCGGCGGTACGCCCACCGCGTACGACCGCGTCCTGGCTACCCGCTACGGCGTCCACGCGGCGCGCGCGGCGCACGAGGGCAACTTTGACACCTGCGTGGCGCTGCACGGCGAGGACATCGACCTCGTCCCGCTGGACAACGCGGTTGCGCACCTGAAGAGCGTGCCGGCGCACCGCTACACCACGGCGAAGGCGATGTTTGGCTAGATGCGGGATCGGATCCCGGACCCCTGCCGCCTGCTGGTGGTGGGGATTAACCCCGGTCGGCTGACGGAAGAGGTCGACGCCCCGTTCGCCCACCCCGGAAACCGGTTCTGGCCCGCGCTCGAGCGCGCCGGCATCACGCCGTACCGGGTGCACGCCGAGCGAGGGCTCGCAGATGAAGACGCCGCCATGCTCGCCGGAATGGGCATTGGTTTTACCAACTTTGTTGACCGCATGACGCCGCGAGCCTCAGCACTGACACGCGAGGAGCTCGTTGCGGGTGGCGACAAAGTACGCGCGTGCGTCGCGCGGCATCGGCCTGACGTGGTCATGGTCGTGGGCATCGGGGCTTTTCGCGACGCCTACCGTGCTCCGAAAGCCAAGCGCGGACTGCAGCCCGAACGCCTTGCCGGGGTGCCCGTCTGGGTGGTGGGCAACCCGAGCGGGCTCAACGCCCACGAAACAGTGGACAGTCTGGCCGAGAGCTACCGCGAAGTGTGGGACTCAGTCGCCGCGTCGGCGCCGACTGCCCGTGAGCGTCGGTAGCACCAAACCAGCAAGCTCCAGCTGGCCGCAACGGTGACCAGCATCGCGATGAGTCCCGCGGCCCCGGGGAGCTCTGACGACGCGTTGAAGGCGCCGTGGACGCACACCGCGAGGAGGAACCAGCCAGCGACGCGCTGTAGCCTCCACGACAGCGAGCGGTCGGTCCGGCACAGCAACGCGCCAAGGCCCCACGCGGCGAGCCCCGTGTACAGTGCGTGGGCGAACGGCGACATGATGAGCCGTACCGCGTAGGTCAACGTGCCGTCGGCGAAATCAGACTCCAGGTCGGTCGCGGCGGCGATTGCGGCAAACGACATGGTTTCTGCGATAAAGAAGCCGGCTCCGACGGCCATGCCGACGACCGCCACCTCGATCCGGCGGGACACCGGCGCGAACGCCGACACGGCGGCAAGCACCAGCAGCAGCTTCGCCGTTTCTTCCGGGAACGGCGAAATGGCGTAGAAGACCACGCTCGGCAGGCTCGCCGCAGCCTCCTGGAAGGCGGAGTTGACCGGGCCCATGGGGCCGGTGAGCGCCATGCCCGCGAGTACGGCTGCGGGGAGGCACCAGCGCGAATCCGGGCGGCCGGGGTGGCGGCGCAGCAACACCCATGCGATGAGCAGCAGCGCGATGACAATTGCCACCGAAATGCCGGCGAACACGGGGCGCCACGGGATCTGCACGTAGCTGTAGCCGGAGTAGGCCAGCAGGGTGGTAAAGATCAGCCCGACGAAGACCTGGGGGAGGCGGAAGCCACTCACTGGCGCATCGCCTCCTCCGCGGCGAGCCGGGAAATGAGGTCGACGCCATCGCCACCGCTCGCACTGAAGTAGGTGGTGGTGTTGCCGCGTTGGACGGAAGCGGCAGCGATGTCACCGCGCTGGCCCACCGCGACGTGGTGAGCGGGGTGGGTGATGTCGTCCGGGCGGAGGTCCTCGCCGCTGGTCATCTGCCAGAAGTAGCGTGTCAGGGCCGCGGGCGCCTCGCCGTCGGCGGGGGAGAGCTCGACGCGGGCGCTCGCCTTCACGTCGTTGGCGCAGTCCCACGTCCACATGCCGCCGACGCCGGTGTCGTCCTGCGCCGGGCGGTTCTCGGTGCGCGGGCAGACGAGTGGGGTGCCGTGGGCGTCGACAAGCGTGACACTGCCTGCGGAAACCGGTTCTGCCTGCGGAGCGGGGTTGCTCACCACGGCGCGGGCGGCGAATGGTGCCGCGAGCACGAGGAGGCCAACGAGCACTACGATCACCGTGCCCGTTCTGGTCGGGGAGTCTGAGAAATCGGGGTAACGCACGGCGACGATGATAAGGAAGCGTATGTTCGCTCGCAATGGTGCACTGGCGGGGAGAACGTGCGCGTGGATTAGTAGAATGGGGCGCATGACTGCCTACGACTTGATGGATTACGACGAAGTACTGGAAAAGTACGACCCCGTCATGGGGCTCGAGGTGCACGTGGAGCTGGCCACGGAGACGAAAATGTTCTCCACCGCCTCCGCGCACTTCGGTGCTGAACCCAACACCAATATTGACCCGGTCTCGCTCGGCCTGCCGGGCGCGCTGCCCGTGGTCAACGCGAAGGGCGTCGAGTGGGCGATCAAGATCGGCCTGGCGCTCAACTGCGAGATCGCGGAGAGCTCCCGCTTCGCGCGCAAGAACTACTTCTACCCGGACCAGCCGAAGAACTACCAGATCTCGCAGTACGACGAGCCGATCGCGCACGACGGCTACCTCGACGTGCAGCTGGAGGACGGCACCGAGTGGCGCGTGGAGATCGAGCGCGCCCACATGGAGGAGGACACCGGCAAGCTCACGCACCTCGGTTCCTCGTCCGGCCGTATCACGGGCGCGACCGCCTCGCTGGTGGACTGCAACCGCGCCGGCATCCCGCTCATTGAGATCGTGACCAAGCCGATCATCGGCGCCGGCGAGCGCGCCCCCGAGGTGGCGAAGGCGTACGTCGGCGCGCTGCGCGAGCTGGTCAAGGCCCTCGGCGTGTCCGACGCGCGCATGGACCAGGGCTCGATGCGCTGCGACGCCAACCTGTCCCTGCGCCCCATCGGCCAGGAGAAGTTCGGCACGCGCACCGAGACGAAGAACATCAACTCGCTGAAGTCCGTCGAACAGGCGGTGCGCTTCGAGATGCAGCGCCAGGCCCAGGTGCTTGATGACGGCGGCGAGATCGTTCAAGAGACCCGCCACTACCAAGAGAAGGACGGCTCCACCTCCAAGGGCCGCCCGAAGGAGGAGGCGAGCGAGTACCGCTACTTCAACGACCCGGACCTGCCGCCCGTGATTGCGAAGCCGGAGTGGGTCGAGGAGATCCGCCAGACGCTGCCGGAGCTGCCGTGGGTGCGCCGCGCGCGCATCCAGGAGGAATGGCAGCTGCCGGAGAAGGAGTTCCGCGACCTGGTCAACGCCGGTGCGCTCGACCTGGTGGTGGACACCGTAGAGGCCGGCACGACGCCGGACGAGGCCCGGGCCTGGTGGGTCTCCTACATCCAGGCGAAGGCGAACGAGGCAGGCAAGGACCTCGACGCGATCGGCGTCACCCCCGCCGACGTCGCGCGCGTGGTTGAGTTGGTCAAGGAAGGCAAGCTGACCACCAAGCTCGGCCGCCAGGCGATCGACGGCGTCATCGCCGGCGAGGGCACCGTGGACGAGGTGGTCGCTGCGCGCGGCCTCGAGGTCGTGCGCGACGACGGCGCCATCGAGAAGGCGATCGACGACGCGCTGGCTGCGAACCCGGACATCGTGGAGAAGTACCGCGCGGGCAACAAGAAGGTCACGGGCGCGATCGTGGGCGCTGTCATGAAGGCCACCCAGGGCAAGGCTGACCCGGGCGAGGTCAACAAGATGATCGCCGCGAAGCTCGCCTAGGCGCAGTTCGCGCTTCACGACGAAAGGCGCTCCCGGTCTTGGACCAGGAGCGCCTTTTTGCGTGCGCGGGGGCGTCGAGAAGCTGCTACTTCACCGCGGTGCTGCCGCCCGGGGTGTCGTCGTTGCCCTTGACGCCGTTGGGTGAGTTCGGGTCGACGGCGGGGAAGCTCCCGGTCTCGTAGACCTCCTTGTAGGCGTCCCAGTCGATGCCGTCGCCGTCGGACTCCGGCGCGCCCTCGTAGTCGTCGTGATCCGGGTCGAGGGAGGGGGCGTCCTCGAGGTTGAACTCGTTCTCCTCGTCAGCGTCGAGGTTTGCTGCGACCTCCTCCTGGACAGAGTGCCACAGGTCGGAGTCCTCGACGTGGGACTCGGAGGCGAGCCGCTCCACTTCCTTGCGCTCCTTGGCGGTCAGCTCGTCCTCGGACGGGTCGAGCGCGGTCTCGGCGAGCTCAGCGAGACGCTCGCGGCGGCTGGTCTCCTCCTTGATGTTGTCGCGGTCGTTGAACCAGCCGACGATGATGGCGATGGTCAGGATGATGCCCAGGTAGCCGATCGCCGGGTACACCCAGCTGATCAGGTCAGCGAAGCCGACGAAGGACAGCAGGAAGCCGATGCCGACCACGATGAAGTACACCATGCGGAAGCGCTCCGGGTGCTTGTTGGTCAAGCGGCGGGCCATGGCGTAGAACATGCCGACGGCGGTGTTGTAGATCATCATGTAGATGATGATGGAGACGATGACGCCGACAACCGGGTGCATCGAGTCAAACACGGCGAGCAGCGGCATGTCCTTGCCCGCGACTTTGTCCATGTTGAAGAACAGGATGAAGTTCAGGATGACCAGCATGATGGCGAAGATGAGGCCGCCGAGCAGGCCGCCGACGCCGGCGGTGCGCGGGTTCATCTGCGAGCCGGCGATGACCAGCATCATCGACACCGCCATGATGTTGACCAGCGTGCCGTAGTTGACGGCGGAGAGCAGCCAGTTGTTAAACACGCCGTCGGCGGGGGACTGCTGCAGGGCGATGTCGTTCATCGCGTGCAGGCTGTCGGGCATGTGCATGATGGTGATGCCAAACGCCACGAAAACGGCGATGATGAGGAACGGCGTGATGACGGAGATGACCTGCGTGATGCGGTCCACGTCGAGGAAGCCAGAGAGGACGAGCAGGACGGTCATGATGGTCGCGCCGATCCACGGGGCGAAGCCGAACTGCTGGTTGAGGTTGGAGCCGGCGCCGGCGACCATGACGAAGCCGAACGCGAAGAGGCTGAACATGGTGGCGTAGTCCATGTACTTGGACACGATTGGGCTGGACACGCGGTTGAACACCACGGAGTGGTCGTCGGCAAGGTAGTACGAGCCGAGCTGGAAGATGGTGGTGCCGACGACGAAGATGATGATGCCGGAGATCACGGCACCGACGATGCCGATGTAGCCGAAGGCGAGGAAGTACTGGATGACTTCCTGGCCGGAGGCGAAGCCGGCGCCGACGAGCAGGCCGACGAGCGCCATGGCCACCTGAATTGTCTGTTTCATGGAATGATCCTAGAAAAATAGTCGTACGATAAAAATGAACCGGGGCGATATTAACAAAGCACGCTCGCCCCCGCGAATGGCCATTTTGCGTGTGTACGGGCATTTTTCGCTTCTCGACGCCACCACCCACCCCAAGAAACGCCAGCGTATCGCCCCGCACGCGCGCTCAGCGTGCGCACAGCGCTGCCTCGGCCGCGGGACCGTTTCGCACAGTAAAACGTGACCTTCTCGTGACATTGAGGGCGCGGCAGGGTCGTTGGTGTCTCCCAATTCTGGAATCCGCCCGCTCTCGCCTAAGCTAACGACCCATGACGACAATCCGCCAGGCCACCGACGCCGATGCTGCCGCCATCTACGCCATGATCAACGAGCTCGCGCTCTACGAGAAGGAGCCCGACGCGGTGACGTCGACCGAGCAGGACGTCCGCGACCACCTCTTCGGCGAGAACCCGAGTGTATTCGCGCTGGTGGCGGACAACGACGGCGAACTCGAGGGGATGGCCCTGTGGTTCTTGAGCTACTCCACCTGGGAGGGCCGCCACGGCATCTGGCTGGAGGATCTCTACGTCCGCGAGGAGTGCCGCGGCAAGGGGATCGGCACGGCGCTGCTGCAGGAGCTTGCGCGCATCGCGGTCAAGAACGACTACCGCCGCGTCGAGTGGTCCGTGCTGAAGTGGAACACGCCGTCCATCGGCTTCTACAACGCGATGGGCGCCGACGATATGGGCGACTGGTCGACGATGCGCCTCGACGGGGCGGCGCTGCGCGTTCTCGGCGGCACGCGCGACTAGCGCTGGAACGGCGCGGGGTGCTTGACCTCCTCGCCGGCGCGGACAGGGCGCGGCGGGGTGACCCCGTCGGCGAAGGGGGAGCCGGGGAGGAGGTGGCGCTCGTGGGCGTCGATAAGCCAGCGCATGTCGGGGCCCGCGGGGACGACGCCGGTGGGGTTGATCTCCGCGTGGGTGATGTAATAGTGCTCCTTGATTTCTTGGAAGTCGGTGGTGTCGCCGAAGCCCGGGAGCTGGAAGAGCTCTGGAGGTAACCGCGCAGGTTGGGCATCTGCGCGATGCGGTTGCGTGACGCCTTGAAGTGGCCGACGTAGACGGGGTCGAAGCGGACGAGGGTGGGGTAGAGGTAGACGTCGGCAAGCGTGATGTGCTCGCCCACGAGGAAGCGGTGCCGCGAGAGGTGGTCCTCCAGCCAGTCCATGTGCTCCCAGAGGTCGGCGTAGGCCTCCTCGTACGCGTCCTGCGAGCCGGCGAATCCTGCGCGGTACACGCCGTTGTTGATGTGGCGGTAGACGCGGTCCGCGACCTCGTCGATCTCGGCGCGCAGCTCGCGCGGGTAGAGGTCGGGGGCGCCGTCGCGGTGGTGGGCCGCCCAGGCGTCCTGGAAGTCGACGGGGATGCGGCGGAAGTCGTTCGTAACCGCGGCGCGCGTTTGCTTCTCGACGATCACCGGCACCGTAATCCCACGCGGATAGCCCGGGAAACGCGCCTCATAGGCGTCTTTGAGGAAGTCGAGGCCGAGGAGGCGGCGGACGATGATCGCGCGGTGCGCCCATGGGCAGGCGCGCGCCGCCATGAGCCGGTAGCGGCCCGGCTCGACGGGCCAGGCGCAGGTGCCGTCGTCGGCGGGCTGCGGGGCGCTGCCCGGGGCGAGGTCGGCGCTAAAGGGGTCGGCGATATAGGTGGTGTCGCGGACGAACTCGCCGTCCGGGGACGCGTTGCGTGCTGGGGTGGAGATCATGGACTCGAGTATCCACGCGAAACGATGACGTGTCAGCCAAGTTTTGCGGGGGCGCGCCGAGGAGATTGCCAGCGGCCGTGGGGCGCGTGGCATAGATTTACAGGCATGGACAAGAAGAACGCACGCGACGTCACTCCTGATGATTTCGATCCGCTCGACGGCCTGCCGTACGCGCCGCTCGGCAATGAGGGCACTGCCGGGAGTACGGCGGTGGGGGCGTCGACAAGCGAACAGCCCGCGACACTGACCGGCAAGGCTGCGCCGACCGAGGTGTTCCCCGAATCGCCGACCGAGACCGTACACCTCGACCCGACCCCAGCCGTGGCAGAACCGGAGCCGGTGCGCGTCGAGGAGCCGCGGGCGAAGCGCGGCACCATTGACTTTGGGCTGCTGCTGCTGCGCCTCCTGCTCGGCGGCTGGCTCATCGTCGCGTCCGTGACCACGCTCTTCCGCCTCGGCGGCTCCGACGGCATCTCCGAGCTGCGTGACGCGTTTGGCGACTACGCGTACGGCGACGGCCTGGCCATCGTGGTGCCGATCCTGCAGCTCGCCGCCGGCGTCTTCCTCGTGCTCGGGCTGCTCTCGCCGATCGCGTCGATGGTGGCGGTCGCCGTGACCGGGTTCATGGCGGTGCACGGCATCGTCGACGCCACCGACTCCTGGAACGTCTTCGCCTGGGGCGCCGAGGCGTGGCTGCCGATCATCCTGTTCGGCCTGGCACTGGGCCAGCAATTCACCGGCCCGGGCTTCTACGGGGTGGACGCCACCCGTTCGTGGGCGCGCCGCCCCATCGCGTGGAGCTGGATCTGCGCGCTGCTCGGCGTGGTCGCCGCCGGGTTGATCTGGTGGTTCGGCACCGGCGTGAACCCGCTCGCGAATTAATCCACCTGGCGGACCGCGCCCTTGTCGGCGCTGGTCGCCATCTTTGCGTAGGCGCGCAGCGCCTTCGACACCTCTCGGACGCGGTTCGGCGTCCAAGGGCGCTCCGACGCCTCCATCGCTTCTCGACGCTTCCGCAACTCCTCCTCCGGCACGTCCAGCTTCAGCTCGCGGTTCGCCACCGAAATGGCGATGGTGTCGCCGTTCTCGATCAGGCCGATCAGGCCGCCGTGCGCAGCCTCGGGGGAGATGTGGCCGATGGACAGGCCGGAAGTGCCGCCGGAGAAGCGGCCGTCGGTGATCAGCGCGCACTTTTTCCCCAGGCCAGCGCCCTTGAGGAAGGACGTCGGGTGCAGCATCTCCTGCATACCCGGGCCGCCCGACGGGCCCTCGTAGCGGATCACGACGACCTCGCCCTCGAGCACCTCGCGGTTCAGAATCATAGATACCGCCTGCTCCTGCGAGTCGACCACGCGAGCCGGGCCGGTGAACTCCCAGAGCCCTTCCTCGACGCCCGCGGTCTTGAGGATCGCGCCGTCCGGGGCGAGGTTGCCGCGCAGGACGACCAGGCCGCCGTCGGAGGTGATGGGGTGCTCCAGGTCGTGGATCACGCCGTTGGCGGAGTCGGTGTCAAGGCAGTCCCAGCGGGCCGACTGCGAGAACGCCTCGGTGGTGCGGTTGCCGCCCGGGGCTGCGTGGTAGAGCTCGACGGCCTCGTCGAGCGGGTGGTCGCCGCGAATGTCCCAGTCGCTGAGCCAATCGGTGAGGGAGTTGTAGGCGACCGAGTGGACGTCGTCAAGCAACAGGCCCCCGCGGTGCAGCTCGCCGAGGATGGCGGGGATGCCGCCGGCGCGGTGCACATCCTCGACGTGCGCCTCGCCGTTCGGCGCGACCTTGGACAGACAGGGGATGACGTGGGAGAGCTCGTCGATGTCGGTGAGGTCGAAGTCGACCTCACCCTCCTGCGCGGCGGCGAGGATGTGCAGGATCGTGTTGGTCGAGCCGCCCATCGCCATATCCAGGGCCATCGCGTTGCGGAACGCGTGCTTCGTAGCGATGTTGCGGGGCAGGACGCGCTCGTCGCCGTTGCCGTAGTAGCGCTTGCACATCTCGACGATCATCTCGCCGGCCTTGGTGAACAGGTCGCGGCGGGCGGTGTGGGTGGCCAGCGTCGTGCCGTTGCCCGGCAGCGAGAGGCCGAGGGCCTCGGTGAGGCAGTTCATGGAGTTCGCGGTAAACATGCCGGAGCAGGAACCGCAGGTGGGGCAGGCGCCGTTGGCGATGTCGTCGAGCTGCTCGTCGGAGACCGCGTCGTTGGCGGAGAGCGCGATGGCGTCGATGAGATCCGACTTCGGCTTGGTCACACCGTCGACCGCGAACGCCTTGCCGGCCTCCATCGGGCCGCCGGAGACGAAAACCGCGGGGATGTTCAGGCGCATCGCGGCGTTGAGCATGCCCGGGGTGATCTTGTCGCAGTTAGAGATGCATACCATCGCGTCGGCGGTGTGCGCGTTGACCATGTACTCCACCGAGTCCGAGATGATCTCACGGCTTGGCAGGGAGTACAGCATGCCGGAGTGGCCCATCGCGATGCCGTCGTCGACGGCGATCGTGTTGAACTCCTTCGGCACGCCGCCCGTCTTGCGCACCGCGTCAGCGACGATGTCGCCGACGTGCTTGAGGTGCACGTGGCCCGGCACGAACTGCGTGTACGAGTTGACGATCGCGACGATCGGCTTACCAAACTCGCTTTCCTCCGTGCCAGTTGCGCGCCAGAGGGCGCGGGCACCGGCGGCTTGGCGGCCAACAGTGGTCACGCGCGAGCGAAGGGGAATCACGAAAAGCTCCTTACGGCGAGGGTTGGGGTGGGGCACGGGGGCGTCGATAAGCGAAAGGGCGCTAGCTCGGACGCGGGCCCGGCGTATCAGGGTGAGACTTAAGGTACTCCTCATACTCTTCGCGCGACAGCAGAACGTGGTGGTTGTCCTTGTCGATGATCTCGTACTTGCCGTCCGCAGCCTCCTGCGCGCCCGTGATCACGTCCGTTATTCGTCCGCGCGATGACTCCGCGAGCTCCGGCAGTGAATTAAAAGTCACGCCGGGCATGGGGTACTCCTTGCCGGACGTGGTTGTCGCCATCGCGCGCGCCCCCTTGAAACCAATGCCTTCGAGCTCGTCCCACGCAATGTGCGTGTTCGGGCGCACGACATAACGCAGTGCGATGCCACGCTCATCGACAGTGGTTGAAGACGAAAGCACCCAGATAATCCACGCGATCGGGAACAGCAACAGCCACCCCAACGCCAACGGGGCCCACGAAATGCCGATCAACGCGATACCAATCATGAGGACAACACCGATGATGTGTTCGCGAGACGGACGGAAAACCTTCGGCTGATGATCAGGCTGTTCAGTCATGCACAACATGCTAGTCGGCGCGAGGCTGGACGCGGCGATTGGTGCGCGGGTCCGCAGCGATACGAAACGGCGGGTCGTAGATCGAGGGACAGGTCACCGCGTTGTCGAGTCTGAAGTCCTGGGCGATGGTCTGGTTGTAGTCACGGACGTTGATGCCTAGCACCGTGCCGCCGAGGGGATCGAGAGTCTCCTGGACAAGCTGCAGGTCATCGACTTCCGCCTGACACGGTGCACACCACTGGCCCTAAGCGTTGAGGACGACGACCTCGCCTTCAAAATCAGACAGGCTTATCTCATCACCCTTCTCCATCAGCGACGGGCCGGAGAAATCCGGCAGCGGGGCACGTTCCTCCTCTGCGCAGATAATCTCGGTTTGGCCTCCTGGTGAGTGGTACTGGAAGGTGCCCCCGACGGCGACGGCGTTTCGGGCGCCGTCGCCTGAGGAACAGGCCACCAGGGTTACGGCGGTGAGTACCGCGACAACCGCGATGGCGGCTCTACGGGGGTGTGCTCGGCATCGATTAGATTTCCTTATTCCGGGGCGGTGGGGAAGAGGACGGTGTTCTGGTTGTCCCGGAAGACCACAACACCGAGGAAGCTCATCGTGCTGCCCGGCGGGTGGTCTGCAGCGACTCTGCCCACCTCGGCACTCAATCCTGCTGTGGGGGTTACTCGTAGCGAAGCGAGCTGAACATCCCGGTTTCCATGTGATAGGCGTTATGGCAGTGAAATGCCCACTCACCGGGGTTGTCAGCGATCATGTCGGCGACCATGGTTTCACCGTGGCGGAGAAGGACGGTGTCCTTGCGTAGCCCGCCGCTGCCGGGCAGCGCCCACGTGTGGCCGTGGATGTGCATGGGATGGGGCATCATGGTCCTGTTGCGCATGACCAGTCGCAGGCGCTGGCCCTCCTGCACGGTTGCGGAGGAGGATTGGCCGTCGGTGAGAATGCTCCATTCATACGGCATCATCTGCCCGCCCAGGTCGATGCTGACTTCTCGGTCTGGTGTGCCCTCGGGCAGGAGTGCACGGTCTGCTGGCTTCAGGGAGGACAGAAGCAGTCCGGTGGACGACAACTCGGGGAAGTCGACATCGGGGTTGGGGGCCTGGCCGCCGGCGGTGCGGATGACGGCGAAGGCGCGGTCGTCCTTACCCACCGCCAAAGCCGTGAGCGGGAAGATGCCGTCGTCGAGGATGACCTCGACGTCGACACGCTCGCCCATCGACAGGTAGATCGATTCGGTCTCCGAGGGCTGGACAGGGAAGCCGTCGGTGTGGGTGACGGTCATGCGGTGACCACCGAGGGCCACCTTGAAGATGGTGTCACCGCCGGAGTTGATAAACCGCAGGCGGGCCTTGTCGCCCGGGCGAGCCTCGAAGGTCCGGTGAGCGCGGGGGATACGTCCGTTGATGAGGTAGTGCGGATACATCACATCGCCGGCATCCCCGCCCAGTACCCGGTCCGGGGTGCCGTGCATCATCTGGCCGTGACCTCCCATTCCCATCCTCCCGTTATGGTCGCCCGAACCCATTCCGGTGAGCTTGTCGAGCTCATCTTCGGGAGTGCCCTGAATGCCATCGACCCAGTCGTCGAGCACGATGGTCCACTCGACGTCGTGGTCCTCAGCGTCTTGCGGGTCACGGATGATCAGTGGGGCGTGGAGGCCGCGATCAAGCTGCAGGCCGGTGTGAGAATGGTAGAAGTAGGTGCCACCGTGGGGGGGGGCTTCAAAAACATAGGAGAAAGACTCGCCAGGTTCAATGGGGTCCTGCGTCATGCCGGGCACACCGTCGGCTGCGTTGTGGAGTGCGATGCCATGCCAGTGGATGGAGGTGCTCTCAGGCAGTTCATTGGTGATATCGACCTGGAGGACGTCGCCGGCGGTGGCCTCAATGGCCGCATCCCCGGTGTCAGAGACGTATCCCCACGTCTTGGCTTCGATGCCGCCGATATCCAGCGAGAGGGGCCGGGCGGTCAGTTTCCGGCGCACCGTCGGCTCACCGAGCGCAGTGGGGGTGGGAGTGGGGCGAAGGGAGGGACTTGGTGCCGAGGCAGCGGGTCCAGGATCGCTGGTGCAGGCGGCCACGGCCCCGGTGCCGGCGAGGGCGAGCCCGCCGAGCAGAATCTGTCGTCGGGAATACGCGTTCATCATCATTTAACCTTTCTTGGTGCAAGATTTCAGTGACACGGGAGACAGGCGCAGGTGAGGACTCTGCCCCGCGTGAGGGCCGTGCCCTCCACCTTTTGAAAATATACCCCGGGGGGGTATACGCTAGGGAAATATACCCCCCTTGGGTATACGCTAGAGAGCGGCATCGCCGCACCCCACCGAACCGAAGGAGCTTTCCCATGATCACCTCCCAGCCCCGCCTCTTGCCGATGGCCTCCCATGGTTGCAGCTGTTGCGGACCTGCCTCACGTGCCGACACCGCCTCCATCCCTGCCACCAGCGACTCGTCAGCAGGAGAGTCTACCCCTAGCTACCAGGTCACCGGCCTGACTTGCGGGCACTGCGCGAAAAGCGTGACCCAGGCCCTTCAGGCCCTTCCCCAGGTCGACGACGTCCAGGTTGATCTCGCTGCTGGTGGAGTTTCCACCGTCACGGTCACCGGTGTCGTACCTCCGGAGATGGTTCGCCGGGCCATCGAGGACGCCGGCTACACCGTCTTATCCTGATCAGTTTTACCCGTCATCTCGACCCCGACCGGGTTGAGCGGAAAGGAACGTCATGAGCACTCCCCACCATTCCGGCGATCATCATGGTGATCACCCCGCTCCGGAAACAGACCACACCTACCATCCGGATCATGCCAGCCACGAACACCACGCAGATGCCGACACCCACGGCCAGGCGATGCCCCACGATCACCCGCATTCCGCCCTGGACGACGACCACCACGTTCATGGTCACGGCGAACACGCCGGACACAGCACCGCAATGTTTCGGGACCGCTTCTGGTGGTCGCTGATTCTGTCCATTCCCGTCGTTATTTTCAGCCCCATGGTCGCCAACCTGCTCGGCTACCACCTCCCGGCATTCTCCGGATCCACCTGGATCCCCCCGGTGCTGGGCACGATCATCTTCGTCTACGGCGGAACGCCTTTCCTCAAGGGCGGATGGAAAGAACTGAAATCCCGCCAACCCGGGATGATGCTCCTGATCGCCATGGCCATCACCGTGGCGTTTGTCGCCTCCTGGGTCACCACTCTGGGGCTGGGCGGTTTTGAGCTGGACTTCTGGTGGGAGCTGGCCCTGCTGGTGACCATCATGCTGCTGGGCCACTGGCTGGAGATGTCCGCTCTCGGGGCCGCGTCCTCCGCGCTTGACGCGCTGGCTGCCCTGCTGCCGGATGAGGCCGAGAAAGTCATCGACGGGACCACCCGCACCGTGGCCATCTCCGAGCTGGTCGTCGACGACGTCGTGCTGGTGAGGGCCGGTGCCCGGGTGCCGGCCGATGGAACCATCATCGACGGAGCCGCCGAATTCGATGAGGCGATGATCACCGGCGAATCCCGTCCCGTCTTCCGCGACACCGGTGACAAGGTGGTCGCCGGTACCGTGGCCACCGACAACACCGTCCGCATCCGGGTGGAGGCTACCGGCGGGGACACCGCCCTGGCCGGGATCCAACGCATGGTTGCCGACGCCCAGGAGTCCTCCTCCCGGGCCCAGGCCCTGGCGGATCGGGCGGCGGCGTTGTTGTTCTGGTTCGCGCTGATCTCCGCTCTGATCACCGCGGTGGTGTGGACCATTATCGGCAGCCCGGACGATGCCGTGGTGCGCACGGTCACGGTGCTGGTCATCGCCTGCCCGCATGCCTTGGGCCTGGCGATTCCGCTGGTCATTGCGATCTCCAGCGAGCGGGCCGCGAAATCCGGGGTGCTCATCAAGGACCGGATGACGCTCGAGCGGATGCGCACCATCGACGTGGTGCTCTTCGACAAAACCGGCACCCTGACCGAGGGTGCGCACGCGGTCACCGGTGTCGCGGCAGCTGGCGGCGTCACCGAGGGCGAGCTGCTGGCCCTGGCCGCCGCCGCGGAGGCCGACAGTGAGCACCCCGTGGCCCGCGCCATCGTGGCGGCCGCGGCCGCCCATCCCGAGGCCTCCCGTCAGCAAATGCGTGCAACTGGTTTCAGCGCCGCCTCCGGCCGGGGGGTCCGGGCCACTGTCGATGGCGCTGAGATCCTCGTGGGCGGGCCGAACATGCTGCGCGAGTTCAACCTCACTACCCCGGCCGAGCTCACCGACACCACCAGCGCCTGGTCCGGGCGTGGGGCCGGTGTGCTCCATATTGTCCGCGACGGTCAGATCATCGGTGCGGTGGCCGTCGAGGACAAGATCCGCTCCGAATCTCGCGCCGCCGTGAAAGCCCTGCAGGACCGCGGGGTGAAGGTCGCGATGATCACCGGTGACGCGCAGCAGGTGGCCCAGGCGGTTGGCCAGGACCTGGGGATCGATGAGGTCTTCGCCGAGGTCCTGCCTCAGGACAAAGACACCAAGGTCATGCAGCTGCAGGACCGGGGTTTGAGCGTGGCCATGGTCGGTGACGGTGTCAATGACGCCCCCGCTCTGACCCGCGCGGAGGTCGGTATCGCCATCGGTGCCGGCACGGATGTGGCCATGGAATCTGCCGGGGTGGTCCTAGCCAGTGATGACCCGCGGGCAGTGCTGTCGATGATTGAGCTGTCCCAGGCCAGCTACCGCAAGATGATCCAGAACCTGATCTGGGCCTCTGGCTACAACATCCTCGCCGTGCCGCTGGCCGCCGGAGTGCTCGCCTCGATCGGGTTCGTGCTGTCCCCGGCCGTGGGCGCGATCTTGATGTCTGCCTCGACCATCGTGGTGGCCCTGAACGCCCAGCTGTTGCGCCGGATTGATCTGGACCCGGCCCACCTGGCTCCCACCGAGTCGAAGGAGGAACACACCACGCCTACTCCGAAATCCACCGCCGTCCACTGATCCACCACTTTTCTCCACTGACCCCATATGACCCTGAAAGGGCTCCACCATGAAGCGCACCCTTGTGCTTTCCGCTCTCGCCGTGGCCTCCACCCTGGCGCTGGCCGCCTGCGGTGAGGCCACCGAGTCGGGCATCACCGACGCCACCACCTCGGCCACCAGCACTGCGAAGACTACCGCTGAGACGACCAAGACCACCACGGCGACGACTGATGCGGACGGGGAGATCTCCGCCGATCACAACGACGCGGACATCATGTTTGCCCAGATGATGATCCCTCATCACCAGCAGGCCGTGGAGATGAGTGAGATGCTCCTGGCCAAGGAGGGTATCCCCGCCCAGGTCGTGGAGTTTGTCCAGGGGGTTATTGACGCCCAGGGACTGGAGATTGACCGGATGAACGCCATGCTCGAGGCCTGGGGCCAGCAGCCGGTCACCGACTCTGGGGGCATGGGGGCCAGTGACGAGATGGGTGGAATGGATCACGGCGAGATGGGTGGCATGAGCGGGATGATGAGCCAGGAGGACATGACAGCCCTTGAGGAAGCCCAGGGCACCGAGGCCGCCCGCCTCTACCTGGAGCAGATGACCGCCCACCACGAAGGTGCGGTCGACATGGCCCGTGACGAGGTTGCTGACGGCCAGAATCCCCATGCGATCACCCTGGCCGAACAAATTATCAACGACCAGGAGGCCGAGATCGCTCAGATGCAGCAGATGCTCACTGACCTATGACAGGTCCCCGTCTTTTTCTGACCCCGAGGACAGGAATCTGAAAAAGAAGGGTAACCGTGACGATTGCCACCTGCTGCGGGCGATGGGTCGTTGTCACTGCAGCGGGTGCACCGGGGTGGATGTTTCTTCTCCTTCTGGTCGCACCACTGAGCAAAGGGGAGAGCTCCTGTGTCCAGACCCTTGGAGGACTACGCATTATTGTCCGATACTCACACGGCCGTAAAACACCCCGGCCGTATCCACCAAGTGCTCGGCACGGTCCTGGTCTCACCCGCGAGAGTTGAGCGCATCAACGCTTGCGCCGGCGGCATCGGCAATGATGGAGATGCCGTTCCTGTCGGCGGTAACAAGCGCGTCAATGTAGTCCATGCCCCACATAATAACCGCAACAAGCACCCCATGACCAGGGAAAACGGCAAAGTGCGAGAAGTATTCCAATATCGCCCCGAAACAGAACCGAGCCCCTGTTTCCAACGTCTAATACAGTTTGGGGCTTTTCAGCGGAGGGCGGTCGTTTTAAGGCTCGGTGGAGAGCGTTGCGGACTCAGTGACCTGTGGGAGTGCAGACTCAGAGGCGGTCGGGCTCTGAAGCGCGTCGCTGCTTCGGACGGTTTCGTCTGAGCTCGAGGTTTCCAAAGGTGTGTGCTCAGTGGACTGTTGGGCCTCAGTGGTGGGCTGGGCTGGGGCAGTAAACTCCGGTTCGGTTTGCTCGTAGGTGGGGGCGACGTCCTCAGCGTCCGGCACGGTCTCGGTCGTCTGCGCGGTGGTGCGGGCGGGAGGTGCGAGGAAGCCGCTGTTTGCCTCGCTTTCTTCGCCCGGTTGCACCATGAAGCCACGGATGAGCAAGAGGACGCCGAAGATCGCCAGCAATACGAGGGTAGACATTCGCATGATGCCGTTGAGTACCCGTTGTGGCGAAGAGAAGAACCAGGTGCGGTGGTCGCTGCCTGTATCGGTGCTGGGGGCGTCGTCAGTGCGCGCGTTGTCGCCGTGGGCAGCGAAGGAAGCGGGGTCAGACCGGGTGGGTGCTGCGGCCGGATCGTCTACAGGGTGTGGAGGGGTCGGGCTGTTCGTCGCTTCGGCGGAGGGCGACGGTGCTGGTGTTTCCGTCGTGTCTGTCGCATCCAGCGCATCGGGTGGACGTACAGTCGAGGGTGCCTTGGGCGTGATGCCGCGGGAGTGATGCGTGTGTGGAGGGGTGACGGGGGCGTCGACAAGCGTCCCGTCGAGCGTTGTTGCGGAGCCGTACTCGTTCCAAAATTCGTCGAGGATGGCGACGCGGATGGCGCGCTCGACCATCCACTGGGCCAGCGGGTCGACGCGCACGAGGAAGCGCATGTCCACGGTCCAGGGCGAGCCGACGGTAGCGGGCGGTGTGATGCCGACGGCGGGGTGGACCTGCAGCTCGTCGCGGACGGTACCGGCGATTTCCGGCTGGGCGAGGGCGCGGCGCGCGGCGCGTTCGGAGCGCGCGATGGCCTCGTCGGCGGAGCGGGATCCGAGCAGCGGGACGGGGATGACCACCATCGCGTTGGACCAGTAGTTGGATTGGTTGATGCACACGCGGGCGGTGGAGTTCGGGATGGAGACGGTCGCCTGCTCGATGGTGCGGATCTGCGTCGCGCGCATGGTGATCTGGATGACTTCGCCCTCGATGTCGACCCCGCTGCCTTGGAACGAGACGTAGTCGCCCACGCCGTATTGCTTTTCGGTGAGGATGAAGAAGCCGGCGAGGAAGTCCGCGATGATGCTCTGCGCGCCGAAGCCGACGGCGGCGGAGACGACGGTGGCGGGGATCGCGGCGCCGGCGAGCGAGAAGCCGATCTGCTGCAGCGCGAAGATGAGCAGGAGGAAGTACGCGACGATTTCGCCGATGTAGACCGCTACGCCGACGAGGGCGAGTCGGCTCTTGCCCTCGTCCACATCGGTCATGCGCGTGACCTGGCGCTCGAAGTAGCGGTTGATAAACCGTCCGGCGCGCGGCACCAGGAGCGCGAGGACGAAGAGGAGGGCGAGGTTGATGCCGGTGTCGGCGATCCAGTGCCACCACTCGAGCAGAATATATGTGAACGGCATAGTCTGTTTGAGTTTAGTCCGGGGCAGGGGGCCTGAACGGTGCCGTCGGTCACACTCGCGCGGCTTCCCAAAAAGTGGGATGTGAATTTTAATCAATGAAATCGGCGCGGTAGTCCGCCCGGCTGTGTAACGTAGCGCACATGATCACACAGCGACTAGTAGTACGAATTCCCTCGCGGCGCTTGCCGTAGCGGGTTCGTTTTCGTACGCCGCTGACACAAGCGCCCTCGACAGCACTCACGAGAAGTGCTCGCCGGGGGCTTTTGTTTTGATCACCCTCACAATCGACACATTGACCCAAGGAGTTTGGAAACGTGGCAGCTTCATCGAATGCGCCGGACAGCAACTCGCAACCGGCGCCGAGCGTCGAGCCGGAGCGAATCACAGGCGCGGACGCGGTCGTGCGAAGTCTTGAGGAGTTGGGCACCCGGTTCGTCTTCGGGTTGCCGGGGGGAGCGGTCCTTCCGCTTTACGACGCCCTGTTTCGGGCCGAGAAGCTGCGCCACGTGCTCGTGCGCCACGAGCAAGGCGCCGGCCACGCGGCGGAGGGGTACGCGGTCGCCTCGGGCCAGGTAGGCGTGTGTCTGGCCACCTCGGGCCCGGGCGCGACGAACCTGGTCACCGCGATCGCTGACGCGTACCTGGACTCCGTCCCGATGATCGCGATTACGGGCCAGGTCGGCTCGCCGCTCATCGGCACCGACGCTTTCCAGGAGGCGGACATTCGCGGCATCACGATGCCGATTACCAAGCACAACCTGATGGTCACCCGCGCCGAGGACATCCCGGCGGCGATCGCCGCCGCGCACCACATCGCGTCGACGGGTCGCCCGGGCCCGGTCCTGGTGGACATTCCGAAGGACCTGCAGGCCGCGGAGATCGAGTTCGCGTGGCCCCCGGTGGTGGACCTGCCCGGCTACAAGCCGAATACCAAGCCGCACAACCGGCAGATCGCGCAGGCGGCGAAGCTGATCGCCGCCTCGGAGCGCCCGGTGCTCTACATCGGCGGCGGCGTGGTGAAGTCGGGCGCGCACGAGGAGCTGCTTGCGTTTGCGGAGCGCACCGGCATCCCGGTGGTGACCACGCTCATGGCGCTGGGCGCGTTCCCGCAGTCGCACCCGCTGTACATGGGTATGCCGGGCATGCACGGATCCGTCCCCGCGGTCGGCGCCCTGCAGGAGGCGGATTTGCTCATCGCCATCGGCACGCGTTTCGACGACCGCGTCACCGGCGACACCAACACCTTCGCCCCCTACGCCAAGGTCATCCACGCCGACATCGACCCGGCCGAGGTGGGCAAGATCCGCGAGGCGGACGTGCCGATCGTCGGCGACGCGAAGAAGGTCCTGTCCCAGCTGTTCGATGCGTTTAGGGACGAGAAGAGGAACGCTGCGCCGTCGATAAGCAATTGGCTCGCGCGCCTCAACGACTTGAAGGAGCACTTCCCACGCGGCTACGATCCACAGTCTGACGGGAAGCTCTCGCCGCAGTACGTCATTGAAACGCTGTCGAAGACGGTGGGGCCGGACGCGATCTACGTCTCGGGCGTGGGGCAGCACCAAATGTGGTCGGCCCAGTTTGTTGACTTTGAACAGCCGCGGCACTGGATCAACTCCGGCGGCCTCGGCACGATGGGCTTCGCGGTGCCCGCGGCCCTCGGCGCGAAGGTCGCCTGCCCGGATAAAGAGGTGTGGGCGATTGACGGCGACGGCTGCTTCCAGATGACCAACCAGGAGCTCACCACCGCCGCGATGGAGGGTTTCCCGTTCAAGGTGGCGCTGATTAACAACGGCAACCTCGGCATGGTCCGCCAGTGGCAGACGCTGTTTTACGACGGCCATTACTCCCACACCAAGCTCGGAGGGGAGGAAGTCTACGTCCCTGACTTTGTGCAGCTGTCGCAGGCGCTCGGCGCGGAGGCGATCCGTGTGACCAAGGAAGAAGATGTCGTGCCGGCGATTCAGAAGGCGCGCGAGATCAACGACCGGCCCGTCGTGGTTGAGTTCATCGTCGGCGAGGACGCGCAGGTGTGGCCGATGATCGCGGCCGGCGCGTCGAATTCCGATATGCAGTACGCCCTGGGCATGCGCCCGTTCTTCGACATGGAGGAGTCCGCAGGGGAGACCCCGGAGGCGATCAACGAGGCCATCGAGGCTGTAGAAGCAACAGGGGCTGCCGTTACCACCACCCAGGAGGCAAAGTAGATGTCTGACCAAACCATTTCTCGCAACACGCTGTCGGTGCTGGTGCTGGACGTCGACGGCATCATCACCCGCGTCACCGCGCTGTTTACCCGTCGCGGCTACAACCTGGTCTCGCTCGTGTCGGCGAAGACGGAGACCGAGGGCATTAACCGCCTGACCATCGTTGTCGACGCGTCAGAGTACGCCATCGAGCAGATCACGAAGCAGCTGCACAAGCTGGTTCAAGTGCTCAAGGTCGCGCGCCTGGAAGACGACTCGATGATCGCGCGCCAGCTCATGCTGGTCAAGGTGGCCACGACGAACCAGAACCGCCCGCAGGTGGTGGACGCGGCGAACATCTTCCGCGCCCACATCGTCGACGTGTCGCCGGAGTCCGTGGTCATCGAGGCCACCGGCTCCCCCCAGAAGCTCAAGGCGTTCCTCGAGTTGATGGAGACTTTTGGCATCAAGGAGCTCGTCCGCTCGGGCAACGTCGCGCTGAGCCGCGGCCCGAAGACGATGGCGCCGACGAAGGGGTAGGCGGTGGCGTAAAGAAGCAATCGCTTGCCGACGCCACAAAATCCCCACACAAACACAAATCTGTGCCATAATATGAAATGGCCGTCCCACATAATAGGAAAGGTGAGTGTTTCACTCATGGCAATTGACGTTCTGTACGACAACGACGCGGACCTGTCCATCATCCAGGGCAAGAAGGTCGCCATCATCGGCTACGGCTCCCAGGGCCACGCCCACGCGCAGAACCTGCGCGAGTCCGGCGTTGAGGTGGTCGTCGGCCTGCGCGAGGGCTCCAAGTCCGCCGCGAAGGCCCAGGAGTCCGGCTTTGAGGTCAAGTCCAACGCGGACGCCGCGGCGTGGGCCGACGTGATCATGCTGTTGGCCCCGGATACCTCGCAGGCAGAAATCTTTAGCAAGGACATCGAGCCGAACCTGAAGGACGGCGACGCGCTGTTCTTCGGCCACGGCCTGAACATCCACTTCAAGCTGATCGATCCGGCCGACACCATCACCGTTGCGATGGTCGCGCCGAAGGGGCCGGGCCACCTGGTCCGCCGCACTTACGTCGACGGCAAGGGCGTGCCCTGCCTGATCGCGGTCGAGCAGGACCCGACCGGCAACGGCAAGGAGCTGGCGCTGTCCTACGCCGCCGCGATCGGCGGCGCACGCGCGGGCGTCATCCCGACCACGTTCGAGGCGGAGACCGTCACCGACCTGTTCGGTGAGCAGGCAGTCCTGTGCGGCGGCCTGGAGGACCTGATCATGAAGGGCTTCGAGGTGCTGACCGAGGCCGGCTACGAGCCGGAGATGGCCTACTTTGAGTGCCTGCACGAGATGAAGCTGATCGTGGACCTCATCTACGAGGGCGGTATCGCCAACATGAACTACTCCGTCTCTGACACCGCAGAGTTCGGCGGCTACCTGTCCGGCCCGCGCGTGATCGACGAGGGTGCGAAGGATCGCATGCGCGACATCCTGAAGGACATCCAGTCCGGCGAGTTTACCAAGCGCCTGGTGGCCAACGTCGAGGGCGGCAACAAGGAGCTCGAGGGCCTGCGCGCGAAGGTTGCAGAGCACCCGATTGAGAAGACCGGTGCGCAGCTTCGCGACATGATGACCTGGGTGAAGAACCCGCTGAACGAGACCGCGTAGACGCACGCGCGACAGCATCCGCACGAAAACACCGCCCCAGCATCCTGGTCAGTCCAGGAGCTGGGGCAGTGTTGTGTTGCGCTGTGGCGAAACTAGTTGGTGGCGCCGGAGATAGCGTCGCCAGCCTTGTCGGCCGCGTCGCCTGCAGCGTCCTTCGCGTCGCCCGCGAGGTCGCCAGCCTTGTCTGTTGCGTCGCCTGCAACCTCGCCAGCCTTGTCGGCCGCGTTGCCAGCGCCGTCCTTCGCGTCACCCGCGAGGTCGCCAGCCTTGTCAGTTGCGTCGCCTGCGGCATTGCCAGCCTTGTCGGTGGCGTCAGCCGCTGCGTCGCCGGCACCCGCGGTAGCGTCCTCGCTCGGGTCAGCGGTGACGGTCTCGCTGGTGGTCTCCGTAGCAACGGTGGAGGTCTCGGTGACGGCAGCGCCGTCCGAGTCGTCGCTGCCGCCGCTGAAGAGGCTGATCAGCAGCCAGACCAGCAGAGCTGCGACGATCAGGCCGAGCAGCCACTTCCACCAGCCACCACCGCCGTTGCCGGCGTCGGCTGCGGTGGTGCCGGAGGTTGCCTTCGTGGTGCCCTCAGTCTTGGACACGGTGGTGGAGCCGGTGCCGCGAACGCCGTCCACAGCGTCGCCAGCCTTGCCCTTTGCGGAGGTGAAAGTCTCGCCGGCCTTGTCCTTTGCGTCGTGTGCGTGGTCGCCGATGTGCTTCGCGGCCTTCTCCACGCGATTCGGATCCTTCGGGTTCGGGTTTGCGGAAGTGATAGTCGAATCCTTTCGTATGTGGCCCCATGCGAGCGGATGAACATTGCGTAAATTGGCTCACTGCTCGAGACCATTGTGCTATTGCGCCTATCAACGGTAGCAAAAGTTGTTGAGGCATCGCGCAAATAGTCAGCAACTTGTACGGTTGTGTGGGGTGGGCAGGGCGTAGCGTCGATAATGAGCCCTGCTCACCGCGTGTTTTTTGAAACCGGGAGCCGTTTTCATTTAATTGTCATTAACTGTGTGGCAGTTTAGGGTTGAGCTATGGCACACGACCACAACCACGATCACGCCCCGTCGAGCGATACTCCGCTGCGCGCGCTCCTCGTTGCGCTCGCCGTCACCGCCACGGTCTTCGTTGCGGAGCTGGTTGGGGGATGGCTCGCCGGGTCCATGGCGCTCATGGCGGACGCGATGCACATGCTTTCCGACGCCGCCGGGCTCATCATCGCCGTTCTCGCGGTGCTCGTGGGGCGGAAACGGGCCTCACGCCACGCAACGTACGGCTACCGGCGCGTGGAGGTGCTCGCGGCGCTGGTCAACGCGGTGCTCGTGCTCGCGATCTCTGTGTGGATTGTCGTTGAGGCGATCCGTCGCCTCCGCGAACCCGCCGACGTGCACGGCGGGACCATGCTTCTCATCGCCGTCATCGGTTTTGCGGCCAACGGCATCTCGGCGTGGGTGCTGCACGGTCACCGCGGCGACTCGATCAACGTCCGCGGCGCGTTCCTTCACGTGCTGGTGGACTTGCTGGGATCGGCCGCGGTTATTGTCGCGGGCATCGTGGTCATGGCAACCGGTGTGGCCGTGGCGGACGCCGTGGCCTCGCTCATCATCGCCGCGCTCGTGCTGCCGCGGGCGTGGCAGCTGATGCGCCAATCTGCTGGCGTGCTCCTCGAACAGGTCCCGGAGGGTTTCCGCACCGCCGAGGTGGAGGAGGCGCTGCGAGCGACCGCGGGGGTTGCAGACATCCATGACCTTCACCTTTGGAGCCTCGACGGCGTGAACGTGTTGGCTACGGTGCACGTGGTCGGCGCGGCGGGTACGGATAGTGGGCCGCTCCTAGATGCAGTACAGCACGCCCTGCGCGAGCTGGGCATCGAGCACTCCACGATCCAGATCGAGCGCCCGGAGCACGAATCGCACGAGCAGGTTTGCTGATTCCGTTCTAAGGTTGGGGCATGGGTTTTACAACGCCAAGCTATTCCTTGAAGGACTTGTTCGCCCGTGCTGAACGTGGCGAATTGCAGTTGCCCGACTTCCAGCGTGAATACATCTGGGATGTTGACAGGATTCGCACCCTGGTCACCTCAGTGCTTCGCGGTTACCCCATCGGTTCTTTCCTTGCCCTGGACACCCGAAACGCGCCCATGCGTTTCCGCCCGCGCCCGCTCGACGGTCTGACGACGGGGGATCGGGAGCCGGGGCTTTTGCTTCTCGACGGCCAACAGCGCCTCACCTCGCTCTTCTACGCCCTCAAGGGGGCCGGCGAGATCCCGACGGTGGACTACCTGGGCCGGCGCATCCGTCGCCGCTTCTTCGTCGACGTGCGCGCCGCGGTGGCCGCCGACCCGATGCCGGTCGAAGCGGTCTTTGCCGTCGACCCGGACGGTCAGGTGCGCTCCCACTTCGGCCCGCAGATCGACGGGGGCATCCACTCCCGCGAGGACATGTTGGCGCACGGCGTCGTGCCCGTTTCAATGCTGCTGTGGAAGGAAGGCAACGACCTCCTCATTGATATGGCCGCCGACACGGACGACCCGGAGATGCGCGCCGCGGTGAAGACCTTCCAGAACGAGGTCCTGCGCTGGCTGCCGGCGTACGACGTGCCTGTGATCCGGATTGACCGTGAAACCTCGCAGATCGGCGTCGGCCAGATCTTCGCGCACGCCAACTCCGCCGGTGTGCAGATGGATGTCTTCGAGCTGCTCACCGCCGTATTCGCCACTGAAGACCCCAACTTCCGCCTGGCCGACCACTTCGCGCACATCGAACGCACGCTGCGCCTGTACCCGGCGCTGGACGGGATCGGGCGCATCGAGTTCCTGCGTGGGCTGTCGCTCCTGATCACCAGCAGGAAGGGCAACGCGGTGGGGCACCGCGGCGACATCCTCAATATCTCGCTGCACGACTACCTGACCCACTGCGACGAGCTGGCCGATGCCTTCGTTGCCGCTGCCGAGTTCCTCGCGGAGCGCTGCATCCTGGCCATCGACCAGGTCCCGTACTCCTCGCAGATCATTCCGCTGGCCGTCATCCTCGCGCGACTGGCCGAGCAGCCCGGACTGCTGGACGAGAAGGAGCCGCGCGACCGACTCAACCGTTGGTACTGGTCCGGCGTGTTCGGCGAGCTCTACGGCGCACACGCGCCGACGATTCGCGCCGGCCTCGACGTCACCGAGGTCACCCCCTGGGTCCGCGGGGACACCGACGAGGTGCCGCGCACCGTGGGCGACGCGCAGTTCCACGAGTCCCGCCTGCAGTCCGCGACGGCGGAGAGCGGCGTGTACCGCGGGCTGTACTCCCTGCTGATGGCCCGCGGAGCGCTCGACTGGCGCACCGGGAAGCCGCTCAACCGCGACACCATCGCCGAGCTGCAGCCGCGCTTCCACACCGTCTTCCCGCGCGAGTTCTGCCTGCAGGCCGGCGCGACCGAGGAGCTGGCTGACTCCGTGCTCAACCGCACCCCGATGGGGCGGCGCACCGACGTGGTGATGGAGAACAACGAGCCGAAGCGTTACCTGCCGCGCCTGCAGTCGAAGTCCCTGATGGACGACGCAGAGTTCGACGCAATGCTGGAGGGCCACGAGATCCGCCCGGCCGACCTGTTGAACTCGGACTGGAACAGCTTTATCCATGACCGCCGCGACCGTTTCGTGGGCATCATCGAGTACGCGCTGGACAAGCCGGTCGTCCGCGACCTGGACGGAGCCCTCGGGGCCCTCGGTACGCGCACGGTGGACGCCTGCAGCACCAATCACGCAGACGGGGAGAATGGCAGCGAAGCAGAAAGCTAGCCGGGGCCTCGCCGCGGCGATGTGCTGCGTGGCGCTCGCCGTCGGCGGGTGCGCGGGCGAGGACACAAGTACCCCGTTGGACCAGGCCCGGGCCGCGAATCAGTCGCGGCACGTC
Source organism: Corynebacterium sp. NML 120412 (assembly GCF_002285155.1). NCBI lineage: Bacteria > Bacillati > Actinomycetota > Actinomycetes > Mycobacteriales > Corynebacteriaceae > Corynebacterium > Corynebacterium sp. NML 120412. Next base: position 1,496,534 of record NZ_NSGL01000001.1, on the reverse strand, counting down.
TCCACTGCGTTTGATGATCACCCGGTTGTGCTCGATGACACGAACGGGCTTGTCAGCTCCGAGTACTTCTTCAACACGTCCGAGACGTTGGTGGTGTCGGATTCCAGCGTGGAGGCGCAGCTGCGGGCGGCGTCGATTGCCGCGTACGCGCACGCGCCGATGCTGGTCTACGACGAAGATCACCACGGGCAGATCACGCAGGAAGTGAAGCGTCTGAAAACGTTTACGCTGCTCACGGTGGGCGATGTGGCGATCGCGCCGGCGTCCGGGAGCGTGCGCGTCTACCGCGATCCGGGCGGGATCGACGCGCTGGGCAAGATGACCTCGGTACGGTTCCACGAACGGCCCGTGCACGACCCGGCGGACGCGCAGGAGGTGATCGCCGACCTGGATACGTCGGTGCCGACGTGGCTGCACGCCAATTGGGCGGAGCCGCAGGTGATGCCGAACGCGGTGACGAAGCCGTTCCCGGTCCATTCGCGCCGCGATGCGGATATGGCGCCGCAGGTGGTGGCCACGCGGGCGTCGTCAATTGCTTCGATTGCAAACGCCCGGGCGTTCGGCGCGCGGGTCACGATGGTGGACAACCCGGACCCCCGCGAATCCGAGGACACGCTGCTGGCGATGGCGGGCCTGGCGGACGCACCGCTCATCGCGCTCGGGACGCAATTCGAGCCGGCGAGCGACATTCCGGAGCGAATTATGCAGGCGGAAGAAAAATATTAGCGCGGATGGCAGACAAGCGTGCCTGCGGACATTAAAGTTACCCCCGTACCTATTCCTTTATTGAAATACCGCAGGAGACGATCCCCAGTGTCCAAACCGGTCGTGCTGATCGCAGACAAGCTGTCCCAATCAACCGTCGAAGCGCTTGGAGACTCCGTGGAGGTGCGCTGGGTCGACGGTCCGAACCGCGACGAGCTGCTCGCCGCGGTGCCTGAAGCGAACGCACTGCTCGTGCGCTCCGCCACCACCGTGGACCGCGAGGTGATCCAGGCGGCGCCGAACCTGAAGATCATCGGCCGCGCCGGCGTTGGGCTGGACAACGTAGACATTGACGCCGCGACCGAGCGCGGTGTCATGGTGGCCAACGCGCCGACCTCCAACATCCACTCCGCGTGCGAGCACGCGATCGCGCTGCTGCTGTCCACCGCGCGCCAAATCCCGGCGGCGGACAAGACGCTGCGCGACGGCGAGTGGAAGCGCTCGTCGTTCAAGGGCGTTGAGGTCTTTGGCAAGACCGTCGGCATCGTCGGCTTCGGCCACATCGGCCAGCTTTTTGCGCAGCGCCTCAGCGCGTTCGAGACCACCGTCATCGCCTACGACCCGTACGCGAATCCGGCGCGCGCCGCGCAGCTCGGCGTTGAGCTCGTGGAGCTGGAGGAGCTCATGGGACGCGCCGACTTCGTCACCATCCACCTGCCGAAGACGAAGGAGACCGCAGGCATGTTCAATGCGGACCTGCTGTCGAAGGCGAAGGAGGGGCAGATCCTCATTAACGCGGCCCGCGGTGGCCTGGTCGATGAGCAGGCGCTTGCCGACGCCATCGTGAACGGCCCCATCCGCGGTGCCGGATTCGACGTGTACGCCACCGAGCCGTGCACCGATTCGCCGCTGTTTGCCCTGGACGAGGTCGTCGTCACCCCGCACCTTGGCGCGTCCACGGTGGAAGCACAGGACCGCGCGGGAACGGACGTTGCGGACTCGGTGCTCAAGGCCCTGGCCGGCGAGTTCGTCGCCGACGCGGTGAACATCACCGGCGGCCGCGTGGGCGAGGAGGTCGCTCGCTGGCTGGAGCTGTCGCGCAAGCTTGGCCTGATCGCCGGCGAGCTGCTGGACGGCGCGCCGACGTCGCTGAAGGTGACCGCGCGCGGCGAGCTGTCCACGGAACAGATTGATTCGCTGGGGCTGTCCGCTGTGCGCGGCCTGTTCTCCGGCATCATTGATGAGCCGGTGACGTTTGTGAACGCGCCGCAGATCGCGCAGTCGCGCGGGCTGGAGTACTCGGTGGAGACGCAGACGGAGGCGCGGGCGCACCGCAGCGCGCTGGAGGTCCAGGTGGTCTCTGCGGCGGGCAACGCCGTGACGGTCACGGGCGCGCTCACCGGCCTCGAGGGCGTGGAGAAGATCGTGCGCATCAACGGCCGCGGCGTGGACATGCGCGCGCAGGGGCGCAACCTGTTCTTCCAGTACACGGACGCGCCCGGTGCGCTGGGCACGGTGGGCAGCAAACTGGGGAACAAGGGCATCAATATCGAGGCCGCCGCGCTCACGCAGGCGTCCAAGGGCGATGGCGCAATCCTGATTCTGCGCGTCGAGGCCGAGGTGCCGGAGGCCCTGGTCAACGAGATTGCACAGGAGCTCGGCGCCTCCGCGCTGCAGATCGACCTGGACTAGGTCGTTCCGGGCTGGACTCGGTCCTGAATCCTTTTCCGCGCAGCGCCGATTTTTCGCCGGCGGAGCTGCTACGCTATCCCGAAAGTCCAATATGTGGGAAAGGAATCTCAGAAAATGAAACTGGCTGTGATTGCTGGCGACGGCATCGGGACCGAAGTCATGGCGGAGGGCCTCAAGGTGCTCCGCGCTGTCCGCAACGACGTGGAGACCACCGAGTACGACCTTGGCGCGCGCCGCTACCTCCGCAACGGCGAGTTGCTCACGGACGCGGACCTGGACAGCCTGAAATCGCACGACGCGATCCTGCTCGGGGCGGTTGGCGACCCAGCCAACGTCCCCGCGGGCGTGCTGGAGCGCGGTCTGTTGCTGCCGCTGCGGTTCAAGCTTGACCACTACGTCAATCTGCGCCCGTCGCGGTTGTTCCCAACATCGAGGAGCCCGCTGGCCAACCCCGGCGACGTGGACTTCGTCGTCGTGCGCGAGGGCACCGAGGGGCTCTACGCCGGCAACGGTGGCACGCTGCGCCAGGGCACCGACCACGAGGTGGCCTCCGAGGTGAGCCAGAACACCTACTTCGGCGTGGAGCGCGTGGTGCGCTACGCCTTCGAGCTGGCCATGACGCGTCGCAAGAAGCTCACCCTGGTGCACAAGACGAATGTGCTGGTGAACGCGGGCGGGTTGTGGCAGCGTGTCGTCGATAAGCTTGCTTCGGAGTTTCCCGAGGTCGACGTGGACTACAACCACATCGACGCCGCCACGATCTACATGGTGGATGATCCGTCGCGCTATGACGTGATCGTGACCGACAACCTGTTCGGCGACATCCTGACGGACCTTGCGGGCGCCATCACGGGCGGCGTGGGGCAGGCGTGTTCCGGCAACATCAACGCCGCGGGCGAGTTCCCCTCCATGTTCGAGCCGGTGCACGGTTCGGCGCCGGACATCGCGGGGCAGGGGATAGCGGACCCGACCGCGATGATTCTTTCCGTGGCGATGATGCTGCGCTTCCTCGGCGATGAGGAGAACGCCACGCGGATTGAGCGCGCGGTTGAGGATGAGGTGGCTGCTCGCGACGGCGGCGCGGTGCGCACCGAGGAGGTCGGAACCCGGATCGCGGCAGCACTGCAGTAATCTGTCAAGCAGCTTTAGACAGATGAAAGGTGCACTCCCGTATGAGCGTTCCCGCGATGTCCGCCAGCACGAACCGAGCCGGTAGGAAGGTAATTGGGGCGGTGGGGCTGGCCGTAGTGCTGGCCTCCAGCCTCGCCCTGACCGCGTGCGGTGAGGGCGGCATCGGCGCGGCATCCTCGCCGCAGCCCGACAAGCTGGAGACGCATGGTGCCGAGGCGATTGACGACGCCGACGGCTCCGGCGTCGAAGTGTCGCGCCGGCTTTTTGACGCCGCCGACACCGCCGTGGTGTCCGGCCCGAAGCGTGAGGACCAGCTGAAGGCGGCGGCGCTCGCCGTGGACAAGGGGGCGCCGATGCTCGTGCGCTACCCGGCGACGGGCGACGCGGTGAGCGCGGAGCTGGAACGGCTCGGCGCCGACGAGGTCATCGAGGTCGGTGCGGGCGCGCAGGACACCGCCGACGACGCCACCGAGCCCGTGCAGAGCGACGCGCCGGAACAGGACATCGCCGCGATCGCCGCGCTCGATGCGCCGAACAAGGGCGAGCGCGAGCTCCCGCCGATGCTCGCCACCGCCGAGACCTCGCGCGCGGCGGCCGCGACGGCGCGCGCCGCAGGCGCTCACGTGCAGGTGGTGGCGTACCCGGATCCGCGTGTGACGTCGGAAAGCATGCGTACGGTCTCCGACCAGGACACGCTCGCGCTTGGCTTGCAGTGGGGCGGCACCGATGCGTTTGCGCACCGCGTGGAGCTGGCGGGCAACGGCGAGTTGCCGGGCGGCGGTGGCCTGGTCTTCCCGGGGCGCAGGATGATCGCGCTCTACGGCCACTCGTTCGCCCCCGAGCTGGGAGTGATGGGCGAGCAGCCGCCGCAAGAGGCTGCCGCGATGGCCAAGGACTACGCCAGCAAGTACCAGCCGTTGGCCGGGGAACCGGTCATTCCGGCGTTTGAGATCATCGTGACCGTGGCGTCCAACTCGCCGGGCGAGGACGGTGACTACTCCAACGAGGCGCCCGTGGAATCTGTCGTGCCGTACATCGACGCGATCACGGAGGCGGGCGGCTACGCCGTACTGGACCTGCAGCCGGGCCAGGGCGACTTCCTCCACCAGGTACAGATGTACGAGGAGCTGCTGAAGCGACCGAACGTCGGCCTTGCACTCGACGCCGAGTGGAAGCTCAACCCGGGCGAGGCGCCGCTGTCCCGCGTGGGCTCCGCCACCGCCGAGGAGATCAACGTTGTCGCCGATTGGCTCGCGGACCTCACGCGCGACAACAACTTGCCGCAGAAGGCGTTTGTGCTGCACCAATTCCAGGTACAGATGTTCCCCGACCGGCAGAACATCCGCACCGATCGCGACGAGCTCGCGTACGTGCTGCACGCCGACGGGCACGGCGACCCGGGGCAGAAGTTTGATACCTGGAACGTGCTGCGGGAGGGCCTGAACCCGCGCTTCTTCATGGCGTGGAAGAACTTCCTGGACGAGGACGCCCCGACCTTCAGCCCGGAGCAGACGTTCAACGACGTCCAGCCCCGCCCGTGGTTTGTGAGCTACCAGTAAAGCCGCTGATATTGTGCGCTGCCCCACGCTAGTGTTGGGGCATGAGCGTCGAACTTGAAGAAGTCGCAGGTTTCCTCGGCCAGCACGAGCCGTTCTCGCACCTGCCGGAGGAAGTGCTCGCCGGCCTGCCTGCGCAAATGACAGTGACGTACGTCCGTAGGGGCGAGACGATCGTGGCGCCCGGGCAGGTTAACGACGCACTCCACATCATCCGCTCCGGCGCGGTAGACATCGTCTCCGGGGACGGCGTGCTGCTGGACCGCCGCGATGCCGGCAAGAATTTCGGCTACTCCACGCTGGTCGGCGCGCGGGAATCGCAGTACGGCATGGTCGCGGTGGAAGACAGTTTGCTCCTGCTGCTCCCGCGCGCGTCGTTTAGCGAGCTCCTTGCCAGCTACCCGGACCTTGGGCGATTCTTTCAGTCCGCCTCGCGCCGTGTGCGCGCTGCTGCGGAGGAGATCCGGAGGTCGAGCTCCGCGGAGGTGCTGCGCACCGAGCTGGGCCAGCTGCTCCGCGACCGCAAGCTTGCCACCGTCCACCCCGGCACCTCGATTGCGGAGGCCGCCGCCGAGATGGACCGGCAGGGCGTGACGTGCCTGATCGTCGCCGATGCAACGGGGACGCAGCGGCCCGGCATCCTGACGGACCGCGACTTGCGCTCCCGCGTCGTGGCGCGCTGCGCGGACCCCCGCCGGCCGGTGCGCGAGGTGATGACCGCGCCGGTGCGCACGATCGGCGCGGACGCCCTCGTGTTCGAGGCGATGTTGCTCATGGGCGAACTCGGCGTGCACCACCTTCCGGTCACCGGCGCGGGCGGGATCGTCGGCGTGGTGACCTCCAGCGACATTATGCGCCTGCTCCAGGCGGACCCGATCTACCTCGCCGCCGATGTGGAGCGCAGTAGCCGCGCCGACCTCGACGGCGCTTTTCGCCGCGCCGCCGAGGTGTCGGCGCGATTCTTCGAGCGCGGGGCCACCGCCGCCGAGTCGCAGCGTCTGCTCACCTCGATCACTGACGCCATGGCGCGGCGTCTGTGCGTCCTGGCCATCGAGGAGCTCGGCCCGCCGCCGGTCCCGTTCGCGTTCGTCGCCGTGGGCTCGCAGGCGCGCGGCGAGATGGGGCCGGCCTCGGACCAGGACAACGCGTTGGTGTTGGGCAACGCGTACGACCCGGAGGCGCACGGCGAGTACTTCGCCGCCCTCGGGAGGTTTGTTTGCCAGGGGCTCAGCGAGGCGGGGCAGGCGCTGTGCCCGGGCGAGATGATGGCGTCCAACGCGGCGTGGCGGATGACGCAGGCACAGTGGGAGCGCACCTTCCACCGCTGGGTGACCGCGCCCGACCCCGACGCCTTGCTGCACGCGCAGGTCTTCTTCGACTTCCGCACCGTGTTCGCCTCGGACGACGCGGCGCGGGAGGTGGCCCGGGAGGTGCGCGAGTCCGCACTCGCGTCCGCGCACGGCTCGCGGCGGCTCCACACCCATTTGGCGGCGTTGGCCACGTTCCGCGAGCCGCCGATCGGGTTCTTCCGCGGGCTCGTCGTCGAGCGCGGTGGCGAGTACGCCTCCACCCTGGACGTGAAGCGCGGCGGGACCGCGGCGGTCGTCCAGATGGCGCGCCTGTACGCCATCGTCGCGGGGGTTGGGGAGGTGGCGACGAGGGAGCGCGTGCGGGCGTCGATAGGCACTGCCCTCTCCGAGAAGGGGGCGCGCGAGCTTCTCGACGCCTCCGACTACCTCTCCGACCTGGTCCTTCGCCACCAGGCGCGGCAGCTGCGCGCGGGCGAGCGGCCCGACTACCACATCGACCCGCGCGAGCTCACCGAGCGCGACCGCGCCGCGCTGCGCGACAGCTTCCGCGTGATCAAGTCGCTGCAAAACGCGCTGGCCAGCAAGTACCCGGTCCAGGCGGTGTGACATGTTTGGGTTCACGCGAGCATCCCGCAGGACGCTTGTCGACGCCGCGCTCCTGGCCGTCGACGTCGAGACCACCGGCCTGCGCCCCGGGCGCGACCAACTGGTGGCCGTCGGTTGGGTGCCGCTTGACGGGCGGGTGATCGACCTCTCGCGAGCCGAATACCACGTGCTCGCTGGCGCGCAGGTGGGCGATTCCGCCACGGTGCACGGCGTCACCGACGACGACGTCGCACGCCTGGGCGAGGACCCGGCCGAGGTGTGGGCGGCGTTCGCGCGCGCGATCGATGGACGAAAGCTGCTGGCGCACTTCTCCCAGATGGAGACCGGGTTTCTGGGGTGCCTGGGCGAGCAGGTCACCGGCACAAAGTGGGTCCTGCACGACAGCGAAGTGGTGGATACGATGGCGCTGGAGCGGCGTCACATGGAGCGGATGGGCACGTACCCGCGCGGGGAGGATTTGCGGTTGGCGCGGGTGCGGCAGCGGTACAATCTGCCGCGGTACTCAAGCCACAGCGCGCTGACGGACGCGCTGGCGTGTGCGGAACTTTACCTTGCCCTGTCTGGTGAGTGATGTATCACTGCACTATGTAATTCGGTATGCTCGTCGGCATGCGTTTTGGACGAATTGCAACACCCGAAGGGATGACCTTCGCGGTCATCGATGACGAGGGGAAGGTGGCCAAGGCAATCGCCGGCACCCCCTACACGGACCCCGAGTACACGGGCAAGGAATACAAGCTGGAAGACGTGCGCCTGCTCGCGCCGACGCTGCCGAGCAAGATCGTGGCGGTCGGCCGTAACTACGCGGACCACGTCGCCGAGGTGTTTAAAGAATCTGCCGAGCACCTGCCGCCCACCATCTTTATCAAGCCGCCGACAGCCGTGGTGGGCCCCGGTGCGCCGATCCGCATCCCGGACTTTGCCACCGGCGTGGAATTTGAGGGTGAGCTCGCCGTCGTCATCGGTGTGCCGTGCAAGAACGTCAAAGCGAAGGACTGGAAGTCAGTGGTACGCGGCGTGACCATCATCAATGACGTCTCCTCGCGCGACCTCCAGTTCGCGGACGGACAGTGGGCCCGCGCCAAGGGCATCGACACCTTCGCGCCGCTTGGCCCCTGGATTGAGACGGACCTGGATAAGTTCGACTTCACGGACCTGCCCATCAAGGCCCACCTCACGCACGACGGCACCACGGAGACGAAGCAGGATTCCAACTCGAAGCAGATGATCATGAGCATCGGTGAGATGATCGAGTGGGTCACCCAGTCGTTCACGCTGCTGCCGGGCGACGTCATGGCCACCGGCTCCCCGGCGGGCACCGCGGAGATGGTGCCGGGTGACTTCATCGAGGTTGAGATCCCCGGGATCGGCTCGCTGGGCAACCCGGTCGCGAAGGCGTAGCGGCAGGCGGACCTAGAGCCCGAGCGCGCGCATGATGGTGCGCAGCTTTGCGCTCGTCTCGTCTAGCTCCGCCTGCGGGTCGGAGTCGATGACGAGCCCGCCGCCGGCCCAGGTGCGGGCGGTGGCGCCAGCGGCGTCGACCTCGGCGCAGCGGATGGCCACCATGTACTCACCGTCGCCGTTCGCGTCGGTGTAGCCGACCGCACCGCCGTAGAAACCGCGGTCGGTCTCCGCGGTGGTGATCAGCGCCTCCGCCGCGTCGGAGGGGGTCCCACACACGGCCGGAGTGGGGTAGAGGCGCAGCGCCAAGTCCAGCGCGCTCGGCGCTGGGTCCTTGAGTTCGCCGCGGATCGGGGTGGCAAGGTGCCACATCTCGCTTGTCTTCTCCAACTCCGGGCGGTCGGGGATGTCCAGGCGCGAGCACAGCGGTGCGAGTACGCGGCGGATGTGTTCAACCACGTAGGCGTGCTCACCCAGGTCCTTCGCCGAGTTGTACAGGGCTGCGGCCGCCGCCTCGTCGGCGTCGCGGTCGTGCGGGATGCGCGCGGCAGAGCCGGCCAGCGGGCGCGAGGACACCTCCGAACCGCGCCGCTTCACCAGCACCTCGGGGGCGGAACCGACAACGAAGTGGCCGGTGCGGCCGGAGGGGGTGGGGTCCGCCATGAAGCCGACGCGGGTGTACAACCGGCCCATCAGGCGCGCGCCGCCGAGCCGGCGCTCAACCCGTCAACCACGTAGGCGTGCTCACCCAGGTCCTTCGCCGAGTTGTACAGGGCTGCGGCCGCCGCCTCGTCGGCGTCGCGGTCGTGCGGGATGCGCGCGGCAGAGCCGGCCAGCGGGCGCGAGGACACCTCCGAACCGCGCCGCTTCACCAGCACCTCGGGGGAGGAACCGACAAAGAAGTGGCCGGTGCGGCCGGAGGGGGTGAGGTCCGCAATGAAGCCGTCGCGGGTGTACGACAGGTCAATCAGGCGCGCGGCGACGAGCCGGGGATCAACCGGCGGGTCGAAGGCAATATCGACGGCGCGCGCCAAGACCACCTTGTTCAGTTTGGAGGATTCGATCGTGCCGATCGCGGCCTCGATGCGGCGCAGGTGCTCCTGCGGCGAGGGGTCGAAGCTGGTCACCGACGCGCTGAGCTGGGCGCCCGGGCCCACTCGGTAGTAGGGGTGGGGCTCGAGCGTGCCGGACTCGCGCACAATCTTTTCCGGGGCGGTGAGCGCGGCGGGGCAGTCCTGGTCGAACGGCAGGGCGCCGACGAGCATGTCCACGTCGCCCGCTTCGAGCGCGTCGATTGCGTCCCACGCGTCGGAGAACCGGCGCGCGGCTCCTTGGGTGCGCACAGAGCCGCCCGGGCGTGAGAGCAGGAAGTCGGGTGCGCTCGCGGGGCGGAGGGAGTTGGACGCGGGGGTATGCGGCATAAGGGAAGACTTTAGCAACCGCAATGTGTGCGGCAACTCTTGGGGATTTGGCGCTCGTGGTCGGGGGCGTGGGGAGGGGCGTCGAGAAGCAATTGCCTGCTAATTGACGCTGTTTGCGTCCGCGCTACTATTTACCCCATGACTGATTCTGCAATGCGCGTACGTTTCTGCCCATCGCCAACCGGCACCCCGCACGTCGGTATGGTGCGCACCGCCTTGTTCAACTGGGCGCAGGCGCGGCACAGCGGCGGCACGTTTGTCTTCCGCATCGAGGACACCGACGCCGCCCGCGACTCTGAAGAGTCCTACCAGGCCATTATCGAGTCGCTCGAGTGGCTCGGCCTGAACTGGGACGAGGGCATCAACGTCGGCGGCCCGCACGAGCCATACCGCCAGTCGCAGCGCATGGACATTTACAAAGATGTGCTGGACAAGCTCATCGAGGCCGGAGAAGTCTACCCCGCGTACTCCACCAACGAGGAGGTGCAGGAGCGGCATAAGGCCGCCGGCCGCGACCCGCAGCTGGGGTACGACAACTTTGACCGCGACCTGACCCAGGAGCAGATCGACACGTTCGAGGCCGAGGGCCGCAAGCCCGTGTGGCGCCTGCGCATGCCGGATCAGGACTGGACCTGGAACGACCTGGTCCGCGGCGAAGTCACGTTCAAGTCGAACACACAGCCCGACTTTGTGGTCGCCCGCTCAAACGGCGCCCCGCTGTACACGCTGGTCAACCCGGTCGACGACGCGCTGATGGGCATCACCCATGTGCTGCGCGGCGAGGACCTGCTGTCCTCCACCCCTCGACAGATCGCGCTTTACGCGGCACTGCAGCGCATCGGCGTCGCGGAGTTCACGCCCGAGTTCGGCCACCTGCCGTTCGTGATGGGGCAGGGCAACAAGAAGCTGTCCAAGCGCGACCCGGAGTCCAACCTGTTCAACCACCGCGACGCCGGCATCATCCCCGAGGGCATGATCAACTACCTCGCGCTGCTCGGCTGGTCGCTGTCCGCGGACCAGGACATCTTCTCCGTCGACGAGATGGTCAAGGCCTTCGACGTGCACGACGTGCTGGGCAACCCCGCGCGCTTTGACCAGAAGAAGCTCGAGGCCATCAACGCCGACCACATCCGCCAGCTGGACTCGGAGGACTTCCGCGATCGCCTGCGCGCCTACCTCACGGAGTACACCGATTTCCCGGCCGACTACCCGGCCGACAAGTTCGCGCTGGCCGCGGAGCTCGTGCAGACGCGCATCAAGATGCTTGGCGACGCCTACGGGCTCCTCAAGTTCCTTGTCACCCCGGACGCCGAGCTGCAGCTGAACGAGAAGGCCGCGAAGAAGAACCTCAAGGAGGACGCGGTCCAGGCGCTCGACGAGGGCATCGCCGCCCTCGAGGCGATCGACGAGTCCGCGTGGGCCACCGACGCCATCGACGAGGCGCTCAACGAGGCCCTGATCCAGAAGCTGGAGCTCAAGCCCCGCAAGGCCTTCGGCGCCCTGCGCGTGGGCATCTCCGGCGAGCAGGTCTCCCCGCCGCTGTTCGAGTCCATGGAGCTGCTGGGCAAGGAGTCCACGCTGACCCGCCTGCGCGCCGCGCGCGAGGTCACACCGTTCACCGCCGCATAGGCGCCCATCGCTTCACGACGCCCGCGTGCCAGGCCCACCGCCTGTCACGCGGGTTTCGTTGTTGTGCAGGGTTGAGCGCAGGACGGGAGAGGGCCCGCAAAAGCACACTTACAACGGCGTGATTTAAGACGACGAAAATGCGCATTGACCAGGCGATTTGGTATGTATAGCGCGTTCTGGTTATAGTAATCATCGTTGTTCAGAGCGAACACGGAAAACAACTTCACAGAGAGTTTACTCCGGTAAGCACTGAAAAACGATGGCCTATGGTGTAATTGGCAACACAGCGGTTTCTGGTACCGCCATTCTTGGTTCGAGTCCAGGTAGGCCAGCAACAGAACTTCACATTGTTGTTCTGTGTCCTTAAGCCCCGTTCGTCTAGTGGCCTAGGACGTCGCCCTCTCACGGCGGTAACACGGGTTCAAATCCCGTACGGGGTACAAGATACTGAGGCGGTCAGCGAGTTTGCTGGCCGCCTCAGTTTTTTGCGTTTGGGGCGGGGGAGTGGCGTCGAGAAGCAATAGTGCGTTCGCGCTGCGAAGTACCCGGGTCCTTGCTACGGTATTGGTCGTTAAAAATGGCCGAGTGCGAGGAACGATTGACATGCGCATGACTGCGAAAACCACCCTGACCGCCCTGTTTGCCACGGGATCCGTGGCGGCGCTGCTGGTTGGCTGCTCCGAACCTTCCGCTGAGGATTCCACCGAGAACGGGTCCACGGCCGCGGCCGATGGCGGCGAGACCACGATCACCGTGTACACCTCCGAGCCGGAAGAGAAGGTGGACGAGATCAACCAGGCCTTTGAGAAGGCCAACCCGGACGTGAACGTGGAGGTCTACCGCGCTGGCACCGGCGACCTCACCGCGCGCCTTGAGGCGGAGAAGACCGCGGGCAGCATCGAGGCCGACATCTTCTGGGCCGCCGACGCGCCGACCTTTGAGACGTACAAGGAGGCGGGCGACCTGGCTGAGCTGAAGGACGTGGACACCTCCAAGGTGATCGAGGAGGCGCAGGACGCCGACAACATGTACGTGGGTACCCGCATCATCCCGACGGTGATTGCCTACAACACCGGCGTGTACGACCAGGGCAACGCGCCCGCCTCCTGGCAGGCGCTGACCGACCCGGAGTATCAGGGCAAGATCGTCATGCCGGACCCATCCGTGTCTGGCGCCGCCGCGTACAACGCGACCGTGTGGAAGGGCAACGAGGCGCTGGGCGACGAGTGGATCACCAAGCTGGGCGCAAACCAGCCGATGATTGCCAAGTCCAACGGCCCGACCTCGCAGGAGATCGCGGGCGGCGGCCACCCGGTGGGCGTTGTGGTGGACTACCTGGTGCGCGACCTGGCGGATGCGGGGTCCCCGATCGCGACGTCCTACCCGGAGGAGGGCGCGCCGTTTATCACCGAGCCCATCGCCGTGTTCAAGGACTCCGATGCGCAAGACGCTGCGCAGCGCTACATCAACTTCGTGCTCTCTGAGGAGGGCCAGAAGCTGGCGGTGGAGCAGAACTACCTGCCGGTGATTGATTCGGTGGGCACACCTGGCGACGCACCGAGCCTCAAGGACATCCCGCTGATGGAGGCCGACCTCAAGTCGGTGACCAACGACCGCGAGGAAGCGGTCTCGTTCTTCCAGAACGCGGTGAAGTAGCCCGACTAATACCGTGCCCACTCCCACCTCTCGCCGTATCACCGGCGTCGGCCTCGCGCGCCTCGGCGTGTGGCTGGTCGTCGCCGCGCTGTTTCTCACTCCGCTCGCGCTCGTCGTGTCGCTCGCGCTCGGCGGCAACCAGATTCCGCTCCTGCTGGAGCAAGGCCTTGGAAAGGCGACGCTGAACTCGGCGGTGACCACGTTGGCGTCGTCAGCCTTTGCGGTCCTCCTCGGCGGGGCAGTGGCGCTGCTGCTCGAGCGGACAGACGTGTACGGCAAAGGCGCGCTGCGGATCCTGCTGTTGTCGCCGCTGCTCGTCCCGCCGTTTGTTGGTGCGATCTCTTGGCTGCAGCTGTTTGGCAACAACCAGGGCCTCAACGCTGTGTTCGGCCGCGAAATCTGGAACCTCTACGGTGCGGACGGCGTGATCTTTCTCATGACGCTGCACTCGTACCCGCTGGTATACGTCATCGTCGCGGCGGCGCTGCGTTCCATCCCCGCCGACTTGGAGCTCGCCGCGCGGATCAGTGGCGCCGGCAACGCCCGCGTGCTGCGGACGGTCACGCTGCCGCTGCTCGGCCCCGCGTTCCTCAGCGCGTTTACGCTGACCGCGGTGTCGAACCTGGCCGACTTTGGAATCCCGTCGATCTTGGGCTCGCCTGTCCGCTTCGAAACGCTGGCCACCATGGTCTACCGCATGATGGAGTCAGGCATCGTGGCCAACCCGCTGCAGGTGGTCTCCACCATCGGCACGGTGCTGCTTGTCCTCGGGATCGTGGCGGTGGTCGCGGACTACGTCGTCTCCGCCCGGGCCGCGAACACCACCCACACTGGCGCGTCGATGCCGCTGCCGCTGGGGAAGTCGCGGGCGGCGGTGTCCGTCGTCGCCTGGATCGTCGCGCTGGCGCTCACCCTCGGGCCGCTCATCGGCCTGACGTACCGCGCGCTGCTTCCCGCACCGGGCGTGCCATTTACGCTGGAAAACATCTCGCTGTCGAACTTCCAGTCCACCCTGGAGAACCCGCGTGTGATCGAGGGCTTCACTAATTCGGTCACCCTCGCGCTGGGTGCTGCGCTGCTGTGCGGCCTGCTTGGTTGGGCAGTCGGGTTGTTGGTCACCCGCACACGGGCGCGCTCGAACACCGCCCTGACGCTGATCGTGCTGCTCCCGACGGCGCTGCCCGGCCTGATCATCGGCGTCGGATGGGTCATCTACGGCCGCTACACCGACCTGTACAACACCCGGTGGGTGATCCTCCTGGCGTACGTGTGCGCGTTCACCGCGCTCGTGCTGCAGGCGGTGCGTGCCCCGCTGGCGTCCATGCCAGCCGCGGTGGAGGAGGCGGCGCGAATCTCCGGTGCTGGCCGGCTCCGCGCCATGCTTGATACGACCGGCCGCATGGCCATCCCCGCGGTCGTCTCCGGCGCGGTGCTGGTTGCGGTGACCGCGGTGCGGGAACTCACCGTCTCCATTCTGCTCATCGCGCCCGGCACGACCACGATCGGTGTGCAGCTGTTTAACCTGCAGCAATCCGGCAACTACAACCAGGCGTCGGCGCTGGCGCTCATGTTCGCCGTCATTGGCATCGTCGCGCTCGCCCTGACCATCCGCAACCCAGAAAGGAGCGCCAAGTGAGCGAAATCCAGCTTGAGCACTTGACAGTGGCGTTTCCCGACGGCACCGTCGGCCTCAACAACCTCGACGCGGCCGTGCAGAGCGGCGAGTTCCTCGCGCTCGTCGGCCCCTCCGGCTCGGGAAAGACGACACTGCTGCGCACCCTCGCCGGCTTCCTCAGCCCCACCTCCGGCACGATCCGCATCGGTGGCCGCGACGTGTCCGCCGTGCCGCCGGAGCACCGCAACATGGGCATGGTCTTCCAGCAGCACGCGGTCTGGCCGCACATGACGGTGGAGGCCAACGTGGCCTACCCTCTCAAGCAGGCCAAGGTGCCCGCGTCGCAGCGCCGCAGCAGGGTCGAAGAGGTGCTCGAGCTCGTCGGCCTGGCGGGGTACGGCGCGCGCAAACCGGACTCGCTGTCGGGCGGCCAGCGCCAGCGCGTCGCCCTCGCCCGTGCCATCGTCGCGCGGCCGAGCGTTTTGCTTCTCGACGAAGCCCTGTCCGCCCTCGACGAACCCCTCCGCGACGGCCTGCGGCGCGAGCTCGTGGCGCTGACACGCACGCACAACCTCACCACCGTCCACGTCACCCACGACCGGAAGGAAGCGCTGGCGATCGCCGACCGCATCGCGGTCCTTCGCGACGGCGTCATCGAACAGATCGCTGCCCCGGCGGACCTGCTCGCGCGGCCGGCGTCGGCGTGGGTGGCGTCGTTTATGGGCGACGCCACCGTGCTGCCAGGGCGGATCAATGGGGGACGGGTGGTCGTCGATAGCCTTCCCGAGCTGTCCTGGCCCGCCGAGCTCTCGGGCACCGCCGCGGCGGACGGCACCGAAGTCGAGGTGGCGGTCCGGCCATCCATGGTCCACCTCGACGGCGCCGGGCACGACGGCGCGACAGCGACGGCGATGACGATGATCGTGACATCCGCGCTCTACGAGCGCGACGGCTACTCGGTCTCGCTGCGCGCGGGCGACCACGAGTTCCGTGCCTTCGCCCCCGGCAGCGCACGCCCGGAGATCGACACTGCCGCGGTGGTCCGCATCGACCCACCGCTGGTCTTCGCGTCAACGCCAAAGGAGCAGGAGTGAGCCAGCGCGGCAGCGTCGCCGAGGTATTCGGCGTCTTCCTCAAACTCGGCTGCACCTCTTTCGGCGGCCCCGTTGCGCACCTCGGCTACTTCCGCGACGAGTTCGTCGAGCGCCGGAAGTGGCTCTCGGACTCCGAGTACGCCGACCTCGTCGCGCTCTGCCAATTCCTCCCTGGCCCCGCCTCCAGCCAGGTCGGCATGGCGCTCGGCCTCCGCCGGGCCGGGTACCTGGGCATGGCGGCGGCGTGGGCGGCCTTCACGTTGCCGTCGGCAATCGCCCTGGTGTGCTTCGCTCTGGGGCTCGCCACGCTTGACGACGCCACCCACGCCGGCTGGCTCACCGGGATGAAAGCCGCCGCCGTGGCAGTGGTTGCGCACGCGGTGATTGGGATGGCGGGTTCGCTGGTGACAGACGCGTCGCGCGCGCTGATTGCGGTGTCCGCGATGGTGCTGGTCCTACTCGTGCCGAGCCCCTGGGTCCAGGTGGCCGCGATCCTCGTCGGCGCGGCGGCCGGGTTCGGTTTGCTGCGCGGGGAGGGCGGCACGGTCGATGATGTGTCGCGCGACCGCGCCATGCAGCAGCAGTCCAAAGGCGTGGGCGTGACGTGCCTGGCGCTGTTCGCCGGGCTGCTGGTCGCGCTGCCGTTGATTGCTCGGGGCGGCGACGTCGGCCTCGGCATCGTGGATACCTTCTACCGCGCTGGCGCCCTCGTCTTCGGCGGCGGGCACGTGGTGCTGCCGCTGCTGGAACAGGCCGTGGTGCCGAACGGGCTCGTGGGCGAGGACGTCTTCCTCGCCGGCTACGGTGCCGCGCAGGCGGTGCCCGGGCCGCTGTTCACGTTTGCCTCGTTCCTGGGCGCGAGCGCACACGGCATCCATTGGGCGCTGGGGGCGGTCCTGGCCACGGTGGCGATCTTTCTGCCCGCTGCGCTCCTCGTGGCGGGGGCGATGCCGTTTTGGGACCAGCTGCGTGCCCACCCGGCGAGCCGCAGTGTGCTCGCCGGCGCGAACGCCGCGGTAGTGGGAATCCTGGCGGCGGCGCTGTACACGCCGGTGTTTACGTCGGGGATTAGCGGGCCCGCGACGATGGCGCTCGCCGCCGTCGCGTTCGTTGCGCTGCGGTCATGGAAGGCCCCGGCGTGGGCCGTTGTGATCGGCGCGGCGCTAGTCGGGTTTATCGCCTTGTGATCCGCGCGAGAAATGCGTGACGAGCTGGCGATTTGCTAAGTGGTAGGGTCTGCCTTTATTGTTTACAAAGTCGTAAGGACAGCGAACGAGCCCCGTTCGTCTAGTGGCCTAGGACGTCGCCCTCTCACGGCGGTAACACGGGTTCAAATCCCGTACGGGGTACAACGTAGCCGGACCGTTTTTCACCACAGCGTGGAAGCCGGTCCGGCTTTTGTCGTGTGGGCCGTAACTGGCCCGGCGTGCCGGCGGGGTGCAGTTTGGACTGTTTGACGAAGACAGGTTGACGGGGTTAAGCGACAAAATGTGTGCTTTTCTCGGCGTGTCGACTTAAGCGACAAAATGTGTGCTTTTTTGGGGGTGGGATGGGTGGTTTTTGGGTGTGTTGTGCTGGGGTTATGTTCGTCCTGCCCAGCCGTGTCGGATGGCCCAGGAGGGGTTGAAGTCGGTGTCGATGCCGGTGTCGTAGACTTTCGGCCGGCCGTCGGGTGAGTTGGCTTGGTCGCGTTGGCGCATGTGTGCCTGGCGGGCGCGTGCGTAGCCGACGTGGCCGAAGTTTTGCTCGATTGCTAGTGCCAGCGGGTCATCGTGGTGCTGGGTGTGCAGGTAGAGCCACCAGTCCATGATGATTCGTTGGTGTTCGTCAAATGTGCCGCGGTGGGCTCGGGCAAGGTGTTTAAGTTGTGCGTTGACCCCACCTTCCAGGCTGTTTGTGGTGGTTTTCAGTCCGGTTGCGGTGTCGTTTGGTGGGGTGAGCCAGACGAAGAGGTGGCCTTGTTGGTAGAGGCGTTCGAATCGGCGGTAGGCTCTGCGGGCTCTGGGGTGGGTGTACCACCATTGCTGGTTGTCGCGAACGTGTTTTGGGATCTCTTTGTCGCTGACTTGGTCGCGGTAGGTGCGGTCTTTGAGCCAATCGCCGTAGAGGTCATGGAAACGGTTGAGGCGAAGTGCCCAGTCAATTGCCTGTTCACGGGTGGTGATGTGGGTCAGTTGGTTGCCGAGGCGAAGGAGTGCTTTGTGGGCGGTCAGTGTTGGTTGGCGTGTGGTGTCTTTGATGGTGTCGCGTCGCACGTGGACGAGGCAGCGTTGGATAGAGGCGTTTGGCCAGCATTGTTTGATGGCTTTGTGCGCGCCACCGGAGCCGTCTGTGGTGACGACGAGGGGTTCGGCGATCAGGTCGAAGAGTTTGGCGTAGTCATAGGCGGTTTCTCGTGTGCACCAGTGCCAGGCGACGACGTGATC
Source organism: Corynebacterium sp. NML 120412 (assembly GCF_002285155.1). Classification (NCBI taxonomy): domain Bacteria; kingdom Bacillati; phylum Actinomycetota; class Actinomycetes; order Mycobacteriales; family Corynebacteriaceae; genus Corynebacterium; species Corynebacterium sp. NML 120412. The sequence goes on along the minus strand of NZ_NSGL01000001.1, from coordinate 1,478,292 downwards.
GCTGGTTGCGGCGACAAGCAGGCATTTTTTGTGGAAGTAGGTGCCGTCTATAAAAAGTTGGTCGTAGACGCGGTACGGGTCTGGTTTGCACGGGACGATGATGAACCAGAAGTAGGTAAACCAGCGGATAAGTGTGCGCCTGGAGACGTTGTGGGCTGCAGCGACAGCATCGAGGGGGCGCTGGCCGGTAATCCAGTCGATGAAGATGGCAAACCGGTATGCGTTGGTCTTTGCCGCGTTGGGGTTGGTGAAGGTGTGTCCGCAGTGTGTGCAGCGCCATCGCTGTGTTCCGCTGGAGGTGGTGCCCATTTTTATGGTGGTGTGCTGGCATGCCGGGCACAGGGGTCTGTTGTGTTTTCTCTTTCTGTGTTGAGTTGGCATGCAGGCTGGTTTAACAGCCAGTGCCAGTAGCACATCTCATGGCTGGAGTGGTGGACCTTCATGTTGCAAGCCAGGAATCCCGATTCGACGAGCACTTTCCCGCCGTAGCCGGAGGTAAGACCGGGAATCTATAGCTCAAAAAGCACACATTTTGTCGCTTAACCCGGTTGACGAGATCACGGAGTTTTTTCCAGCGTCTTCGTCACGGGGTTCTCGTCAACTGGGCACCGTCGGGGCGGCTCCGGATTCACACACCCCTGCCTGGACGTCGCCGATTCCGGGCGCTTCATACACAATGCGCCGCCCCTGGCCCCTCGTGGAGGCAGGCGGCGGCGCAAAGCGGCAATGGCCGTTGAGCTAGATGTTGAAGTAGTTGCGGATCTGCTGCACCAGGTCGGGGTACTGGTGGGCGAAGATGCCGGCGATGACGGCGAGCAGGGAAGCGAACAGGCCGAGCGCGAGCAGGACGGCGCCGGCGACGCTGCTGCCGCTCGATGCGCCTTCGGTGTCGTCGCTCGGCTTCTCGCTTGGCTGCTGGTCCGGCTTCTCGCTTGGCTGCTGGTCCGGCTTCTCAGTGGGCTCGGCGGTGGTGGTCACCGTGGCGTGTGCGGTGGTGGCGACGGTTTTCTCTACCGTCTCCTTGACGGTTTCTTTCGCGGTGGAGGACACCTCCTCCGTGCGCGTGATGGTGGTGGGCACCAGCTTGGTGGTGGTTTTCTCCACCTCCTCGCGCACGGTCGTCGGGACCGCAGTAGTCACCGTGGTCGGGGCCGGGGAGCCCTTGATGATCGTGGTCGGGACCTCGGTGGTCTTGTCCACCGTCTGCGTCGTGGTGACCGGCTTTTCCACGGTGGTGGTAACCATGCTGGTCTTCGGCTCCTGCCGCACGGTGGTCGTTGCCGTCGTCGTCTCGGCCGGGCTGGTCTTGCCCGTGGTCGGCGTCGACTGCGCGGAGGTCGCGGAGGTCGTGGCCTCGGACGGCTTGGCCGGGGTGGTGGTCTCCTCCGGCTTCGCCGCGTCCTTCTTCTGCAGCGTGACTTGATCGACCGTGTACGGGGTGTTGATGTTGTAAGTGGTCAGCTTCAGGGACTCCGGGGAGACATCGATGCTGGTGTAGTCCGGGTTGTAGTCCTGGCGCCAGCGGGCCGTGGACTTGTGCACAAGGTCCGTCGCGCGCTCCTCGCGGATGCGCGGGTGCTTCTCCTTGTTCTCGTCCTGGAAGTCGTAGTACTTGCCACCGGTCGCGGTGGTGGAGGTGACGTAGAGGACCTGGTTCTCGTCCGGGATGAGTACGTCCCCGGCCTTCGCCGCGCCTTCAGGGACGACGGGGTCGGCGCCGTTCATGAGGTGGGTGCGGGTGTAGATGTGGTCGTGGCCGCTGAGGACGAGGTCCACGCCGGCGCTGGACAGCTCTGGGGTGAGCTCGTTGCGCATACGCACGACGTCATTGTCGGTGTAGTGGGTGCCCTGGGAGAATGGCGCCTGGTGAATGCCGGCGATCACCCAGTCCGCGTCCTTGCCCTGCTCGGCGATGGTCTTCTTTACAAACTCCGCGTGCTTCTGAATGTCTTCGCTGGAGCTGCGGTTGCCGTCCAGGCCGATGAACAGCACGTTGTTGTAGGTGAAGAAGTAGTCGGTGGTATCGGCGTCCTCGTTGGGGAGGTAGAAGCCGTCGTCGAAGATGCTGGCCGGGGCGTAGGTCTCGTGGTTGCCGCGCAGCACGGCGAGGCGGTACTCCTTGAGCTTCTCCGGAGCCAGGAACGCCTTCATCTGCTGGTTCGGCGCACCCCAGCCCTCGATCTGGTCGCCCAGATGCATGATGAATGCGGAATCCGGGTGCTCAGAGGTGGCGGTAGTGACTGCCTTGTCCCAGGCGACGGCCTGCTCATCGATCTTGGTGTCCACACCGATCTGCGCGTCTGCGAACGCGAGGAAGTTCCAGGAATCCGACTCCTCGCCGGTGGTGAAGGTCGCCTCATCGGTCCAACCGATCTTGTCGCTGCCAATGCGGTAGGTGTACTCAGTCTCCGGCTCGAGGTTGGTCATCAGCGCCTCGCGGGGGCCCTTTTCCGACGTCACGCTCTGCTTCGACGACGGATCGTCGCTTTTCCAGTACTCGAGGTACTGCTCGCCGAGTCGCGCGGACTGCCAAGCGACGTTCGCCTGGGTCTCGTCAGCGCCGATACCGAGGGCGACGCGGTCGACCGCATTGGTCGCGGCGTGCGCCGTGGGCACTGCGACGGGAGCGGCGAAGAGGGACACTGCAAGTGCGGCTGCGAGTGCGCCGCGGCGGGCGGGGGAACGGTGAGGGGTACGCATGAAGGCCATGGTCCTTTACCTAATCTGAAGATTCTGAACAGGCGGTTACGTGCAAAGCAGCGGAAAGCTGAAATTTAAGTGAACAGTAACTTACTTTGCGCTGTTCGTCTTGCGGAGGCATGAGCGTTGGGTAAAAGTAGCGGTCATGAGCTCAGAGTTTCGTGTGAATCGTCGCGTCGTCCTGCAGGCGGCCGCAGCGTCCGCTGCCGCCGCTGCTGTGGGGGCCACCGGGGCGTACGCCGCCCGCACCGGTACCGTCTCCACCCCGGAAACACCCACCACTGCGGACCAGTGGGGCCTGCCGTTCCTGCACGGTGTCGCGTCCGGTGACCCGCTGCCGGACCGGGTCGTGCTCTGGACGCGCGTCACCCCGTCGCGCGAGGCGCTACCGGGTTCTGGTCTGGGCGAAGATGTGGAGCTGGAGTGGCAGCTGGACACCTCTGAGGACTTCAAGAAGCCGAAGACGGGCTCCGTCATGGCGGTGGCGTCCTCGGACCACACCGTGCACGTGGACCCGACCGGACTGAAGCCGGGGACGGAGTACTTCTACCGATTTGTCGTGAAAAGCGGCGAGCACGAGGGAGCGATCTCTCCGGTCGGGCGCGCGCTGACGGCGCCGAAGGAGGACGCGGACCTGGACCAGCTCAACCTGGCTATCGCCTCCTGCGCCAACTGGGAATCCGGGTACTTCCAGGCGTATGCGGACATGGCCGAGCGCGGACGTAGTGGCGAGATCGACCACGTGGTCTTCTTGGGCGACTACATCTACGAGTACCCCACGGGCGAGTACGCGGGCAAGAGCGGTGTCGCTCGTATGCACCACCCGGAGTGGGAGATCACCACGCTGGAGGACTACCGCCAGCGCTACGGGCGCTACCGTACGGACCTCAACCTGCAGGCGGCGCACGCGGCCTGCCCGTGGATCGTGGTGTGGGACGACCACGAGGTGGCCAACAACAACTGGCGCGAAGGCGCGGAGAACCACACGGACGGCCGCGAGGAAGGGCAGTTTGATGAGCGTCGCGACGCCGCGATGCAGGCCTATTATGAGTGGCTTCCGGTCCGCGCGGAATCCCTGTCGGGCGAGCGCCGCATCTACCGCCGCTTCAACTTTGGCAAGCTTGCGCAGCTGACCATGATGGACCTGCGCACCTACCGCGACGAGGAGTCCGGCAGCGACCAATTCGACGATCCAGATCGCACGATGCTGGGTAGCGAGCAATTCAATTGGCTCGCCGAGCAGCTGCAGGAATCCAACGCTCGCTGGGACGTGCTGGGCAACTCGGTGATGATTTCTCCGATGCGCTTTGTCACCATCGCGGACAACGACAAGGCGAATGAAGCCGTTGGGTTCATTAGGGAGCGCTCCACCGGTATCGCGGTCAATTCGGACCAGTGGGACGGCTACGCTGCCGAGCGCAACCGTCTGCTTACGATGCTGGACGAGCAGGAGAGCAATGTCTTGTTCCTCACCGGCGACATCCACTCCGAGTGGGCGAACTCCATCTCCTCGACCTACGGCGAGATCGGCTGCGAGATGGTCACCACCTCCATCTCGGCGCCCAACGTGGACGAGATTCTCACCAGCGCGTTTGGCACCTACCACGAGGAGGACAACTCCACCTCGCTGCTGGTGGAGAAGGTCATTCGTGACAACAACCCGTGGGTCAAGCACATCGATTTTGACGGTCACGGGTACGGGGTCGCCAGCATCCACCACGACTACGTCGACATGCTCTACTACCGCGTGTCCGACGTCGAAGACCCGGACGCCACCGTGTCGCTCGCGCACGAGCAGCAGTGGCGCATTGGCGAGGGCTTCGTCGAGGCCTAACTTAGAGGCCTAACTTAGAGGGCGGCCTCGAGCCGGCCGCGGGCGCTTAGGAGCTCCGCGCCCCACTTGTCGGCGGGGCTGGGGGAGAACCGCTCCGCCGGGCCGGAGATAGAGAGCACCGCGATGACCGAGCCGTCGGGGTCGCGCACCGGCGTCGAGACGGATGCGAGGCCGACCTCGCGCTCGGCGACGGATTCTGCCAAGCCCGTCTCGCGCACGGAGTCCAGTTCGGAGGTGGGGAACGGGGTGGCGTCGATAAGCGCATGTGCGGCGTAGACTCGCGCGGCCGAACCCGCAGAGAGCGAGAGCTGCGAGCCGACCGGCACGGTGTAGGTCAGGCCGGCCGCGGGTTCCTCGGCGGCGATGCACGTGCGGGTGTCGCCGGTGAGCTCGTAGAGCTGGACCGCCTCGCCGGTCGTGGCGACGAGTTCGCGCATGATGGGCGACGCCGCACTGAGCAGCTGCGGCGGCGTGCCCGAAGAGAACGACTCGAGCGCGGGGCCCACCGTCCAGGCTCCCGTGTCGGTGCGCGCGAGGATGTTGTGGACCTCGAGCGCGGTGGCAATGCGGTGGGTGGTGGCCCTGGGCAGCCCCGTGTCCTCGATGAGTTGCGCGAGGGTCTTGTCGCCCCGCGCGACTGAGCGGACGATCGCTACGGAACGGTCGAGCACTTTGATGCCGGAGTCTTCGCTATACTGTCTCACGTAATGGATAGTAGCATCTCGCATTTTGGGAAGCAGCGCTTCTCGACGGTGCGTTGACCCAAGGAGAATCACCATGGAGCAACAGCCCCTGACGCTGGCCGAAAAAGTGTGGAACGACCACGTCGTTTCCGCAGGCAAGGGCGACGAGCCCGACCTTATCTACATCGACTTCCAGCTGCTCCACGAGGTCACCTCCCCGCAAGCGTTTGACGGACTGCGCATGGCCGGGCGCACCATGCGCCACCCCGAACTGCACCTGGCCACCGAGGACCACAACGTGCCCACTGAAGGCATCGTGAACGGCAACCTGCTTGAGATCGCCGAGCCGACGTCGCGCATCCAGGTGGAGACGCTGCGCAAGAACTGCGAGGAATTCGGCGTGACGCTACACCCGATGGGTGACGTCAAGCAGGGCATCGTCCACACGGTCGGCCCGCAGCTGGGAATCACCCAGCCCGGCATGACGATTGTGTGCGGCGACTCGCACACCTCGACGCACGGCGCGTTCGGCTCCATCGCCATGGGCATTGGCACCAGCGAGGTCGAGCACGTGATGGCGACGCAGACCCTGTCGCTCAAGCCGTTTAGGACGATGGCCGTTGAGGTCACCGGCGAGCTCGCCGAGGGCGTGAGCGCGAAGGACCTGATTCTGGCCATCATCGCCAAGATCGGCACCGGTGGCGGGCAGGGCCACATCATCGAGTACCGCGGCGAGGCGATCCGCAAGCTGTCGATGGAAGCGCGCATGACCATCTGCAACATGTCCATCGAGGCGGGCGCGCGTGCGGGCATGGTCGCCCCGGACGAGACGACGTTCGAATACGTCAAGGGCCGCGAGTACGCGCCGAAGGGCGCCGACTGGGACGCGGCCGTCGAGTACTGGAAGACGCTTCCCACGGACGAGGGTGCCACCTTTGACACCGTCGTCGAGATCGACGGCTCGGCGCTCACCCCGTTTGTTACCTGGGGCACGAACCCCGGCCAGGGCCTCCCGCTGGGTGAAAACGTGCCGGACCCGGAGGGCTTCACCGACGACAGCTCGAAGCAGGCCGCCGAGAAGGCGCTCGCGTACATGGACCTCACCCCGGGCACGCCGCTGCGGGACATCGTCATCGACACCGTCTTCCTCGGCTCCTGCACCAACGCGCGCATCGAGGACCTGCGTGCCGCCGCCGAGGTCGTGCGCGGCCGACGCATTGCCGACGGCACCCGCATGCTCGTCGTGCCGTCGTCCACGCTGGTCAAGCAGCAGGCCGAAGAGGAGGGGCTGGACGCGGTCTTCACCGAGTTCGGCGCGGAGTGGCGCACCGCCGGCTGCTCGATGTGCCTGGGGATGAACCCGGACCAGCTGGCGCCGGGGGAGCGGTCGGCGTCGACAAGCAACCGCAACTTTGAGGGCCGCCAGGGCCCCGGCGGGCGCACCCACCTGGTCTCGCCGCTGGTGGCCGCCGCAACTGCGGTGACCGGGCACCTGGCCAGCCCCGCGGACCTCTAAGCCCACAAGCACTCACACACGACAACGAGGAGTACACATCATGGAGAAGTTCACCACCCACACCGGCGTTGGGGTGCCGCTGACCAGGTCAAACGTTGATACGGACCAGATTATCCCCGCCCGCTACCTCAAGCGAGTTTCCCGCACGGGCTTCGAGGACGGCCTGTTTTCCAACTGGCGCGAGAACCAGCGGGACTTCGTACTGAACCAGGAAGACTTCGCGGCAGGCTCGGTGCTGTTCGCCGGCCCCGACTTCGGCACCGGATCCTCGCGCGAGCACGCCGTGTGGGCGCTCATAGACTACGGCTTCAAAGTCGTCTTCAGCCCCCGGTTTGCTGACATCTTCCGCGGCAACGCCGGCAACGCCGGCCTGCTCGCTGGCATCATGAGCGAGTCCGACATCGAGCTGATCTGGAAGCAGCTGGAGCAGACGCCGGGTCTGGAAGCCTCGGTCTCGCTCGCTGACCGCACGGTCACCGTCGGCGAAAACACCTACACCTTCGACATCGACGACTACACCCGCTGGCGCCTGATGGAAGGGCTGGATGACATCGGGCTGACGCTTCGCGACGAGCCCGCGATCCAGGCCTTCGAAGCGAAGCGCCCCGCGTTCAAGCCGGCGGTGCGCTAGTCGCGCTACTCCGGCAGGTTTTCCAGCGCCTCCGGGGCGAACTCCTTGAGAAACGCCTTGGAGGTGTTCACCAGGCCGAGCACGCCGCGGTCCACGAAGTCGCGGAACTGCTCGTCGGTGTGCTTCCAGTGGCACGGCAGCGCGTAGGTCACGCCCAGCGCGGCGAGGTCGCGTTCCGGGTCCTCCAGCGCCACCGCAGTGGGAAAGGAGCGCACGTTGTTGAACTCCTCGCACCAGGTCAATACCTCGTCGAAGCGGGATGCGGTGACCTCGCTGACGCCGACGGTGGTAAACAGCACGATCGAGTTCGACGTGTACGAGATTTCCATCGAGATGCCCGCGAACCCGGTCTGGAACGAATCCGGGTTCTCGGAGTCGGTGTAGGTCCAGCCCTGCTGCTGGAAGTACTCGCGCACGCGGTCCAGGTCGGTGTTGCGGTAACCGGTTGTGTGGTCGGCCATTACTGTGCCCCCTCGTCGGATGCGTCGGATGCGTCAGATTCAGTGCTGGATGCAGTGCTGGATTCGGCGGAACGCTCGCGCGCGATGTCGTCGCGAAGCTCGCTGAGCTCCTCGTTGAGCGCATCGGTGGCGTAGCGCAGCATGGAGAAGTAGAAGTCCAGCATGCGCTTGAGCTGCTCGTCCTCCGCGCCGCCGTTGGGGAAGAACGGGGAATCGACGAAGGCCAGCATGGCGTCGTCTTCCCACGGGGTGGGGTGAATGCGCAGGCGGGGCAGGGAGCGGTTGACGGTGTTTACGCAGCGTCGCAAAGCGCGCTTGTCTTCCTCGGTGCGGGCGGTGCCCAGCCACCGGGCGACGATGTTGAACATGTCGCCGTCGAAGCGGAAGAAGCACACCGCGCTGGGGAACGCGGTGACCGTCATGTCGTCCGACTCGCTGCGGTAGTGCTTGAGGCCCAGCTCGTCGAGTGTGGCCTCGACGCGCTCCTGCGTAATCGGGGCGAAAGCCATAGTTGTCCTTTCTGCTACTTCACCGGTAGCGCCGAAGGCAGGTAATCCGCACCCGAGAGCTGGCCCTTGTGGAACGTCAGCGACCACACCGAGCCCTTTTTCGCGTTGATTTCCGTATCAATCGGCAGCGTACCGCTTGCTGCCAACCACGCTATCAGCCCCGGGATGGCCTCGCCTTGGCTGCAAATCACGCTCGTGCCCTCGGCGTTGATCACGTCCTCGAACGCGCGTTTCGCGCCGACCATATCGCCCAGCCAGGCCTGGTCCCCGAAGCGAGGGTCGACGGTGACGTCCAGGCCCAGTTCGTCCGCAAGCGGCTCGACGGTGGCCTGGCAGCGGTCCGGCTCCGCCGAGAAGATGCGGGTGGGTGCAAAGGGGGAGAGCATCGGCACCAGCATTTCCGCCTGGCGGCGACCCTTCTTGTCCAGCGGGCGCAGATTGTCATCCCCGGACCACTTCGCGCGCTCGTGCGCGCGAGCATGGCGCACGAGGAGGATGCGGGTATCCGCGGAGCGCGAGAAGCGCTTCTGTGCCTTCTCTAGCACCTGGCGGTCCAGGTTGTAGCTCATCAGCGGTTTCGCCTCGGGGATGGGCAGCCAGCGGATCTCGTCCACCTCGTCGTTCGGGGTGAACTCGCCACCGGTGACCTCGCCCGTCCAGTAGTAGACCACCTTTGTGGTGTGCTTCACCGGGTAGATGGTCTTGCCCAGCAGCTTGCCCAGGCGCACCTCGTAGCCGGTCTCCTCGCGGATCTCGCGCACCGCGGTGACCACCAGGGACTCGCCGGGGTCGAGCTTGCCCTTGGCCAGGGACCAGTCGTCGTAGTGCGGGCGGTGGATGCACGCCACCTCGATGGATTCCGGTTGGGTGCGGTCGCCGCGCCACAGCACCGCGCCCGCGGCCAGGGTGGTGCGGGGGAACTCGTCCAGCGGGCGCTTCGGGATCTCCTGGTGGCGCCCGGTGAGGAACATCTCCCCGGCGATGTCCTTGTGCTGCTCGTGCAGTTTCCCCTTGCGCGGCGCGCCCGCGCGCGATTTCTTGTCAGCCATACCCGCTATTTTTGCGCACGCTGTGCTCGCGCGCCAATGCGCCCGCTGCGCCCGCGTGCCGCGCACGGCGTGCAAAACTCTTGATAGGCTGACAAAGTTTGTTGAGGCACAGCGAGGAAGAATGAGGAAGGCAGCAACGCAATGATGAATGTGGCAGTGCTCGGCGCCGGGTCGTGGGGCACCACGCTGGCAAAGGTCTTCGCCGACGCCGGCAACGCGGTAGACCTCTGGGCGCGCCGCCCGGAGCTCGCCCGCACGATAGAGACCACACGCGAAAACCCCGACTATTTGCCGGGCATCACGCTTCCCGACGCCGTGCGCCCCACCTCCGACGCCGCAGCCGCACTCGGCGCGGACATCGTCGTCTTCGCGGTGCCGAGCCAGACGATGCGCGACAACCTCACCGGGTGGGCGCAGCATTTGCGCACCGATTCGACGCTGCTGTCCATCTCCAAGGGCATCGAATCGGACACGCACCTGCGTATGTCTCAGATCATCGGCGAGGTCACCGGCGCGACCGAGGACCGCATCGCCGTGCTCTCCGGCCCGAACCTGGCCAGAGAGGTCGCGCTCGAGCAGCCGGCCGCCACCGTCATCGCCTGCTCCGACCTCAACCGCGCGAAGCTGGTGCAGGCCGCCTGCGCGACGAACTACCTGCGCCCGTACACCAACGAGGACGTCGTCGGCTGCGAGATCGGCGGGGCGACCAAGAACGTCATCGCGCTCGCCTGCGGCATGGCCTCCGGCCAGGGCCTCGGCGAAAATACCTTGGCCTCGCTGATCACGCGCGGCCTCGCGGAAATCACCCGCCTCGGCACGGAGCTGGGCGCGGACGCCCGCACGTTCTCCGGGTTGGCCGGCCTGGGCGACCTCGTCGCCACGTGCTCGTCTCCGCTGTCCCGCAACCGCACGTTCGGCGCCGCGCTGGGCAAGGGGGCCACGATCGAGGAGGCGAAGGCTGCGACGAAGGGGCAGGTCGCGGAGGGCGTCGTGTCGTCGAGAAGCATCTTCCAGCTCGCGCAGGAGCGGGGCGTGGACATGCCGCTGACCCAGGCGGTGTACGCCGTGTGCCACAAGGGCGTGAAGGTGCCGGAGACGATTGCAGCGTTGATGGGGCGGAGCAAGAAGTCGGAGTAGCTGGGAAGCTGGCGGAGCAGCTGGCTGGTGTAGTCTCGATCTGTGATTCGTATAGCCGTCATTTACGGTGGCCAGTCCACCGAGCACTCGATTTCCTGCATCTCGGCCGGCGCAGTCATGGCGCACCTCTCGTCCGAGCGCTACGAGATTTACCCCGTGGGCATTACGCGCAGCGGCGCCTGGGTGGAGGGCGCGCTCGACCCGGTCGCGGGCGCCACGCTGCCGGAGGTATCCGGGAAGCGCGAGGTGGCGCTCTCGCTCAACCCGGACCGGCGCGGCGTGTTCGTCGACGCGGCAAGCGGCGAGGCCCTGGCTCAGGTCGACGTTGTCTTCCCGGTCCTGCACGGCAAGTTCGGCGAGGACGGCACCATCCAGGGCCTCCTCGAGATGGCCGGCGTGCCCTACGTCGGCCCCGGCGTCCTCGCCTCCGCGTGCGGCATGGACAAGGAGTACACGAAGAAGCTCGTACGGGCGGAGGGGGTCGCTGTCGCCGAGGAGGTGGTGCTGCGCGCAGGGCAGACGCTTGACGACGCCCAGCGTGCCCGCCTCGGACTGCCCGTCTTTGTCAAACCTGCCTCGGGTGGTTCGTCGATTGGCGTGTCCAAGGTGGAGTCATGGGAGGCCCTCGACGAGGCGATCGCGCTCGCCCACGAATCGGACGGCAAGGTCCTCGTCGAGTCGGAGCTGCACGGTGACGAGGTAGAAGTCGGCGTCATCGAGCACCCGGACGGGCGCATCGAAGCGAGCGTGCCCGCCAAGCTCAACGGCACCGAGGATTCCGCCGAAGGCTTCTACGGGTTCGAGACGAAGTACCTGGACAACGAGGTCACCGCGACCATTCCCGCGCCCTACGGCGAGGCAACGATCGCGGAGCTCAAGCGGCTCGCGCTGCGCTGCTTCGAGGCGCTGGACTGCAAGTCCCTGGCCCGCATCGACTTCTTCGTTACCAAGGACGGCCCGGTGCTCAATGAGATCAACACCATGCCCGGGTTCACCCCGATTTCCATGTACCCCCAGGTGTGGCAGGCCAGCGGTCTGGCGTACCCAGACCTGCTGGACCTGTTGGTCACCACCGCGCTGAAGCGGTAGCGCTAGCCCTGCTCCGGCAGCTGTTCGGCGATGAGTGCGGAGAGGTTCGTGATCGCCTCGCTGCCCGCCGATTGCGGCAGCGACACCGCCACGCCCGTCGCACGACCCAGCGCGTACCAGGTCGAGGCGGTCGTCCCGTTCGCCAGTGTCGTGTCCTCGAACCAGGGGACGTCATCCACCTGTGAGAGCTGCGCCCCCGCGGCGTAGCTTGCCGGGCCCGCGACACCGCAGCGCACCACGATCGGCTCCTTGCCGTCCGCGATCCAGCCGATGACGTGGGCGGACTCGGGGACGTCGCGAGGCGCGCTGCGGCGGTAGCCTTCGGCAATCGAGTCGGGGGCGGCGTCCGTGAGCGCGCGGCACGAGTCCGCCGCGCCTGACTCGTCGGCAGCGAGCTGCGTCAGCGGCGCCGGCGCGTAGGCGTGTTGCTGCGCCGGCAGCCCGGAGAGGTCCAAGCCGTCGAGCGGGGTGTCATCGCGCCCGAGGGATGCCCCGTCGGCGGTGACGGCCACGGCGGGCTCGCGGTCCACGGTGTACCAGGTGGACATGGTGGAGCCGGGGGTGGCGTCGTCGACGCGCAGCCAGCGGGCGCCCGCGGCCTCGAAGGTTAGGGGCTCGACGTACGCGGTGTACTGCTGCGGCATGGCCACCCCGCAACGCAGGGTCACCCGCTCGGTGGAGGAGGACTGCCACGCGGCAGCGCCCTCGGGCGCGGGGTCCGCAAGTGCTGCGCGGCGGTGGGAGAGGAGGCGGTTAGGGAGGGCGTCGATAAGCGTGCTGCACTCCTGAGACCCGGCCTGCGGCGAGTCGAGCTGGGACATCGCTACCGGCTGGTTCGCGGCCTGGGTGGCCACGAAGCGCGCCCCGCCGAGCACCGCCACAACGAAGACGACGGCGAGCCCAAGGCTGACGTACGCCGCTGTTCTATTAACCTGTGATTCGTTCGCCGGGGAAGCACTCATGGCGCCACAGTCTAACGAAAGGCGGTATAGCAACCGTGATCCGAACCGGGTTTCCCACCGTCGGGCCCACGCTGACATCCGTGGGCGAACACGCGGTGATCGACGCCATCGTGCGCGCCTCGCCATCGCCCATCAACGGCGACGACGCCGCCGTGCTCACCCCCTCGACCCCGAACTCGCGGGTTGTGGCCGCCACCGACATGCTCGTGGAGGGGCGCCACTTCCGCGCCGACCTCACCACGCCGGAATTCGTGGGGCGCAAGGCCGTCGTCCAAAACTTCGCCGACATTGAGGCGATGGGCGCGCGCCCGATCGCCGCACTGCTGGCCATCGCCGCGCCGCCGGACCTGCCGCTCGCCGTGATCGAGGGGGTGGCGCGCGGCGTGGGCCAGGCGACCGCGGACTATTCCACCGAACTCGTCGGCGGCGACGTGACGCAGTCGGACCAGCTCGTGGTCTCCGTCGCCGCGATCGGCTCGCTCGGCGGGAACCGCGATCCGCTCTCGCTGGACCACGCGCGGCCCGGGCAGCGCGTCGTGGCCCACGGCGACATCGGCTACTCCGCCGCCGGGTTCGCGCTGCTCAACGCCGGGGTGCGGATCCCGGAAGCGCTCGAGCCGCTCGTCCACGCGCACCAGGTCCCGCGCCTGACCCCCGGCCGCGGCGTGGTTGCGCGCGCCGCCGGCGCCACCGCGATGACGGACAACTCCGACGGACTGATCCGCGACCTGTCCCAGATTGCCACGCACTCCAAGGTGGGCATCGACCTGTCCAGCCTGGCCATCGCGCCCGACGATCTGCTGCGCAAAGCCGGCGAGCTCCTCGGACAGGACCCCTGGGAGTGGGTGCTCACCGGCGGCGAGGACCACACGCTCCTGGGCACCTGCGACGGCTCCGCGCCCGTCGGCTTCCGCTCGATCGGGAGGGTCACACGCACAGGGCAGGTGCTTATCGACGCCACCGCGCCCCACTACACCAACGGATGGGAGAGCTTCGGATGAATCTACCCGTACACGAGACCTGGCAGGCACCGCTCGCGGGAGTGGAGGACCGCATCCACGCCATGGGAGACTTCCTCCGCGGCGAGGACGCCTACCTGCCGCGCGGTAACGACATCCTGCGCGCGTTTGCGGACCCGTTCGACGCGGTGCGCGTCCTCATCGTCGGGCAGGACCCGTACCCTACGCCTGGCCACCCGATGGGCCTGGCGTTTTCCACCCAGCCGGGCGTGAAGCCGCCGCGCAGCCTGGTCAACATCTACAAGGAGCTGCAGGAGGATCTCGGCGTCGCCCCGCGCGCCGACGGCGACCTGTCGTCCTGGTCCGCCCAGGGCATCCTGCTGCTCAACCGCGTGCTCACGGTCCGGCCCGGTGCGCCCGCCTCGCACCGCGGGAAGGGCTGGGAAGCGGTGACCGAGGCGGCGATCCGCGCGCTCGCGGCCCGCGACCAGCCCCTCGTGGCAATCCTCTGGGGCCGCGACGCGCAGTCGGCGGCGCGCTTCCTTGGTGATACGCCGCGCATCGAGTCCCCGCACCCGTCCCCGCTTTCCGCCAACCGAGGGTTCTTCGGCTCCCGCCCGTTTAGCCGGGCCAACCAGGCGCTTCAAGACCAAGGTGGGCAGCCGGTGGACTGGGGCCTGTAAGATAACCGCTCATGGTGACTCCTCGTGGCTTCGACGGTGACCGCCTGCGCTCATGGGCCAGGCGCGCCGCCAGCGAACTCGAACGCCGCAGGGTGGAGATCAACGAGCTCAACGTGTTCCCGGTTCCCGACGCGGACACCGGCTCCAACATGGCGCACACCATGCACGCCGCCGTGGAAGCGACCGAGCAGATCGGCGCGGACGCCACGGCCGCCGAGGTCGCCGAAGCCCTCGCCCAGGGCGCGGTGCGGGGCGCACGCGGCAACTCCGGCGTCGTGCTCTCCCAGGTCATGCGCGGCCTGGCGCAGTCCATGACGGAGGAGACCTCCGGTGGGGCCATCGTCGCCGACGCGCTCGCCGCCGCGGTGCGGTTTGCGGACCGGGCGATCGCCGAGCCCGTCGAGGGCACAGTGATCACCGTGCTGCGGGCCGCCGCCGTCGCCGCAGAGGAGGCGGCTGCCGGCACCACCGCGAACACGCTCAGCGACGTCGCCGCCGCCGCAACCGGGGCGGCGCAGCAGGCGCTGGCGAACACGCCGTCGCAGCTCGAGGCCCTGCGCCAAGCCGGAGTCGTCGACGCGGGCGCGACGGGGCTGGTCATCCTCCTCGAAGCCCTCGTGGCCGAGGTGGCGGATGGCGCTGCGCAAAACGCGCCGGGGGCAAGCGAGCCGGGGGAGGGGGCGCCCAGAAGCACTGGCTCGGCGGCGCACTCGCACGGTGCCGCGGGAAACCTTGAGGTCATGTTCTACTTCCGCGGCGAGGTCGGCGCACTCGGGAGGCTCGAAGACGCGCTGGTCGGGCTGGGAGACAGCCTCGTCGTCGCGCGCGCCGGCGAGGACGAGGGAACCGTCCATATCCATACCGAGCGCGCCGGCGAGGTGATCGAGCAGGCCTTCGGCGCAGGGCAGGTCAGTAACCTGCGGCTGGAGATCCTGCCCGCGGAGCCGGTGACGCGCGCGCCGAAGCGAGTGATCATCGCGGTCACGCCGCCCGGTTCGCTCACCGAGCTGTACGGTCAGGCCGGCGCCGTGACCATTGCCCCCGGCCCTGATGTGGTGGCGGACATCCTCGCAGCGATCCGCCGCTCCCGCGCCCAGGAGGTGATCCTGCTGCCAAACGGGCTGCTGGACAGCCGGAACCTGGTCGCGGTCGAGCGCGCGACGCGGGCCTTCGAGCAGACGATCACGCTGCTCGCCACCGTGCGGCTGGTCTCCGGGATCGCCGCGCTGACCGTCCACGACGCGAACCAGCCCCTGGCGACCGCCGCGTTCACCATGTCCGAGGCCGCGGGCGAGATGCGCACGGCCGTCGCGCACCGCGCCGAAAAGGCGGGGCTTATCCAGGGTGGCCCCGTGGGCAAGGGCGACATCATCGTTACTGCTCACGGAGAGACCGTGCTCATCGCGGACACGCCGGCGGAGGCGCTCGAGGGTGCGTGCCGGCGCCTGCTCGATCACGGCGGCGAGCAGGTCACGGTGCTCTACGACCCCACCTACCTGCACGCCGAAGAGTTGGACGCGCTCGCGGTGCGGTTCGCCGAGACGCTCGGCGTTGAGGCGGTGGCGTACCCCGCGGACGGCCTCGGCGCGGTCGCCGAGATTGGGGTGGAGTAGCCCATGCTTGGGTTTGCAGACTCGCGTCCGCTGAACCTGGTCATCCCGCTCAAACAGGCGCGCGCGATTGCGAAGCACCTGGACATCACGACCTGCGGCGAGCTCCTGCAGTACTACCCGCGCCGCTACCTCCAGTACGGCAAGGGCGCAGACTTGACCGGCATGGAGGAGGGCTCCACCGCGACGATCATCGGCACCGTCGTGAGCACGACCCTGATCCCGAACCGCAAGACCCCGAAGCGCCCCATCTTCCGCATCGAGGTCGACGACGGCCGCCAAACCATCCCCGCCACCTTCTTCGGCTCCGCCTACGCGCAACGCATGCTCCGCGAGGGTCGCCGCGTGATGCTCAACGGCAAGCTCAATTTTTTTCGCGGTCGCCCCCAGCTCCAGCACCCGGACTTCGTGCTTCTCGACGGCACGTCCCAGGCCACCGGCTCACTGAAACAACTCATGCACTTCGGGTCGTTGGAGCACATCCTTTCCGGGCGCGACTGGCTGCCCATCTACCCGGCGAAAAAGGGGATCAACACCTGGACGATTATGGGCGCGGTCCACATGGTCCTGCACTCGCTGCCGACCATCGAGGAACCGCTCGGGTTCACTCCGATCGGGATGCTGCCGCTGAACTCGGCGGTCCGCCAGATCCACGAGCCCGGCCCAGAGGGTCCCGGCAAGGCGCTGCACCGGCTGAAGTACGACGAGGCGCTGTCCGTCGCGCTGGCCATGGGGGTGCGCCGTGCGGACCTCTCGCATCGCCGCGCGGAGGCCCTGCCGCGGGTGGCGGACCGGGATCAGGCGAGGCTGCTGGGCCAGCTGCCGTTCGCGCTCACGGAGGGTCAATCGGCGGTGTTCGGGGAGATCAGCGCGGACATGGCCTCCGTGCGGCCGATGAGCCGGCTGTTGCAGGGAGAGGTCGGCTCCGGCAAGACGATCATCGCGCTGATCGCCATGCTGCAGGCGGTGGACAACGGCGCGCAGGCCGCGCTTCTCGCGCCGACGGAGGTGCTGGCGATGCAGCACGCGCGCTCGCTTACAGAGACGCTGCTGCGCGCCGGCGTTCCCGCGCGCGTCGTCGCGCTCACCGGCTCCATGGGGGCCGCGCAGAAGCAGGAGGCGCTGCTCAAGATCGTCTCCGGCGAGGCGGACATAGTCGTGGGCACGCATGCGCTGATCCAGGACACGGTGGACTTTTTCAACCTCGGGCTGGTCGTGGTGGATGAGCAGCACCGGTTCGGGGTGGAGCAGCGCGACACGCTGCGGGCGAAGGCGGGGGAGCGCACCCCGCACCTGCTCGTCATGACTGCGACCCCCATCCCGCGCACCATCGCTATCACCGTGTTCGGCGACCTGAGCGTGTCCACGCTCAAAGAGCTGCCGGGCGGGCGCAAGCCGATTCGCTCCTCGGTCGTGCCGGAGTTTCGGCCGTCCTGGGTAGCGCGCGCGTGGGAGAAGATCCGCGAAGAGATAGCGGCGGGCCACCAGGCGTACATTGTCTGCCCCAGGATCGAGAGCGAGGGCGGCGTGCACGAGGTGGCCGAGTACCTCGCCGACGCGGAGTTCCCGGACAGCACGGTCGCCGTCCTCCACGGCCGGATGAAGGGCGAAGAGAAGGACGCCGTGATGGCGGATTTCGCCGCGGGCGCCACGGACGTGCTCGTGTCCACCACGGTGATCGAGGTCGGCGTGGACGTGCCCAATGCCACGGTGATGATGGTGCGCGAGTCCGAACACTTCGGCGTCTCCCAGCTGCACCAGCTGCGCGGGCGCGTCGGCCGTGGCGGGTTCGAGTCGTGGTGCCTCTTCCATACACTGGCGGACCAGGGCTCCCCGTCGTTTACCCGCGTGCAGCAGGTCGCGGCCACCACGGACGGCTTCAAACTCGCGGAGCTTGATCTGCTCAACCGCCGCGAGGGCGACGTGCTGGGTAAGGAGCAATCGGGCCTGCACCGCACCCTGCGGCTGATCAATCTTGTGGACGACCGAGCACTCGTCGAGCGCGCCTACCGGGACGCGGGCAGCATCGTCGCCGACAACCTGGAGTTCGCGCGCAGCGCCACCGCGGACTTTGTCGCCGAAGACTTCGAATACCTAGACAAAAGCTAAACCCGCGCTACCTGCCCGCTACAGTGTGTGGCATGAACCGCATTATTTCCGGAGACGCCCGCGGCAGGAAGATCAAGGTCCCGCCCGAGGGCACGAGGCCGACATCCGACCGCGCCCGCGAGGGCCTGTTTTCGTCCCTCCAGGTCCGCTTCGGGTTCACGGGGGCGAACGTGCTCGACCTGTTCGCCGGTTCCGGCGCGCTTGGCCTCGAGGCAGCGTCGCGCGGCGCGCAGCAGGTGGTGCTGGTGGAAAATGACCCGCGTGCGGTCGCCGTCATCGAGCACAACGCCGAGGTCGTCGGCCACGCGGACGTCCGCATCGAGCCAGTCAAGGCTTCCACCTACGTTGCGCGCGCCCCGCGCAAGCACTTCCACATGGTGCTCGCAGACCCGCCGTACGCGCTCGATGACGCCACCGTCGCCGAGATGGTCCGCGCGCTCGAGCCATTGCTTATCGACGGAGCCGTGGTCGTCGTCGAGCGCCACCGCGACAGCCCCGAGACCGATTGGCCGGCGAACTTCACCCCGACGGGCCAGAAGCTGAAGAAGCGCACCTACGGCATTGCCCGCATGGACATGGCCGTCTACGCGGACCCCGAGACCAACGAAAGCGAGGAGCAATGACCACCGCTGTCTGCCCCGGGTCCTTCGACCCGATCACGAACGGGCACCTCGACATCGTGCGCCGCGCCTCGCACAGCTTTGACGAGGTCATCGTGCTTGTCACCGGCAACCCGTCGAAGAAGTCGGGCCTGTTTAGCGTGGACGAGCGCATGGCGCTCATCAGCGAGGTGACCGCGGACATCCCGGGCGTGCGCGTGGACTCCTGGGGAGGCCTGCTCGTCGACTACACCAACGAGCACCGCGTGACCGCCCTGGTCAAGGGCCTGCGCTCCTCGCTGGACTACGACTACGAGCTGCCCATGGCGCAGATGAACCGCCGCTTGTCCGGCATCGACACCTACTTCCTCATGACGGACGAGAAGTACGGCTACGTCTCCTCCTCCCTGTGCAAAGAGGTGGCCAAATACGGCGGCGACGTCACCGGGCTGGTGCCGCACACGGTTCGCGAGGCCATGCGGGAGAAGTTCCAGTGATCTGGCTCGCCGTCGGCGTGTTCGTTGCCATCGCTGCCGGCGCCATCTCCCAGCGCGTCTCCGGCATGGGGCTCGGTCTCATCGCCGCGCCCGCGCTCTCGCTCATGCTGGGGCCGGTCGTGGGCATCATCCTCATCAACGTCCTCGCCACGATCAACGCGGTGCTGAACACGTGGTCCATGCGCGCGGACGTCGATTGGGGCAAGTTCGCACCGATTGCGGCGGCGCTCGTCGTCGGCGCGGTGCCGGGTGCGTTCCTCATCCGCGCGGTGTCGCCCTCGGCGCTGCTCGTGGTCGTCGGCATCGTGCTCCTCATCGCGCTGAGCGTGGTGACCCTGGGTAAGCGCTACGTGCCGCCTATCGAAGGCGCGCTGCCCGCGGCCGTCTCCGGCGCCGTCGGCGGGTTCATGAACACGCTCGCTGGCGTGGCAGGGCCCGCCATCACGGTGTACTCGCAGGCGGCGCGCTGGCCGCAGCGCACCTACGCGGCCACCCTGCAGCCCATCTTCATGGTCTCCGGCGCGGTCTCGTTCCTGATCAAGGAGCTCACCGGGGCTGCGAACCTGGCGACCATCCCGGCGGCGTTCTGGGGAGCGGCGGCCGCGGGGCTCATCGTCGGCCAGGTTGCGGGCACGAAATTAGCCCCGCACATCCCGAGCGCCAAGGCGCACACCGTGGCGCTCTCGCTCGCGTTTTTCGGCGGGTTTACCGCGCTCGTGCGCGGGCTGGTCGGGATGTTCGGGGCGTAAAGGGCGCTAGAACGAGCGTTAGAACAGCGTCGAAACGAAGGCCTTGGTGCGCTCCTCGCGCGGGTTGTCCAGGACCTCGGCGGGCGTGCCGTACTCGATGACCTGGCCGTTCGCCATGAACGCAACGTGGTCGGCCACTTCGTGGGCAAACGCCATCTCGTGGGTGACCACCATCATCGTCATGCCCTCGGCGGCGAGGTCCTTCATCACGCGCAGCACTTCGCCGACGAGCTCGGGGTCGAGGGCGGACGTGGGCTCGTCGAAAAGCATGAGCTTCGGCTCCATGGCCACGGCGCGCGCGATCGCGACGCGCTGCTGCTGGCCGCCCGAGAGCTGGATGGGGAAGGCGTCGGCCTTCGCGGCGAGGCCGACCATCTCAAGCAGTTTCATCGCGCGCGCCTTCGCCTTCGCCGGGTCCTCGCCCTTGACGTGGATCGGCGCCTCGATGATGTTTTCCAGCACCGTGCGGTGGCCGAAGAGGTTGAAGTTCTGGAACACCATGCCGATGTCGCGGCGCTGCTTGGCCGCATCCTTCTCGCTCATCTCGTAGAGCACGCCGTCGCGCTCGCGGTAGCCGATCAGGTCGCCGTCGACGTACAGGCGGCCCGCGCTGACCTTTTCCAGGTGATTGACGCAGCGCAGGAACGTCGATTTGCCGGACCCCGACGGGCCGATGAGGCAGGTGACGCTGCCCGGCATGACATCCAGGTTGATGCCTTTGAGCACGTCCAACTGGCCGAACGACTTCCACACGTCCACGGCCTGGATCATCGGTGTTGCTTTGACCGTCATGGCTTAGCGTCCCTTCTTTTTGTCCGGTGCGGTGATGATTTCCACGTTGGAGGGGATGGTGCCCTCCGCGTCGGCCAAGCTGGCGAGCTGGCGGGCGGTGAGCTGGCGGGTCGCACCGCGCTCGAAGTAGCGCTCCAGGTAGTACTGGGCGACCATGAGCAGCGAGGTGATGACGAGGTACCAGGTCGCCGCGACGAGCAGCAGCGGCACCGGCTGGAACAGGGCCGCCGCGATGTCCATGGAGCGGCCGTACAGCTCGAGCGAGTAGGGGACCGCGACCACCAGCGACGAGGTCTTGAGCAGCGAGATGAACTCGTTGCCCGTCGGCGGGATGATGATGCGCATCGCCTGCGGGAGCACCGTGCGCGTCATCGTTTGGCGCCAGCTCATGCCGAGTGCCTTCGACGCCTCGACCTGGCCCTCCGGCACCGAGGACACGCCCGAGCGGACGATCTCCGCCATGTACGCGGCCTCGTTCAACCCGAGGCCCACGACCGCCAGCGCGAACGCGGAAGAGGTGAACGGCTCGAGCGGGATCTCGGTGAAGCCGAGGTTGATCGAGTCATAAATCGCGCCGATCAGTCCCCAGAACATCAGCTGCACGTAGACCGGCGTGCCACGGAAGACCCAGAGGAAGAGCCAGGCGACCGCGTTGAACACCGGGTTCGGGCTCATGCGCATGACCGCGAGCAGGATGCCGCCGACGACGCCGATGATCATGCCCAGCAGCGTGATCGCGAGCGTGTGCAGGCCGGCGATGGCGATGCGGGTGTCAAAGAGGTACTGGAAGTAGGTGTCCCACCCGTAGGCGTCGTTACGCGCGGCGCCGATGATGAACCAGGCGACGAGCGCGACCAGGATCGCGGCGAGCACCCAGCGGCCGGGGTGGCGAAGCGGCTTCGCCTCGATGCGCTCCGGCTTGCTCCGCCGGCTGTTTACCTTGTTGCTCATCTGGTGTTACCCCAGCCCTTCTATCGGTTGTTCGTTCAGGAGTGCGTGCTCGAGCAGCCCACTATCGACGTTCCACTGCTCCAGGATGCGGGCGTATTCCCCAGTGTCGATCAGGTGCTGCATGGCCAGCGCCATGACGGGGCCCAGCTCCGAGTCCTTCGGTACGGCGATTCCGTACGGCGCCGCGTCAAACATCTCGCCGACGAGCTCGAGGTCGCCCCCCGAGCGCTCCACAGCCCACGCGGTGACGGGGGAGTCGGCGCTGTACGCGTCCGCGCGGCCGACGAGCGCGGCCAGCGCCGCGTTATCGGCGGTGTCGAAGGAGAGGACGGTGATCGGCTCCTTGCCCGCCTCGACGCAGGCGTCGGACTTGGGGCGCACGTCGTCGGTTTCGGAGACGGTCGTGCGCTGCACAGAAACGGTGAGCCCGCAGGCGTCGTTGGGGTCGACGGCGCTGTCAGTCTGCCGCGCCCACTGGATGCCGGCGTACAGGAAGTCGACGAAGTCGAACGATTCGCGACGCTCAGGGTTGTCAGTGAATCCGGACATGCCGGCGTCGAGGCTGCCGGCTTGCACCGCGGGGAGGATCATGGAGAAGTCCATGTCTTGCGGGTCGTATTCCAGGCCCATCACGCCCGCGAGCGCGCGTCCGATGTCCATTTCGAACCCGATGAGTTCGCCCTCGGAGTTTTTAAACTCGAACGGGGCGAATGGCGGGTTGGCGCCGATGGAAAGCTTGCCGTCCGCGGCGACCTGCTCAGGCACAAGGGCCGCGATCTCGGGGACTTCTTCCGGGACGATCGGCTCCCAGCCATCGGGCGTACCGTCCTCGGTGTTAGTCACGCAGCCGGTCAGCAGGGTCGCTGCGGCGAGGCAGGCCCCGAGGACGCCTGCCCGGCGTGCGGTGAATGTTGCGTGCATGGAACTTCCAGAAGCGTAGAAATATACTGTGCACTGTATATTACTCGCAACGGTGTCGGCGGGGAAGTCGCCATGCCGTGCGGCAAAGCTACTGCTGCGCCATGCGGATGCCGCGCATCACCAGCTCCACGAGCTGGCCGATCACCAGCAGGCCCAGCATGACCGGGATGACGGACGACGCCGCGCGGCTCGAGCCCGCGGAGCTCTGCGCAAAGTCGCCGGTAAAGAAGCCGGACGACATCATCGACGAGCCCTGCACCTCCTGCTTCGCCAGCTCCCACGGGTTCGCGGTATCCGGCACCGACGAGTTCTTCGCCCACGCCTGCACGACGTCCTTGCCGTCGCCCTCCTCCATGTCCTTGGTCCAATCCAGGAACATCTCGGAGCTCGACACCTTCTTCACCGGGTTCTTGTCCGGATCCAGGTGCATGGGATCCTTCTCTTCGTCGTAGTCCAGCGGCTTCAGGCCGGGCGAGGGGTCGCCGGGCTTGTTGCCCTTGGGGCGAGTGCTTGACGACGCCCCATCGCCCCCGTTTTCGCCCGCCTCCGCAGCGGCGGCGGCCGAGACGAGGGGACTGAACTGGACAGTGGATACAGCGAGTGCGGCAGCGATGGTGCCGGCGAGAATGGTCTGGCGCATGCGAACATCCTAACCAAGCGGGTGGACCATTGTCCCATCGGCGAGGCGCGCGGAAAACCCTTAACCAGTATTAGACGCAGGGAACGGGCCCGCGGTTCCCTTCGGTGGGTGTTTTGGGAGTCTTCTCACAAGTGCTTGTTTGCGCTGGTCACGGGCCCGTATGGTGCTGGGTATGGATGTGATTGCAGACCTTGTGGCCCACGACCGCGCCGGCGTTGACTACGTCGCCGCGGCCGTTGGCGTGTCTGCAGATTCGCTTATCGACGCCGGCGTGGCCCCCGACCGCGCCGCCCAGCTAGTCGTTGCCGCCCGCATGTTGTACGCGCCGACGTCGCACTCGCGCTACCAGGCCCGTGCGGTGGCAGGTGCTCGTGAGTGCGGGCATCGGGTGGATACGTTGGCCTATATTGCGCGTGCGTCGCGCTCGATTACAGATGCGACGAACCGGTGGCGGTTTATTGAAACGCTGTGTGCCACCAGTGGTGATTTGGCGTGTGTGCGCCGTGTTGCTGGGCAGTTGAAGCGGGAGTTGTCGCCGGCGCCTGCGCGCACGCCTGGGGTGCGGGTGCGCCAGCATGGGGATGGGATGGCAACGCTTCGTGTGACAGGGCCGGCCCTTGCGGTGCAAGGTGTCTACGATGCGGCGAAAGATGATGTTGCTGGTTGGTTGGCCAATGATTGCCCGAAGGCGGACTACACGGTGCGTGTAACTGCGAATTTGGATCTTGGTGATTACGTGAAGATCATCTCGGGTGCCGGCGACGATGTTGAGGTGCATTTTGCCAGCGGGGTGATTTGTTCTGGTGAGGAGTTTGTGCGGATGCAGCTCGAGGAACTGGGTGCGATCATTTTGGTGGGGGCGGCTGATGGGCCGGTGAATGCGTATGATGTGCGGTTTGCGCATCGGAAGCATCGGGAGATGATGTTGGCGGATTCGCTTACGTGTACGTGGAAGGATTGTGATGTGCCGGCGTCACAGTGCGATGCGCATCATATGGTGGAGCATCAGCATGGGGGTGAGACTGAGGTGGGGAATTTGGGGTGGTTGTGTCGGTATCACAATTATCAGGCCGGTAGGCCGTCGCGTGGGCGGACGCAGCGTCGGGATGGGCGGATTGTGTGGGTCTCGCCGTCGGGTCGGGTCACACCGACTGGGGCGGATCACGCCGCGCGGGCGCCGTTTCGTACCCCGGACCCGCCGGATGACGGGTAGCGTGCCGTCCGCTTTCGAGTTAGCGCCAGTGCCCCTGGCGCCAACACGCATGCGCTGGGGCGGTGGCGTCGTTAAGCGAGGCGGCCCAGGTTGCGCTTGCCCACGAGCAGGATTGCGAGGGAGAGGACCAGCGACGCCGCGCCGAACCAGTACGGGACGCCCGCGCCGAGCGCGGCGGCAAGCGGGCCGGAGACCGCGGGGGCGATGGCGCCGCCGAGGAAGCGCAGTCCGGAGTACGTGGAGGAGGCGACGTTGCGGGGGAGGTGGGTGGCTTCCATGACGGCCTCGGTGAGCACGGTGTTGAAGACGCCGATGAAGATGCCGGCGATGATGACCAGGGTGACGACCGCCGTGAGGTGCAGCGCGGCGAAACCGAGGCAGGCGAGTAGGACGCCGAAGCCGCCGAGGATCAGGTTCAGCACGGGGAAGAGGCCGAGCCATTGCACGAGGCGGGGTGCGAGGAACACTGAGGAGATGGCGAGTGTGAGGCCCCAGCCGAAGAAGACGAATCCCAGCTCGATGGCGCCGAAGTCTTTGCCTGCGAGCGAGGCGGCCTCCTCGATTGGGTACGGGGAGTATGCCAGAAGCGTGAAGAAGCCGAAGTTGTAGAAGAACGCGACCAGTCCGAGCGTGAGCAGTGCCGGTTCCTTGAGCGCGACGAAGCCTGCGCTGAATTCGACGGGGGCGGGTTTGTTGGAGTTGCGCTTGAGGAGCGTCGCGATTGCGAGAAAGCCGATGGCCATGAGGACGGCGGTGCCGTAGAAGGGGGCTCGCCAAGAGATCTCGCCGAGGAGTCCACCGGCCAGCGGGCCGACGGCGAGGCCGATGCCCATCGCCGCTTCGTAGAGGATGATGGCTTGACCGGCGCTGCCTGCGGCGGCGCCCACGATCGCCGCGAGCGCGGTGGAGATGAACAGGGCGTTGCCCAAGCCCCAGCCGGCGCGGAACCCGATGATGGCGTCGACGGAGCCGGCGGCGCCGGACAGAAACGCGAAGACGACGATGAGTGCGAGTCCAATCAAGAGTGTGACCTTGACTCCGATTCGCGAGGAGATGAAGGCGCTGAAAAACATTGCGAGCGCCGTGATGAGCAGGTAGCTGGTGAACAGCAGCATCGTCTGCGTGGGGGACGCGTCGAGTTCGCGGCTGATTGCAGGCAGAATCGGATCGACCAAGCCGATGCCCATAAACGAGACCGTGCAGGCGAACGCGAGGGCCCACACAGCGATTGGTTGCTTCAGCATTGAATGCGGTTCGGCGTCTTCCAAACCAGCGTTGGACATGAAAACCTCCTTGTTTTTGGGCATGACAAATGTGGTGGGGTCGACTGGATTGCCGACCTCAGTAAGTAGGGATGCAGATGCGCTAGCGCTTCTCGGAGAGTTCCTCGGTGATCTGCTGGAGCAGTTCGGAGGCGCGGTGAAGCACGGCGATGTCGTCGTCGCTCAGCGTGTCCAGCACAGGCAGAATCTGGGCGGCGGAGTCGTTGCGGTACTTCAGGAGAATGTCGCGGCCCTTGTCGGTGATCATGAGGTCCGCGGCGCGCGCGTCTTCGGGCGAGGGGTGGCGGGTGATGAAGCCGCCGTCGACAAGCTTCTTGATTGCCTGACTCATGGACGGCTGTGTGATACCCTCACGACGTGCGAGTTCTCCGGCGCGAAGTCCGGGCTCGCGATTGAGTGCGGACATCGCGCGTAGCGAGACGTACGAGAGTTGCACCGGGGTTGCTTGATATGCGGTCCGTGCGAAGCGGCTGCTGGCCCACACGAGGTTATTGGCGAGCTGTGCTTGTTCGTCAATCTGCATAGCGTAAATATATACTATGCCTATGTAAGTTGCAATCCGGGGCCCGCGCCAAGCCGCGGTGCAGCGCGCGGCCTGGCAGGTGGAGGACGCGGCTAATTGCGCGGTTTGAGCAGGCCCGACTCCTGGAGCAGCTCGCCGATCTCGTTGTCCTCGATCTTGTCCAGGAAGTGCTTTCGCATGAAGCGGCCCGCCTTGGTGTCGCGGCCGGAGCCAAGCGGCTCGCCGTCGCGGAGTTGGACGGTGGCGTCGAGAAGCGCGCGGACGTCGAAGGTCGAATTGAAGACCTCGGGCACACCGCGCTCGACATTCATGAGCGTGTAAACGGCCTCCATTGGAGTGCGGACCGAGTACTCGGTGGTGAAGATGCAGTCCCGCTGCGCGGACTCGGCGAATTGGCCGATGAATGCGAAGTTTTTCGCACCTTCCGGGACGACGTCAGGGCGGTCGCCGGCCTGGCGCGGCATGAAGAATGCCGTAACGTACGGCATCATCACTGGGACGGCCTTCGCGCCGGTGGCGGCGAGCTCGTCGATCTGGTCAACCGGGACGCCGAGGTGGTAGAGCCACTCGCGGGTGATTTCCTCGCCCGTGGACTCCTCGATGGTTTTACCTGTGTAGTCACCAGGCTTGTCCGAGTAGAGCGCGTAGACCCACACCACGATCTGGTCATCTGGCTGGTTCTTGAAGTGTGGCTGGCGGTTCACGGTCCACGAAAGCAGCCAGCTCGAGTCGCGCGCGGTAACGATGCCGCCCGTGACCACCTTGCCGGAGAAGGGGTCGCGCTTGGCAATCTTCTCGATGTAGCGCGGGATGCGCTCATCGAGCGTGGTCACGGTACACGACTCCCACTTCGTCTCCGGGATGTGGCTGCCAAACACGTCCGGGCGGCCGAACGAGGGGTCCTTCGCCGCGATCTTGCGCCACAGGTCCCACGCCGGGGCAGGTCCCTCGTTGAGCTTGGCCGCGCGGTGGTGGTTGCCGTTGTCGGAGTTTTCCACCAGTGAGCCGATGGTGAGAAACGCGAGGTCGTTCTCCGTGAGCGCGACGCCGCCGTCCTCGCCGTCCTTCTCCCAGTGGATGTACGTGGCCTGCTTCTCGCCGTTGGCGATGCGGAAGTCGACGTCCGTGACCCGCGTACCGTACTCGAACTGCACGCCGTTGTCCTGCAGGTATTTGGTCAGCGGGAGGACGAGGGACTCGTACTGGTTGTACTTGGTGAATTCCAGGGCGGAGAAGTCGGGCAGGCCGCCGATGTGGTGGATGAAACGGTGGACGTAGAGCTTCATTTCCAGCGCGGAGTGCCACTCCTCGAACGCGAACATGGTGCGCCAGTACATCCAGAAGTTGGACTCCAGGAAGTCTTCGCTGAACCACTCGTTGATGCGCACGTTTTCCACCTCGTCGCGGGTGGCCAAGAAGAGCTTGATCAGTTCCTTCTGCGCCTTGCGGGTAAGTGTGAACTTGCCGTCCGTGTGTGCGTCCTGGCCGCGGTTGACGGTCGCGCGCTGGAGGGAGTAGTTCGGGTCGTCGAGGTTGAGCTAGTAGAACTCGTCAAGGACGCTCGCGCCTTCGATTTCCAGCGAGGGGACGGAGCGGAAGAGGTCCCACAGCGTTTCGAAGTGGTTTTCCATCTCGCGGCCGCCGCGGATGACAAAGCCGTCCTCCGGTTCTTTGATGCCGTCGAGCGCGCCGCCGGCGATGTTCGCCTGCTCGAGGATGTGGATGTTTTCGCCCGGCACCTGTGCGTCGCGGATGAGGAAGGCTGCGGCGGACAGCCCGGCGAGTCCGGAGCCGAGGATCCAGGCGGTCTTTTCGTCAGCACCTTCGGGCTTGCGGGGGCGGGCAAAGGCTTCGTAGTTGCCGTTTGTGTAGCGCATGGTGGATCTCCTTCGGAAGCGGTTGTTGCTACAACTGCTTAGGCTAGACCTCTGCAAAACCGCAGCGCTAGGGATTGACGCGAACTCGCGCACAAATGAGGGTGGCTGCAATCCCCGTCACGTCCTGGACGTGGAGAAACGGAAATGTATCGCAAAATGGAGTGCGGATTGCGAGTTGCTCGTGCGGGGCTAGGAGGCGGGAAGCAGCCCAAGAACGGTGGGTGGCAGGCGCACGAAGAACGCCCCGCGGCTGGCTGGTGGGCCGGCGGCGGGGCGTCGAAAAGCGTGCCCCAAGTGAGGCTCGAACTCACGTACTGGCTGTTTCTGTCGCCTGTCATATCCGCAGGTAATGGCATCCTTTTGCGGTATCTGCGACACTGTAAACCTGCTCCGTACGTCATTTGTATGGCACCGGGTTTGGGGGTAGCTGTCGAAACTGTACGCGCCAACTGGCCTTCTGGGACGTGCCGTTAGTTTCTCTACGTCACTATCTCGAATCGGAGAAGCCTTCAAAAAGTTCGCGGATCTGCACTAATGGGACGGGTATAATAGAAATGTATCTCTAATAGAAGAAGGTTATTAAATGGCTTCACGCAAAACCACCCAGTCAGGCCGCTTCACACGCGGTTATGTCACAACGCGGAGCAATAGAGACGGAACCGTTGTAGACGTGGAAGTCTTCCACCCTGATGGTTCTTTTGTTCCGGCCCCTCGAATCCGTGGCTATAAGGATCATGGTGGGCTTTTTGGAGGCAATCAGTGGGGCTATCCGCGCGCTCAAGCTCTGCAATATCTGCGATGGCTCAACGGCGGTATGCCTCGGGATTTTGAACCGGAGTTCCTTTTGGCAGATACAGACCGGTTTCTTCTGTCCACTTACCGAACGGCTATGGCATTGTTAGGGCCGTGATGGTCTGGAGCGACCCCAAAAAATCAGATCCCCTGCAGTTTGGCCCGGTGCGATCTGAAGCGATTCTTTCCCAAACGGGTGAAGTGGAGAGCAAAACTTGGGGCGAGGATCTCGTCGAATACGTGAACCTGCTGGCGGTCCGGTCACTTCGTCACGGAGGAGTTGACCCTGAGACCCTGTGCAATCTTTTGGACACTTACGCGAATGAAATTCGCATCGCCTATCATATAGAAGCAGAAGAGAGAACCTATAGTGACGCCATTATCCTGAAGTTCTGGAGAAACGACGATGGCCTCTTGCGCTACTCAGTGCAAACGTCACAAACTTTCCCCGTGAACATCCTTCCGCTCGCCCAACGCTTGGGAGAACTAACCGTGAATCTAAGCGAAAAGAGCACCCCTTCAGCACCATTGCCCGCCATCGATCCCGAGGTCTCGTCGCTTCGAGTGGCCCCTCGCCATTTTCCTTCCGTGTAGGGCTTGAAATATCGGTTGCAGCAAGCGTCCATTCAGTCGATAATCCTTTTTGGCCCCAAGGACCTCTCACCCATTGATTAGTTGCGACAGGACGATGATGACTCCAATGTCGGGCTGGTTGACACACGCTAGCAGTTCTTGTGAGTAGTACTGGCCCGAGCATGTCGAGCGCTTTAAAGACTTCCGTTAGTTCGAGCCTTAAACAAAGAGGGTGGAACATACTGTCGTCCGAGGCACTATGTCATCTGCAGTACGGGATACTATGAAAAGGGAAGCAAGGTTTTTGGTGCGAGGTTCGATTAGCCTCAAATCACCACTTGTAGTAATCATTGGGATCGAACTCTTGTTCTCTTAGAAAATCGTCAAGTTGTCGCTGCACGTCTTTTCTGCTCCTAATGCTACTTAAAGTGAACTTATCCATATCAGCATCGTCAGGAACACGAAATAGCATTGCGCTTCCAAATGCATGGACGCTAAAGTGTTTAGCCATCCTCAATCTTCTCCTCTGATCTGTGAAGATTAGAATACTTTGGCGGTCATCGTCGCGCAATCTTTAATGATACTTTTTCCTAGAGGAGAAGCCGCTGCTCCGCTGGGTCTGAGAGGGGAGGCAAGGGTGATCACAAAGCATCTTGGTGCTCGAGGGTTATTACGATTTGCTGGTCGGTTAGTCGGTTAAGTTGTGAGACCAGCCGAGTAGCTCGCGGATTTCCCTGAAATGCTGTTGCTCCTAATGCCTTTAGAGGTGGTTCTAGGCGTACGTCGCAATCGATAAGCAGGATCTGAGGGAGGGGCTGTCAAACCCGGCTCCGGTGCTAAGTTCATTGTTGGGCTCAAAATTGTCGTGAGCAGATGCCTGCCTCTCAGCGCATCCATGTCGTTTCAGAGGCCCGATTTTCGGGTTCCTAAGGGAGGCGAGAACTAACAATCGCGGGGAGAGATACCCCGGAACGATGTCTCGAGACTTCATAGCGTGCCCCTGAGAGGCGTGCCCCCGAGAGGGAAGTCGGATAATTCTGAGCCCAGCTGCTTCAAAACCACCCCAGCTAGGTTGCTTCCCATCGTTCTGAGTTTTCTTCTCGTGACCACGTCGCAAAGGTGAACCCCGCCCCCCGATGAGGCCTGGGGTTAGGTCACGGTGTGTGCGACGCCATCCCCCCGGCAGTCCCGCCGTGACCGCCTTAAACTTTTCACCCTGTGAAGCCGGAATCACTTTTCCTCGGGAACGTCGGACGTCTCAGAAATAGATGTACCAGGCCGTAGGCTATATAAGGTTCCCCTGCCGTTAGGCAGTTAAGTAATTACCTCTTCGAGAGGAAATCTTGTGGGGCAAGGAAGTCTAAGCTTTGGTGACTTTGGTTCATTGGTTTGCCACCGACCTCATAGTAGAACGCGCTCAGAATCGATAGTGGGCGGGTGTGAAGATAAGTAAGCCTGAGGCGGGTTATTTGCGCCGTTATTAAGAAGGCGAATTCTGGAAGTCTTTGCCTAACACCGAATTTTCTTCGGTTCTCAGTGGCCTACAGAGCCATGATTTCAGCGTCAGGATTCTTTCTCTTCTGTCCGGTGTCCTGGCTTGGTCAATTCTAAACTTGCGAGGTGCTTTTGTAGACGCTTCGACATCGGGAGGAACGTCCCCAGAGTAAGGCTCCCAGAGAGAACTGCACCGGCGACGGGGATGACCTTAGCTACTCCGTTAGCGAATATTTTCTTAGTCATACTCACCCCGAGATAGCTCGCAACCTTTTTCACGATCGGATAGATCACTCCCTTGGTGAGTGCCTTCTGCGGGAGTTTCCTAGCGACATTGGCTGCGACCATGCCTGCAACTCGCGTCACTCCACCTTGAGCGAGTTGCACCCCAAACATCACACCCACGAACAGGACCAACATGCCCTCGGTCGCTTCGTCCACATCTTCGCCATCATCGGCAAATAAATCAGGCCAGCTGTAGATATAGGCAAGCTTCTGGACAATTCGAAGAATATGCCCCATGTACTGCGCAAGATCTGCCGGCACAGTCCCCGCCATCGCCAGGCCGCCAGGGATGCCTGCGATTGTCGAGAGGCCAGTAACCTTGCTCGTCTCATAGGCAATAGATGTGTTCGCTATCGCAGTAATGACCTTGAGCGGGATGCCTGCCGTTGCCGGGCTGGTATTGATTGCTTCCTCGATTTGCGCCTCAGTGCAGTAACGCTTGAGGGCTTGGCGGAGGTAAGTAGCTCTGTTCATCCTTACCCCAGGGAGCTTCGCTGCAGCTTCCAACACCTGGGTGAAATTCGATCCCGGACTCTCGAGCTCTTGGGGTTGAGTCATGGATTCATTGTACTTATGTTGCCGGTGGCGAAACATTCCGCAAGCCCTACTCGGCCCAGGAGGTTGCAGCCAGTTCGCCAGTTCCTCCATTTTGATGGCCTGAGTGGACAACAGAAAGAGCCCCTAGTCCCAAGGTTATTCTGAAATACGTAACTCTTTCGCAATTGCTAGAACCGAATCGACGGCGAGAACGGCTTCTATACGGTGGACTGGCGTATTAGCCTGGGCCAGCTCCTCGCGAGCATTGGTAAGTCGGCGATATATATCTTCAATGTCACTGTCTTGACCTGCGATTCTCGTGCCTATGCCCCTAGTGTATTTCAGCTTATCCCAGGCGATTAGTTCCTCAGCAATATCAAACGAGGCATCATTGCTAAGCTGCTCAACCTCACCCGAAACTGCTCGAAACACGGCATCTCCCTCCTCGGAGGAACGGAGTATAAGAAATACTCCAACTGCGATCGACCCTAGGGTTACCAAGGAAGCTAAAATGATAAGCGCTATACCATAAAGGCTCATTGCCAAGCCGACAACTATGAATCCGACTAGGCCTAAAAAAGCTTGACGCTCTGTAATGGTTCCGTCATTGGATCCGGAGGAGTTGCTCTTTACCATTCCTCCTCCACGTACTCCATGAAATCTGGCCACAGCAGGTAAGCGCTGTAGAAGAGAAGTGCACCCACAATAATCCCAATAATTAGGATGATGACACCTGCGATCTTCGTGGTCTTTGGGTTTCGCACGGGGGTTGAACGAAGCTCAGCAACTAAATCGCGCATCTGAGAACGTACGTCACTGTACTCTTCTTCGGTTTTCGCAAGTCTTCGTTGACGGCGCACACGTTCAACATCCTCAACGGAAATCGTCGGCTGTGTTTGAGCCGACTTAAGCCGCGCCATGGGGTTCAGGTTCACGCAAGTAAAGATACCATGTCACGAAAGGCCCCAGTGATACATATTTCAGGAGGCAGTAATAAGCTTTATAGATCAGCGACAACGCCCCAGGCGATGAATGTCGCGATAGGGTGCAGCCAAATGAGACGCAGAAAATAGTGCTAGAGAACGTCTCAATAGGGTTGATGAACCTTATAAAATTACACTTATGAAAACATCTATAGAACCTATTGAGACAATCCCCCGCAAGCACTAAAGACAGTTACGGAGGCGGGGTTCTTGTTACGGCATCAGAACCGCAAAGACTCCCGTTTTGCCTATTTTTCCACCCACTATTTTCTATGTAGTAACCCCTGTGACCAGGTTTTACTTAGTCACAGGGGTATGGTTCTTAGTGCCCCAGGTGAGACTCGAACTCACACTGGACGGGTTTTGAATCCGTTGCCTCTGCCAATTGGGCTACTGGGGCTCGCGGAAAAGTGTAGCGGATGCGCACGAGGATCTGGAAATTGCGTGGCGTGGGCGGTCGCTAGACTGGTGCACCGTGACTGATCAAAAACGCCTCCTGCTCATCGACGGCCACTCCATGGCCTTCCGCGCCTTCTACGCCCTGCCTGCGGAGAACTTCTCCACCACGGGCGGGCAGCACACGAACGCGGTGTACGGCTTCCTCTCCATGTTTGCCAACATCCTCGCCGACGAGGCCCCGACGCACGTCGCGGTAGCTTTCGACGTCGGCCGCAAGACGTTCCGCACGGAGCGCTTCCCGGAGTACAAGGCGCAGCGCGAGTCGGCGCCGCCGGAGTTCAAGGGCCAGGTGCCGATTATCGAGGACGTCTTGCACACACTGGGGATTGTCACGCTGTCGAAGGAGAACTTCGAGGCCGACGACATTGTCGCAACGCTGGTCACCCAGGCGCGCGGCGACTACGAAATTGTCATCGTTACCGGTGACCGCGACTATTTGCAGCTTGTCGACGCCCACACCACCGTCCTCTACCCAACCCGGGGCGTCTCCACGCTCACCCGCTTCACCCCGGAAGAGGTGGAGAAGAAGTACGGCCTCACGCCTGAGCAGTACCCGGACTACGCGGCGCTGCGTGGCGACCCGTCGGACAACCTGCCGAGCGTGCCGAAGGTGGGCGAGAAGACGGCGACGAAGTGGATCGTGAAGTACGGCTCGCTCGCGGAGCTCATCGCGCACGCCGAAGAGATCAAGGGCGTGGCGGGGAACAACTTCCGCGAACGCATCGAGCAGGTGCAGCTCAACCGCGAGCTCACCCAGATGGTCACGGACGTCGAGCTGCCGGTCGGCCCGGACGAGCTGGCGCTGACAACCGCGGACGTGGGGGAGGTCTCCAAGGCGTTCGATGACCTGGAGTTCGGCGCCAACCTGCGCGAGCGTGTGCTTAAGGCCGTGCCGACCGCGGGCGATGCGGCCGAGCAACAGGCGCCGGTGGAGCTCGCGGACGTCGAGATTGCGGACGAGCCGCTGGACTCCTGGCTCGAGGCCCGCCGCGGGGAGGGGCTCGCCGTGTACCTGTCTGGTTCCGCTGTGCCGGCGGGTGGTGATGTGACGGGGCTGGGGATCGTCGATAAGCAAAGGCACGGCATCCAGCGAGACACTGCCGAGCTTTCCCCGGCCGAGGACGCGGCGCTCAAAGCCTGGCTGGAGTCGGAGGACCCGAAGTACCTCCACGACGCGAAGGGCGCGTACCACATGCTGCGCGGGCGCGAGATCGAGCTGCGCGGCATCGCGCACGACACGGCGATCGCGGCCTACCTCCTGCGGCCCGGCCAGCGCACGTACGGCCTCGAGGACGTCTACCAGCGTCACCTGCAGCGCCAGCTCACCGTGGGTGGGGACCAGTTGAGTCTGCTCGAGGACACCTCGCTTATCGACGCCGCCGCGGCCGTCCTCGAGCTCGCCGAGGAACTCACCACGCAGCTGCGCGACATCGCGGAGTACGAGCTCTACGCGGACCTGGAACTCCCGCTGGTGCCAATCCTCGCCGAGATGGAACACACCGGCATCGCCGTGGACCGCGACGTGCTCGAGGCGCAGCGCAAGGACTTCGCCGACAAGGTCACCCAGGTGGAGGAGAAGGCGCGCGAGCTTGTCGACGAGCCCGAGCTCAACCTGTCCAGCCCGAAGCAGCTCTCCGTGGTGCTCTTTGACAAGCTCGAGCTGCCGAAGACGAAGAAGACGAAGACGGGGTACTCGACGGCGGCGTCGGAAATCGAGGCGCTGGCGGAGAAGCACCCGCACGAGTTCCTTGACTACCTGCTGCTGCACCGCGAGTACCAAAAGATGAAGTCCACCATCGAGGGCCTCATCAAGGCGGTCGGCGACGATGGCCGGATTCACACGACGTTCAAGCAGACGGTGGCGTCGACAGGCAGGCTCAGCTCCGCGGACCCGAACCTGCAAAACATCCCGGTGCGGACAGACGCGGGCCGCAAAATCCGCTCCGCCTTCAGGGTCGGCGAGGGCTACGAATGCCTGCTGACGGCCGACTACTCGCAGATTGAGATGCGCGTGATGGCGCACCTGTCGCGCGACGAGGGCCTCATCGAGGCGTACAAGGCGGGGGAGGACCTCCACAACTTCGTGGGCTCGCGCGTCTTCGACGTGCCGATCGACCAGGTCACGCCCGAGTTGCGCCGACGCGTGAAGGCGATGAGCTACGGCCTGGTGTACGGGCTGTCGGCCTACGGGCTGTCGAACCAGCTGGGCATCTCAGCGGGCGAAGCGAAGCAGATCATGGAGAGCTACTTCGAGCGCTTCGGCGGTGTGAAGCGCTACCTGGATGAGGTGGTCGAGCAGGCGCGGCGCGACGGCTACACCTCGACCCTGTTCGGCCGCCGCCGCTACCTGCCTGAGCTGAACAGTGATAACCGGGTCGCGCGCGAGAACGCGGAGCGCGCGGCGCTCAACGCGCCGATCCAAGGGACGGCTGCGGACATCATTAAGGTTGCGATGGTCCGCGTCGACAAGGCGCTCGCGGGCTACCAGTCGCGAGTGCTGCTCCAAGTGCACGACGAACTTGTCGTCGAGGTTGCCGCGGGTGAGCTCGACGAGGTGCGCGGGATCGTCGAGCGAGAAATGGATGGGGCGATCTCGCTGCTGGTGCCGCTCGAGGTTTCCGCCGGCACGGGCACGAACTGGAACGAGGCGGCGCACTAAACGCACGGAAAATCGCGGAAACACACGGAAAAGCGCGGGGTGTGCCGTCTCCGTGCAGTTCACCCCGCGCCTTTCACGCTCAGCTGCGGGCAGAGCCGCCGCTGAGGGACGAGGAGGCGGGCACCAGGGCCGTTAATCTCGTGCCCGCCTCTCGCGCAGCATTCCGGGGAATGCTGCATCCCCCTTCCCCCCGATCGCGTGGCGAACCCCCTCCACCACGCTGTGCTTCCCTTTTCACTTAAACCCCCTGTGAGCGGGGAAGGGTTTTCGATGTTTTTCCCGCCTCAGTGGTCTTCCCTTACCAGAGGGGCGAGCTTCGAAAACCAAGAGCGAGTTTAACATGTTGTGAGCGAATTGCCGGGTTCGCCTTACGTGAAACTCAGGTATGAAGAAGCATTTATATTTTATGACGAGTCTCACGATGTGGAAATATCTTGACCTGCAAGTTGGCTGTGTATAGGTCGATTTTCTCGGAAAAGCGGTAAATGGTCATCTCACTTCAAGGAGCGGTGCAAGTGCCCCTATATGGGGGTGTTGGGTTCGGGGAGAAGCTGAGAGTGTGGGAAGTGAAGCTTAGACCGCCTGGGTAGCGAAGATGGCTGTGCCCGGGAAGAGTGCGCCGCGCTCCGGTGACCACTGCCCCCATGTTTCTGTGAGGGTGGGCGGCCAGGTTGGCTCGGTGACGTCGACAAGCGGCAGTCCCGCTGTACGGAGGGCGCGGACCCAGTCGCCGAACGTGCGGTGGTATTCCGCGTAGGTCAATCGGCCCTCGGCGTCGCGCTCCTCGTAAGCGCGGTCGAAGTAGCTGATCTCGGCGGTGGTGGAGACGGGATCGTCGGGGAAGACCCAGCGCATGGGGTGCGTGACGCTGAAGACGAAGCGTGCGCCGGGGCGCAGGACGCGGCGGATCTCGGAGAGGGCCACGTCGAGGTCGGCGACGAACGGCAGCGCGCCGAAGGCGGAGAATGCGACGTCGAAGGCGGCGTCGCGGTACGGGAGGGCGAGCACGTCCGCTTGTGCGAGGGGGAGTCCGGTGGGCGCGCGGCGCAACATGCCCGCGGAAATGTCGAATCCGGTGACAAAACCGGTGCCTTGCTCGGGGCGAGCAAGCCACGCGCTGCACGGGGCGGAGCCGCACCCGATCTCCAGTACGCTGCGCCCGGCGAGGTCGCCGAGGAGGCGTGCCTCCGACTCGTGGAGCATCTCCGGGCACCAGTAGAAACTTGACAGGTACGCCGCGTGATCGGCGTGGTAGCGTGCCGCGTCATCGTCCCAGAATTGGCGGTTTGCCGCGGAGGGGGTGACGGTGGCGTCGATAAGCGAATGATCGGAATTGTGCATGACGGATATTATTTGCTTAAGCAGGTGAAACGGACTACCCTTGCAGGGGCGCATCGACGTATCGGGGCGACACCGGCCGTAATAGGAGGGCCTGGGTCGATCCTCGCGCGAGATCTTTCCCACGTCAAGCCCCCATTGGAAGGTGAACTGGGTGGAGAGATGCGCCCCTGTCCAATTTCGATCTCCTATTCATTTCGGAGCACATATACTTATGCGCACTACTAACGCACCCCAGGTTGCTATCAATGACATCGGTGGCCCTGAGGAATTTCTCGCTGCAGTCGACGCCACCATCAAGTACTTCAACGACGGTGACATCGTCAGCGGCAAGGTTGTCAAGGTTGACCACGACGAGGTCCTCCTTGACATCGGCTACAAGACCGAAGGCGTCATCCCGACGCGCGAGCTGTCCATCAAGCACGACGTCGACCCGGACGAGGTTGTCGAGGTCGGCGACGAGATCGACGCGCTTGTCCTGACCAAGGAGGACAAGGAAGGTCGCCTGATTCTGTCCAAGAAGCGCGCTCAGTACGAGCGTGCTTGGGGCACCATCGAGGAGCTGCAGAACAACGACCAGCCGGTTACCGGTACGGTCATCGAGGTTGTCAAAGGCGGCCTCATCCTGGACATCGGCCTGCGCGGCTTCCTGCCGGCATCGCTGGTTGAGATGCGTCGCGTCCGCGACCTGGAGCCGTACATCGGCCAGGAGCTCGAGGCGAAGATCATCGAGCTGGACAAGCACCGCAACAACGTCGTGCTGTCCCGCCGCGCCTACCTGGAGGAGACCCAGTCCGCGGTCCGCTCCGACTTCCTGCACCAGCTGCAGAAGGGCCAGGTCCGCAAGGGCGTCGTGTCCTCCATCGTGAACTTCGGCGCCTTCGTCGACCTTGGCGGCGTCGACGGCCTGGTCCACGTGTCCGAGCTGTCCTGGAAGCACATCGACCACCCGTCCGAGGTTGTCACCGTGGGCGACGAGGTCACCGTCGAGGTGCTCGACGTGGACCTGGACCGCGAGCGCGTGTCCCTGTCCCTGAAGGCAACCCAGGAGGATCCGTGGCGCGTGTTCGCACGCACCCACGCCGTGGGCCAGATCGTCCCGGGCAAGGTCACCAAGCTCGTCCCGTTCGGTGCGTTCGTTCGCGTCGACGAGGGCATCGAGGGCCTCGTCCACATCTCCGAGCTGGCTCAGCGCCACGTCGAGGTGCCGGACCAGGTTGTCAACGTGGGCGAAGAGGTCATGGTCAAGGTCATCGACATCGACCTGGACCGTCGCCGCATCTCCCTGTCCCTCAAGCAGGCTGACGAGGACTTCACCGAGGAGTTCGATCCGTCCCGCTACGGCATGGCCGACTCCTACGACGAGCAGGGCAACTACATCTTCCCGGAGGGCTTCGACCCGGAGACCAACGAGTGGATGGAAGGCTACGACGAGGCTCGCCAGGAGTGGGAGGCACGCTACGCCGAGGCAGAGCGTCGCCACCAGGCGCACGCCGGTCAGGTGGAGCGTCACCGCGCCGCAGCCGCAGAGGCCGCCGACCAGGCAGCAGACCAGGCAAACTACTCTTCCGACTCCAACGCTGCAGCTCCGGCAGCGGAGCCGGCAGAGTCGTCCATGGGCTCCCTGGCTTCGGATGAGCAGCTCGCCGCACTGCGCGACAAGCTCACCGGCAACTAAATCCTCCATGTGAGGTCGCACGGCGGCCCGCACCCAGTCGCTTATCGACGGGGCGCGGGCCGCTTTGCTCTATCATCGGTGCCCATGTACATGATCGGATTGACCGGCGGCATCGGCAGCGGCAAGTCCACGGTCGCGGCGCTTATGCGCCAGCGTGGCTTTCCCGTCGTTGACGCCGACCAGGTGGCCCGCGACAACATGGAACCCGGCTCGCCCGTCCTCGCCGCAGTGGCGGAGGAGTTCGGCGCCGACCTGCTGGGACCGGACGGCGCGCTGGACCGGGCGGAACTGGCCCGCCGCGCATTCGCCTCGGAGGAGGCGACGCAGCGACTCAACGCCATCACCCACCCAGCGATCCGTGCGGAATCCGCCCGCAGGTTCGCCGTGTTGGAAGCCGCTGGGGAGCGGGCAGCGGTATACGACATGCCGCTGCTCGTGGAGCTCGGCATGGACCAGGACATGGACATGACCGTCGTGGTCGACGTGAATCCGGAGGAACGCGTGCGGCGCCTGGTGGCGCACCGCGGGCTGGACGAGGCCGACGCGCGCAACCGCATCGCGCGGCAAATCCCGGACGTCGAGCGCCGCGCAGCGGCAGACGTGGTGCTGGATAATAACGGCACGGAGGACAAACTTGCACAGCAGGTAGACACGTTGGCAAACCGGATTACCAACATATTGCTTGACGTTTAAGTATTGTTCGCTTTACGGAAAGCAACCTGCAACCAGCCGGTCTTAAGCTAACTGGCCATGGGAACGTGGAACTATGGGCCGTTTGATAATGACCACGCGCGCGACGCCGTGCGTCAGCTTGCCAATGGCACGTTCCGCATGGATAAGTTCCGCTTCGCCTGCCGCGAGCTGCCCCTTGATTCGGGCCAGGCCGAGGTCGTCGTCGCCCTCGTTGCCGTGATGAACGGCAACCTGCCCTCCGAAGACTTCCACGAGGCTCTGGCGTTTGAATTTTCGTTCCGCGACCGACGCTGGCTGGAGCACCAGGTCCGTGAGCTGATGTCCTCGCCCGACTCCGACTTGTACGAGCAATGGCTCGACGCCGGCGAGCTCGAGCAGTGGCTGGCGGCGACGCGCCGCGCCACGGGGTTTACGGGTTTCGCCGGCGCCTAGCCGGCGAGCGGCCCCGCTAGAGGTTCGCGCAGAACTCCAACAGGAGCTCGGCGGCGCGCGTGAGGTTACGGAGAAACTCTTCGGGCCGCTCCGCGGTGTCCGCGTTGAAGGACACGCAGTACTCGGTGGCCTTCGGCAGCGGCGTGTAGGCCACGCCGAAGCCCTCGGGCAGCGTCGGCGCGAAGGCGTACCGCACGATCTGGTCCGCGCCGCCGATCGAGGTGGTTGAGAGGAAGTCCTGGCGCGCCGCGATGGTGGTCTCGTCGGTGAAGAACTCCGCCGGGGGCAACCGTTCGTCGAGGCGCTCGAGCATCTGAATGTGGCGGTCAAACCCGTTACCGGACTTGCAACGCTTCACCCACGCGCGGTGGGCGTCGACAGCGGCCACGAGCTGCTCCTGGGTGGCATCGCCGTCCACCAGGTGGCGGGCGAAGGCGACCGCCTCGGGGGTCGCCGCGCGCAGGCACTCGGTGCGGCCGGCGCGGAACTCGCGCATGTCAACGGCCTCGTACACCGCACGCACGCGGCCGTAGGTGAGCTGCTGCGCGATGGACAGGATGAGCTGTGCGCTCGCGTCGCGGCTGAACTTCAACGGTAGGTCGTCCGGTTGGTTGATGTCTACGGGGACGATCTCGGCGGTGTACGGTTGCGCGTCGTCGCCGGTGATGTTGGTGTACGAGCGCACCTCGCGCGCAATGTCCGAGATGTTGCTGTCTAACTCCCAGCGCAGCTCCTGCGGGGCAAGCGCGGTCAACGACGCGGACTCGGTGACGTCGGCGTTGTGCATCCGCGTAAGCGCCGTGACCAGAGTCGCCCCGTCCTGGCAGCTGTGCTCGACGTGGACTGCGGTCCACGGGCTGTCCACCCCGAACTGGTAGCTCAGCGGCTTGTAGGTCCAAGCGCCGCGCGGGCGGAACGTCAGGTCCGCCAGGAGCGCGGCGTCGCTGCGGCCCGCGGCCTCCACGAGGTCCACGGTGAACAACAGGTCGCGGAGGCGCGCGTAGGTGCCGGGGTTCTGCGTGAAGAGGCCCGAGAGGGCGTCGCCAAGCGGGCCGGACCCGATCAGCGACGCAGCGTTGAAGTCTGCGTTGAAGTCGGCGGCCTCATCGGTGGACAGCAGCTCGTCGAACGCCGCGGAGAGTTGGTCAAGCGGCGCGACGTTGCCGTCAGAGTCGCTGATTGGCAGGGCGAAGAGGCGACCGCGCACGAACACGCCGATTTCCCGATCCGCGACGTCGCGATCGCATACATTGACGTCGTCCACGTCGACGTTCGGGTGGCGGACGCCGCCGTTGTAGACAAACCACTGGTTCATGGTGATGCGGTTGTCGCGCGCGTCAACGTCTTCGGGAACCTGTTGCGCCGCGGCCTGCAGGTGCACAGTGGCGATGCGTTGCACGGCGCTGGCAACCCGGCTCGTGCCTGTGCCGTCGCCGAAGGGCGCGAGCTGGAACCCGACGTTCGTGCTCAGCTGCAGTGGCTCCCGGTTTTCCAGGTACCCCTCGTACCACTCGTCGTGCAGCCAGTTCGTGCCTTCCTTCTCGCGGGCGGCGGCACGGTCGCGCAGGGTGGCGTCGAGAAGCGGCCCATCGCCCTGCGCGAAATCCTCGATGACGCGAGTGGCGTGGGCGAGATCCTCCTCGCTGAGTACCGCGGAGAGTGCGGTGCGGTATGCCCCGAGTGTCTGCCCGAGCGGCGGCAGGGGCAGCGGCTTGAGGTCGACGGTGGCGGGGTGGACTGGCAAGGAGTGCACGGCGGCTCACTTCCTAGGCTGGGGTCAGATCATCCACCAGCCTAGCGGGCCGCTACAGCGAGGGGACGTCCGCGAGCAGGTGCTTGGTGTAGTCGTGCTGCGGGTTCTCCAGGACCTCGTCGACGGTGCCGGCATCCACGATCACGCCCTTGTTCAGCACCGCGATCCGCGTGGCCACGTGGCGGGCAAGCGCGATGTTGTGGGTGACAAAGAGCATGGACAGGCCCCGCTCGCGGCGCAGCTTGGCCAGCAGGCGCAGGATGGAGGCCTGCACGGAAACGTCGAGTGCGGAGGTCACCTCGTCGCACACGAGCACGGACGGGGCGTTGACCAGGGCGCGGCCGATCGCCGCGCGCTGGCGCTCGCCGCCGGAGAGGTCGCCGGGCCGGCGGTCGTAGAAGCTGGGGTCGAGCTGCACGGCCTCGAGTACCTCGTACACCACGTCGCGCTGCTCGCGCTTGGGCAGGCGCTTCGACAGCTGCATCGGCACGCTCAGCGACTCGCCGATCGTGCGCCGCGGGTTCAACGAGGAGAACGGGGACTGGAAGATGTACTGCACCGCCTGGCGCTGGTCCAGTGTGCGCTGGCGGCTACCGTGCGCGAGTTCCTCGCCACCGAGCGCGACCGTGCCGGTGTACCCGGGATTCAGCCCCGCGATGGAGCGCGCGAGGGTGGTTTTGCCCGACCCGGACTCGCCAAGCAGCAGGATCGAGTCGCCCTCGTTGAGCTCGAGGTCGATGCCGTGGAGCACCTTGTTGTCGCCGTAGGACATCTCCAGGTTGCGGACCTGCAGGAGCGGGGCCGGGCCCTTGCTTATCGACGCCCCCGCGCCACCCTTGCCCGCGCCGCCCGCCTCGCGCCCGGCGAGGTTCTTCTTCCCCGCGAGGTCCGGGATGGAGGCGAGCAGCCGCTGGGTGTAGCGGTGCTGCGGGGAGTACAGGACCGATTGGACGGGGCCTTCCTCCACGATGTCGCCGCGAAGCATGACGATGACGCGGTCAACCAGCTCCGCGACGACGGCGAGGTCGTGCGTAATGTAGAGCGAGGCGACGGCGTGGCGGACGGTCATCTTGCGGATCGTTTCCAGCACGTGCGCCTGGGTTGAGACGTCGAGGCCGGTGGTGGGCTCGTCGAGGACGAGCACGTCGGGGTGCATCGCGAACGCCATCGCGATGCCGACGCGCTGTTGCTGGCCGCCGGAGAGCTGGTGGGGCCAGCGCGCGAGGTACGCGTCGTCGTCGGGCAGGTCGACGTCCCGCATGACTTCGCGGACGCGCGCGGTGGCGTCCCCGTCGTAGTTGTGCTGGTCCAGCACCTCGGAGATCTGCTCGCCGATCCGCATGGTGGGGTTGAGGCTCAGTGCGGGGTCTTGGGGGACGTAGGCGACCCGGGCTCCGCGTAGCTGGCGCAAGTCGTCCTCGCCGAGTTCGAGGACGTCGATGGTGTCGCCGTTGCGGGTGTGGAGGGTGACGGTGCCGTCGGTAAGCGAAAGGCCCTCGCG
This sequence comes from Corynebacterium sp. NML 120412, assembly GCF_002285155.1. NCBI lineage: Bacteria > Bacillati > Actinomycetota > Actinomycetes > Mycobacteriales > Corynebacteriaceae > Corynebacterium > Corynebacterium sp. NML 120412. The sequence goes on along the minus strand of NZ_NSGL01000001.1, from coordinate 1,435,138 downwards.
GCAGTGGCCGAGCGCGGCGAGACCCGCCGTGGTCTTGCCGGAGCCGGATTCGCCGACCAAGCCGACAATCTCGCCGCGATGGAGCTCAAAGTCAATGCCGTGCAGAATCTCGGTGCCGTCGTTGGCGCGGATGCGCAGGTCGCGGACGCTCAGTACGGTGCCGGTGGCGTCGGCGGCGTCGGTGGGGGTGGTGATCGCGGTGGTCATCGTTGGGCCTCCTCGGACTCGGTGGCGGTAGGTGCGTCGTGGCGGATGGGCTCGTTCTTCGGCTTCCGCGCGGCGTCGAGCTGCTCGGGCGTGGGGCGCGCGGGCATGGCGGTGGACGCGGTGGCGCGCGCGGTGGCGTCGGCAAGCATGTTGGTGCCGATGGTGAGCAGCGCGATGGCCGCGACCGGCAAGATGACGCCCCAGGGCTGGAGCGAGAGTGCGATGCGGTTCTCGTTGATCATCAAGCCCCAGTCCGCGGCAGGCGGCTGGATGCCTAGACCGAGGAAGGACAGCGAGGCGATGGAGCCGATGGAGTAGGTGAGTCGCAGGCCGGCTTCGACGGCGAGGGGACCGGTGATGTTGGGCAGGATCTCGCGGAGAAGGATGCGCCAGTGCGGCATGGAGTACATCTGGGCGGCGCGGATGTAGTCCTCGTTGGTCACCGACATGGTGGACGCGCGGGCGACGCGGGCGATGCGCGGCGCGTGGGTGAGCCCGATCACCAGCACGAGGACTGTGGCGGAGGGTCCGAAGATGACGATCGCCAGCATGGCGAAGATGAGCTGCGGGAAGGCGAGCACGACGTCGTTGATACGCATGAGGACCGCGTCGACCCAACCGCCCGCGTAGCCGGCGACCATGCCGATGAGCGTGCCGACGAGCATGCCGAGCGCAGTGGCCAAAAACGCGGTGACTAGCAGGACCAAGCCGCCGGCGATGAAGCGGGAGAAGACCGAACGGCCGAGGTTGTCGGTGCCGAATGCGCCCTCGTTGGTGAACGGCAGCCCGAGGAACTCGGTGGAGGAGTAGCCGGTGAGCTGCTCTGCGAAGAGGTAGCCGATGACGGTGCACACGACGATGAGGGAGGTGAGGACGAGCCCGACCTTGCCCTCGGGGATTGCCCAGATGCGGGCGAGCACCGGCGCGGGCTTGGACGCGGATTCCTTGAGCGTCTCGAACTCGTCAGCGGGCTCGTTGCCTGCGGTGCTGTGGGCACCGGTGGTATTCGGTGTGGTCATTGCTAGCTCCTCAGTTTCGGGTTGGCCGTAATGCTGACGATGTCCGCGATGAGGTTCACCACGACGTAGACCGCGGCGATCAGGAGGGACACGGCTTGCACGACTTGGACGTCGCGGTAATTCACGGCGTCGATGAGCGCGACGCCCAAGCCGGGGTAGCGGAACAGGTACTCTACGACGACGATGCCGCCGGCGAGCCACGCAAGCTGGATGGCCACCACCTGCGCGATCGGCCCGACCGCGTGTGGCAGCGCGTGGCGGAAGATGACGCGCCGCTCGGGCACGCCCTTCAGACGCGCCATCTCGACGTAGCCGGAGTCCAGCGTTTCCACCATCGTCGCGCGGGTCATGCGCGCGATGTACGGGCTGACCACCAGCGCGAGCGTGATCGTGGGCAGGATGAGCTGGGACGGGAACTCCCAGACGTGGCTGCCGGGCGGGGACATCGTGACCGCCGGGAGCACCTTGAACACGGAGGTGGCAAACAGCGTGATCAGCGCGATACCGATGACAAACTCCGGCATGGCGGCGAGGATCAGCGTCACCCACGTGATCGCCTGGTCGCGCTTGGTGCCGCGCCACCAGGCGGCGTAGATGCCAACCAGGATGCCAACTGGGATGGCCACGACGGCCGCGAGCACCATGAGCACGAGCGAGTTGGCCAGCGGCTCGCCGAGCAAGTCCGCGACCGGGCCGCCGGTAGACGTCGAGGTCCCCAGGTCCCCGGTGAAGATGCCGCCGAGCCACATGAAGTAGCGCTGCAGCGGTGGCTTGTCCAGGTTCATCTCGGCCTCCAGCGCGGCGATGCGCTCTGGCGTGGCTTGCTGGCCGAGGATCGCCGTGGCGGGGGAGCCCGGCAGCAGCAGCGTGGCACAGAAGATGATGACGGACACGGCGATGAGGATGAAGATGCTCACCGCGAGTCGGCGCAGAATGAATTTGCCCATGATGTTATGCCTCCGCGAGCCAGATTTTGTGGAACATTGCTTGCGACAGCGGCACACCGCTCGGGTGCGGCGTGAGCCCGACCACGTAGTTGTGGTACGCGTCGACCTGGTTGGCAAAGCCCCAGATGATGTAGCCGCCTTCGTCGTAAAGCTCTTGCTGTAGTTCTCGGATGCGTGCCTCGCGCTCGGGCTTATCGACGATCGCGCGTGCCTCATGCACCCGCTGGGTGAAGTCCTCGCGCACCCAATGCGTCTCGTTGAACGGGGAGTCCGCCGTGGCACACTGGTTGACCTGCTGAAGGAAGTTGCGCGTGTACCAGAACGACTGCGCGAGCGGGTATTCCAGGTAGTTTCCGGACGCGTAGAACGTGGAGGAATCCACCTGCTGGATGTTGACGGTGATGCCTGCCTCGCGGGCCTGCTCGGCGAAGACCTGGGCGGTGCGCACGGCGCCAGACTGGATCTCGGAGGTGACCAGGTCCACCTCGATGCCATCCGGGTAACCGGCCTCCGCGAGCAGCTCCTTCGCCTTCTGCACGTCCTGTTCTCGTTGCGGGAAGTCCCGGGGGTAGGCCTCGTCGTAGAGCGCGAACATGTCGTTGCCCAGCTGGCCCTGGCCGGAGTAGACCTGGTCGACCATCTGCTGCCGGTTCACCGCGAGGCGCATTGCCTGACGCACGCGGACGTCGTCAAACGGAGCGACGTCGACGCGCATGGTCAGCGGCAGCCACATGCCGGTTTCAGAGATGAGCGTGCTCAGGCGCGGATCTTCATCGATGACGCGGGCGAGCGCGTGGTTGAGGCTGCCGATCGCATCCACCTGGGAAGACAGCAGCGCGTTGAGCATGGCGTCCTCCTCCTGGAAATCGATGATGCGCACCGCGTCCAGGTGCGCGGGGCCGGCCCAGTAGTTGTCGTTGCGCACGAGTGTGGTGGACTGGCCCGCCGTAAAGTCCTCGAGCGTGAACGGGCCCGCGCCGATTGGGTGTTCCGGGTCGTAGTCTTCGGGGACGATGCCCATCTGGTACTCCGCGAGCGAATCGACCAACGCGGCGTCCGCGACCGCGAGCCGGATGAGCAGCCGCCGGTTGTCCAGCACCTCCATGCTGTCGATGTGGGAGATCGAGGCCGCGCCGGACTTCGGGTCCTGCGGGTCGCGGATGCGGTCGTAGGAGAACATGACGTCCTCGGGCCGGACGGGGCGGCCGTCGGAGAACTGCGCGCCCTCGCGCAGCGTGATCGTCCATTCGGTGGCGTCCGCGTTTGGCTCGATCGCCTCGGCGAGGCGGTACTCCAGGTTGTAGTCGTCGTCGCGGCGCGCCAGCGCGTCGTACAAATTGATCACGCGCGCGGCGTCGCTCGTACTGGTGGGCACGTGCGCGTCCACGGTATCCGTGGACGAGCCGCCGACGAGTCCGATGCGCAGCGTGCCGCCCTGCTTGGGTGGGCCGGAGGTATCAATGTCGTCGACGGGTGCGGTGGAACAGGATGCGAGCGCGAGCGTCGCGCCTCCCATCACCGTGGCCTGCAGCAGCTGCCTGCGGCTCAATTGCAACATGTCGTTCACACCTTGCTTTCGTGTGCTTGGGAATCTCGGGCGGGGGCAACGTCTGGGGGCGAGCTTGCTGGCTCGCGGACTGCGCCGCCGCTATCGCTGTGCGTGATCCAGCCGCGGATGCTGCCGGTGACGACCGCGTGGACGTCGGCCGGGCTGAGGTCGCCCGCGAGCATGCGGATCCCCAGGCCGTCGATGAGCGCGGTCAGCGCCGTGACCATGGTCTGGGGGTCCCCGGCCCGGAAGGTGCCGTTGTCTATGCCCTCTTGCACGACAGGCAGGAGTTCCCGCTGCCAGCGCGAGTACGCGATCTCGGTGGCGTCGTGCGCATCGGTGAAAATGGCGGAGGAGGACCAGAACTGCGCCCAGGTTGCCCACTCGCGATGCGCCTCCGGGGAGCCGTCGAGTTGGACGGCGAAGAGCGCGTTGAGCCGGTCGACCGGGTCTGCGATCGTGTGCGCTGACGCCCGGCGCGCAATGCCCTGCAGCGAACAGGCATCCAAGGTAGCCAGGAAGATCTCGTTCTTGGTGGGGAAGTAGTAGTGCACGGCGGAGGCGGACATGCTCGCGGCGGCGGCGATGTCGGCCACGGTCACTGGCTGGTACCCGTGCGCCGCAAACAGCGGCCACGCGGCGCTGACGATGGCGTGCCGGCGGCTTGATCGCGCCTGGTCGCGCCGTGCCTGGTCGCGCCGTGCGTCGTGCTGGCGCGGCGCGTGCTGCTCACCGCGGACGGCGAGCTCCCGGGCGGGGACGCCGGTGAGGTCGGCCAGCAGGGCCAGTTCCGTTGCAGTGAAGCGCCGCACCCCGGAGAGGGACTTTGAGAGTTTGCTCGCGTCAATACCCAAGTGCTGAGCGACGTCGCGCTGTCGCAAGCCGGAGGCGGCGATGGCGGCACGCGCCGCGTCATATGGGTGGGCTGGAGTCATAACAATGACCGTATAAATAGCTGGAAGGAGTCGCAACTCCCTGACGCAGAGTCAGGGAATCGCTCGCAATTACGTCCTATCCGGGGGCAACGCGTCGCGCACCTGGCGGAACACTTCGTCGCCGTGGAGGTAGATGCCGTCGTGCTGGTACGTCGGGTGCGTGGTGACGGACAGGTTGGGAATCTGCGCCGCTTGGGCGCTGGCGTAGTCAAAGGGGACGAAAAGGTCGTCCTCGTAGAGCAGGACGGCGGCGGGTGTGTCGTTCGCGCGCAGCGCGTCGGCGTCCACGCTGGGCCGCTGGCCGGTGCGCTGCGCAATATCCTCCACCGCCTCGCGGAACGGGCGGAGCGCAGGGTCCTGGTCGAAGTGGAACGGGAAGAAGGCGTTGCCCAGCAGGTAGAAGGGAGCGTTGCTCCGCGGGTCCGCGTGGACCGAAAACCCTTCGGCCTCCTCGTACGTCCGGGCGCCGGGCCAGTTGGTGGGACGCGGGGTCAGGCCGGCGAAAATCTGGTCGTGGACCACGGCCCACAAGGGATTTGGCGCCAGGCTGAGCATCGCGCCCGCCGCAGCGAGGAAGTCGGTGCGCAGCCGCTTGTGCGCGCCGCGGTGGAACGGTGCTTCGAGCAGCATGGCCAGCGTGTCCGCACCAGTTTCCTCGCCGAGCCGCACGCCCACGAAGCGGAAGCGCTCCGGGGTGAGCCGCTCGCCGGTGGGCAGAAGCTCCTCGGTGTCCTCCAGGTGGGCGCACACCTCACGGACACGCTCTTCGGCCCACGGCACCGCGGCGTAGAAGCGCTCGACGCGTTGGGCCATGAGCGCCACCGACTGGCGGTTGAACTCCTCCGGGGTGGTCCCGAACGGCGGGACCACGCCAGTCATCATCGCGCGCCCAATGCCCTCCGGAAAGTAGGAGAGGTAGGCGCCGACACAGATCCCGCCAAATGAGTTGCCCAGGATGTCCCAGGTGTCAAAGCCAAGGTGGCGGCGCAGGTCCTCGGCGTCGGCGGCGATGTCGGGTGGGCGGAGGCGGGAGAGATGCGCGGCGTCGAGAAGCGTGCACTGCGTCGCATCGATCCTGGTGGAACGGCCGGTGCCTCGCTCGTCGATGAGGAAGACGCGGTAGTGCTTGAGTGCCTCGGGGATCCACCCCATGAGCATGCGCGGGCCGGGGTTGCCGGGGCCGCCCTGGAAGTAGGCGAGGGGCGGCGCGTCGGGGTCGGTGTACAGCTCGCGCGCGAAGAGCTCGAGGGTGCCTAGCGACGCGTCAGTGCGGTCCCAGGGGACGCGGATGACGTGCTCGCGGATCTGGAAACCGTGGGGGATCAGCGTAGAAAGCATGTGCCTCATTCTGGCACGGCGGCAGCGGAGCAGTTGGGGAGCGGCGAGTATGCTGACAGCCATGGCTTTCGCTGCAGAACACCCAGTCCTTGCGCACTCCGAGTTCCGCCCCGTCGGCGAGATTGAGCGGCGCGAAAAGCCGTTTGAGGTGGTTTCCGAGTTCGAACCGTCCGGCGACCAGCCCGCCGCGATCGCGGAGCTGGACGAGCGGCTGCGCCGCGGCGAGGAGGACGTCGTGCTCATGGGTGCGACTGGTACGGGTAAGTCCGCGACGGCGGCGTGGCTGATTGAGCAGCAGCAGCGGCCCACGCTGGTGATGGCGCCGAACAAGACGCTGGCCGCGCAGCTGGCAAACGAGCTGCGGCAGCTACTGCCCAACAACGCGGTCGAGTATTTCGTCTCCTACTACGACTACTACCAGCCGGAGGCGTACATCGCGCAGACCGATACCTACATTGAGAAGGACTCGTCCATCAATGATGACGTGGAGCGCTTGCGCCACTCCGCAACCTCCGCGCTGCTGAGCCGCCGCGACGTGGTCGTCGTCTCCTCCGTGTCCTGCATCTACGGCCTGGGCACCCCGCAGTCCTACCTGGACCGCTCGATCGTGCTGCGCGTGGACGAGGAGGTCGAGCGCGATCGGTTCCTGCGCCTGCTCGTGGACGTCCAATACGAGCGCAACGACATCGACTTCAAGCGCGGCACCTTCCGCGTCAAGGGCGACACCGTCGACATCATCCCCGCCTACGAGGAGGTCGCCGTGCGCGTCGAGTTCTTCGGCGACGAGGTCGACTCGCTCTACTACATCCACCCGCTCACGGGCGACGTACTCAGCCAGGAGGACGAGGTGCGCATCTTCCCGGCCACCCACTACGTGGCCACTGAGGAGCGCATGGAAAAGGCGATCCAGGCGATCAAGGAGGAGCTCGCCGACCGGCTCGAGGAACTGGAGAGCAAGGGCAAGCTCCTCGAGGCGCAGCGCCTGCGGATGCGCACCGAGTACGACCTGGAGATGATCCAGCAGGTGGGGTTCTGCTCCGGTATTGAGAACTACTCGCGGCACATGGACGGCCGCGGCCCCGGCTCCGCGCCGGCCACGCTCATTGACTACTTCCCGGAGGACTTCCTCACCATCATTGATGAGTCCCACGTGACCGTGCCCCAGATCGGCGGCATGTTTGAGGGCGACATGTCGCGCAAGCGAAACCTCGTGGAGTTCGGGTTCCGCCTGCCCAGTGCCGTCGATAATCGGCCCCTGACCTTCGACGAGTTCGAGGCGCGCGTAGGGCAGACCGTGTACATGTCGGCGACCCCGGGCGACTACGAGCTCGAGGCCGCGCAGGGCGAGTACGTCGAGCAGGTGATCCGCCCGACCGGACTGGTGGACCCGAAGGTGACCGTCAAGCCGACGAAGGGGCAGATCGACGACCTCATCGACGAGGTGCGCCAGCGCGTGGACAAACAGGAGCGCGTGCTCGTGACCACGCTGACCAAGCGCATGGCCGAGGACCTCACCGACTACTTGCTCGACCACGGCATCAAGGTGCGCTACCTGCACTCCGACATTGATACGCTGCAGCGCGTCGAGCTGCTGCGCCAGCTCCGGCTTGGCGAGTTCGACGTGCTCGTGGGCATCAACCTCCTGCGCGAGGGCCTCGACCTGCCCGAGGTCTCGCTCGTGGCCATCCTGGACGCGGACAAGGAGGGCTTCCTGCGCTCCACGAAGTCGCTCATTCAGACCATCGGCCGCGCGGCCCGCAACGTCTCCGGCGAGGTCATCATGTACGCCGACACAATCACCGAGTCCATGCAGGAGGCAATCGATGAGACCGAGCGCCGCCGCGAGAAGCAGCTGGCCTACAACAAGGAGCACGGCATCGACCCGCAGCCGCTGCGCAAGAAGATCGCCGACATCCTCGACCAGGTCTACGAAAACGGCGATGCCGAGGAGCAGGCGAGCCTGAGCTCGGATGCCGCGGTGGCGGAGAAGCCGGACGTGACCACCATGGCCTCCGACGAGGTGCAGAAGCTTATCGACGACCTCACGAAGCAGATGGGCGACGCAGCCCGCGAGCTGAAGTTTGAGCTCGCCGGCAGACTCCGCGATGAGATTGCAGATCTGCGCAGGGAACTCCGTGGTATGAAAGACACAGGAAACTAGAACGAGAAAGGGCGCAATACCCATCATGCACACTTACACATCCATCGCCGTGGGCACCGACGGTTCGCCGACCTCCCTGGTGGCCGTCCGCGCCGCAGCCAGCCTGGCCCGCGTGTACGACGCCCAGCTCACCGTCATCTGCGCGCACTACACCGCCTCCGGTTCCATGCTGAACTCCACGAACGCCGAGCTGAGCAAGATCGACATCGTGACCGAGACCGGTGCCCAGGAGATCCTGACCCGCGCCCGCGCGATCGCGGAGGAGGAGCAGGCCCCGAAGGTCAACGTCGTGTCCAAGGCAGGCCAGCCGGCGAACGTGCTGCTTGAGTCCGTCTCGGAGTACGAGGTCGACCTGCTCGTGGTGGGCAATAAGGGGATGCGCTCGCTGGCTGGCCGGGTATTTGGCAACATCCCCGGGAGCGTGGCAAAGAAGGCTCCGGTGGACGTTATGCTGGTAGATACCAGGGCCGAGGGGCATAACTAACCTCCCCGGAGTACCCGGAGTACCATGTCCACAGATTCCTAAACTCAATGAAAGGTCACCCAGACACTATGGCTGAGTACTACAACACCATCGTCGTCGGCTCCGACGGCTCCAAGTCCTCCCTCCTCGCTGTGGAGCGGGCGGCACGGATGGCAGCGGCCTTCGGGGCAACGCTGGTCATCGGCACGGCGTACTACCGCACCGAAGAGGACGCCTCCAAGGCCTTGCGCCAAGACTCGGTAACCATTCTGGGCGACGAGCAGGCGCTGAAGAACCTCGAGGAGGCCGCTGAGCACGCTCGCTCCTTCGGCGTCGAGGACGTGCAGACCGCGACCCGCCCGGGCACCCCGGTCGAGGCGCTCATGGCGATCGTGAACGACAACAAGGCTGAGCTGCTGGTCGTGGGCAACCGCGGCATCAACTCGCTGACCGGCCGCCTGCTGGGCTCCGTGCCGGCTGACGTTGCACGTCAGTCCGACTGCGACGTGATGATCGTCCACACCGTTAAGTAACGGTGACCCCGCCGCGCTGCGCGGCGGGGCGCTGACGGTGGCGCTTAGCCGATCACCGTCAGGCTTTGAGTCGCCCGCGTAGCGGCAACGTAGAGGTCTTGCCACCCCTGTGGCGAGGCCTCTACTACTTTGTCCGGATCGACCACGATGACGTGGTCGAACTCCAACCCCTTCATCTGCGCCACGTTCGCGGCATCGATCACGGCAACGGTGCGTTGTTCCCCTTGATCCGCGCCATCATCGTGGTGCAGCTGCCCGCGCACGCCCTCGGGGTCCGTACCGGCGGGCAGGCGCCGCACCGGAACACCGGTCTGGCGGATTGCCACAGAGGCTTGCGCCTCCGGGTCGATCTGCGCCAGGACGTCGCCCGCGTACTCCATGATTTCCGCGGGGGTGCGGTAGTTTACCGTGAGCTCGTGGGTGACAAACCGCTCGCCGACGAACGGCGCGAGTGACGCGGCCCAGTCGTCCGTGCCGGCGGGCGCCGACGTCTGCGCGGGGTCGCCCACCAGCGTCATCCACCTTGACGGGCACCGGCGGAACACCATTCGCCACTCCATGGGGGAGAGCTCCTGCGCTTCGTCGACGATCACGTGGCCGTAGGCCCAGGTGTGATCCGCCCGCGCGCGCTGCGCGGTGGAGCGGATGTCGGTGACGCGCTGGCGGCTTGCCAGGGTCTCCGCGTCGATGACGTCGGCAGCGGAAAGGATTTCCGCTTCGAACTGGTCGTCGTCGTTGTCCGTGGACTCGGAGGACGCGAGCACGTCAAGGGCGTCGGCGGCCTCCTCGACCTGCTGGCGCCACTGCGCGTCCTCCTTCGCGCGCTGGTCCTCGGGCGCGACGACGCCGATGAGGACGGACAGCTCGTCGATAAGCGCGGTGTCCGACGCGAAGAACCCCGAACCCGGCGCGCGGTAGAGCGCGTCTTGGGTGTAGGCGTCGTAGTCCCCGGCGACCTCTGCGATGCGCGCGCGGTCCGTGAGCGTGACGTCGAGGACCTCGGCGGGGTCGAGCTCCGGGAAGTACTCGTCCACCAGGGCGATTACCTGCGGGTCGTCGGCGAGGTCGTCGTGCAGCTGGTCCACGTCTGCGGCGGAGAGGAGGTTGCGGCCGCCGAGCGGGTCCGCGCCGATCTTCTCCGCCAGGGCCTCCGCGAGCGACTGCGTGAGGTGCTCGGCGAAGTACTCGCGGGCCTGGTTGTGCGGCTTGCGCGAACGCCGGGCGCGGGTGCGCGCCGCCTTCACCATCGCCGGGGTGGCCTCGATGTCGACGGAGTCGATCTTCAAGGTGACGGGGCGCTCGGGCACCGTCTCAAAGGCCTGCACGGCACGCTTGAGCACCGTGACCATCTCCTCCGAGCCCTTGACCTCGCGCGCAGCCAGCGGCTCCGCGGCACGCGCCGGTGTGAACCCGGGGACGAGGTCTTCGATGGTGGACAGGACAACGCCGGTTTCGCCCAACTCGGGCAGGACGCGGGAGATGTACTCCAGAAACGTCGGGTTCGGGCCGATGATGAGCACGCCGGTGCGCGAAAGCTGCTCGCGCCAGGTGTACAGCAGGTAAGCCACGCGGTGCAGCGCCACCGCGGTCTTGCCGGTGCCGGGGCCGCCCTGGACGACCATGACGCCGCGAGTGGCGTCACGGATGATCTCGTCCTGCTCGCGCTGGATCGTTTCCACGATGGACTGCATGTGGCCGGTGCGTGCGGTGTTCATGGCGCGGCGCAGCGCGGCCTCGGAGCCGACGTTGCCGCCGTCGGTCGCTGACTCCGCGGCGCCAGGCTGATCGGCATCGGTGCTGTCTCCAGACAGGACCTCGTCATCCACCGCCGTCACCTTGCGGCCGCGCATGCGGATGTTGCGGCGCTGTTCCACGCCCTCGGGGTGCGCCGTGGTTGCTAGGTAAAACGGCCGCGCCAGCGGCGCGCGCCAGTCCAGCAGGAGGGTGCGGTAGTTGTCCGCGCGATCGTCCATCCCCATGCGACCGATGTAACGCCGCTCGAGCCCAGGACGCCCCGGGACCGGATTCTCCACGTCCGTGTCGGCGACGTCGATGCGGCCGAAGACCAGCCCCACCTCGGCGATGTTGAGTGCATCGAGTTTGGCGTTGAGCCCGTGGTACTCCGTTTCGCGGCGCACGAGTGCGTCCGAGTCCGGGTTGTCTGGGTCGACGTCGCGCTGCACCGCAGCCAGCTTCTCTTGGGCTGCGGTGACCTCCGCATCCAGGTGCCGGAAGAGCTCATCGACGTAAGCCTGCTCGGATGCGATGTGTTGGGGATTTCTCACCCGCGTGTACCTCCTCACGATTCTCCGCGGTCAAACCGCGCCGTGTAAGCAACAAACGGCCCCGCCGCCCGGATTATTCCGGGGTGGCGGGGCCGCGGTGCGCGAAAGCGGGGGATTAGCCCAGCTTCTTCTGCAGCTTCTTCACCGACTTCTTGGCGCGCTTCTCGGCCTTTTTCGCCTTGCGCTTCCACTTCAGCTTCTGAATCCAAGACGGGTCAGCGTCGAGCTTGTCAAACGCAGCCTGCAGCTTATCGACGGAACCCTGTGCCTTCTTTTCCAGCTTCGCATGGTTCTTCTTCACCTTGTGCTTTGCGGAGAGCTTCTCCAGGGTGCTCGGGCGAAGGTCATCGATGGAGCCCTGCAGGTCGCCGACAATGCCGTGGACCTTGCGCTTGGCCTGGAAATGCTCGAGCTTGGACGGGGTAGACTGCTCGATCAGCTTCTCCGCGTCGAAGTCCTTGTACGCGTCCTGCGCGCGGTCGGAGGTCTCAGCGAGGAACTTCGAGGTCTGCTTCTTTGCGTCCTCGAACCAGTCGCCGGCTACCTCGGTGGCGTGGGAAGCAGCCTTCTTCCAGTCGTCCTTGTTGTCATCGACGTAGCTGGTGACCTGGCTGGTGACCTGGTCGGTGGTGTCGGACAACCAGTCGCTGGCCTTGCTCATGGTCTTCTCGGTCTCGGACTGAGTGGGCAGCGCCTGCTGGACGTTCTTGCGCGCAACCTTTGCGGCATTCTGCGCGCGCCACTGCAGGCCCGGCTTGCCGGCCGTGTCGACGGTAGCCAGCAGGACGCCGCCTGCGAGTGCGACATCGGTCAGCGCGCCGGTGCGGCGGCGGGCCTTGTCGTCCGCATCATCTGCCTCCCAGAACGCGTTGCGCCCGATTAGGGACGGGACGGTGGAGAGGGCGAGCAGGGACGCGGAGGTGCGCGGCATCTTGCCGATGGCGAAGAGGCTACCGGCACCGGCCTTGACGCCACCCACGATCTGGGCGGCGGTCTCCGGGTCCTTCGGCAGGAAGCTGCGGTACTGACGCGGCAGTACGGAGCGCACCTTCTTCAGTGCGGAGTCCGCAGCGTCCTTGTGCGACGCCGGGTTCAGCGCGGTCTCAACGCCGTCAATGATGTAAACGGACGCCAACATCGGGCGAGCGATCTTACGGATCATCTTGCAAACCAGTCCTTTTCATTTGATCGTGGTTTATTCAGGTTCATGCTGGAGCCCACAGCGGGACTCTTCTGGGCACAACTGTACTTACGTTCCGGTCTCATCGGGGAAACTCGGTGAAAAACGCTCGGCTACCAGCGACGCTGCCACCACTCATCCAGGTGGGGTCGTTCCTCGCCCAGCGTCGTCGGCTTCCCGTGGCCTGGGCGGACGATGGTGTCGTCCGCGTAGGCGTCGAACAGCTTGGTTTTCACCTCGTTGAACAGGCGGACAAAATCGCCCTCGGAGGCCGTCTTGCCCAGGCCGCCGGGGAAGAGGGAGTCGCCGACGAAGAGGTTCGTCGCGCCGTCGATCTCCGCCGCGAGCGCCGCGCCGCCGGGGGTGTGGCCGCGCAGGATCATGACGGGGAACTGCTGGCCGTCGAACTCGAGGGTGTCGCCGTCCTTGAGCTCGCGGTCCACCGGCGCCGGCAGTGCGGGCGCGTCCAGGAACGGCGCCCAGTGCGTCGCGCCGGTCGCTTCGAGGACCTCCTTGAGCGCGCGGACGTGGTCGTGGTGGCGGTGCGTGGTGAGCACGTCGGTGATCTCTACGCCTGCGTCGCTGGCGAGGGAGAGGAGTGCGGCGGGGTCGGCGGCGGCGTCGATAAGCAGCCCCTTGCCCTGGGAAGCGATGAGGTAGCAGTTGTTGTCCATCTCGGAGACGGAAATCTGGTGCAATGAAAGCGTCATGGCGCCCCAGCGTAGCCGGGCGGGAATAGCTCGGGGGTGGCCCGAGTTGGTAGTTTCTAGGACTGAACCCCACAGAGAACCGCTAGGGAAGGGACGTGGTGACGTGGCTGAATGGCTGACCGTGCGCGGCGCGCGCGAACACAACCTCAAGGGCGTCGACATTTCGCTACCGCGAGACAAGATGGCCGTGTTTACCGGGCTCTCCGGCTCGGGCAAGTCTTCCCTGGCGTTCGACACGATCTTTGCGGAAGGCCAGCGCCGGTACGTGGAGTCCCTGTCCTCGTACGCCCGCATGTTTCTGGGGCAGATGGACAAGCCGGACGTGGACTACATCGACGGGCTCAGCCCCGCGGTGTCCATCGACCAAAAGTCCACGAACCGCAACCCGCGCTCGACCGTGGGCACGATCACGGAAATCTATGACTACCTGCGTCTGCTGTACTCGCGCGCGGGGACGCCACACTGCCCGGTGTGCGACGCGGTGATCCAGCGGCAGACGCCTCAGCAGATCGTCGACCAGGTCCTTGAGTACGAGGAGCGCACGAAGTTCCAGGTGCTCGCGCCGATCGTGCGCAAGCGCAAGGGCGAATTCCAGGACCTGTTCGCAGACCTGGCCTCCCAGGGCTATTCTCGCGTGAACGTGGACGGGGAGACCTACCAGCTCTCCGAACCGCCGAAGCTGGAGAAGCAGATCAAGCACACGATCGACGTCGTCGTGGACCGCCTGCAGGTGAAGGAGAGTCAGAAGCAGCGCCTCACCGACTCCGTCGAGACCGCGCTGAAGCTGGCCGACGGGCTCGTCGGGTTCGACTTCGTCGGCCTGGACGCGGACGACCCGGATCGCGTGCAGATCTTCTCGGAGAAGATGGCCTGCCCGAACGGACACAAGCTGGACGTGGAGGAGTACGAGCCCCGCGCATTCTCGTTCAACTCCCCGTTCGGCGCGTGCCCGGCCTGCGACGGACTGGGGATGCGCAAGGAGATTGACACCGACCTGGTCATCCCGGACCCGGACGCCCCCGCGGTCGACGCGTTCCAGCCGTGGAACTCGAGCCCGAACAAGAAGTACTTCGTGCGGCTCATCGAGGCGCTGGCCAAGGAAGAAGGCTTCGACGCGCACGTCCCGTTCTCCTCGCTGACCAAGACGCAGCAGAAGCACCTGGTCAACGGTTCGAAGACCAAGGTGAGCGTGCGGTATAAGAACCGCTACGGCAGGCAGCGCTCCTTCAGCGCCGCGTACGAAGGCGTGATTGGCTACCTGGAGCGCAAGCTCGAGCAGGCGGAGACGGACACGCAGAAGGAGCGGCTGCTCGCTTACACCCGCGAGGTCCCGTGCCCGACGTGTAAGGGGGCGCGCCTGAAGCCGGAGATCCTGGCGGTGCGCTTGGACTCCACGACGCACGGCGAGCGCTCGATTGCCGGGCTGACCGAGCTGTCCATCGAGGACGCGTCGGAATACCTGGACCACCTGGTGCTGGGGTACCGCGAGGAGATGATCGCCGGTGCCGTGCTGCGCGAGATCCAGGCAAGGATCCACTTCCTGCTGGACGTGGGCCTGAACTACCTCACGCTGTCGCGTTCCGCCGGGACGCTCTCCGGCGGCGAGGCGCAGCGTATCCGCCTGGCCACGCAGATCGGCTCGGGACTTGCTGGCGTGCTGTACGTGCTGGATGAGCCCTCCATCGGCCTGCACCAGCGCGACAACAACAGGCTCATCGCCACGCTGAAGAAGCTGCGTGACCTTGGCAACACACTCGTGGTGGTGGAGCACGACGAGGACACGATCCGCGAGGCGGACTGGCTCATCGACATCGGCCCGCGCGCCGGTGAGTACGGCGGCGAGGTGGTCTACCAGGGCGAGCCCGACGGACTCGTCGAGGCGGAAGGCTCGCTCACCGGCGACTACATCGCCGGCCGCAAGAAGATCGAGGTGCCTGCGCAGCGGCGACCGCTGGATAAGGACCGGAAGATCAAGGTGGTCGGGGCCCGCGAGAACAACCTGAATAACGTCAGCGTGGAGATTCCGCTCGGCCTGCTCGTCGCGGTGACGGGCGTGTCCGGCTCCGGCAAGTCCACCCTGGTCAACGAGATCCTGGCCAAGACTCTGCAGAACGAACTGAACGGCGCCCGCCAGGTTCCCGGCCGCGTCAAGCGCGTGGAGGGGCTGGACTCGTTGGACAAGCTGGTCCAGGTAGATCAGAGCCCGATCGGGCGCACGCCGCGCTCGAACCCGGCGACGTACACGGGCGTGTTTGACAAGATTCGCAACCTGTTCGCCGAAACGCAGGAGGCGAAGGTGCGCGGGTACAAGGCGGGCCGCTTCTCCTTCAACGTCAAGGGTGGCCGGTGCGAGGCCTGCCGCGGCGACGGCACCATCAAGATCGAGATGAACTTCCTGCCCGATGTGTACGTGCCCTGCGAGGTGTGTGGCGGCGCGCGCTACAACAGGGAGACCCTCGAGGTCCGCTACAAGGGGAAGACGATCGCGGAGGTGCTGGAGATGCCGATCTCCGAGGCCGCCGAGTTCTTCGAACCGATTTCTTCCATTCACCGGTACCTCGCCACGCTTGTCGACGTCGGCCTCGGCTACGTCCGCCTGGGACAGTCCGCGACGACCCTGTCCGGCGGCGAGGCGCAGCGCGTGAAGCTGGCAACCGAGCTACAAAAGCGATCCAACGGCCGCACCATCTACATCCTGGACGAGCCGACGACCGGCCTGCACTTCGAGGACATTCGCAAGCTGATGCTCGTGCTCAACGGCCTGGTGGAGAAGGGCAACACCGTCCTGGTTATCGAGCACAACCTCGACGTTGTAAAGTCCGCCGACTGGATCATCGACATGGGCCCGGAGGGCGGCTCCGGCGGCGGCACCGTGGTTGCGCAGGGAACGCCCGAGGACGTGGCAGCGGTGGAAGGTTCGTTTACGGGCGAGTACCTGCAAAAGGTCCTGCACTAGCTGCCGGGGCGGGGTGCGGAGAATCGAAATAGCCCGTCTCGGCGTGCGATTTGGTGTCTCTCGCAACGGCTGCTAGCATATGCACCACTACCGCCCAGTGCTCCTGATTCAGGTGTACGGGCCGCAAGTGGAGTTACTCCCACCCCACGCCGCGCAGCAGCGCAGGATACGGGTCAACGGTATGGCGCACGCGAGACGTGTGTTGTGCTGAACGGATGAACTCCCGCTGGCGTAAACGCTAGCGGGTTTTTCGTGTGGGATGACGTCGCTTGGGGCTTGGTAGCGATCACATTGTCATTCTCGTCTTTAGGAGTTCTCATCAGCGCTGAAGCTCGGATCAACGAACGAATCCGCGTACCGGAAGTTCGCCTCGTCGGCCCGTCCGGCGAGCAGGTGGGCATTGTCCGCACGGATGATGCCCGCAAGTTGGCGTACGACGCGGACCTCGACCTGGTCGAGGTCGCGCCGAAGGCCAAGCCGCCCGTGGCCAAGATCATGGATTACGGCAAGTACAAGTACGAGCAGGATCAGAAGGCCCGCGAGGCTCGCAAGAACCAGCAGCAGACCGTGGTGAAGGAACAGAAGTTCCGCCCGAAGATCGATGAGCACGATTACCAGACGAAGAAGGGCAATGTCGAGCGCTTCCTGGAGAAGGGCAACAAGGTCAAGGTGACCATCATGTTCCGTGGCCGCGAGCAGTCGCGTCCGGAACTCGGCTACCGCCTCCTCGAGCGTCTTGCAGACGACATCGGTGAGCTGGGCGTGGTCGAGTCTCGTCCGAAGCAGGACGGTCGCAACATGACGATGGTCTTCGGGCCGGCTCGCAAGGGCAAGAAGTAGCACACATTTTCAACTCTGAAGGGCTTTTACCATGAAGCAGAAGACCCACAAGGGCACCGCAAAGCGCATCAAGGTCAACGGCAAGGGCAAGCTGCGCCGCGAGCAGGCCGGCAAGCGCCACCTCAACGAGTCGCTGTCCTCCAAGCGTCGCCGCAAGCTGTCCGGCACCACCGACGTCGCACGGGCAGATCAGAAGCGCATGAAGCGCCTTCTTGGCCGCGCATAGTTCAACCAGCGCCCCGTAACCAGCACAAATACCGAATAAGTAAAGGAAGTTTGACTCATGGCACGTGTGAAGCGTTCAGTCAACGCCAAGAAGAAGCGCCGCGCAATCCTCAAGTCCGCGAAGGGCTACCGCGGCCAGCGCTCCCGCCTGTACCGCAAGGCCAAGGAGCAGTGGCTGCACTCCCAGACCTACGCGTACCGCGACCGTCGTAAGCGCAAGGGTGAGTTCCGCAAGCTGTGGATCCAGCGCATCAACGCCGCTGCTCGTCTCAACGACATCACCTACAACCGCCTCATCCACGGCCTGAAGCTGGCCGAGGTCGAGGTCGACCGCAAGATCCTCGCCGAGCTTGCCGTCAACGACTTCGCTGCGTTCACCGCGATCTGCGAGATTGCCAAGAACGCCCTCCCAGAGGACGTGAACGCTCCGAAGGCTGCGTAAGCACCCTTCGCTTATCGACGCCCACCTTACCCTCGCACTTGCGAACGGGTCGGGGTGGGCGTTTCGCGTGCCCGGGCGTGTTCGGGTGCCTGAGTAAGGTGTGAGACATGACGAACCCCTATGACAACGGCACCAACAACAACACCGGTGGACCCTACGGGAGCGGGTACCCCAGTGGACACGGCAATGGTGCAGATGACTGGTACTGGGACGAGCAGGGCGCGGCTGCCAACGAGTGGGCGCGCACCCGGCAGTTCTACGGCGGCAGACCCGGTAGCGCGAGCGCTCCCGCGCTGTCGGATCACTTCGAAACACTTCGCTCCTCAACCGCATCCGTGCAGCCTGTGAGGCAGCCCCGCGCATGGCCCCTTGCTGTCCTGCTGTGCCTTTTCTTTGGGCTTTTCGGTGTGCACAATTTTTACTTGGGGTACACCAAGCGGGGGCTTGTCCAATTGGGGCTCCACTTCTTCGGCTGGTTGACGACGTTCTTCTTGGTTGGCTTTGTCGTGTTGGGGGTGCTGGGGATCTGGGTGCTGTGCGACCTCGTCAGAATTTGCACGCGCAGCGGCTTCTACTCCACGGACGCGGACGGCGTGCCGTTGTTGCGGTAGCACGCCGGTAGAATCTAAGGCCATGAGCCTTGATTTCACGCAACCCTTTACTGAGCGCACCCCCCGAGTCGTCAACGCGGCGAAGCTGCACCGGGCGCAGGCCCGAAAGAAGGCGAACCGCTTCTTGGTGGAAGGCGCAAACTCAGTGGAGGCGGCCGTGGCGACGGGCGCGGCCACCGATCTTTTTGCCACAGAGCGTGCCGCAGACGAGTTCGCGGACATCATCACCACGGCGGACTACATGGACGTGTTCACCCACGCCATTACTGATCAGGCGGCGAAGCACATGTCTGATACGGTCCACACCACCGGGCTCTTCGCCGTGTGCAAGCCGTCGCTGTGGACTGTCGGAGCGGCGCTGCGCGGGACCCCAGAGTTCGTCGCCGTAGGCGTGGAAACGAACGACCCAGGCAACGCGGGCACCATCATCCGCATCGCTGACGCTACCGGCGCGAACGCCGTCATCTTCGCCGGCGAGACGGTGGACTCGGAATCTTCCAAGGTTGTGCGCGCTTCCGCAGGCTCGCTGTTCCACCTCCCCGTGGCCCGCGAACGAAACATCAAGGACGTCCTGGGACAGTTGCGTGCCAAAGGCCTGCAAATCGTCGCAACGGCCATGGACGGCGAAGTCTCCCTCGACGCAGCGGGGGAGGTGCTCGCGAAACCCACTGCGTGGCTCTTCGGCAACGAAGCGCACGGGCTCCCCGACGAAATCCTGGAACTGGCTGACCACCGGGTAGCAATTCCAATCAAGGGAAGCGCGGAGTCATTGAACCTCGCCACCGCTGCGGCAATGTGCATGTGGGAGTCGTCCAAGGTGCTCGGCCAGGAATAGGCATTGCGGCCGGTGGTGGTGGCTCGCTTGGCTTTGGGGCGCGTCAGGGGTCGTCGGGTGCGCCCGGGTATGCTTGTGTGCGCTGAAATATCACCAGACAAGTGGAAGGGACGAGCGTGTCCGAGACCCCGGAGATTCAACTGACCGAGGAGGCGCTAGACAGCGCTGCCGCGGCGGCGATCGAAGCGTTTGAGAACGCGGCAGACTTGCCGGCGCTGGAAGAGGCGCATAGGCAGCATCTGGGGGAGAAGGCCTTTATCCCGCAGGCGCGGCGGGCCCTGGGCACCCTTCCGAAGGACCAGCGCAAGGACGCTGGTCGGATGGTGAATATGGCGCGCGGGCGCGTAGAGAAGCGCTTTGCGCAGCTGCGCGAGCTGCGCGAGGCCGAGTACCGTGCGCAGCAGCTCAAGGAAGAAGCGGTGGATGTCACGCTGCCGACGACTCGCGGTCAGGTCGGGGCGATGCACCCGATCACCACGCTGAGCGAGCAGATCGCGGACATCTTTGTCGGCATGGGCTGGGAAATCGCCGAGGGACCGGAGGTTGAGGCGGAATACTTCAACTTCGACGCGCTCAACTTCATCCCGGATCACCCCGCGCGCACCCTGCAGGACACCTTCTACATTGGTGAGCCGGGCTCCAAGCAGGTCATGCGTACGCACACCTCGCCGGTGCAGGTGCGCTCCATGCTGGATCGTGACGTTCCGCTGTACATCGCGTGCCCGGGTCGCGTCTTCCGTACCGACGAGCTTGACGCCACGCACACCCCGGTGTTCCACCAGATTGAGGGCCTGGCCGTGGATAAGGGGCTGACCATGGCGCACCTTCGCGGCACCCTGGACCACCTGGCCAAGACGCTGTTCGGGCCGGCGGCGAAAACCCGCATGCGTACGAACTACTTCCCGTTCACGGAGCCGAGCGCTGAGGTGGACGTGTGGTTTGAAAACAAGAAGGGCGGCGCAGGTTGGATCGAGTGGGGCGGCTGCGGCATGGTCAACCCGAACGTGCTGCGCGCTGTCGGCGTGGATCCGGAGGAGTACCAGGGCTTCGCCTTTGGCATGGGCCTGGAGCGCACCCTGCAGTTCCGCAACGGGCTGACGGACATGCGCGACATGGTCGAGGGCGACGTGCGTTTCACCCTGCCGTTCGGCGTGCAGGCGTAAGCAGGCAATAGGAGAGAAGGGACAAGGACAACAATGCTGATTTCCAAGAACTGGATCACTCGCCTGCTGCGCAACGCGGGCAACGAGGGCTGGACCGTCACCGACGAGGAGCTGGACGCAGGCTTCGTCCGCGTGGGCTTCGAAACGGAGGGCTACGCGCCGATCGAGGAGACTACCGGCCCGCTCGTGCTGGGACGCGTCGCCGAGATTGAGGAGCTCACCGGGTTCAAGAAGCCGATCCGCTACTGCCAGGTCGACGTCGGCGACGCGAACGGCACCGGCGAGCTGCAGGGCATCATCTGCGGTGCGCGGAACTTCGCGCTCGGCGACTACGTCGTAGTGTCGCTGCCGGGCGCGGTCCTGCCGGGTGGCTTTGCCATCTCCGCGCGCAAGACCTACGACCACATCTCCAACGGCATGATGGCGTCCGCCGCGGAGCTCGGCATGACCACGAAGAGCGACGGCATCATCACCCTGCCCGAGGGCATGGGCAAGCCGGGCGATGATGCCCGCGAGATCCTCCAGCTCGATGACACGATCTTTGACGTCAACATCACCCCAGACCGTGGCTACGCGCTTTCCGCGCGCGGCCTGACCCGCGAGATCGCCTCCGCCTTTGACCTCACGTTCACCGATCCCGCCGCAGACCCGCAGGTCGCAGCCGTGGACACCTCGCAGGTCCCCGCAGCGCAGGGTTCGCTTATCGACGTCACCGTGGACGACTCCACCCGCGCTCGCCGCTTCGGGCTGGCCAAGGTCGAGGGCATTGACCCGGCAGCGAAGGCCCCGTTCTGGATGCAGCGCGAGCTCATGCTCTCCGGCATCCGCTCCGTCAACGCGGCGACTGACGTGACCAACTACGTCATGCTGCTCCTCGGCCAGCCGATGCACGCCTTTGACGCGGACAAGATCTCCGGCAACCTGCACGTGCGCAACGCGTCGGTGGGCGAGGAATTTGAGACGCTGGACCACACGAAGCGCACCCTGCTGGACTCCGACGTGGTCATCACCGACGACGCGGGCATCCAGTCCCTCGCGGGCGTGATGGGTGGCGTCACTTCTGAGATCTCGGACGAGACGGTAAACGTGTACTTCGAGGTCGCCAGCTGGGACGAGCTCACGGTGGCGAAGACGGCGCGCCACCACAAGCTGAGCTCGGAGGCGTCGCGCCGGTTCGAGCGTGGCGTCGACCCGGCCATCGTGGAGGTAGCCCTGGACGTTGCGTGCGCGCTGCTGACCAGCATCGCTGGCGGCGAGATCGCGTCCGGACGCACCCTCGTCGGCGCGGTCCCGCAGCGCGAGGCCATTGAACTGCCGGTGGCCGCGCCGTCCAAGCTCATCGGCGTCGAGTACGCCGAGGAGACGGTCGTGCGCCGCTTGGAGGAGGTCGGCTGCGTCGTGGAGAAGGCGGCCGAGGGCATCCTGGCTGTCACCCCGCCCACCTGGCGCGGCGACCTCACCGTCCCGGTCGAGCTGATCGAGGAAATCGTGCGCCTGGAAGGGTTGGACGACATCCCGTCTCTCCTGCCCACCCCGCGCGGTGGCCGCGGTCTGACTCCGGCGCAGCAGCGCCGCCGCGCCGTGACGCACGCGCTGGCCTATGCCGGTTACGCCGAGATTATCCCCACCCCGTTCATGGCAAACGGCACCTTCGACACCTGGGGCCTGGACGAGGACGACCCGCGCCGCAATACCGTGAAGGTGCAGAACCCGTTGGATACTGACTACGGAGTGCTCGCCACGACGCTGCTGCCGGCGATGCTCGAGGCCGTAGGGAAGAACGTGGCACGCGGTCGCGCTGACATCGCGATCTACTCGGTGGCGCAAACGGCGTTCAGGCGCGCGGAGGCCTCGCCGCTGCCCAGCGTGGAAGCTCGCCCCGACGAGGCGACCATCTCGGGCATCCTGGATTCGGTGCCGCATCAGCCGCTGCATGTGGCAACCGTCGCGCTGGGCAACGCCGAGGAGGCAGGCCCATTCGGCCAAGCCCGCGCCTACACCTGGGCAGACGCGCTCGAGTCAGCGCAGGTCGTGGCCCGCGCCGCAGGCGTTGAGCTCACGGTTGCCTCTGCGGAGTACCTGCCGTGGCACCCCGGCCGCTGCGCCGAGCTGCGCGTCGGCGAGACCGTCGTGGGGCACGCCGGCGAGCTCCACCCGCAGATCTTGGAGGCGCTCGAGCTGCCGCCGCGCGTGTGCGCGATGGAGCTCGACCTCTCCGCACTGCCGTTTGCGGAGGTCCTCCCGGCACCCATCCTCTCCGTCTACCCGGCACTGCACCAGGACATCGCGCTCGTCGTCGACGAGGCAGTGCCGGCCGAGGAGGTCCGCAGGGTCCTCGAAGAGGGGGCAGGTGAGCTGCTCGAGGGCGTCACGCTTTTCGACGTCTACCGCTCCGAACAGCTCGGCGAAGCCAAGAAGTCCCTGGCCTTTGGCCTGGTGTTCCGCGCACCGGACCGCACGCTCACCGAGGACGAGGCTTCCGAGGCCCGCCTCGCGGCGGCGGAGGCAGCCAAGGATCGCTTCGGCGCCGAGATGCGTGGCTAAACCAAGAATGAATAATTTGCAGCCGACTGCATAAAAGCGTAGGGTGTCTGTATGACACTGAACGTAGCAGTCGCCGGGGCGACGGGGTACGCAGGCGGAGAAATCCTCCGCCTGCTCCTGCGCCACCCCCTGTACGAGTCGGGCGACCTCACCATCGGCGCACTGACCGGAAACTCCACGGCGGGGCAGTCCGTCGCGGAGCTGATGCCACACCTGCCGCAGTTGGCGGATCGGGTCATCGAGCCGACCTCTGTGGAGGTGCTCGGCGGGCACGACGTCGTCTTCCTCGGGCTGCCCCACGGGTTCTCAGCCGAAATTGGCGCGAAGCTGCCGGACACAACGATCGTGATCGATTGCGCGGCGGATTTCCGTCTCCGTGATGCCGGCGCGTGGCAGCGCTACTACGGCTGCGCGCACGCGGGCAGCTGGCCCTACGGTATTCCGGAGATGCCCGGCCACCGCGACCAGCTGCGCGGCGCGACCCGCGTCGCTGTACCCGGCTGCTTCCCAACGGGTGCGACCCTCGCCGCCTACCCGGCCGTTGCAGCGGGGTTGGCGGCGCCCGACCTCCGCGTTGTGGCTATCACCGGGGTCTCGGGCGGCGGCAAGAAAGCGTCCGTCGCCATGCTTGGCGCAGAGACGATGGGCTCGCTTAAGACGTACAAGACCGCAGGCGCGCACCGGCACACCCCGGAGATCGCGCAGAACATCGCCGAGGCCACGGATGAGGACGTCACCGTGAGCTTCACCCCGGTCCTCGCACCGCTCCCGCGCGGCATTCTCACCACCGTGACCATGCCGCTGCGAAGCGGGGTCGACGCCGCCACCGCTCGTGCGGCGTACGAGTCAGCGTACGGCGACGAACCGTTCGTGCACGTCCTCCCGGAAGGCGCGCACCCGCAGACGCAGCACGTCGTGGGTGCAAATACGTGCCACGTTCAGGTTGAGGTCGACGAGGGCGCCGGAGTACTGCTCGCCACGTCCGCCATTGACAACCTGACTAAGGGCACCGGCGGCGCGGCAGTGCAGTGCATGAACCTCGCCCTCGGACTGGACGAGACGGCCGGCCTGCCACGACAGGGCGTCGCCCCCTAGCCCAGGCACACCTGGAAGATCATCCCTACAACGCCACCCGCGCGGCGACCTCTACACAGAAAGCGAGACACCATGGAAACCCCACACCCATCACCGAGTACCCACAATGCCGCCGAAGCGCCCCGACTGAGTGTGACCGCCCCGCAGGGGTTCCGCGC
The DNA here is from genome assembly GCF_002285155.1 of Corynebacterium sp. NML 120412. Classification (NCBI taxonomy): domain Bacteria; kingdom Bacillati; phylum Actinomycetota; class Actinomycetes; order Mycobacteriales; family Corynebacteriaceae; genus Corynebacterium; species Corynebacterium sp. NML 120412. Next base: position 1,410,942 of record NZ_NSGL01000001.1, on the reverse strand, counting down.
CGCGGCGACTGCGGCGGGCATCAAGCCGTCGGGGAAGTCGGACATGGCACTCGTGGTCAACGACGGCCCGAATGACGCCGCGGCCGCGGTATTTACGCGCAATCGCGTGAAGGCGTCGCCGGTCAAGCTGTCGCAGGCGGCGCTGGCAGACGGTGCGCTGCGCGTGGTGCTGTACAACTCCGGGAACGCGAACGCATGCAACGGCGCGCAGGGCGACGCGGACGCTCGCGAGTCCCAGGCGCTCGCCGCAGCGGCGCTCGGCGTCGAGCCCTCGGAGGTGGCCGTGTGCTCGACCGGGCTGATTGGGGAGTTGCTGGACATGGGGAAGGTGCGTGGTGGCGTCGAAAAGCTGCTGCCCCTGCTCGGCGACGACGAGGCGCTGGGCGAGGCGGCGGCTGACGCGATTTTGACGACGGACCTTGTGCGGAAAGAGGCTGGCTACCACGGCGAAGGCTGGACGGTCGGGGCGATGGGCAAGGGCGTGGGCATGATGGCGCCCTCGCTCGCCACGATGCTGGTGTGCATTACTACCGACGCTGCCGCGACACCCCAGGCGCTGGACGCCGCGCTGCGCAAGGCGACGAAGGTGACGTTTGACACCGTCGATATTGACGGCTCGACCTCCACCAACGACACGGTCATCGTGATGGCCAACGGCGCGAGCGGGGTCACACCGAGCCAGGACGAGCTAGATCGCGCGATCCACGCGGTGTGCGATTCGCTGGCGCGCCAGATGCAGGCCGACGCCGAAGGCGTAACCAAGCGCGTCAACATCACGGTGACCGGCACCGCGAGCGATGACGACGCACTCAACGCCGCCCGCACGCTGGGCCGCGACAGCCTGTTCAAGTGCGCCATGTTCGGCTCCGACCCGAACTGGGGCCGCACACTCGCGGCGGTCGGCATGGCGGACGCAGCGATGGACCCCGAGAACATCGCCGTGTACTTCAACGGGCAGCCGGTGTGCGAGCGCTCTACCGGAACGCCCGGCGCGCGCGATGTCGACCTCTCCGGCGTGGACATCGACGTCCGCGTGGACCTGGGGACCGGGGGCCCGGGCACCGCGACGGTCCACACCACCGACCTGTCCCATGACTACGTGGAGATCAACTCCGCGTACAGCTCCTAGTTGGAAGGGCAACGAAGCAATGAGCGAACCAACTCCGGCGCAGCCGCTGAAACCCCTGAAGCATCTCAGCAGCGAGGACCGCGCACACGTCCTCGCGGAGGCCCTCCCGTGGCTGCAGCACTACCGCGACAAGATCGTCGTGGTCAAGTACGGCGGCAACGCCATGATTGATGAGCAGCTGAAGGCCGCGTTCGCCGCGGACATGGTGTTTCTGCGCACGGTTGGCGCAAAACCCGTCGTCGTGCACGGCGGCGGGCCGCAGATTTCGGCGATGCTCAAGCGGCTGGGCCTCGATGGGGGGGAGTTTGTTGGTGGCTTTCGCGTCACCACGCCGGAGATCCTCGACGTGGTTCGCATGGTCCTGTTCGGCCAAGTCGGCCGCGACCTGCTGGGCAAGATCAACTCGCACGGCCCTTACGCGGTGGGGACCTCCGGCGAGGATGCCGGGCTGTTTACCGCGGAGCGCAGGCTTGTCGACGTCGACGGGCACCCCACCGACATCGGTCTGGTCGGCACGATCACGGACGTGAACCCCTCGGCAGTGATGGACATCATTGAGGCCGGCCGGATCCCCGTCGTCTCCGGCATCGCGCCAGGTGAGGGCGGCGACGTGTACAACATCAACGCCGACGAGGCAGCCGGCGCGCTGGCCAAGGCGATCGGCGCGGAGCGCCTGGTTGTGCTCACCAACGTGGAGGGCCTCTACACCGACTGGCCGGACAAAGACTCGCTCCTGTCCAAGATCCAGGTGCGCGAGCTCGAGCGCATGATGCCAGACCTGGATTCCGGCATGATCCCCAAGATGGGGGCCTGCCTGACGGCGGTGAAAGGGGGAGTGCGCGCTGCCCACGTGATTGACGGCCGTATTGCCCACTCCGTGCTGCTGGAGCTGCTCACCGAGGGCGGTATCGGCACCATGGTGTTCCCGGATGCTTTTGACGTGAACAACTACCCAGAGGGCACGGCCACCACTGTGTTCAGGAAGGATGAAAACGCATGACCGAGCAGACGCACTCCACGCAACCAGCGCTCGCGGCCTGGGGCGACACGCTCATGAACACCTACGGCACGCCGCCCGTGGAGCTCGCCCACGGCGAGGGCGCGCGGGTCTTTAGCTCGCAGGGCGCCGAGTTCATCGACATGTTGGCCGGCATCGCGGTCAACTCCTTGGGCCACGCCCACCCGGCGGTGATCGACGCCGTCACCGAACAGATTGGCAAGCTGGGCCACGTCTCCAACCTCTTCGCCTCCGAGCCGGTGGTGCAGGCCGCACAGAAGCTCAAGGCGCGGTGTGGCGACGATGCTGCGCGACTGTTCTTCTGCAACTCGGGCGGCGAGGCGAACGAGGCTGCGTTCAAGCTTGCTCGCTTGACTGGGCGCTCGCGCGTCCTCGCCGCGGTGAACGGTTTCCACGGCCGCACGATGGGTTCGCTCGCGCTTACCGGCCAGCCCGAGAAGCGCGCGCCGTTCGAGCCCCTGCCCTCCGGCGTGGAGTTCTACCCCTACGGCGACATCGACTACCTGCGCAAACTCGTGGCCGTAAACCCGGGTGACACCGCGGCGATCATCCTCGAGCCGGTCCAGGGCGAAACCGGCGTCATCCCCGCGCCCGAGCATTTCCTCACCCAGGTCCGCCAGCTGTGCGACGAGTCCGGGGCGCTCATGCTTATCGACGAAGTCCAGACCGGCGTCGGACGCACCGGAGACTTCTTTGCGTTCCAGCACGAAGGCATCGTCCCGGACGTGGTGACCATGGCTAAGGGGCTCGGCGCCGGCCTGCCCATCGGCGCGGTCCTGGCGCGCGGGAAGGCCGCGGAGCTGTTCACCCCGGGCTCGCACGGCACGACCTTTGGCGGCAACCCCGTCGCGTGCGCTGCGGCGAACGCGGTGCTGGACACTGTTGATGACGCCTTCCTCGCGGAGGTGCGCCGCAAGGGGGAGAAGCTCGCTGCGTCGGTCGCGGCGTTGGACGGCGTGCAGGAGGTGCGCGGCCGCGGCCTTATGCTCGGGGTGGTGCTCGACCGGCCCGTGGCCAAGGACGTGGTGGCGAAGGGGCTGGAGCGGGGAGTGATTGTGAACGCTCCGTCGACAAGCGTGGTGCGACTTACGCCGCCCCTCATCATCACGGACAATGACATTGATGCGGCCGTTGAGCGCATCGCGCTCGCGCTTGCCGACGCCACCGAGAACGAAAGGAACGACTCATGACCAGGCACTTTTTGGCTGATGACGATCTGACGCCGGACGAGCAGGCCGAGGTGCTTGCGCTCGCCGCCGAGATGAAGCGCGACCCGTATGCGAAGCGCCCGCTCGAGGGGCCGAAGTCTGTGGCCGTGCTCTTTGACAAGACGTCCACACGGACCCGCTTCTCCTTCGACGTGGGCATCCACCAGATGGGCGGGAACGCGATCATCACGGACACGTCCAACTCCCAGATGGGGAAGGGGGAGACGCTGCAGGACACGGCGGCGGTGCTGTCCCGGTTTGTTGACGCGATCGTGTGGCGCACCTACGCGCATGACAACTTCCACGCGATGGCCGAGACCGCGACGGTCCCGCTGGTCAACGCGCTGTCGGATGACCTCCACCCCTGCCAGATCCTCGCGGACCTGCAGACTATTCAGGAAAACTTCGGCCGCCTCAAGGGGCTGCGCGCCGCGTACCTGGGCGACGGCGACAACAATATGGCGAATTCCTACATGCTCGGGTTTGCCACCGCGGGTGTGGACATTGCCATCGTCGCGCCCGAGGGGTTCCAGCCTAAGGAGCAGTTTGTGCAGCGGGCGCGCGAGCGCGCCGAACAGACCGGCGCGACGGTCACGGTGAGCGCCGACCTGGCCGCGGTGGACGGCGTGGACGTGGTCATCACCGACACGTGGGTGTCCATGGGCATGGAGGACGACGGGTTGGATCGTCGGACCCCGTTTTTGCCCTACCAGGTCAACGCGGAGGTCATGGCACGCGCGTCGGAGGATGCCGTATTCTTGCACTGCTTACCTGCGTACCGCGGCAACGAGGTCACGGCGGAGGTGATCGACGGCGCGCAATCGCGCGTGTTCGACGAGGCGGAAAACCGGCTGCACGCCCAGAAGGCATTGCTGGCGTGGCTTATGGAACACCAAGACGAGGAGGAACACCAGGTATGACCCAACCCGTATCGCGCACGGCGCGACAGGCCCGCATCCTTGAGATCATCGGGAGCACACGGGTGTCTTCGCAGGCGCAACTCTCCGAATTCTTGCAGGCCGACGGCATCGACATCACCCAGGCGACGCTGTCGCGCGACCTGGACGAGCTTGGGGCGAAAAAGATCCGTCCCCTTGGGGGCGGCCGTGCGTATTACACGGTGACCTCTGACACGGGGTCGCTCTCCGTCGTGCAGACCGGGCCGCGGGACAAGCTGCGCCGCATGATCGAGGAGCTCGTCGTCTCGGTGGACTACACCGGCAACACCACGGTCTTGCGCACGCCTCCCGGCGCCGCGCAGTACCTGGCCAGCTACATCGACCGCGTCGGCCTCGACGAAGTCGTGGGTTGCATCGCGGGCGACGACACGATCTTTGTCCTGGCTCGGGAGCCGCTCAGCGGCAAGGAACTGGGCGAAAAGATCTTCGGCCACGCGCACCCCGCCAACGAATAGCGTGTTCCGCAGCAGCGGGTCACAGGAAACGCACATCCCCGGGTAACCTCAGTAACCGGGTGTGTCACAACTTGAACAACCTCGAACATTATTGAAGGAGCTACTTCTCATGAGCAATCGCGTCGTACTCGCATACTCCGGCGGTCTGGACACCTCCGTCGCCATTTCCTACCTGGGCGAAATGCTTGATGCCGACGTCGTCGCAGTCGCCCTCGACCTGGGCCAGGGCGGCGAGGACATGGAGTCCGTCCGCCAGCGCGCGCTGGATTGCGGCGCCGTCGAGTCCATCGTCGTTGACGCGAAGGACGAGTTCGCTGAGGACTACTGCCTGCCCACCATCAAGGCGAACGGCATGTACCAGGGCGAGTACCCGCTGGTCTCCGCGATTTCGCGCCCGCTGATTGTCAAGCACCTGGTCAAGGCCGCCCAGGAGCACGGCGGCACCCACGTCGCCCACGGCTGCACCGGCAAGGGCAACGACCAGGTCCGCTTCGAGGTCGGTTTCCTCAACCAGGACCCCGACCTGGAGATCGTGGCCCCGGCTCGGGACTTCGCCTGGACGCGCGATAAGGCAATCGAGTACGCCGAGGGCAAGGACCTGCCGATCGAGCAGTCCGCCGCGTCCCCGTTCTCCATCGACCAGAACGTGTGGGGCCGCGCCGTCGAGACCGGCTTCCTCGAGGACCTGTGGAACCCGCCGACAAAGGATCTCTACGCATACACCGAGGATCCGGCGATGGGCAACGCGCCGGACGAGGTCATCATCTCCTTCGAGGGCGGCAAGCCCGTGGCTATCGACGGCCGTAAGGTCACCGTGCTCGAGGCCATCGAGGAGCTCAACCGGCGCGCCGGCGCGCAGGGCATCGGCCGCCTGGACATGGTCGAGGACCGCCTGGTGGGCATCAAGTCCCGCGAGGTCTACGAGGCACCGGGCGCGGTTGCGCTGATCACCGCGCACAAGGCGCTTGAAGACGTCACCGTTGAGCGTGAGCTTGCGCGCTACAAGCGCCTTATCGACGCCCGCTGGTCCGAGGAGGTCTACGACGGCCTTTGGTTCGGCCCGCTGAAGCGCTCGCTCGACGCCTTCATCGACTCCACCCAGGAGCACGTCACCGGCGACATTCGCATGGAGCTGCACGCGGGCAAGGCGACCGTCAACGGCCGCCGCTCCAACCACTCCCTCTACGACTTCAACCTCGCCACCTACGACACCGGCGATACCTTCGACCAGACCCTGGCCAAGGGCTTCGTGCGCCTGCACGGACTGTCCTCCCAGATTGCCAATAAGCGCGACCGCGAGGCCGGCGCCCAGGAGAAGCAGGAAAAGTAGGCATGGAACAGCACAAGACCAACGAAGGCGCGCTGTGGGGCGGCCGCTTCTCCGGCGGCCCCTCGGAAGCGATGTTCGCGCTCTCCGTGTCCACCCACTTTGACTGGGTCCTCGCGCCCTACGACGTGCTCGCGTCCAAGGCGCACGCGAAGGTGCTCAACAAGGCAGGGCTGCTTTCCGACGCTGACCTGCACACCATGCTCGACGGTCTCGACCAGCTCGGACGCGACGTGGCGGACGGCTCCTTCGTCCCGGCCCCGACGGACGAGGACGTCCACGGCGCCATGGAGCGCGGACTGATCGAGCGGGTCGGCCCCGAGGTGGGCGGACGGCTGCGCGCTGGCCGGTCCCGCAACGACCAGGTCGCCGCGATGTTCCGCATGTGGTGCCGTGACGCGCTGCGCGGCGTGGCCGTCGAGGTCAGCGTGCTCATCGATGCGCTCGTCGACCAGGCCGCCGCGCACCCGGACGCGATCATGCCGGGCAAGACCCACTTCCAGGCGGCGCAGCCGATCCTGCTTGCGCACTCGCTGCTGGCGCACGCGCAGCCACTGCTGCGCGATCTCGAGCGTATCCAGGACGCGGACAAGCGCCTCGCTGTCTCGCCCTACGGCTCGGGCGCGCTGGCGGGTTCGTCGCTGCACCTGGACCCTGAAGCGATCGCGGCCGAGCTCGGTTTCGACTCCGCATGCGACAACTCGCTGGACGGCACCGCGTCGCGCGACTTCGCGGCGGAGACCGCCTACGTGCTCACCCAGATTGCCGTGGACATTTCGCGGCTGTCCGAGGAGCTCATCGCGTGGTCGACCCCTGAGTTCGGCTACATCACGCTTGACGACGCCTGGTCCACCGGGTCCTCGATCATGCCGCAGAAGAAGAACCCGGACGTGCCGGAGCTGGCTCGCGGCAAGACGGGCCGTCTTCTGGGCAACCTGACCGGCCTGCTCGCCACGCTGAAAGCGATGCCGTTGGCGTACAACCGCGACCTGCAGGAGGACAAGGAGCCGGTGATCGATTCGGTCAACCAGCTGCGGGTGTTGCTGCCCGCGATGACCGGGCTCGTCTCCACGCTCGTATTCCACGAGGACCGCATGCGCGAGCTCGCGCCCGCCGGCTTCACGCTGGCGACGGACCTCGCGGAGTGGATGGTGCGCCAGGGCGTGCCGTTCCGCGAAGCGCACGAGGCGTCGGGCGCGTGTGTGCGCATCGCCGAGGAGCGTGGTGTGGACCTCATCGATTTGCCGGATGAGGAGCTGGTGGGCGTCGATAAGCGACTGACCCCCGAGGTCCGTGAAGTCCTCACGATCGACGGGGCCGTGGCATCCCGCGATACCCGCGGCGGTACCGCCAAGGTGCGCGTGGACGAGCAGCGGCAGCGCGTTTCCGAGGCGAACGCGGCATTCCGTGCGTGGGCGGAGGCGCCGGTGCGGGGCGCGTAACCTCGGCATTGGCGCAATGACCTGCGCCACAACCGCCCAGCCCTTATGCTGAGTGCATGAGCGACACCAACGGAGGGAAGCGGTCTTTCTCTGCAATAGTCTCGATCATCATCGCGGTTGTGCTCATTGTGATGATCGGGCTTGCGCTGAGCGACGCCCGCGGCGAGAACAACGCGATACGCTGGCTGAACTTCGGAGGCGGCGAAGGTGGTGGCGCCGGAACCACCACCGTAGAGGGCATCATCGGCTCGGAGAAGCGCGACTACTTCGAGGACCCGGAAGTGAAAAGCCGGCTCGCGGAGCTCGGCTACACCGTGAAGTTTTCCACCGCGGGCTCGCGCCAAATCGCGACGAACACTGACCTGGACAAGCAGGACTTTGTCTTCCCGTCGTCCGGACCGGCAGCCCAAAAGGTGAAGAGCCAGGGCGGCAGCTACTCGGTGGACTACCCATTTTTTACCCCGATGGCCATCGCCTCCTGGCAGCCGATCGTGGACCTGCTCGAGCAGGAGGGCGTGGTGCGCAACACGGGCGACGGCTACGCCTTTGACATGGGTGCGTACGTCAAGCTCGCGGAAAGCGGGAAGCGGTGGCGCGACCTCGGCGACACTTTCCCGTCCCCGCGCCAGGTGCAGGTGAGCACGACGGACATTCGCACCTCAAACTCCGCTGCCATGTACCTCTCGCTGCTGACCTGGCAGTTTGAGCAGGAAAAACCGGGGATGAGCACCGAGGAACTGGTGGACAAGATTTCGCCGTTCTTCGTGGGGCAGGGGTACTCGGAATCGTCTTCTTCCGCGCCCTTCCGCGACTACCTGAGCCAGGGCATGGGCTCGACGCCGCTGGTCCTGGTCTACGAGGCCCAGTTCCTTGGCGAGCAGATGAAGGACAACTCGCGCGTTCGCGACGACATGGTCCTCCTGCGCCTCGAGCCGACCGTGGTGGCAAACCACGGCATCGTCGGCATCTCGGACAAGGGCAAGGAGTTCGGCCACCTGCTGAGTACTGATCCGGAACTGCAGCGGCTCGCTGCGAAGCACGGCTTCCGCCCGGCTGAGAGCGGCTCGCTCGCGGACGAGCTCCAAGCGCACGGACTGCCCGCGCCGTCCGACTACGTCAACAGCGTCGACCCACCGACCTTCGATCGCCTCGAGCAGCTTCTCGACGCCGTCGGGCAACGCTACAGCGGACAACCACCAGCCAATGAGGAGGCCACCCTATGAAGAAGTTACTTGCCGTTCTTTCCGCGCTGTTCATGGTGACTGCGACCGCCGGCTGCATGAACCTCGGCGGTGAATCAGGCGGCCTGGGAGGATCGGGTGGGTCCGGTGGGAGTGGTGATGCATCGCTGCGCATTCTCGCCGCGACTGAGCTGAAGGATCTTGAACCGCTGATCCAGCAGGCGGCTGATGACCTAGGTAAGGACATCAGCGTGAGCTACGACGGCGGTACCCTGGAGAACTCACAGGGCCTGAAGGACGGTGGGTACGACGGCACGTACGACGCCACCTGGTTTGCCACCAACCGCTACGCGGACCTGATCGGCGCCTCTGACGCGCTGGCGGACCAGTACCCGTTGGCCAATTCCCCGATCGCGCTAGGAGTTCGCAGCGATCTGGCGCAACAGAAGGGCTGGGTTGACAACCCGCCGACCTGGGACGACCTCGTTGCCGCCGCGGATGCCGGCGAGCTGTCCTTCGGAATGACCGACCCCACGGCGTCGAACTCCGGCTTTTCCACGGTGGTCTCTGCCGCGACGGCGCTGGCCGATACCGGGCTCGCGCTGACGGAGGAGGACATCAACCGGGTCGCCCCGCAGCTGCAAACGTTCTTCTCCTCCCAGACGGTTTCGTCTGGGTCCTCCGGCTGGCTCGCGGACACGTTCGCGCAGGATCCGACGAAGGCGGACGCGATCTTCAACTACGAGTCGACGCTCTTCCAGTTGAAGAAGGCAGGGCAGGACATCGAGGTGGTGGTCCCCGCCGACGGAACCATCACCGCGGACTACCCGCTCAGTGCGCTCAAGCACCCGCAGAATACGGGCTCGGGCGAGGCGGTCCGTGAGCTTGCGGATTGGTTCCAGGAACACCAGCAAGAGGTGGCGGATACGTACCGGCGCCCGGTGCAGGGCGTCGATACTCTGCCCGCTGAGCTCGCGCGGCACACGCCGATCGAGCTGCCGTTCCCGGCCACGGAGAACGTCACGACGCAGCTGCTGGACAAGTACAACGGCGAGTTCCGCATGCCCGGCCAATCGACATTCCTGCTGGACACCTCCGGCTCGATGGAGGGCGAGCGCCTTGCGTCGCTGAAGCGGATCATGCACGAGCTCATCGGCGGCACTGCTGCCACGTCGACCGGTGATGTCTCCTTCCGCGACAGGGAAAGCGTCGAGCTCCTGCCGTTCAATGATGCACTGGAGGAAGGCACCTCGAGCGTCATTGCTGATGCGGACCCCGCGTCCCGCGAAAACCTTGACGCCTTTGTGAACAACCTCGAGCCGGGCGGGTACACCGCGACCTACGCCGCGCTTGAGCAGGTGCTTACCCAGCAAGCTGCGGCGAAGGCGAAGAGCGAGTCGACGCAAAACCAGAACGAGAAGACCCGGACGCCCACGGTCGTGCTCCTGTCCGACGGGCAGGCGACCGCCGAACCGTTCTACGACCAGTTCGTTACGGACTACGGGCAGCACCCCGAATGGTCTGGTATCCCGGTCTTTGTGATCCTGTACGGTGAAGCGAACCGGGGCGAGATGGAGCAGTTGGCTCAGCTCACCGGCGGTAAGGTATTCGACGCCCAGAACGGCGACTTGGCCGAGACGTTTAAGGAGATCCGTGGCTACCAGTAAATGGGACTATTTCGCCTCGCCGAAAAACCAGGTCGGCATGATCGCGGCCGCGGTCACCACCGGGGCGTTCGCCGTCTTCGGCCTGGTGGGGGCGCTCGGAGTGATTCCCTGGGCGGTCGCCGCCGGAGTCGCGTACGGGGCGGGCGCGTTGCTCACGCCGTCGAAAAGCCAGAAGGCGCTCCCGGCGGCTGAGACGACTTCGACCGAGTCGATGATTGATGAGTCAATCAAGGAAAACCTGGCCAAACTGCACCGCGCGAACGTGCCAGCGCCGGTGTACAACGAGGCGATGAAGCTGCAGTCGGTCACCCGCTTCGTGCTCTCGCAGTGGGAGAGCCTGACGCCGACTCCTGAGCACCAGCAGACCGTGTACAACGTGTCAAAGGTCTACCTCCCCGAGGTTGTCGACACCTACCTCAAGGCGCCTCAGTATCGCGGGCGTGAGGCGTCGATGCGCTGCATCGATTCGCTGCGTACGATGTACGACGCGGTCGACCGCGTCAAGCACGGCATCCTGGACAACAACCTCCGCGCCCTGGATTCGCAGGCTTCGTACCTCAAGGAGGCGCTGCAGGGGCCCGTTTCGCTTGACGACGCCGCCGTTGACCCTCCCTCCGATCCCGACACGTCGGGGACGAGCCCGTACAAGTAGGATGAACCCCATGAGTCTCGATCCGAAACTCCTTGACGTCCTGGCCTGCCCGAAGGACAAGGGCCCACTGACATACAAGGAAGACGAACAGCTGCTGGTCAACGAGCGCCTCAACATCGCGTATCGCATCGACGACGGGATCCCGGTGCTGCTTATCGACGAAGCCGAGCCCTATCCCGCAGCCTAAGACCTCACCCCATCAGCTGAATTCAACTACCCGAGACAACTGCGCTTTTCCACGCGCGAAGGACACCGATGAGCACAAACATTGTTGAAGAACTCGAATGGCGCGGACTGATCAACCAGTCCACCGACCTGGACGCACTGCGCGCCGCGACGGAATCTCCGATCAGCCTGTACTGCGGCTTCGACCCGACTGGCCCGTCGCTGCATGCCGGCCACCTGGTGCCGTTGCTCATGCTGCGGCGCTTCCAGGAGGCTGGGCACCGACCGATCGTGCTGGCGGGCGGCGCCACCGGCATGATTGGTGATCCCCGCGACGTAGGGGAGCGGACCATGAACTCCTCCGACACAGTTGCGGATTGGGCTGGACGTATCAGCGGTCAGCTCAAGCGGTTCGTCTCCTTTGAGGGCGAGAACGGCGCGTTGTTGGTGAACAACAACGACTGGACGAAGGACATGTCGGTCATCGACTTCCTCCGCGACGTGGGCAAGCATTTCTCCCTGTCCACGATGCTTGGCCGCGACACGGTGAAGCGCCGCCTGGAAAACGACGGCATCTCGTACACCGAGTTTTCCTACATGCTGCTGCAGGCGAATGACTACGTGCAGCTTCGCCGCAACCACGACTGCGTGTTGCAGGTTGGTGGAGGTGACCAGTGGGGCAACCTTGTCGCTGGTGTGGACTTGAACCGTCGCATGGACGGCGAGCAGGTGCACGCGCTGACGGTGCCGCTGGTCACCGACTCCGAGGGCAAGAAGTTTGGCAAGTCCACTGGTGGCGGCTCGCTGTGGCTCGATCCCGAGATGACCAGCCCGTACAAGTGGTACCAATACTTTGTGAACACCGCTGATGCCGACGTGATCCGCTACCTGCGCTGGTTTACGTTCCTGGACCAGGAAGAACTCGATCGCCTTGCGGTTGAGGTGGAGGAGCGACCGTTCAAGCGTGAGGCTCAAAAGCGTCTTGCACAGGAGATGACGGACCTCATTCACGGCCGCGAAGCCCGCGAAGCTGTTGAGCTGGCTTCGCAGGCGCTGTTCGGGCGGGCGGAACTGACCGACCTGGACGAGAAGACGCTCGCTTCCGCGGTTTCGGAGACCCAGGTGTTCGAGTTCCGCGATGCGGAGACCACCATTGTTGACCTGCTCATTGGCGCAGGCCTTGCCGATTCGAAGGGCGCTGCCCGTCGCTCGATCAAGGAGGGTGGCATCTACGTGAACAACGAGCGGGTGGCATCCGAGGAATGGAAGCCCGGAAGTGACGACTTGTTGCACGGCGCGTGGCTGGTCCTCCGCCGCGGGAAGAAGAACTTCGCCGGTGCCAAGAAGGTGGGATAGCTCCTCACCGCTACTAACCGCCAACAGTTTTCGTGTAAGCGAGCTGTTGGCGGTTTTCGTTTGCCCAAAAACCTGTTGTGTGCTGGGGGTTTGCGTGTTTGTGTTGTTCGTGGTTAAGTATTTCCTCGTTGCCGAGAGCGAGTGAGTCGCTCGGAGGGAACGAGATAATTTCACAGTGTTGCGGGCTTGGTTGCTTGAGTTTGGTTGAGGTTTTCCTCGATTTTGACTTTTGTTTACCTTGTGTGTAACGTTGTTTTCCGCTGCCGAGCACTGATTGGTTGTGTTTGACTGGTTGGTCTGGTGTGCGTGTGTTGTTTGAGAACTCGATAGTGTGCCAATGTACTTTTGTTTGTGGATTGGTTGCGTGCCTGTGTTGTGCTGGCTGCACGTTTTGTGTGGTTGGTGTGTGCCGGTGGCGCTGCTTGTGAACCTCTAGTTGCAGGTGGTGTTTGCTGGTTATGGTGCGTGATTTGATTCGCGTTTTGTAACTATTTTTTTTGTTGTGTCGGCCTGTTTTTGCCCCGTCGGGTTGGGTCGGCATGAGAAGGTAATTTGAGGATTTGCCAGTCCTGCACTGCATTTGGTTGTGGTGTGGGTTGGTTTGTTTTTGGTTAGGTTTGGGCTTTTCACGGCCTTTGTTTCTTGCTGAAACTTTTTGTGGAGAGTTTGATCCTGGCTCAGGATGAACGCTGGCGGCGTGCTTAACACATGCAAGTCGAACGGAAAGGCCCTGCTTGCAGGGTACTCGAGTGGCGAACGGGTGAGTAACACGTGGGTGATCTGCCCTGTACTTTGGGATAAGCCTGGGAAACTGGGTCTAATACCGAATATGACCACTTCTTGGATGGGGTGGTGGAAAGCTTTTGCGGTATGGGATGAGCTCGCGGCCTATCAGCTTGTTGGTGGGGTAATGGCCTACCAAGGCGTCGACGGGTAGCCGGCCTGAGAGGGTGTACGGCCACATTGGGACTGAGATACGGCCCAGACTCCTACGGGAGGCAGCAGTGGGGAATATTGCACAATGGGCGCAAGCCTGATGCAGCGACGCCGCGTGGGGGATGACGGCCTTCGGGTTGTAAACTCCTTTCGCAACCGACGAAGCTTTTGTGACGGTAGGTTGAGAAGAAGCACCGGCTAACTACGTGCCAGCAGCCGCGGTAATACGTAGGGTGCGAGCGTTGTCCGGAATTACTGGGCGTAAAGAGCTCGTAGGTGGTTTGTCGCGTCGTTTGTGGAATACCGCAGCTTAACTGCGGGGTTGCAGGCGATACGGGCATAACTTGAGTGCTGTAGGGGAGACTGGAATTCCTGGTGTAGCGGTGGAATGCGCAGATATCAGGAGGAACACCGATGGCGAAGGCAGGTCTCTGGGCAGTAACTGACGCTGAGGAGCGAAAGCATGGGGAGCGAACAGGATTAGATACCCTGGTAGTCCATGCCGTAAACGGTGGGCGCTAGGTGTGAGTCCCTTCCACGGGGTTCGTGCCGTAGCTAACGCATTAAGCGCCCCGCCTGGGGAGTACGGCCGCAAGGCTAAAACTCAAAGGAATTGACGGGGGCCCGCACAAGCGGCGGAGCATGTGGATTAATTCGATGCAACGCGAAGAACCTTACCTGGGCTTGACATACACTGGATCGGGCTAGAGATAGTCTTTCCCTTTGTGGCTGGTGTACAGGTGGTGCATGGTTGTCGTCAGCTCGTGTCGTGAGATGTTGGGTTAAGTCCCGCAACGAGCGCAACCCTTGTCTTATGTTGCCAGCATTTGGTTGGGGACTCATGAGAGACTGCCGGGGTGAACTCGGAGGAAGGTGGGGATGACGTCAAATCATCATGCCCCTTATGTCCAGGGCTTCACACATGCTACAATGGTCGGTACAACGCGTGTGCGATCCTGTGAGGGTGTGCTAATCGCTGAAAGCCGGTCGTAGTTCGGATTGGGGTCTGCAACTCGACCCCATGAAGTCGGAGTCGCTAGTAATCGCAGATCAGCAACGCTGCGGTGAATACGTTCCCGGGCCTTGTACACACCGCCCGTCACGTCATGAAAGTTGGTAACACCCGAAGCCCATGGCCCAAACTTGTTAGGGAGTGGTCGAAGGTGGGATCGGCGATTGGGACGAAGTCGTAACAAGGTAGCCGTACCGGAAGGTGCGGCTGGATCACCTCCTTTCTAAGGAGCTTTTTATTGTTGTGCCCACGGTTGTGGGTTGGTGGTTGATGTCGCCTAAGGTGTGACTGCCACGTATTTGTTTTGTATAAATTCCGGGTGGATGCGCACCGGCAGGGTTGGATGCTTCTGCTTTGTGTGGCGCGGGTGTGTGACCAAGTGTTCCGCAAACATGGTTTTGGGTATGTTGGCATGCTGTTGGGTGTCTGGGGCAGCACATGGCCTGCGCACGACGTTTATGTTGTGTGTGGTTGTGGTTGTCTTGTTGGCCTGCACGTGAATGATCACTGCGCTGTTTGTGGTGTGTGGTTGTTGTGGTGTGGGTGTGTTGTGTGAGAACTGTATAGTGGACGCGAGCATCTTTCTTCTTTGCCGCATCCTTGTGCGCATGTTTGTGTGTGCTTGGGGTGTGGTGTTGTGAAGGATTTTTTGTTTTGTAAGTTTGCAAGACTGTTTTTGTGTTTTGTGTATCTGAGCATGCGCCGCCCGTTGTGTGGTGGTGTGTGTTTGTGTGTGTTGGATAATTGTTTGGTTATTCAGGGCGTACGGTGGATGCCTTGGCATGCTGAGCCGATGAAGGACGTGTGAGGCTGCGTTATGCCTCGGGGAGTTGTCAACAAAGCGTTGATCCGAGGATGTCCGAATGGGGGAACCCAGCACCGGTTGTGTGGTGTTACCTGCAGATGAATGCATAGTCTGTGTGGAGGTTGACGCGGGGAAGTGAAACATCTCAGTACCCGTAGGAGAAGAAAACAATTGTGATTCTGCTAGTAGCGGCGAGCGAACGTGGATGAGGCTAAACCATGTGCGTGTGATACCTGGCAGGGGTTGCGTGTGTGGTGTTGTGGGGTGCAGTGTTTCTGGGCTGCTGACCAGGAGCGTGCGCGTGCGTGTTAGCGGAAGCATCTGGGATGGTGCGCCGGAGTGGGTGAGAGTCCTGTACGTGAAGGCGTGTGCGTGTGTGTTGTTGTTGCCCCGAGTAGCAGCGGGCTCGTGGAATCTGCTGTGAATCTGCCGGGACCACCCGGTAAGCCTAAATACTCAGTGTGACCGATAGTGGATAGTACCGTGAGGGAATGGTGAAAAGTACCCCGGGAGGGGAGTGAAAGAGTTCCTGAAACCGTGCGCTTACAATCCGTCAGAGCACTTCTTGTGTGTGATGGCGTGCCTTTTGAAGAATGAGCCTGCGAGTCAGCGGCATGTCGCGAGGTTAACCCGTTAGGGGTAGTCGTAGCGAAAGCGAATCCTCATTGGGTGTTGTTAGTGGCATGTCCTGGACCCGAAGCGGGGTGATCTACCCATGGCCAGTGTGAAGCAGCTGTAAGAGGTTGTGGAGGCGCGAACCCACGTAGGTTGAAAACTGCGGGGATGAGTTGTGGGTAGGGGTGAAAGGCCAATCAAACTCCGTGATAGCTGGTTCTCCCCGAAATGCATTTAGGTGCAGCGTTGTATGAGCTTGCCGGAGGTAGAGCTACTGGTTGGTTGAGCGGGACTATCATCTTAGCAACATCAGCCAAACTCCGAATGCCGGTGTAAGTGTTGTACAGCAGTGAGACTGTGGGGGATAAGCTTCATAGTCGAGAGGGAAACAGCCCAGATCGCCGGTTAAGGCCCCTAAGGGTGTACTAAGTGGAAAAGGATGTGGGATCGCGAAGACAGCCAGGAGGTTGGCTTAGAAGCAGCCATCCTTGAAAGAGTGCGTAATAGCTCACTGGTCGAGTGGTTCCGCGCCGACAATGTAGTGGGGCTCAAGTACACCGCCGAAGCCGCGGCAACAATGTTTTGTTGGGTAGGGGAGCGTCGTGCATGGTGTGAAGCAGTACCGTGAGGGGTTGTGGACTGTGTGCGAGTGAGAATGCAGGCATGAGTAACGAGTGTAAGGTGAGAATCCTTACCGCTGGATGACTAAGGGTTCCTGGGTCAAGTTCGTCTTCCCAGGGTGAGTCGGGTCCTAAGGCGAGGCCGACAGGCGTAGTCGATGGTCAACGGGTTGATATTCCCGTACCCGTGTGTGTGCGTCAAGTGATGAAGCGGTGATACTAACCACCCTGATCGCTGGCCATGGGGTAACTTTGTTGCCCTGGGTTGGTGTGATGCGTGGGGCCTGAGTCGTTGTAGTCAAGTGATGGGGTGACGCAGTGTGGTAGCCAAGCCACTTATTGGATTGTGGTGTAAGCGTGTGGCACGACGGTGTGTGAAATGCCATCGTTTTTGTGTGTGAGGCGTGATGCGTAGCCCTTTTTTGGGTGATGTTGGTGATCCTGTGCTGTCGAGAAAAGCCTCTAGCGAGTGTGCATACGGCCCGTACCCGAAACCGACACAGGTGGTCAGGTAGAGAATACTAAAGCGGTCGGGTGAACTGTGGTTAAGGAATTCGGCAAAATTCCCCCGTAACTTCGGGAGAAGGGGGACCTGTGCTGGTAGCTGCATTGTCGTGTGGTGTGCTGGTGTGGGTCGCAGAGAAGAGAGGGGAGCGACTGTTTATCAAAAACACAGGTCCGTGCGAAGACGGTTAAGTTGATGTATACGGACTGACGCCTGCCCGGTGCTGGAAGGTTACGAGGACCTGTTAGATCTTTTTTGGGTCGAAGCGGAGAATTTAAGCCCCAGTAAACGGCGGTGGTAACTATAACCATCCTAAGGTAGCGAAATTCCTTGTCGGGTAAGTTCCGACCTGCACGAATGGCGTAACGACTCCCCTGCTGTCTCAACCACAGGCCCGGTGAAATTGCAGTACGAGTAAAGATGCTCGTTTCGCGCGGCAGGACGAAAAGACCCCGGGACCTTCACTATAGCTTGGTATTGGCATTCGGTGCGGTTTGTGTAGGATAGGTGGGAGACTGTGAAGCATTGACGCTAGTTGGTGTGGAGTCGTTGTTGAAATACCACTCTGACCGTAGTGGATATCTAACCTTGGCCCATGATCTGGGTTGGGGACAGTGCCTGGTGGGTAGTTTAACTGGGGCGGTTGCCTCCCAAAATGTAACGGAGGCGCCCAAAGGTTCCCTCAGCCTGGTTGGCAATCAGGTGTTTAGAGTGTAAGTGCACAAGGGAGCTTGACTGTGAGACTTACAAGTCGAGCAGGGACGAAAGTCGGGACTAGTGATCCGGCACCTACTTGTGGATGTGGTGTCGCTCAACGGATAAAAGGTACCCCGGGGATAACAGGCTGATCTTCCCCAAGAGTCCATATCGACGGGATGGTTTGGCACCTCGATGTCGGCTCGTCGCATCCTGGGGCTGGAGTAGGTCCCAAGGGTTGGGCTGTTCGCCCATTAAAGCGGCACGCGAGCTGGGTTCAGAACGTCGTGAGACAGTTCGGTCTCTATCCGCCGCGCGCGTTGAAACTTGAAGAAGGCTGTCCCTAGTACGAGAGGACCGGGACGGACGTACCTCTGGTGTGCCAGTTGTTCCGCCAGGAGCATTGCTGGTTGGCTACGTACGGGAGGGATAACCGCTGAAAGCATCTAAGCGGGAAGCCTGTTTTGAGATGAGGTTTCTTAGGCGCCCAGGAGATGACTGGGTTGATAGGCCAGATCTGGAAGCATCGTAAGGTGTGGAGGTGACTGGTACTAATCCGCCGTTGATCAAACACTTTTGCACACACGTGGATACACTTGTGGTGTTGTAGGTTTGCGAAACGATTTGTTTGCGTCCACTATGCAGTGCTGGCACAGCACACTGTTGGCTAACTGTTCATATTGTTGAATATTTTGACTGTCGCATCACCAACCGTTGGTGGTTGGTGGCTGGCATGCCCCCTTGGGTGTGTCGGTGGTTGATGGCGGCGGGGAAACGCCCGGTCCCATTCCGAACCCGGAAGCTAAGCCCGCCCGCGCTGATGGTACTGCACTCGGGAGGGTGTGGGAGAGTAGGTTACCGCCGACCCTGAACATGAGAGATAATTGAATACTGTTTGTGCGCCCCGGCCCCGGGGGTGGTGGGACCTGTTGTTGGTCCCTACCCGGCGGGGCGTTTTTTCTATTCCCGCGCGGGGTGGGGTGCAGTGCGGGGGCCGGTGGTGCTTGTGCGTGTGCGGGGCCTGGGATCTTCGCTGGGTGTCTGGGGTTGCCGTGGATCACTCTGCCACCGCAGAGTGGACAGGGGGTTGGGAAATCCGTGGCGCGTACCGTGCCGTCTTAGGACGGGGCGTCCCGTGTTCTACTCTGTGGCCGCAGAGTGACTTGGAAGAGTGGCACACCGAGACGCCTACTCTGCCACCGCAGAGTTGGAGCGGCCGGGAAGGCCGAGGCGCGTCCTTTAACGAGTCGTGGATCCAGGGGGCCGTTTTACTCTGCCAACGCAGAGCGCAACCCGGCTAAACACCCGGGCAAAGGTTTTGCTGTTACCCTCGTCGCGCGATCACCGGGCGCTGTTGCTGTCACCCGGATCCCACACATGCTGGCGCACCCCCAACGCCTGCGTGTGTAGCCGGCGGGGTGCTTGTTGACGAGATCTCCTTGGCGAAGATGCGAGACGGAGGGGACCGCGGACAAATAGTTGGAGTGTCCCCGGGGGCGGAGAGGGTTTCTGATGTCCGCGCATTTTCCCCGTGAGATCCGGGAGCAAGCAGTTGATAAGTTTCTTGAAGGCATGCCGTACAAGCGCATCGGCGATTGGCTGGAAGAAAGCTATGGCCAACGCCCTTCTCGGTCAACGGTCGGGTTATGGGTCAGGCAAAGACGTCACGGTCGCCCTCTTAGCCCGCAGCCGGGTATGCATGCCCCGGAAACAGTCGCTGATGCGGTTGCACGTCGTGTGACCTCAACACAGTCGTTTGCAATTATCGGCGACCAAGTTGGCGTCGCCAGTGGGTCAGTGCGGAAATGGACTTCGCGGTACTGGCCCGACGCGCAAGAGGTTGCCGCTGCCGCGTCGGCCTCGACGAAGTCTACGCGATCACAATGGAACGTGTGAGCAAAGATCGCAGAAACAAACGCACCAAACAGCAACAGCGCATCGCTGATAAGCACAACGCCGCCACCCGTCCGGCACCGGCAGATTCCTGGTTGCCAGGCCCAG